>NZ_JAWJEK010000002.1:0-852464 GCF_032911545.1 Marinobacter sp. M-5
CTACATCGTTCCGCCGCCTTGTCAACCGTTTATCTGAAGAATTTCAAAACTCGTTTTCTTCAATACTTTCAAACAGTTGACCCCCGAATCCGGAGCCGCCTAATCGGCTTGCCCCTCGAAGGAGATGCGCATTCTACAGACCTGCCCGAAGGTGTCAACGACCATTTCCGAAAATCGTCAAATTCGCCCGAGATCGGTCACGCAGTAACCAACACTCGGGCAATCTTCTTCTTTCCGGCCTGAATGACGCAGTCATCACCCTCAACAAAGGCGCGCTCGCCCTCGAACTGCTGACCATCCACAAATACAGCACCCCGGCCGAGCACATCCCGGGCGGCAGCACCATTCTTGACCAGACCGGCCAGGCGAAGCACAGCCGCCATGGGAATCTCCGGCTGACCCTCAAGGGATACTTCCACCACCGGCACGTTTTCAGGAATCTCACCAAGGGCAACACGATTGCCGGCAGACTTGTGCGCAGACTTCGCCGCGTCGGCATCGTGGAAGCGCGTGATGATTTCCTCGGCCAGCAGTTTCTTGAAGTCCTGGGGATTGGCCCCCGCCTCCACCTGCTGACGGAACTCGCTGACTTCTTCAAGAGGACGGAAGCTTAGCAACTCGAAGTAGCGCCACAACAATTGATCCGGCATGGACAGCAGCTTGGTGTACATCTCGCCGGGAGCATCGTTTACCCCCACGTAATTACCCAGCGACTTGGACATCTTCTGGACACCGTCCAGACCCTCAAGGATAGGCATGGTAAGGATTGCCTGCGGCGCCTGACCGTAATGCTTCTGCAGAATCCGACCCATCAACAGATTGAACTTCTGGTCAGTACCCCCGAGCTCCACATCTGCCTCCAACGCAACAGAGTCGTAACCTTGCACCAGCGGATAAAGGAACTCGTGAATCGCAATGGATTGTTCTGCCCGGTAACGCTTGGTGAAATCATCCCGCTCCAGCATTCGCGCCACCGTGTACTGACCGGCCAGGCGAATCATATCGGCGGCGGTCATTTTGCTCATCCACTCGGAATTGAAAACCACCCGGGTCTTGGCGGGATCCAGAATCTTGAAGACCTGCTCTTTATAGCTGACCGCGTTATCGGCGACCTGCTGCTCGGTCAGCGGGGGACGAGTTGCGCTCTTGCCGGTGGGATCACCAATCATTCCGGTGAAGTCACCAATAAGGAAGATGACCTCGTGACCCAGATCCTGAAATTGCCGCAGCTTGTTGATAAGAACCGTGTGCCCGAGGTGAAGATCCGGCGCCGTGGGATCGAAACCGGCCTTGATCCGGAGGGGACGTCCTTCCTCCAACTTTGCCACCAGGTCGTCTTCCGGAATCAACTCGTCAACGCCACGCTTGATTATGGCCAACGCCTCATCGATAGATGCCATGAACTACTCGTCCCTAGGTTTATCTAAAAAGATTCTGACAGTTACAGACTTCAACAAAAGAAATCTGTGAGTTACCTGAAGCCTTGATACATTAGAGGCGCTCAGTTTTTGTACAATGCCGAGCATCAAGGGCGACGTATTATAGCAATGACGTCACCAGAAATCCGGCGGGTGACGCGGCAACTGTAATGTTTCACGCTGTCACGCACGCTTTTTATACGGTAATCTGTTGGACTATACTTGAATAACAGCTTTAATTAGGTAGTTCAACCTACCGGAATGCCGATTAAAACGGGTATCACACGTGCTGAAAACGCTTCCCAAAACACATATCACCATCGCCGCTGCTGCGACCGTGGTTGTGACCGCCGCCATTCTCATGAGCCCGAGCTCCGAGGTCGAGGCCAAGCGGATGTCCTATTCCCTGGATCTGAATGGCAATGGCGTCCAGCAAGCCTCGCCCAGAGACACCCGCGCGCCCGCAGAGCCCGACGCCGGCGTTGCGAACGCTAACGACGAGCACTCGCCGGTCGCTGCGCAAAATGAAACTGCCAGTGTTGATGTAGCCGAGGACACCACGCCGGCTCTGCAATGGCAGGAGCACAAGATCAAGTCCGGGAATACCTTGTCATCCCTGTTCCGGGATGCCGGATTCGATGACGGCATCATGCTCAAGGTCATTCATGGCAAGGGCGAAGCGAACAAGCTTCAGCGCCTGTATGCGGGCGAGACCATTGCCTTCGCCACCGATAGTGAGGGCAACCTGCAAGCCATCGAGCTCAAGCGCAGCCTGCTCGAAAGCCTGAAAATCGCCAGAACAGAGAACGGCTTCGAGGGTGAAACCGTCGTCAGAGAGCCGGAAGCGCGCCCGGCCTTTGCCACCGCCATCATTGACGGCTCTCTTTATGTGGCCGCTCGCGAGGCCGGCATGAGCGATCGATTGGCCATGGAACTGGCAGGCATTTTCGGTTGGGACATCGACTTCGTTTACGACGTTCGCAAGGGTGACCAGTTCGAAGTTATTTACGAAGAGCTTTACCTCGATGGGGAGATGTTCGACACCGGACGCATTCTGTCTGCCCGTTTTGTAAACCGGGGCAAAGAAAACATTGCGCTGCTGTACACCGACAGCAATGGTGACAGCGACTATTTCGCGCCAGATGGCGGCAGTATGCGCAAGGCTTTCCTGCGCACCCCCATCAATGCGCGAGTGTCATCACCGTTCAACAAGCAGCGTCGGCACCCGGTTCTGGATGTGGTTCGCCCCCATGAAGGCACCGACTACGCGGCACCTCCGGGCACACCGATCAAGGCTGCCGGTCACGGGCGCGTTCATTTTGCCGGGTGGAAAGGCGGCTATGGCCGCACCGTCATCCTTTCCCATGGTGACAACATCACTACGCTCTATGCGCACATGAGCCGGCTCGGCAAAGGGATCAAGAATGGCACACGGGTGAAACAGGGTGAAACCATCGGCTACGTAGGTTCATCCGGCATGGTCACCGGGCCGCACCTGCACTATGAGTTCCACGTGAACGGCGTGGCGCGCAATTCGCGGACCGTGGATTTGCCGGACGCGACGCCCGTGCCGAAATCCGAAATCGTCCGTTTTCGCCAGTTTGCTGAACAGCAGGTTGCCCAGTTCGAGGTCTATCGCGACGGCACCCAGCAACTCGCTCTCGCCCGCGAAGACTGACTTCATGGCAATGTGGCTTGGACTGATGTCGGGCACCAGCATGGATGGCATTGATGCCGTGCTGGTGTCTTTCTCCGACAACCGCACCCGGATTCACGCCACTCACAGCACCCCCTATCCCGACGCCCTGCGCCAACGCCTGATTCAGTTGTCCCAGAATCATGGCACGCCCGACGATATCGGGGAACTGGACCACAACGTCGGCGACCTGTTCGCCCAGACCGCCCGTAAAGCCATCGAAAAAGCCGGCGTAGCGTCAACCGACGTGGTGGCGATTGGCAGCCACGGCCAGACCATTCGTCATCAGCCCCTCGGCACCGCACCCTTCTCGATGCAGATTGGCGACCCCAACCTGATCGCTGAACGCACGGGCATTACCACGGTGGCAGATTTTCGCCGTCGTGACATGGCGGCAGGTGGGCAGGGCGCGCCACTGGTGCCTGCATTCCACAGGGCCTTCTTTGGCTCGGACACGGAAGACCGCTGCATTCTGAATCTCGGCGGTATCGCCAACATCAGCTGGCTGCCCGGAAACTCCCATGACCGCGTCATCGGCTTCGACACCGGCCCGGCCAACGCGCTGATGGATGCCTGGTGCCAACTGCACACAGGGCGACCTTTCGATGACGATGGTCATTGGGCGCAGGAGGGTATCGTTCACCAGGAACTGTTGGGGGACATGCTGTCGGACGGTTATTTCTCCCGCCCCGCACCGAAAAGCACCGGCAAGGAAAAATTCAATCTGGAGTGGGCCAAAACTCTGGCGCACCGCCATCCTGAGGTCTCCGCAGAGGATGTTCAGCGGACGTTGCTGGAGCTGACCGTGGTGTCCATTGCCCGTCAGCTGCCGCAATCACCGGAGATGACGATCTTTGCCTGCGGCGGGGGCACGCGAAACAGCTTCCTGATGCGAGAACTGCGGCGAACTTGCAGCCCGCTGACACTGTCATCAACAGCAGATCTGGGTCTCGATCCGCAATGGGTCGAACCGGTCGCCTTTGCCTGGCTGGCGAAACAGACGCTGGAAAGGCGCTCCGGCAACCTGCCTGAGGTTACCGGTGCATCCGGGGAGCGGATTCTGGGTGCGGTCTATTTCCGTTGATCAGATGGAGAACGAACTGCCGCAGCCACAGGTGGAGCTGGCGTTCGGATTTTTCACCACGAACTGGGAACCCTGAAGCCCTTCGGTGTATTCGACCGTCGCTCCCACCAGGTATTGATAACTCATCGGATCAACCAGAAGTGTGACACCCTCTTTTTCGATGGCGGTATCTTCTTCATCCTGGCTGTCATCGAAGGAAAAGCCGTACTGGAACCCGGAACAGCCGCCGCCAGTCACAAAAACACGCAGCTTGAGATCAGAATTGCCCTCTTCCTCAATCAATTCACGCACTTTCGTTACCGCGCTGTCGCTTAGGAACAGCGGTATGGCCATCTGCTGCTGAACTACACTCAAGTCCGCCTCCGGGTTAATACAGGTGTTATGCCAACGATTATGGTATTCCTGACTAAAACAATCAACTATTCCGCACCGGTGACCGGGTCGGTCTCTTCCGCCGCCACGGAATCGCGCATTGACGGTTCCTTTCGGGTGTCCTTGGTCAACAGCCCGACGGGTTCACGTTGGTGAACCAGATTACCGTTAACCGAGGCGCCCATCGCCATTTCGATCAGGTTGTAATATACGTTTCCGTTGATGGAGGCTTTCTCCGCCAGCTCCAGATGGGCAGAGGCATAGACATCACCGTGCACGGTGCCATTGATGATCACGTGGGGCGCAACGATGTCGCCGGCAATCTCACCCACCTCAGACACACGCAGCACCGCATCGCTGCCCTCTTCCGCAACCACCTTGCCCCGAACCCGGCCATCGACATGAAGGCCACCGGAAAAGTGCACATCCCCCTCAACAGTAGTGCGTGAGGAAACCAGGGTGTCAAAGTGCCCGGTGGGGCGGCGCGGCTTCTGCTTTTTCTTTCCGAGCATGTCAGTTCTCCGTTAGGTCTTTCCAATCAAACGTACGTTCCGCCTGGGCCGATTTCTGCCCCTGCGACTTGGCCACGATCTGCACTTCCTCGGGCGTAAAATCCGAAGGCACTGTCAGCAGGCCCTCGATGTCCTGAAAGTAGCGGAAGCGGAAATTCACACCGAGATCGTCGATATCGTCCGAGAGGTCCCGCAGCGCGATCACCTCTTTCTCATCATTGCGAGTGCCGATCACATTGACCGCAACAACACCCGATACATAACTCTTGTTGTTGCCAACCTGCGTCAGCACCAATTTGAAATTATAACCATCCCCCTGGCGATCCTGCTGGAGTGAAAGCCGGTCCACCTGCAGCCCCTTGCTGGTTTCAGAGGGCGCCATGATGTTCTTGTAGAACGTCAGATCTGCCTTTAACGAGGCGATCTGCGTTTCCAGATTCACAATGGATCGCCGGGCCTGGTTCAATGCCTGCTGATCAATGGTGCGCCCGCGGTCGAGATTGGTAAGCTGCTGAGAGGCAGTGCGGTATTTATCCCGCAGCTCGTCGACCTGCTGCTCCAACTGGTCCCGCGAGTCCTCTACCGATGAAAAGCGGAATCCCCCCTGGGCCAGACCTGTGGCATAACCACCCACCGCTGCAGCCACTGAGAATGCCAGCAGGATCAGCGAACGCCTGAGCCGATAGCCCGGGCGGTGGCGGATAACAACATATTCTTCCGCTGGTTTTTTCTGTGCACTCACCGGAAGATCCTATGGCAGCAGAGCGGGCGCGTTCAGCCCGAGAGTTTCGTCCAGACCGAACATGATGTTCATGTTCTGCACCGCTTGCCCTGCAGCCCCCTTCACCAGATTGTCGATGACGGAGGAAATAATCACCACATTGCTGTTTTCCTGGCGGTGCAGCGCCATACGACAGTGGTTCGCCCCGCGCACGCTCCGTGTTTCCGGGTGACTGCCAAAGGGCATGACATCCACAAACGGCTCGTCGCGGAAGCGATCCTCATACAATCCCTGCAGCCGGTCAAAATCCGCCGGGTTGCGCAGCTCAGCGTAAAGCGTTGCCTCAATACCGCGAATCATCGGAATCAGATGGGGCACAAAGGTAATGCCCACGGGTCCACCTGCTGCCTGAGTCAGGCCCTGGCGAATTTCAGGAAGATGCCGATGACCGGAAGCACCATAGGCCTTGAAGCTCTCGCCAATCTCTCCGTGCAGCATGCCAATCTTGCCCTGACGGCCGGCGCCGCTAGCACCGGATTTGGCATCGGCAATCAGGCGCAATGGGTCCACCAGGTCCTTTTCCAGCAGGGGCAGGAACCCCAGCTGAACGGCGGTCGGATAACACCCGGGGTTTGCCACCAGTTGCGCCGTGCGCACCTGATCACGCACCACTTCCGGCAAACCGTAGACCGCCTCAGCGGCCCAGTCCGGGCTTTCGTGCGCCATACCGTACCAGTCCGCCCAGACATCCAGATCCCGCAGACGGAAGTCAGCGGACAGATCCACCACCCGGGTACCCGCCGCCATCAACCCGGGAATCATGCGCATGGCAACGCCATGGGGCGTGGCAAAAAACACCAGGTCACAGGCCGCCAGCGTGTCGGCATCCGGCTCAGAGAATGCCAGATCGTAGTGACCGCGGAGGTTCGGATACATCTCCGCAACCGGCATGCCTGCCTCGGAGCGGGATGTAATGCAGCTCACTTTCACCTCGGGGTGAACCGCCAGAATTCTGAGTAGCTCCACACCGGTGTAGCCGGTTCCGCCCACTATGCCTACTTTTATCACCTGTCACTCCCGCTGGCATCGGTTTGTGTAAAATCGAGTCAAGTCTGACCTGCTAGTCTAACATGATAAACCAAGGACTTATTGCAGCCGGGCAGGCGAGCATTACAATAACACCCGATCCATCCACTACCGGAACTCCGGCGCCCATGCGCAACCTCTGGCACCAGATCACAGAGAACCTGATTCCCGTCTTCCGTCGCAGGCTCTCCGGCGTGGACGCCCTGCCCCAGCTGGCCGTGCTGGGATTGCTGTCCGGACTGATCACCGGCGGCGTCATCCTGGTTTTTCGCCTGGCCATCGAGTGGCCCCTCGAGTATTTTCTGCCCGGCGATGGCTCCGAGTCGTTCGAGCAATTGGACATCCTCACCCGCGGCCTGCTGCCATTGGCCGGCGCGCTTACCCTCGGCCTGTTTCTGCACCGGCTGGCGACCCACGACCGCAAGGTAGGGATTGTCCACGTTATGGAACGCCTTAACTATCACCAGGGCTATATTTCGGTTCGCAGCGCCGTCGTGCAATTCGCCACCGGCGTGGCTACGGTGGTGACCGGACAATCGGCCGGCCGTGAAGGACCGGCTGTGCACCTGGGCGCGGCGTTCTCCAGCCTGATGGGGCAATGGATGAGGTTACCCAACAACAGCATCCGCACACTGGTGGCCTGTGGTTGTGCGGCGGCCATTTCCGCATCCTTCAATACCCCTATCTCCGGCGTGATTTTTGCCATGGAAGTGGTGATGATGGAATACACCATTGCCGGTTTCACCCCGATCATTCTTGCTGCCGTGAGCGCGGCCATCGTTACGCAGGCCATGTATGGGGCGGAGCCGGCCTTCAGCGTACCAGCACTGACCATGAACTCACTGGTCGAGATTCCCTGGATTCTGGCCATTGCAGTCATCATCGGCGTCGCTGCCGCCATCTTCATTCAGCTGGTGGATACCATGGGCCGCTATCACCACCGCCCGGTTCTGTTGCGAATTGCGGTGTGCGGATTGCTGATGGTGCCGTTTGCCATTGTGGTGCCGGAAGTCATGGGCATCGGCTACGACACCGTAGATATGGCCATTAACGGTCACCTGGCGTTCTGGTTATTGCTGGGCGCCGGTATTGCCAAGCTCATCATCACAGCTTTAACCATCGGTCTGGGCATGCCCAGCGGCGTAATCGGTCCGACCATCTTCATGGGCGCGACCCTGGGCGGTGCCATGGGGCTGATTGGCGCACAGATTGCGCCAGACACGGCTTCCTCCGTGGGCTTTTATGCCATGCTCGGCATGGGTGCTATGATGGGCGCGGTGTTGCAAGCGCCCCTCGCCGCGCTGATGGCCCTGATGGAGCTGACACGAAACCCGAACATCATGCTGCCGGGCATGCTGATCATTACCACCGCCAGCCTGGTCACCAGCGAAGTGTTCGGCAAGAAGTCACTGTTTCTGACGATCCTGAAAAGCCAGGGCCTGAGCTACCAGAACTCCCCCATCATCCAGGCACTGCGGCGGGTATCCGTGGGTGCCATTATGGATCGGAGTATTCTGCGCACCGAGCGCCATCTGAGCATCAACGAAGCACGAAAAATCCTCAAGTCCGAACCCAAGTGGCTGGTCGTCGAGGGCAGCAGTGGGCCGACCGCACTGATGCCGGCGGTTGATCTCGCCCGCTACCTTGAGGATGCCGACCCGTCAGCCACCGGGGAAGACGCCGAGCTACAGGAACAGCTTGATTTGATGGACATTCCAGCCAACCGGCGGGACATTGCAGCGGTGCAGTACCAGGCCACGCTGGAGGAAGCATTGGACGAATTTGACAAGACCAACGTAGAAGCGCTTTATGTGCAGCGCCACGTCGCTCCGATGATTCAGCGGGTGTACGGCATCGTGCTGAAATCCGACATCGAGAGCTATTACCATTACCGACGGAGTTAAACCATGCTTTGGGTCAAAGCCCTCCACCTCATCTCCATGGTGTGCTGGTTCGCGGGCATTTTTTACCTGCCAAGGCTGTTTGTGTACCACGCCGCCTGCGAGGACGCGCCCGGCCGCGAACGCTTCAAAATCATGGAACGCAAACTGTACCGGGGCATTACCACGCCC
The DNA here is from genome assembly GCF_032911545.1 of Marinobacter sp. M-5. Lineage (NCBI taxonomy): Bacteria > Pseudomonadati > Pseudomonadota > Gammaproteobacteria > Pseudomonadales > Marinobacteraceae > Marinobacter > Marinobacter sp. M-5. Next base: position 8,962 of record NZ_JAWJEK010000002.1, read on the forward strand.
TCGATGGTTGCCACCGTCATTTTTGGCGTCTGGCTGATCAGCTATAACGCCAGTGGTTATTTCAGCCAGGGCTGGATGCACGCCAAGCTGCTGTTGATTGCCATACTGATCGCCTACCATTTTTATTGCGGCCATCTTGTCCGGGTGTTCCGGGATGACCAAAACACCCGCAGCCACGTATTCTACCGCTGGTTCAACGAACTCCCTGTACTGATTCTTGTTGCCGTGGTGATTCTGGCCACGGTCAAGCCGTTTTAGATCACCAAACCGTTCCGAGGAGCTGTACCATCAAACGTCATTCCCGCCCCCAGGTATTGATCCTGTCAGGCCTTGACCCCTCGGGGGGTGCTGGCATACAGGCAGACATTCAGGCCGTCACAGCGATTGGTTGCCACCCGCTGCCGGTCATTACCTGCCTGACCGTACAGGACACCCGCAATGTTTATGGCGCGGAGGCGGTCGATGCTGAGCTGATTCGCCGGCAATTGGCGTGCGTCGCGGCTGACGCACCGATTCACGCCATAAAAACCGGCGCTCTGGGCAACGCCGCGGTGGTCGACGTGCTGGTCGAGTTTCTTGAACAGCACCCAAATATTCCACTGATCACCGACCCGGTCATCAAAGCAGCCGGTGGCGGGGACCTGGCCGATGACGCACTCATCGGTGCCATGAAGGATCGTTTGTTTGGTCTGGCCGAAATGATTACCCCGAACGGCATCGAACTGGCTCTGCTGGGAGGCAGTGAAAACGCGGCGGAGGCAGCCAATCATCTGATGGCCGCTGGCTGCCGTTCGGTACTGGCGACCGGGGGCCATGGAGAAGGCCCACAGATCGTCAACACCCTGTTCAACGCCACCGGCGACCCCATACACTGGCACATCGAACGGGTCGGCGGTGAATACCATGGCACCGGCTGCACGCTGGCCGCAGCGATTGCCGCGGGCCGGGCAGCCGCGCTGTCTCCCCGGGCCGCCATCTCCCAGGCACAGAATTTCGTGAATCGCGCGATACTCCATGCGCTGGAAGTTGGCAAAGGCCAACCCGTGCCGGATCGCGGCATTCCCTGGGAGCGCTGACAACGCCATGCCATCCGTTTTTGACAAGGGCCTCAATCCGGGGCTGTACGCCATTACCGACAGCAACCTGCTACCGGATGACCGGTTACGACCCGCCATTGAGGCGGCGCTGCGCGGGGGCGCGGTGCTGGTGCAGTACCGGGACAAACACAGCTCTGATACCGTGCGTCTGAACCAGGCTCTGGACCTGGCGGCTATCTGCCGTAACGCCGGGGTGCCGCTGATTATCAATGACGACCCGGCACTGGCAAAACGGGTCGCTGCCGGCGGCGTGCATCTGGGCCAGAGCGACCAGGCGCTGAGTCACGCACGCCAACAACTGGGCGAGGCGGCCATCATCGGGGCTACCTGCCACGGTGATCTGGCATTGGCCAAAGCCGCGGTAAACGACAGCGCCGATTATCTTGCTTTCGGGCGCTTTCATGGCTCCACCACCAAGCCCGATGCGCCGGCGGCCGACCGTGCCATTCTCGCGCAGGCGCGCTACCTGCAACGCCCGACCACGGCAATCGGTGGCATTACCATCCATAATGGTGCCGCCCTGATCAAAGCCGGCGCGGACCTGCTGGCGGTGGTCGGCGGCCTGTTCGGCGGTAACCCCGAGCAAACCGAACAGCGAGCCCGTGAATTTACCCGCCTGTTTACAGCCCATCACCTGCTGTTCCGGGCGCCTACTGTTACCAACGCTACGACGACACGCAATCAGGAGTCCTGACACCATGAACCACTCTGAAACGCTCTTTGCAGAGGCACAGAAATACATTCCCGGCGGAGTGAACTCGCCGGTGCGGGCCTTCCGTGGCGTTGGCGGCACTCCGGTTTTCTTCAAGCATGCCGAGGGCGCCTACCTGTATGACGAGGATGACCGCCGCTACATCGATTACATCGGCTCCTGGGGGCCGATGATCCTGGGTCATTCCAATCAGGTGATCAAGGACGCGCTCCACGCCCAGGTGGATCTGGGCATCGGCTACGGTGCCCCCACTGCCATCGAGACTGAAATGGCCAAAAAGGTGTGTGAACTGGTGCCCTCGATCGAGCTGGTGCGCATGGTGAACTCCGGTACCGAAGCCACCATGAGCGCCATTCGCCTGGCCCGCGGCTATACGGGCCGCGACAAGATCGTCAAATTCGAGGGGTGCTACCACGGCCACGTGGACTCGCTGCTGGTCAAAGCCGGCTCGGGCGCGCTGACCCTCGGCGTGCCCAACTCCCCGGGCATCCCTGCCAGCCTGGCCGAGCACACCCTGACGCTGAATTACAATGACATCGACCATGTACGGGAGACTTTTGCCGCCCGGGGCGATGAAATTGCGGCCATCATTGTCGAGCCGGTGGCCGGCAACATGAACTGTATTCCGCCGGTACCGGGATTCCTTGAGGCACTGCGTGAGGTGTGTGATGAACACGGCACGGTTCTGATCTTTGACGAGGTAATGACCGGATTCCGTATTTCCCTCGGCGGCGCCCAGGGCTTCTACGGCGTCAAACCGGATCTGACGGCACTGGGCAAAGTGATCGGCGGCGGTCTGCCGGTCGGAGCCTTCGGCGGAAAGCGCGAAATCATGGAGCACATAGCGCCATTGGGCCCGGTCTATCAGGCCGGCACACTGAGTGGCAACCCGCTGGCGATGTGCGCCGGCCTGGCCACGCTGAACGCCATTTCCGAACCCGGCTTCCACAATCGGCTGACGGAAAAAACCAATGCGGTCCGCGACGGGCTGAAGGCCGCCGCCGACGAGGCGGGTATCCCTCTGGCCGTGCAAAGTGCCGGGGCGATGTTCGGGTTCTTCTTTACCGACGCCGACACGGTTACCCGTTTCGACCAGGTTATGGCCTGCGATGTTGAGCGCTTCAAGAAGTTTTTCCAGGGCATGCTCAAGGAAGGTATCTACCTGGCACCGTCGGCGTTCGAGGCGGGCTTCACCAGCGCCGCTCTGACCGCTGACGACATCGAGTTCACCACGAACGCCGCCAGACGAGTCATGAAAACGCTCTGACGCTAACGGTGGGGAGGGAATGCTGTCGCTGTTATGACAGGGTTCCACTCCCTCCAATTACGGCGCCACTGGCCGGTCAGAACAAGCCCTCGATCCCCACCATCGCCATCTGCCGCCGATGATCGTAACGCTCGAGAGTGCTCTGGTTGTCCCGGAACATCCACTCACCGCGCAGTGACCAGGCCGCGCTCAGGGCGAATTCCGTCAACAGGGTACCCTGCGTACGCTGATCAATCCGTCGCTCGACGTCCAGAACGCCGGCCTCGTCGAACAACCGGTGGGGGTCGGCGTAACGGCTGTAACGATAATTGCCGGCCACGCCCAAATGCCAGCGCTGCGAGACTTTGTAACGCAGCGCCACTTCCGCCATGTGACGCTGGGGCGACACACTGACAAACTGATCCCCTGCGGTCAGGTCGTCGCGGCTGTTGAGTTCACCGCGATACTGCAGATCCACACGCCAGTCTGCGTAATCCTTCCGCGCCTTCAACCGCGCCTGATACCACTCACCGTCGTAGGCTCCAAAACCATCGCCGCCTTCCACCACACCGGAAGACACAGTGGCCTGGCAGCGGGCCGAAGGGCCAGCAAAAGGGCACGGATTCAGCAGATAGGAGACATCCAGCCGGTAGGTTCGCTCCAGCTCGTCGGCATCGAACCAGGACTGACTCACGCCGGCGGTGATTTCGGCACGGCCGGGGCCGAGCTCCCGAAGCCAACCGACACCGACCTGGAGAAGATCGGTGTTAAATTCCGACTCGGAGGGGTACTGGCGGGAGTAGGCGGCGCCCTCGAGACGCACCAGCGAATGGTCAAACTGATACACATCCGCCGACCCGGCCGCCAGCAGCTCGCCAAAGCCCCCCTCCCGGCCTGAGCTTCCGGCCTCGGGTACACCGGCGATGTTGTTGTCGTAGCCACCGGACAGCGAAATGTAACCCATGCGGGGAATCTGGGATAAGGCAGACGATGCGACCGCTTCTGCTGGCTGCAGCTGCGCCTCTGCCAACGCCCGGATTTTCGGTGGTGAGGACCGGCTGGCCGCGCGGGCAAACCACACGTCAGCGGTTTCTGCATCCCCCGCGGCCCGAGCCACCAGGCCGAGGTTGTACTGCGCCAGTGCGTTGTTCTCGGTCTCAAGCAGCATCGCGAAGGTATTTGCGGCAAGGCGGTACTCGCCCAACCGGTAATAGACAACACCCAGGTTATAGACCAGGGACGGGCTTTCCAGCCCGGCGGCACGGGCTTCTTCAAATGCGGCCCGGGCAGATTCAAGATCACCGCTCTGGTAGTGCCCGATGCCTTCAGCCAGGCGCTCCCTCGGAGTGCTGGACGCCGCCGCCGGAATAGAAATGATCGCTATCAGCAAGAAGCCAGACAGGGTAGGTAGCCAAACTGCAGCCCGCAAACGGAACTCTCCAGCGTTTCGGAAGAAAACTCATCGGCGCCTTGAGCAAGTGCTCAAAACCACCAACGCTAATTAGGGAGAGTATAACAGCGACAAACAAGAAAAAAGCGTGCGACACAAAGGTACACATCTTCTCCAGTTCGCTTGTTCGGGAGGGGCCGCTAATCCGGCAAGGAATCAGAGTTCCAGTTTGTTGTCGGGGTCAAGTTTGTCACCAACGTCATCCAGCAATTGCTCCGTGTCATTCAGCAGATCATGCTTGCCGGGCAGATCGGTCAGTCCATTCCGGCCGGGCAAAGAGTCCAGCAGACCATCGCGACCGGGCCTCTCGGAGTCGATAATCTCGCGAGCCTCGCTGGCCCGCTCTGACGCCGATTCACCAATTTCCTGACCACGTTCCATGGCATCCAGCGCTGTGTCGAGATCCGGCCTCTCGGGACGACCCTGCCCGGGCATTCCGGAAGCACCCTGGCGAATCTCCTGCCCCCGGATCATCGGCTCCGGCAGCTCAATCTCACGCACCACCGAATTGGTGAGTTCCTCATCGTCGACAACCATTCTCATGGTGACATCAAGGTCATCGAGGTTGTCGAAAGACTGCGCCATTGCTGGCGACACAAAAAGTGCAACCATGCACATCAGTGCCGGCCTGAACCACTGCCTGCTGTGCTTCGTCATGATGCTGGCTCCATTTTCTCTGTCTCGGCCTGACCTGGTATTACTGCCCTGAAGGTTTTCTGCCGCTGGCCATCGTCAATGTGTGCAACCAGATCGCCCGCGCCCGGGAACAGCACCCTGAGCGGCAGGGCCAGAACGTTCTCACCCTGTTCCAGATCGACCTGCCAGCTCAGCTGATGTCGTCCGGGAAAGCTTGCCAGCTCAACATTGGCCGGGAGCTCAAGCGTCAGTGTGACGTCCTGAAGCGGTTTGCCCGAGCTGAACGCGAGACGCACAGTCTGGACCACCGGCTCATAGACCGTGGATTCGGGCGTAGCCTGCCCCGGGGTCGCCGTGGTGGTGGCCATGTCCACGCGCGGCGGTTCGTCGCCCGGCTTCAGGCCCACCCCAAGGGCAATACCCAGCGCCAACGCCGCAGCGATCGCTCCACCCACAACCGGAGTACTCCAGCCACCGCGCATGGAATCACCCGAGCGCGCAGCGGCCATAATCCGGGTCTCGAAATCCGGCGATGGATCCGGAATGGATAACCGGTCCGCCAGCGCGGACTGCAACTCTCGTTCATCCGCCAGAATCGCCGCACAGTGAACGCACTCTGCCGCATGCTGCTCAACAATCGCAGCCTGTTCGGCAGACAATTCATTCATTATCAGGGGAGCAATCCGATCCCGGCATTCACGACACGACATATCCATCACCTCATTCTTTCACACGTCCGATGCCCGAGAAAGGTTCCAGTTCCTTTTGCAATTTTTCACGAAGTGCCGCACGGCATCGATGCAACCGGGATTTCACGGTGCCCAGCGGAATGTCGAGGATTTCCGCAATGTCTTCCTGGCGCCACCCATCCACGTCATGGAGCATGATCAGGGTGCGCTGATCCGGATCCAGCGCTGCCATGACCTTGTCCAGCGCCGGCCCCAGCCGGCCAGCCTCCAGGTGAGCTTCCGGGCCAATGTCGTCCGAGGCGAAGCTTTCGAGGTAGGAGGACTGCTGCTCGGCCTCAACCATCTCACTCAGTGGCCGATCAGACTGCCGCCCTTTACGACGCACCTGGTCGATGAAATGACGGTACAACACCCGGTTCAGCCAGGGCCGCAGTTGCTCAATGGCCTCCAGCTCGTCGAGACGAGGGTAAAGTTTCACGATGACGTCCTGAACCAGATCCTCCGCGTCCTGCTGCTGGCCAGCCAGACGAAAGGCAAAACGGTACAGCGCCTGCAGATGCGGCTGGACCAGCTTTTCAAATCGCTTGGACCGTGACGGCCGAAAAGGAAGTAATGCCAAACCGGTGTTCGCCTGTTCTTATGCTACTTTCGAGTAGATGGCTGGAAACGGCCCGCCAGTCTACCTCAGTTGAGGGTGACGTGATATGGGGCGCCCCCGGGCCACCTGAGCATTTATTGCCGAATCATTAGGCAACGTTCACAAAACTGCAGGAACCCAATAACCGCAGCCAGCGTTTTGTAGAGGACATAGAGAGCAAAGACGCCGCTCTGCACCGATAACCAAACCTTTTTTGGAGGCTTTTATGAATAGCACGCTCAAAATGTTCGCCGTTTCTGCCCTCACCGCAGGCATCGCCGGCTGTGGCGGCGGTGGTTCGGGCTCAAGCGATTCCACCGGTACCGTGTCCTTCGGCATCACCGACGCACCGGCCACAGATCTCAGCAATGTGACCGTTGCATTTACCGAGATCCGCCTCAAACCGACAGACGGTGACTGGATTTCGTTCCCACTGGAGGGGTTCGAAACCGTCAATATGCTGGACCTGCAGGGCGGCGTCAGTGAGCCGCTGATCACCGACCAGGAGGTGCCTGCGGGTGAGTATTCCCAGGTTCGATTGATCGTTGATACTGAAAACTCGTTCGTAAAGCGCTCTGACACAGGGGATACTGAATTTTCTCTTGCCGTCCCGTCCGGCGAGCAAAGCGGCCTGAAACTGCAAGGGGACTTTATTGTCGCCGCCGACACCTCCACCAGCTTCACCATTGATTTCGACGTGCGCAAAGCCGTGGTCGACCCCCAGGGCAACGCGCTTGCCGACTTCATGCTGAGACCGGCGCTGCGACTGGTCAACAATCTCGAGGTCGGGTCCATCGCCGGCTCGGTAGATGAGTCAACCATTATCCAGGTTCGGTGCTCAGTCAATGATCCGGCTTACGATGGCATGGTCTACGTCTATCAGGGCAGCGACGCCACCATCGGCGATCTTGGCAGCGAGAACGAGCCGCTGCTGACCGCACCGGTAGCCTTTGATGGGGAAGTGTCGGAGTACAACTACACTGCGGCCTTCCTGGTGGAAGGCGAGTACACCGTCAGCTACACCTGCGACCCCGATGACAACGAGGCGGCACAGGAGCTGACGTTCCTTGGAACGCGGAACGTCACCGTGACGGCTGAGTCGCAAACCACGGTAGACTTCGTGGCCGAGTAACATCAGTCGGACAAAAAACCCCGCAACTGCGGGGTTTTTTGTGTCTGCTGAACGGAAAACACATCACTACAGTGCGTTAGCCCGTTGCTCGGCCTGATTGGCACCCGCCACGTTCCCGCGCTCGCGCCGAATATCCGCCAGCAACATCCAGCCAGACCGCTGCAACCTTGCATCGCTCCCGGCCAGTGACAACCCTTTGAGCGTGAATTGCTCCGCCGAGCCCAACTGTCCGGCGGCAACGTAGGCTTCGGAGAGTTTGAAATACACCTCCGCCGATCTCGGAGCGATGCGCTGAGCCCGCTCCAACTGCGCAATAGCGGCCGGCGCATTGCCTTGAGCCAGGAGGCTGTCGGCTTGCTGGATGAGGCTCTTGGCCGCCGGTGACAGCTGGTCTCCGGCTTCCTGATAGCTCGGAGAACCGGTGCGGCGCTCCTGTTCGGGTTCTGCTGCCGATTCAGACGGCTGCTCACTCTTGCGCTCCGTGCGCGTGGGTGCCGCCTCCCGTTCGCTCCGCGGTGGTTCCGGCGCGTCTTCCACATCCCGTGACGAGCCACCGGCAGGCACGTAGATGGAGCCGCCGGGCGAGGCACAGCCGCCGATGATGAGTGCCAGTGCCAGCGCGCCGCTGTATTTCAGTGTTACTGCCTTCATTGGAAAAGTCCTTCAAACCAGCCGCGGATCCGCCGCTGCAGATTACCCGCACAGGTCACCTCCTGAGCGGGCTCACTGCCTGCCATAAACGGAACCAGGCGTGCATTGTCACAGTGCTCGTCAGTCAGAGCCTGTCGTTGCGCATTGACCCAGTGATACGTCACGCCGTCGGGCACCACCGGTGAAAATCCGTGTTGGGGCACCTGCTCCATGAACCGAGCCCACACCGGCAGCGCACCGGTTGAGCCTGTTAGTGTGGTAGGGCCGTTATCGTCCCGACCGATCCAGGTCACGGCCAGCAGATCGCCACTGAAGCCAGCAAACCAGGCATCTCGCCCGTCGTCCGTGGTGCCGGTTTTGCCGGCGAGTGACAGTTGCTGGGGCACGGAACGGTAAGCCGCTCGCCCGGTCCCCTCCTGCATGGTTTCCTGCATGGCGTATTGCACCAGGTGAACCGCTGCCGGATCCGCCACCTGGTCCACCTCCAGGCTGTAGCGCGACAGCGCCTCACCACTGGCATCGGTGACCTGGCGAATGGTTCGCAACGGGGTATTGAAACCGGATGTGGCCAGCCCCTGATAGATCTGCGCCACGGTGACCGGCGTCATCGACACCGAGCCCAGCAGCATGGAAGGATACCGGGAAATCGGACTGGTCACACCAAACGCCTGCAGGGTTTCCTGCACGGCATCCACGCCCACATCGAGACCGACCCTCACCGCCGGCAGATTATAGGACCGGGACAGTGCCTGATGCAGCGGCACTTCGCCCCGCTCCTTTTTGTCGAAGTTTTTCGGCTCCCAGCGCCGGTCGTCGTCAAACACCAGGGCAAACCCCTTGTCCTCCACCGGAGAAATCAGCGTGTAGCGCTCTGGATCCTGCAGTGCAGTCAGGTAGATAAAAGGTTTGATCAGCGAGCCGATCGGCCGGCGCGCATCCAGCGCCCGGTTGAAACCGGCAAACTGGGGGTCTCGACCGCCCACCAGCGCCAGCACCTCGCCACTGTCACGCGCGGTTACCACCATGGCGGACTCGAGCGTGGTGTCCCGGGAGCCGGAATCCATCCGCGACAGCGTGTCAGTGACTGCAAACTCCGCCGCGTACTGAATCCCCGGATGGAGAGTAGTGAAGATCCGCAACCCCTCGCTCCGCAGGTCCTCCTCCTTGTAGTCCCGTGACAGATGGCGGCGGACCAGATCGATATAGGCAGGATAGCGGTTCTCGGAGTATGAGGGCCGCTCACTGACACCCAGCGGCCGGGCACGGGCCTTACTGGCTTCGGCGGCGCTGACGATGCCGTCGTCGGCCATCACGTCGATGACCAGGTTACGACGGGCCAGGGCACGCTCCGGATGCCGGCGCGGATTGTAGTAACTGGGCCCCTTCACCATGGCCACCAGTAGCGCCACCTGGTGCAGACCAAGGTCGCGGATCGATTCGCCGAAGTAGAACTGACTTGCCAGGCCAAAACCGTGAATGCTGCGGGTGCCGGCCTGACCGAGATACACCTCGTTGAGGTAGGTTTCGAGGATGTCGTCCTTCTCGTAGTGCAGCTCCAGCAACACCGACATCAACGCTTCGTTGCCTTTGCGGATCAGGGTCTGCTCACGGGTCAGGAAAAAATTCTTCACCAGCTGCTGGGTCAGTGTGCTGCCGCCCTGCACCACCCGGCCCGCCTGCAGGTTGACCAGCATTGCACGGCCAATGGACAGCGGTGCCACACCGTAATGCTCGTAGAATCCGCGGTCCTCAATGGTCAGCAACGCGTCGGTCAGCAGGTCCGGCACATCCTCCAACTGAACCAGTACCCGATCCTCCTTGTGAGCCGGGTAGATGCCGCCGATCTGGGCGGGCTCAAGACGCACGATCGGCGCGTTATCACCCTCCAGCACTCGAAACTCCTGAACCCGGTCGCTGTAGATGGTCAGTGCCAGCCGGCGCCGGGGCTCCAGCCCATCGGCGAACAGAAAACCGCGGGAACTGATCAGAAAACGACCGCCACTGCGACTGTAGGTGCCCGGTCTGACGCCATCGCCCTTGCGGAAGCCGGACAGCTCCAGCTCTCTCTGCAGACTGCCGGAGCTGACACTGGCGCCGTCATACAGTTCAAGCGGGCGGGCATAAACCCGCGACGGTACCTCAAAGCGACGCCCCTCAAAGCGTGAGGTCACTACCGCATCGAGATACACCATCCAGCCGGCAAGCAGGACCAGACCGATCAGCGAGACGCGCCAGAACAGACGCCAGAACCAGGGTCGCCGGGCGGAACGGCCTTTACCGGTTTTTTTCTTGACGGACTTTTTGGGGGGAGATGTTTTTTTCATGGCGCGAGTATAACGAAAGCGGCACGGCTGGAGGCAGGTCATCTGTGTGTTATTTCTGTAATCTGCCCGTTATGATAGGCGCAAGAAAAATCAACAAGTTCAGGGAATGCGAGGAGAGAGCAGTGAGCGACACCGATACCCACAACCTGATTCTGGCGTTACAGAATCCGGCGCTGTACGACCACCCGGTCACCGACTTTCAGGTTCTTGAGACCCACATCTCTCAGGTGATCCTCACCGGCGACTACGCCTATAAGATCAAGAAGCCCATGGATTTCGGGTTTCTCGATTTCTCCACCCTGGCTCGCCGCAAGCATTTCTGCGAGGAGGAACTGCGTCTGAACTCCCGCCTAGCCGCGGACCTGTATCTGGATGTGGTGCCAATCACCGGCACCGCCGACGAGCCGATAATCGGTGGCGAAGGTGAGCCGTTTGAATACGCCATCCGCATGCGCCAGTTCGACCAGAGCGAGCTGTTCGACGTACGCCAGGAGAACGGGTCCCTCAGCGCCGATCTGCTCGCCAGCCTGGCCAGACAGGCGGCGGGTTTTCATGACACACTGTCGCCGGTGGCCGATGACAAACCACTGGGCACTCCTGAGGCCGTGTTTGCCGCCATGCAGGAGAACTTTGACCAGATTCGCCCGCTGCTGGACAATCAGGAATTGCTGTCTCAGCTGGACAACCTCGAGGCCTGGACCCGCACCACCTTCGAACGCCAGCAGGATCTCATCGCCCAGCGCCGCCAGCAGGGCTTCGTGCGTGAGTGCCACGGCGACCTCCACCTGGCCAACATCACGGTGTTCGAGGGCAAAGTCACGGTGTTCGATTGCATCGAATTCAACGAGCCGTTCCGCTGGATCGATGTAATCAACGATCTCGCATTTCTGTTGATGGACCTCGAGTCACGCCGCGAACCGTTGCTGGCCAACCTGGTCCTCAACACCTACCTGGAGCATCGCGGGGATTTCGACGCGCTGCCGTTGCTGCCATTGTACAAGGCCTACCGCGCCATGGTGCGCGCCAAGATTGCGTTATTCACCCTCGGCAACCCATCACTGTCCGACGCCGAAAGAGCCGGCCTGCTGCAGCGATATCAGGACTACGCCCAACTGGCGGAGAGCTACAGCGCCATCCCGAACCCTTACCTGCTGGCGACCACGGGCTTGTCCGCCAGCGGTAAAACCTGCGTCAGCGCCGCCATGTCTGCGGAACTGGGGCTGATTCGTCTGCGTTCGGACGTTGAACGCAAGCGGCTGTTCGGCTTGGGACCGCTGGACCAAAGCAAATCCCCCACCGGCGCCAACCTGTACACTGAGGAAGCCACCCGGGAAACCTATCAACGCCTTGCCACCGTGGCCGCGGATCTGCTGCATGCAGGCCTTCCGGTAATTGTGGATGCCGCCTCCCTCAAGCAGCGGGAACGGGCGCTGCTGGCCGAGGTGGCCGAGAACCAGGGCCTGCCCTTCGCCCTGATTCACTGCGAAGCACCCGAGCACCTGCGCCGGGAATGGATCCGCAACCGCTCCGGAGACGCCTCAGAAGCCACCGAAGCGTTGCTGGATGAACAGCAGGGCTGGTTCGAGCCGCTGACCACGGAAGAGAAAACCCACACCATTCACCTGCATACTGACCAGGAACACGTAGCGGAGGCGGTAGCCGACCGGATCCGTCAGCACTTCGGGCTGCCGTCGGCCTGAATCGTCTACACTGTTAGCACCCGGCCCGTGGGTCGGGTGCTCGTTAGCGGATACCGGCACAAGCCAGCAGAGGTCAGCACCATGGACACAGACGCAGTACGCCAGATCAACGACCCACTCTACGACAAGCTCAGAAGTGAAAACATGGAGGCGTTTAACACCGCCAAGGCGACCCAGCCGGCGCTGCCAAGCTTCGCCCATGGCGATTTCCGCGGTCTCGACCTGCGCGGGATGGACGCCCACGGCATGGACCTGAGACATGCCTATTTCCGGGGAGCCGACCTGCGCGGCATTGATTTCAGCCAGTGCGAAATGGAAGGCGCCAGCATCGCCGGAGCCAAGATTTCCGGCTGCTTCTTCCCCCGTGCACTGCACGCGGACGAAATCGTGATGTCCCTGAACCACGGCACCCGCATGCGCTACACCACCGGCAAATGACCGATCAACGGCACTGGACACACATCGGGCGGGCGGAAGACCTGAACACCGGTGCCATCGAGTTCGCGCTGACAGCGGACACGGCCGGTACTGCGCCGCAGAGGGGCTTTGCACTTCGTCATGACGGCGAGATGAGGGCCTATGTCAATCAGTGCCCCCACCTGGGCATTGAGCTGAACTGGATGCCGGGGCGCTTCATGGACTCTGACGGCTGCTTCATCCAGTGCGCAACCCACGGCGCCCTGTTTCTGCCGAAGAGCGGCGAGTGCATTGCCGGGCCCTGCCAGGGGGACGCGCTGACGCCGCTGGAGGTGGTGGAACGGCCCGACGGCATTTACATCAGGCCTCCAGAATAACCGGCACCGGGCCCACGAGAGACAGACCGCCGGAGGGTCCGCCCGCATCACCCAGCTCTGCACGGTAAGCGAGCACTTCCACACCGGCTGCCGCCGCTTCCCTGAGCAACGCCCCATAGGCCGCGTCGATGTGATCCGCCGGCCGCACCGACGTGATACCGCTGTGATTCACCACAAACAGCAGCACACCGCGTTCGCCCACCGCCACCTGGGCCATCAGCTCACGCAGATGTTTTTGTCCACGGGTGGTCACTGCATCGGGGAAAAACCCTGCGCCGGCCTCACACAGGGTGACATTTTTCACCTCCACCCAGGCGTCGGCAAGAGACGGATGCTCTGACAGATGCAGATCAATCCGGCTTCTCTCGGAGCCGTAACGCACCTCCGTGCGAACCTTGCCATATCCGTCCAGTTCCGCGACCGCACCTGCCTCAATGCCATGGCGTGCCTGGGCATTGGGTCGGCCGGTGTTGATGCATGCCAGTTCGCCCGGCGCAGTTTCCACCAGTTCCCAGGTGTAACGGAGCTTGCGCTTGGGATTATCGCTTTCACTCAGCCAGACCCGCGCATCCGCGGGTTGGCAACCCAGCATGGAACCGGTGTTCGGACAGTGAGCAATTACCTCGCTGCCGTCCGGCAGCCGCACATCGGCCAGAAACCGCTTGTAGCGCCGGATCAGCCGGCCTTCAATCAATGGCAGGGGGAACTTCATGGTGGTCTCCGTGTGAAAGTCTGATCACAAGGCTGGCACCCCTGTGACTTATCTGCTATTTTCCGCAAATTCCTGTTTCAGGACGAATGCTTTATCCAGGGTCAAACCGCGCAGCGAAGGCTGGTGCGGAGGGAAGCAAAGCGTTCTTGTGAAGTACAATCAAGAGGCCGGGTCAATGGCAAACACTGCACAACAGCCACGCGAACGTTTTACCAACTTCACCCCCTACGAAATGAAGAAGGGTGAAGAGTATATGAGTGCTGACATGCTGGAGCACTTCAAGAATCTGCTGCTGCAATGGAAGCAGGAGTTGATGGAAGAAGTCGACCGCACCATGCACCATATGCAGGAAGATGCCGCAAATTACGCGGATCCCAGCGACCGTGCAACCCAGGAAGAGGAATTCAGCCTGGAGCTGCGCACCCGCGACCGCGAGCGCAAACTGATCAAGAAAATCGACAAGACCATTGATCGCATCGACAAGGACGATTACGGCTTTTGCGACCAGTGCGGTGTGGAAATCGGCATCCGCCGTCTCGAGGCGCGCCCGACGGCCACCTTGTGCATCGACTGTAAAACCCTGGCGGAAATCCGCGAACGCCAGACCGGCATCTGAGCCGTTTACCCTTGCCCGCCGGCCCCTCCCGGGCCGGCTGATTGTTTACCATGGCTGAACAAACCTACCGCGGGCGGTTTGCCCCGTCCCCGACCGGGCCGCTGCACTTTGGCTCACTGGTGACCGCCCTGGCCAGCTTTATGGAGGCCAGAACCCATCAGGGCCAATGGCTGGTGCGCATCGAAGACCTTGATCCGCTGCGAGAAAGCACGCACGCCACCGACCAGATCCTTCACAGTCTGACCTGCCACGGCCTGATCCCGGACGAACCGGTTCGCTTCCAGTCCCGGCGCCACAACGCTTACCAGACAATCATCGATACCCTGCTGCAACGCGGCACTGCCTATCGCTGCGCGTGTTCCCGCAAGCAATTGCTGGCGCATCAGGGCCGACATCCCGAGCGCTGTCGCAATGGCAACAGCGTGCCCGGCGATCGTCCGTTCGCCGTTCGCTTTGCGTTGCATGATGAAACAAGCGACTGGCATGACGAGTTGCTGGGCGAACAGACCCAAACCGTGCGGGCCGAGCTCGATGACCCGGTCATTCTGCGCAAGGAGGGCTTCTACGCCTATCAGCTGGCCGTAGTGGCTGATGATATTGATCAGGGTATCACCGACGTGGTGCGGGGCTCTGACCTGCTGGACATGACCGCCCAGCAGCAGCAGATCTACCGCGCTCTGGGTGCCGCGCCGCCGCGCTGGCTGCACATTCCGGTGATCCTCAACGAGCAGGGCCAGAAGCTCAGCAAACAGAACCATGCACCGGCACTGGATGGCACCCAGCCCTCCCGCAACCTGATGACGGCACTTCAGGCGCTCGGACAGCAACCGCCAGTAGCCCTTGAGCGATCCGGCACCAACGACATTCTTGACTGGGCAGTCCGACACTGGCGGCGGGGCGCAATCCCCCTGACATCCCTGTAAGCTACATGGTATAAAGCCTGTCACAAACTCAGCGCGGATCGCATGCCTGATGTATATCTATCGCCTGGTCTTCCTGTTGGTTCTGGCCATCTATATTTTCTCGCCGAATATTCTCGACTGGTGGACCTCTCCCGGAAACGCCTGGTACACCCCCTACATCATCTGGGCCGGCCTGATTGCCATCGGCTTCTGGCTGGAATGGCGGCGAGACCCCAATGAGTTTTAGCGCCCCCGGCCTGATGCTGGCCAGCCTGTTATATCTGATCCTGCTGTTCGGCGTTGCCTGGATTACCGAGCGCGACCTGTTGCCCCGACACTGGGTCAGACACCCGCTGGTCTACACCCTCAGCCTCGGCGTGTACGCTGGCATTTGGGCGGTGTACGCGGCGGTGGGCGTGGCGGCTGAGTCCGGCTTTGGCTTCCTGGCCTATTATCTGGGCATCAGCGGCGCCTTCCTGCTGGCGCCGGTGTTGCTGAACCCGATAATGCGCATCGGCCGCGCTTACCAGTTGGCCTCGCTGGCCGACCTGTTCGCCTATCGCTACCGCAGCCAATGGGCAGGCACGCTGGTAACCATCTGCTCAGGCGCCGCCATTCTGTCGCTTTTAAGCATGCAGATTCAGGCGGTGTCGACCTCCGCCAGCCTGCTGGCACCTGATACCTCCCCCGACGTGATCAGCGTGATGTTCAGCATCACCGTGGTGCTGTTTGCCATGCTGTTCGGTACCCGCCGTAATCAGGGCTCCGAGAGCCATCAGGGACTGGTGCTGGCCATTGCCTTTGATTCACTGGTCAAGCTGGTGGCCCTGCTGGTGATGGGTGGCGTGATCCTGTTCGGCGTATTTGGCGGCATGGGCGGGCTGGAAACCTGGCTCAACACCCAGAATTCACCAGCCCGCCCGATGACCATGACCATCGACGATGGCAGCTGGCGCGCACTGATGCTGATGGCGTTCGCCGGCGCCCTGGTACTGCCCCACATGTACCACATGACGTTCAGTGAAAATCCGTCGCCGAAAGCCCTGGCCAAAGCCAGCTGGGGCCTGCCCCTGTATCTGTTGCTGCTGGGGCTGCCGGTACCGCTGATCCTCTGGGGCGGACAGGAACTGGCAGCCACCACTGGCCCCAATTTCTACGCCATCGGTGTTGCCCAGGCGCTGGAAAGCCCGGCCCTGACGCTGCTGATGTACATTGCCGGCCTGTCTGCCGCCAGCGGGCTAATGATTGTCAGCACCCTCGCGCTGGCAGGCATGGTTCTGAACCACATTGTGCTGCCCCTGAAGACACCGCGAGACCATGGCGACATCTACCACTGGCTGCGCTGGATCAAACGCCTGCTGATTGCCGTCATTATTTTTGCGGCGCTGTTGTTCCACGAGACCATTGGCACCAATCTTGACCTGTCCATCCTCGGAGCCATTTCACTGTCAGGCACCCTCCAGCTGTTACCGGGTGCCCTCGGCGTCATCTACTGGCCGGAAGGTAACCGGCGCGGGTTGATCGCAGGACTCATCTCCGGCCTGGCGATCTGGATCGTCACCCTGGTGCTGCCGTTCTCCCACACCGCTAACCTGCTGGAGTGGCTGGGCGCGCCACTGGTGCCCGACTACAGCAACTGGCACATCTTCACCTTCATCAGCCTGACGGTGAATGTTACCGTTTTCACACTGGTCTCAGTGCTCAGCGGCAGCACCGCCGAGGAAGCCAGCGCGGCCCAGGCCTGCTCTTTGGGCGCCCTGTCCCGCCCCCATCGGCGTGAACTGGTGGCCACGTCCTCTGCCGACTTTATCCGCCAGCTTGCGGACCCACTGGGGCTGGGTGTGGCCAAACGCGAGGTAGAGCGCGCCCTCGGCCAGCTCAAATTGCCCAATGTGGAATATCGGCCCTACCAGTTGCGCCGGCTGCGGGACCAGGTGGAGGTCAACCTCTCTGGTCTGCTCGGCCCTGCCGTGGCGCGGGACCTGGTCAAGCGCCATCTGGGCTACAAAGCCATGGCCAGTGGCGGCATGGCCCAGGACATCCGCTATGTGGAACGTGCCCTTGGCGACTACCAGAATCAGTTGACCGGCCTTGCCGGCGAGCTGGACAATCTGCGCCGCCACTATCGCCAGACTCTGCAGAACCTGCCAATCCCGGCCTGTTCCATGGGCGATGACGGCGAGATTCTGATGTGGAACCACGCCATCGAGCAGCTCACCGGCATCACCGCCGACGACGTGGTGGGCGCGCGCCTGCAGGCCCTGCCCGAACACTGGCACCTGCTGCTGGACGACTTCAACAGTGGCGAGGATCTGCACCGATACAAACACCGGCTCGACCTGAACGGCAAACCGCACTGGCTGAACCTGCACAAGGCCGCCTTGAGTGGTCCCGATCATCCGGAAGGCGGCAGCATCATTCTGGTGGAAGACCAGACCGAGACACGACTACTGGAAGACGAACTGATGCACAGCGAACGCCTGGCATCGGTGGGCCGCCTGGCGGCCGGCGTGGCCCACGAAATCGGCAACCCGGTCACGGGCATCTCGTCCCTCGCGCAGAATCTGAAGCTGGAAACCGATGACCCCGACATTCTCTCGACGGCGGAGCAGATTCAGCAGCAAACCCGACGCATCTCGACCATCCTGCAATCGCTGATGAACTTTGCCCGCACCGGCAATCACTCCCAGGCCAACCGTTACGAACCGGTGCTGATCCGCCGCTGTGTCGATGAGTCAATCAACCTGCTGTCCCTGAGTGACCGTGGCCTGGGCATCCACTACGTTAACGACTGCCCGGACAACCTGATGGTGCTGGGTGACGAGCAGCGGCTGGTGCAGGTATTCGTCAACCTGCTGGCCAATGCCCGTGACGCGTCACCCGAGGGCGGCAGCATCCGGGTCAGTGGAAACCGCGATGGCTACTCCGCTATTATCGAGGTCACCGATGAGGGGTCCGGCATTCCGGAAGATCAGCTGGACCACATCTTTGAGCCGTTTTACACCACCAAGGCACCCAATAAGGGCACAGGCCTTGGTCTGTCACTGGTGTACAGTATTGTCGAAGAGCATTACGGCAACATACACGTAGGCAGCCCGGCGGATCCGGAATCCGGTCTGGGCACCTGCGTGCGCCTGAAATTGCCGGCCTACGAACCGGACTCCGGTAACGCCGCCATCAGCCTGAACGAAAGGTCGTAATACCCTATGCCTCGCATTCTGATCGTGGAAGATGAAGAGATAATCCGCTCCGCCGTGCGCAAACTGCTGCAGCACGCCGGCTACGACGTTGCGGACGCCGGCTCTGTGGAAGAAGCAGAACAACAGCATGAGCCCGATGAATTTGACCTGATCATTTCGGATCTGCGGCTGCCCGGCGCCCCGGGAACCGAACTGATCAACCGGGCGCCGAACACCCCGGTGCTGATCATGACCAGCTACGCCAGCCTGCGCTCCGCCGTTGATTCCATGAAAATGGGTGCCGTGGAGTACATCGCCAAGCCGTTTGATCATGATGAGATGCTGGCCGCCGTGGAGAACATCCTCGCCCGCAAACAACAGACCGAAGTCGACCCGGAAACCGGGCCCACGCCCGCCACCGCGGACAAGGCCAGCAGCGATCCGGCCAGCATCATGTTCGGCCAATGCGACGCCATGCAGAAAGTTTTCACGCTGATCCGCAAGGTGGCCCCCACGGAGACCACAGTGCTGATCCAGGGCGAATCCGGTACCGGTAAAGAACTGGCCGCCCGCGCACTTCATCTGATGAGCCCGCGGGCGCTGAAACCGCTGATCTCGGTAAACTGCGCGGCCATCCCGGAAAGCCTGATTGAATCGGAGCTGTTCGGTCACGAGAAGGGGTCGTTCACCGGTGCGGTGTCGGCCCGCACCGGACTGATCGAGGCCGCGGATGGTGGCAGCCTGTTTCTGGATGAAATCGGTGAGCTGCCACCGGAAGCCCAGGCACGGCTATTGCGCGTGCTGCAGGAGGGGGAGATCCGCAAGGTGGGCTCAACCCAGAGCCGCCAGGTCAACGTCCGGATGATTGCCGCTACCCACCGCAACCTGAAAGCCATGACCCGCACCGGCGAGTTCCGCGAAGACCTGTATTACCGGCTGAACGTTATGCAGGTGCGCATCCCACCTTTGCGGGAACGCCACGGCGACATTCTTGGTTTGGCCCAGCGCTTCCTCACGCGCCAGGGTGAGAAAATGAGCAAGCCACACCTGAACCTCAGCCCGGAAGCCATGCGTGCCCTGGAACGGCACCGCTGGCCCGGTAACGTCCGTGAACTGGAGAACGCCATCGAACGCGCCACCATTTTGTGTGACACCGACCTGATCACCCCGTCGCTGCTGGATCTGGAGTACGAGGGCGGTGACGAATACATTCCGCAAACGCTGGTGGAAGGCAACAACGAACAGGTTCGGGCGCGGGAACCGGAATCCTCCAACGACCTTTCGCTGGAAGATTACTTCCAGCACTTTGTTCTGGAAAACCAGGACAAGATGAGCGAAACCGAACTGGCCCAGAAGCTTGGTATCAGCCGGAAGTCCCTTTGGGAACGTCGCCAGCGGCTCGGCATCCCCCGCAAGAAAGCCTCGGGGAACTGACCATACGGCCGCCGCCGGCTCGATGCGCACCGGCCACCGAACCCAAAGTATGAACCCCCGCTCAGTTGTTACCCCCTGTTCCGTAAGGTAACACTCCCGAGCCTCAAAATGAGATCGGGGTAACACTTCAGACCTATACGGGGTAACACTTATGGATCACTTTTTCTTAACTAGCTGTAAACAAAGGGATTCATAAAACTGGCACATGCCCTGCAACCTATTTGGCGCACAACAACAAAAACAAGAGTGACAACGCAGCGTCAAAACAAAAACAAGAAGCTGCAGGAAAACGTTCAGCAACAAAAACAAGAACAGAACGTGAGCGAACTGAGTGTTTTGGGTACTGTGCTTTTTAGGGGTCCCTTGGCACGAGCGAGTTGTAGATGTGGAGAAGAATCGTCTTCCAGGCGACGCTGCATGTACCCGTAACTTGCCCGATGCTTCTGACCGCTCTGTGTATTCAAAGCCTTCCGTTTGCACTACTGACATCTCCAAGTTTGGGGAGACGCAGTGGGGTACAAAAACGAAGAAAAATCCCGGCAAAAACAAAAACAATGCAGATCGTCAACGCTTTCAGGGCGGGTTCGTGAAAACGAATCCGCCTTTTGATTATCTGGGGTACGGAACAATGCGTTATACCACCCTGCCCTCTGAATGCCACCGTTTTTCCCATCCATTCTGTTGCAAACGTGTGCAAATCCCGCCCAAACCGTTAAACTCTCGTTTTTGCTCATGCACTAACGGAATTCAATGCCTAAATCAATCTCTTCTCTCTTCGAGCAGTCGGTCGTAAAACTCCGCGCTCTTGTGCCCGGCAACGGAAAGCAAAAGCAGCGCCCTTATACACGGCGGGAAATCCCCCGGGACCAGCACACGGTATCGCGCACGGCCATCAGCGAGCCGGCCAAGAAAGTGCTGCACCGACTGAACAAGTCCGGCTTTGACGCCTACCTGGTCGGTGGCGGGGTACGGGATATTCTGCTGGGTGGCCAGCCGAAAGACTTTGATATCGCCACCAACGCCACGCCGGAAGAGGTTCATGACCTGTTCCGCAATTCGCGTCTGATTGGCCGCCGCTTCCGCATCGTGCACGTGGTGTTCGGGCGCGAGGTCATCGAAGTCACCACCTTCCGCGGCAATGCCATTGAAGCGGACGACGACACCGAAGACGACGATCGTCGCACCAGCGAGCACGGCCTGTTGCTGCGGGACAACGTTTACGGTTCTCTGGAGGAGGACGCCCTGCGTCGCGACTTCACGGTAAACGCGCTCTATTACTGCATTCGCGATTTTACAGTGATCGACTTCGCGGACGGCATCGAAGACCTCAAGAACCGCCAGATCCGTCTGATCGGCGACCCCGAGACCCGATACCGTGAAGATCCGGTGCGCATGTTGCGGGCGGTGCGCTTTGCGGCCAAGCTCGGCTTCGACATCGAGGAAGACACCGAGGAGCCCATCCAGGAACTCGCGCCGCTGCTGACTCACATTCCACCTGCACGCCTGTTTGACGAGGTTCTGAAGCTGTTCTCGGCGGGTTACGGCGAGGCGACCTACGATCTGCTGCGCGAATACAACCTACTGGCTCCGCTGTTTCCGGAGACAGTCCGTGCCCTGAATGCCGGCGAGCCCGACGAACTGATTCGCCAGGCCCTGCGCAACACCGACGCCCGCATCGCTCAGGGCAAATCCGTCACCCCCTACTTCCTGTTTGCAGCCATGCTGTGGCCGGCGCTGCAATCCGAGTGGCGGCGTCGCCAGGACAACGGCGATCCGGTGCAGCCGGCTCTGCACGGCGCGATTGCCAAGGTGATCGGGCGCCAGGTGCAGGCCACCTCCATCCCGAAGCGGTTCTCCGGACCCATGAAGGAGATCTGGGAGCTGCAGATGCGCCTGCCCCGGCGCCAGGGAAAACGCGCTTTCCTGACCATGTCGCACCCGCGCTTCCGCGCGGCTTACGACTTCCTGCTGGTGCGGGAATCGGCAGGCGAAATCGAGCCGGGCCTGGGCCAATGGTGGACGGACTTCCAGGCCAACGACGAGCGCGGCCAGGAGCGCATGCTCAGCGAGCTCAGCACAGACGCCCCCAAAAAACGCCGGCGCAAACGCAAGCCCGCCACCGGGAGTTGACGGTACCGATGACCGACGTCTTTATCGGTCTGGGCAGTAACCTGGCAGACCCGACGGCGCAACTTGCCCGCGCCATTGGCGAACTGGCGGGCCTGCCACGGACATCGCTGATCGCGCAATCGGCGTTCTACTGCAGCCGCCCTGTCGGCCCCCAGGATCAGCCCGACTTTGTCAACGGCGCAGCGTGGCTGCGCACGGAGCTCAGCGCGCTTGACTTACTGGACCACCTGCAACAGATCGAGCTTCAGCACGGACGCGAGCGTAAACAGCACTGGGGGCCCAGAACCCTGGACCTGGATCTGCTGTTGTTCGGCACAGACACCATTCACAACGATCGCCTCACGGTTCCCCACCGAGAACTGCCGAACCGGGATTTCGTGCTCCAACCCCTGCTCGATCTGAACGCCGATCTCATGCTGCCGGACGGGCGCACCGTTGCTGCCCTCCGGCAACAATGCCCGGACAACCACCTGCGGTTACTGCCGCCGCTTCCGCGGGCGCATCAGCCGCCCTGTTGAATGTCCGGCTTCATGCTACTATTGCCTCAGCGACACCCACCGGATTACCCTTAACGTCTGAACGCCGGCAGACCCCGGCACAGTCTTGGCCCATCCACCCACAAGGCAAGGATTCTATGGCTGTAACCATCAATACCCTGCGGGAATACAAGCAGAAGGGCACAGCGTTTGCGGCCCTGACCTCCTATGACGCTACCTTCGCACAGATTGTCAGCGAGGCCGGTGTTGACGTCATCCTGATTGGCGATTCCCTCGGCATGGTTCTGCAGGGGCACGACAGCACCTTGCCGGTCACCATGGACCAGATGGTCTACCACGTCAGCGCTGTGGCCAAGGGTAACCGTGGCGCACTGATCATGGCCGACATGCCATTCATGAGTTACGGCACCACCGAGGCAGCCCTCGAAAATGCCGCCGACCTGATGCGGGCGGGCGCGCACATGGTGAAGCTTGAGGGTACTGCCTGGATGACCGACACCATTGCCGCCCTGAGCGAGCGCGGTGTGCCGGTATGTGCCCACCTTGGCCTGACCCCCCAGTTCGTCAATAAGTTCGGGGGCTACAAGGTGCAGGGGCGCGACGAAAAAGCCGCCGAGATGATGATCGAACACGCCTGCGAGCTGGAAGCGGCCGGAGCGGACATCATCCTTCTGGAGTGCGTACCCGCGCCATTGGCCGCACGCATCACCCAGGCGGTGAAAGCACCGGTGATCGGTATTGGAGCCGGCGCGGATACCGATGGCCAGGTTCTGGTACTGCATGACATGCTGGGGGTAACGACCGGGCGCAAGCCGCGCTTCGTCAAAAACTTCCTGGCGGAATCCGAGTCCATCCAGGGCGCCATCACCGCCTACGTAGACGCGGTTCGCAACCGCTCATTCCCCGCCGAGGAGCACACGTTCAAAGCATGAGAACCGTCAACTCCCTGAAAGAACTGCGCACCATGCTTCGCGGCTATCGCCGCGAGGGCAAAACCATCGGCCTGGTACCCACCATGGGCAACCTGCACGAGGGCCATGTCTCGTTGGTCCGCAAAGCCAGCGAGGCGGCGGACGTGGTGGTCACCAGCATTTTCGTCAACCCGATGCAGTTTGGTGCCAGCGAAGATCTCGACACCTACCCCCGCACCCTGGAGGAAGATCAACGCCAGCTCGAAGCCGCAGGCAACACTCTGGTGTTCGCCCCGGGTGTGGAGGAAATCTACCCCCAGGGCCTGGTGAAGCAGACCAAAGTGGTGGTACCGGAAGTCAGCGACGGCCACTGTGGTGCCAGTCGGCCTGGACACTTCGAGGGTGTGGCCACGGTGGTTACCATGCTGCTCAACATGGTGCAGCCTGACATTGCCGTTTTCGGTGAGAAAGATTTCCAGCAGCTCGCCGTCATACGCAAGCTGGTGCGGGACCTGATGATCCCGGTCGAAGTGATTGGCGCCCCGACCATTCGCGAAGAGGACGGCCTCGCCAAAAGCTCCCGCAACGGCTACCTGAGTGAGTCCGAACGCGCCACCGCACCGACGGTTTATCGCACCCTTCAGGAAAGCGCCCGCAAGCTTGGCGAGGGCCGTACCGACTTCAACGCCATTGAGCGTGAAGCCAACGAGACGCTCACCGCCGCTGGCCTGCGCCCTGATTACTTCAACATCGTCAATAGCGAAACTCTGAAACCGGCGGCGGCCGGCGACAGCGAACTTACCCTGCTGGTAGCCGCGTTTCTCGGCACCACGCGACTGATCGATAATCTGTCAGTGACACGCTGACCGCACCAGACTGAAAGGACTCCCGCATGACCCCGGCCCCTACTTCTCCCGCCTCAAGCCCCGCGTGGCGAACTCTGGCCGAACTGCAGCAGGGGCTGACGTCGCTGCACATGCGGGAGTTGTTTCAACGGGATCCGCAGCGAGCACAGCGCTACTTTGCGGAGGGTGCCGGGCTGGCGCTGGACTTCTCCAAAAACCGCCTCACCGACGAGGTACTGCATGCGCTGGTGGACCTGGCCCGGAGCTGTGACCTCGCCGAGCGCACGGAGGCCCTGTTCCGCGGTGAACACGTCAACGTGACCGAAAACCGCCCAGCGCTGCACACCGCCCTGAGAAACACCGGCGGCGACCCGGTTGAAGTTGATGGCCAGAACGTTATGCCCGAAATCGAAGCCACCCTGGCGCGAATGGACGCCTTCACCGAAGAAGTGCTCAGCGGCCAGCGCAGCGGGTTTACCGGCAAGCCGTTCAGCGATGTGGTGAGCATTGGCATCGGCGGCTCTTATCTCGGGCCGAAACTGGCCATCGAGGCGCTTCGCCCCTACCACACCGGCCAGCTCAGACCTCACTTCGTAGCCAACATTGACGGCACCGACATTGCCGAGGTGCTCGCCCGGATCAATCCGGAGACCACCCTGTTTCTGGTGCAATCCAAATCCTTCCGCACCCAGGAAACCCTGGAGAACAGCCGCGTCGCACGGGACTGGTTTCTCGCCAACGGCGGTACCGAGGATGCTGTCCCCCTGCATTTCGCGGCCGTCAGTGCCAACCCGGCCGATGCGGCACAGTTCGGCATTACGCCTGACAACGTCTTTCCCATGTGGGACTGGGTTGGCGGTCGCTACTCGCTTTGGTCGGCGATTGGCCTGCCCATTGCGCTGGTTGTGGGCATGGACCATTTCCGTGCCTTGCTGGCAGGCGCCCACGCCATGGACAAGCACTTCCGGCATACACCGCTGGAGCAGAACCTGCCCGTTCTGATGGCCATGCTCGGCGTCTGGTACAGCAATTTCTGGGGCGCGGAAACCCACGCCATTCTGCCCTACGACCACTATCTGGAAAGCCTGCCGGCGCATCTCCAGCAGCTGGACATGGAGAGCAATGGCAAGTGTGTGAACCAGACCGGAAAGGATGTTGATTACCAAACCGGACCGGTGATCTGGGGCGGCGTGGGCGCCAATGGACAGCACGCGTACCATCAGCTGCTGCATCAGGGCACCCGACTGATTCCCGCCGACTTCATTATCCCGCTGCAGAGTCAAAACCCGGTGGGCGAGCACCACGCGGCTCTGTTCGCCAATTGCCTGAGCCAATCCCGCGCCCTGATGGCAGGCAAAACCGAAGCCGAAGCACGGAAAGAGCTCGCCGGCGAAGGACTGTCAGCCGAGGCCGCCCGCCTGCTGGCGCCCCATAAAGTGATCGCCGGAAACAAGCCGAGCAACACCCTGTTGATGGACCGGCTGACGCCACACACGCTGGGGGCACTGGTCGCGCTCTATGAGCACCGCACGTTTGTGCAGGGGGTGATCTGGGATGTGGATTCGTTTGATCAGTGGGGCGTGGAGCTCGGCAAGCAGATGGGCCAGGGCATTCTCGAGCGGATTCTCGGTAATCAGCCTGACGCCAGCAGCACCGACGCCTCCACCGAACACCTTATCCGTCGCTTCCGGTCACTGCGATCGTGAAATAAGCCTGCCCTGCCAGGTGAAATCCACCGGCCAGAGCCTCTGGTTACTGCGGTAATCTTGCCACAATTGGCGATAGGACTGACCACATCGCGGATGCAGGGCGTCAGGCGCCACCTCGGCCAGGGGCCAGAGCACGAAGGCGTTCCTGAGAATTTCTGAGCGGGGCAGTTCTACGCCGTCCACTTCACCAACCGCGTTATCGTACGTCAGAATGTCCAGATCCAGCGTACGCGCGCTGAATTTAGGCACATTCCGGCGACGGCCGTTGTCTGCCTCCAGCTGCTTGAACCGCCGCGACAACTCGCCAACACTCCAGTGAGTGTCCACACCCACCACCAGGTTGTAGAACGGAGAGCCGTCAAAACCCACCGCCTCGCTCTCGTACACCGGGGAAATGATCAGCTCACCAAACCACTCGGCGAGCGCATCGAGAGCTGACGTAATATAGAGCTCCCGATTTATGTTACTGCCAATACTGATGTATACCCTGGCCCTGGCCGCCATCACACCTGCCCCCGTTCGATACACACACCTACCGCCCTGGCAGCCGGAACGGCGCCGGGCTTTCGCAGGGTCAGCTTCAGCCAGCGCACCCCGAATTCGTCGCGGATCATTTGGGCCAGCCCTTCTGCGGCGGTTTCCAGCAGGGCCGGCTGAGCCTGGCGCAGCCACTGCGCCACACGCTCGCTGACCGCGCCGTAATCGAGCGCGTCGGAGACGTCATCAGAGGCCCCCGGCAACCGGTTGTCCCAGGCCATGTCCAGATCCACCAACAGGGTCTGAGTCACCTCCCGCTCCCAGTCGTACACGCCGATCACCGCTTCCACGGCCAGGCCCTCGATCAGAACGCTGTCTGTCACCGGCTCATCTCTCCCGGGTTACACTCTTTGCTGATTGAATAACGAACAGGCTAGAGATACTGTGGTCCCTTTACTACGGCTCATTGAGCCAGCCATCGCCAACGGGCCGGCATTTTCGCACACATTGCCCGGGCGCGTCTTTGCCCGCAACCCAGACTGACCGTGATTCCCATGAGCGATCCATTACTGACCGTACTGTTGTGTGCCCTGGCCTATACCGCCGGGTCCATACTGTTTGCTCTGGAAATCTGCAAGCTCTGGAAACTGCCAGACCCGCGGGCGCTGGGCTCCGGCAACCCGGGGGCCACCAATGTCTACCGCAACGGAGGCTGGCTGCCGGCCGCACTGACGCTGGTTCTTGATGCGGCCAAAGGGTTTGTCCCGGTGTGGCTGGCCCACGCCGCAGGGCTTTCAATTCTTGCCCAGGCCATGGTGGCGCTATGCGCAGTAACCGGCCACATGGTGCCGCTCTTCTACCGCTTCAAAGGCGGCAAGGGGGTGGCCACCGCGCTCGGTTCCGGGCTGGCGCTGGCACCGCTGACCACACTGCTACTGGCTGCCATCTGGAGCCTGGTGATGTGGCGATGGCGCATCTCGGCACTGGCGTCCATCATTGCCATCGTCAGCGGCCCCGTAATCAGCGCGTTGATCGAACCAGACACCCTGCCGCTGTTCGGACTGCTGGCCATCCTGATTGTGGTGCGCCATCGCAACAATCTGATACGCCTGGCCCAGGGGCGTGAAACCCGCCTCTGAACCCATGCCTTACACCCAATCCGCCAACCCGTTATCGCACGCCCGGGACAGCGGTGGCAGGGTATTCATCGGCCACCGCGGCACCGCAACAATACGATCGCCGTCCTGTTGGCCGGCCATCAGCCGCTGGCAACCGGCGTACGCGATCATCGCGCCGTTGTCGGTGCAGAACTCCGGGCGGGCATAAAACACCCCGGCCCCGAGCTTCGCAGTCATCTTTTCCAGCCCCGCCCGCAGCCGCGTGTTGGCACTGACACCACCGGCAATCACCAACCGTTTGCAGCCGGTCTGCTCCAGTGCCCGGCCGCATTTAATGGTCAGGGTATCCACCACGGCGGCCTCGAACGCCAGTGCGATGTCGGCCCGGGTCTGCTGATCCAACGTGCCGCTTTCCTGTGCCGCCGTGACCGTGTTCAGCGTAAAGGTTTTCAACCCGCTGAAACTGAAATCCAGCCCGGGGCGGTCGGTCATCGGACGCGGAAACCGGTATCGACCCGCCGTTCCCTGCTCAGCCAGCGCGGCCACCCTGGGTCCGCCCGGGTAGTCCAGCCCCAACATCTTGGCGGTTTTGTCGAAGGCTTCACCGGCGGCGTCGTCCACCGATTCACCGAGCAATTCGTATTCTCCGATGCCGTCCACCCGCACCAACTGGGTATGGCCACCGGACACCAGCAACGCCACAAACGGAAAGGCCGGCGGTGCAGGCTCCAGCATCGGTGCCAGCAAGTGGCCCTCCATGTGATGAACACCCAGCACCGGGATTCCCAGGGCAAAGCCCAGCGCGTGGGCAACCGAGCCGCCCACCATCAGCGCCCCGACCAGGCCGGGGCCGGCGGTGTAGGCAATGCCGTCGATGTCGGCACGAGTGCGGCCGGCCTCCGCCAACACCTGATCGCACAGAGGCAGCAGCTTGCGCACGTGGTCGCGGGAGGCCAATTCCGGCACTACACCGCCGTAATCCGCGTGCATGTCGATCTGGCTGAACAGGGCGTGGGCCATCAGCCCCTGCGCACTGTCATACAGCGCAACACCGGTTTCGTCGCAGGAGGTTTCAATTCCGAGAATCAGCATAGTTAAGGTCGCAACGATGGTATTAATAGGTTCGGGACGCCATTTTAACAGAAAGCCGAAACCCATTAACCTGAAACCTGTTAACCTCTCGCTCTGGTGGTCTGCAGATTCACAGAACAAACATTGACCTTTCCCCCAAGCAGGCGCTATCATTGCCGCCCTTAAATATGCACTGGTCGAGTTTTAGCCAATCTGACCAGGTATCGAGTCGATTTGACGCACGAGTCGATCAGACAAAACAGAAACCGAATACATCAGGTAGGTGATTTTCGAATGCCAGCTGTTAAAGTGAAAGAGAATGAACCGTTTGACGTAGCACTGCGTCGCTTCAAGCGCTCCTGCGAAAAAGCAGGCGTACTGTCCGAAGTCCGTCGTCGTGAGCACTACGAGAAGCCGACTTCCGTACGTAAGCGCAAAGCAGCAGCTGCCGTTAAGCGTCATCTCAAGAAGCTTCAGCGGGAACAGCGCAAGTTCGAGCGTCTGTACTAAGTTTCAGCTGACGCCGCTTGACTGCAAACCATTGATCGCCTGTTCAAGCCACAGGCTGCACAGAGCGATTCCAAAATGCCGCCGAGGCCTGGCTTCGGCGGCATTTTTGGCTATTGGCGGCGCTAAGCCGGCACTTTCTGCGCAACCGGAGTCATCATGAGCGGACTGATCCCTCAACGCTTTGTTGAAGATCTGTTGGACCGGATCGATCTGGCGGAGCTGATCGGATCACGCATCACGCTGAAGAAAGCCGGGGCCAACTACAAGGCCTGCTGCCCGTTTCATGATGAGAAAACACCGTCTTTCAACGTTCGCCCAGACAAAGGCTTCTACCATTGCTTTGGCTGCGGCGCCCATGGCGACGCCATCAGTTTCGTTCGGGAGTTTGAAGGACTGGGGTTCACCGATGCGGTAGAGGAGCTGGCCCGGCGCGCCGGTCTGGAAGTGCCTTACGACCAGAGTGCGCGCCAGGAGATCCAGCAAGCCCGCACACTGACGGATGCGCTGGATTACGCCAGCCGCTTTTATCAGTCGTCGCTGCAGGGCGCCCAGGGCAAACTGGCGCGGGACTACCTCAAGCAACGGGGGCTGGACGACCACATCATTCAGCTGTACCAACTGGGCTTTGCCCCTGGTACCGGCACTGCGCTGTTTGATACCTGCAGCAAGGATTTGCAGGCGCCACTGATCGAGACCGGCACGGTTTCTGACAAGTATGGCCGACCGCGGGATCTGTTCCGCAACCGGGTGATGTTTCCCATCCGCAACAGCCGGGGCAAGACCATCGCCTTCGGCGGCCGCACACTCGGCGACGACAAGGCCAAGTACATCAACTCTCCGGAGTCTGATGTCTTTCACAAGAGCCGCGAGATATACGGCCTGTTCGAAGCCAAACAGGCCATCCGCCAGCTGGACAAGCTGCTGGTGGTAGAAGGCTATATGGACGTGATCGCGCTGGCTCAGCACGACATCCATTTTGCAGTGGCGACGCTGGGCACCGCAACCAATCAGGACAGCCTGACCGCCCTGCTGCGGCAGGTGCGGCACATCGTGTTCTGTTTTGACGGCGACCAGGCCGGGTACCGGGCCGCCGATCGCGCCATGGAAAACGCACTGGAACTGATGGCCGACGGCATGCACCTGCAATTCCTGATGCTGCCTGATGGCGAGGATCCTGACACGCTGGTGCGCAAGGAGGGGCCCGAGGCGTTCCGCAAGCGCATCGAGAGCGCCACGCCGCTGTCCCGCTATCTGTTTGATCGACAGAGTGAAGGGTTGGACCTGCAACTGCCGGAGCATCGGGGCGAGCTCAGGGCTCGGGTTGAGCCGATGCTGAACAAGATGCCTAAGAGCACCCTGCGGGATGCCATGTGGCACGAGATGCTGCGATTGTGCAGCGGACGGAACGACTGGCAGAACCGCCGCCCGCAGCCGGGCCAGCGACGCTTCGGCGACCGCCGGGACCGGGTTCAGGAAGACCGCATTGATGTGCGGCTCAGCAAGGACAGCACTCTGTGCCTGGCTCTGGTGGAGGCGCCGGACATGGCCAGCGACGTGGTTGAACTGGCGCGCCAGTCCAGGCATTTCCGGCTGGCCCGGGGCTTCGCCGAATGGATTCTGGACCGCGGCATCAGCGACCGGGGCACCCTGGTGCGCACACTGGCCACGGACCGACAGGCCCGGGACCGGTTCTACAACCTGTTTGACGGTATCGAACACATACCGGCGCGGGAAAGAACCCTCGCCGGCGCACGGGAGTTACTGAGCCCGAACCAGGAGGCCGCACGAAAACAGCGGCTAACCTCGCTGCTCGCCTCCAAGCGCAGTCTTGCGGATCTGAGTCCGGAAGAACGCCAGGAACTGAAAGCTCTGAGCGGGGGCACAGACGATTGAACGGCCTCTCAAGACCGCCGGTAAAAACCGGAAAGTACAGGGTTCGCCCCGTATTGCACTTGAAACTTGAAGCGTTGATCACCATCTAACCATCCGGTGGCAGAGCAACCGAGCGACAGCTATAATGGCTGCTTAACTTTTTTCCTTTTACCAGCGAGTCCACAGGGTGTCTATGTCAGGCAATTCGCAGAAATCACGTTTGAAAGACCTCATTGCAAGAGGCAAGGAACAAGGTTACCTGACTTACGCCGAGGTAAATGACCACCTCCCGGAGGACATTGCTGATCCGGATCAGGTGGAAGACATCATTCGCATGATCAACGACATGGGCATTCAGGTGTGCGAGGAAACACCCGACGCCGATACCCTGATCATGACCGAGGGCGACTCCACCGCTGACGAAGCCGCTGCCGCCGAAGCTGCTGCCGCTCTTGCCGCCGTTGAAACCGACGCTGGCCGCACCACTGACCCGGTCCGCATGTACATGCGGGAAATGGGTACCGTTGAACTGCTGACCCGCGAGGGCGAAATTGTCATCGCCAAACGCATCGAGGAAGGCATCCGTGATGTCATGGCCGCCGTTGCCCACTTCCCGGGCACCGCGGGCACGGTCTTGCAGGCCTACGAGCGCATCATCGAGAACGAAGGTCGCATCAGCGACATCGTGACCGGCTTTCTCGACCCGGACGACGCCGAGCCGTTCATGGGTGAAGAGACACCGGCGGACAGCAGCGTTGATTCCGACTCCTCCTCCGATGACGACGATGACGACAGCGAAGAAGAAACCGATAACGGCCCGGATCCTGAAGAGACCCGCCTGCGCTTCGAGCTGCTGAAAGAAAAGCTCGACGCCGCCCACAAGGCGCTGGAAAAGCACGGCCGCGGTGACAAGAAAACTCAGGCTGCCCTGAACGAACTGGGCCAGGTGTTCGCACCGTTCAAGCTGGCTAACAAAGCCTTTGAAGAACTGGTAAACGTGGTTCGCTCGACCAACGATCTGGTGCGCGAAAACGAGCGCGCGATCATGCAGATCTGCGTCAAGGAAAGCAAAATGCCGCGCAAGGACTTCATCAAGTCTTTCCCCGGCAACGAGACCAGCCACGACTGGGCCGAGAAAATCGGCAAGAGCAAGAAGCCCTACGCCGCCGCCGTGAGCGAGCGCATTGACGAAATCGTTCGCCTGCAGAAGCGGATTGCCAATATCCAGACCGAAGTGGATCTGGACGTGGCCGACATCAAGGAAATCAACCGCCGGGTGTCCATTGGGGAAGCCAAGGCCCGTCGCGCCAAGAAAGAAATGGTCGAGGCCAACCTGCGTCTGGTTATTTCCATTGCCAAGAAATACACCAATCGCGGCCTGCAGTTCCTGGACCTGATCCAGGAGGGCAACATCGGCCTGATGAAGGCGGTAGACAAGTTCGAATACCGCCGCGGCTACAAGTTCTCTACCTACGCCACCTGGTGGATTCGTCAGGCCATCACCCGCTCCATCGCGGATCAGGCCCGCACCATCCGTATTCCGGTGCACATGATTGAGACCATCAACAAGCTCAACCGCATCTCCCGCCAGATGCTGCAGGAGATGGGCCGCGAGCCCACACCGGAAGAGCTGGGTGAGCGCATGGAGATGCCGGAAGACAAGATCCGTAAGGTGCTGAAGATCGCCAAAGAGCCGATCTCCATGGAAACACCGATCGGTGACGATGAAGACAGCCACCTGGGCGATTTCATCGAAGACATCCAGGCCCTGTCTCCGGTGGATTCTGCCACCGCCGAGGGTCTGCGCGAAGCCACTCGCTCGGTACTCGCCGGCCTCACCGCCCGCGAATCGAAAGTCCTGCGCATGCGCTTTGGCATCGAGATGAACACCGACCACACTCTGGAAGAAGTCGGTAAACAGTTCGACGTCACCCGGGAGCGTATCCGTCAGATCGAAGCCAAGGCGCTACGCAAGCTGCGGCACCCTTCCCGCTCCGATCACCTGCGTGGCTTTATTGACGATCAGGGCAACGGATAAGAAGCACCACAACAGTAGCGGGCGCCACACCTCACCGGTATAATGTCGCCCGCTTTGCTGTTCCCGCCCGGGTTCAGCACCGCACTTCCTGAACAGCTTTCGCTGCGCAAGGGCCTATAGCTCAGTTGGTTAGAGCAGAGGACTCATAATCCTTTGGTCCCTGGTTCGAGTCCAGGTGGGCCCACCACTCCAGACACAAAAACGCCCCTGAACTCAGAGGCGCTCCTGCATAACTCCTGTAAACCGTCGGTCGACGGCCTGATGCTCAGCTACGGGTTTTGTTCCAGCGGCTGCGGATGCCCAGTGCCAGCAGGCCAAGGCCAATCAGCGCCAGGGAACCCGGCTCCGGCACCTCTGCCACATCACCAACGGTGGCAACGTGACTGATTTCGAAATCTTCAGACGGGAGGTTGAAGCCAGCATTCAACAGGCTGGTATCGATGACCGCCCAGTTAAGATCCGCGTTGTTCTGGAACAGCCCCCACCAGGTGGCGTTCTTGATCATGAAATACTCGCTTGCACTCGTGAGCTGGAATCCGATGAGCGAGGAACTGCCATCAACCATCTGGTAGGACACCGTCTCGGTCTTTTCGTTATAGGTTACGCCTGCTCCCACCACGCTTCCAATCCAGCACGCCTCTGCCGCTTCGCTGCTGCCCGGACCACAGGGGGACAAGCTTCCGGTCTGAGCTGTCAAAGGATCCAGATCCCCGACATCAACGCCCCCGATCAGGTTTCCCCATGCGGCACCCGCAAACGACGCAGCCGCCACCAGTACCAAGGATTTTGAGAACGTTTTCATTTGGGTCTCTCCATTTTCCACACATTGCCTGTTAATGATCAGCGTTCAAACAGACATTCCCTATTTGCCCGTATCACTCCTGACAGTCAGGGTTCCAACCGCGGTTTGTCACGTAACCTGGAAATGACTTCTTATTGAAGGGAAGCATAGGCCGAGCCAACATATTTCCGAATAGGCAAAACAGGGGGTTAGCGGGGGCTCAGCCGTTTTGTCACCGGGGAGCGGACCAATAACTGTAAGAAACTTCGACAGTTCGTGAAAACACAATGGCGGCGCGCGCGATCGCTACCCCGATATCCTGCGGGACTCGAGGCAGAGCAAACGGATGTCAGCAATTTATACAGAGTAGGATTTGCCGGAGAGGAGTGTTAACTGCGTCACACTTTTACAACATGAACCATAACACACTGTTCTCGATAATTATTGCAAAGCGCGTAACCATGCTGGCTACAGGTCAGGTTGACCTTACTCAGACAGCGGAGGCGTCAACCAAGCCACACCTTTGCCCCAATGCTCAGGCCTACCATCTCCACAACAGATCCTGCGGCAGAGAACGCTGCAACGACCCACAACAATAATGGAGTATTGTCATGATGTACCGCTCCCGCGGCTGCAAGCACCCATCCCCGTCTCAACTTACCCACTCCTCCTGCAAGGCGCTTCTCACCCTCGCATTGACGGTGGCAGGCCTCGCTGGATGCGGTGGAGACAAGCAGTCAATCCGCGACACGGATCGCTCAGCCGGTGAACTCTATTTCAGCTACCCTTCTGCGAATCAGGCAGCTGTGCCGGTGACGGCGCCAGTGTTCATGCGCTTCACCCGCGAACTGAGCATGGACGAGAGCGAGCTGGCGCCAGACATGCTGCAGTTGCAGAGTGATCAGGGCGATGTGGTCCCCCTGACCGACGTCACCATGACCAGCGGACAGCGCGGCATTGCCGCACGCCCTGTGGAACCATTGAGGCCCGGCACACGATACACCCTGACCAATCAGGGGCTCTCCACCAGCATTGGAGACATCGAATTGCCCGGTGGCGGAATCTCGTTTACCACCGCCCCCGCCAACAGCGGCCCGCTACTGGATCGCACCGAGGGCAACGGCTTCCGGGTCGCCCGCTTCATTCCAACGGGAGATGATATCTACCCGGTCACAGACATGTCGGTGCTGCGCATTCAGTTTACCGAGCCGGTGGATGAGAGCTCTCTTCGATATGGCGAAACCATCAGCCTGTTAAATACTGATGGCGAACCGGTGCCCGCACAAATGTACCTTCAGGGCCATCGCGTGACCGTAGATCCGGAGGAAGACCTGGATCCGGCTCAGACCTATACCATCAGCCTGACCACCGGCATTCGCAGCACCATCGCCGAAGCACGCCTGGAGCTTCCGCCCGAGGCACCCTGGACGTTCCGTCCGCTGGATTCCACCTCGCCAAATGGCGAGCGTGAGCGCATGGCGCAGAAAGCCACAACCGATACCGGCAAGCTCGCGCTCTCCAACGAGACCTACAATTCGGTAAAACTCAGCTCGCTGCTGCTCGGCAGCAACAACGCCACGACGGCAACCGGGACCGTTTTCGCCGAACTGGGCTTTATTCCCAAATTCGATAAGGCCGGACAAAGCGTGCCCCTGCGCATTGATCGAGGCGCACTGATGACCGGGTCGGATGTCGTGGTAAACGTCGCGGGAGAACTGCCGGCCGGCTTCTCCTCCGAAGCCATCCAGGTGCGCTTCCTGTCCGATGCCGACGGGTTCCTGATGAGCAACCCCTACACCGACAACGAGAACTCGCCACGACTGGTCGAGCTCTACATCGATATGGCCCTGAATACAGAGAACACAATTGCCAACGCCGCCCTCGGGCAACAGCTGATGCACGTGCATCTGGTCGGAACCGCGCTGGTGGAAAACGGCACTCTGACCATTGAGGCCGTGGGTGTGATCGAGCCGGACGTGATGGGCGTTGACGTCGCCTCCGGGCTTATCTCATTCCGGCTGGAGGGCTACCGCAACCCGGACGACGCACCGCCAGAGGCGAGTTTTGCCGACAACGACGCGCCAACCATCAAGAGCTGGGTGCCCGGTGAGGACAATCAGCACAAGATGCGCCCCGGTGACCCGGTTATCGTGTATTTTTCCGAACCGCTTCTGCCCGGCTCGGTGACCGCCGCCTCTGTAAAACTGTATAGGGATGGGGTTGAACAGACGGCCTCACAGTCATTGAATGGCTCAGCACTGGTGGTTACGCCCGCCCTCCCGCTGGAGCATGATGCAGACTACAGCCTGGTGCTTGACGACATGACCGATCTGGCCGGCCACGCAGTGGCCGCTCCCCAACTTGATTTTGTGCTGCCTCCAACCCTGGAGGGCACATCAGCGGCACAGTCTCCGATTGCGCTGACCACCCTGCCGGGCTTCCCCTGCACCAAAGCGGCGGTGAACACCGCCAGCGGGTACCAGGGCCGATGCGCTGGCGGCAAGAGCTCCGATGACGTTTTGCCAATCCCCGCGCACCCGAACAACAGGCCAGTCTCGGTGCGTTTTTCCCAGAACATGGACCCGGCCAGCATTTCCGTGGGCAATTCTCTGACGTTTGAGTCCTTTCAGAATGGCAGCTGGATGCCTGTGCCGACCTCAGATTACGTGGTCGACACCGGTCCGCGGCATCTGACCGTAACGCCGGTGCTGGGCTGGACCGAGGGTACACTCTACCGCTACACACTGAACGCCAATACCCCACTGCGATCGCAATCCGGACTGCCACTGCAAACCGAGATACTGACCCAGGGGACGCGCAATCAGAA
Source organism: Marinobacter sp. M-5 (assembly GCF_032911545.1). Taxonomy (NCBI): domain Bacteria; kingdom Pseudomonadati; phylum Pseudomonadota; class Gammaproteobacteria; order Pseudomonadales; family Marinobacteraceae; genus Marinobacter; species Marinobacter sp. M-5. The sequence continues at coordinate 45,659 of NZ_JAWJEK010000002.1, forward strand.
TAACCGCACATTTGGCGGCGAGCCCATGGTGAACTACTTCACCGGAGCCGCACCCCAGACGGATCGTGTTGCCCTGCCCCTGCGCAACCTGCCAGCAGCGGACGCCAATGCCGACCTGGATTACCAGTCCGGGCTGGAGGCTGGCTCCGTTTCGGGTGAAAGTGTCGCAAACGCGGCCGGGCTGCGGGCGGCCGGCGTTAGCGCCATCAATGACGAAACCCTGGTGCAGGGTGCAAATATTGGCTGCGCCGTTGGGCTGAACTGCGAGCAGAGTCAGTTTATCTACCTGTCTGCCATGCTGGACACGCTTGTTGCGGGTGACACAGACGAGGATGGCAGCATACCAGTCGATATCCTGCCCTCCATTCTCGCCACGACGTCCAACAGCGTCTGGGCATTCATTGATACCAGCTTCGTCGATCTGTTTCCCGATTTCGTGCTGAGCGTGGATCTGGAGAAAAATGAAGAAATCGCCACGGGTCCGATGCTGATGCGCATTCGCTACGTCGAAAATGAGCAGGGAAACCCTGTGCCACCTGGCGGCAAGATCCTCACGAACGACAACGGGGAGCTGACCTTTGCTACAACACTGGACGTTTACCTCGACGCGCCCTTCCTGAATCCGAGCATAGGGCCGGCCAACCTTAGCCACAATCTCAGGAGCTACCCGATCAATGGCCTTGAACTCAGGGGCCCCATTACCTTTCTGGACGATGGCAGGATGCAGATTGCCCTGGAAAATCTGAACCCGGTTCCGATCGATGTCGAAGTCACAGGTCAGATCAACATCACATCCGCGAATACCAGCGGTATCTGCGGCAGCGTTCTTTTCAGCTGGCTGTGTGAGGGCATAGCGAACTCCGCGATCGATGCGAACACCCGCATTCATCTGGAAATTCCCGCCGGCAAACTGCGTCTGAACTACATCTCTCCGTACACCCAGAACTGACAGTCCGAAACCGTTCAGCACCCGAGAGCCGCCCGGCCCTTGGGTGCTGAACAGCAACAAAGTGTCGCACTCCCTGACACTTTCCCTACAAACCCTGTCTGTTCAGGCCTCGCGCTAAATCAGAGACTGGTCAATCCTGTAAGGGCACTCTACAGGTGATCTTTTAGACGACATTCCCTGTCATTGAGGCCAACGTCCCAAAAAGACAAGGCGACTACACTCTGAAACAGTTGTACCAATACCCAATAAATGTGACCCGGCCCTGGCCTGAGTCACGTGAACATGAAAGACAAAAATAACAGGAGTCAGATTCATGTCCGGTTCTCACCGTTTCGTAGTACGGGCGCTTACGCTTGCCATCGCCACCTCTTCAGCAGGACTTGCAACCACCGCCTCAGCCAGCATGGGCAACCTCGGCACTGCCTACGGCGTGATGCCTGTGGACGTCGCCACGGCACAGGCACTGTCCATGTTTAACGACCAGGTTTCTGTCACCTATTACAACCCGTCCTATTTGACCGCAGATGAACGTGGGGAACTGACAGGCGGCATTCTGCACTCTGAACAGGAGCTGCGCTCCAGTCGTTCGGATGCCGATGGTGACATCGTCTCAGATTCACCCAGTCAACACCTGCTGCTCGGTTTGAAAACCAACCTTGGCTCCCTCACGCGATTCAATCACCCGATTTACCTGGGTTTCATTGTCGGTGTGGAAAAGTATGGCAAGGAGCTGCTGGCATTTTCATCTGAGACCTCAGAAACCGGAGAATTCCTTCAGTATGGCAAGGAGCCGCTGTTTCTGAACGTGGGTGGTGCAACGCCGCTTTGGCGGGGCATCTCTGTTGGTTTCTCTGCGCGGGTAACACTTGAAGCTGTGGCGCAGCTGGACGCCGTCTCTACGCTGGGTGGCGAAACCACCCGCGAGCGACTGTCCGTCAATGCTGAGCCCTCGCTGAAGTCCATTCTCGGCACTACCATCAAGTGGGGCGAAACGTTCTGCCCCGACAGCAGCTGCTTCCTGGACGGCTGGGAATCCGCTCTCAGCTACCGCACCAAGTCAGCAGCGTCTACCTCTGTTAACTCCAATATCATCGTCACTCAGACCATTCCGGATCCCGGTCTGAGCCTGGCAGTGGCCACGATTGACTCTTTCCAGCCGGAAACCTTCTCCTTCGGCACTCAGTACCGTGGTGACGGCTGGCGTATTGGTGGCAGCATTGAGCAACAGAACTGGTCGGAACTGGAAGACGAATTCAGCCGCGACACCATTCGCGACCAGCAAAGTGTCAGTGCCGCTGCCCGCATCCGCTTTGATGACGTGCTGATACCCCGGATTGGCGCAGAATACGAGTTCGGCCAGCATTTCGCATTGCGTGGCGGTGTGGCCTATGAGGAATCTCCGCTCAAAACTACCCGCAACCCTGAGCTGAACTATTTGGACACGGACAAAATTGTGGTCGGCCTGGGCCTCAGCGCCACCTATAGCCGCACACGTCTGCTGGCCTATCCGGTTCGCCTGGACCTTGGCTATCAGTACCAGCAACTGCAAGAGCGGGATTTCACCATCGTCGACTTTGACGGCAACGAACAGCAGGCGACCGCCGACGGCGACATCCACGTCGTCAGTGGTTCGATCACCCTGAAGTTCTGAGGAGAGGCTTGCCATGAACTACAAAAATACACTGGCACTGTTACCCGCAGCCATCCTCGCCGCCTGTGGCGGCGGGGATGGACAGGAAATCAACGAGCCACGCACTCAGGGCTCAGTGGTCTACTCCTATCCGGCGGATGGTCAGCGTGAGGTCAGCCCAAAGGCCGACCTGGTGCTGCGCTTTTCCCACGCCGTGTCCGATGACGACCTGACCAGCAAGATCCGCGTGACCGCGGGCGAAACCGCGGTGCCGTTCACCGTTGAAGGTGTCGACGGCAACCGCAGCCTCAAACTGTCGCCCCAGCGTGAGCTCGAACCCGGCACCGAGTACAACATCGAGTTTGCCGAGGGTCTGCTCGCCGAGGGCAACCGGATTATTGGCACGCCCAACGCGGAGGGGCCCGAGGGCATCCAGTTCTCCACTCGCGGCGGGCTGACCGGCATTGCCGGTCTGGACAACACCGATGAGAGCTTCAAGGTCGCCGAGATGATTCCGGCGCCCGACGCCGTGTTCCGTCCGATGGACATTTCCACATTCCGGCTTCGTCTCACTCACCCGGTTCATCCGGAATGGAAAGAACGGGGCGGCGTGATTGAAATCACCGACAGCAACGGCGAAACGGTGCCAGCGATTGTTCTGGTCAAGGGTCGACTGGTCACGATCGATCCGTGCGTTCCGGGCACACCGGAACTCTGCGGTCGGGACGACGACTTCCTGACTCCCGGCGAAACTTACACCGTCTCTGTGCGCAACCTGCCCGGCATCAACGGTGGCGTCGTGGAAAGCTTCAGTCAGCAAATTACGCCCCGCGACACCGGCCCCCGAGTGGTTCTGTTCCAGGAAGTCATTGATTCCGGCCTGAACGCAGGCGACACCACCCAGGAAGCCAGCAAATCCAAACTGAACGGGCAGGTGGTCAACGGTATTGTCCTCAACTCCGTACTGCAGGGTACGACGGACACCTCGCAACAAACCGGCGGGCTGTTCGCGGAATTGGCGTTTGCGCCGGGCTTCGAGGCGGACGAGCCACTTCCGCTGCGCGTGCCGAAAGGCAGCTTGCTGAGCAGTAGCAATCTGGCGGTCCGCGTTAATGGCCTCGTGCCGATCATTGACGAGGCCACAGGCGCCATTCAGCAGACCGGCGACATCAAGGTCATTATGATCTCCGATGCCACCGGTTATCTCTCGCCCAATCCGTACACCGATGACCAAAGTGCCCCGCGCCACGTTCGCCTGTTCATGGACGTCTCCATGAACACCGAGGCGGCCCAGCCCAACGCGTCGCTGTCCCAGGACCTCCTCGGCGTTGAACTGACGGGTATCGCCCTGGTGGAGGATGGCGTTCTGACCATCGACGCCATCGGCATCGTGGAGCCCAATCTGCTGGGACAGGAGCTCACAGACTCCACCATTGCCTTCCGGATTCAGGCGGACACAGACGCCACCTCACAGCTCGACGCTGCCGATCAACGCGACGATGAGCTGGAAGACCTGACCGGCCCGACGCTGGTGAGCTGGGTACCCGGGCCCGTAGATGCCTTCCCGCCGACGCGGCAGGACATGCAGCGCCCGGGTGACCCGGTAGTACTGAACTTTGATGAGCCGCTGGACCACGACTCAGTGCCGGGCAACGTCACACTCTCCACCAGCGAGGGCGATGTGGCCGGTCTCAGAACCAAAGTGGACGGTACCGTGCTGGTCATCAACCCGACCGGTGGTCTCGAGCACGGCGTTGATTACACCGTAACCGTCAACGGCGTGACCGACACCTCGGGTAACGCCGCCAACGTGCCGGCCCTGACGTTCCGGTTGCCGGACATCGGTGCGGAAAACGAAGTTACGCAACGGTCACCGGTCGCGCTGACCACGTTTCCGGGTTTCCCCTGCTACGTCGATCAGGAGGATACCCCGGTCGATCTGAATGCAGGCACCCACGGCCAGTGTGCAGACGCTGCGCCCGATGGTCCTCTGGGTCAGGTACTGCCGCTGTCGACCATGCCGAAAGACCGCCCTATTGTTGTGGTCTTCTCTCAGTCGATGAACCTCGATTCCATTCGGCTTGATGAGACGTTTACCGTCGAAAAGGTGGACGCCAGTGGCGCAGTGGAAAGCTCGGTCAGTGGCCGCCTGGAGAAAAACAACCAACGCATCCGCTTCTTCCCGGATGAACCCTGGGAAGTCGGCGGTTTCTATCGCTACACGATGAGTTCAAGTGATCAAGGCGTATGTACCGATGGTGCGTCAGACAACTTCATCTGCGGCGAAAACGGCCTGGCGTTCAAGACCGACCTGCTGATCGATCCGGAGAGGGTCGGCGGACCGGATATGCAGATCTTCTTCCGCGGGGTGGAATCCACCAGCATGGTATTCACGCCACTGCGGAACCTGCCTGTCAGGGACACTAACTCCAACTACGTGGTCGACTGCCCGGAACTTGGCGGCACCGACTGTCTGGAGCCGTTCAATCATCCATCGGACGGCGAAGGCGGGTTCTTACCTTCAGAAAATGCAGCGAAACTGGAAGTGGTTGGCCAGGCAGCTACGGTACTGGGCCTGCCCGGCCTGCTTCAGGCCAGCGTTGGCTGTCCCGCGAGCGAATCCTGCCCCGAAAACAAGTTCATCTACCAAACCTTCGGCCTCAACGTTGAGGTGGTCGGTCCTGAACTTGATGACAACGGCAACGAGATCGGCGTCAGGATCCTGCTTTACCCCACTATGCTGCCGACAACATCCGCCAGTGTTTTCCTGACGGGTTTTGGTGAACAAGTCACGGGCCCCCAGGTCCTGCGGTTGGTCTATGCCGAACCGACCGAAGACAACCCGCTGGGCCTCGTCGAAGGCGTGGTCTTCGAGGGCGAGAATGGCCCCCGGTTCCGGACGACAACCGAACTGAGTCTGGACGCACCAAATCTCGCACTACCGGACGGTGGAACCTTGCTGGAGCACAACCTGTATAGCCTGAAGGTCCCTGTGAGTCTCGACGGACCGGTCAAGTTCTTCGATGATGGACGCATGCAAATTACGGAGCAAAATCTCAACGAAGTCGCACTTTCCGTTGAGGTCAAGGTCGGCGTGCCGGTTGTCGGTACTATCACTGAGCTCCTCGCGAACCTTCTTAGCGGAGGAGACAGTGATGCGGTGATCAATATTCCGCTCGTTATCCCTGCGGGCGGCATCAACCTCAACTTCATCTCGAATCCGATCAAGGAGATCCCGGAAGAGTACTAACCTGCGGACCTCACCCGCATTTCAGGCCAGCCTTCGGGCTGGCCTTTTTCGTGGGGTTTCTGCCGGTTCGGACTTTTCCCCTCGGCACCATTTCCTGCTAATCTGGTTGCCTGTTGAAACCAACTACTGAATTCCGAACCCCGTACCCACAGGCCTGTGCTTACGACAGTCAGATAACAACAATCACCTGGAGAGCGAAACCATGGAAAACGGAACCCACTATCGTACCTGCCACCTCTGCGAAGCCATGTGCGGCGTTGCCATCGAGGTTCAGGACGGCCACATCACCTCGATCAAAGGCGATGAGGAGGATCCGTTAAGCCATGGGCATATCTGCCCCAAAGCCATAGCCCTGCAGGATTTGCACGAAGATCCGGACCGCCTGAAGAAACCGGTTCGCCGCACCGCCAGCGGCTGGCAGGAAATGGAGTGGGACGAAGCCTTCGATCTGGTGGCCGACCGCCTGCACCGGGTGCGCAAGGAACATGGCCGCAACAGCATTGGCGTGTACCTGGGCAACCCCAACGTGCACAACCACGGCTCGCTGATTGCCACCATGCCGTTTCTGCGGGCCATCGGCAGTCAGAACCGGTTCTCCGCCACCTCCAACGATCAGCTGCCCCACATGTTGGCCAGCCTCGACATGTTCGGGCACCAGATCCTGTTCCCGATCCCGGACATCGACCGCACCGACCTGTTCATCTGCATTGGCGCCAATCCGATGGCCTCCAATGGCAGCCTGATGACGGTGCCGGACGTGCGCGGCCGGCTGAAAGCCTTGAAAAGCCGTGGCGGCAAGATGGTCGTGGTGGATCCGCGGCGCACCGAAACCGGCAAGCTGGCGGACGAGTTCCACTTCATCCGCCCGGGCACCGATGCCCTGTTGCTGATGGCCATGGTGCATACCCTGTTTGATGAAAACCTGGTGAACCTGGGCCATGCGGAACACTGGACCAAGGATGTGGATCTGCTGCGCCTGGCGTCCCTGGCCTTTACGCCGGAAGCGGTCAGCGAACACACCGGCCTGGGTGCCGACGACATTCGGGAACTGGCGCGCCAGCTCGCCAACACCCGCAAAGCCGCTCTGTATACCCGCATGGGGACCAGCACCCAGGCGTTCGGTGGCGTTGCGACCTGGCTGGCCTATTGCCTGAACATTCTCACCGGCAAGCTCGATGCCACCGGCGGCATGATGTTCACCCAGCCGGCCATCGATCTGATCGCCCTGGGCGGCCTGTCGGGCCAGCAGGGGCATTTCGGTAACCGCTTCAGCCGGGTAAAAAAGCTGCCGGAATTTGCCGGTGAGTACCCGGCCAGTACTATGGCCGACGAAATGCTCACTCCGGGCGAGGGCCAGATCAAGGCGTTCGTGACCGTGGCCGGTAACCCGGTGCTGTCCAACCCCAATGGCGGTCGATTGGATCAGGCGCTGGAGGGCATGGACTTCATGGTCTCGGTGGATTACTACCTGAACGAGACCACCCGCCATGCCGATGTAATCCTGCCACCGACCGCGGCACTTGAGCGTAGCCATTACGACCTGATTTTCAGCATGTTCGCGGTGCGCAACGTTGCCAAATACAGCGATGCCCTGTTCGATGCCGGCGAGGATACCCGCCATGACTGGCAAATCCTGCTGGAGCTGGCGCACCGTCTGGAGAGAAACCGCAAGGGCGGTCGACTGCCGCTGCGCGCGGAGCTGGGCTGGCGGGCATTCAAGCAGATCGGGCCCGACACTCTTCTGGATCTGTTGCTGCGCTCCGGCCCTTACGGCGCGGATATCGGGCCGGCTCGCGGCCTGGTGCAACCGGCCATCGATCTGGTGATGGACATCCTGCCCAAGCGTCATCCGTTGCAGGGGTTGGCCAAACTCAGCCCGCTGAACCGCCATTGGCAGGACCTGCCCAAAGGGCTGTCACTGAGGGCACTGCGCGACAATCCCAGCGGTGTGGATCTCGGCGCCCTGCGCCCCTGCATGCCGGAACGCCTGTTTACCCGGGATGGCAAGGTCAACCTGGGACCACGGCGCTATCTGCAGGATCTGGATCGCCTGCACGCCCTGCTGGCCAGCCCGGTCAGCAAGGACTTGCTGATGATTGGCCGTCGTCACGTGCGCAGCAACAATTCCTGGATGCACAACAGCCAGCGACTGGTGAAAGGCAAGGACCGCTGCACTCTGATGATTCATCCGAAAGATGCCGCCCGCTGTGGCCTGCAGGCCGGGGACTCGGCGGAGGTCACCTCCCAGGCGCCAGAGGTCAAAGGAAATATTGTACTGACGGTGGAGATTACCGAAGACATCATGCCGGGGGTGGTCTCGGTGCCCCATGGGTGGGGTCACCACCGCGAAGGCACTGGCCAGACCGTGGCCGCCGCCCATGCGGGCGCCAGTATCAATGATGTGCTCAGCGACCAACAGACTGATCCGCTGGTGGGTACCTCCGTACTCAATGGACAGAAAGTGAAGGTTAAAGTCTGGCGTGCGGAACGTCAGCGTAAACGCGCCTGACGCAAAAGGAGTTACCCATGCCCCTGTGGCTGCAATGGACACTGATCATCGCGGGTCTGCTGGCAATCGCGACCCTGATTGCCTTCATTGTGCGCCAGAGCCGGCTGCTCAGCCTGAGCCGGCGGCGGGATGACAAGAACCGTGCGTTCCGCGAAAAACGCAGACAATCCATGGTCGAAAGCATTCAGGTAATCGCCATGGCGGTAGAAGAGGATCAGGTGGAGTACTCGGAGGCCTGCCTGCGCCTCAAGGGCCTGCTGGATCACGTGGCGCCGGAGCTGCTGGAGCGGTCACCCTACCGTATCTTCCGGGAAATATCCGACCAGCTGCAGCACATGCCCACCCACCGGGCGCGACAGGCCACCGACACCCGCTTCATTGAAAAGATGGATCAGGAGCGGCTGGCCCTGGAAAAACAGCATGCGGACACCATCCGCCGCGCCGCCACCGCGCTCCGACAGCACGCCTTCTGAGGAAGCGCCTGTTCACGAAGTGTCCAACTGGCTGTTTCCAGACCTGATTGTAATTTTTTGTAACAGAAAAGGCCGGGGATCGCGCCATTTAGTATTGGAAATCAACGCATTCCGATATGAAAAAAATGTGACACGTTGATCAGGGTCATTCTGGCGGAAGGGTTGACTTTTATTTCCGACTTCATGAGCTAGATTTAAAGACAAGGTGGCCCGAACCATTCTCTGCGGACACCTTGCGTTGTTTTCTCCTGAAAAGTTTGGACGACTCTGCAACAAGCGGGTGAGCTTGCCGGCCTAAGGGCCGGCTTTTTTGCGGGTTCGGGTTGCGAAAACGTCGAATCAGGAGGTCATCATGCCGGCCATGGCCATGATACTGGCCTTGTTATTGACCAGCTCGTCGAATTGCTCCTCCACTCTGGTCTTGTCCAGTCCCAGCGATGCGTAGAAGGCCGGCGATACCTCCTCGCCGGCGCCAATGGCCACACCCCGCGTGGCCAGCAACTGGCGCCCCAGCCACAGCAATTTGCCGTAGACGCTGTGAGGGCCATCGTAGCCGGGGTTCTTCTGGTAGCGGATGGCCAGGGTCACTTCGTCCGGCATCCCCCAGTTCTGCATCAGTTCCGCCGCAATCTGCTCACGGGTAATGCCGAGCAGGTAATGTTCGGTCACCGACGAGTCCATGCCGGGATTCACTTCCAGCAATCGGCACACCAGCTTGAAGTGTGGCGGAAAGACCTGGGCGAGCACCAGATAGCCGAAGTTGTGAAGCAGCCCGGCGAGATAGGCCAGGCCAAAGGCCGGGCGCTCAGTGCGGGGCATCATGCTGGCCAGAATACCGGCTGACTGGGCCTGCCAGATGGCTTGCTGCCAGTAATCCACATACCCCTCAGGGTGATCCTGAGGCTGTTTCAGGGCGCGCCCCAGCGCCAGCCCCATGGCCAGATTCATCACCAGATCAAAACCCAGCACGCGGGAAACCGCGTCGTGAACGGATTTGACCTGCCCCGCCGCGGCGTAAAAAGAGGATGACGCCCAGCTGACCACCTGGGCGGCAAGGCTCGGATCACTCTCCACAATATCCACCAGGTCGCCCATCACAGCGTTGGGATTGACCCGCAGATGAATAATCCGCTGAGCCGTTTCCGGCAGGGGTGGCAGCTCCAGGGTATCTTCCAGCCGTTGCTGTATCCGCAGGCCGGTGAACTTCTTGATGGCTGAATGAAGCTGGTCCCGATCCCGTTCGGGACGATCCAGATTAACGGCAATGGTCTCCGGCACAACGGCAAAGGCAGCCCGCTCGGCATTGGCCGTTAACGCACGGAAATCTGCAGCGGGCATGACCATGGCCAGATTTTGTGCGCCGAGCGACAGCGCCACGGCCTGCAGGCTGTCCACCCGCTCGTCCACCACGCTGGGCCAGCCGGTCAGTGACGGCAACGCCGGCAGCTCGGCCAGCCCGGCACGTTCCTGCGCTCGTACCTGATCACGGCGTTTCATGACCTGAAGATCCCGCCCCAGCTGCTGATTGAGGGCATTGATATCAAGCAGATCATCCTGCCGGCAGACCGCCTGAAGGTTTCCCTGTTCGTCACTGAGCAACACCATTCTCAGCAGCTGGTCGTTACGGGCCTGGCTGACATCCCGCAGAGACACCTCCCCCGCGGTTTCACCCAGTGCCTGCCGGACCACAACAGGTAATTCCATAAGCCTCTCCAAAACACAATAAGGTGCCCACGCAGGGCAGGATGGTCGTTTCTTCAGTATACGGCAGTAAAACACCCGGGGTTTTGATCTAACCCGGGTTAATCCTGCGTTCCTGCGCGCGGCTACCGCTAAACGTCACCATACCGGACCCTCTCACCCAACCAGCGACGCACCAGACCATTGACCCGTTGCGAATCTGCCATCAATGACGGCGCCATGGCACGAACCGGCTCGATCCAGCCCTTGTCCCGCTCGAAGTCCGCCAGACGGAACTGCATCATGCCAGTCTGGCGGGTGCCCAGCACTTCACCCGGACCACGGATCTCGAGGTCTTTCTCGGCGATGAAAAAGCCATCCTGGCTGTCCCGCAGCGCCTGCAGGCGGGCCTTGCCGTTCTGCGATAGCGGCGGGTGATACATCAGCACGCAGAAACTGGCCTGCTCGCCCCGCCCCACCCGGCCCCGCAACTGATGCAACTGGGCCAGCCCCAGCCGCTCGGGGTTCTCGATGATGATCAGCGAAGCGTTGGGCACGTCCACCCCCACCTCTATCACTGTAGTCGCCACCAGCAAATCCAGCTCACCATTCTTGAACTGCGCCATGATTGCGGCTTTTTCTGCCGCCTTCAGGCGACCGTGAACCAGCCCCACGGACAGGTCCGGCAGGCGCTCGGTGAGTTCCTGCGCGGTCACCTCTGCCGCCTGACACTGCAGCGCTTCGGATTCCTCGATCAGGGTGCACACCCAATAGGCCTGACGCCCCTCCCGGCAGGCATTGCGCACCCGCCCGATCACGTCTTCCCGGCGACTGTCCGGAATGGTCACGGTCTCGATCGGCTTACGGCCGGGGGGCAGTTCGTCAATCACCGAGGTATCGAGATCGGCGTAAGCACTCATGGCGAGGGTGCGGGGAATTGGCGTAGCCGTCATGATCAACTGGTGGGGTGCCAGGGTGCCGCCTACGCCTTTTTCCCGCAACGCCAGGCGCTGATGAACCCCGAAACGGTGCTGCTCGTCCACAATCACCAGCGCCAGACGGTTGAACACCACCTCGTCCTGAAACAGCGCGTGGGTGCCGATGGCTACACGGGCCTCACCGCTGCCGACCTGCTCCAGTGCTTCACGACGGGCCTTGCCCTTGACCTTGCCGGACAACCACGCCAGACGGATACCCAGAGGCTCCAGCCAGCTGCAGAAATTCTGGTAATGCTGTTCCGCCAGTATCTCCGTTGGCGCCATCAATGCCACCTGGGCGCCGGCCCCGATCGCCTGTAGTGCGGCAAGCGCGGCCACCACCGTCTTGCCGGATCCCACGTCCCCCTGCACCAGCCGCAACATCGGCAATGGCTGGCTGAGATCCTGGCGAATGTCACGCACCACCTGCTGCTGGGCCCCGGTCAGGCGAAAGGGCAGTTCTTCCAGAAACTGGTCCACCAGATCACCGGTGGGCAGCAGCGGCAGGGCCTGGCGCGCCTGGATCTGTTCGCGCACCTGCAGCAGGCTGAGCTGGTGGGCGAGCAACTCCTCCATCACCAGGCGTTGCTGCGCCGGATGCCGGCCTTCCATCAGCAGATGCACCGGTGCCGTGGCCGGGGGCGCGTGCACCAGCTCCACCGCTTCGGTTATACCCGGTAGCTGATAATCCGCCAGCAACCCCGGCGGCAACCAGTCATGAATGGGGTAGCGTTTCAGGTAAGTCAGTGCCTGCTGGCACAGGGATCGGACCCGCGGCTGCTGAATGCCCTCGGTCAGGGGGTAGACCGGCGTCAGCGTCGCCTGCCCTTCCGCAGGCATCGGCGGCGGGTCGGTCTGGTATTCCGGGTGATAGAACTCGTATCCGGCACGACCCGGGCGAACTTCTCCGAAACAACGCACCCGAGCACCCTCGGTCAGCTGGTTTTTCTGGGCGGCATTAAAATGGAAAAAACGCATCACCAGAAACCCGCTCTGGTCTTTCAGGGTCACCTGCAGGCTGCGGCGGCGCCCCATTACCAGATCGGTTTTGACCACCTCCCCTTCCACCACACCGACATCGCCAATGCGCAGATTGCCCATGGGCACTATCCGGGTACGATCTTCATAACGATGGGGCAAATGAAACAGTAGATCCTGCAGGGATTGAATCCCCAGTTTTGCCAACCGGTCCGCCAGGGCGCTTCCTACGCCCTTCAATGCGGTGACCGGGATGTCGTCCAGTGACGTCATGAGCGACCTCAGGTGTCCGTGGCCGCCGCGGGGGTATCGGTTTTCGCCTTCTCGATGACGCGACACTGGCTGGCCGCCAGCGACAACACATCAATGGCTTTCGGGCGGGGGAAGGTCACCCGCCACGCCAGCGCCACGGTGCGGAAAGGCACCGGAGCCGCAAACGGCCGCACCGCCAGAATGTCTTCGTGGTACTGCATGGCCGTAGCCGCAGACAACGGCAGCACTGTGATACCGAGGCCAGAGGCCACCATATGCCGAATGGTTTCCAGGGAACTGCCCTCAGTGACCAGTGCCGGTGCTGCTGCACTGGCGTTGCGGGTCACCGCATCGACCAGAGGCGGGCAGGATTCAAGCACCTGATCGCGGAAGCAGTGTCCGGGGCCCAGCAACAGCAGTTGTTCCCTGGCCAGTTCCTCCGCCGTCAGGCTCTCTTTCTCGGTCAACGGATGACCGGCAGGCAGCAATACCACAAACGGCTCGTCATACAGCGGAAGGGTCACCACCTCCGGTTCCTCGAACGGCAGGGCAATGATGATGGCATCCAGGTCCGAGTGGCGCAGTTTCTGGCGCAGGCTGGCGGTATAATTCTCCTCGATGAACAGCGGCATGTCCGGCGCCGCGCGGCGCAGTTCCGGCAACAGATGTGGGAACAGATAGGGGCCGATGGTGTAGATGGCGCCAACTCTCAGGGGCGAATTGAGCTGGTTCTTGCCATCCTGAGCCATGTCCTTGATCACGCCCACCTGATCCAGCACCCGCTGCGCCTGTTCGATAATCCGTTGGCCGGTTTCGGTCACCCGGATACTGCTCTTGCTGCGCTCAAACAGCGGAATGCCCAGCTCGTCCTCCAGCTTTTTTACGGCCACACTCAGGGTCGGCTGACTGACGTGACAGCGCTCCGCGGCGCGGCCAAAATGCCTTTCCCGTGCGAGGGTAACAACGTATCGTAACTCAGTGAGAGTCATGGTGAGCTCCGGTCAGAATTCGTCCAGGGCAGAGGGGCAATCATCGCGCTCTGTCTTGATAAGCCAAAGCATAAGGATTGAAATTGTCTATGGCAATCACTGAAAGCAATAAACTTCCACGAATTCTGGTGGCGGGTTGCGGCAAGCTCGGGGGCGCCATTGCCACGCTGTTGACGGACCGCGCCGAGGTGTTCGGCCTGCGCCGGAACCCTGCCGAGGTGCCGTCGGGCATTCGCCCTCTCAAGGCCGACCTGACCCGCCCCGAGCAGGTCACCCGGGTGCTCCCCGAAGATCTGGATGTAGTGATCTACTGCCTGACACCCGCCAGTTACGATGAACAGGGCTACCGCAATGCCTACGTTACCGGCCTTCAGAACCTGCTGGACGCGCTGCAGGACCAACCCCTGAAGCGTCTGATCTTCATCAGCAGCACCAGCGTGTACGCCCAGAACGACGATTCCTGGGTTGACGAACACAGCCCGGCAGAGCCGGCGCGATTCAGCGGGCAAACCATTGTCACCGGCGAGCGAACGGCGCTTGGCAGCGGCTTTCCTGCCACCGTGGTTCGTTTCAGCGGCATCTACGGGCCCAGCCGCCAACGTTTTTTGGAGGAAGTCATTGCCGGCGGCATGGACCCGGCCAGTCCGGCCCCGTTCAGCAACCGTATTCACGAGGTCGACGCAGCGGCGGCAATCGCCCACCTGACCCACCAGTCTCTGGCAGGGGAACCTGTGGAAGACTGCTACGTGGCCAGTGATTGCGAGCCGGTGCGGCTGGATGAGGTGGTTGCCTGGGTGCGGCAGCAGGTGCCGTGCGCACCGCCAACGGAAAACGCCCGCAAAGGCGGGCGCGCAGGGAGCAAGCGGTGCAGCAATCAGCGCTTGCTGGAGAGCGGTTTTCGCTTCCGCTATCCGGATTTCCGGGTCGGTTACCGGGAAATGATCGCGATCAGCTCAACACCATAACCGCTTCCATCTCGATGGGGACACCTTTGGGCAGTGCCGCGACGCCGACCGCCGCGCGCGCGGGATAAGGCTCCTGAAAATAGGTCGCCATGATTTCGTTGACGGTGGCGAAGTTGGCCAGGTCAGTCATGTAGATGTTGAGCTTGACGATGTCTTTCAGCTCACCGCCACCCGCCTCACAGACCGCTTTCAGGTTCTCGAACACCTGACGGGTCTTGGCGGCAAAATCACCGGCGACCACTTCCATGGTTTCCGGCACCAGAGGAATCTGGCCAGACAGATACACAGTATCTCCAGCCTTGACTGCCTGGGAATAGGTACCGATCGCCTGAGGTGCATTCTCAGTCTGGATGATTGATTTGTTGGTCATGACCTTTGGGTTCCTTTCTTCCAAAAGGCCAATCGTCTCCCCTCGGAGCGCGGCCTGTCAACCAGCGAATCGCCTGCCCCCGGATTAATGGCGTACCCGGTTGATGTGAGTCACTGCGCGGATATTGCGGATACGCCGCATGACCCGTGCAAGGTGCCGGCGACCATTGACATGAACCACCAGGCTGACCACTCCGAGCCGGGCGTTCTGTTCCTCGACGTTGATGCGCTCGATGTTGCCGTCGGCCATGGCCACGGCGTTGGCCACTTCGGCAATCACGCCGCGCTGGCGCTCGAGCTCCACCCGCAGTTCCACAGAAAATTCATCGGTAATATCCTTCGCCCACTTGAGGTGGGTCAGGCGCGCGCCGCCATCGTTATCGTCCGGCAGACGGGAGCAGGTATCGGAGTGAATCATCATGCCTTTGCCGGAATCCATCACACCCACCACCGGGTCGCCGGGGATCGGCTTGCAGCAACTGGCGAAACGCACCAGCAAGCCCTCTGTTCCGCGGATGGTGACCGGACTGCCTTCCGACGGCACCTGGGGCGCGGTGTCTGCATCCACTTCCGCACCGCTGACCAGCTGGCGCGCCACCAGATAGGCCATGCGGTTACCGAGGCCGATTTCGCTCACCAGATCGTCCAGGCTGCTGACCTGATTGTGGCGGACCACCGCCTCGACCTGGCTCTCGCCGATTTTCGAAAGGCTGGTACCGAAACCTTTGAGGGACTTCTTCAGCAGCGCCTTGCCCAACTCCAGGGATTCGGCCCGTTTCTGGTTCTTCAGCACATGACGAATGCTGCTGCGGGCCTTGCCGGTGACCACAAAACTCAGCCAGGCCGGATTGGGGCGGGCGCCGGGGGCGGTAATGACTTCCACGGTCTGCCCGCTCTGCAGCGGCTGGCTCAGGGAGCCCAGGTTGCGGTTGACCCGACAGGCCACCGTGGCGTTGCCGATGTCGGTGTGGATGGCGTAGGCGAAGTCCACTGGTGTGGCACCGCTGGGCAATTCCATGATCTTGCCCTTGGGGGTGAACACGTAGATCTCATCCGGGAACAAGTCGACCTTCACGTGCTCGATGAATTCCAGGGAGTCGTCTGCGCGCTCCCGCATTTCCATCAGACCCTTCACCCAGCGATCCACCCGCGACTGGTTCACGCTGGTCACACTGGACGGCTCGTTCTTGTACATCCAGTGGGCGGCAATGCCGTTATTGGCGATGTGCTCCATTTCCTCGGTGCGGATCTGGATCTCGATGTTCACATGCATGCCGAACAGTGTGGTGTGCAGAGACTGGTAGCCATTGGCCTTGGGCATGGCGATGTAGTCTTTGAACCGCCCCGGCAATGGCTTGTAAAGGCTGTGCACGGCGCCGAGGATACGATAACAGTCGTCTTCCGTGTCGGTGATGATGCGGAAGGCGTACACGTCCATGATTTCGTGGAACGACTTCTGCTTGAACTTCATCTTGTTGTAGATGCTGTTCAGGTGCTTCTCGCGCCCTAGAATCCGCCCGGGCATACCTCGCTCTTCCAGCTTTTCCTGCAGCTTGCCGCGGATCTCGTCAATGATTTCCCGGTGACTGCCCCGCAGCTTTTCCACCGCCTTGGAAATGTAGCGGGAACGCATGGGGTACAGGGAGGCAAAACCCAGATCCTCCAGCTCCGTGCAGATGGAGTGCATGCCGAGCCGGTTGGCGATGGGGGCGTAGATGTCGAGAGTCTCGTTGGCAATCCGCTGGCGCTTCTCATAGGGCATGGGCCCCAGGGTGCGCATGTTGTGCAGGCGGTCTGCGAGTTTCACCAGAATCACGCGGATGTCCCGGGCCATGGCCAGAGTCATTTTCTGGAAATTCTCGGCCTGGGCCTCAGCACGGGAACGGAACTCGATCTGAGTGAGTTTGCTCACACCGTCGACCAGCTCCGCGACGTCGTCACCGAACTGGTCAGACAGCGCATCCTTGGGGATACCCGTGTCCTCGATCACATCGTGGAGCATGGCGGCCATCAGGCTCTGATGGTCCAGCTTCAGATCGGCAAGAATGTGAGCAACGGCAAGAGGATGGGTGATGTAGCGGTCGCCACTGCGGCGCATCTGGCCTTCGTGGGCTTGTTCGGCGTAATAATAGGCCCGTCGCACCTGATTGATCCGATGCGTATCGAGATAGGAGCTGAGCTCTTTCGCCAGCCCTTCAACCGTCGCCTCTGCCGACACCGCGCCTCCAACGTCCGTTCATGAACCAGGAACAAAAAAACCCGAATGCACGCATCCGGGTCCTTCCGCTGTCCGTCTACCCACGCCTTACCGTTACACTATAAAACCGCGGGGACAGATTTCAATGCTTGTGGCAGGGAGGCAGGTGTTTCTACCGACCCGACCTGCCCGACAACTTACTCGTCGTCGTCTTCGGTCAGCAGGCTGCGACTGACCTTGCCTTCAGCAATTTCGCGCAAAGCAATGACGGTGGGCTTGTCATTCTCTTCGGCGACCATAGGCTCGAAGCCCTTGGTGGCAATCTGGCGGGCGCGTTTGGTAGCCAGCATAACCAGTTGAAAACGGTTATCGACGTGTTCAAGACAATCTTCAACGGTAACTCGTGCCATAACTTCCCCGACAAAATAAGATGACTGATCTAGCAGACCGCGTAGTTTACTGCGACCAGCCCGCTTTGTATACAGCGGAAAACGGTTCAGCCGCGGCTGGATAGCCGGGACAGCAACACCGCGTGACGAGCCTGCTGGGCGGTCATGCGCAAACGCTGGCCACGAACAATCGCCAGCAGGTCCGCCAGGGCCACGTCGAAGTTGTCATTGACCACGAGGTAGTCGAACTCCACCGCATGGCTGCATTCATCGGTGGCCTCCGCCAGCCGGCGCTCCACCACCTCCGGCGCGTCGGTACCGCGACCGGTGAGGCGTTCACGCAGCACCTCCGCGGACGGCGGCACAATAAAGATGCCAACACACTCGGGAATCAACCGGCGCACCTGCTCGGCGCCCTGCCAGTCGATCTCGAGGATCACATCCTGACCTGTCGCCAGTGTTTCCCGCACCCAGACCTGGGACGTGCCGTAATAATTGCCAAACACATCCGCGTGCTCAAGGAAGTCGCCACGGCCGATCATGGCCTCGAACTCGTCCCGGCTGACGAAATGATAGTTGACCCCGTGCTGCTCACCCTCGCGCATCGGGCGGGTGGTATGAGACACCGACACGCCCAGCCTGCCGTCGTTGCGCAGCATCCCAGCCACCAGGCTGGTCTTGCCGGCCCCGGACGGGGCGGAAATCACGTAGAGGGTACCCTGTTCAACTGCCTGGCTCATGGCGCACAACACTCCGGATCTGTCTGATTTTCGCGACACGTCACCGATCACAAACCGCGGCCGCAATAACAAGGGGAGAAATTATACACGATGCGGAAATCCCTTACTCCAGGTTCTGCACCTGCTCCCGCATCTGCTCGATCAGCACCTTGAGATCCACCGCCACCCGGGTCACCCGGGCATCGATACTTTTGCTGCTGAGGGTGTTGGCCTCGCGATTCAGCTCCTGCATCAGGAAATCCAGACGACGGCCGATGGCGTCGCCGGACGTCAGGGTGTCAGACACCTCGGAGATGTGGGCATCCAGGCGATCCAGCTCCTCAGTCACATCGCTTTTCTGGGCCAGCATCACCATTTCCTGCGCCACCCGCTCAGGATCCAGTTCGACCCGGGCTTTTTCGAAGCGATCCCTGAGCTGTTGCTCCTGAGCTTTGACTAACTCCGGCATCAGCTCACGCACTTCCTCGACCCGCTGCCCCATGGCCTCAAGCCGGTCCTCGAACAGCGGCCGCAGACGCTCGCCTTCCCGCTCCCGAACGGTGACCAGATCAGCTACGGTGCGCTCGAAGAGTTCCGCCGCGGCATCGCGAGCGGGGCTGTAATCCAGCTCTTTCACCGACAGCACGCCGGGCCAGCGCAAGACATCAAGGGCGTTGATGTGGGCAGGGTTGTCCAGAATCCGGTTGACGTGGTTGGCCGCCTCGTTGACGGCACGGGCCATGTCGTCGCTGACCTCGAAGTTCTGCGCGGCGCTTTCTGCCGTCTGCAGGCGCATCGACACGTCCACTTTGCCCCGTTTGAGCTGGTTACGCAGCTGCTCACGAAAGGCATTCTCAAGCTCCCGCAGCGCTTCCGGTAAACGGAACGACGGCTCCAGGTAACGATGATTCACGGTGCGAATCTCGCAAGTCAGCGTTCCCCAGTCACCCTGTGTGTCCTGGCGCGCAAAGGCAGTCATGCTTCGAATCATGGCAGCTCCATTGGTCTGTCGATGCAATCTTTCGAGTTTAACAGGGTGCGGCGCGAAACCGCGAACCCGACCAAAGCCGGAGAGCCGCACCGGAACAGACCGCTGCCTCACCGTGTTATACTCCGCCGTTATCCTATTCCGAACGCCGGGCGCACCGCCCCGGACATCCACTACTGATATCAGGACACACTATGCGACCCAGCGGAAGAACGCCGGAACAACCGAGAGACATCCGAATCACCCGCAACTACACCCGCCACGCCGAGGGCTCGGTACTGGTCGAATTCGGTGACACCAAGGTCATCTGTACCGCCTCGGTGGAAAACAAGGTGCCGCCCTTCCTGCGCGGCGAAGGCAAAGGCTGGATCACCGCCGAATACGGCATGCTGCCCCGTTCCACCGGCAGCCGCATGGGCCGCGAAGCGGCCCGCGGCAAACAGGGTGGGCGCACGGTTGAAATCCAGCGCCTGATCGGCCGCTCTCTGCGCGCTGCGGTTGACCTGAGCGCCCTGGGCGAGCACTCCATCACCATCGACTGCGACGTCATCCAGGCCGATGGTGGCACCCGTACCGCGGCGATCACCGGTGGGTGCGTCGCCCTGGTTGACGCCCTGAATCATCTGGTGGCGGAAAAACGCCTGAAGAAATCACCGCTGAAGCAGATGGTCGCAGCCTTGAGTGTCGGCGTGTACAAAGGTACGCCGGTGCTGGACCTGGATTACCCGGAAGACTCCGAGGCCGAAACCGACATGAACGTGATCATGACCGACCGCGGTGGCTTTATCGAGATACAGGGCACCGCCGAAGGCGCGCCGTTTGTGCAGGAAGAGCTGGACAGCATGCTGACGTTAGCCAGGCAGGGTATTGAGCAGCTGTTTGAGATTCAGAAGGCGGCTCTGGAGGGATAAGTTACCGGGTAAGCTGTTGTCGGATCAGGGCTTGCGCCTGATCCGACCGACGGCGCTCTCCCAGACTCAGAAACCGATTTCGATGTCGTAGTCCATGATCACCGGCGCGTGATCGGAAAAACGGGTGCCGTCATCAATCCAGCCATCCAGAATCGTCTTGCGGATACCCGGCGTCATCAGCTGGTAATCCACCCGGATGCCGGCGTTCTTGCGCGACCCCTCGGTCTGTTCTGGCCACCAGGTAAACTGATTGCTCTGTTTATTGATCTCGCGGAATCCATCCACGCAGCCCATCTCGTCGAACAGCCGATCCAGCCACGCCCGCTCATGGGGCATGAATCCGGAGGCGTCCAGCTGATGATAGAGCGGGCTGGCGTCGGTCACGTGATGGGCGGTCTGCAGGTTGGCGCAGAAAATGAACTGGCGGCGCTTGCGCAATGTCTTCTGCATGTGCAGGCCGAACGCTTCCATGAAGTCGTCCTTGTGATCCAGCACCGTCAGGTCATTGTCGCCAATGAGCTCGTCCTCACGGCCAAGCGCACAGGGCGCCAGCACACAGGCCACCGACACCTTGTCGAAGTCGGCCTGGATGAATCGCCCTTCACGATCCGCCTGCTCATTGGCGAAGCCGTACATGATGGCTTTGGGAAAGTGGCGGGTATAGATGCCCACGCCGCCGTCCTCGTTGTTCTCGCCATCAATGAAGTAGGCCTCGTAGCCTTCCGGAATCAGGTTGAAGTCCTCGATTTCGTAGGCGCGCATGCGGTGATCCTGAACGCAGACCACGTCGGCATCTTGCCCGGCCAGCCATTCGAAGAAACCTTTCTCAACCGCCTGGGCGAGGCCGTTGACGCTGATTGTTACTACCCGCATACGTGTTTCCTGATTCGGTTTGTGTGTATGATACCGGTTTTACGCTTTAATTAAAGATCCACACCCGCCAGAAGCCTTGCCATGCACGACTATCAGCAACATTTCATTGAGTTTGCCATCCGCCGTAACGTTTTGCGTTTTGGCGAATTTACCCTCAAGTCCGGACGCACCAGCCCATACTTCTTCAATGCCGGGCTGTTCAATACCGGCGAGGACCTGCTTGAACTAAGCAAAGCTTATGCCGCCGCCGTGCAGCGCAGCGGCCTGAATTATGACATCATCTTCGGGCCTGCCTATAAGGGCATTCCGTTGGCCACGGTAACGGCCATGGCGCTGGCTTCTGAAGGCCAAAGCAAGCCGTTTGCCTTCAACCGCAAGGAAAAGAAGGACCATGGCGAGGGTGGTAACATCGTCGGCGCGCCACTTGAGGGCAAAGTGCTGATCGTTGATGATGTCATTACCGCCGGCACGGCCATTCGCGAGTCCATCGACCTGATCCGCGCCGCAGGCGCCGAGCCCGCGGGCGTGTTGATTGCCCTGGACCGACAGGAGCGCGGCAATGACGCGCTGTCCGCCATCCAGGAGGTGGAACAGGAATTCGGTTTGCCCGTCGTCAGCATCATCCGGCTTGAACAGGTTCTCGACTACCTGAGCAAGCGTCCGGATTTCGCCGACCACGCCAGTCGCGTCGCCCAGTATCGGGACCGTTACGGAGTCTGAATATCCATGAAATGTCTGACCCGGTTTTCACTCGCAGCATCTGCCTCCGCTCTGTTGTTTGCCGCAACGGTCGCCGAGGCACAAATGTACCGTTACACGGATGAAAACGGCCAGATGGTTATCAGCAACACCATCCCCCAGGAGGCTTCCCGGCGGGGCTACGACATCCTGAATACCCAAGGACGTGTCGTCGAATCGGTTGCCCCGGCTCCGACCCCGGAGGAAATAGCCGCCCGCGAAGCTGAGGAAAAGCGCCAGGAAGCGCAGAAGCGGCAGCAAGAGCAGGACCGCAAATTGCTCAAACGCTTCAGCCATCCGGATCAGGCCGTCAGTGCCATGCACCGCAAGGTCCGTGAGCTGGAAAGCCTGAGCCAACTCAAGCGGGGCAACATTTCCGTCATTGTCAGCCAACTGAATAACGAAGAGAGCCGTGCCGCCGACATGGAGCGCTCCGGGCGCGAAGTGCCGGAAACCACCCTGAAAAAAATCCGGCGCCTTGAAGCCCAGGTTCGCGACATAGAGCGGGAAATTGCGATCCAGAATGCCGAAATACAGGACCTCAGGGATGGCTACGAGGCCGACATACGCCGCCTTGAAGAGATCACCGGCGAGCCGCGAACCCTTCCACTTGAGCCGCCCGAACCGGGCAACTGATCAACCTGTTTTGAGCAATCAAAGAAAAGGGCCACCCTCGGGTGGCCCTTTTCGCACCGTCTTACGACCTATCAGGCAGAAGCGGTGGTTTTCTTGGCAGCCGGCTTGCGAGCGGCGGTCTTGCGCGCTGCAGGCTTCTTGGCTGCAACAGATTTCTTGG
This sequence comes from Marinobacter sp. M-5, assembly GCF_032911545.1. Taxonomy (NCBI): domain Bacteria; kingdom Pseudomonadati; phylum Pseudomonadota; class Gammaproteobacteria; order Pseudomonadales; family Marinobacteraceae; genus Marinobacter; species Marinobacter sp. M-5. Next base: position 68,291 of record NZ_JAWJEK010000002.1, read on the forward strand.
CTGACTGGGCAGCTTCAGAAACCTCGCCTGCTGCGTCAGAAACTGCGTCGGCGCCTTCAGCCGCTTCTTTTTCCAGCTTGGCAACCAGATCCGCAGCGAAGTTGCCGAAACGGCTGTTCAGGGTACGCAGTTGCTCGAACAGGTTCTCGCTGTAACCGTAGTAACGGGTACGCAGAGTCTTGACACTGTACTCGCGTGCTTCTGACTCCAGCTTCTCAGCGTAGTCGAACGGCTTGGAAGCCAGCTTCTTCTGCTGGTCTTCAGCGGCATTGATGCCTTTTTCCACGATTTCCTGAAGCTGTTCCTGATAGCTTTTGAGCTTACCCATAATGTTCTCTCCTGAGATGATATAAAGGGTGGATTCCTGTCGGATCCCTAATTCACAACATCAGGTTACGGTCAAAAATTAGAATGTTCATACTAAAAGCCAATGTGTGACCCATTACCGAACTTAAAGATTGTTCATTTGATGATTTTCCACGTCACCGCATAATTTCAACCTGATCTCAAAGCCCGTCTCTCCGCATTATTCAGGCTGCGCGCTCCCGGATCGCCCGATCCGGGCAACAAGAAAAATGGCGAGAACATCATGATGACCAGACCAATGCAGACTCTGCGGGGGCGAAGCCTTGCCCTCAGCGCAACGCTGGCAAGCGTACTTATTCTAGCGGGCTGCCAGGAGGACTCACGGGCGTCAAAAACCAGCACCGATCAGGCGGCATCCATCGCCGGACAGCGGCTGGACAAAGCCATGGGCAGCTTTCGTACCGCGCTGGGGCAGGACAGCGGCACTGAGCAGCGGATGCGCACTCCGACACTGACCTGGAACGCCCCGCTGACAAGGGAAGACGGCTCATCACTCTATCCCGGCCAGATCAGCGGCTACCGCATTTACTATCGGCTGAAACACGAAAACACACTCAAAGTGATTCCGGTCGACAGCCCACAAAAGAACCGGTTCACTCTGAACACCTTGCCACCGGGTGCGTACGAATTCAGCATCACCACAGTGGATAACAGTGGCCTGGAGAGCCGCCGCTCAACGCCGGTGTCCATCAATCTCACCCAGATGCGACAGGGCTGAGCACTCGCAACCGGCGAACTACCAGCGGAATATGACCCAGCTTGGCACCAGCATGTCGGTCTGATCCTCGCGGATCCACCCGCCACCGTCGGCGGGCACCAGATAGTATTCCGGCCCCACCTCCGGCACTACCTTGATTTCAACCAGCTGACCATTGACCCGGTATTCATAGAACACTTCGTTATCACCGGGGCGGATCACGATCTGGGCACCGTCCGAGGAGGGCTGGTAATCAGACACCACCAGCGGCTCCTGTGGCGTGGCGACCACCTCCTGATCCAGCCCTCCTCTGTCCTGCGCGGAAATGGGTGCGGACAGCAGCAGGGAGGCAACACCGAGGCAGGCGATTCGTTTCATTTTCGTGATACCCTTTTGTCCAACTATGGCGACAGTAATTGTCCCTTTATGACTATAGCGTTGCACATGGCAACCCACGCTTCAATCACATTCCGGACCTGTTTTGATATGACACAGCAACAGACCCCACCGGTTGTTCTTGTAGACGGCTCTTCCTATCTGTTCCGGGCGTACCATGCCCTGCCGCCCCTGACCACCAGCAAGAACCACCCGACAGGCGCCATCAAAGGCGTCATCAGCATGCTGCGCCGGCTGGAGCAGGATTTTCCGGGATCTAAAATGGTGGTCGTCTTTGACGCCAAGGGGAAAACCTTTCGCCATGACATGTATGAGGCGTACAAGGCCAACCGCCCGCCGATGCCAGACGACCTGGCCTGCCAGATTGAGCCCATCCACGAGATGGTCAAGGCCATGGGACTGCCGCTACTGATCGTGCCCGGCGTGGAGGCCGACGATGTGATCGGCACCCTCGCCCACGAAGCCACCAGCAAAGGAATCGACGTGGTGATTTCCACCGGCGACAAGGACATGGCGCAGCTGGTCAGCGACCACGTGACGCTGATCAACACCATGACCGAAACCCGCATGGACCGGGACGGCGTGGTGGACAAGTTCGGCGTAACCCCGGAGCAGATCATCGACTACCTCGCACTGGTCGGCGATAAGGTGGACAACATTCCCGGCGTCAATAAATGCGGGCCCAAAACCGCGGTCAAATGGCTCCAGGAACACCCCAGCCTTGAAGAGATCATGGCGAACGCCGACCAGGTCAAGGGCAAGATCGGTGAATACCTCAGGGAAGCGCTGGAGATACTGCCACTGAGCCGCGACCTGGCCACCATCCGCACCAACGTGGAACTGGACTTCGGGCTGGAAAATCTCCAGCTGCGGAACCAGAACAACGACGCACTGCTCGAACTGTTCCGCGAATATGAGCTGCGCTCCTGGACGGCGGAGCTGGAGAGTACCGGCACCGAGTCAGACCGGACGCCGGATACGAGTGCCGACGCAACCGCCGAGCCAGTCGACAAGCGCTACACGGTGATCACCGAGCAGGCCGATTTCGATCAGTGGCTGGCGCGGCTGAGGCAGGCGCCGTTGTTCGCCTTCGACACCGAAACCACCAGTCTGCGGTATATGGATGCCGAGGTGGTTGGCGTCTCCTTCGCCATCGAGCCGGGCGAGGCCGCCTACGTGCCGCTGGCCCACGACTACATGGGGGCCCCGGAGCAACTGGATCGCGACGCCGTGCTGGCGCAGCTCAAGCCTCTGCTGGAAGACCCGGCCAGGCCCAAGCTGGGGCAAAACCTGAAGTACGACAAAAATGTGCTGGTCAACCACGGCATCACCCTCGAGGGCATTGCCGAAGACACCATGCTCGAGTCCTACGTGCTCAACTCAGTGGCGTCCCGACATGACATGGACACGCTGGCCAGACAGTATCTCGACGAGCAGACCATCACCTTCGAGTCCATCGCCGGCAAGGGCGCCAAACAACTGACCTTCAACCAGATTGATCTGGACAAAGCCGGCCCCTACGCGGCGGAGGATGCCGACATCACCCTGCGGCTGCACCAGGTGCTGCGCCCCAGGCTGGCAGAAACCGGCAAGCTGAAATCGGTGTATGAGGAGATCGACCTGCCACTGGTGCCGGTGCTCTCCCGCATGGAGCAGCGCGGCGCAATGATCTGTGCCAGCACCCTGAAGCAGCACAGCCAGGAACTGGCGGAACGCATGGCCGAGCTGGAAAAAGAGGCCCACGAAGAGGCCGGCGAAACGTTCAACCTGGGTTCCACCAAACAGTTACAGGTCATCTTCTATGACAGGATGGGCTTGCCGGTCATCAAGAAAACCCCCAAAGGAGCGCCCTCCACCGCGGAGCCGGTGCTGCAGGAACTGGCCCACGAGCACGCCTTGCCCCGACTGATCCTGGAACATCGCAGCCTGAGCAAGCTCAAGTCCACCTATACCGACACCCTGCCGGTGCTGATTCACCACCGCACCGGGCGTATTCACACCTCGTATCACCAGGCCGTCACGGCAACTGGTCGCCTGTCATCATCGGAACCCAACCTGCAGAACATTCCGATTCGCAGCGAACAGGGCCGACGCATCCGTCAGGCCTTTGTTGCCCCGGAGGGCTGCAAACTGGTGGCCGCGGATTACTCCCAGATCGAGCTGCGCATCATGGCGCATCTGTCTGGCGACAAAGGCCTGCTGACCGCCTTCGAAAAAGGTGAGGATATCCACAAGGCCACAGCGGCGGAGGTGTTCGGGGTGGCTGTTGATGCGGTCACCGGTGACCAGCGGCGCAGTGCCAAAGCCATCAACTTCGGCCTGATCTACGGCATGTCCGCGTTCGGGCTGGCCCGCCAGCTGGATGTGGGCCGCAACCAGGCCCAGGAATACATCGACCGGTATTTCGAACGTTACCCCGGCGTGCTCCGATACATGGACAACATCCGCAAGCAGGCTCACGACGACGGTTACGTGGAAACCCTGTACGGCCGCCGACTGTACCTGCCCGAGATCAACGCCCGCAACAAGCAGATGCAGCAGGCCGCCGAACGCACCGCCATCAACGCACCCATGCAGGGTACTGCCGCCGACATCATCAAGCGGGCCATGATTGACGTGGAACGCTGGCTATTGCACAGCCACGCCGACGACGCACGTATGATCATGCAGGTACACGACGAACTGATCCTGGAGGTGCGGGAGGACGTGGTGGAGACCATCCGCAAGGGCCTGGTGCAGCGGATGTCCGCAGCGGCGAGCCTGGACGTTCCGCTGCTGGTGGAAGCGGGCGTCGGTGATAACTGGGACGAAGCCCATTGACGCCAGCCGCCAGACCATAACGCCCTGAAAACGGGTCATTTTGGGGCAGGAAACGGGGCGACGCCCCGTTTCCGGTCATAATATCGAAACCAACCGCCACCACTGGCGCCTTTCACGACACGGCACGAAATTCGCAAGTAATCCTGTTGTCGGCTCCCGCTACTCAGCACGGAGCCAGGTTGTGACACATCGTTTCCGAGGCCGTTACCATGACATCTCTGGCATCTCAACGAAGCTGGCTTCTGGACCCGGGCCTGCTGAAACTGGTGCACCAATGCCGCCGCCTGATTCACACCGAATTTGGCGTCAAATTGCACCTGACCGAAGAACACCTCGAAGCGCAGCTGGCGGACTACGCCCGCAAGACACGCTCCACACAACTGACCCGCACCTGGGAGACCCTGGTGGAGCGGGTACCGCAACTGGATATACCGGCACCGGAGGCTGACGCGCCGGAAAGCGGCAAGCGCACGTATCGTGGGCAGGTAATTCCTGACGAAGGCCGCGAACAACAGCACACGGAGGCGGAGGGCGAGGAAGCGAAGCCACGACGTACCAAGGTGATCTATCGTGGCCAGGTGGTCGGCTGACCGGGACCGGTCAGCCTGTTACTGCAGTGTGCTCAGAAGGATTTGCTGACCTGGATACCGGCACTCCAGGCTTCAAGCTCGTACTCGCCCTGGTAGTTGCTCTGATCCGTTACACCCGGCTGAAGCTCGGCGACTTGTGACGGGTTCTCGTGCTCATAGTTGAACTCATCAACCCGACCGTTGCCGTCGAAAATCAGCGTGCCGGCAGCCACGTCCACGGTCCAGCCACTGCGCTGATCAGCCCATTGAGCACCCAGCGTGAGCCAGTGGCGATCATTGGAGGGAATGCGCGCCGTTACGAAGTCGTCGTTGACCGGTGATTCGTCAAACGCATAACCGGTCTTGAAGGCCCACTCCGGCGTGGCCTGCCAGATCGCACCCACATTAAACTGCCAGGTGTTCTGCCATTTTTCAGTAACATGACTGAGCACAGCGCCTTCCTGCGGCGCCTGGGTGACTTCACCACCGGCTTCACGGCTTACGATGTCCAGCTCTTCAAACCGACTCCACTTGGCATAGGTCGCGCCCGCCAGCAGGGTCACGGTGTCCGTCAAATGGTAGCGAGCGCCGAAGGTGATGCTTTCCGGAATCGCCAGCGGCACCTCAACTTTCTCAGTGGCACTGGTCGGTGTCACCACGCCGTTGGCGGGATTCACGAAGTTGCTCAGCTCGGCGTCGCCCTCGAGATTCAGCTCAGTGCCGGTCTGCGCCATCAGACCGAACTGGGTCTGTTCCGACAACTCGTAGAGGAAGCCGACGCGGAATGTCACGCCCACGTCATCACCTTCGATGTCCGCGTAGCCCTCATCGTAAAAGCCGGGATTTGGTGTGCCGCTGGGCGCGGTGACAGCAACGCTGGAAGCGGAATTATCGAGGAATCGGGTCAGTTTGCCTTCGGCATAGATAATATTGATGCCCGCCCCCATCGACAGGCCGTTGCCGTTATTCACAGAAATGGAGGGGCTGAACGAAATCGCCGTCAGCTCGGTCTCGTCGGCAAAATAGCGGCCAACAAAATCGTCTTCATAGTCTGCGGCGAGGCCGAAAGGCGCGTGAATGCCAAAACCCACATCAACGGAATCACTGACTTCGTGGGTCATGTACAGGTTCGGAAGCACGGCTGGATCGGCAATGTCGCCACCGCTGGAGCCCTGCACCGGGAGGCCGATCTGGTTGGTTGCCTGCGCGTCGTTTTTGGCTTCTGCATCGATATCGAGGACCGCGGCGCCGAACGACAGATTCGTTCCGGACAGCTGGCTCATGCCGGCGGGGTTGAACAGGACCGTGGTGGCATTCTCGGGATTGGCAGCGGTGCCAGCGTTGGCAACGCCCATGGCGCTGGCGCTCTGCTCATTCAGAGCAAAGCCACCCGCGAGGGCCGGGGCTGGCGCGACGGCAGCGGTCAGGGTGACAAAACGGATCGCAGAATAAAGTTTGGACTTGTTGTTGCGCATACTTCCTCCATTCAATTTTGCGAGGAAGTATACGCATCTCGGGCCAATGGCCTCAAATGCCATCCCTACTGGTTCAGGGACCTAACCGTTTAAGACTAAAGTCTGATTTGGCGACAGATCGCTCAATCGTCCTGAATTGACAGCTTGTCGACCGAAGATGACAGCTTGTCCGCACCCTGGGCGTCGGCGCCCAGCTTGATCATCAGGCGCAGGTCATTGGCGGAATCGGCGTGAGCCAGCGCGTCCTCGTAGGTGATCGAACCCTCGGCGTACAGCCGGTACAGCGCCTGGTCAAAGGTCTGCATGCCCGATTCGGTGGACTTGGACATCAACTCCTTGAGCTTGTGTACCTCGCCCTTACGGATCATATCGGCGACCAGCGGGGTATTGATCAACACTTCGATGACCGCTTTGCGGCCGGTTCCGTCCGGCGTCGGTACCAGTTGCTGGGCAACGATGGCCTTGAGGTTCAGGGACAGGTCCATCCAGATCTGGTTGTGCTGCTCCGGCGGGAAAAACTGGATGATGCGGTCCAGCGCCTGGTTGGCGTTGTTGGCGTGCAGGGTGGCCAGGCACAGGTGACCGGTTTCGGCAAACTGCACCGAGTACTCCATGGTCTGGCGCGTACGCACCTCACCGATGAGTATTACGTCCGGGGCCTGCCGCAGAGTGTTCTTCAGGGCCACTTCGAAGCTTTCGGTATCAATGCCCACCTCTCGCTGGGTCACGATGCAACCCTGGTGCTGGTGAACGAATTCGATGGGGTCCTCAATGGAAATGATGTGGCCACGGCTGTTGCGGTTGCGGTGCCCCAGCATCGCGGCCAGCGACGTGGACTTACCGGTACCCGTGGCCCCCACAAACATGATCAGGCCACGTTTGGTCATCGCCAGTTCTTTGATGACTTCCGGGAGCGACAGCTCATCGATCTGGGGAATCTTGATCTCGATGCGTCGCAGCACCATGCCGCACAGATTGCGCTGGAAAAAGGCACTGACCCGGAAGCGGCCGATGCCGCGGGCACTGATGGCGAAGTTGCACTCGTGACTCTCGTCGAACTCCGCCCGCTGTTTGTCGTTCATGGCGCCGTAAACGAATTCACGGGTCTGTTCCGGCGTCAGAGCGTTCTTGGTGACGGGCAGCACCTTCCCGTTCACTTTCATGCTCGGAGGCACACCCGCGGTAATAAACAGGTCCGATCCGCCTTTTTCCACCATCAGCCGCAACAGTTTTTCGAATTCCATGATGTCTTACCTATTCATCAATCCAGGGTGCAAGGGCGCACCGGCAGTCAGAAGTTATCCGGCATTTTGGCCTTGGCGCGGGCCGCTTCGCGCGAAATCAGACCTTTTTTCAACAGCTTTTCCAGGCATTGATCCAGTGTCTGCATGCCCAGCGAGCCGCCCGTCTGGATCGCCGAATACATCTGGGCAATCTTGTCTTCCCGGATCAGGTTACGAATCGCCGCCGTGCCGATCATGATCTCGTGGGCCGCAATCCGACCGCCACCCATCTTCTTCATCAGGGTCTGGGAGATAACCGCCTGCAGGGACTCCGACAACATCGAGCGCACCATGGACTTCTCCTCCGCCGGGAACACGTCGACCACCCGGTCGATGGTCTTGGCGGCAGAGGTGGTGTGCAGGGTGCCGAACACCAGGTGGCCGGTTTCCGCCGCTGTCAGCGCCAGGCGGATAGTTTCCAGATCCCGCAGCTCGCCCACCAGAATGATGTCCGGGTCTTCCCGCAGCGCCGAGCGCAGGGCTTCGTTGAAGCCCAGGGTATCCCGGTGCACTTCCCGCTGGTTAACCAGGCATTTCTTGGACTCGTGAACAAATTCGATGGGGTCTTCGATGGTCAGCACGTGCTCGTAACGGCTGTCGTTGATGTAATCGATCATCGCCGCCAGCGTGGTGGACTTACCGGAGCCGGTGGGCCCGGTGACCAGTACCAGGCCACGGGGCACCGAGGACACATCCTTGAAAACCTGCCCCATGCCCAGATCTTCCATGGTCAGCACCTTGGACGGGATGGTCCGGAATACCGCACCGGCACCGCGGTTCTGGTTGAAGGCGTTGACACGGAAACGGGCAACCCCGGGTACCTCGAAGGAAAAGTCTGTCTCGAAAAACTCTTCGTAATCCTTGCGCTGCTTGTCGTTCATGATGTCGTAGATCAGCCCGTGCACCTCTTTGTGCTCCATGGGCGGCAGATTGATTCTGCGAACATCACCATCAACACGAATCATGGGAGGCAAACCGGCAGACAGGTGCAAATCCGACGCACCCTGTTTCGCCGAGAAGGCAAGCAGTTCGGTAATATCCATAGGTTCCTCGGAAGGCTTTTTCTTTTATTCCAGAAGCGGCAAACTCACAGTATGAGCAGCATAGCAGACAACATCGGGAGCGTAACCCGACGCATACAAAAAGCAACATTGCGGGCGGGACGAGCTTCCGATTCCGTGCGCCTGTTGGCAGTCAGCAAGACCCGCACGGCGAGCGAACTGCGCGAAGCGGTGGCCGCAGGGCAGACCGCCTTCGGTGAAAATTACCTGCAGGAGGCGCTCGACAAGCAGGCCGCGCTGGCCGATCTCGAGGGTATCGACTGGCACTTTATCGGCCCCATTCAGTCCAACAAAACCCGCCAGATTGCGACCGGGTTTGCCTGGGTACACAGCGTCGACCGGCTGAAAATCGCCCGCCGGCTCAGCGAACAGCGGGATGTGCACATGCCCCCCTTGAATATCTGCCTACAGGTCAATATCAACGAGGAAGACAGCAAGGCGGGTTGCACCGTGGCCGAGCTCGATGGGCTGGTCGCGGAGATCGGTGATTTGCCCAATCTGGCGCTGCGCGGGTTAATGGCGATTCCCGATCCCGATCAGCCGGAGTCGGCGCTGCGCGCCAGCTTCCGCGCCCTGGCCAACGCGCTCAAATCGCTGCGACAGAATCATCCGGATGCCGGTCCGCTGGACACCCTGTCCATGGGCATGTCCGGGGATCTGGAGATGGCGATCGAAGAAGGCGCCACCTGGGTGCGCGTCGGCACCGCGCTGTTCGGCCGTAGACCGGCCAAGAGCTGAACGCGCCAGTTCCTGTTATCATCAGGCCCGGATCATCGACAGTTCAACAGTGGAGTGAACCTTGAGTACATCACCAACCATTTCGTTTATCGGCGCAGGAAACATGGCCAGCGCCATCATTGGCGGCATGCTGGACAACGGTTTCAAGGGAGCCGATATCTGGGTCAGCGCTCCCGATGACAGTCATTTACAGGCCATTCGCAAGCGCTTCGGGGTCAGCGTGACCACCGACAACCGCTACTGCGCGCAGCAGGCTGATCTGGTCATTCTGGCGGTGAAGCCGCAGGTCATGGCGGATGTGTGCCGTGACATCGCACCGATGGTTCAGAACACCCGCCCACTGATGGTTTCCATTGCCGCAGGCCTGGAAGCCGGCACGCTGGACCAATGGCTCGGCGGTGGCTTGCCACTGGTGCGGGTTATGCCCAACACCCCTTCCCTGGTCGGCAAAGGTGCCGCCGGGCTGTTTGCCAACGATCAGGTCAGTGACAAGCAGAAGCAGATGGTGGAAAAGGTGTTCAGCAGCATCGGCTCGGCCCTCTGGGTGAATGAAGAGCCGTTGCTGCACGCGGTGACGGCACTTTCCGGCAGCGGCCCAGCCTACTTCTTTCTGATGCTCGAGGCTCTCGAGGAGGCCGCCACAGAAGCCGGCATCGATCCGGAAACCGCCCGCCAGTTGGCGATCCAGACCATGGCAGGCGCCGCCGAGATGGCCGGTCGCAGCGAACACGATCCGGCCCAGCTCAAGCGCAATGTGATGTCACCCGGTGGCACGACCGAGCGCGCGATCCACACCTTCGAGGACGGAGGGTTGCGGGAGCTGGTCAAGAAAGCCTACTCCGCCGCTTTCTCGCGCTCTGAAGACATGGCCAAAGAACTGGCAAACCAATAACGGAGACAAGGCTTCATGCTGGCTGATATTCTGATCACCATCCTGCTCATCGCCTCGACGTTTTATATGACCATCGTGCTGCTGCGCTTCCTGCTGCAGCTGGCACGGGCGGATTTCTACAATCCGATTTCCCAGTTTGCGGTAAAAGCCACCAACCCGCTGCTGCGCCCCCTGCGGCGCTTCATTCCGGGCTGGGGCGGCATCGACGGAGCCGCCCTGGTGCTGGCGGTGCTGATCCAGGCGCTGGCGCTGTTCCTGATCCTGGTCGCGATGAATGGCGGCATTCCCGGCATCAATCCGCTGACGCTGCTGGTCTGGGCAGTACTGAACGTGCTCGATCTGATCGTCAAGATCTACTTCTGGTCCGTCATTGCCGTGGTGGTGGTAAGCTGGATTGCCCCGGGCAGCCATCATCCCGCCATCCAGCTGGTGGCGCAGATCACCGAGCCGGTGATGCGCCCGGTGCGCAACATCATGCCGTCCATGGGCGGACTGGATCTCTCGCCCATCATTGTGTTTCTGATCCTCAATGTGGTGTCGGTGGTCATCGACCACATGAAGGTCGCGGCCGGCATGGGCGCACTGGCCGGAATGTAAACCAGGTCGCAAGACTACAATCGGTTACAACTTTCCAGACCAAGCATCACATCCAGACCGTCGATTCATCCTACTGATTCGACGGTCTTTTTTTGACCGAAACCTGACGTTCTGCTATACACACCTGCTTGCACAAATAAAGACATATCCGGTGGTTACGTTACACTTGTCGGTAGCTTGCCCGAGGTTCAGCCGTCGAGCGCCGAGATACCTCGATCCACCCAGAAACTGTTACCCGGAAGTCGCGCAGAAGGAAATTCCGATGAACAAACAAGGAACTCTGTCGCAGCAGGTAGAGGCTTACCACAACTGGAAGAAAGAACTGATCCGCCAGATCGGTCGATACCGTTTGTGGTTGCAGGACAACAACCTGTTCTCAGAGGATGTCAGCGGCCGTATTCGCCACGGTCTGGAACTGCTGATTGAAGACGAGTTGACCATCGCCTTCGTGGGTGAATACTCCCGCGGTAAAACCGAATTGATCAACGCGCTGTTTTTCTCCGAGTATGGTCAGCGCATGCTGCCGTCCCAGGCCGGGCGGACCACCATGTGTCCCACCGAGCTGTTCTTTGATCGCACCGCCAACGCCAACTACCTGTTGCTGCTGCCGATCGAGACCCGCACCGGCGATCTTTCCCTGCAGGACCTGCGCAGACAGCCGGAGCGCTGGGTCAAACACGACCTGGACGAGCGCAACCCGGATATCATGCGGGAAGTGCTGGCGGAAGTGGCCAGAGTCAAAAGCGTGTCGCCGGCCGAGGCGCGGGCACTCGGCTTCGACGAGGACATGCTCGAGCACGATCGCAACAACCCCGGCCATGTACTGGTACCGGCCTGGCGCAATGCCCAGATCAGCATCCGCCATCCGCTCTTCGAGCGTGGCCTGCGCATTCTCGACACACCGGGGCTGAACGCCCTGGGCTCCGAGCCGGAACTCACCATCAGCATGCTGCCCCGGGCCCATGCGGTGATCTTCCTGCTCAGCGCCGATACCGGCGTGACCGCAAGCGACATGACCATCTGGAAAGAGCATATTGATACCGAGCATGCGGACCATCGCGCCGGCCGCTTTGCCGTGCTCAACAAGATCGACGTGCTGTGGGATGACCTGCAAGGTGACCAGCACACCCGCGACGCCATCGAGAAAGTACGCGACTATACCGCCGATCATCTGGGCATCCGCCATGGCGACGTGATCCCGCTATCCGCCAAACAGGGCCTGGTCGCGCGGGTGAGAAACAACACCGACCTGTTCGAGCGCTCCAATCTTGGTCAACTGGAGCAACTGATCATTCAGCGCATCCTGATGCACAAGGAACAGCTGATCACCCAGAGCCTGATCAACGACCTGCTGGGCATGCTGCAGAACAGTCAAGCCGCCATGCAGACCCGGCTCTATGCTCTCGAAGAGGAATTGCAGGCATGCTCCGGCGCTACCATGGACAAGGCCGCCCTGCGTCGCCTCGCCGACCGCGCCCAGAAAGATTACGACTTTTACTACAAGAAGCTGATTACCCTGCGCTCTAGCCGGCGCCTGATGGATTCCCAGGGCAACATGCTGAGAAAGCTGGTTAGTGAGGAGCGATTCGAAAGCCACGCTGACAAGGTGCGCCAGATGATGTCGAAAAGCTGGACCACCGCGGGCATGAACCGCGGCATGGACCACTTCTTCGAGCTGCTGGAAAGCGACCTCAACAATCTGATGAGCGAAGGTCAATTGGCCGAAAAGATGGTCGGCGCCATCTATCGCCGCTACAACGAAGACACCCGGGCCCGGCACCTGGAACCGATTCCGCTGAGGTCGGGACGCCATGTCATTGCGATCCGCGAGCTGCGCAAAAAAGCCCGACGCTTCCGCATCAGCCCCAAAAACCTGCTGACCGAGCAGTCTGTGCTGGTGCGTCGCTTCTTCAACGTCATGGTGAACGAAGCCCGCACTCTGCACCAGCGCACCCGCGCCGATGTAGACCGCTGGCCCTCTGAGGCACTGCTGCCAATCATGCAGTATTCCATGGAACAGAAACAGCTGCTGGAGCACCAGATCCGCCGCCTCAGGGACATGGTGCGCAGCGACCGTGACGGCCGCTCAGAGCGGGAACGCCTGCACAACACCATTACCGACCTGCGCCGCCAACTGGAACTGGCCGATGCCATGCAGCGCCAGATTCGCAAGCCGGCCCCCACGCTGATCCAGCAGAAAGTCGTGAACATCTCTGGCGCCGTCTGAGGCGCCCGGGCATCCGGCGGTTGCAGCCGCCGGAGCCGGCCTTTAAACTGCTGGGCTGGCAAACACTCTCTCCCTGTGTTGCTCCGGACTTCCACTGACTGAACCAGGAACCTGTCGCGCCGATGCCCGATTCCCTGCCAACGGATTCTGTCGGGATAGTCACCCCGCAGACCCTACACTTTGACGCGCCGATCACTCTGGCGTGTGGGCAAACGCTGGAAAGCTACGATCTGGTGATCGAAACCTACGGTGAACTGAACGCCGACGCCAGCAACGCTGTATTGATCTGTCACGCGCTCAGCGGTAACCACCATGCCGCCGGCTACCACACCATGGACGAGCGCAAGCCAGGCTGGTGGGACAGCTGCATTGGCCCCGGCAAGCCCATCGATACCAACCGGTTTTTCGTGGTCAGCCTGAACAATCTGGGTGGCTGCCACGGCAGCACCGGCCCCAGCAGCATCAACCCGGCCACTGCACAGCCCTACGGCCCGGAGTTTCCGGTGATCACGGTCAGTGACTGGGTGCAAAGCCAGGCGCTGCTGGCGGACCGACTCGGCATCGCGTGCTGGGCCGCGGTCGTGGGCGGCTCCCTGGGCGGCATGCAGGCGCTGCAGTGGAGCCTGGATTACCCGGACCGTCTCCGCCATGCAGTGGTGATCGCGTCCACCCCACGCCTGACGGCCCAGAACATCGCCTTCAACGAGGTGGCGCGTCAGGCGATCACTTCGGATCGTGAATTTCACGACGGCCGCTACCAGGACTTCGAGGCACTGCCGCGCCGCGGCCTGATGCTGGCACGAATGGTGGGCCACATTACCTACCTGTCCGATGCCTCCATGGGCGAAAAGTTCGGTCGCGAATTGCGGGACCAGGCCTACAAGTTCGGCTATGACGCAGAATTCCAGGTGGAAAGTTACCTGCGCTATCAGGGCGAACGCTTTTCCGAAGTGTTTGACGCCAACACCTACCTGCTGATGACGCGGGCACTGGATTATTTTGACCCGGCCTATGAGTTCGGCGGCGATCTGTCGAAAGCGCTGGCGGCGGCCCGCTGCGAATACCTGGTGTTGTCGTTCAGCACCGACTGGCGCTTCACCCCGGCGCGCTCGGAAGAAATGGTCAACGCCATGATTGCTGCCCGTAAACGGGTCAGTTACGCGGAAATCGACGCCCCCTGGGGCCACGATGCGTTTCTGATACCCACCCCCCGCTACACCGACATCTTCACCGCCTACATGGACCGTGTCGCCAGAGAGGTGGGCGCATGAGACTGGATCTGGAAATTATTCAACAGTGGGTTCAGCCCGGCCACCGGGTACTTGATCTCGGTTGCGGTGACGGCACCCTGCTGGACTTCCTCCAGCGCGAACGGGGCGCCACCGGATTTGGGCTGGAGATCAATCCGGATCACATCACCACCTGCATGGGGCGTGGCGTTGCGGTGATCGAACAGAACCTGGATACCCAGGGGCTGGGCAATTTCGAGGACCAGACTTTCGACATCGTGCTGATGACCCAGGCACTGCAGGCCGTTCGCCGCCCGGATATGGTGCTGGATGAAATGCTGCGGGTCGGTCGTGAAGGTATCGTCACGTTCCCCAATTTTGCCCACTGGCGGCTGCGCTGGGGACTGACGTTTAAAGGGCGTATGCCCGAATCCGACGCGCTGCCGTATAAGTGGTATAACACCCCCAACATCCGCCTGTGCACTTTCAAGGATTTCGAAGCCCTGTGCCGGCAGAAGAACATTCGCATCAAGAGCCGGCGGGTGGTCGACGGGCAGCACCAGAACAGCTGGCTTGCCCGGTTGTGGCCCAACATGCTGGGGGAAATCGCCATTTACCGTATAACCCGGGAGACACCATGATGAGCAATCTCAAACATTGGCTGGGCATCGCGCTGATCTGCCTGTTTACCTTCAGCACCCCTGCCCACGCCGGCTCCAAGAACTTCGGTGACTATCAGGTGCACTACAGCGTGTTCCCCAGCACCTTTCTCAGCGCCGAGGTTGCTCAGGCCAACGACCTCAACCGCAGCAAGGGCATCGGCATCGTCAATATCGCCATCATGCGCGAGGGCGAAGACGGCGGCCTGGAGCCGGTATCGGGCCAGGTGGAAGGCAAGGTACTCAATGATATCCAGCAAACACGGTTTCTGCCTTTTCGGCGTATTCAGGAAGGCGACGCGGTCTACTTCATCGCGGAATACCAGTATCGCTCCGCGGAGCTGATGACGTTCCAGATCACCGCGCGCCCCACCGGCGGTGGCAAGGACCTGCCAATCCGGTTCGCCCACACACTGTTCAACGACTGATGACAGACACTCATCGCAAGCTGGTGATTGCCAGCAACAACAAAGGCAAGATCGCGGAACTGACCGATCTTCTGAGTCCGTTGGGACTGCAACCGGTAGCCCAGGGCGAGCTGGGAGTCAGTGAGGCGGAGGAGCCCGCCGTCACTTTCGTGGAGAACGCCATTCTCAAAGCCCGGCATGCGTCCCGCATCACCGGCCTGCCAGCCCTTGCCGACGACTCCGGGCTCGCGGTAGACGCCCTCGGTGGCGCCCCCGGCGTCCGCTCGGCGCGCTATGCCGGCGAACAGGCCAGTGACCGTGACAATATCGACGCGCTGCTCGCAGCCATCAACGGTGTGCCGGAGGCTGACCGCGGCGCGCAGTTCCACTGTGTGCTGGTGTACTTGCGTCACGCCGACGACCCCACCCCGGTGATCTGCCACGGGCGCTGGCCGGGGCGCATTCTCAGCGCAACTCAAGGCGACGGTGGTTTCGGCTATGACCCGGTATTCCTGGTACCGGAAACCGGAACCAGTGCGGCGGAACTGACGCGGGAACAGAAAGGCCGGATCAGTCATCGCGGCCGCGCTCTCGCCCAGTTACTGACCCAGCTTGAGCAGGGAGCCAGCTCAGCGTGACCGACACACCACGGGCGGACGTGGCACAGCTACCCCCGCTGAGCCTCTACCTGCACATGCCCTGGTGTGTCCGCAAGTGCCCCTACTGCGATTTCAATTCCCACGCCCTGGCCGGCGATATCCCCGAAACGCCCTACCTCCGTGCCCTTATCGAGGATCTGGACCAGGACCTTGCGCTGGTTCAGGACCGCGCCATTCAGACGGTTTTCATTGGCGGCGGCACGCCCTCACTGATGTCCGCACCGTTTTATCGTGAACTGTTCAGGGCCCTCCGCCAGCGGCTGGATTTTGCCCCGGACGCGGAAATCACCCTGGAAGCCAATCCGGGCACCCTGGAACAGGGCCGCTTTGAGGCTTTTCGCGGCGCCGGCATCAACCGTCTGTCACTGGGCATCCAGAGTTTCAATGCGGACCACCTGAAAGCACTGGGCCGGATTCACGATGACCGGGCTGCCCATCAGGCCATTGAGGCCGCCAGGGTTGCCGGGTTCGACAATTTCAACCTGGATCTGATGCACGGCCTCCCGGGGCAGACCCCGGAAAACGCCGTGGCGGATCTGGAAACGGCGCTGGCATGGCAGCCACCCCACCTTTCCTGGTACCAGCTGACCCTGGAGCCCAACACGGAATTCTACAGCCGCCCGCCGCCCTTGCCCGATGATGACCGCCTCTGGGAGATCTACCAGCGGGGGGGAGACTGCCTGCGGGCCCACGGCTTTCACGATTACGAAGTGTCCGCCTGGTCTCGCCCCGGCATGGCCTCACGCCACAATCTGAACTACTGGACTTTCGGCGATTACCTGGCGCTGGGTGCCGGCGCCCACGGCAAGATCACCCGACCCGACTCGATCACACGCTACTGGAAAACGCGGCAGCCGACGGCGTACCTGAACCGCATTGGCAGCCGCACAGCGGGATCAGAAGTGATCGAGCAAGATGAGTTGCCGCTGGAATTCCTGATGAACGCTCTGCGGTTGACCGACGGCGTTGAAGAATCCCTGTTCCGAACAAGAACCGGTTTACCCCTGAGCACAGTTGCGGTAAAACTTAAACAGTTAAGGAAGGAACATCTGTTAGACCCTGACCGAATCAAAACAACAGATCTGGGCCAGAGGTATCTCAACAGCCTGTTGGAGCGTTTTCTGTAATGGACATTGTGAACATCATCCGATCCCTGCCGGGCCGACTGAAGCTCGGCGTGATCGTGACGACCCTGATGCTGGCAGCCCTGCTGGTAATCAACCAGCCACTTCAGACCAGCTCAGCGCCCCAAGGCATCGTGAGCTATCAACTGGCGGCTACCGCCGATCAGTCCATGGCCATCCTCAGGAGCTGGCGCGGCGACGCCATGGTCTGGGCCCAGGTTTCGCTCTGGCTCGATTTCCTGCTGGTGCCGGCTTACGTGTTCACCTTGCTGATGCTGACCAACCAGCTGACGCAGGATCGTCCCGGGGTGCGTGAACGCAACGTGGCGCGCTGGGTGCGAGCTCTGTTCGTGAGTGCCGGCATCAGCGACGTGGCGGAAAACATCCTGCTGCTGAACAACCTCAACCCGCCCACAGACAGCCTGAGCCTGTCGGCCACGCTCTGCGCGCTGGTCAAGTTCACCGGTTTATTGCTGGGAATCGCGGGGCTTGTAATCATCCGGGCCGCAAGGCGTCACCCGCTGGCTCACGGATAACGCCCGACCACGGCCGTTCAGTTGGTGCGGTGGAAGAGCAGATCCCATACTCCGTGGCCGAGGCGCTCCCCGCGCTTCTCGAATTTGGTGATGGGGCGATCGTCCGGGCGCGGTGAGAACTGGCCGGGCTCCTGGGTGTTCGCGAAGCCCTCCGACCCACTCATCACCTCCATCATGTGTTCGGAGTAGTTTTCCCAGTCTGTCGCCAGGTGTAATACCCCACCGACCCTCAACTTGTGACGAATGCGCTGAACAAACTCGGGCTGAACCAGCCGCCGCTTGTTGTGACGCTTCTTGTGCCAGGGGTCCGGGAAAAATACCATCACCCGGTCGAGGCAGGCATCCGGCAGGCACAGATCAATCACATCATTGGCGTCAATGGCGTACACCCGCACATTCTCCAGCTTGCGGTCTTCCACCTCTTTTAACAGGGCGCCGACGCCGGGCAGATGCACCTCCACACCAACGAAGTCCTGCTCAGGGGCGGCTTCCGCCATATCCGCCAGCGACTTGCCCATACCGAAGCCGATCTCCAGATTGAGCATGGCATCGCGGCCGAACACCTCGCGGGGGTCGATCATGCCCTGCTCCCGGGTGAGACCATACACCGGCCAGCTGCGCTCGTAGGCTTTTTTCTGGCCCTCCGTCATGCGTCCCTGACGCAGTACAAAGCTGCGAATTCCCCGGCGGGTTGTGACGGGTGATTCGTTGGACAGATCTTTCTCATCGGTCATCGGTCTTCCTCAACCGCGGGCAGCGGATTCAAGTTCTGGAAATAGTAACCGACAGTTTACCAGAGAGAGCGGTTTCAGGTTGATACCAAAGAGCTGCGGGACTGCTGCCGGTCCAGCTTCCGATACCCCAGTGCCTCGACCAGGTGGCCACTGGCAATGCGCTCGCAACCGTCAAGATCCGCAAGCGTTCGTGCTACCCGCAAAATCCGGTGCAGTGCCCGCGCCGACAGCCCCAGTTTCTCCAGGGCGCCGGACAGCAAGGTCTCGCCCTGACGGTCCAGGCGACAATGGGTGTGCAGCGCGGCCCCGGCCAGGGACGCGTTGACCGCACCGCGCCGGAGCTGACGATCCCGGGCTTCCGCCACACGGGCACGAACCAAGGCACTGGATTCACCATCCTGCTGGCGCTGCATCAACACCTCACTGCCCTGCACCGGAACCTCCACATGGAGGTCAAACCGATCCAGCAGGGGGCCGGATACCTTGCCGCGATACCGCATTACCTGCTGGGGTGTGCACTGGCACTCTATGGTGGGGTGGCCGTTGTAGCCGCAGGGGCACGGATTCATCGCCCCCACCACCTGGAATCGCGCCGGAAAGGTTACCTGGCGGGCCGCACGGCTGATCGCAATTTCGCCACTCTCCATGGGCTCACGCAGCACTTCCAGGACCCGACGTTCAAACTCCGGTAATTCGTCCAGAAACAGTACGCCGCGATGGGCGAGTGAGATTTCCCCCGGTCGCGGACTGCTGCCGCCACCCACCATGGCCACCGCCGAAGCTGTGTGATGCGGCGACCGGAACGGCGGCTGACGCCAACCGCCGTTCCGGTCCGCTAGCCCCGCCACGGAGTGCACGCTGGCCACTTCCAACGCAGCGTCTGTGGTTAACGGCGGCAGAATGCCCGGCAAGCGACTGGCCAACATACTTTTCCCGGTCCCTGGCGGGCCAAAAAAAAGCAGGTTGTGGGCACCCGCGGCGGCCACCTCGAGCGCTCGGCGAGGCACGCTCTGCCCGCGGACATCGGCCAGATCGGGGCCTGCCTGGTCATTCCGGCCCAACTCCTCGGCCGGCACCGGCACCAGCCTGGCGCGGCCACACAGATGCTCGCACACGGTCAGTATGTGGGCTGCCGCCAATACATCGTCCTCACTTGCCAGGGCCGCCTCCGCTGCATTCGCCTGCGGCACCAGCAGGCGGCGGCCCTCAGCACGGGCAGCCAGCACAGCAGGCAGCACACCTTTGAGTGGGCGCAATGCGCCATCCAGGGACAGTTCGCCCAGAAACTCCACATCGACCAGGCTTTCTCGAGGTATCTGTCCGGACGCGGCGAGAATACCCAGCGCGATCGGCAGGTCAAAGCGACCGCCCTCTTTCGGCAGGTCTGCAGGCGCCAGATTGATGGTGATGCGACGGGCAGGGAATTCGAAACCGGCATTCAGCAGGGCACTGCGCACCCGCTCTTTGCTTTCGCGCACGCCGGTTTCCGGGAGCCCGACGATGGACAGAGCCGGCAGACCACCGGACAGATGCACTTCAACCGTAACGGTCGGTGCAGACACGCCAATGCTGGCGCGGGAATGGACTATAGCTAACATGACGACCTTCCATGGTCAGTTTTTTACAAGCGGCAACCTGCTCAGGCGGGTGGCAGGCGTTTCTCCAGTTCAGCCACGCGCTTTTCCAGCGCATCGACTTTCTCCCGGGTCTTCATCAACACAGCCTGCTGCGCATCAAACTCATCCCGGGTTACCAGTTCCAGCCGGGACAGCACCGACATCACGGTGGCCCTCGCCTGGGTTTCAAAGTCTTCCCGGGCCGCACGGGCCATGTCGGGTACAAACTGGCCAAACTGCCCCTGCAGCTGGGTCAGAAAATCTTGCGGTCCTTTCACGAAATCACCTCTCTGGCATCGACAATTCCCGGTCGCGACCGCGACTCAGCCGCCCGGAACGGACTCGCGGAAGTGTATCACATCGCAGGCCCTGCCATACTGTAGGCCGTCCGCAGTATAATGGCGGGGCGAAACGGTTGCCGCAGTGCGCCAATTTGGCTCGCTGCACACACCGTTGCTCTGTTTTGGTGCAGCATAATGTTCCAAACTGGAGCGGCAGTTTCTCAAGCAACTGGTTTTAAACACATTTTTTGCGTTGGCACACCCGATGCTATAAGCCTAGTACGCAATCCGCACAATTGGTGTGCGAGGTGGCAGCATCCCGACCTCAACACAAACGGCCAATGGGCCCTCAATGTTGGGACGGCTTTACCAAGGAGAAAGCAATGAAACTTGTGACAGCGATCATCAAGCCTTTCAAATTGGATGATGTCCGTGAGGCACTATCCGAGATTGGCGTGCAAGGCGTAACCGTCACTGAAGTGAAAGGCTTCGGACGGCAAAAGGGCCACACAGAGCTCTATCGTGGCGCGGAATACGTGGTGGACTTCCTGCCCAAGGTCAAAGTAGAGGTTGCCATTGGCGACAACCTGCTGGACCAGGTTATCGAGTCCATCACCAAGGCAGCCAACACGGGCAAGATCGGTGACGGCAAAATCTTCGTGACCGAACTCGAACAGGCAATTCGTATCCGGACCGGTGAAACCGGCGAGGAAGCGGTCTGACGACCGTCTGAATTCCCAATAGCCAACGCAAAAAACTTATAACCTGAAAAGCCTCGTGCGGAGGGCTTCATATGGAAAGCAATATCTTTCACTTGCAGTACGCTATAGATACCTTTTATTTTCTGGTGTGTGGTGCATTAGTCATGTGGATGGCAGCTGGCTTCGCCATGCTGGAATCCGGCCTGGTTCGTGCCAAGAACACCACTGAAATTCTCACCAAGAACGTGGCACTGTTCGCGGTGTCCTGCACCATGTACCTGGTCTGCGGCTACGCAATCATGTACGGGGGCAACATCTTCCTGTCCGGCATGGGCGACGTGGACGTCGGCGGTGTGATGGGCGATTTCGCGAGCCGTGACGGCGGCTTCGAGGGTGGTTCCATCTACTCTGGCGCGTCTGACTTCTTCTTCCAGGTGGTGTTTGTGGCCACGGCCATGTCCATCGTGTCTGGTGCGGTTGCTGAGCGCATGAAGTTGTGGGCGTTCCTGGTGTTTGCGGTCGTAATGACTGGCTTCATCTACCCGATGGAAGGTGCCTGGACCTGGGGCGGAGCTTCCGTGTTCGGCATGTACACGCTCGGTGACCTTGGCTTCAGTGACTTCGCCGGTTCCGGCATCGTTCACATGGCAGGTGCCGCTGCGGCTCTGGCGGGTGTGATCCTGCTGGGTGCCCGTAAAGGCAAGTACGGCCCGAACGGTGAAATCCGCGCCTTCCCGGGTGCCAACCTGCCGCTGGCGACACTGGGTACCTTCATCCTGTGGATGGGCTGGTTCGGCTTTAACGGTGGCTCGGTACTGAAACTGGGTGACGTGGCAAGTGCTCACTCTGTTGCCATGGTGTTCCTGAACACCAACGCAGCCGCTGCCGGTGGTGGTATCGCCGCGCTGATCATGGCACGTCTGATGTTCGGCAAGGCTGACCTGACCATGCTGCTCAACGGTGCGCTGGCTGGCCTGGTGACCATCACCGCAGAGCCTTCCACCCCGACCGCCCTTACAGCAACTCTGTTCGGCGCCCTGGGTGGCATTCTGGTGGTCCTGAGCATCGTCACCATGGACAAGCTGCGCATCGACGATCCGGTCGGCGCCATCTCGGTCCACGGTGTGTGTGGTCTGCTGGGTCTGCTGCTGGTGCCGATCACCAACGGTGACTCGACCTTCTTCGGCCAGATCGTGGGCGCGCTCACCATCTTTGTTTGGGTGTTCGTCACCAGCCTGATTGTCTGGGGTATACTCAAGGCGGTCATCGGCATCCGCGTCACCGAAGAGGAAGAGTACGAAGGTGTGGATCTGTCCGAATGTGGCATGGAAGCCTATCCGGAGTTCGTCAGCAGCAAGTAATCTGACGACAGCAAAACGAAAAGGGGCGCTCGCAAGAGCGCCCCTTTTTTTTGTTTTGCCCGTTCCTTCAGGCCTCGCCGGGAATCACCCGATCTTCCAGCGCATCCACCATGAACTGAGGCATCGCGAGCGCGCCGCGGTGGGTTCCGGCGTTGTAATAGCGGGTCACAAACGGTCGCTGCTCGGCGTCTTCCTCGCGGAAATACTGCACCGGCTTGTCTTTACCGGCCATGGTGCAGCTCCACCAGCCGGTCGGATACACCGGCTGCGGAAAAGGCAAGGTCTGCACGTGGTCGAATCCGGCCTTGCGCATATCCTCGTGGATGCCTTTGATGATGGTGTCAGTGTGCAACAGCGGGGACTCGCTCTGCTGGACGATCAGTCCGCCATCCCGCAGTGCCAGCAGGGCGTCGCGGTAGAAGTCCAGCGCGAACAGCCCCTCGGCGGGGCCAACCGGGTCGGTGCTGTCTATGATGATGACATCGATGCTGGCCGGCTCTACGTCGCGCATCCACTGTATGCCATCGCCAAAGAAGAAGTTGGCGCGGGGATCGTCATTGGCGTCACACAGCTCGGGAAAATACTTTTCCGACAGGCGGGTCACCCGCTCGTCGATCTCCACCTGCCACGCCTCTTCAACGCCGGGGTGCTTCAGCACTTCCCGGAGCGTGCCGCAGTCACCGCCACCGACAATCACGACCTTCTTCGGGTCGCGGTGGGTAAACAGTGCGGGATGGGTCATCATTTCATGGTAAAGAAAATTGTCCCGGGTGGTCAGCATCACGCAACCGTCCAGAACCATGAGATTACCGAAGGTCTCGGTCTCGTAGATTTCCAGCTTCTGGAATTCGCTCTGCTCCTCGTGCAGCTTCCGTTTTACCTGCAGGGAAAACGCCGTTCCCTGGTCCTGGAATACCTCGGTAAACCAGCCGTCGTTCAATGCTGTCATGGTATGTCTCCCTTTCGTCAAAGCAGATAACGCTCACGCGAGCCAGATAGGTTTTGCCGGTATTGTAGGGGCGCAGGGCCGTCAGCTAAAGCACTATAGCGCACCGCTATCCACGTATTTTCCGTACAGGGTTCTTTTAGCGAACCCGCGGAATCCATACAATGGCGCCCATACGCCGGCATTCACCCGGCCCGGATTCAGCACAGGAAGCCCACGATGACCCGAACCACCGGAAGCGCCGCCCACAAGGTGTACAACATCGCCCAATGGAGTGATGGCTATATCGACGTGAACGAGCAGGGCGAAGTGCTGATCCGGCCTGAGCGGGGTCACCGCAGCGACAGCGGCACCATCAATCTGCCGGAGCTGACCCGTTCGCTCACCTCCCGTGGCATCCAGCTACCGGTGCTGATCCGTTTCACGGATATCCTTCACGATCGGGTCAACAAACTCTGCGGCGCGTTCAACAGGGTAGCGGACGAACACGGTTACCAGGGCCGCTACACGGCGGTCTATCCCATCAAGGTCAATCAGCAGCGGCGCGTAGTGGAAGAGTTGCTGCGGGCCGAACCGGCAGCCAGCAATCACCAGATCGGCCTTGAGGCCGGCAGCAAACCGGAGCTGATGGCGGTACTGGCGATGTCACGCCAGCCCGGTTCGGTTATCGTGTGCAACGGCTACAAGGACCGCGAGTACATCCGCCTGGCGCTGATCGGACAGAAGCTGGGACACCGGGTGTTCATCGTGGTGGAAAAACAGTCTGAGCTGCCGCTGATTCTGGACGAAGCCCGCAATCTCGGTATCTCCCCACTCATCGGCGTGCGCGCCCGGCTCGCCACCATCGGCAAGGGCAACTGGCAGAATACCGGCGGCGAGAAGTCCAAATTCGGGTTGTCGGCCAGCCAGGTACTGGACGTGGTCAGCACCCTGCGCGAGGCTAATGCACTGGACGCCCTGCAGCTACTGCATTTCCATCTGGGCTCACAGATCGCCAACATTCGCGATATCCAGACCGGTCTGCGGGAGTGCGCACGCTTCTACAGCGAACTGCGTCAGCTCGGGGCGCCCGTTGGCACGGTGGATATCGGCGGCGGGCTGGGAGTTGATTACGAGGGCACACGCTCCCGCAGCAGCTGTTCGATGAACTACAGCGTTTACGAATACGCCTACAACGTCGTTCACGTGCTGCAATCGGAGTGCGACCGTGCCGGCATCCCCCATCCGGATCTGATCAGCGAATCCGGGCGCGCACTGACCGCGCACCACTCGGTGCTGGTCACCAACGTGATTGACCGCGAAGTGCCCGACCACCGCGAACCGATGCCACCGACTGCCGACGCCAGCGCGCCCTTGCTGGATTTGTGGCGGGACCTGGAGAGTCTTCAGGACGAGCAATCACCGCGCTCGCTGGCCGAAATCTATCACGACGTGATGCACGCCATGACCGACGTGCATGCCCAGTTCGCCCATGGCCTGCTGGCGCTGACCGAGAGAGCCAGCGCTGAAACCCTATACACCAACTGCTGCCGCATTCTGCGATCGAGACTGGACAGCAGCAACCGCGCACACAGGGAAATCATCGACGAGCTGAATGAAAAGCTGGCGGAGAAGCTGTTCGTCAATTTCTCGCTGTTTCAGTCACTGCCCGATGTCTGGGGTATTGATCAGATCTTTCCGGTCATGCCCATCAACGGGCTGGACCGCCCCCTGTGCCGGCGGGCGGTGATTCAGGACATTACCTGCGATTCCGACGGCCGCATCGATCGCTACGTCGATGGTCAGGGCATCGAAACGACTCTGCCGCTGCCGGAAGAAAAGGCCGGTGACCCGCTGCTAATGGGATTCTTCATGACCGGTGCCTATCAGGAGATTTTGGGCGATATGCACAACCTGTTCGGTGACACCCATTCGGTAGACGTACATCTTACCGACGCCGGGCATTACACCGTCAGCGATGCCATCCACGGCGATACCGTGGCCAAGGTACTGCGCTATGTGAATTTCGAGCCGGCGGCGCTGCTGCAGTCCTATCAGCACCAGTTCGAGGCCAGTGAACTCGGGACAGAGGAGCAGGAACAGCTGCTTGGCGAACTGAGGAACGGCCTCGAAGGCTACACCTACCTGGAAGAGTGAGGCCTGTCAGCGACCCGGAAGGTGCCGTGCCCGCCATGCGGTGGGCGCCACGCCCTCCCACTTGCGAAAAGCACGGCCAAAATTGGAAGGGTCGCTGTATCCCAGCGTGACGGCGATTTCGTCAATACCCAGTCGCCCACGGCGCAATAGCTCCAGCGCTCGTTTATGCCGGATCCGGTCCAGCAGCACCTGATAGCGGGCACCTTCACTGCTCAGTTGCCGCCGAAGGGTTCGCGGCGACACGCCCAGCTGATCGGCGACCGCCTCCAGCCCCGGCAGGCTGCCACCGCGCACCGACTCCAACACTCGCATCACTCGCGCTGTCACCGACGTGGCCGCATCTATGGATCGCAACTCCTCCTCGCACTGCGCCTCGGCGACACGCCGGGTAACCGGATTGGACAACGAGATCGGCAGATCCAGAAACGATTTGCGAAAACGAAGCTGGTTAACGCCGCAGGCAAAATCGACTCGATCACCGAAAATGGCCAGGTAATCCCGTGCGTGTTCCGGCTCCGGGTAATCCAGCCGGCATACGCCGCTTTCGATCAGCCGGGCACCGAACAGCAACTGGTTGACGTCCATCAGTGACGCCATCACCACCTCGATGTTAAAGCGGTAAAGGTCCTCAACTTCGTGAGCCAGGCTCAGCTGGACCACCGCATCCTCGCCTTCCACGAAAAAATCCAGCTCCATGTACTCGAAACGTATGCGAAAGTATTTGATCAGCACCGACAGTGCCTGCTGCAGGGTGTCGCAACTGATGGCGGCCTGCGACAGTGAACCGTGGGTGGTGAATTTGAGGCGGCGGCCAAACTCCAGACCCAATGCGGAATGACCGCTGCGCCTCAGGGCCTCACGGCACAGCATCGTAAACTGCTCAACCGTGATCAGATTGTCAGGATGGCTCAGCATGGACGGACGAATACCCGCCGACGTCAGCAGTGGCCCTCGTAGAACGTCGTGTTCGCCGGCCAGCTGGCACAGGATGTCAGCGTAATGGGCGCGAATGACCGGCAGAGAGCCGGAAGCTCCGGGAGCGTTCATGACGGGGATGATCTCTGGTTATTATTGATGCTTGAGACTAGTCCGGCTTATTGC
Source organism: Marinobacter sp. M-5 (assembly GCF_032911545.1). Classification (NCBI taxonomy): domain Bacteria; kingdom Pseudomonadati; phylum Pseudomonadota; class Gammaproteobacteria; order Pseudomonadales; family Marinobacteraceae; genus Marinobacter; species Marinobacter sp. M-5. The sequence continues at coordinate 94,902 of NZ_JAWJEK010000002.1, forward strand.
CTTGCGCAATCACCCTGCCGACACCCAAAACCCGGCGCCCGTGCAATGTTTGCCGATAACGGCTTTTTGCTGCTGCGGTTGATCCATCCGGATCAGTGTCCCGTACATACCGTGACTGACAAACCCGCGACGAGTGCATAGAATGATGACTAGAACAAGCTCAAATCATGCAACAGTCAAGGAGCGTCCGGTGTCCACACTGGAGCAGAAACCAGCCCGCGCCGAGGGACGAAAGGACCCTTGGAGCCAAATGCTGGAAAAAGTGGGTAAAAACCAGGATCGCCAGGCGTACCATGCGCTGTTTGAGCATTTTGGGCCGCAGATCAAGTACTACGCCATGGCTAACGGCCTGGCCAGTCACGCCGAAGAGTTGGTGCAGGAAGTCTTTGTATCAATCTGGAGACGTTCCTGCCTGTATGACTGGCGCAAAGCGGCGGCGTCTACCTGGATTTTCACCATCGCGCGGAACCAGCGAATCGATATGCTGCGCAAAATGAAGCGCACCAGCGCCGAAATGCAGGTCGAAACCGAGGACCTGTGGCAGATTCCGGGCGATAATGAAGACGAGCCCGTCACCTCGCTGCACCGTCTGATGTCAGAACGCCGGATTCGGGAGTCGCTGAGCCATCTCCCCGAAGAGCAGATTACGGTTATCGCCAAGGTCTACATGGAGAACAAGTCGCACCAGATGGTGGCAGACGAACTCGACATTCCCCTCGGCACCGTGAAAAGCCGGGTGCGCCTGGCGCTGAACAAACTGAAAGTGATTTTGCAGGATCAGAACGTATGACACGGCACCACCCTGATAGCCTGACGCTGATGGAATACAGCGCCGGCAACCTGACCGAGCCCCATGCTCTTTGCATCCGGCTCCATCTGGACCAGTGCCCGCACTGCCGCAGCCGCGTCGATACGCTCGACAGCCTGGGCGCGGTAATGATGGAGCATCAGCCCAAAGCCGATGTCAGTGAAAGCATGTTTGACCGCATCCTTTCCCGCATCGACAGCGACGTCGAGAAGAATGACGTCGTGAGGCGGGACGTTCACAGGATGAGTCCGCTGCAGAAACTGCTGGGCGAAGATCTGGACAGCCTGCCGTGGAAGCGGCAACTGGGGGATGTGAGTGTTCTCGACATTTCTGAACGCTTCCCGGGCCAGAGCGAGCAGGTCGTTCTGCAGAAACTGGCCGCGGGCGGCAAGGCGCCGGCTCACACCCACCGCGGTGAAGAGACCACCATCGTCCTGCAGGGAGCGTTTGCGGATCAGAAGGGCGTGTTCAATCAGTGGGACTTCGTGGTTCTCAACGATCAGGACGAACACAAGCCAGTCGCTGTCGGTTGCGAAGACTGCATCACCCTGTCTGTGCTGAGCGCCCCGGTGAAACTCACCGGCACGTTCACCCGCATGCTCAATCCGTTCATTCGCTGAATCAAGCGTGCATCCCGGGGCCCTGGTCGGCCCCGGCATTCCTTACCAGGGCAGTTCTGCCCCATCCCAGTTATAGAAGCAGCCGTTGCCACTCTCATCCAGCGCGTCCATGACCGCCAGTATGTTTGTCGCCGTCTGCCCTGCACTGTGCACTTCCAGTTGCGCCAGTGAGGCCGCGAAAGGCTCGCTCAGGGCAGATCGTGTGGTGCCCGGATGCACTGCCACACAGGCCACCGGCTTGCAGCGGCGGGGCAGCTCGACCGACAGCGTCTTTACCAGCATGTTCAGTGCGGCTTTCGAGCTGCGGTAGGCGTACCAGCCACCGAAGCGGTTGTCAGAGATAGATCCGACTTTGGCGGAGATCGCGACCACACGCTTGAAGCGGCGATGCTTCAGCCAAGGCATGAGCGCCCGGATCAACAACGCGAAACTGGCGGCATTGACCTGAAACGCCTGCACCAGTGCATCACCATCCAGATCCTCCACCCGCTTTTCGGGGAACATGCCTGCACCGTGCAGGATACCTGCCGCAAAGACCACGTCGTCGAGGCCTTCCGCAGCAGCGAGCATGCCCACGAGACTGGCGGCCACATTTTCAGCGGCCCCGGGACGAGCTGCATCCCAGTCCAGCAGGCTAACCCTGGGCGATTGCGCGATCGCCTCTGGCACCTTTCCCGGGCTGCGGCACAATCCGATAACGCGCACCGAGGGGTCCCGCTCAAGCAGCTCCAGAGCTATACCGCTGCCTATGGCTCCGGAAATCCCCGCTATCAGCACATTCTGCATAACTACCCTCCCCACTTGCTGGCCACGATTGATCCAAACGATAGAGATCATACGAATTCTTTGCGCATCAGACTGCCCCGGCAGTGAACCGGCAGATTCAAACACCCGTATGAACACAGGCATTAACCGTAACCACTGTGCGCCCCACAACCGGGCGTGCGGAAGTGCATAACGACACGCGTTGAGTTGAGGAGAGAAGTCCATGCAATACCAGGCTCCGGCGAATGACCTTCGCTTTCTGTTGTTTGACGTATTGGGTGCCGATCGGCTCCACGAACTGGAAAAATACGCCGACGCAACACCCGACCTGATTTCCGCTGTTATCGACGAAGCCGGCAAACTGGCCGCTGAGGTGATCCAGCCCACCAACCAGATTGGTGACCGGGAAGGCTGCCACTACGATCCTGAGAGCCACGCTGTCAAGACTCCGGAGGGTTTCAAGGAGGCGTACCGGAAGTTCGTTGAGGGCGGCTGGACCGCTTTGGACGCTCCTCTCGAGTTTGGCGGCCAGGGGCTGCCCCACACCCTGAAATTCGTGGTGGACGAAATGGTGTGCTCCACCAACCTGTCGCTCGGTATGTACCCGGGCCTGACCCACGGCGCCATCAGCGCCCTGCACGCCCACGGCTCCGATGAGTTGAAGCAGACCTACCTGGAAAAGCTGATCTCTGGCGAGTGGACCGGCACCATGTGTCTGACCGAGCCCCAGTGCGGTACTGATCTGGGCCTGATCCGCACCCGCGCCACGCCCAACGACGACGGCAGCTACGCCATCGAAGGCACCAAGATCTGGATCACCGGCGGCGAACACGACCTGACCGACAATATTGTGCACCTGGTTCTGGCCAAGCTGCCCGGCGCGCCCGACACCACCAAGGGCATTTCCCTGTTTGTGGTACCCAAGGTACTGCCGGATTCCGGTGAGAGAAACCCCGCATTCTGCGGCGGCCTTGAGCACAAGATGGGCATCAAGGGCTCTGCCACCTGCGTGATGAATTTCGAGGGTGCCAAAGGCTGGCTGGTTGGCGAGCCCAATAAAGGCATGCGATCGATGTTCACCATGATGAACGAAGCCCGCCTGATGGTGGGCATGCAGGGTCTGGGGCTGGCCGAGATGGCTTACCAGGAAAGCCTGGGCTTCGCTCGTGAGCGCTTGCAGAGCCGCTCCCTGAGCGGTCCGAAAAACGCCGACGGCCCGGCCGACCCGATCATTGTGCATCCGGACGTGCGGCGCATGCTGATGCGGCAGAAAGTCCTGAACGAAGGCATGCGTGCTCTGGCGCTGTTCACCGGCCACCAGCTTGACCTGTCGGTAGCCCATCCGGACGAAGCCGTTCGTGAATCTGCAGACGACCTGGTGCAGTTGCTGACCCCGGTTGTTAAAGCCTTCCTGACGGACGAAGGTGCCAACAACGCCAACACCGGCCTTCAGGTTTTGGGCGGCTCCGGTTTCACCACTGATTGGCCGCTGGAGCAGCTGGTTCGGGATGGCCGTATCGCGCGCATCTACGAAGGCACCAACGGCATCCAGGCAATGGACCTGGTAGGCCGTAAATTGAGCCTCAAGGGTGGCCAGTTGGTACGCACGCTGTTCGGTGTGTTGACGGATTACCTGAAAGACAACGCTGATGCGCCCCACCGGGAAGAGCTCAAGGGTGCCATGAAGGCACTCGAGACCGCTACGCTTTGGCTGGCCACTAACGCCCCGAAAGACCCGGAACAGGCTGGGGCGGCAGCAACGCCTTACCTGCGCCTGATGGCACTGACGGTGGTCGGCTACATGTGGTCACGCATGGCCAACGTTGCCAAGCAGCAACTCGAGGCCGGCGAAGGCAATACGCCTCTGCTGCAGAGCAAGTTGGTGTCGGCGCGTTACTACTTCGAAAAACTGCTGCCGGAAGTACAGTGGCTGTTGTCTGACATCGAAAGCGGCAAGGACGCCATGATGGCGTTCGAGGATGACCACTGGGCCGCCTGAGGGACACCCGGCCGAGCTATGGCCGGAAATGACCGAGCATTGTCAGGTTCTGACCTTCCGCCAACGGCGCCGGAACCCGATAATGGCTAGGTTGATTAGTGTCTCTGAACTAGTCCTGTTCAGCTCCCCGTCGGGCTGAACAACTTGCTTGTAAGCCACGCTCTGCGTGGCTTTTTTTTATGCCCTCCTCCCATTGCGTTACAATCCCGGTCTTTGCCTGACACCGGAGCCCCCCATGAGCCCAACCGGCGACACCCCGGACACTGATGACTACCGTTTCCGTTTTGGCGGCATTGAGCGCCTGTATGGCCGCCGTGCGCTGGACGCCTTTCGCCAGTCCCATGTGGCCATCGTCGGGCTTGGCGGTGTTGGCTCCTGGGCCGCAGAAGCGCTGGCGCGCTCCGGCGTCGGCACGCTGACCCTGATCGATATGGACGACATCTGTGTCTCGAACACCAACCGCCAGCTGCATGCGCTGGAAGGACAGTACGGGCGCACCAAGACCGACGCCATGGCCCAGCGGTTGCGGGCGATCAATCCCCACGCAGACATTCGCATCCACTTCGGTTTCCTGACCACCGGGAACGCGGCCGATCTGATCACCGCAGACATCACCGGTGTGGTCGATGCCATCGACAGCGTGAAGTCCAAAGCCGCCCTGATTGCCCACTGCCAGCGACGCAAGATTCCGATTGTCTGTGCCGGTGGGGCCGGGGGCCAGATGGACCCCAGCCAGATCCGCGTGGGCGATCTCAGCAAAACCATCCAGGATCCGTTGTTGGCCAAGGTTCGCAACATGCTGCGTCGTGACTACGGTTTCTCCCGCAACCCCAAGCGCCGTTTCGGCATCGAGGCCGTATACTCGCTGGAGCAGCTGACGTATCCTGCCGGTGATGGCGAGGTCTGCCTCCAGAAACCGGTAACGGAAGGACCGGTTCGCCTGGATTGCGCATCCGGGTTTGGTGCGGCCAGTCCGGTGACCGCCAGTTTCGGTTTCTTTGCGGCCGCACGGGTACTCAACCGTATTGCCAGACGTACCACTCTCTAACTCAATGGATCTGACATCACCATGCCACTGAGCACTGTCCTGCTACTTGCCAGCATTGGCGTCCTGTCTCTGTTCTGTCAGTGGCTGGCGTGGCGGGTCAAAATGCCTGCCATCCTGTTTCTGCTGGCGGGCGGCATCGCCGCGGGCCCCCTGTTCGGCTTCCTGGCCCCGGAGGCGGTGTTCGGGGATCTGCTGTTTCCGCTGATCTCCCTGTCAGTTGCCATTATCCTGTTTGAAGGCAGCCTGACCCTGCGCTACGAGGAAATCCGCGGCCACGGCAAGATGGTCCGCAACCTGATTCCGGTGGGGTCAGTGGTCACCTGCCTGATCGGCACGCTGGCGGCACGCTGGATGCTGGGCGTATCCTGGGAGGTTGCCCTGCTGTTCGGTGCCATTTCCATTGTAACCGGCCCCACGGTCATCGCGCCTTTGCTCCGATCGGTGCGTCCCGACGCCAAGCTTGCCAATATTCTTCGCTGGGAAGGCATCATCATTGATCCGGTCGGGGCACTGCTGGCGGTACTGGTGTTCGAAGGCATCGTGTCCTGGGGCCAGGGCAACGTGTTCGGGCATTCTCTCTACATCTTCGGCAAGACCCTGGCAGTGGGCTTTCTCATCGGCGCCGTGGCCGGCTACCTGAACGGGCTGGTGCTGCGTAAACACCTGGTGCCTCAGTATCTGCATAATGCCGGCACGCTCACATTCATGCTGGGCGTCTACGCCATCTCCAACGAGCTTGCCCATGAGTCAGGGCTACTGACGGTGACGGTGATGGGGATCTGGATGGCTAACATGAAGCAGGTGCCCATTGACGACATCCTCGAGTTCAAGGAATCCCTCAGCGTACTGCTGATTTCGGCGTTGTTCATCATTCTGGCGGCACGGGTCGAGTTTGCCGCCATCGCCGAACTTGGCTGGGGCCTGGTTGGTGTGCTGGCGGTACTGATGCTGGTCGCCCGGCCCGCCAGTATTTTTCTGTCATCCATCGGTACCAGCCTGCATTGGCGCGACAAGCTGTTCCTGAGCTGGATCGCTCCACGGGGCATCGTGGCAGCGGCGGTTTCCGCGCTGTTTGCCTTCCAGCTGCAGAAACTCGGTTACGAGAGCGCGGGCGCCCTGGTTCCACTGATATTCATGCTGATCATTGCCACAGTCACCCTCCAGAGCCTGACCGCCAGGCCGCTGGCACGGCTGCTCAAGGTGGCCGAGCCGGCGGAATTCGGCTTCCTCATTCTGGGCGCCAACCCGGTGGCACGGAAAATTGCCGTGGCCCTGAAAAAATACGAGGTGCCGGTAACCGTGGCCGATACCAACTGGGAGAATATCCGGCAAGCGCGCATGGAAAACCTGAATGTCTACTTTGGTAACCCGGTGTCGGAGCACGCCTCCACCCACCTGGACCTGACCGGCATCGGCAATCTGCTGGTCATATCGCCCTACAAGCACATGAACTCGCTGGCCACTTACCACTTTCTGGATTGGTTCGGAAAAGACTCGGTGTTTACCCTGGCCGAAGGCGACCCCGACCAGAAGGCACGGCATCAAACCGCTGAAAAGATCCAGATGACCCGCGGCCTGTTCGATGGCGTCAGCTACGCCAAGCTGGCGAGCCTGGCCAGCCAGGGTTACACCGTGAAAACCACCCAGCTTAGTGACGAGTTCACCTACGACGATTTTCTGGAGAAGTATCAGCATCAGGCGCTGGTGCTGTTCGTGTTCGACGGCAAGGGGCGGGTTGCACCGGTACTGGACAAAGACGATGTCGAGCCGGAAACCAACTGGGCACTGATCAGCCTGGTGCCACCCCAGCCACCGAAAGAACGCCGTGAGAAAGACGAGCGGGAAGCAGACAGCGAAGGCAGCCCAAGGCCCTAGCGGCAGTCCAGCACCAGCTTGCCGCGCACATGACCGCCCTCAAGCAGTTCATGGGCCTCGGCCACCGCGTGCAGCGGGAAGGCACGCTCGATGTGCACCTTGACGTCGCCGTCCTCGATCAGCTCGGCAATCTCGTCGAGGTGGAACACATCCGGGCGTACGGTCATGCCATGGGCCCGCAGGCCCAGTTCCTCAGCCGCACTGATGATTTCATCCGCCGTCACCGTGGGGATGGTCACCAGAACGCCGTGCTCACCAAGTGTGTGGAGGGAGCGTTTGCCGGTCTCGCCGCCAATCAGATCCAGCACCACATCGAGGCCATAACACTCTTCAGCCACGTCTGTGGTGCGGTAGTCAATCACTTCATGAACACCCAGCTCGGCGAGAAAATCACGGTTGCCAGCGGAGGCGGTTGCCACCACATGGGCGCCCCGCTCGAGTGCGAACTGCACGGCAAAATGCCCGACACCGCCGGCGCCGGCGTGAACCAGTATTTTCTGCCCGGATTCCAGCTTCGCCACTTCAAACAACGCCTGCCAGGCCGTCAGGGCCGCCAGCGGCAGCGCACCGGCGGTGACCAGGTCCAGCTCCTCTGGCACAATCGCCACCTCATCCGCCGCGGCAATGGCATACTGGGCGTAGGCTCCACCGGCGGCGGGAAAGCCGATCATACCCATCACCCGGTCTCCGGCCGCCAGGGTGGTCACGTCCTCAGCCACCGCCACCACTTCACCGGCCACGTCGTATCCAGGTGTCCAGGGCAGGCGGTCTTCAATCTGCCGCGCCGCAAAACCCAGCCCCTTGCGAGTTTTCCAGTCGATGGGGTTCAATCCGGCACCGTGCACGCGGATCAATACCTGCCCGGCGCCCGGTCGGGGAACCTCTGAGCGCACCACCTGCAGCACGTCCCGTTCCCCGAAGTGCGCATAAGCAACACAGGACATGGCGGTTTCGGCGTTCTGATCAACGGTCGTTTCCATGGCACTCTCCGGACAGCGGGCTGGCAACAGGCAAGGGGCCTGTGTTTTTCTCAGATTAGCAGAAGTTCAGATTGTGGCGCGCATCAATCGCACGCTCAACCGGATGTGAGTCCCGGCGCACCGGTCACAACGGCGGCACCAAGAATGTCGGCGAACGCTTTTGGCGCCCGCGATGGCCGCTGTGATTTGAGATCGACGCAGGCGTGGGTGGAGGTGGCCCGGACCAGAGTCTTGCCATCTGCCGGACGCACCAGCTGGAACTGGCGCGACGACCGGAAACGGCCATCATAACCGGTCAGCCAAGTGGCCAGAACCAGTTGGTCTCCGGTGTTGGCCGCGGCCAGGTAATCGATCTCGGTGCGGGTAATGGCCATCGCCTTGCCGGTTTCCTCGTGCAGCGCCCAGGTCATTCCGAGACTCTCGATGTGCGCCCAACTGACGTCCTCCAGCCACCGCACATACACCACATTGTTGGCGTGGCCGAGGCGGTCGGTATCTTCCGCCCTGACCTCAATCTCGATGGTGAACGGCGACGGCAGGTCCCACTCAATGCGGTCAGCGTGCGCGGTCATTCCTGGCTCTCTCCCAGATCCGGTATGGCCCGCAACGGTAGCCGGCCAATACGGTCGTTGTGAAGTGAACCAAAGTATAAATGACCATCGTGGGGATTCACCGAGGTGATCTCCTGCAGGTGCGTACCCCGGGTGTCGTGCAGGCTGGTGATCACGTTGCCGCTGGCATCGAACGCCAGTACCAGCCCGTACTCCTCGGGCTTCGGCTGGAAGCCGTCCGGCAGCTTGGCCACCAGATCCTTGAGCCAGGGCTTGCGATGCATGGCATCCACCTGCGGGTTGCGCAGCGTCGGAAAGGCCACCCAATAGCGGCCCGCCTCGTCGACCGCCAGATTATCAGGGAAACCGGGCAGGTTGTCGGCAAAGACTTCGGCCTGGCCCGCCTTGGGGCCACTGATCCAATACCGCAGAATGCGATATTTCCAGGTCTCGTTGACCAGGACGTAGTTGCCCTCGGGTGACACTGCTACACCGTTGGCGAAGTGCAGGTTCCGCACCAGGGTTTCGGTGCGGCCGGTGTCCGGATCGTACCTCAGCAAACGCCCATGGGGGCGCATCTCCAAAAGATCCAGCACATAATCCGGCTGTTCAAATCGGGAACTGGCGTCGGAAAAGTAGATGCGGCCATCAGGGGCAATGTCCACATCATCGGTGAAGCGGAACGGCAAGCCTTCGGACTCCAGCGCCAGCGTTGTCATGCTCTTGTCCGGCGCGATGGACACCAGGCCTTTCCAGGCGTCCGCAACGATCAGATTCCCCCCGGCGTCAAACACCAGGCCCAGCGGCCGCCCCCCCGTGTCCAGCCAGTTCTCCACACGGCCGTCCGGCCATACCCGGACAATCTTGCCGTCCTGGGTGCCACTGTAAACAACACCATCAGGACTGACCGTGGTGTCTTCCGGACCATACACCTGCCCTTGTGCCAGCAGATCTGCCAGTTTCAGACGCTCGTTGGGCGCCAGCTTACCGGTCAGCGCCGGTGGCGGTGGCGCCTCCCAGGCTTTACTGTCGACGGGCGACGGCGCCAGCAAAAAGCTCCCGAGCAGTAAAAATACGATCAGCAACAGCCCCAAAAACCACTTCATAACAGATGTCCGTTCCAACGATGACGTTTGCCTAACCTTAACAGAGACCTGCCCCGGTCTACATCGCCACCAGGGCCCGATTCACGCTTTCAGGAATCGCCGGCACAGCGCCGCAAACGTATCGGCCTTCTCCGCGTGCAGCCAGTGGCCGGTGCCCTCGATGATGCGTAGCTCAGCCGCTGGAAACAGGCGACGGATCTCATCCCGATGCTTTTCCTGGATGTAGGCCGACTCGGCGCCTTTGAGGAACAGCACCGGTCCCTCGAACGGGCCGTCGCCCTGCGGCGCTAGAGCCAGCTTGGGGTAACAGGCTTCAATCACCGGCAGATTCAGCCGCCAGCGATACGCGCCTGCGCTCTCCTCACCGGCGGGCACCCGCTCGAGGTTCTTCAACAGGAACTGGCGCACCGGTAGCAATTCCACATACGCCGCCAAGGCCTTGTCGGCCTCTTGCCGGGAATGAACGGCCGCCGGGTCAAGAGCGCTCAGACCTTCGAGAACGGCATCGTGCCGGGGCGGGTAACTGACTGGTGCTATGTCCGCCACGATCAGCCGGTCAACACGCTGCGGCGCACGGAGCGCCACCTGCATGGCGGTTTTGCCACCCATGGAGTGACCAAGAAGGGCGGCGTGTTCCAGACCCGCCGCGTCCATATAGGCGATCACATCGTCCGCCATGGCCGGATAGTCCATGGCGTCGACATGGGATGAGTTGCCATGGTTACGCTGGTCAAGGGCATGGATCTGCCACTCGTCCTCCAGCCGCCGGGCGATGCCTCCGAGATTCTCCAGAGACCCGAACAGGCCGTGCAGCAGAATCAATGGCGGACCGTCGCCGGTGATACGGTGGTTGAGTTCAACGCTCATAGGCCAGGGGCTCCGGGGTCGGTATTGTTAACGGGAATCAGTCGGATACATTACCATCGATCACCGCAGGGGCAAGACAGAGGCGTGGAAACGAAGAGGCAGACGGGCACAAAAAAACCGGGGATGGCCCCGGTTAAAGGTCAGTAGCTTACAAGTCGTTTGATCAGCAGTAATACATGCTGTTCAGGTATTCCGCCAGCGCGGCGCAGTTGCGACGCTCAAGCTCGGAATGGGGTACGAAGATTTCACGATCCATATTACACCTCCTCAATATTGGTGGGCCGATTGCTCCAACCTAACGGGTTAATGCTATCGTTACTGGCATGGCACACCTTTGACAGGCTGTCCCAACCGCTTGACATTTTGTACCAGCCATCATGACAAGCCGTTAACAACAGGAAGCTATTCACGTGAACGCACTGCCGGCTGACACTCCCAACATGCCCAACACGCCTCTGCTTGCGGCCTCCAGCATCCTGGCGCTGGTGCATTATCTGGACTGCCGGGGCGTGCTGAACCGGGATCAGGTCGAACGCATCACCGGCACCACGCTGGACGCCCTGAAAGATCCAGATCTCAGGGTGCCGGCGGAATATCATTACCGGCTCTGGGAATACGCCGAACAGGTCACCGGTGACCCCGCCGTTGGCCTGCACGCTGGGCAGGTTGTGGATCCGGAACGGATGGGGCTGGTCGGGCACGTGTTCTTCAACTGCGACACCCTTGGCGAGGCCGTGATCCAGTATGTGCGGCTGCACCGGCTGATCAACGAGTCGGTCACCCTGAGCTTCGAGCAGACCGGTGATCTGGCCGTACTGGCCTGGCAACCGGACCATCCGGGCCACTATTGCCGCCAGGATATGGACCGCACGCTCGCCGCTGCTCTCAGTCGCACCCGGCATTTCATCCACCCGGCGATTACAGCCCAGTGGGCCGAAATCGCCCACCCCGAAACTTCGTACGCCGGGGAATACGCCACCCTGCTCGGTGGTCCGGTGACGTTCAACCACGCCACCACACGACTGGCGTTCAGCAGTCGCCACCTGAGCCACGCCATCCCCCATCGCAATCCCTATGTGTATTCCGCCGTGTTGAAGCAGGTCAACGGCGTACTGGCACGGCTGCAGACCCGGCGCACTTTCGGGCGCAAGATCCGCCGGCTGATCTCGCGGCAGATGGCCACCGACCGCATTGACGCGGACACTCTGGCGCGCCAGTGCCATATGAGCCGGCAAACCCTGTACCGTCGCCTCAAAAAGGAGGGCGTCAGCTTCCATGAACTGGTGGAGCAGGTGCGCAAGGACAAAGCGCTGCGCTATGTGGCCGCCGATCATTACGCCCTGGGTGAAATCGCGTTCTTGCTGGGGTTCTCCGAGCTCAGCGCCTTCAGCCGTGCCTTCAAACGCTGGACCGGACGGGCGCCGGCCCAGTACCGTGCCCACCACCTCGCCGGTGAAGCCGGCCCGATCCGGGACTGACAATGCCGGAAATCACGTTCATCGCCATGGCCCTTGGCCTTCTGTACGCATCCGCCTTTGCCTGTATTGTTCGCATTCTGCTGTCTTACCGGACCGCTCAGGGTGCCCTGGCCTGGATCATCGGACTGGTCGCCGTGCCCTATCTGGCGGTACCGATGTTCCTGCTGTTCGGGCGCAACCGTTTTGGTGGCTATGTCCGCGCACGACGGATGGGAGATGCCGCCCTGACCAACCTGCTTAACCGCTTCGAAAAGCAGACCACCTCCATTTCCCTCCCCGGCCATGAGCACTTCAGCGACGAATTGCAGGTGCTGTGCAAGCTTGGCCGGCAGCCGTTTACCAGCAACAACCGATGCGCCCTGCTGCGCGACGGCGAAGCCACCTTCGACGCGGTGTTCGAAGCCATGGAAGACGCCCGGCGCTATATCCTGCTGGAGTTCTACATCGTGCGCTCCGACAAGGTGGGACAGCGCATCAAATCGATCCTCAAGCGCAAGCTCGCGGAGGGCGTTGAAGTCTGGTTTCTGTATGACGACATCGGCAGCGTCGGGCTGCCCCGCAAGTACCTCACGGAACTCGCCGACGCCGGCGCGCGGGTGGCGTCGTTCGGGGATGGCAACATCCGCCGCCGACGCTTCCAGATCAACTTCCGCAATCACCGTAAACTGCTGGTCTGCGACGGCCACACCGGCTTTGTCGGCGGCATCAATCTGGGGGACGAATACCTCGGCACTGCCATGGACCAGGAGCCGTGGCGCGACACTCATTGCCAGATCAGCGGGCCGGCGGTGACCGGACTGCAGCTGGCGTGGCTGGAAGATTGGAACTGGGCCAGCAGCGAATTCCCGGAGCTGAGCTGGGAACCTGACATAACGCCTGATGGCGACCAGGAAGTGCTGATCCTGCCCACCGGTCCCGCCGATACCTATGAGACCTGCGCGCTGTTCTTCCTTAACTGCATTAACAACGCCCGCGAGCGGATCTGGATCGCGTCGCCGTATTTCGTGCCGGACTTCCAGATCATGAATGCACTGCAGCTGGCCGCACTGCGCGGGGTGGATGTGCGCATTATCATTCCGGAAAAGTCCGACAACTGGCTGATCAAGATCGCGGCCTATTCGTATCTGGTGCAGGCCTGTCAGGCCGGCGTCGGCATCTACCGTTACCAGCCCGGCTTCATGCACCAGAAAGTCATTCTGGTGGACAATCGCTACGCCGCCGTGGGTACGGCCAATATGGACAACCGCTCCATGCGGCTGAATTTCGAGATCACCGCGATCAATACCTCCGAGGCGTTTGTGGCCGATGTGGCCACCATGCTCGAGGAAGACCTGGCCAATACCCGGCTGATGACCGAGCGGGATTACCAGGACCGGTCGATCGCCTTCCGCCTCGGCTGCCGGGCGGTGCGGTTACTGGCACCGCTGCTCTGACCCCCAGGGCGGGCGTTTTCCCGACCGCGAGAATGTGAGAGTATGCAGATTATTCCGAGCCCGGCACGCAGTAACGAAGCAGGATCATGACCACATTCAAGCCCCGAGAAACACTGACCGAACAGGTCGCCCGCCACATCGAAAACCTCATAGCTTTCGGTCAGCTGAGATCCGGCGAACGGATTTACGAGAGCGCCATGGCCAAGCAGATGGACGTCAGTCACGGGTCGATCCGCGAGGGTCTGCTGTTGCTGGAAAAGCGTCATCTGGTTCGCAATGTGCCCCGCAAAGGCGCCTTTGTGACCCTGCTGGACGAGTATTTCGTGCGCAGCCTGTACGAGATTCTGGAGCTGTACCTGACCCACACCGGCCGCAAACTGGCCTGCCAGTGGCAACCGGAGGACATGGCAAAACTGGAATCACTCTACGAGCGCATGAAAGACTGCTATCGCCGCAATGACCTGACTGGCTTTCTGGAGCTCGGCATCGAATACACCCAGGCGTCGCTCGCCTACGCCGACAACTACTTTATCGTCTCGGCCATTGAGAATCTCTGGCCCTCCGCCAGACGCTGCGCGTTCGTGGCGTTTCAGAGCGGCGGCAACCGGGTGCTGGAAGACAATCTGGCGCATATGGAAGAATCGATCAAGGCCATCAAGGACCGGGACGAAGAGCGCCTTGCCCGGATTCTTGAGCGCTTTGCCCAACAGCAGTGCCGTCAGGTACTGGATGCCCTGGCGGACACCAAGGCCCGGCGCGGCGCCTGAGCCACAGCACTCTGGCCGGCGCTCAGTAAAACAGCTGGGTGAAGGAAAACCCGATGTTCAGGTACGCCGTCCAGTTATCTTCGTTGTTGTAGGCGGTGGCCAGCTGCACCGGCCCCAGAAAGGTGTCCACGCCAGCGAATACGCTGTAGGACCTGACCGTGTTGTTCCAGCTGGCATCGTCGAACGATTCCCAGGCGTTGCCGGTCTCGATACCTGCGCCGGCAAACCAGGGCACGAATGGGCCACCAAATTCCTGGCTGGCAAACACTGACACCATGGCCGCATTCTCCCCGGTAATCTCACCCGGCGCATAAGCCGACAACCGACGGAAACCGCCCAGTCTGACCGTATTTTCGATGCCCGGTTCACCGCGGGTGACGGCGTGGGCGTACGCCAGACCGGTCAGGGTAAAGCCCTGCCAGCTCCCGGTGCCCAGCCCCATGCCAGTCACCGAGTCGAAATAGCGGTCCGAACCCAGTCTTTCGCGCTCCATCCGGCCGCGAATGCCGGCGAAGCCACCGGACTGGGGGTGAAAGATGTCGTCCAGCGAGTCGTGAACCAGCTGCAGGCTCAGTCCGCCCTGATGAATCGAACCGGACGGTGCCTCGGCGTCACCCACCTGCTCATCCACAGTGGCATAGCCTCGGTAATAGCCCAGTCGCACGTCGCCGTTGCCACCCAGTTCCATACCCAGAGCCAGATCCAGTTGGCGGAACGTCACGTCGACCTCGGCAACGCGTTCACCCTCGCCATCGAACACGCTGAAGGTATCCCGGGTGTATTCCACTCCGGTCGTCAGGAATCGCTGGTAGCCGAAATCCAGCGGCTGAAACCACTCAGTGCGCACGTAAGGCTCGGTGCCCAGTTGCAGGCCGGTCTGCCATTCGCCACCGAGCGCGTTGAGTTCCGTGACCCGCAGGGCAGCGCCCACATTGAAGCGGGTTTCACTGTCGAAGTTGTCTTCGTAATTCAACCCGAACGCCAGATACCCCGGCCCCCAGGATTTTTCCTGGACCTGAACTGTCAACACCGTGCCCCCCGCCGATGGAGACAGGGAATAGGATACGGTTTCGTAATAGCCCAGTCCGTAGATCCGCTTGAGGTCCTCCTCCAGCACCTCCACGTCGAGTGCCTCGCCGGTCTGTTGCCGGATGCGCGAGCGCAGGAATTCCCCGGCGAGCTTTGAATCCTGCTCCACCTGGACGCGGACAATCTCACCGGGTGAATAGGCGCTGTCGTTGATGCGGGCGCGAAACTGCTCCCAGCGCGGTTTGTCGACGCTGAGGTGGCGTAGTTCGCGGGCATGATTGCGGGTCGACGTGGCCCCCAACTCGAACAGGATGGGTGCATCGTAGAAATCAGCGGAAGAACGGCCCTCCAGGTCGGGGCGAATCAACACATCGCCGTCCTCAAGCCGGTCGAGCTGATACTCGGTGTTCATTCGCGTCATCATGGTGGTGAGCTGACCCACCACCGAGAAGGCCTCCTGCAGGTCTTCGGCTTTCAGCAACGGATCGGTGATGTCCACCGCGATGACAATGTCGGCGCCCATGTCGCGTGCCACGGTCACGGGCAGGTTGTTGGCAACACCACCGTCAACCAGCAAGCGGCCCTCACGCTTCACCGGCGCATAAACCCCGGGAATGCTCATGCTGGCGCGAATGGCCTCGGACAGGTTGCCATTGCCCAGCACCACCTGTTCGCCGGTTTCCAGATCGGTGGCAACCGCGCGGAATGGGATCGCCAGCTCGTCGAAATCTTCCACCAGTGCGGCGTTACGGGTGAGCTCATTGAGGATAAAACCGAGGTTCTGACCGGCAATGATGCCGCCACCCAGGTGAAGCCCGTCCCAGCGCACGCCAATGCCGGGCACCACGGGGAAACGCCAGTCCTCCTGTTTGCGTCGCACCGGCTTATAGGCACGACCGGGGTCGTCCTGAAAGCTGGACACCCAGTCCAGATCAATGAACCGCTGCTCGATCTCTTCCACCGGCATGCCGCTGGCGTATAGCGCACCGACCGCGGAGCCGGCGCTGGTGCCGACCACCAGATCGACCGGAATGCGCATCTCCTCCAGCACCCGCAGCACACCGACATGGGCCATGCCCTTGGCGCCACCGCCACTGAGCACAAGGCCCACGGTTGGGCGATCTTCGTAAGGCCGGTCAGCAGCGGTTGCCGCGACAACGGGAAGTGTGAGCGCCGGGCAAAAAGCGGCCAGCAGCCAAACTACAATCCTGAACAAGGGGAAGTTCCTGAGGTCAGTTCACTGGTTGCCGCGGGGTTCCTCGTCGGCCAGTGACAGGTGAGATACGTCCGGCACCATGGGCGGCGGAAGATCACGCTCGACGCCCAGATCCGTGCCCGCAGGCGCCAGCGTCCAGTCGTCGAGATGCTGAAACATGGGGGCTTCCACATCGTGGTGTTCCGCGAGGGTGACCCCGACCGGATCAAGCGACAGCCCGGATCCCGCCAGTATGGTGTCCACCTTGTCGCCAGCCACCGGCAACCGGTCTCCGGGCTCGACGGCAGGCGCGTCTGCGCTGGAAGCAGCAGTGCTTTGTGCGGGTGACCCGGGTGGCGGGGATGGCCGGGCCGGAGTCTGCGGCGCAGGTTTCCTTTCAGCGGCCTCCGGCCCCGAGGGCGACGAACCGGGCATCGGCTGTACATAGGCCCGCATGCCATGCTTTGCCAGCACCGCACGGTACTTCAGGGCCTGATCTTCTTCCAGCCTGTTCCGGATGACCACCGGCTGGCCACTAAACATGCGCTCGATCTGCTCGACGCTGGCCTTGAACAACGTTCGTGCGCTGGCCCGGGCGGCGGCGGGGTCAGCCCCGGGCGCGCATTCTCCCTTGAACACAAGCTGAAACATGTCACTGCCTCTCACTGAATCGATATACCACCATGATAGTTGATCCATCACAGCCGGGGAAACGTGCGGCGCGTTGCGCATTTTTCATACAAACTGAAAACAATTGAAAAATCATCATTACATCCGGCGCAAACTTCTTCAGACTCTGCAATAATCTTTGTAACGTTCAGTTACATTATGTTGGATAACACCGGGCAGACACCAGGGAGTGGCCCCCATGCGCAAACCGTCCTTTGTCTTCGCTGTCGCTCTCGTGTCGGTTTTCGCGGCCCGGCCGGCGCTTGCGGAAAACCTGGACGTGCTGATGAGCAATGTATTCAACAGCGAGCAGGCCACCTACATCGGCTTTGAGAGTGTCGAACGGGAAGATATCCCAACGTCGGCCCTGGTCGACCGCAAGTACCTGATTGTGGATTTCCGGCTCCATTCCGAGCCGGCGGAGGATCAACTGCAGGCCAGCGTCCACAAGGTGTGTATGGCCCTGCTGAAGGATCGGGACCTGATTCGCACTCTCTCGGATTCCGGTTACGACATGATCTCTGTGGCGTTCGACCGCCGCTCCCAGTTCGACTGCCTCTGATGTCTCCAGCGGTTACTGTTCCCGACCCAACAAACGGGGGAAGGCCTCCAGTGCACTGTTTACTGCGTCGAGGTTGAACGCCTCCACGTCAGCCAACAGTTTCTCCCCGTAGCCGGTGACCGATTGCGATCGGAATCGCTGCCCCCATGCCACAACACGACCGGCAAAATCCCGCATTTGCTCCGGATCCCCGCTTTCCCGCACGGTTTGCCACTCGTCACCGAAATCCCGCGCCAGCTGGTCCTGCAGCCAGCCACGCTCCTGCATGCTGAGGGTCTGGGCCAGCAGGCGTTCTGCCTCTTCCGGGGCGCCGTCGTCCTCGGCCTGCTCCCCGGTGGCGTCTACCCTCGGTAACGTCACCGTAAAGGTGGAGCCCTGCTGCGGCTGGCTCTCAACCACCAGCTCACCGCCCATCATACGGGCCAGCTTGCGGCTGATGGCCAATCCCAGCCCGGTGCCGCCATAGCGACGGCTGCTTTGCCCCTCCTGCTGCTCGAAGGCATCGAAGATCCGCTCCAGCTGATCCGGCTGAATACCGATGCCGGTGTCACGGACGGTCACCGCCAGCTGGTAAAGCTTGCGACTGTCGTCGGTGGCAGAGGCTCCTGACTTGCCGTTCTTCACCGGCGTCGCGGTGGCCCGCACCGTTACACCACCCTCGTGGGTGAACTTGATGGCATTGCCCACCAGATTGAACAGCACCTGACGAAGACGGGTTTCGTCCAGCATCATCGAGGCGGGCATTTTCGAGTCCACACTGACCTCCAGGGTGATGCCCTGCTCGCGAGCGCGCAGGTCAAAGATATGTCGCACATCCCCCAGCAACCGACGCAAGGATACTGCGGTGTAGTCCAGCCGCATCTTGCCGGCCTCGATGCGGGAAAGGTCAAGAATGTCGTTGATCAGCATCAGCAGGCTGCGGCTGCCGGCCCGGATCGCATCCAGATAATTACGTTGCTGCGGATCCTTCACGCTGTCGCTCAGCAGGTCGCTGTACCCGATGACCGCATTCATCGGGGTGCGAATTTCATGGGACATATTGGCCAGGAATTCGCTTTTCGCGAGGCTGGCGGCTTCCGCTTCCCGGGCCAGCCGTTCGGCTTCCAGCTTGGCCGCACGGAGCTCGTCCTCGCTGCGGCGCAGCGCATTTTCCGAGCGTATACGCTCATCCACTTCCCGCGACAGCTTGCGGTTCCAGTACAGGAAGATCAGCACCACCACCAGGGCAATACCCACCACCCGGCGCACCACGGTGTAGTCGGTCTCCTGCTCGATATCCAGGTGAATCCAGCGGTTGTAGATGGACTCCGATTCCGCCGCATCGATGCTGCCCAGGGCCTTGTTGAGTATGCGCTGCAGTTCCGGCCGGTCCCTGCGCACCGCCAGGCTCAGCTCGTACTGGTACGGGGTAATGCTGGTGATGCGCAGATTCGACAGCCCAAGGCGGGCGACGGTGTAACTGACCGCGGGGATGTGGGTCACCATGACATCCAGGTCGCCATTGGACAGGGCCAGCAGACCATCCTCGACCGAAACCATAGGGTAAAGGTCCAGATCCGGGTGGCTGATCAGCAGGTAATCGTGGGCCGCGTGGCGGTTTACCACCCCCACGCGCTCCGAGCGCAGCTCTCGCAAATCGCCGATAAAGCGGCCGTCGTCACGGATTACCAGCGCTATAGGTACGGTCAGGTAGGCCCGGGTGAACAGAAAATCCTCACTGCGGCGCGGCGTCTTGCTGAACGCAGGCAGTATGTCGATCTCCCCGGCCTGCAGACGCTCCTCGGCGGCCAGAATGTCGGGAATCTGTTCGCGCTGGAATCGCACATTGAGCTGGGTTTCAAGGCGCGTCACCAGGTCCGGCACCAGCCCTGCCGGACGGCCGTCCTGAATGAATTCAAAAGGCGGCCAGTCTGCACGGAATGCCACCTTGAGATCCGGATGGCTCTTGAGCCAGTTCTGCTCTTTCGCGGACAGATTGATGCCGTCGTCCCTTACCTCTGGCATATCCGTCTGCAACCAGGACTGGCGGATGGTCCGGTGTTCGTTGTGGCTGATGGCATTGACCGCCTGATCCAGCACCCGCTTCAGGCGTTCGTTATCGGCATCGACCTCCAGCATCACATCCACGGGCTGCTGATCCAGCAGCAATGCCAGGCCGATGCCATTGATCATCGCCGACTGCAGGTAATCGGAAACCACCGGCAGCGGCCCGACAAAGCCGTCGGCCTGACCGGACAGCACCATACTCACCGCTTCGCTGATGCTGGCAACCGGCACCGGCGTAAAGTTCTCCACCGGGTCCAGCAGCGTGTACTGGTTGGCATCCTCGGCAATCAGTGCAACGCGGCTGCCTTCAAGGTCGGACAACTTGCGGATACCGGCATCGCCGGCACTGACAAACACACCGTAGGTCAGGCTCATCAGCGCCTCCACGGTGTCACGGCCTGCGGGATCCCGTTGCTGCGCGCTGCGGGCGACGACGCGGGCATCCAGCTCGCCGCGGGCCAGTTGCCGGTCAATCTCGCCATGACCGCCCGCCACGGGCGTAATGGCGACACCCAGTTTGTCCGAAAGCCGCGCCAGATAATCGATGTAGATACCCGCCAACACACCGTTCCCGGTATCGAACATCAGCGGGATCTGGCCACCGGCTACACCCACCCGGAAACCCTCCTGCTCTGCCACCCAGACCAGGTCTTCGACGCCCAGCACCGGTGCCGGCGAGAGTTGCGGCGGGTCAGCCAGCAACGGCCCGGCGAACTGGCAGCACAGCAACGTCAACAACCCCCGTAACACAGCCTTCACTGGATATCCTCAACGGTTCCGCTAAAGTTCAGGAGACAATGCCTGCCATTGTCCCCGATTTCATTCAAGCACTGCACAGCGTATGGAGGTGACGGCCATGGACACCAGCAAACACACATTCACCACCCTCTTCGAGCAACTCGGCATGGCATCGGACGACGCCGCCATTGAAGAATTCATCACCCGGCATTCACCACTCCCCACCGAAATTGCGCTTCAGGACGCGCCCTTCTGGTCGGAAAGTCAGGCACAGTTTCTTGAAGAGGGACTGGAAGACGACTCGGACTGGGCCGAAATCATTGACGAACTGGATGCGCGGATGCGGCACTGAGTCAGCCCCTGGCCGAGGCCAGCCGGACCTGATTCCGGCCACCATCCTTGGCCGCATAAAGCGCGCGGTCTGCGCGATCAAATACCGCCTCTTCCGTGTCGCCATCACCGAATTCGGCTACCCCCGCCGAGAACGTGACGGTAACCGGCTCTCCCCGGAAGTGGAACGGCAACTGAGCAATGTGTCCTCGCATCTCGTTCAGTACGCCCTCTGCGGCGGCGCAAGGCGTCTCCGGTAGCAACAGCACGAACTCCTCACCGCCGAAGCGGGCAATAAAGTCGGTATTGCGCAGACGGTCCCGCAACTCCCGGGCAACCAACTGCAACACACGGTCACCGGCTATGTGACCGTAAGAATCGTTCACCCGCTTGAACAGATCAATATCCAGCACCGCGATGGTCAACGGGTGGCGGTAACGCTGCCATCGGTTGTACTCGAAGGCCAGCCGCTCCTGCCAGGCCTCCCGGTTGGGCAGTTGAGTCAGCAGATCAATCAGGGCGCGAGCCCGCTCCTCGCGGATACGTTCCTGCATCTTCTCGGAATTGGCCTCGACCGCCGCCAGCTTTTCCTGCATGGCTTCGAGCTGGTGCGACAGGTTCTTCTCCCGTTCCGACTCCTGCTCACGGAACCGCCGCACCGCGCCGCCAATGGACTGCAGATGCCGGGTCACCGACTGTTTCAGCCCGGCGAGTTCGTGGCTGGACTGAACCTGATGACCGATCTGCGCCAGCTCCTGCTGGATTTCCCGGTCAAGCTCGACGGAGGCATCCAGCCGGCCCGCCTGCGCAGATGACTGATCCTGAAAATGCTGACGCAGGGATTGCAGACGTTCATCCAGACGCTTGAGAAACGCCTCGAAATCGCGCTGGCCCCGGGTCACCGCGGCGATGACCAGCTCTGCCACACGATTCAACCCTTCCCGCAGCTCTTCCCAGTCCTCACTCTTCAGCAACGATTGCTGCAATTGCCGCGCTTCGGCGTCCGCGCCGGGTTCCAGCGTCACTTGTTGCAGCAACTGACCGAGCAACTGACCAACACGCCGGGCAATGCGCAGTCGCTGCTGGTTGTTGCCCAGATCGTTGTCATCGCCTGCGGCGGCGGCAGGTTGCGGCGGGGCAGCGGAGATTGGACTGGAGACTGGCGTGGAGACTGGCGTGGAGAGCGCAGCCAAGGAGGCCACTGCGGGTTCATCCAGCAGGGCAATCTGGCGGTCAATCTGATCCTGGAGTGTCCGCCATTTGACCAGATCCAGCGAGTCCTTGCGCAAATCCTTGCGCAGTTCGTTCAGAAGAAGGTCAAGTTCCGCCGCCTGACCCTCTGAGGCCAGACAGGTACGCACCAGCATGCGCTGGAGAGAGGTCTTCTCGGCTTCCCATTGTTTTTGCCGTTGTTCTGCTGACTCAAGTTCCTGAAGGTACTTTTCCTTCCAGGACTGATCCGATGTCATTGGGCTCTCCCGGCGGTGAACGAACAGGTCGTTCAGGGTGTTTCTTGTGTTTCATGTGTTTGTTGCCTGTCATCCGATCCACCCCGACGGCGCGCGCGTGGATGGCTCTGGTCATACACGCGGGCCAGATGCTGGAAATCAAGATGAGTATAGACCTGGGTGGTGGCGATGTCCGCATGGCCCAGCAACTCCTGAACGGCACGGAGGTCGCCGCTGGATTCCAGCAGATGGCTGGCGAAGGAATGGCGAAGCATGTGTGGATGGAGTCGCTGTTCAGCGCCTTTCGCAACGCCCCAGCGGCCCAACCGGGCCTGAATGCTGCGGTTGCTGAGTCGCCCGCCGCGCTGGCTGACAAACAGGGCCCGCTCGGATTCGGTGGCCAGCCCCGGGCGCACCGCCAGCCAGGCAGACAGAGCCTGCAGGGCCTTGCGACCAACCGGCAACACGCGCTCCTTACTGCCTTTACCCAGAACACGGACTTCACCGCCGCGGGCATCCACCGCATCCAGATCCAGCCCAGACAACTCGGACAGACGCAGCCCGCAGGAATACATCAGTTCGAACATGCACAGGTCGCGTACTTCCAGCGGGTCATCGGGGCGGGCATCCAGCAGGTGGTTGAGCTGGTCCACATCTGCCACCCTGGGCAGGCGCCGCCCTGACTTCGGGGCACGAATATCCAGCGCCGGATTGTCCCGCACCTGCTTTTCTCGCAGCAGATATTGATAGAAGCGGCGAATGGCGGACAGGTGCCGGGCAATACTGCGGCCACCCAGACCCTCGCGGCTGAGCGAAGCGACGTAGCGACGGACATCGTGGCCGCTGACGTCGTGCCAGGCAGACGCCTGACCGCCCTGTAACCAGTCACCAAAACGCTGCAGATCGCGCTGGTAGCTGTCACAGGTACGAGGCGAATGGCGTTTTTCAGAGGCGAGGTGAACCAGGAAAGCAGAGAGCGGAGCCGACAGGGCGTCTGTCAGCTCCTCGGCGTCTCCGGACGTCCCCACGCTCAGCGGGACTCGGCGATGACACCAGCCACGGACGCGGTGCCGGTATGGCGTTGCACCATCGGCGGCAACAGACGGCTGAGGGTATCGCTGATGTAGGTGAGAAACAGGGAGCCCATGCTCTGATCAAAATACCCCGGCTCGCAGCTGCCCACTGCAAACACTCCCAGCAAACCGGTCTCACCGCGCAGAGGCACCAGAGCGACCGACGCGATGGGCTCCTCCCGGTCAGGAAACAGGAAGGCGCGCTCGGACTCACGGAACTGGCCGCACACAGCGCGGGCGCCATCCAGCAGGTTGCCAAGGCGCTCCTCGGCCTGCTCCGGCGACACCACGTGCAGGGCACCCTGGGAGGTCTGCGGCAAATCGGCATCGGTAAACAACAAGACTGAGGCGGCATCGAGCCCAAAGTCACCGCGGATGCTGTCATCGATGGCGGAGGCCATGTCGTTCAGGTTGCGGGCCTCGATCACCTGCAGCAGCAGGCGCTTGCTTTTCTCGAACAGGCGGTCGTTATGGCGGGCAATGGACACCAGTTCCACCAGCTCACGCCTCAGTGTGTCGCGCTGCTCACGGAACAGATGTACCTGGCGCTCAACCAGCGAAATGGCTCGACCGCTGTCATGCGGCAGGGTCAGGCTGCGCAGGAGTTCATCCTGATCCACAAAAAAATCCGGGTGGCTACGCAGGTAATCTGCAATCTCTTCCCGGGTGAGCCCTCCGGCCTTCTGCTGGGCCGTTTGTTCTGTCATGTTGCTCTCCTGCTGTTCAGGACCTTGTTTTTGGCGGTCGGCTGCCTTTGCGACGCCGCCCCGGGTTGTCTCCGGGCAAGCGAATCTGGCCTTCAAACACCGTCGCCGCAGGCCCTTCCATCATAACAGGGGTACCCTCACCCTGCCATTCGATGATCAGCCGCCCACCACGCAGTTCGATTTCCACCCGCGCATCCAGCAGCCCCCGCAGGCGTCCGGCCACCACCGCGGCACAGGCGCCACTGCCGCAGGCCAGAGTTTCTCCGGAGCCACGCTCGAACACCCGCAGGCGGGCATGGCCACGGTCGATCACCTGCAGAAAGCCGATGTTGGCCCGCGCGGGAAAGCGGGGATGGTTTTCCAGACTCGGGCCCAGCGTTTCCACCGGCGCGCTGTCGACATCGTCGACCAGCAGCACACCGTGAGGATTGCCCATGGACACGGCGCTGAGCTCGACGGTCTGGCCATCTACCTCAACGGTGTACACGTTCTTGCGCTGATCCGCCGCAAACGGAATCGCCGGCGGGTTGAGCTCGGGCACCCCCATGTTCACCATCACCAGGCCGTCACGGCCGACCCGCAATTCAATCACGCCTTTGGCGGTTTGCACGCGGATCACGCGCTTGTTGGTCAGACGCTGGTCACGCACGAAACGGGCAAAGCAGCGGGCACCATTGCCACACT
Organism: Marinobacter sp. M-5; assembly: GCF_032911545.1. NCBI lineage: Bacteria > Pseudomonadati > Pseudomonadota > Gammaproteobacteria > Pseudomonadales > Marinobacteraceae > Marinobacter > Marinobacter sp. M-5. The sequence goes on from NZ_JAWJEK010000002.1 coordinate 119,680, forward strand.
GCTCGACTTCCGAGCCGTCACTATTGAAGATGCGATAGCGGAAATCCACATCCGGCAACCCCGGTGGCTCCACCACCAGCAACTGGTCAAAACCGATACCAAAGTTGCGGTCCGCCAGCTCTCGGATCATGTCAGGGCGCAGCCGGAAGGGCTGGCTGATGGCATCCACCACCATGAAATCGTTGCCCAGGCCATGCATCTTGGTAAACCGCATGGCCGGGCCCTGCGGCCGTTGTGGCCTGGTGTCGTCGTTCCTGCCCATGTCCGAACTCATTCCGGCAAGCAGCTTTCTGGACCGAGCTGGTCGTCCAGAGTTTCGCGGCGGCGCACCACGTGCACCCGGTCACCGTCGACCATCAATTCCGGCGGGCGATTACGGCTGTTGTAGTTGGAACTCATGACAAAGCCGTAGGCACCGGCAGAGCGCACCGCGAGCAGGTCACCCGCTTGCAGGCGCAGGTTTCGATCCTTGCCGAGGAAGTCACCGGTCTCACACACCGGTCCCACCAGATCCCAGGCTTTTTCTTCACCGTCCTGGCGCGGCTGCACCGGAATGATGGCCTGCCAGGCGCTGTACAGTGCCGGCCGGATCAGGTCATTCATGGCCGCATCAATGATGGCAAAATTACGGTGCTCGGTGCACTTGAGGAACTCAACCCGGGTCAGCAGGATGCCGGCGTTGGCGGCGATGGACCGACCGGGCTCAAGCACCAGCTCCAGATTCCGGCCGCCCAGACGTTCGGCCAGGGCCTGAACGTAATCCGAGGGCTGAGGAGGCTGCTCATGATCATAAGTGACGCCCAGGCCGCCGCCCATATCGAGGTGACGAATGCTGATGCCCTGCGCTGCCAGCGCGTCAATCAGAGCCAACACCCGGTCCAGCGCATCGAGGAACGGTGCCAGGGTGGTCAGCTGTGAACCGATGTGGCAATCCACGCCGATCACTTCCAGGTTGGGCATGGCCGCCGCACGCGCATACACAGCCGGCGCTTCGGTGATATCGATGCCAAACTTGTTTTCTTTCAGGCCTGTGGAGATATAGGGATGGGTTCCGGCGTCCACGTCCGGATTCACCCGCAGCGACACCGGTGCGCGGGTGCCAAGCTCACCGGCAACCGCGTTGAGACGATCCAGCTCGGTATCCGATTCCACGTTGAAACAGCGGACGCCTGCTTCCAGCGCGCGCTTCATTTCCCAGGGCTGCTTGCCAACGCCGGAGAACACCACCCTCGCCGGATCGCCGCCGGCTCGAAGAACCCGTTCCAGCTCGCCGGCAGAGACGATATCGAAGCCGGCACCCAGGCGGGCCAGCACGTTCAACACCGCCAGGTTGCTGTTCGCTTTGACTGCGTAGCACACCAGATGAGCATGATCTTTGAGCGCCTCATCATAGGCGCGGTAATGACGCTCCAGCGTCGCACGGGAATAGACATACGCGGGGGTTCCGAACTCCGCGGCAATGTCAGCCACCGGCACGTCTTCCGCGTACAGCTGGCCGTTACGATAATTGAAATGATCCATGAAAATCCTGATTCCGTTAGCGGGCGATGGCTCAGCGTGTTGACGCGTCGGCGTCCTGTTCGCGGTTGGTGTCGTCGCTGCGACTCTCCTGAACAGCATCACGGGCGATGTTGTCGGGCGCTTCCCGGTACAGCGGGCCTTTCTGCCCACAGCCGGCCAGAACGCCCGCCAGCACCAGCCCGACCCCTACTGTTTTCCACGCCTGCATGGCCTCTGCCCCTGTTTCTGATATGGCCGCAGTATACCTGACTCGACGGCCGGCGGGCGAGGCTGGGAGGGCACACCTCACCCCAATAACTGACGATTGAGCGATTCTTCCAGGGCAGCGCGGTAGTAGAGGTACTGTGTGGTCTGGATATCCTGCTGGTAGACCTGCGGATCCAGGTCATGGGGCAGATGCACGTCGGTCAGGTACACCGGGTAATGTTCTCCGGGCTGACGCGCGGAGCGGATATAGTGCGCCACCGCCGGGATCAGCTGATCGCCGTATTCCTGCACGGTGAACTCCTGATCACCGCAGAAGATATCAAAGCGCAGGTGGCTATCCCCCTCCTGCACACCAACAGCCTGCACTTCCAGCCCCGGCAGGGTAACGCTGGTGTCTTCATCAAAACGACGCTCGGCTTTCCAGTCGCCATCACGACGCACCAGCTCATAACACTGGATGCCGGCCATCCCGGCCACGCTGTGCAGCTGTCGCAACTGGCGCCGCTCCACCAGATTGTCAAGGAAACGCAACAACGGCACCAGCAGGTAACGACGATTGGTGAATGGCTGCTCCCAGCTGACCACCGCTCCGAGTTCGTCCACCACCCACACCGTGGCAACCTCCCCGGCCACCCGATAGAACACCTGCACGTTGGCCGGCTCACTGGCATGGCAGACGGTGCGCAGCAGCAGATTGTCCAGTAATGCGCCGCGATCGAACACCACGGGAACATACTGTTCCTGCGGACGCGCCAGTTGCTCCATCAGGGCTCCGGCGCTGTCCAGCGCAACGAAACCGGGCTCGTTGCCGTGAAACTGGAGCACGAAATAACGCCGGTCCATTTCGATCACGTAACGCAGAGGGTGGGGGCCGAGGCCGCCGGCGAAGTAGTGCCGCAGGACATCCACAAACAGCTCCTGCACCCGCCGCGCGATCGCGGTGCCGTGTCCCTTGTTATGACTGTGAACCAGAATTTCCGGCAGGCTGGCCGGCGCCGCTACCACCGCTGCCAGGATGTTCTTGAGGCACTGGATCAGGGTATCCCCGGCGGCGTAATGTTGCAGGCTCACCTCATGCCAGCTGTTGAGGGTGACCTGATCAATGGTCGATACCAGGTTGTCACGGCCACCACTGAAGCCCAGGGAATCGTGGCGGGCGCTGAGTTTGTGCAGGCCGCGGTCAGTGAGGTGCGCCTGAGGGTCGACACCGACATTGACGAACAGCAGGTTGCGCAAGGGCTTCACCCCAAGGGACAACGCCTCGCGACTGGCCGGCGCGACCGGAAACGGCACAAACTGGCACAGCGCATCCAGCATCTCACGCAATTCAGACACCGAGGCCGTGCTGGTGCCGGCCCGAACGTTCAGACGGGTGGCGCGGTTCAACAAGCCGTTGCAGTAACACCACACCATCAACTCACTGAGGTTGCCACTGCGGCGGATCACCGGCTGCCAGAACGCATCCGACGGATCCTCAAGGTCGCGGTACAACAGCCAGCCATTCTGGCCCGGTGAACCACCCTGTTCGGACTGGTGATGAAACGCCAGGTTCTCCTCCGCCAGTGACGGCGCCAGTCCGGGGTTGATCTGTTCGATTTTGCCGGCCTTACGCTGGAAGGCGGCGTAAAGCTTGCGCCCCAGCAGATGCATGTCGGTGGCGCTGATGGCGGCCTCGCCGCCATGTTCCCGCGCCAGTCGCGACAACAAACGGTAGCTGTGGGTCAGTTCTGCGACGATGGTGCGGCGCAGCGTCATCACTTCTTCCGCCCGCCACTGCTGGCGGTTGTCCAGATTGCGCAACTCCGTCGCTTGCCAGTCCCAGGAGACCACCAGCTGCTGAAGCAACCCGGCCCGCCAGCTGCCGACCACCGATTCCTTCCGGGATAACGGCAGCCCCGACTTCAGATACAGGCTGCGCCGCACCAGCTCGAGCCGCTCCGGGGCATTCTGCGCCAGCAGCCAGCGCTCGAGGCGGTCGTACAGCAGCACGTAGGGGTCGAGCCGGTCGGCGCGGGTCTCGCCACCATAGATTGAGGCCTTGAAGACACTGGACAGCAGCGGCTGATCCGTATCGCGGGCGTAACACTCGATCAGCAGCAGCTTGAGAATCGATTTCCAGGGCGCATCGATGCCCTTGTAAAGCTGCCACACACCCGCGCCAAGAAACTCTGCCTGGGGAATCGACGGCACCGCGCCAAAATCAATGTACTCATCCCCCTTGATGAAGCGGCATTCAATCAGCTGCCGTGCACATTCATCGTACTGCGCTTCCTTGCTGGCCGGTATCAGCCACCACAGGGGCACGCGGCCACCGAGATGGATGCTGGTGCGGTAGAACTCGTCCAGCAGCAGATAGTGCTGGGCGCTGCCGCAGTTTTCCCCGGTAACCTCGGCCCGCTGCCGCCCCTCTCGCCAGTCTGCGGCGGAAAACACGAACACATGCAACTCGACACCAAGACTGGCCGCCCAGGCTGCCAGCCGTTCGGCTTTGCGCTCAAGGCAGCGCACGCCCCGCCCGGAGAGGTCCGCCCGGTGACAGAGCCAGACGTCCAGATCGCTGGCGACGGAGTGCCCCAGAGTGCCCGGACTGCCCATCAGAAACAGAGCGTCGATATCCGGCCGGCGACGCCCCTCGTCCTTGACCGAAAAGGTGCGAGCCAGCCGCTTGGCCGCGTTCAGCGTCGGCTCGGACGGCTGGTAGCGGGTCAGGCCGTAGGGACAATCCCGATCAAGGTAGCCCGGCAATGAGGGATGATTGAGATGGAAAACCAGCGGCAGAACCTCCAGAACCACCTGCTGCCGATACGTCAGGGCGGAATGGGTTCGCTGCCAGCGTTGTTCGTTGACCATCAGAAATCGATCCCGCAACCGGCGCAGCGTCTTTCGATCAATACCCTCGTCGAAATCCAGGGCAATAGGCAGACTGTGACTGGTCAAGGTAGCTCCGCGGGAGAGGTTCTTTCCGATGGTATTATCAGTATGATGGACGCATCGTGGCAAAACCGGCAAAAAAATAAAAGCGGGACTGCTTTACACTCCCGGCGAGACACTGGCTGAGGCTTCCCCGTCGTGAAAGAATTCTTTATCCGTCGCTATCGGTCCGATACTTCCGGACCCGCGGATCGCCGCACGCTGATCCGCATCAATGACGAGGGCATCATCACCTTCGCGGACATCCACGCCGATGCGGTGCTGGGCTTTGACGCCAGCGAGCTTGAAGGCCGGCCGGTTCACAGCATTATTGCCGCGCGCCAGGACGACCCCTTTGCGCCCGCCAATCGCCATCGCATCGAAAGCGGCGAACCGGTGATGATCACCTTCCGACATAAGGAAGGCTTCTTTTTCACAGCCTGTCTCAGCCTGCGCATGACGATGCGGGATTCCGATCAGGCCGCCAATGCCTACATTACACTGCGGGACCACTCCCCCATTGACCACCAGTTGGTCCGCCTGGCGGAATCCTCCGCCGGCTTCGGACTCTGGGAACTTGACGTCCGAACCAACCAGCTGAGCTGGACCGAGGGTCTCTACGCCCTGCTGGAACTGCGGGCGGGCACGGAGATCACACCCGAACAGGCGCTGTTCTACTGTCAGACCGGCCAGAACCGGGTACGGGCACTGTTCCGCCGTTGCATCCACACCGGCCAGCCCTTTTCGGTCATGCTCGACCTGCAGACCGCGAAGCAGGAGCGGAGGCGGGTCCGCCTCAACGGTCGCGCCCTGAAAGAAAACGGCCGTGTCTGCAGACTGGGCGGCACTCTGGTGGATCACACAGCCGAGATGACGCGGGAAGAAGGCCAGCGGCAGGCGCGGACGCTCCTCAGTGCGACCACGAATGCCACCAACGATCTGGTGGTGGCGGTGGACCGACAGCTCAACCTGCTGCATTTTAACCAGGCCTTTGCCCGCCAGTTTACCCACACCTTCGGTCTGCTCCCCCGCGCCACCGCCAACCTGATCGACATGCTGCAGGATTTCCCCAACGAGCGCCGGCTGATCGAGCGGCTGTGGAACCGGGCGTTCGAGCGCGACAGCTTTGTGGTGGAAATGCCGCTGGCCCAGCAAAACCGAGAGCTGCCGGTGTACGAGTTCCACTATCAACGCCTCACCAACCCTCAGGGGGAGGTCACCGGCGCAATCTACGTGGGCAGGGACATCAGTGCCCGGGTCAACACCGCCGCCAACAACGAGTATCGGATACGCCATGATCCAGTGACCGGGCTGATGAACCGCAAGGCCTTCATTCACCGGCTCGGGCGGCTGATGGAGCAGGCCCGTCGTAAAGACAGCACCGACAGCCTGCTGTATCTCGACCTGGATGATTTCAACAGCATCAACGAACACGCCGGCAGTGGCCCCTGCGATCGTTACCTTCGCGAACTGGCCAGCAACCTCGGGGTTCGCGTGCGCCAGCGCGATGCCCTGGCACGATTGTCCGGTGATACCTTCGCGCTGCTCATCGAAAACTGCCCCGAGGTCAAGGCCCGCAAAATTGCCGACAACATCCTGGAGCTGATCAGCGGTTTCGTCTTTGACTGGCAGGGCAAGCAGCTGCAAACCACCGCCAGCGGCGGCCTGCTGATGCTGACCGATGACCTTCCCGACGATCCGGAGCAACTGCTCGGGCAGGCCGCGGACCTGTGCCATACCGCCAAGACATCGGGGCGCAACCGCATTCACGCCGCGCACGCCCTGTCTCACCGGGCCGGGGACGGAGGTGCCGGGAAACTCGCCGAGCAGATCCGTGATGCGCTGGACAACGACCGGCTGATTCTGGAATACCAGGCGCTGCGCCCGGTCGCCAGTGTCACCTGGGGCGACCACATCGAGATTCTGTCACGGATTCCCGGCGAGACCCCGGAGCAGCCTTGCCTGCAGCCCGGCGAGTTTCTACCTGTTGCCGAGCGTTTTGATCTGGCCAAATTACTGGATCGCCAGGTCATCCGCCAGACGCTGCAGTGGCTGAACAGCCAGCGTCTGCTGGAGCCCCGGCTGAAATACTGTGGTTTCAACCTGTCGCTGGCCAGCGTGCTGGATGACACCTTCGCGGATTTCATGGAGTCCGCGCTGGCCGATTCACCCTTCGCTCCGGAATGTTTCTGCCTGGAGATTCGGGAGTCCCACGCCACCCAGTACCCGGACGACGTCGCGGTGCTGTGCGACGCCCTGCACCGGATCGGCTGCCGGGTCGCGCTGGACGGCGCCGGTGCGTCCGTGGAAAGTTACAGCCTCGCGGCGAAGCTGCCGGTGGACATCATCAAACTGGACCGGAAAATGATGCAGCATCTCCGTGACGACCCGGTGCAGCAGGTAATGGTGGAAGCGCTGCACAAGATTGCCGAAGCCTCCGGCAAGACCACGGTAGCCACGTTTATCGAAAGCGACGACACCTTGCGCAAAGTGCGCACCTTGGGGATTCACTACGGACAGGGATTCCGCCTGTACCGGCCGCGCCCGCTGAACGAGCTGAAGCCGGCGGCGGTGGATCTGAGCACCGGGCGAATCGGCGGCTAGGCCGCCGATTCCTTGCAACCCCGGATCAGAGCTGCTGGCGAGCCCTTGCCACGGCGGCACGGACCTGATTCGGTGCGGTACCGCCAAGATGATCCCGCGCCTGCACGGAACCTTCCAGGGTCAGCACGTCGAACACATCCCCGCCAATGACGTCTGAGAAACGCGACAGCTCTTCCAGAGTCATGTCAGACAGATCGCGGTGCTCTGCCACCCCGAATGCGACGGCCTTGCCGACAATCTCATGGGCGTCGCGGAAGGCCACACCCTTCTTGACCAGATAGTCCGCCAGGTCGGTCGCTGTGGAGAAGCCGCGCTTGGCCGCCACCCGCATGTTGTCGGCCTTGGCGCGAATCGCCGGAATCATGTCGGCGTAGGCCTTGAGACAGCCCTTGATGGTGTCCACAGTGTCGAACAACGGTTCCTTGTCTTCCTGGTTGTCCTTGTTGTAGGCCAGTGGCTGGCTCTTCATCAGGGTCAACAGGCAGATCAGGTGGCCATTGACCCGACCGGTCTTGCCGCGCACCAGTTCCGGTACATCCGGATTCTTCTTCTGGGGCATGATGGATGAGCCGGTGCAGAAACGGTCCGGCAAATCGATAAAGTCGAACTGGGCCGATGTCCACAACACCAGCTCCTCGCTGAAGCGGGACAGGTGCGTCATCAGCAGCGCAGCAAAGCTGCAGAATTCGATGGCAAAGTCCCGGTCACTGACCGAATCCAGCGAATTCTCGGTGGGCCGGTCAAAGCCCAGCAATCGGGCGGTCATGGCGCGGTCAATGGGGTAGGTGGTGCCCGCCAGTGCCGCGGCGCCCAGCGGCATCACATTGACCCGCTTGCGGCAATCCTGCAGGCGCTCGGCGTCGCGCACCAGCATCTCGTACCAGGCCAGCAAGTGGTGGCCAAAAGTGACCGGCTGCGCTGTTTGCAGGTGGGTGAAGCCCGGCATGATGGTGTCGGCTTCGCGCTCGGCCAGATTCAGCAGGCCGGCTTGCAGCCGTGTGAGCTCTTCGGCAATGACGTCAATTTCGTCCCGCAAGTAGAGACGGATATCGGTGGCCACCTGATCATTACGGCTGCGGCCGGTGTGGAGTTTCTTGCCAGTAATGCCGATGCGGTCGGTCAGCCGCGCCTCGATGTTCATGTGCACATCTTCCAGGCTGACGGACCATTCGAAGGTACCCGCTTCGATGTCAGCCTTGACCGCCTTCAGACCTTCGAGGATGCTGTCTCGCTCGTCGGACGTCAGTACACCCACCTCCGCCAGCATGGTGGCGTGGGCGATGGAGCCGGTGATGTCATGGTGGTAAAGGCGCTGGTCGAAACCAACGGACGCGGTGAAGCGTTCCACAAAGGCATCGGTCGGCTCGCTGAAGCGACCACCCCAGGGTTTCTCCGAGGGTTTTTCAGGGGTTGTGCTCTGGTCAGGCTTTTTCTGATCCGTCATGGTCTATCTTTCCTGCTGACAGCCCGGCATTATTTTGCGGGAGTGAGTAAATGGATGATCGCGGGATTATAGCATTGCCGCGCGTCCTGTTGTGCTCCCGGTTCAGGATCAGGATGTAATGGCAGCAGCACCGAAAACCAGCGATTTCTACGTTCCGGATCTGTGCCGGGTGCGTTCGGTATTTCTGCTGCTGATCACCAGCGAACTGATGGTGCTGGTGCTGTCCATTGTGCAGGCGGAAGGCGGCTGGATCGACTGGAACTATTTCGGCCTGCTGTCGCTGTTCGTGCAGTGGACAGTGCTCACCAGTGCCGCTCTGATCTGCCTGCTGCGCAGCCGGCTGGCGCGGCTGACCACTAGCCGTGCCACCCTCGCCATGCTCACCATCGTATTGCTCGACGTGCTGGCCTTCAGCCTGTTTGCCGACAATGTGCTGCACTCCCAGCCAGGGATGATCGACTGGCAGGCCATTGCCAAGAAACTGTTGCTGGCGCTGCTGATTGCGCTGATGGTGCTGCGCTATTTCTATCTCCAGCACCAGTGGCAACAACAGCGGGAGGCAGAAATGCAGGCGCGGCTGACCGCCTTGCAGGCACGCATCCACCCCCACTTCCTGTTCAACAGCATGAACACCATCGCCAGCCTGATCGCGGTCAATCCCGAGCGGGCCGAGGATGCGGTACTGGATCTGTCGGAGCTGTTCCGCGCCAGTCTGCGCAGCGGCGACCGCCTGATTCCCCTGAAAGACGAGCTGGACCTGTGCCGGCGCTACCTGGACATTGAAGCTCTGCGTCTCGGCGAGCGGCTCACTCTGGAGTGGCACATTGCGCCGGATCTCGACAAGCAGGCAATTCCGCCACTGACCCTGCAACCCTTGCTGGAGAACGCCATCTATCACGGCATCCAGCCCCGGCCCGAAGGTGGCACGGTAAAACTCGACGCGTCCCGCCGTGGCCAGTTTGTGTACGTGATGGTGCAGAACCCTCGCCCGGACGCCGGCAACAGCCATCACGACGGCAACCGCATGGCGCTGGCCAACATCCAGTCGCGGCTGCTGGCGCTGTTTGGCGAGCAGGCGGTGCTGAAGCACAGCCACCAGAACGACGTGTACACTGTTACCCTCAGGCTGCCACGCCGGACCGCCGATCAGAACGCGGCCCCGCGTGCAGAGCACCGCCCGAACACCAGTGACTGACACCCATGACACACGTAAACCTGCCACCAAAAAATGTACTGATTGCCGATGACGAGCCCCTGGCGCGGGATCGCATCCGCCGGCTGATCGACGACATTCCCGGCTACCGCGTGTGTGGCGAGGCCGCGGACGGCGGCAGCGCTCTGAGACAGGTGGCGGAGCTGGGCCCTGACATCGTTCTGCTGGACATCCGCATGCCCGGTATGGATGGCATGGACGTCGCCGCCGCGATCAGCGAGCTCGACAATCCACCCGCCGTGATCTTCTGCACCGCCTACGACCACTACGCCATCAAGGCCTTCGAGGTTCGCGCGGCGGCGTATCTGCTCAAGCCCGTACGCCGGGAGGCGCTGGCCGAGGCTCTCGAGCGCACCGGTCAGGTCAACCGGGTGCAGCAACAGGCACTGAGCAGCCGCGGCGCCGACGCCGGCGGGCAATTGGCGATCAAATCCCACCGCGGCACCGAGCTGATCGACATCGGGGCAATCCTCTACTGCGAAGCTGACCAGAAGTACGTCACCATTCACCACACCCGTGGTGAGACCGTGTCGGACTACACCCTAAAAGAACTGGAGAGCAGTCACCCCGAGGCGCTGCTGCGCATCCATCGCCATACCCTGGTCGGGGTGGCGTTCATCCGGGCGCTGTCCCGAGACGCCAACGGTCATAGCGCCGTCATACTGCGCGACGGCCGCGGCGAGCTGCCAGTCAGCCGCCGCCACACCGGCGCCGTCAAGCAATGGCTGCAGGAACACCAGCCGGGCTGATCACCACAGCCTCCTTGCGGACAGCCTGCAACGGTGCTCACGGGACTTTTTCGCCTCGCCAAGGTAACCTTGGCGAACACTTTTTCTCACTGGCAAGGCACCCCATGTCAAAACGCACCCTTCGTATCGCAACCCGCAGCAGTGCCCTGGCACTGTGGCAGGCGGAATTCATCAAATCCGAGCTGGAACGGCTTCACGACAACGTCATCGTGGAACTGGTGAAAATCAAAACCCAGGGCGATAAGATCCTCGACGTTCCCCTCGCCAAAATCGGTGGCAAGGGCCTGTTTGTCAAAGAGCTGGAAGAAGCCATGATTGATGGGCGCGCGGATCTGGCGGTGCACTCCATGAAAGACGTGCCGATGGAATTCCCCGAAGGTCTCGGGCTGGTCGCCATCTGCGAACGGGAAGACCCGACGGATGCGTTTGTCAGCAACAACCACGACACGGTTGACGCCCTGCCCCAGGGCGCGGTGGTGGGCACCGCCAGCCTGCGCCGCGAATCCCAGCTGCGGGCCTATCGCCCGGATCTGCAGATTCGTGTGCTGCGCGGCAACGTCAACACCCGTCTGGCAAAGCTGGACGCCGGCGACTACGACGCCATCGTGCTGGCCAGCTCCGGCCTGAAACGCCTCGGCTTCCACGACCGCATCCGCTACTGCCTGCCGGATTCGCTGTCGCTGCCGGCCGTTGGCCAGGGTGCCCTGGGTATTGAATGCCGTCTCGACGACGGTGAACTGCAGGCCATGCTGGCGCCGCTGAACCACCCGGACACCTCCGACCGGGTCAAGGCCGAGCGCGCACTCAACCGCCGCCTGCAGGGCGGCTGCCAGGTACCGATTGCCGCCTACGCGCTGCTGGAAGACAGCAACACCGTCTGGCTGAGAGGCCTTGTGGGCGCGGTGGATGGCACCCAGATCTTCCGGGTGGAGGGGCGGGCGCCAAGAGCGGAAGGTGAACGTCTGGGCCGCGAGTTGGCAGAAGACCTGCTGGCCATGGGAGCCGACAAGGTGCTGGCAGAGATCTATGGCCACACCCCGACCTGATTGCCGCAACCTGGCCGGCCGTCGCATTCTCATATGCCGGCCGGAACCCGAGGCCTCGCGCCTGGCGAACGGCTTTCGTGACGCCGGGGCCGAGGTGCGGGTGCTTCCGTTGATCGCCCGGGAACCTCTGCCGGAAACTCCGGAAATCCGCACGCTGATCCAGAACCTCGATCTGTATTCCCACGTCATCGCGGTGAGCCCTTACGCGGCCTCCCTGTTTTTGGCCCTTGCAGACAACTGGTGGCCGCAATGGCCCAGCGGCATTCAGTGGTACGGCGTCGGCAGCGGAACCGCCGCCGCTCTTGCCCGCCATGGCCTGCGCCCTCGCAAACCCACCAGTGGCTGGACCAGCGAAGCCCTGCTGGCCATGCCCTCTCTGCAACACTTCCGCCATGAAAAAGTGCTGTTGGTCCGCGGCGAGGAAGGCCGCGAACTGATCCTCCAGACGCTGACGGAGCGGGGCGCCGATGTCACGTTGCTGCCGCTTTACCGGCGCCACCAGCCCCGCCACGACAAAACCGTGATAGACGAGGCTCTGCTATGCTTTCTGCCGGAGGTCGTCGTCACCCTCTCGGGGGAAACATTGAACAATTTCATCGCACTGAGTAAGAATAGTGGCCATAATCCTGATAAAACGTTACTTGTGGTCCCTGCCAACCGGGTTGCTGAACAGGCCCATCAGGCAGGGCTGACACATACCTGTATTCCAGAGAGCCTTGCCGACGCCGATATTGTGCAGACTGTCGCCCGGGAGCTCGACCGCCGGACCGGTAGCGCCGGCACCACCAAGTAAGGATGCCCGTGACTGAATCAAACACGCAACTGCCCGCCACCATCGCCAAAGACCAGCCTGGTCGCCAGAAGCTCTGGCCAGTGTGGGTCATCAGCCTGATTGCCATAGCCCTGGTTATGGCACTGGCGCTGTGGAACTGGCAACAGTGGAACAATCAGCAAGCCCTGCAGCAGACCCTCGGCGATACCCGCGGCGACGTGTCCCGGCTTGACCGGTTGTACGGCGACAGTGGCAACGAGCAAAGCGAGCGCATCCGGGCACTGGAGAATAAGCTGGCAGACCAGCGTGAACTGATTGCCACCCAGCAACGCCAGATCGATCACAACGCCCGCCAACTGCTGGAAGCCGGCAATCGCAGCCGCACCGACTGGCTTCTCGCTGAAGCGGAATACCTGCTGCGAGTGGCCAATCAGCGGCTGTTGATCGAGAAAGACATCCGCGGCGCCCTGGCGGCCCTGGAAGCCGGCGATGACGTACTCAATGAATCGGACGACATTGGCGTGTTCCCGGTACGCCAGCAGCTGGCCAAAGAGATTCTGGCACTGAAGGGCATCGCTGATGTGGACCGCACCGGCCTCTACCTGACCCTCGAAGCCGCCATCGACAGCGTGAACCGGCTGACTGACGACGCCCTGGTGCATGAGCGGGCGCCCGGATTCGTTACCCGTGCCGACGAGGCCCTCGGCGACGAAGCCGACGGGGAGCCCGGCGTGCTGAGCCAGGGCTGGTCACAGGTAAAGAGCACGTTGGCGAACGTTATTGTGGTGCGCCGGCTTGATGAACCGGTCAAACCGCTGCTGTCACCGGACCAGAGCGCTTACGCCCGCCTCAACCTGCAGCTGATGCTGGAGGAAGCGGAAATGGCGGTACTTCGCGCCCATCAGGAATTATTTCAGCGTGCGCTGACGAAAGCCGGCAACGCCATCGACGACTGGTACGACAACACCAACCCCCAGGTTGCAGCACTGACCCAGACCCTGGATGAACTTCAGGACCGCAACATTGACCCGAACCTGCCCGACATCAGTCGCTCACTGGAATTGCTGAAGGCGCGCCTCGAAGGTCGTCAGGAGGCGGCCAACCCCGCTGACACCGGCAACAGTGCAGCCAACGGCGGGGAGACTGATTCATGATCCGCCTGCTGCTGATCATTCTCGTCGCCCTGCTGATCGGTGTCGGCCTGTCACTCGGCCTCGAGTACGACCTTGGCTACATTCGCATCAGCCTTGGCCATTACCTGATTGAGACCAACTTCTGGGTCGGCCTTGCCCTGCTGCTGGCCGTGGTGGTGGTGTCAGTGGTGAGCGTCAACCTGCTGCGGCGCATGCGCCATGGCACTGGCCTGGTCACCACCTGGGTTCGCCGCGGCAACGAGCGCCGTGCCCGTCGCCGCACCACCCAGGGTCTGCTTGCCCTGGCAGAGGGCAACTGGCCCCGCGCACGCAAGCTGCTGACCTCATCGGCAAGCCATGCCGACACTCCGCTCATCAATTACCTGGCGGCGGCACAAGCGGCGTTCGAGTCGGGTGATCACGACGCGGTGGACCGGCTGTTGCGCCTGGCCTTCGAGAGCACGCCGGGCTCCGACATGGCAGTCGGCATTACCCAGGCCCAGTTGCAACTGGCCGGCAACCGGCTGGAACAGGCGCTGGCCACGCTGGTGCGCCTGCGCAAGCAGGCTCCACACCATCCTTTTGTGCTGAAGTTGCTGAAAAACACCTACCTGCGGCTGGAAGACTGGCGTGAGCTGTCGAAACTGCTGCCGGAAATGCGCAAGCGCAACCTGCTGACCGCGGATGAACTGGAGAATCTGGAGCGCACCGTTTGGCAGAACCTGCTGCAACGGGCCGCCGAGGATTGCCGTCGGCAAACCGGCAGCGGTTCCGCTTCGCTTGAGCCGCTGACGCGCCTGTGGGATGAGCTGCCAGGCGTGTTACGCCGGGATGAGCGCACCATTCGCGAATACGCCCGCCTGCTTGCGGCCCTGGGCGACGAAGCCCAATCCGAAACGTTGTTGCGCAAAGTGCTGCGTAATCACTGGAGTGATGAGTTGATCAACCTGTATGGGCGCATTGAGGGCCACAAACCGGATGAGCAACTATTGATGGCGGAACAGTGGCTGAAGGACCGACCCAACAACGCCGAGCTACTCTTGGCACTGGGTCGGCTGAGCCTGAGAAACGAGCTTTGGGGCAAGGCCAGGGAGTACTTCGAGACCAGCCTGCGCCTGCGCCGCAGTCGTGAAACACTGGCTGAACTGAGCCGGCTGAACGCGCACATGGGCGAAAGCGGCACCAGCGTGAAACTGCTGATGCAGGGCCTGATGAGTGACAGCGAACTGCCGGATCTGCCGATGCCGAAAGCCTGAGCATCAGCTCCTGGGCGCGTATTCCAGTACATCGGAGAAAAACGCCGCCTCTGGCAAGCCAGCTTCAATCAGGGCATCCATTAGCGTATACACCATGGTCGGTGACCCGCTGGCATGCACTTCCACGTGCTTCCAGTCCATGCCAGACGCCAGCACGGCCCGCACCAGCTGGTCGTGGTGACCGGCCCAGTCGTTGTCCTCGTCATCGCCGACCACCGGCAGAAACGTCAAGGGCGACCAGTCCTTGTGCCACTCCTCCGCCAGCGACCGCAGGTACATATCCTCATGGCGCCGCACCCCCCAGAAGAGTTTGACGGGGTGCTGGTAACCGGTGGTTCGCAGGTAGTCCACCAGACTCTTCATCTGGGCGAAGCCGGTGCCTGCCGCCACCAGCAATAGCGGCTTTTGCGGTGCGGAAGCCAGGCAGGCTTTGCCATGGGGCAACTCAACCGTGACATCGTTGCCCGACATCAGAGCTTCGATCACTTTCTGCGCCGACACCCAGTCCGGCGAGGCCTGGATATGCAGTTCGATGCTGGCCTCAGCCGGGCTACTGGCGATGGAGAAGTAGCAGGGCTCGGCGTCCGGCAGATTGACCGACAGGTACTGGCCGGCATGGAACGACAGCTCACGACGGCGCGGCAGTTGCAGCTCCACCCGGTAAACGTCGTGGCTGATGGAACGAACGTCCACCACCTTGGCCTGATACGTACGTGGCTGATTGGTTCCTGCTGCCATAACGGCGTTAATCTCCAGTGTCAGGTCGTCGAGGGCGAGGCTTCGGCACATCATCAGCCGCTCGTTGACCGTCATCGTTTGTTGGTTTCGGGTGTTCAGTACGCGCCCGGCCAGCAGGCGGGCTTCGCAGATTTCACAGACTCCGTTGCGGCAGGCTGCCGGTACGGCAATGCCTGCCCGGGCGGCCGCCGCGAGAAGATCTTCATCCGGGGCAACACTGAACGCCAGCCCGGACGGTGTCAGGACAACCCGATGCACCCGAATGCCTCGTTAGTCGGGGCGAGCCGGCGATTTTTCAATCCCCAGGCTGTCCCAGAGCTCGTCGACCCGCTGCTTGACGTCCTCGGTCATGGTAATCGGCGTGCCCCACTCCCGATCGGTTTCACCCGGCCATTTGTTGGTCGCGTCCATCCCCATTTTGGATCCCAAACCGGACACCGGCGAGGCAAAATCCAGATAGTCAATCGGCGTACTTTCCACCATGGTGGTGTCCCGGACCGGATCCATGCGGGTAGTCATGGCCCAGATCACGTCCTGCCAGTCCCGGGCGTTGACGTCGTCATCGGTGACGATCACGAACTTGGTGTACATGAACTGCCGCAAGAATGACCATACGCCCATCATCACCCGTTTGGCATGGCCCGGGTACTGTTTCTTCATGGTCACCACCGCAAGGCGGTAGGAACAACCTTCCGGGGGCAGATAGAAATCCACGATCTCCGGAAACTGCTTCTGCAGGATCGGGATAAACACCTCGTTCAGCGCCACCCCAAGAATCGCAGGCTCATCCGGCGGGCGGCCGGTGTAGGTGCTGTGGTAGATCGGGTTCTTACGGTGGGTCATCCGCTCCACCGTGAACACCGGAAACTGGTCCACCTCGTTGTAGTACCCGGTGTGATCGCCGAACGGTCCTTCCGGCGCCATATCGTCCGGATAAATGAAGCCCTCCAGCACAATCTCCGCGCTGGCCGGCACCTGCAGGTCACTGAGACCGCACTTCACCAGTTCGGTGCGACCACCACGCAACAGGCCCGCAAAGGCGTATTCGGACAAGGTATCGGGCACCGGCGTCACCGCGCCAAGGATGGTGGCCGGATCGGCTCCCAGCGCGACCGCCACCGGGTAGGGCTGACCCGGATTAGCTTTCTGGAACTCCCGGAAATCCAGTGCACCGCCACGATGGCTGAGCCAGCGCATGATCAGTCTGTTACGGCCGATTACCTGCTGCCGGTAAATACCCAGGTTCTGCCGCTCCTTGTGGGGACCGCGGGTAATCACCAGCGGCCAGGTCACCAGCGGGCCGGCATCGCCGGGCCAGCAGTGCTGCACCGGAATCTGATACAGGTCGACCTGATCCTTCTCGATCACCACATCCTGACAGGGTGCGGAGCGCAGCACCTTGGGGCTCATGCGCATCACCTGACGAAACAGCGGCAATTTCTCGATGGCATCGCGGAAACCCTTGGGGGGGTCCGGCTCCTTGAGAAACGCCAACAACTTGCCGATATCCCGCAGCGCGGTGACGTCGTCCTGCCCCATGCCCATGGCCACCCGCTTCGGCGTGCCAAACAGGTTAGCCAGCACCGGCATGTCATAGCCTTTCGGGTTCTCGAACAACAGCGCAGGGCCGCCGGCCCGTAGCGTGCGGTCGCAGATCTCGGTCATCTCCAGGTGCGGATCCACTTCGACGGAAATACGCTTTAACTCGCCCAGTTTTTCCAGCTGGTCGATAAAGTCTCTCAGGTCGTTGTACTTCATCAGGTGCTCCGTTTTGTGTCACGAGATACTACGGAGGTCGATCCTTTCCGGACCGCTGTCAGAGGGTAGAACGAGATGTGGGGCAGGGGTTCCAAAACGGGAAACTGGTTTCCCTGACTGTTTTGGAACCCCTGCCCCACACCTCATTCAGCGGGCTTCAGATGACGGCGCCACAAGCCGGCCGGCATCCTCGACCGACTATCAACGACGCTTCATGGAGTCGAAGAACTCGGCGTTGGTCTTGGTTTCTTTCAGCTTGTCCAGCAGGAACTCGATGGCGGCGGTGTCGTCGTCCATGGAGTGCAGCAGCTTGCGCAGGATCCAGACGCGCTGGATATCCGCTTCGGACATCAGCAGGTCCTCGCGACGGGTGCCGGAGCTGCGAATGTTGATGGCCGGATAGGTACGCTTCTCGGCAATCTTGCGATCCAGGTGGATCTCCATATTGCCGGTACCTTTGAACTCCTCGTAGATCACCTCGTCCATCTTGGAACCGGTGTTGACCAGCGCAGTGGCAAGGATGGTCAGACTGCCGCCCTCTTCCACGTTACGGGCCGCACCAAAGAACCGCTTGGGCTTCTCAAGGGCGTGGGCGTCCACACCGCCGGTCAGGACCTTGCCGGAGGACGGAATCACGGTGTTGTAGGCACGCGCCAGACGGGTGATGGAGTCCAGCAGGATGACCACGTCTTTCTTGTGCTCCACCAGGCGCTTGGCCTTCTCGATCACCATTTCCGCCACCTGCACGTGACGGGCCGGCGGCTCGTCGAAGGTGGAGGCGATGACTTCACCGCGCACGGTGCGCTGCATTTCGGTCACTTCTTCCGGACGCTCGTCGATGAGCAATACCATGACATGGCATTCCGGGTTGTTGCGGGTGATGGACTGGGCGATGCTCTGCATCAGCAACGTCTTACCGGCCTTGGGCGGGGAGACGATGAGGCCACGCTGGCCCTTGCCGATGGGCGCTACCAGATCCAGAACCCGTGACGAAAGATCCTCGGTGCTGCCATTACCGGCTTCGAGCATCAGGCGCTCGTCCGGGAACAGCGGCGTGAGGTTTTCGAACAGAATCTTGTTACGGGCATTGTCCGGCTTGTCGAAGTTAATCTCGTTAACTTTCAGCAGGGCAAAATAGCGCTCGCCGTCTTTCGGCGGGCGGATCTTGCCAGCGACGGTATCACCGGTCCGCAGGTTGAAACGACGAATCTGGCTGGGGGACACGTAGATATCGTCGGGGCCAGCCAGGTAGGAAGCATCGGCGGAACGGAGGAAGCCGAAACCGTCCTGCAGAATTTCCAGTACGCCATCACCGTAGATGTCTTCACCGCCCTTGGCATGCTTCTTCAGGATCGTAAAAATGACATCCTGCTTGCGCGAACGGGCCAGGTTATCGAGGCCCATCTCTTGCGCGATGTCGAGCAATTCGGGCATGGAGTTCTGCTTGAGTTCAGTAAGGTTCATAGGTTGTTAGATAGTCAGGAATGGAAGTAAGCGAATATTGGAATGACAGGAATGCCCTTGAACGGATTGATCGGGTATTAGCTGATCTTGGTGCTGGCCAGATGGAGCAACCGGTATAATGAAGAAAGCCGGAAAAGTACTGAAGCCAGAGACGGGAAGAACAACCATTCGTCGGGCAACAAGGATAATCGGCCACCTGACCTGTGAATGTCAAGTAATGCTGGCTAAAAATAAACCACCATCCGCCACCCCGCCATGGATGGTCCTCCCCTTCCATTCCTCCCGGGCTATGGGGATACTAACCACAAACAGCCAGTCAATCTGCGGAGCGACACCATGAGTAGTGAGAGCAGCAGCAAGCTCAAGCCCCTGAACATTGCCATCCTGACCGTATCTGACACTCGCGGTGTCGACGAAGACACGTCCGGTCAGTTCCTGGAAGACAGCGTTATTGAGGCCGGTCACCAACTGATCGCCCGGCGCATTCTCCCCGACGACGTGTACCTGGTGCGCGCACTGATGTCACTGTGGATTGCCGATCCCGATGTTCACGCGGTTATCATTACCGGCGGCACCGGCTTTCATGAGCGCGACAGCACACCGGAGGCGGTGGCGCCGCTGCTGGATAAGGCCATTGAAGGGTTCGGCGAAGAATTCCGCCGGCTGTCGGCGACGGAGATTGGCAGCTCTACCGTTCAGTCCCGGGCGTTCGGAGGACTGGCCAACCACACCGTGATTTTCTGCCTGCCCGGTTCCACCGGCGCCTGCCGCACCGGCTGGAACGGCATTCTGAGCTCTCAACTGGACAGCCGCCACACCCCCTGCAACTTCTCGGCGCTGGTGCTGGGCAAACCCGCCAGCCCCCATAACCGCGTGCACGAAAAAATTGGCGGCCGGGGGCAGAAGTAATCATGACCGGCCAACTGTTAACCCCGCTGGAGGAGGCCGTCGCGCTGCTGCTGGATCAGGCCAGGCCTGTCACCGCTCAGGAAATCGTACCCCTGGCCGAGAGCCTCGGACGCATTCTGACGGAGGATCAACATGTGCCGGCGGATGTCCCGCCGGCGGACAACAGCGGGGTAGACGGCTACGCCGTTCGCGCCGGGGACCTGACGGCCGGCCACGCCCTTGCGGTCTCGGCACGGATAGCCGCCGGCCAGGCACCCTCAGCCATTGAACCGGGAACTGCCGTTCGCCTCTTCACCGGTTCGGAAATCCCCGACGGTGCCGACGCAGTGGTGATGCAGGAACACGTCGAGGTGACCGACGCAGGTATCGTCATCCAGACCGAAGCGAACGCGGGCCAGAACATCCGGCGCCGCGGCCAGGATCTGCGTGCGGGTGACGTTGCGCTGGCACGCGGAAGCCGCATCCGCCCCCAGGAAATGGGCGTTCTGGCGTCCCTCGGGGCGTCGCAGGTACCGGTGTGGCGCCGCCTCAGAGTAGCGATCCTGAACACCGGGGACGAACTGGTGGACCCGGGAACCGCCCTGAAACCCGGGCAGATCTACAACTCTAATCGCTTCACCCTGCTGGGCTTGCTGGCCCAGGCCGGCTGTGACGTGGTGCTGTGCGAAACCCTGCGGGATACCCGCGAGGCCACCCGCGCGACGCTGGTGCGAGCGGCCGCAGAGGCCGATCTGATCATCACCAGTGGGGGTGTCTCGGTAGGTGAGGAAGATCACGTGCGGGCCGTGCTGGAGGAATCCGGTGAGCTGTCCCTGTGGCGGCTGGCCATCAAGCCGGGCAAGCCCCTGGCCTTTGGCGAGATGGACGGCACGCCCGTTCTGGGCCTGCCCGGCAACCCGGCCTCTGTGCTGGTGACATTTCTAATGGTTGGCCTGCCCTACCTCCGCAAGCGCCAGGGTGTGGCTGATATCCGGGTCCGGGGCGAGCAACTGCCCGCCGGTTTTGCGGTGACGTCGACGTCTGCCCGACGGGAGTTTGTCCGTGCACGTAAGGAATGGAATGACCAGCAGGTGACCGTGGCGGCCTATCCGAACCAGAGTTCCGGCATGCTCAGCTCCGCCTGCTGGGCGGACGGGCTGGCGGTGGTGCCGGAACACACGACGGTCAGCCCCGGTGATATGATCACATATTATTCGTTCGCAGAGCTGCTGGGGTAACCATGAGCGAAGACCACACGCTGACTGTCCGTTTCTTTGCCCGCCTGCGGGAAGAACTGAACACCGAAAGCCTGACACTGCCGATACAACCCGATACCACCGCCGGCCAGTTGCTGACTGAACTGGCTCGGCGAGGGGGTGCGTGGGCACAGCTGACCGGCGCTCAACCGGTGATGATCGCCGTTAACCAGACCATGGCCAAACCGGACACGCCGATCGGGCCCGGGGATGAGGTGGCGTTTTTTCCGCCGGTAACCGGAGGCTGACATGAACTATTCCATCTCCGTCCAGCAGGACGATTTCGACACCGCCGCCGAGTATCAGGCAATGCGTGACAGTGGCCCCGGCACCGGCGCGATCGCGACGTTCACCGGGCTGGTCCGCGACAGCGGTGATTTGCAGGGGGTCAACGGTTTGTTCCTGGAGCACTACCCGGGGATGACGGAGCAGGTGATCGAGGGCCTGATTGCCGAAGCTGCCGGACGCTGGGATGTCCGCAAGGCGCGGGTGGTGCACCGGGTGGGCGAACTGGCGCTGTGCGATCAGATCGTGTTCGTCGGCGTCTGCAGTGCCCATCGCGGGGATGCCTTCGCCGCCTGCGCGTTCATCATGGATGCGCTGAAAACATCCGCGCCGTTCTGGAAAAAGGAGCTGTCCGGATCATCGGAGCATTGGGTCGAGCAGAAAGCCTCGGATCTGGCACGGCACCCCGGTGTGCTGAAGCCATAAAAAAAACCGCCCGTGAGCTCAGACTCAGGGGCGGCTTCCGGCTTGCGGCCAGCAATCAGAGATTGCTGTCGAGGAAGGCCGCGAGCTGGGACTTGGACAGTGCGCCCACTTTGGTGGCGTCCACGTTGCCATTCTTGAACAGCATCAGGGTGGGAATGCCGCGGATGTTGAACTTGGGCGGAGTCTGCTCGTTTTCGTCGATGTTGAGCTTGCAGATTTTCAGCTTGCCGTCGTATTCATCGGCGATTTCTTCCAGCACCGGCGCGATCATCTTGCACGGGCCACACCACTCGGCCCAGTAGTCCACCAACACAGGCACGTCAGACTGCAGTACGTCCTGTTCGAAGGATGCGTCGGTTACGTTTACGATATTTCCGCTCATTACCTTTTCCCGATTCCGGCACCTTGGAAAGCTTACGGCCCATGCCGAAGCGTCGGTGCTGTTGAACGTTGCTGAAGGCTGCCCTGGGTGTGTCCGGCGGCCATTCATCCTCATCTCAGTAGCGCATACTTTACGCGATTGGTCCGCCGTCTGTGAAGCGGTTCCGCCCACCTCTCGGTTTCCCGCTATACTGACGGAGGGTCAAATCCGCTGGCAGCCTTTACTGACAGACCCGCCGGAATTCGCTTATAGTACCGGCACCGGTAACGCCAAGAGGAAATCTTCACACGTGACGGCCACCCCCTCTGCCGAATCAGACACCACCACGCCCGAGCTGCTTGCCGCCATCGACATGGGCTCCAACAGCTTCCACATGGTGGTTGCCCGCCTTGTTCACGGTGAAATACGAACCCTCGAGAAAATGGGGGAGAAGGTTCAGCTTGGCGCGGGCCTGGACACCTACAATCGCCTGACCGAAGACGCCCAGCAACGGGCGCTGGCCTGCCTCAGCCGATTCGCACAGCGCCTGCAGGGTATGCACCCGGAAACGGTGCAGATTGTCGGCACCAATGCGCTGCGGGTGGCGCGCAATGCCCAGGAATTCATGTCACGGGCGGAGCGGGTTCTGGGGTATCCGGTCGAGATCATCGCCGGGCGCGAGGAGGCTCGGCTGATCTATCTCGGAGTGTCCCACACCCTCTCTGACGACAGTGGTCGCCGCCTGGTGATCGACATTGGCGGCGGCAGCACCGAGTTCATCATCGGCGAACGTTTTGAGCCCCAGGAGCTGGAAAGCCTGCACATGGGCTGCGTGTCTTTCCGCAATCGTTACTTCGCCGACGGCAAGATTGCCCGCCGACAAATGGACAAAGCCGTGACCCACGCCCAGCAGGAGCTGCTGAACATTCGCCGGCATTTCCGCAGCGTAGGCTGGCAGAGCGCGGTCGGTTCTTCCGGGTCGATCAAGGCGATTGCCAGCGTTCTGGAAACGCTGAAAATCACCGACGGTACGATCACGCTGGAGGCGATGACCGAATTGCGTCAGCGTCTGGTCAGCATGGGCAAGGTGGAGAAGCTCGGCGACCTTGGCGTACGGGCCGACCGCCAGAGCATTTTTCCCGCCGGCTTCGCCATTCTGATGGGGGCTTTCCAATCGCTGCAGATCGAGGACATGTCGTTTGCCGAGGGCGCGCTGAGGGAGGGCCTGCTCTACGATATCGTCGGAAGAATCCGGCATGAAGACGTGCGGGAGCGAACCATCACCGCGCTGCAGGAGCGCTATCACGTGGATCAGGCCCACGGTCGCGCCGTGGAAGACACCACCATCGCCGCCTGGGACCAGGTCGCCGACACCTGGGCGCTGCGCACCGCACCGGATGAGGAGGTCTTGCGCTGGGCGTGTCGCCTGCACGAGATCGGCCTGACCATCTCCCACAGCCAGTACCACAAACATGGCGCCTACCTGTTGCGCTACTCCGACCTGCCCGGCTTCAGCCAGCAATTCCAGCGCGACCTGGCCACCCTGGTACGGGGCCATCGCCGGAAGTTTGCCTCCGCGATCTTCGAGGGTCTTGATCCTGAGGAAATTCCGCGCCTGAAATATCTGTGCGTGCTGGTGCGCCTCGGCGTGTTGCTTCAGCACCCGCGGAACATGGAGGCGCCGCCGGCATTTCGCCTCCACGCCGGAGACGATCGCCTCGCCGTCGAGTTCCCCGATGGCTGGCTCGATGAGCGTCCGCTGACTCTGGCGGATCTGGAAAACGAGGCAGAATACCTGGCCAAACAGGGGTTCACCCTGGACGTAAACCCCTAGGCCACCAGTTCCGCCTCGAGATTTTCCACCGTTTCACTGATTTCCAGCCACTCAGCCTCGACCTCCTCCAGCCGGCTTTTCAGTTGCGCCTGCTCGCCGAGCCGCTCCTTGAGCAGCGCCTTGCCGCTTTCCTGGTAGAGCTCCGGCGCCGACAGCGATTCCTCCAGCAACGCGAGTTCCTGCTGCAATTGCTCCATGGATTGCTCCAGTGTCGCCTGCTTCTTACGATACGGGCTCAGCTTCTGACGCAGAGCCGCCTCGGCCCGCTTACGGGCCTTGCGATCCTCCGCGCTTTCCCCGACAGCCTCGCCTGCGGAGGCGCCTGAGGCTCCGGCCGAAGGCGGGCCACCCTGGGGTGTACGCTTCGGCGCCTCTGTCTCATCCTTGCGACGATCCGCCAGCCAGCGCTCATAATCCTCCAGATCGCCGTCGTAATCGCTGACACGGCCGTCGTGAACCAGCCAGAACTCGTCGACGGTATTCCGCAGCAGGTGCCGGTCGTGGGACACCACCACAATGGCGCCGTCAAAATTCTGCAGCGCCATGGTGAGCGCCTGGCGCATTTCCAGATCCAGGTGGTTGGTGGGCTCATCCAGCAACAGCAGGTTCGGCTTCTGCCAGGCAATCACCGCCAGCGCTACGCGAGCTTTCTCGCCACCGGAGAACGAACGGATGGCACTGAGCGCCTCATCACCGTGAAAATCAAAGCCCCCCAGAAAGTTGCGAATGCTCTGCTCCGAGGCCCGGGGCGACAGCCTTTGCAAGTGGAGAAAAGGGCTGGCATCCAGATCGAGGGATTCCAGTTGATGCTGGGCGAAATAGCCGATGGCCAGGTGCTCTCCGGTGGTGCGCTCGCCGGCCAGCAGCGTGGACTCACCCCGTAACGCGTCCATCAACGTAGACTTGCCGGCACCGTTGGGGCCAAGCAGGCCCACCCGGCTACCCGGCAACAAACTCAGATTGATGCCCGCAAGAATGGTGGTCTCGCCGTAACCGGCCACACCGTTGCGAATGGACAGCAGCGGGTTCGACACTTTGTCGGCAACCGGAAATTCGAAGCTGAACGGCGAATCCACGTGCGCGGGGGCAATTTTCTCCATGCGCTCCAGCGCCTTGACCCGGCTTTGAGCCTGCCGCGCCTTGGTCGCCTTGGCCTTGAACCGGTCAATAAACCGCTGGATTTCCGCAATTCGCGCCTGCTGGCGCTCGAAGCCCGCCTGTTGCTGGGCCAGCCGTTCACTGCGTTGACCTTCGAACGCCGAGTAGTTGCCGGTATACACCTCCAGTTTGCGCTGGTCAAAGTGCACCACATGGGTGGCGACCCGATCCATGAAATCGCGATCGTGGGAGATGAACAGCAGGGTGCCGGCATAGCGACGCAGCCAGTTTTCGAGCCAGAGGCAGGCGTCAAGATCCAGATGGTTGGTGGGCTCATCCAGCAGCAACAGATCCGAGGGCCGCATCAGTGCCTGAGCCAGGTTCAGGCGGATACGCCAGCCCCCGGAGAATGCAGAAACCGGTCGCAGCGCGTCGGCATCGGCAAAGCCCAGCCCCCGCAACAGCGACTCCGCCCGACGCGGCGCCGACCAGGCTTCGTGCACATCGAGCTCACCATGGATTCGGGCCTGGGCGTGATCGTCGCCGCGCTGTTCGGCGTCGGCCAGTTCCCGCTCCATCCGCCGCAGATCGTGATCGCCATCCAGCACAAAATCCAGCGCGGTGCGAGCAGACGCCGCCACTTCCTGAGCCATGTGAGCGATGCGGCAACCGCCGGGGAGCGATACCGTACCCTGCTCCGGCGCCAGCTGGCCCAGTAACAGCTGGAACAGACTGGATTTGCCCGCGCCATTGGCACCGACAATCGCCACCCGCTGGCCCGGTTGAATAGTGACGCTGACGGCGTCTAGTAACCAGACGCCGCCCCGTTGTAAACTGAGATCGGTTATCGTTAACATGTTGTCATTTTATCAGGATATTTTTCACAGAACGTACATAAGGCCACTATGCAGCGCGTCCTGGAGCGGAAAGTGACAGAACTGGAACCCGACAACCCGCTCTGGCGTTTTGCTATCGCGTTCTGGGCAAGTCCCGGCACCGAAACCGCCTGCCTGGATTTACAACGCAAAGGCTGGAGTGTTACCCGGATTTTAAGCGCATGCTGGCTTGCCATTTCAGGCCAGAAATACATCGGTAATGAAGCCGATACGGTAACAGAGTGGCGCACACATGTAACCGAGTCGCTGCGCTCGGCCAGAACATTTATCCCGCGAAACCAACCGGGCACCAAGAGCCTACGGGAGTCAATTGCCCGCAGTGAGCTGGAAGCGGAGCGGATTGAGCTGGCTTTGACCTATCAGAGCCTCGCAGAAACCCAACAAGAGAACGCCGGCATGCATGGACTGGAACAACTGGCCCGCACCAACCTGAATGGGGCCGCCCCGAAGGCCGCGTTGGACCCGGACACCGGGCGCTTACTGGACGCCCTCGCGCGTCACGTGGTGGCTTTCTCGACCGGAAAACAGGGAGCATGATCATGAAGTGGCTTATCCGGCTCGCATTCCCTGCCCTCGGCGTCCTGCTGTTCCTGATTTTCTTCGGCATTAACGAGCCCGAACCCCAGGCGGTCACCAGCACGACAGAAACAGACACCAAGGAGCAGATTCCTGCCTTTGAAGGTCTGGTGCCTTCACCGGTGCCGGTGGAAGGCCCGGATATCGTGTTCAAGTGGCAGGACAGCGATGGCAGCTGGCACTACGCCGACAAGCCTCCGGAAAACGGCTCCTGGAACACCCTCGCTATTGAGCGCCAGAACAGCGGTGGCCTGCCGCGTCTTGCCGAACCCAATCTGGAGACCGATTGGCAGTCGCCTTACAGCGCGCCGTTTTCGCTGGCTCCGACGCCACCTGCGAACAACGGCAGTTGAGCCCGGCACCTGACCGGTTTCTTAACACATGTTCAGTGGCATCTCGTCACAGAACCCGCTACCTTTCCCTATTTCAAGTCAACACAACAGGGGGGCTGATTCAGACCCCTCCCGACAACAAAGGACAATGAAATGAAGAAAGCACTGCTCGCTCTGGCAGTGACCGGCATTGTTGCCGGCTGCTCCACTCAATCCGATTCCGCCAAAGACCCCAGCCTGGACTCGACCGACCAGAAAGTCAGCTACGGCATGGGACTGGTTCTTGGTGAGCGGATGAAGAACGATCTGCCAGACCTGCAAATGGATCAGTTCCTGCAGGGCATCAAACATGGGCATGCCGGCGATGAAGAGGTCAGCCGGATGAGCCGCGAGGAAGTCCAGGAAGCGCTGATGGCCTATCAGCAACAGCTGCAGGAGCAGGAAACCTCGCAGATGGAAGATCTGGCCGAGAAGAACAGAGAAGCCGGAGAGGCTTTCCTCGCCGAGAACGCGGCGCGTGACGGCGTGGAAACCACCGAGTCAGGCCTGCAGTACGAAATTCTGGAAGAAGGTGACGGCGACAAACCCGGCGAAACGGATCGGGTGAAGGTCCACTACACCGGCGAACTGCTTTCCGGCGACGTTTTTGACAGCTCCCGTGAGCGCGGCGAGCCGGTAACCTTTGGACTCAACCAGGTGATTCCCGGCTGGACCGAGGGACTTCAACTGATGAACGAAGGCAGCCGGGCAAAACTGTACATTCCGTCTGACCTGGCCTACGGCCCGGGTGGCAACCACAGCATCGGACCCAATGAGACACTGGTGTTTGACGTGGAACTGATCGAGGTAAACCCGGAGTAACAACCGGTTATCAGAGCCGGCAGCCTCCGCCGTTGGTGAGGAGTCTGCCGGCCTGGTCTTCCAGACACGGCAGTGCGAACACCGCGCCAACCATCAGGCTGAGGACATCACCTTGTCAGCGTGGGCGTTGTGCAGATGTTCGATCAGGTAATCTTCCATTTCGAACCGGCTCTCCAGAATTTCTCCCAGCTCAGACAGCTGCGCAAACAGCTCCCGAACCTGTGCCTCGCTCAACGACTGGCCATTCAGTCGATCATTGAAATTCAGCGCGGTTTCCGTCGTCTGCGATATGCGCGGATACAGCTTGGCTGCCAGTTCCAGGCCACCGTCATTGAATTCCCGGGCTTCCTGAATCAGCTGTTCATAGATCTCGAAATGGCCCGCTGACACGTAATCCACCAGAACTTCACACAATCTGACGAACTTTTCCCGCAGGGCCTCTGTCTGGGAGTAGTCGGTCTCCCCGGACAACTCACAATAATGTACCAGCAGCTCCTGGCGCTCCTTCAGCCAACGATCAATCAGCTCGCTGACGCCACCCCAACGCTCCCTCGCATTACGGCAATTTTCCAACATGACGCCTCTCTCCAGTTACCTGACCTGTCCGGTTTCAAGTTCATTTTTATAGTGACGAGACTCAAGGTACCCCATGCTTACAGTGGGCCGCAACCGTTTCAGGCACTAACCCACTCCGACCCTTTGGCGGGACGAAACATCAGCGTCAGGCCGGTCACCACCAGCAGTGAGAAAAACACCGCCGTCCAGCCGGGAATGCTGAGACCGAGGAAGGTCCAAACCACTTTGGCGCAGTCACCGGTACCTTGCAGGGCGGTGGTCAGCACTTCCATGATCGGCAGTACATCCAGCATGTAATCCACCGAGGGACCGCAGGCAGGCACCTGATCCGCAGGCAGGCTCTGCAACCACAGCTGGCGGCCGGCAACCGCAAGACCGGCGCCCGCGGCCAGCGCCAGCAGGAAGCCGTATACCCGCACGCCAAAACCGCGGGGGTTATGCAGCACCGCCAGCAGGCTCACCAGCGCAGCGCCCATAAATCCGAAACGTTGCAGCCAGCAAAGCGGGCAGGGCTCCAGCCCCATCACATGCTCCATGTAAAACGCCACACCCAGCAGGGCGGCACACACCACAAAGATTCCGGAAAAAACCAGTCTGGACGTCAAGAGTTCACCTCGGGAAAGACATTCGGGCCCGCCGAGCCGCCAGAGATCGGCGGGCGTTCACAGGGTGCTGCAAGCAGCCCCGGGGCCTGCTATTCTGCGAGAACCGGGCGGTTATCGCCATTGGTCTGCCACTAAACCCTAAACCATAGTGAACTTCAAGCCTATGACACCTCAGCTAAAGCGCTTTTTCCTGATCCTGATGTGCCTGATTCCGGCCGCGCCCGTGGCCACCGCCCTGGCTCAGAACGAGGCATCCGACCCAGAAAGTCAGGAGGAGAGTCAGGAGGAGAACCAGGAAGCGAAGATCACCGATTACATCGAGATGGATCCGCCGTTTGTCACCCATGTGGGCGAAGCCGGGAACAAACTGACCTACCTGAAAGCGTCGGTGACCCTGCGGGCGTCGAAAGAAACCACACGGCCGGCGGTCGAAGCTCACATGCCGCGCCTGCGGCACGAGCTGGTGATGCTGTTCGGGGAGCAGACCGATACCGACCGCCTGGCAACAGGGGGTGGGCAGTCTGCACTCGGGGAAGAAGCGACACGTCGGATCAATGCTGCCCTGGAAGAACAACAGACCGGAGAGGCGATCACCGGGGTGCTGTTTACCGAGTTTGTGGTACAGCGATAGGGCGGATAACCGGCGCCCGGTCAGGCAATGCGGGAAAACAGGTCATCGCTGGCGGGAAGCTGCTCGCGGGCGATCTGCCCGGCATCTTCCCAGCCCGCCTCCCAGGCGGCAATCACCACCTCGCCGCGATACGGGCAGCGGCTGCGTTCCATGCCCATGGACGCGGCCATATAACCCTGGCGGTAGGCTTTGTTCAGTGATTCCACATCCCAACCCAGCTTGATATCTCTGGCCATGCCGGCTCTCCCTGATGCCTGATGGTCACGGAAACACACAGTGACACTGTTGCTAAAGAACGTAACAGCAGGGTCAGAAGCTGACAAATGTTTGTGCAGATTCTGTGCGGCAGGTCCGGCCGGGCTGTGACCCCCGGCCCTGATCCCGGTTCTCAGGAAGCCAGGTACTGCTCGAGGAAGTCGCCGAACGGCAGCGTGTCAGCGGCTTCCATATCCGCCTGTTCGCCGTGGGAGCGCTCGGACATGCGTTCGAACTCCGCCTCGGACGTCGTGGCAAACGCCTCCTCACGAAGGCTGCGCTGGTGCTGCAGAGACATGAACTGAACCCACTCCCGGTGCCCCAACCCGGCCTCGGCCATGGCACGGGTTACCCGCGCCGACGGAATCTGCTCCGGTGCCTCCAGCTTGGCACGCTGGGCCTGAAGCGCGCGGCGATAGCTGTCGCCACCGGCCCAGCCATCCAGACGCTCAGCCAGTGGCTCAAGACCGGAAAGCAGCTCAGCGGCAGCGTCTCCGACCGCGGAGCGATGACCGCCCTGGCACAGCGCCATGGACAGGTCCCGGCCATGGGCCACAACGTCTTTGTAGTTGTCGTCCAGACGCTCGCATTCCGCGTCGCCGATGCGCGGGCTGTCAGACAGCAGACAGTCGAGCAGGAACAGATCCAGAAAGTCGATCTGGCTTTCGGAAACACCCACAGCAGAGAACGGGTCCAGATCAAGGCAGCGCACCTCGATGTATTCCACGCCACGGGCCTCAAGCGCCTGGATCGGTTTTTCCTCCCGTTCGGTGGTGCGCTTGGGGCGCACCGCACTGTAATACTCGTTTTCAATCTGCAGCACGCTGGTGTTGATCTGGATGAATTCGTCACCGCGGCGTGTGCCAATGGCTTCATAGGCCGGCCACTGGGTGTGAATGGCACGGTCCAGCGTGCGGGTGTAGGTGCTGAGCTCGTTGAAACAGATGTTCAACGAGGACTGGGCATTGTTGTGATACCCCAGATCCCCCATGCGCAGTGAGGTGGCATCCGAGCCGTGCCAGGTGGTGTTATTGAAGCGCGACAGATCGTGCTTCACGTTCGCCACGAAGCTGTTGTCCAGCGCCGGCGAGGCGCCAAACAGCAGCATCAGCAACCAGCTACGGCGGCGGAAATTGCGAATCAGCCAGAAGTACTGGTCCGACTTGAAATCCTTCAGGCTCTGACCGTCACCCAGCGCTTCCTGCCACAGCGACCAGAAGCGATCGGGCAGCGATACGTTGTAGTGAGCCCCGGCAATACTCTGCATCATCCGGCCATAACGCACAGCCAGACCCTGGCGATACACGTGTTTCAGGCGACCGATGTTCGACGTACCGTACTCGGCTACGGGAATGCTGGCATCGCCGTCCAGTTCGCAGGGCATGCTGGCCGCCCAGAACACCTCGTCGCCGAGGTGACGCTGCACGAACCGGTGGATATCCCGCAGCGAATCCAACATGCCCCGGGTGGAGGAGAACACCGGGGTAATCAGCTCCATCAGCGCTTCGGAGTAGTCGGTGGTTATGGCAGGGTGCGTCAGCGCGGAGCCAAGGGCGCGCGGGTGCGGGGTCTGAGCGATGAAGCCGTTGCGGTCAACCCGCAGCCCCTCTTTTTCCACACCCTTGAGAAAACCGCCCCAATCGCTGGCAGCGAGCTGATGAAAAATCTGATGGCGGGATTCTGCCATGGATGACTCCTGCTACGGTGGGTTCCGCCTTGTCTTGTGGGCAGAACCCCCTGTGGAATGAATAACGATGCCGTCGGTTAACGACTGTCTTTGCGAGCCGACGCCAGCGCCTCGGCCAATGCACCGGCCATGGCACCCTGCTGCCGGGGCTGCTGCCCACCCTGCTCTCGCTTGCGGCCGGCGGACCGGTTGTCACCCCGACCCCGCGAAGCGGCCCCCTCGGACTTGGAGCCGGACGTTTCACCGGGCTGGTCACCCATACGCATGGAGAGGGCAATCCGTTTGCGGGGAATGTCCACATCCATGACCTTGACCTTGACGATGTCGCCAGCCTTGACCACTTCCCGGGGGTCCTTCACAAAGGTATTCGACAGCGCCGAGATGTGCACCAGGCCGTCCTGATGCACTCCGATATCCACAAACGCGCCAAAATTAGTGACGTTGGTGACCGAGCCTTCCAGCACCATACCCGGTTTCAGGTCGCTGAGGGTTTCCACGCCTTCCTCGAAACTGGCAAAGCGGAATTCCGGGCGCGGATCACGGCCGGGCTTTTCCAGCTCGGCAATAATATCCCGGATCGTGGGCAGGCCGAACTGCTCGGTGACGTAGTCCTGGGGATTCAACGTGCGCAGGAAAGCGGCATCGCCCATCAGGTTTTCCACCTTGCGATTGTTCTTCGCAGCAATGGCTTCCACCACCCCATAGGCCTCCGGGTGCACCGATGAGCGGTCGAGCGGATTCTCCCCGCCGGCAATCCGCAGGAAACCGGCGGCCTGCTCGAAGGTGCGGTCTCCGAGACGGGACACTTTCAACAGCTGTTTGCGATTCCTGAAGACCCCATTCTGGTTGCGGAAATCCACAATGTTCTGGGCAATGCTCTGGTTCAGCCCCGACACCCGTGACAGCAACGGCACAGACGCCGTGTTCAGATCCACGCCGACACCGTTCACGCAGTCTTCCACCACCGCGTTCAGGCTGCGGGCCAGCTGCACCTGAGACACATCGTGTTGGTACTGCCCCACGCCGATGGATTTAGGCTCGATCTTCACCAGTTCCGACAACGGGTCCTGCAGACGGCGGGCGATGGAAACCGCACCGCGAATGGTCACGTCCAGGTCTGGCAGCTCTTTGGAGGCAAACTCCGACGCGGAGTAAATCGACGCCCCGGACTCACTCACCACAATACGGGCCAGCTTCAGCTCGGGGTACTTCTTGCACAGATCCCCCACCAGTTTCTCGGTTTCCCGCGAAGCGGTGCCGTTGCCGATGGCAATCAGCTCAATCTTGTATTCGCGGCACCAGGCGGCCAGCTGAGCAATGGACGGCTCCCACTGATTGCGCGGCGCATGGGGGAAAATACCACCGTGCCCAACCACCTGGCCGGTGCCGTCAATAATGGCTACCTTAACGCCGGTACGCAGACCGGGATCCAGGCCAAGCGTGGGGCGCGGCCCCGCAGGCGCCAGCAGCAACAGGTCCTTCAGATTGTTGGCAAACACGTTGATGGCTTCGGTTTCGGCGGCTTCGCGCACCTGCGCCATCAGGTCGGTTTCAATCTGCGTGGAGAGCTTCACCCGCCAGGTCCAGCGCACCACATCCGACAACCACTTGTCGGCCGCGCGGCCGTTGTCACGCACGTTCCAGCGGGCGGCAATGCGCTGTTCGGCCGGATGGGGCTGGCGGCGATCATCCTCGGCGTCTCCCACCACGATGGCGTAACCCAGGATGCCCTCGTTGCGGCCACGCAGAATCGCCAGGGCCCGGTGCGAGGGCACCTTCTTCAGCGGCTCAATGTGATCAAAGTAGTCGCGGAACTTGGCGCCTTCGTTCTCCTTGCCTTCAATCACCGTGACCTTGAGCTGGCCGTTGTGCCAGATGAACTCCCGCAGGCTGCCGAGCAGTTCGGCATCCTCGGCAAAACGCTCCATCAGGATGTAACGGGCGCCGTCGAGGGCGGCCTTGGTGTCCGCCACGCCGGCTTCGGCATTGACGTAGTCGGCCGCGGTGGCCTCCGGCTCCCGGGTGGGGTCGTTATAGAGAGCATCGGCCAGCGGCTCAAGGCCGGCTTCCCTGGCAATCTGGGCCTTGGTACGGCGCTTGGGCTTGTAAGGTAGATACAGATCTTCCAGGCGGTTCTTGGTGTCGGCGTCGGTGATGCTGGTGCGCAGCTCTTCGGTCAGCTTGCCCTGTTCCTCAATGCTGTTGAGGATGGTAGACCGGCGGTCTTCCAACTCCCGCAGGTAGCGCAGACGCTCCTCAAGGTTCCGCAGCTGGCTGTCGTCCAGCGAACCGGTCACTTCTTTGCGATAACGGGCGATAAATGGAACGGTGGCGCCCTCATCCAGCAGGGCGACGGTGGCATTGACCTGTTGCTCGCGTACGCCGAGCTCGTAGGCGATACGCCTGGAGATACTGTTCATGCAACCTCTGTGATGCGTTCTGGATCAAAGCGCAAAGGTACAGCGGCTTACTGCTGCAGGCAAGCAGCCTGGCCGCGGTTGCTCAGGAACTGCACAAGATCCTGCCAAGGCATGGGCCGGGCGTAGTAGTACCCCTGAATCTCGTCGCAATGTTGCTGGCGCAGGAACTCCAGCTGACCCTCGGTTTCCACCCCTTCCGCCACCACGCTGATCTGCAGGCTGTGGGCGAGACTGATGATGGCGCGGATGATGTGTTCCGCATCGGCGGAATGCCCCAGCTCCTGGACAAAGGACTTGTCGATTTTGACCAGCGAAATTGGCAGATGTTGCAGATTGCTGAGGGAGGAGAAGCCGGTACCGAAATCATCAAGGGCAAAGCTGATGCCCAGCTGGTTGAGTTCCCGCAGACAACGCTGGGCGTATTCCGGATCGTGCATCATGGCACTTTCGGTCAGCTCCAGTTCCAGCAGGCTGGTATCCACATTGGCGTTGAAGATGATGCGGAAAATGGTTTCGGTCATCTTGCGATCGTGGAACTGGCGGAATGACAGGTTGACGGCGAACACCAGCCCGGGAAAGCCGAGTTCGGCGGATTCCTGCAGCCGTTTGCAGGCCTGCTCGATCACCCAGTACCCGATGGGCACGATCAGACCGCTACGCTCGGCCACCGGGATAAACTCGTCCGGCCCCACCAGCCCCCGCTCTGGATGATTCCAGCGCAGCAGGCACTCGACACCCCGCACCTCCTCCGTGGCCAGATCGATACGCGGCTGGTAATACAGCTCGAGTTCGCGGCCCCGCAGGGCGTTCCGCAAGTCCGCTTCCAGGCGCAGCTGGTAGCCGGCGGTGATGTGCAACTGGCGGTCATAAAACCGGTAACTGGTGCCGGGATCGCGTTTGGCCTCGAACATGGCACGATTGGCCCGGCGCATCAGGTTCTCCGGGCTGTCGCCGGCTTCCGGATAGGTCGCGACCCCCAGGCTGGCGCTGACCACCACGCTCTGGCCGTCGACGGTGACCGGATCATTCAGGGCGCTCACCAGCTTGCGGATGATCTGGGTAATATCGAGGGAATCTTCCACCTTTTCCACAATGATGGCGAGCTCATCCCCGCCAATACGCATCAGCGAATCGACCCGGCGCAGGCAGTGGCGTAGCCGTTCCGCGAGCTTCAACACCAGCTGATCGCTTTTCTGGTAACCAAACGATTCGTTAAAACTGCGGAAATCATCCAGATTCAGGTGCAGCAGGGCCAACCGGTGAGCGCCACGTTCGGCCCTCAGCAAAGCCTGCTGCAGGCGGTCGAAGAACAGGTCGCGGTTGATGAAACCGCTGGCCACATCGCGGCCAAGGTGGCCGAGCGCGGTTCCTGCCAACTGTTCCCGATACCACAGGCACTTGACCGAGCGAGCGAGGCCCCAGCCATCCAGGGTCTGACGACAGAGGTAATCGGTGGCGCCGTTGGCCAGCAGGTCCGGGGCACGCTCGGCACAGGGTTCGGCACTCAGGGCCAGCACCGGCTTGTCGTTGCTGGCCACGTGCAGGTAATCCAGGAAGGCCGCCTCGGAATCACCATGGAACACACAGTCCCAGAGGATCACATCAAAATGGGTGTTGCGGATCAGGTCATCACAATCGATCAGATCCGGACACCACACCATGTCCGGGACAAGTTCGCTGTCGGTGCGCAGCAGGGTCTGCATCCACAGGAAGTCGGTGTATTCCGGCGTCAACACCAGCAATCGCACCTGGCTGGAACTCATTGTTTCCATTGGAAGTGTCATCAAAAGCGCCTGATAATTCATCAAAAACAGCGGTCAGTTCCCCAAGGATAGCTGATAGATCGTCAAGGTACAGGGTCTGTTGCTGGTGTAGAATGCGCGGATGAACAAACTCAACCCCAGACAGAACGAAGCAGTGCGTTATGCCGACGGTCCCCTGCTGGTTCTGGCCGGTGCCGGCAGTGGCAAAACCAGTGTCATCACCCGCAAGATTGCCTATCTGATCGAACACCTCGGCATTCCCGGGCGCCATATCGCTGCGGTCACCTTCACCAACAAGGCCGCCCGCGAGATGAAAGAGCGGGTGGGCCGCATTGTTGATCGCAAACAGACCCGCGGACTGATTGTTTCGACCTTTCATAATCTTGGCCTCAACATGATCCGGGAGGAACACCCGCATCTGGGCTACCATCCCGGCTTTTCGATCTTTGACGCCGAGGATGCCAAGGCGCTGTTACAGGACCTGATGCTGCGGGAAGACAGCGCTGACGCCGGCGATGAACTGTCCGACGTGCAGATGACCATCTCCGCCTGGAAAAACGCCATGCGCGGACCGGAAGAAGCGTGGAGTAAGGCGGCCGATGAGCGCGAACAGCGCATCGCGCTGATCTACAAGCGTTACAACGAGTACCTGAAAGCCTATAACGCGGTGGACTTCGACGATCTGATTCTGCTGCCGGTGCAACTGTTCCGCACTCACCCGGACGTGCTGGCCAAATGGCGACGCAAGATTCGCTACATGCTGGTGGACGAGTATCAGGACACCAACGTGTGTCAGTACGAACTGGTCAAACTGCTGGTCGCGGAACGGGCGGCCTTTACCGTGGTCGGTGACGACGACCAGTCTATCTATGCCTGGCGCGGCGCACGCCCGGAGAACCTGGCGCAACTGAAAGAAGACTTCCCCAGCCTGAAAATCGTCAAACTGGAGCAGAACTACCGTTCCACCGGCCGTATTCTGCGCAGCGCCAACACCGTGATCGCCAACAACCCCCACGTGTTCGAGAAAGCGCTGTGGAGTGATCACACCATCGGCGAGGAGATCCGCATCGTGCGCTGTCGCAGCGAGGACGCCGAGTCCGACCGGGTGGCCACTGAAATCCTCGACCAGAAGCTGAAAAAGGGGCTCGCGTTCCGGGACTTCGCCGTGCTTTATCGCGGCAACCACCAGGCCCGGCTGCTGGAAATGAAACTTCAGGCTTACCAGATTCCCTATCGCATCTCCGGGGGGCAGTCGTTCTTTTCAAAAAACGAGATCAAGGACGCAATGTCCTACCTGCGACTGCTGATCAACCCGGACGACGATGCCGCTTTCCTGCGGGTGGTCAACGTGCCGCGCCGCGAGATTGGCCCCCGCACCCTGGAGCAGTTGAGTCACTACGCCCGCTCCCGCAACGTCAGCCTGTTCAAGGCCCTGGGGGACATGGGTGCGGAAACCCACGTCACCGAGAAGGGCCTTGACCGGTTACGACGCTTCGCCCATTGGGTGGATTACATCTGCGAACGGGTGCACCGGGAAGATCCGGTACCGGTGATCAAGCAACTGTTTACCGACATCGAGTACGAGGAATGGCTGCACCAGCATTCCGGCACCCCAAAACAGGCCGAGCGCCGCATGGAAAACATCTGGTACCTGGTGGAATCCATCCAGCGCATGCTGGACGACGGCAAGGGCACCGCCGATGAGCTGGGTATCGAGGACGCCATCAGCAAGCTCATCCTGCGGGACATGATGGAACAACGGGAAGAAGACGACGATAGCGACAAGGTTCAGCTGCTCACCCTGCACGCGTCCAAGGGGCTGGAGTTCCCCCACGTGTTCATCATGGGGCTGGAAGAGGAAATCCTGCCCCACCGCGCCAGCATTGAGGAAGGGAACATAGAAGAGGAGCGCCGGCTGATGTACGTCGGCATCACCCGCGCCCGGGAAACGCTGACCCTCACCTATGCCGCCCAGCGCAAACAGTACGGCGAGAAAATAGAAACCATCCCCAGTCGGTTTCTGGATGAGCTGCCGGAAGACGACCTGAAATGGGAGGGGCTGGGCGAC
This sequence comes from Marinobacter sp. M-5, assembly GCF_032911545.1. Classification (NCBI taxonomy): domain Bacteria; kingdom Pseudomonadati; phylum Pseudomonadota; class Gammaproteobacteria; order Pseudomonadales; family Marinobacteraceae; genus Marinobacter; species Marinobacter sp. M-5. The sequence goes on from NZ_JAWJEK010000002.1 coordinate 157,313, forward strand.
CTCGACGTAGAAGCCAACCAGAAAAAAGGCAAAGCCACCCTCAGCGCCCTGCTGGGCGACCTGGGTATCTAGACGACACTTTGTCGAACAATTTTGCAAAAAACTGCCATACAGATGAAACCTTTTGTTAACCTCGAACGTAAGGGTTATCGCGTAGACAAAATTCGCTTAACCCTTTTGCAGTAGATCTCAATACAAAAACAAACGTCGAGGAACAAATCATGCATTGGAACAAGAACCTACTGTACCGGCATATCGCCCTTGCCCTGAGCACTGTGGCCCTGTCCGCATGCGGCGGGGGCTCTTCCGGAAGCGATGACAGCACCTCAACCACATCCCAGACCCAGGAATCGGCGGTTGCGGGAGATCAGGTGACGGCCACCGCTGAACCGAAACCGACATTCAAAGAAAACTACTCGCCGATGGGCGCGTTCAGCGAGCCTTTCGCCGAACCCACCATCATTGTGGACGGCGAAGTCGTGGAAACCGATGAGAAGTGCGTGGAAACGGCTGACGGCCTGGCCGAGTGCAAGCCCGCCGCAGGCACCATGGCATTGTTGGCCGATGGCCGTCTGCTGTACCTGAACGCTCTGGAAGGCACGGAGAACGTGGAGCTGTCCATCGTTGCCGAGTTCGGCGAAGTCTCTGTGAACGATCAGAGCCGGGTGCTGTCGCTGGGTGAAAACGATGAGCCCACCTGGCTCAAACCCACCCCCTTGCGGGCTGGCGCCAACCCTGACGGGGCCGACAGTGAAACATTGTTCAATAATACGCCGTTGGCCGTACTGGACGGTCTGCTGGATACCGCGGACAACACCTCAAAGAACGACGGCGCGCTGTTCTGTTCGGACGTCATCGGCATGGCGGACGGCAGTGTCTTGGCGGTCGGCGGTACCGATTACTATTCAGAGCCCGGCATCGACGGCCTGCCGCTAGGTGTCGCAGAGCTGGAAGGCGTCAAGAATTCCCGCATTTTTCACGCCGAAACCGACACCTGGCTTCAGAGTGGCGACATGACCTACGGTCGCTGGTACCCTTCTTTGGTCACGCTGACTGACAGCAAAGTATTTGTGGCGAGTGGCGTTGAAAAACTGATCAAACCGGTCTATCCCAGCGATCCGCTGAACAGCGGCCGCAACATCGTACAGACCGAGGTATACGATCCGTGCACCGGCACCTGGAGCGTCAACCCCTCTACCGCAGACCGCTCACTGCCGCTGTATCCGCGCCTGCACATGCTGCCCAACGGCCATGTGTTTTACAACGCCGGAGGGCAGGCCTTCAACCCCTTCGGGCAGGGCTACGATCAGGCCCTGTGGAACATTGCAGCCACCTTCAACCCCAAGGACAACAGCTGGACCGACCTCGGCTACGCCGGTCTCCCGCTGCGCCTGGATGAAATTGGCCTGGGTGAGCTCTCCAGCACACTGAACGTAACCAACCTGTCAATGGAACAGGGCGCATCGCTGGTCGGTGACCTCCTGGGATCCGCCTCGAACCTGCTGACTGTGGCGTCCGAGCTGGACATCAGTGAAGAAACCCTGAAGACCGCAATTGCCGGTGGCATGCGCGGCTCCACCTCGTCCACCATGCTGCCGCTGAAGCCCAATGAGAACGGCGAGTATACCGACGCTGAATTCCTGACTGCCGGCGGCGTACCGAGCTATGCGATTCTGACCAACCCGGGTGGTTACCTGCCCACCGACCAGAGCCGTATCGACACTGTCCGCACCAACGGTGACGAGATCGTTGAATACGAGTCCAGTCTCACCGGCTCTTTGAACCGGCCCCGGTGGTACGGCACCAATGTGCTTATGCCCGATGGCTCGGTCATGGTGTTCAGTGGTGGCGATCGTGATGGTGTTGTAGCACCCGGCCTCGAAGGTCCGATCAGAACCACAGAGCGTTTCGATCCCGAGACCAGAACGTGGACGGAAATGGCATCGGGCATCCGTGCTCGTACCTACCACAACACCGCCGTGCTGATGCCGGATGGTCGTGTGATGGTGGGTGGTCACTCCCCGATCAACACCGCGTACCTACGCTTCGTCGATCTTCAGGACTTCGGCCTGGCGCCCTATGACGGCCGGGATCCAAGCTTTGAAATCTACACCCCGCCGTACGCCATGCGGAACGATCGCCCAGAGATCCTGTCCGCACCGAAGACGCTGATGCCGGGTGACGAGTTCACCATTCAGGTGGACCAGGCCGAGCAGATCGACAAGGTATTGCTGATCCGTCGCACCGTGATGACTCACGTGGTCGACAGCGATCAACGCGCCATCGAACTGCCAGTACAGAGCCGCAATGGCAACAACATTCGACTGAAAATGCCCGAGAGTGCCAGCGTGACACCGGCCGGCGTTTATATGTTGTTCGCCAGCAAAGACACAGAGGAAGGCCGCGTGCCGTCCGTCGCTGCGCCGATCACCGTACAAACTGCAGGCTCGCTGCAGTGCAGTGGTGATCCGCAGATGGTGGAGGAAACCGAAGAAGAGGAGGAAGGTGGTCTTCTGGATGGTGCCCTTGGCGGCCTGTTTTAATCGGGAGGTTCCATGAAACACGGTGATCAAAAGCCTGCGATTCGGACAGTACTCGCTGCGACTGTTGCAACTGCGCTTTTGACCATGGCCGAACCAGGGATGGCTCATTCACCTCCGGGCGCCGAAGGCGCTCCGGAGGGAATTACCCGCGCGACTATCCTGAATGAGGGTGACATCGGCGGATTGAATGTCATGGTTCTGGATGCGCCACAGCCGGCCCTGATGGTCCGGTACGACGGTGCGCAAGTGCTGACTGTCTTCGACAATGAGAACGAGCCCTTCTTACGCTTCACAGATAGCAGCGTAGAAGCTAACGTCCGCAGCGTGGACTGGCCAAATCTCCCTCAAAGCCAAGGCTACAGGGTGGATGAGGGTACACATTGGGTTGAGGTATCTGGTTCAGGCACTTTCGGATGGGTCGACGCACGTTTATCCACGCCGGAGGGGGAACAGCCTGACGAAACAGCTCGATGGCAAATTCCGGTGCAACAGGGTGACCAGGAGGTATCGGCAATTATCGGCCGACTCACCTGGCGGCCAATCGTAGCCCAGTCCACGAATGATGGGCATTAATGAAAAAACCCGCCAACTGGCGGGTTTTTTTCAACACTTTTACGTCAATCTTAATTAACTTCTGACACCATATACTCGACAGCCGCTTCAATATCTTCATCAGAACAGCTGCCACAGCCACCTTTGGCCGGCATCGCGTTAAAACCGTTAATGGCATGACTGACCAACGTGTCCAGACCTTTCTCGACACGACCACTCCAGGCCCCGGCATCACCCAGTTTCGGCGCGCCCGCAGCACCGGTATTGTGACAGGCCATGCAGGCCGCATCGTAAACTTCGTTACCACTGCGGGGACCGGCACTGGCGCTGGCGACCGGCGCGGCCGCAGAACCGCAATCCTCACCCTGAACACACACCTCGCCCACTGGGGCGATGCGCGCACGAATTTCGTCTTCAACACTTGCCGTTACGGCACCCGCTGTCAGGCCAAAGCCAAGCAATACAGCAGCCAGGACTCTCTTCATCTTCACAATGCACCTCGCATCAGAGCGTTATAATAGTCAGACATTGCATTATAGCGATTGCGGCAAGGCAAAAAAACCAAAGCTCGAAATCGCCACTCGATTTCAACCGTTTTTATTGCCGTTTCGTAAGCATTCAAACGTTCAATCGCTATTGCGGTTACCATGGCATACGACCTTTCCCGGGACCAGGATTTATGCAACCTACTGAAAAAACGCCCCACCCGCTTCGCAAGCCTTTACTGGCGCTGGAATTCGGATCACTTGCCATACTGCTGATCTCCATGGGTTATTTCTCCCACAAAGCCGAGTCTGCAAGTGCTCTCAATCCGGGCTGGCTCCTGATTCCGGCGATGGCGAGCCTGGCGGTCTTCTGCAGTTTCATCGGCCTGATGTATCTGCGGTGGGTCGCGCTTGCCGAAACCCGCGAGAAAACCCGGCACAAATTCGTTTTCTCACTGTTGGCCCTTACCCTGCTCGGCGTATGGTCCTATGGCATCTTCAACACCTGGGTCAGCCTTTCTGCCTAACAAGGACTTTCGCGCATGAACTTCTCATTCAGCAGCTTGCGGCACGCCTGCTCCCCGACAATGCCTCTCCTGGCGTTCTGCCTGTTACCCGCCCTCGGCCTCGGTCAGACCGATGGCAGCCCTGCAGATACGTCATTGCCAAAAGACCTGACACTGCAGGACTGCGCCCTGATTGACGACGGCATCCAGCGGCTGGCCTGCTACGACAGCCTGAATGACCCCGTGGAAGCCCGTGGGCAGGCTGAACAGAAAGACGTCCGCCAGGCCGAGGAGGCCACCGACACCTTTGCCTACGACGCGCTCGCAGAGGCTTCGGACGATGAGGATCTGGTGGAGGAGATCGCCCGCGATTCGGAGGACGAGGACGACGGCGTGATGGCGGCACTGGTGCAACGTTACACCGCCGCGGAGAAGGCCGTGTTCTCGTTCTCCGGCAGCTTTGTCGGGCATCGGCCAACCTACATCCTGCCGATCACCTGGGTGGACACACCCAACGAGAGACCCGTCAGCCCGAGACTCGGCGAGACGGCGTATGACCACTCGCTCGACAACGAGGAAGCCAAATACCAGATCAGCTTCAAGGTGCCATTGCTGACCGGCTGGCTTGATGACCGCACAACCCTATGGTTCGGCTATACCCAGCAATCGTTCTGGCAGGTCTACAATACCGACGATTCCGCCCCCTTCCGGGAGACCAATTACGAGCCGGAGATTTTTCTGCGTTATCAGGCAGACTACGACCTTGGCCCCGGCACACTGAGCGGCCTCACGGTGGGCTTTAACCATCAGTCCAACGGTCAGTCAGAGCCCCGCTCACGCAGCTGGAACCGAATCGTCGGGTCGGTGGGCTACAGCTACAACCGCTGGCTGTTCCTGTTAAAGCCCTGGTACCGATTGCCGGAGAGCGACAGCAAGGATGACAACCCGGATATCGAGCGTTTTCTGGGGCATGCGGATTATCTCGCGGTTTATAAGCTGACAGAGGATCGCACCCTCTCCCTGAAGCTGCGCAACAATTTGCGCTCGGAGGACAACAAGACTTCGGTGGAATTCGGGTACAGTTTTCCCATGGGGGATACGATCAGAGGATTTTTCCAGTACTACAACGGCTACGGGGAGAGTCTGATCGACTACAACGAGCGGATTCAGCGGGTCGGGGTTGGCATTATGCTAAACGACTGGCTGTAGACCTTGTTCAAGACCAAGCGAAACGACACCTTTTCCTGAAACACGCTCAAGCACATCCATGTGGCGCTTGGGCTCCGCCATCCATGGCTCCGCACAGTTTCAGGAAAAGGTGTCGTTCCGCTCGGCCCCGAGCTCTTGTACAAGCCTCAGGTATTCAACCTGTCCATTTCCGCCAACAACTCGGCGGTTTTGGCTTCCATCAACGGGATATCCCCGCGCGACTCCACGTTCAACCGCACCACCGGTTCGGTGTTGGACATCCGCAGGTTGAAACGCCAGTTGTCGTATTCCACGCTGAGGCCGTCTACATGGCTGACGTTTTTGGCGCCAACGCTGTAGGCCGCTTCAATCGCGGCGATGACTTTTGGCGGTTCGGCGATGGTGCGGTTGATTTCACCGCTGGCCGGGTAGGCTTCGATGCGGGCGTCGATCAGTGAGGAGAACGGCTGGCCGGACTGGCACAGCCGTTCGGCGATCAACAGCCACGGAATCATGCCGCTGTCACAGTAGGCGAAATCACGGAAATAGTGGTGGGCACTCATCTCGCCACCGTAGACCGCGTCTTCATCCCGCATGCGCTGTTTGATGAAGGCGTGGCCGGTTTTGCTTTCGATGGCTTCGCCGCCGGCCGCTTTAACCAGATCCAGGGTATTCCAGGTCAGGCGCGGGTCGTGGATGACTTTGCCACCGCCGGTCTTGCGCAGGAACTGATCCGCCAGCAGGCCGACAATGTAGTAGCCCTCGATAAAGCGGCCGTTCTCGTCGAAGAAGAAACAGCGGTCGTAATCACCGTCCCAGGCAATGCCCATGGCAGCCCCGCTGGCTTTGACGGCTTCGGCGGTGGCCGCGCGGTTTTCTTCGAGGATGGGGTTGGGCACGCCGTTGGGGAAGTGGCCGTCAGGCTGGTGGTGAACTTTGATGAACTCAAACGGCAGGTGCTGTTCCAGTTGGTCGATCACCAGACCGGCGCCGCCGTTACCGGCATTGACCACGATTTTCAGGGGCTTGAGCGCCGTGGCATCAACGTAACCCAGAAGGTGATCCACGTACGCTGACATCACTTCCAGTGCCTCGTAACGACCCTGCTGCGGGGCATCGCCGAACGGTTCCGGCACTCGGTCGCGAATGTCGTTCAGGCCATTGTCCGAGCTGATCGGGCGTGAATCCGGCCCGACCATTTTCATGCCATTGTGATCCCGGGGATTATGGCTGGCCGTTACCATGATGCCACCGTCCATCTTGTAGTGGCTGGTGGCGAAATACACCTGCTCGGTGCCGCACAAGCCGATGTCGAAAACATCGGCCCCCGCGGCCATGAGACCAGAGCTCAGGGCTTCGCTGATTTCCGGGCTGGACAGGCGAATGTCATAGCCTACGATGACGCGTTTCGCGCCGGTGACTTCCACATACGCACGGCCAATACGCTCGGCCAGAGTCGGGTTCAGCTGGTCCGGAACACGACCCCGCAGGTCATAGGCCTTGAAACAGGATAGGTCCATTGTCGGGTGTTACTCCGCAGCGGCTGATTGCAATTGGATGTAATTCTGGATGCCCATCTGGGAAATCATTTCCAGCTGGGTTTCGAGCCAGTCGATGTGCTCTTCTTCGCTGTCCAGAATGCTGCGGAACAGTTCACGGCTGGTGAAGTCCTGTACCGTTTCGCAGTGGAGAATCGCTTCTTTCAGGTCGGTATGGGCGAGGTGCTCCAGTTTCAGATCGCAGGAGATCATCTCTTCCACGTTCTCGCCGATCAGCAGCTTATTGAGATCCTGCAGGTTGGGCAGCCCTTCCAGAAACAGAATGCGCTCGATCAACTGATCGGCGTGCTTCATTTCATCAATGGATTCTTCGTATTCCTTGGCGGCCAGCTTGGTGATGCCCCAGTCCTTGTACATGCGCGAGTGCAGGAAGTACTGGTTGATCGCGGTGAGCTCGTTGGCGAGCACCTTGTTCAGAAACTGGATAACCTTCTTGTCGCCTTTCATGGCAGAACCCCTTGATGGATGAACTATTCCGACAAGGATAGACCTTTGGCCAGAGAGAAAAAATCACAATTGGGAAGCGCTCGCAGTAAGCGCGATGTCAGGCAGGCTGCGCCAGCAGGTTTGCCATGGCCAGGTAATCCGGGGTGCGGCTTTCACGCAGAATTTCCCGCGCGGTACAGGCGCAGCGACCGCACTGGGTGCCCACACCGAGCTCCTTGCCCAACTGGCGCATGGAACTGATGCCGTTATCGGCGGCTTCACGGATTTCACGGTCGGTTACGCCATGGCAAAGGCATACATACATACGAATCACTCACTGCCCAATGAAAGATAGTGATAATTATTGTTATTTGCATGCAGAATTGCAAGCCCTCTGATTAAAAACTACGCGAGATTGCATTACACTGGCGGTCATCATTCAGATCCATCGACCAACGCAAGGAAGCCTTATGGCGCTCAAGGCCACCATCTTCAAAGCCACGTTGAACATTGCCGACATGGACCGTCACTACTATGCGGACCACCACATCACCCTGGCGCGCCACCCCTCCGAGAACGACGAACGCATGATGAGCCGGCTGCTGGCGTTCGTGCTCAATGCCAGTGAGGATCTTGAGTTTACCAAGGGGCTGAGCACGGACGATGAACCCGAGTTATGGCGGAAATCCCTGAGCGATGAGATTGAACTCTGGATCGAACTGGGGCTGCCGGACGAAAGCCGCCTGCGCAAAGCCTGCAACCGCTCACGCCAGGTTATCCTGTACACCTACGGAGGACGCGCGGTACCGCTGTGGTGGGAAAAACACCATAACAAGCTGACGCGATTCAACAATCTCACCATCATCAACCTGCCCACCGCACCGATCGAAGCCCTGGCTGCCATGGTCGAACGTACCATGAGCCTGCAATGTTCCATCCAGGACGGCGAGGTCAGCATCGGTAACGAGGAGTCACTGGTCAGCATCGCGCCGGAACCGCTGCATCCGGCCTGAAAACAACCTGTGACGGGGCTGGACAGACACCCGCTGCGCACGTAAGATTGCGCACTCGAAATTGATGCAACAGCAGCGATTTCAAGCGCCCGTAGCTCAGCTGGATAGAGCGCTGCCCTCCGGAGGCAGAGGTCAGAGGTTCGAATCCTCTCGGGCGCGCCATGAATATCAAGGACTTGCGTGAAAACGCAGGTCCTTTTTTTTGGCCTGTGCCCAAACCGTGCCCTGACAGTGCCTTATGGTTTACGGCGGCAAGAATGGCCTCTAACATTCTGACCTTTGCACGGCCCTCCTCCAACCCTACTCGGGCACAGAAAACCTCCTTTCACATTGTGCTCATTGCAGTAGAAACCTCGACATGGCAATGACTTTGCCCACACCCAAATCACTCTTTTTAAACCTGCGGAGAAGTTATGGCGGGTTCCGGCGGTTATCTCCCGGGCTAGACTTGATCAATGATTTTGGTGATTAGTCATATTCTGCTTTCCCGGATAACGAGACCAAACGTGGGCCCGATGGTTAGTTCAAGAAAGCATGCGCATAATCTGAGGTTATGTTGACTTGGCGGGACAGTCACTAGCAACAGTTCACACTATCGTGACGTTTGACCTCCATGGTACCAACCTGCGTCCGCAGCCAAAAGTTCCGTCTTTCCCACTTGCCTCAAGTCCCTCGGGCTGTGCACAGGTTCACACACGAGCGGCGCGGGGATGTGGGTTGTCATCAACGTCTGAAACGCATCGACCTGCTGGACATCCGGATCGAGCCAAAGCTCAAAGTCGTCCGGACGCAGCATTAACGGAATACTTTTCGGGTGAATGTGACGGAATCTGGGATGCGCTGGCAGCGTAATGACCGTAAACGAGTTCACGATGTCATCCTCAAACGACCAGGATTGCCACAATCCGGCCAATGCAGTCGCCTCACTCTCCGGGTGAATGTTGTAGACCTGCTTGTCCTTCCATTCGTGGAAACCACTAACCGGTAAAATGCACCGCTTGTATGGATAAACCTTCTTCCAGAGCGGGCTACTGGTGAGCCTGTCACTGCGGGCATTGAAGGTTTGAAACTTCGGATTTGGGCGATACCCGGCCCCGGTGGGCTTGCGTTCGATCAAAAGCGACCAGATGCCAGCTAAAAGCTGCCGCGCTCCAGCTGCCTCAGCGACAAACTCACCGACGCCCCCAGGGGGCACGTTCAGCTGCGGTGTCGGTAGTGTGTTTGGCAACATTAACCGCTCCATGAGCGTTCGCACTTCGGGAGAATCCGTGACGTTATATCGACCACACATGAATTTTTCCCCTCACACGGTTTTCAGCTCACTCAATATCTACCACCGTAGATCAACTAGCGACACTACGCTCAAGGCTTTGTCTGGCCCATTACACTCTAATCGCTTGGGGCTCAGTTGACGCTGGGAAGACTGTTCCAGTCCGTTGTGTAAGCCGGCGACAAATGCTGCCGGCGCATGGTATGCGCAGCTGGGCCAGTTGATCGTGCCATAACGATGGTTGCTCGCGATCGGACGTTGATCTCATCGATGACCGCCATCAGCCTGGCAGACTTGCCGTTGTCCAACGTGGATGAGCTGGCTGAGGCAAACAGATCCTCCTGGAACCCCGCTCCTCCCATCAGCTCACCCAGCATGACTCCGGCCTTCGCGTAGTCGTATCCAGAACGGTAGATCGATCGCAATTGCGTCAAAGCTTTCTGCACGATGACTCGGGAATCTTGGGTGGGGGTCACCAGCCTGATCGATGCGTTTCTCGAATACTGAGGAACGTGGGGCTTGAAAGGGTTGGTGCGGATAAACACCATCAATTCGCTCGCATACTGCTGCCCATGACGGAGCTTTTCAGTGGCTCGGGTGGCATGCTGCGCGACGGCAGCCTCAAGATCCCACAAGGTCTGAATCGGCTGACCGAATGATCGAGAGCACATGATTTGTTTCTTGGGAGCGGGGACATCCTCCCACACGAGGCAACAAACGCCGTTCAGCTCTCGCGCTGTTCGCTCCAGGACAACAGAAAAGCGTTTACGCAATGTCGTCAGGTCCGCATCGGCGAGCTGCAAGGCCGTTGTGATGCCCATAGCCTGCAGTTTGGCCGAAAGCCTGGTTCCTACACCCCAAACCTCTCCGACGGGCACACGGGCAATCAGGCGCCGTTGTCGTGCCTGATCCGTCAAGTCAACGACACCTCCCGTCGCTGAATATTTCTTGGCCGCATAATTGGCGAGCTTAGCCAGAGTCCGAGTCGGCGCGATGCCAACACAAACGGGAAGTCCGACATTTTGATACACAGCATCCTTAACCTGCCGGCCAAACGCCTCAAAAGACATCACTTGATTGATTCCAGTAAGATCCAGAAATGCCTCATCGATGGAGTAAACGTCAACTTTCGGCGCTAAGGCCTCCAGGTTCGTCATCACTCGTCGGCTCATGTCTCCGTAGAGTGTGTAGTTGGACGAGAAGATTTTGATGCGGTGCCGTTGGATTTCCGTTTTGATTAGATGAATGGGCACGCCCATTTTGATACCCATCGCCTTAGCTTCCTTTGAGCGAGCGACCACGCAGCCATCGTTGTTGGATAAGACCACAACAGGAGTCTCCCTGAGGTCCGGCCGGAACAGCTTTTCACATGATGCGTAGAAGTTATTGCAGTCGACTAGAGCAAAGACCTGATTCATGTCGTTATTACTCAACCCTGGCCACCCCGCTTGAGCGACCGGATAACATTGGTGACTACGCCGAAGACCTCCATCACCATGTCACCTTCAATGATGATGGGCTCATACGCTGGGTTTCTCGGTAGTAATCGCACTGGTAGCGGGGAGAGATGAAGCTCTTTCACCGTCATCTCTGATTCCAGACTGGCGATCACGATGTCTCCATGTTTTGCACGCAGAGACCGGTCTACGACGAGAACGTCATTCGGAAAGATACCGGCTTCAACCATCGACTCACCCTGCACACGGACAAAAAAGGTTGCTGCAGGGTGCTGGATGCACAGCTCATTCAAATCGATCGTTTTCTCGACATAGTCCTCCGCGGGCGATGGAAAACCAGCAGAAACCCGCTCCAGGAACATCGGGATCCTCAGTCGAGAGAGGGATTGGTAGTCACCGAGAAAAACACAGGTCATCTTGCACACCCCAATACTGTCTAAATATACAGCATTCTGGTCGAGTGAACTGCAGAGATCAACAGGTGAGATCAATGTTGCTCAAGTTGAAGCAACAGAATTTCATCAGGTAGTGAAAATAGATGAAGTTTTGCGATACTTGTCGTGGATCTACGCAGGACAGGCAAACTCACGCGAGGCCATCTGAGAACCCTCCGGCGCAATGTCCGCTTTTGTTTGACGCCGAAACTGGGAACAGAGTCATTGCAGACAGCCCCCGGAAACCTGAGAGCTAGAAAATTCTGGCTGACCGGGCGGCCTGAACCTTGGAATCCGACTGTTTTACTCGGAGGGCGGCAAGACGAGGGTGTCGCCTTCTTCGATCACTCCCGTGCCGACGTTCTCTCCGTTCTGGAACCATTCAAGTTCATTCCCGCTTATCTGTGCTGCATAACAGCCGAAGTCAGTCCCCGGGTAACAGACGCCCTCGGCTCTGATTTCATAATTTCCGCCGCCAAAAGCGTCTTTGTAGGTGCCGTCTGCCGCGAAATAGCTTGAATAGACGTCGCTGCCCATACTGCCTTTAAACGTATTGCCGACCAGTGCGACTCTGACCTCGTCAGCGCTGGAGGCGCCAAGCGCGACTCCAGAAAAAACACATGAAACGGTAGTCGCCAAAGCCAAAACGCTGTTTCTGAGAGTACGCATACTCAACCCCTGTTGATCGCCAATGTTCTGTTAATTACGGGGCCCCGGTTTAAAGGGCTCAAACGGATATGGATGAGCGCGAGATTCCACCCTATGATTGTGGCAATGACAGACCCAATCGACAAAGAAAAACGCTGCTTCCACAACGGCGGGCGCATTCTTCTCGCCTTTGCCAGCCAGACTGACACCGCAAAAGCCCTTGCAACACGGATTTATGAACACAACTCATCCATGTGCGATCTGGTAAATCTGGCGGAGATTGCACCCGAGACGCTGGAGCAATACGGGCGCCACATTTTTATTGTCTCGACATTTGGTGAGGGAGAGGCGCCCACCGAAGCGCGTCCCTTCGCACAGGCGCTCGACCAGTCGAGCATCAATCTGGACCAAGTAAAATTTGCGGTGCTGGCTCTGGGTAACAAGCAATACGCGGACTTTTGCGGTTTTGGTAAACATCTGACTCAACAACTGCTTCGTCAAGGCGCGGACCCGCGAGTTCCGACCACCGAATTGCATTGTAATGACGCCGCCGTGTTCAGCCATTGGTGGCAGAAGCTGTCGGAAACCTTTGGCATCGCGCTTGAACCCGATATGAGCGACTGGGAAGTTGCGACCGTGATGGACACGGAGGAACGAACCGAGTCAGCGCTCGACCTCGTCTTTTACATTCAGTGTCTGGAGCATGAACAGGCGACGGCTCTTCGCTTTAAGCCCAAACGAAAAAATCCAAACCTCGAGCCATTTGTCGCCGAAATCAACCCGGCCCCCTCGAATCCCTTTACCCGCATCCGAATCACCACGGATCATACAAAGGTCGATAAGAGCGGAACAGCCAAACTACTATTGTCTGCACAGCCAGGCGATAAATGGCACGTTCAGGTGACAGGCTCAAAAAATGGCGACTGAGCGGCGTCTTTGGGCAAATCGAGAAGGCGTTGGCTTAGGCTCGATGACGGGGCTTATCGCGCTCGTTGCGAAATCAGATGCAGAGGTCGCAGAGCGAACATTCATTCCGGATTTGGAGCCACAGTCATCTGTATGGCGGAGGTTTAAATATTGGCCGCACTCGGCCGACGGCTACTTTCCAACCGAGTGCGAATAACTTTTTATCGACGCTCGAAATTCAGTGTTTCATCCTCATCGATCGTTCCATTTTGATTATCATCAAATTGCAACGTCAGCACGTCGCCGTCGATTTGAGCGAACACGGGTACGCTTCCATCAACATTATCCGTCAGGCCTGTATCTCCGTTGTTGTCAAAGTCGATAGTTACGGTCAACTGCCCTGTTTCCTGATTTCTTTGAATAGTCCCAAATTCCATGCCAGACGTCTCACCGACTTGGTCAAAAGGTTCAACCTCATCTACTTCTAGATGCGCGTAAGTGCCGTCATCGAAAAACACGAATGCGAGCAGTTCATTATCTGTTAAATCGGTGCTCCAAACGCCACTGAGACCGCTAGATGTGGTGCGGGTAAAATCCAACTCCTCATCCGTACCTATGGTCCCGTTTTGATTGTCATCAAATTGAAGCGTTAGGGTGTCTCCAGCGACTTGCGCAAAAATTGTCGTTTGGCCATTGGCAGCGTCTGTAAGACCGGTATCTCCGTTGTTATCAAATCTTATTTCAATATCGAGCTCACCTGTCTCACTGTCCCGCACGTAGGTCCCCCACTCCATGCCCGAAATTTCGTTTTCAGAATCTATGGGCGCTTCTTCATCCACTTCTAAATGAACATAAGTCCCATCTTGGAAGAACACGAAAGCCAACAGTTCATTGTCTGTCAGATTTGTTGTCCAGACACCGCTAATGTTAGCGTTCGCAACAAAATCGAGACCCTCTTCTGCCAACGTGTCTTCGAAATGAGCAATGGCAGCGCCTTCTGAGATCAGCGCCGTGTTAGTCGAACCAGAGTTTGCGACAAGAGAAGTCACTGCAGTTGAGGCTTCAAACTCTTGCACCGATAGCTCAAAGTTGACTTGAGTTGCGTTATTCTTTGCAATTTCGGTAATGGTAATTCCGTTATCCGCATCGCCGTCTTCATCCAGCGTCTGGAGCAGCCGAATAATGTTGATTACCGTGTCGTTTGACGTATCTGTTGCCCCCGCGAGATCAAGAGGGGTTACAACTCCCGTGGCCGACACAGGCGGTAACTCCAAATCACCGATGAAAAAGGTAACCGTCTCGCCCTCAACATAGCTGTACTCACCCGAACTACTTGTAACGCCCTCCTGACTCTGGGTCCGGTAGCCAATGTTCACGACGGGGCTATCTATAAAAACGCCATTTTGGACTGCTGCCGTGTCGGAGGAGCCACTGGAGCCACTGCCGCCACATGCGACTAAACCCGTGCAAAGAAATGGTATCAGCGCAAACTTTTTCATTGAGATCCCTACTAGCTTTGTAAAATTCGTTTTTCTGAGAAGTTGTGAATAGTCAAGCGCCGCTAGAGGCTGAGCCATGTAAGCGGTCTCTCAACAGCAAAAATAGTAGTAAACTGCCAGAACATTGCCAAGCGGCACGGGTAAGCGTGAGTCCACATTACGTAATGTTCTTTTGGTGGGGCTCCACAGTCGTTAATAACCTATATGAGGGCTTGTCTTCGACCAACGTGTTCTAATATGAGTTTGAACCTTCACTGACAAAGACTTCCAAAATCTTTTTTGGATCAATATTTAAGAGCGGGTGAAGGTCCGGATCTTTATACCTGGGGATTCGATAAAACTACTCGATTCGAACATGCAACGCGGTTAGTCAGGATAGATTTGAATAAACTTACTCTAGTTTTTGTTGGCCGAGTAGATCGTTACTGAAGAGGTATATTCTGGCCCATTTTCACAAAAAATTCGGCTAACCATTGATCGACTCGGTGAACCCTCTACGGGACCAATGATGAACATTATCGAGGTCACGGTGGATTAGAGAGTTGAGTGCAGGTCACAGAGGCTCTGGAGGAAAAGCCCTGAATCGAATGTTCGCTTTTGTTTACGACTGAAGGAGCCTGATCGAAACCCGAAGGTGATCATCGACCGGACGCTGGCAGCGTCTGCAACATCCAGCGACCAAGGAGCCAAGTTGCGCATTTAGATCTCAATACTCTCAGCTATCTCCAGAGCATCCTCGACTTCGACACCAAGGTATCGCACGGTGCTCGACATGTTCGTGTGTCCCAACAGCAACTGTACGGCTCGCAGATTTTTGGTCTTCTTGTAGATCAATGTAGCTTTGCTACGTCTCATCGAATGGGTTGCGTAGACTGAAGGATCAAGTCCAATGCTGGTTATCCATTTTTTGACGAGACGGGCATATTGATGGGTAGTGATGTGGTCGAACTTTCTCATCCGACTCGGCCACAAATAATCCATACCTGAGAGTCCGCGCAATTCGATCCACGCTTCGACCGATTCGCGCGTCTTTTTCGTTATCTCAAATTGAACAGGTTGACTGGTTTTCTGCTGAGTGACTTGCGCCCGATCCAGAACCTCTCCGTTTCTAGAAATATCTCGAACCAAGAGCTTTACCAAATCGCAGGACCGGAGCTTGCAATCAATTGCCATGTTGAACATCGCCAGCTCTCGGATGTTCTTAGCAATCTCCAACCGAATACGGATAGCCCATATTTGTTCGAGTTTGAGCGGTAGTTTCTGGCCAATAAGCTTTCCCTTGTTCCAGGGAGCTTTGCTGATAGGAAATGTCATGGTGTGGCACTCTTCGGAGGGTAAGGGCCTTTAAGTATGGCTCAGAAAATTGTTTCCTGTTGTCCAACCTGGTCGCAAAGCGGACATTCAGATTGACCACAAAGCGGTCCTGTTTCGCTGCCCAAAGTACCTGCAGTGCCGCTACGAGAGACAGCTTAATCCTCTACTCAATATGGCGATTAAAATCGATCAATCATTCGTTATAGATATGCTGGAAAACAAAGATGATGAAATGATCGTTGGAGCTAATTTTGGACTGGCGCGGAACTCCGGCAGAAGACTGGTGACTGAAGGTATTGAAGACAACCAAACCGAAGATCGACTGCTCTCTTTAGCCTGTCATATTGGGTAAGGCTTCCCTCATACCAAGTCTTTACCTTATGAAAAGGCCATGGAATGGGTAAAACAATTTGGTCGTTGATGCATTGACGCCAGAAAATCATTGACGGGCTCCCTTCTGGATTGCCCGTCTTGAGCTCGATAGTGGTGCCTAGAGCAACGGACGCTTTCTCATCTCAACGTATTTGAAGCAGTCTCGCCCACCGGATTTTGCCTCATAGAGCGCCTGATCAGCGGTTTCGATAATCGCTGATTCATTCACCAGGTCATTGTCGCCGTACTCAGGTGTAAGAGTCGTGAAACCAATTGATACCGACACGTGTTGCCGGCGCGCCTCAGGTGCATGGGGTGTTTTCATCTCAGCCATACGATTCAGGAGAATCTGTGCGAAGGTTGCCGCACCCTTCGTATCAGTATCAGGCAGTATCACAGCAAATTCTTCGCCGCCAAACCGAGCCGTGAAATCGGCGGGCCGACGAGCGCTCATCGACATAGTCTGTGCAACAGATTTGAGACACTCGTCTCCGGCCAGGTGCCCATAATGATCATTGAATTTCTTGAATTCATCGATGTCGATCATCATCAGCGTCAGGGGTAGCTGATACCTTTTTGCACGCTTTAATTCAGTTGATAGCCTTTCATCAAAACTACGCCGGTTAGCAATTCCTGTCAGTCCATCTGTCCTGGCCTGTGACTCAAGCGCCTGCAATGCGGCACGATACTCCAGGTGTATTCTTGCCCTGGCCAGCACCACCTGCGGGTTAAGTGGTTTGCCAATGTAATCTGCCGCACCGACATCAAAAACTTTTTCTTCAAAGTCTGAACCGGTCGTACTGGTCATGAACAACACCGGGATATCGGACGTGTCCGAGTCAGTTTTGAGCTTGGCACACACCTCTAAGCCACTGATGTCCGGCAGACCAATGTCCAGAAAGATCAGGTCCGGAAGTCTCTCCGCCACCATTGCGAGTGCTTTCTGACCGTCAGCCGCAAATCTTATCCGCCCAATATCAGACAGCACCTTGTTCAATCCCAGTACGACAGTGCTGTCATCATCGACGATCAGAATTTCTGGCATCCTCTCGTCGGCTGGTGAGATGTTCATTCGGCGTTCCTGTATTTTTCATTTAAGGGTTCAAGCAAAGATCGGGCGGCTCCAAAATCCAATCGGCTCAAAGCGTCCTGAAGTCGTTCAAAAGCCTCATCGCCTAAATACTCACGAATTACCGCGCTGTGTTCTGCTATTTTATCCAATGCACCGAGGTCAGACTCTGAGAGTAATCTGGAGATCAGCTGAAGTATTGACGAATCAAGGGATTTATCAACGCTACTGACCTTGCCTGGTAATACCGTAAACCTGTTTTGAAAACGCCACTCTGCGAGTATCGGTTCGCTGGCATGCTCCAATTCATCAATGGTAGCTGCCAACTCCGTCAGAATATGGCTTGCGGGCTGACCCGGCGCCCTGAGTATCTGCTCGGCCTCGCCTGCCAGCTTTTGCATGCGTTCGGCTCCAATCATGCCGGCAGCGGCGCGGAGCTTATGAACCTGGGTCGCAACCTGACTACGTGCTGCCTCCTGATCCGGCTGGTCGATATTGGCGTCGGGCCCTTCTTTCAGGTTGGCATAATCTCTCACAGTCCGGTCCAGTGCCGATAAGAACAACAATCTATCGCCTAGCAGTAATCGGCGGGCCTGATTAGAATTTAGCCCGGCGATCTGCGGCCAGGAATCACTTTCCGACGGCCCGGTGCTGATCGACTTCACGGGAATGTCTTTCTTGCGATACCGCTCCACCGAAGCACGCAGCGTATTGATGAGCTTCGATGGATCGATTGGTTTGGTAAGGACGTCATTCATGCCCGCCTCAATGGCTTGTTGTTTATCTTCAAGAAATGCGCCGGCAGTCAGGGCAATAATAGGTAGGGATCGAACACCAAGTGCAACACGCGCCCTTCGCGTTGTTTCAAGGCCGTCGATCCCTGGCATTTGCACGTCCATGAGCACGCAATCAACGGTATCTGCGTTCGCGTGAAGCAACTCAAGAGCCGCTTCGCCGCCGTCGGCGCTTAGAACCCTGGCGCCGTTACACAGCAAAATCTGGGAGACAACTTCGAGGTTGATCGGGCTATCGTCGACCACAAGTACACACACATCAGGTAGCCAGTGCGCCTTCACGGCTTCCGTACGAGTGGACTGAACAACTTTTTTCAGATTACCCGTGCGCTCGGAAACCATCTCGTTAACTGCGTTAAAAAGTGCCGAGGCTTCAACAGGCTGTTTCAGAACACGCTCGACGACAGACGCATCGGTGAACGTCAGACTTTCATCATCGTTTGCAATCGCTAGGATCGGAGGCACCTGGTCCGCTCCTAACTGCTGACTCAATGATTTAATGGCGCTGACGGCATCTGCCGCAGACGGTCGCCAATTGATTACCAACACATCAGGCGAAGAAAGCCCGCTTCCTTGGCGCTCTGAAAGTATCCGGGGCAGATCGATCAGGCTTCGAACTGTCTGAGCTTTCCACCCCAGAGCACGAATCATCGGTCTCAGATGACATGACTCGGGCAAGTCCCCTTCAAGTACTAGCACGTGAAGCGCTGAGCTTTGAGCCTCCCTGGCAGCAATTTCATGTGGCATTTGCAAGCGAACGGGCAAATCCACCCAGAATTTGCTTCCGACATCTTCCTGGCTCTCAACGCCTACCTCACCATTCAATAAGTTCGCCAGCTTACTTACAATTGACAGACCTAATCCCGTACCACCAAAACGCCGTGTAATGGTAGCGTCAGCCTGCGTGAACGGCTGGAAGAGCTGAGCCTGGATGTCAACCGGAATGCCAATGCCCGTATCCTGGACCGAGAAGCGCAGATACGCTTGATCCGTATTACGCGGCAAAGGACCGGAATCCAGAATTTGTGCACGGAGAATTATCTGACCAATCGAGGTGAACTTGAGCGCATTGCTGAGCAGGTTAACGAGAATCTGACGTAATCTTGTGCTGTCCGACACAACCCACGTGGGAAGCTGACTGTCCAGCTCCATTCTGAATTGCAGGTCCTTGACTTCTGCCTGCGGTTCAAAAACGGCTCCGACTTCTTCCAGAAGATCGGGTAAATTGACCGATGCTTGCTCGAGTACCATTTCATCGGCCTCGATTTTCGACAGGTCTAATACGTCGTTAACAATACCCAGCAACGATCTCCCCGAAATCTGAATCTTTCCCACCAGCCGCTGTTGCGCGTGAGTCAATTCTTCCTCGCCAAGTATGTGAGTCAGGCCAATAATCGCGTTGAGTGGCGAGCGGATTTCGTGGCTGGTATTGGCCAGGAATGCGCTTTTTGCCTGGGAAGCCTGTTCGGCGGCGACCAGCGCCTTTTGCAACTGCTCCTGTTCGGCTAACTTGAGGGTCACATCTCTTATGGAGGTCGACACCAGCAATCCATCGTCCAGCTCAATCGGACCCAGGGAAACCTCCGCAGGAAACTCCATTCCATCGGCTTTCACTGCAGGGAAAGCCAGCCCCCTCGCCATTGGCCTGGCTCTCGGGTCACGCATAAAAGCGGACAAATGGGCTTTGTGCCGCTCGTGAAATCTCTCAGGCACAAGCCTATGAAGAGAACTTGCTTCCAGCTCAGCGCGGGTATAGCCAAATAGCGTCGCTGCCTGTTCATTAACCAATCGAATGAAGCCATCCGAATCTATAATCACAGTGGCTTCTGGCGAAGCTTCCAGTAAGGCCTTGAAAAACAGTTTTTCCTTGTTGGCGTTGTTCTGACGCTCTTGAAGATCGGCGTCATGCCGGCGCCTGCGAACTGTCCACCAGGAGTAGTACTGCAGGGCAAAGCCAAGAGCGACAAACACCAGTAGCAAGACGGCAGAAATACCACCCTTCAAAGCCAAGTTTGTATAAACCGCTGCGACCGGTTTGACGCTGAATATTTGCAGTGCGCTGCCGGGGGCCTCCTTGCTCGGAAGAACCTGCTTTTGGTCCACCCAAACTTGGCCCTCCGCACTCTTCCAAAGGCTGATATCGTTTATGTCCAGCCCGCCCAGGGGTTCATGTTGCTTGAACTCATCGTTCCATCGGAGGGCAGCCCCCGTTTCGAAGGCAAAGGCACTTCCGGGGCGAGGATGAAAGATAAAATCACCCCGACTGTTCGTGAGGTAAAAGCCGACACCTTCAGGCACTAGAGCAGTAAGGTCACGAAGGATTGATGCGGCATCAACGTTAATAATGACAAAACCGAATCGGCTGCCGTCTGGATAGAACAGTGGCGTGGCAAAACGCCAGACGGGTCTTTGGGGGCGCTCGATCGTGCCAAATTCACGATTAAGATTGATACTGGAAACATAGACTTCGCCATGGTCGAGCTGCATGGTGGCTACCACGTAGGGCTCGCCCGTCTTCACCTGAAGCGTCTCTTGACCATAGCTCTCTGGCCTGCCATCCACACGCTGAACTTTCACGATCTCTTGCGCACCAGAGCCGGCGGTTAAAACACGCACCTGATGAACAGCCGGTGTGGCCAACATATAGGCCTCCAGCGTTTCGGACGCTCGAACTATCACTTGTTCCGGGAGGGTGCTGACAGACTCGTCAGTAGTGGCCGCCGGCCTGTCGGTTAGTGTTGCTAATGAGGGAGTTGATGAAAGAAAGATCAGGTCTCGGCCAAATCGTGATGCCTGCCTATCAAGGTGATCAGAAACCGCTTTCGTCGTTTGCGTCAAATCGTTTTTTACTTCCGCGAGTTCGTTTCGCACCATTACCCAAACCAAAACTCCCAGAGCCAGTGTTGCAATCAGCAGCATGGCCAGAAATGAGCGCCTCGATTCCGGTCGCTGAAGAAAACTCAGGAAACCTTGCATCCCGGTCTCTGGCGCCAGATCGCCCGTCCCTTCGAGCTCTGCTGCCAGGCGAATGTTGAAGACACGGATGACAAGCAGGCCCAGGAGGGTAAGAGCGACTCCAGCCGCAACCGCCCATCGGACTGGGAACACACTCAGACCATCGAAGAGTTCAGCGCTGGGTGTTAGCTCTAACTGCCACTCCTGCCCCATCACCATGACGGTTCGAGCAACCGACTGATCAGCAAAAGCTGATTCAGTTGCCGCCGATGAGACATAAAATGGAGACGACTCCCTTAGGTCGGTGAGCGTGATATTCGCTTTATTCAGTATCGGGCCTAAATCGGCCAGGACTTCGTCCACAACCAACGGTGCGTAGGACCAGCCTTCCAATGCTTGCAAACGCGCTTCTGCGGTCTGCAGGCCAGTCTGACCATTAAACACCGGTAGCAGGATCAGAAAACCTCGACGCGGCTTGCCGTCAGCCTGCACCAAGGTAATAGGTGCGGTCAGTCGCGGGGCGTTTTCTCTGGCAGCCGCAAGCGCCGCTCCACGACGGTTTGTCTCAGAGGCAATATCAAGGCCGACCGCTTTCTCATTGCCCGCTTCCGGATAGATGTACTGAATAACAAAACGATCTCCCTCGTGTGGGCTGAGACTGCGAATGGTGAAGTTTGGCGCATCATCACCGCGAGCAGAAGAAAGAAACGTCGTTTCCATCGCCTTTGGCACGCGTCTGATAAAACCAAAACCAAGCGTGCCAGGGAATTCCCGTTCAACATCGATACTGTCGATGAACTTCTTGAATCGATCTCGTGTGATGCTTTCCAGCCCCGCAGCGTTTAACGCACCACGTGTGGCTCGCAGACCATGCTCAAAGCTCTCAAACCGTTCGCCAATCAATAGGCTGGCCTGGTCCGCAACCTCATTTGAATAAACACGCAGGTTGCGTTCATTTTGCCATTGCAAAATTGAAGCAACGGCGAAAGTGATACCAAGACCAAAGAGAGTAGCCAGCCAAAAAGTCGTGGCCGAAAATCCGAAAAATCGAGTATTGTTCAAATTAAGTACCTGGTCTGGAGATCATCGGCAGGCACAGGAGGCGAGAAATAGAAGCCCTGAAGCAAAGAAACCCCAAGCCCTCGCAATTGGCTCGCTTGATAGGCAGATTCAACGCCTTCTGACACTGTTTGCAGACCCAGACTTTGAGCCAAAGCAACAATGGTTCGGGCAAGCACGTAGTCTGAGCCATCCGCTGAAATTTGTGCCACAAAAGCCTTGTCGACTTTCAATACATCTACAGGAAGATCTTTCAGATAGCTCAAACAGGAAAAGCCTGTGCCAAAGTCGTCTATGGAAATCGAAATGCCCCGCGACCGCAGCCGATCCATGTCGCCTATGACTTGATCAAGGTTTTGCATCATCAGGCTTTCCGTCACTTCTAACTCAATCATTTCCGGGCTTACGCCATATTGCTCGATCGCCTCCAGGAGGAACGGAACAAACCGGGGGCTAATAAACTGAACGGGCGATACGTTAAGGCAAACACGAATCCGGCGACCATCGTCAGCCCAATGTTTGAGTTGCTGCAAAGCGAGGTCAACCATCCGCTCACCCAGTTCGATGATTAAGCCAGTCTCCTCGGCCAGTGGAATGAAATCCATGGGAGAAATAAAACTACCATCCTGGTGTCGAATTCTCATGAGCGCCTCAACTGCCAGAACCTCACCTGACACCGGATCTATCATCGGTTGGAACAGGGCAATAACATCCTCATTTTCGATGGCTGATTTTAGTTGAGCATGCAGGTGGCGTCGCGCGATTGATTGCGATTCTATTTCTGATGAATAAAAGCAGACGCCCCCATTATCAGCATCTTTTTTCGCTTTGTGGACCGCCGAATCCGCATGCATCATCAGCATTTGTCCATCGAGCGCATCGTCTGGAAAAATACTCAAACCGAAGCTGGCCGATAACCCGTTTAGTTCAGGCTGCCGTTGCGAAAGCAATGTCAGGTCGCCTTTGATCGATTCGGCCAAATAATTTAAGTCGCTGATACGATCAAGATCTGGCACCAATAACATAAACTGGTCAGCGTGATGACGACTGAGGATTTCGCCGCGGCGCAGCAGAACCTTGATCCGTTGCGCCACTTTTTTAAGAAGGGCATCGCCGTACTCGAAACCAAATTCGCTGTTAATCAGCTTGAATTGATTGATATCGACGAGTAGTAAACCAATTTTTTTTCCGCTTCGTTTGCTCATTGTAATTTCGGTGTTAATGAGCTCCAGGAGAAGAAAACGATTCGGCAAATTGGTCACCTGATCGTATTGAACGGTTTGCGCCATTTTCGCCGCCAAGGCGCGAGATTCGTTTATGTCACTAAAAACTATGACCGCGCCAAGTATCTCGCCTGTTTCGGATACCAGTGGCGCAGCACTGTCTTCCACTGGAACCCAGGCGCCTCTCTGGTTCATCATCTGGCAATTGAGGGCCATGCCAACGACCCGACGATCCAGGATCGCCACTCGCACCGGGTTGATGTGTGGTGGGCCATCGTCTCCAATTCTCAACGGCATGATATCTTCGATCATTTGGCCCGTCGCCTCGGCGGAGGGCAAACCAATCATTACCTCTGCAACAGGGTTCAGGTAGGTAACAATACAGTTTTGATCAGTCGTGATGACGGCATCCCCGATTGATTCAACGATCACCTTGGCATGCCGGTAGGATTCCACAAGCTCACGCTCTCTGCTGCGGAGAGTCAACTGGGTGTGGACGCGGGCTGCGACAACCGCAGGCTCCGGTGGCTTGGCAATAAAATCAACAGCCCCATCCCTGAGGCATTTTAATTGATCGTCGACTGAGTCACGTGATGTGAGGAAAATAACGGGAATATGCTGGGTGAGCACATTTGCTTTTAATTCGGCGAGAACTTCATGGCCATCTTTGCCAGGCATGTCAATATCGAGAAGAATAACATCTGGGCTGCTATCAATAACTCGATCCAGCGCTGCCCGTCCATCCTGTTCGAAGATAACGTCGCCAATGGTCTTTAACGTTTTGTGTAGCAGAACTATCTGACTCGCGTCATCGTCGATAACGAGAATTTTTGGTGTCTTACTCAGCGTAGTAAACATTGACGCTCCTGCGATACTGACTTTCCACAGTCAGATTCCAGCGAATACCGCCTTCGACGACTATCATTATTAGCATCAGGCGAAGTCTGTTTTCGTAATACTTTAGCTTTTTTTTGCATAGCTATGTTGCTGATTTGTTATTTTAACCACACCTTGGGTTCTACCACGCTCCCAAAGACGACTCTGAGTTTGGGGACTCCGATTATTCATGCTCCGATTTCGGGGATTGGTGACAACTACCCATACTTGTCAGCCATAGCATAGTGCGCAGCAGAAAGGCCCGCTTTTATCAAGAGCGGTCATTATTGGCAGTGTGAAATACGCCTCCGAAAATCTCCGCTTAAAGGTGAGAGGCACCAATGTTCGCTTTTGTTTACGACTGAAGGAGCCTGATCGAAACCCGAAGGTGATCATCGACCGGACGCTGGCAGCGTCTGCAACATCCAGCGACCAAGGAGCCAAGTTGCGCATTTAGATCTCAATACTCTCAGCTATCTCCAGAGCATCCTCGACTTCGACATCAAGGTATCGCACGGTGCTCGACATGTTCGTGTGTCCCAACAGCAACTGTACGGCTCGCAGATTTTTGGTCTTCTTGTAGATCAATGTAGCTTTGCTACGTCTCATCGAATGGGTTGCGTAGACTGAAGGATCAAGTCCAATGCTGGTTATCCATTTTTTGACGAGACGGGCATATTGATGGGTAGTGATGTGGTCGAACTTTCTCATCCGACTCGGCCACAAATAATCCATACCTGAGAGTCCGCGCAATTCGATCCACGCTTCGACCGATTCGCGCGTCTTTTTCGTTATCTCAAATTGAACAGGTTGACTGGTTTTCTGCTGAGTGACTTGCGCCCGATCCAGAACCTCTCCGTTTCTAGAAATATCTCGAACCAAGAGCTTTACCAAATCGCAGGACCGGAGCTTGCAATCAATTGCCATGTTGAACATCGCCTGACTTGCTCCCAACTTTCTAATCCATCGTGATCTTAGTAATGTTCATCACCAGAGAGGACGATGAACATGAAGAAGCGATTCACCGAAGAACAGATCATTCCCATTCTGAAGGAAGCCGAGGCTGGCTTGCCGGTCAAAGAGCTGTGCCGGAAGTACAACATCTCGGACGCGACGTTTTACACCTGGCGTAAGAAGTATGGCGGACTGGAAGTTTCTGAAGCCCGTCGACTAAAGGCCTTGGAGGAAGAGAACACCCGGCTCAAGAAGTTGCTGGCTGAGTCCATGCTGGACACAGAAGCTCTGAAGGCCGCCCTCAACCGAAAGTACTGACCGTCGGGAACAAGCGCGAGGCTGTGCGCACCATGCTGTCGGAGACAACGATATCCGAGCGCAAAGCCTGTTCACTCGTCGGGTTATCCCGCGCAACGATGCGGTATCAGTCTCAGCGTTCGCCAGAAGAGCGCGAGCTGACAGAGCGCATCAAAGCCATTGCGTTCGAACGCCGCCGGTTCGGGTACCGGCGTGTTCACCAGTTGCTGCGTCGTGAGGGTGCTGAGGTGAATCACAAGAAGGTTTATCGGCTTTACCGGGAAGCAGGCCTGGCCGTCCGCAAACGTAAGCGTCGTAAAGGCGTGATGGTCGAGCGGCAGCCCTTGGTGTTGCCTGATGCGCCAAACCATACTTGGTCCATGGATTTCGTGATGGATTCCTTGGCAAACGGCCGCAGGATCAAATGCCTGACGATCGTGGATGACTTCACGAAGGAGTGCCTCGACATCCCCGTGGCCATGGGCATCTCGGGTGAACAGGTTGTCCGTACCCTAGATGGCATTGCGGCCTTCCGAGGCTACCCGAAAGCCGCTAGGACCGATCAGGGGCCGGAATTCACTGGTAGAGCGCTCGACCAATGGGCCTACCGCCATGGCGTCGAGCTAAAGCTGATCCAGCCCGGCAAACCGATGCAGAACGGATACGTCGAGAGCTTTAACGGAAAATTCCGGGATGAGTGCCTGAATGAACATTGGTTCCGGGATCTCGCTCATGCCCGCGAAAAGATCAGCGGCTGGCGTTTAGACTACAATGAGCTGCGACCGCATTCATCCTTGGGGTATCAGACACCCCTGGAGTTTGCCTCCGCTCTCCGACTTGGAAAAACTGATTCAAAAGTAACGGACATTACTAGGGAGCAGTTGGATTAAAGACTGGGGGCAGGTCACCAAGGCGACGATATTAACTCAGAAGCAGTGAAAGTTGCCGGCGTTGATTTGGCTTGGCAGAGCGAACGCAACCCGACAGCAGTAGCCGCAGGCTCACTACGTGGCAGGAACCTGAAAATAGATTCCATTTACGAACAGCTGTATTCAGCGAATGCAGTTCTGGAGGCTCTTACAGACATACCCCAACTTCGGGGAGTCGCGATTGACGCACCCTTGATTATCCGAAACCAAACCGGTCAACGTGATTGCGAAAGCGCCATTGGCCGCGAGTATGGGTCACGGCATGCCTCCTGTCACACCTCAAACCTAGCCAAGTTCCCGAATTCGGATGCAGTAATGTTGTCAGAGCACCTTGTAGCCAAAGGCTTTGCGCACCTCGGCTCGACAAGTCGATGCTGGCAAATTGAATGTTATCCCCACCCGGCACTGATCGAGTTGTTCAATTTGCCCACACGCCTACCCTACAAACGGGGACGAGTTGGCGAGAAAAGGTCGGGCCAAGCCACCTTGGCTCAACTTCTATCCGGCTTAACGGGCGCAGAGCATTTAACCCTGGAAGTTCCTGAGAAGCTCAAAAATTACTTTAATCCTGAGCAAATCGCTCAGCTAAAGGGCAAAGCGCTCAAGCACAACGAAGACGTATTGGATTCGGTCGTCTGTCTCGTCGTGGCCGCTTGTTACCAGCTCGGTGTCCGGGATCGGGTTTTCGGATCGCCGAGCCAGGGTTATATTTACGTACCTAGCCTCGGGCAGCCAAATTAAGCGAAGGCGACGAAGGGTTCATACAACGTCCTCCTCTCATTGTGCTTTTCGAGGAGATAGCCCTGCAGAGGGGCTGGTCTTGGCACTTATTTGAATCGCACCACCAGCTCATGCAGTTCACCGGCGATCCTTTCCATTTTCTGCACACTGGCGGTTGAATGTTCGCCCTTCTCAAGATTGTCCGCAGCCAGGACCGAAATCTGCTCAACTTGTTCATTGATCTGATCAGACACCTGAGCCTGCTCCTCGACAGCTGCAGCCATTTGCGTCGCCATTTCCGCAATGGTACCAACGGATTCTGTAATCTGGCCCAGCGCCTCCTCAGCGTCCAACATGCGCGCCATTCCCTCATCAGCAGCTCGGTTACCCTCATCGGCAACTTTCACCGAATCCGACGAGCGAGTCAGCAATGTCTCAATGATGCCGTGGATTTCCCGGGTTGAATCCTGGGTCCTTTTTGCCAGGCCACGAACCTCATCGGCTACCACCGCAAATCCTCGTCCATGCTCTCCCGCTCTGGCTGCTTCGATGGCCGCGTTCAGGGCAAGCAGGTTGGTCTGGTCCGCAATGTCCTCGATAATTTTGGCGGCTCCGGCAATTTTGCCGCTCTCCGTGGCCAGTTCAGTGACGGACTCCGATATACCGTGCACCTTCTCTTTGAGCTTCTGAATCGACTCGCGGGTCGAGATGACCACCGATGCGCCCCGATCAGCATATTCCCGCGCGCCCTCAGCTTTCTCCGCCGTTTGCTGAACGTTGGCAGACACCTCACCGATGGTTTGCGACATCTCATGGACGGCTGCCGCCACTTGCTCAGTCTCGGCCTGCTGCTTTTTCAACGTTTCCTGAGCTTCGTAGGTGATTTCCAGCCCCTGCACCGCACCAATTTTTACACTGCCAGCCGCATCTTCGATCCGGGTCAGAACGGCATCCAGGTGCGCCTGTTGGGCAAGCACCGCGACCTTTACCCGGCCTAGTTGCCGGTCATCATCGGTATAACTATTGGCCGCCAGGTCGTCGGTAAACACCTTGCTCATCAGTTGTGTGACCGAACGAATCAGCGAATCCGTGGACAGTTTCATCCAGATTGCGTAGGCAATGACGCCAACAGCCAATACGATCTCCGAAACGACTTCCCGCCCGAAATAGAATAGTCCTGCAGACATCACCAGCACAGCGACCAGGAAAAGTGTACTCAGCGCAATCCGCCTCCACCAGGGGGTTCCGGTTTTGCCGCGCCGCATATCCGCATACAACTTCTCAGCCCTTGCCACGTCTTCCCTAGCCGGGCAGGATCGCACAGACTCATAGCCGACAACCTCCCCGTTTTGCGTGACCGGCGTGACGTAGGCACTGACCCAATAGAAGTCACCGTTCTTGCGGCGATTCTTCACCAGACCCATCCAGGGGCTTCCGGATTTCAGGTGAGACCACATGTTCTCGTAGGCGGCCGGGGGCATATCCGGATGCCGAACAATGTTGTGAGGTTGGCCAATAAGCTCGTCACGGGTAAACCCGCTCACCTCGACAAACGCGTCGTTGCAATGGAGGATCTTGCCTTTGAGATCCGTCGCCGATATCAATTTCTGCGACTGCGGAAAGGTTTTTTCATTGTTTGTTATTGGTAAATTTTTGCGCACGTTAAGTCCTCAAATCATCCGGTTATGCATGCAACTCCTACATAGATTCTTTATCGGCAAGGGATCGAGAATCTTCAGTACCGATCTAACAAAAAACAATCGCAATGACTCTTTCATTACCCCGAACTGGACATCATCGCAGCCAGCTCACTAATACCCCGATCCACCTCATTGATACCCTCGGCAACCGAACCTATGCGCTCGGCACTGTTTTTTGAAAGCCCACTCACGTTATCCATTGTGCCCCGGAGCTCGGCGATCATGGCGTTGTTAGCGGCCACGACATCCGAGATTTTTGCAAGGGATTCCGCCGTCCTCGCAGCCAGTGTGCGAACTTCATCCGCAACTACAGCAAATCCTCGGCCTACCTCTCCTGCTCTCGCAGCCTCAATAGCGGCGTTAAGAGCAAGCAAATTAGTCTGATCTGCCACCGCCTGAATCGTAGTGACGATACCGTGAATTTGGGAGGCTTGCCCCTCGAGACTCTCACTCAACTTCAGCGCCGCTCCAATTTCCGCAGCTACTCGATCTGATACCTGGACAGCTTCCTCAATCGCGTGTGTTGACTGAGTGGCGATCTGCGAGGCCTCCTCCGAAGTGGCGGCAGCTGACTCTCTTGCCTCCTGTGCCCGATTCACCTGTGGGGTTATATCCATGGCAAACTTAACGATTTTGCTGACGCGCCCCAGCTCATCAAACACCGGACTGTAGGTTGCTTCCAGCCAAACTGAGCGACCTTGCCGATCTTTGCGCTCAAACCGACCGGAGAAACTCTCACCTGATGCCAGTTTTTTCCAGAAATCCGGATGCTCTCGGTAAAAAGCATCAAAACAGAACATTTTATGGGACTGCCCTACAATCTCATTAAACTCATATCCCGTAGCGTTGAGAAAATTGCGATTCGCATCCAGAACCATACCTTCCGGCTCAAACTTGATCACCGCCATGTACGTGTCCAAAGCCGCGAGCAACGCCTCTTTGTCAGCGTTTTCGGTGTGGGTCTGGGTAACGTCTGCGGCAATTTTTATGATTTTCACTACATGGCCGGAGTTGTCTCTCACAGGAAAGTAACTGCCTTCCAACCACAACTTATGTCCCCTGGCGTCGACACGCGGAAGGCGACCCTGCTTAAAACTCCCACCGGCAAGCGCGCGCCAAAATTCCTGATACTCACTGCTATTCGCATACGCCTGCTCACACAGCATTCGGTGGTGCTACCCAATCAACTGACTCTCCTCATAGCCAAGGAGCTTGAGCAGTGTGTCGTTGACAGTCTGGATGATGCCGTCAGGGCTGAACGTAATGAATGCAACCGGCCCCTTAATGGCCTGGAGAGTGCTCGTGAGCTCTTCGTTTTCGGCCGAACACAACTCTAACTTATGATAACAATCACTCTGCTTCGCTTTTTTACCAAACATGTACCATCCCTACAGGCTCAGAGACGCAAGGTGACTGAGCGGTCAAAAAATTGATTCCGGAGTAACCGGATGCCTGATTATCGGATGCTCAATATCTCCAGCACTTTCTTCGAGAGGTCATCCGGGCTGAATTTTGCGATAAAGCCATCCGCGGACACTTTTCGGATCATGCTTTCATTGAACTGTCCCGAGAGCGATGAGTGGAGAACAACATGAAGCTTGTTGAGCTCGCTCCGGGAGCGAATCTCGCTGGTCAGGGTGTAGCCATCCATAACAGGCATTTCGATGTCCGAGACGACAAGCGGCATTGCCGTGTAAAAATCATCGCCCAGTTTTTCGGCCTTCTCAGTCAACTGCTTGAGTGCATCCTGCCCATCCTTCGCGGTTTCCACTTGGAATCCTAGGTGCTCAAGAGCTTTCTTCACCTGATTTCGCGCCACACTCGAATCGTCAACGGCAAGTATCGTAATAGCCGACAGGGCCTCCGCGGTAACCGTCGATTTTAATGTCGGGCTCACGTCGGTCTCGATATTGGAGATCTCGGCAAACACCTTCTCAACATCGATAATATCGACCAAAGCCTGGTTTAGCTGGACCACGCCAGTAAGATAATGATTTGTACCCAAGGTTTCCGGCGGTGGCGAAATTTCGCTCCAATTCAAATTGACAATCCGATCGACCTTTTCAACAAGAAAGCCCTGAATGTTGCGGTTGTATTCCGTAACAATCACAAAGCCGTCGTTCCCCGTGTAAGGTGCGCGACCAATCGATTCCGCCAGGTCAATGATCGGCACCGTTTCACCTCGCAGGTGGGAAATTCCACGAATATTTTTGCTACCCCCAGGCACCTCCGATAGCTCGGGGCAGCGGATCACCTCTCTTATCTTGAACACGTTTATGCCATAGACCTGGTTTGTACCCAGCCCAAACAACAGCATTTCCAATCTATTCTGGCCCGCAAGATTGGTGCGCTCGTCAACACTCGCCAACACGCTACTCATTCGTCATTGCTCCTGTGAGACGTCATTGAGTGCTCGCAATGAATCCGCCAGACTCCCGACACGTTCATTAGTATCGGTGACAAGACGATTGATCTCATCGGCCGATTGACTGGATTTCAAGGCAAGCTGTCGAACCTCATCAGCTACCACGGCGAACCCCCTGCCGGCCTCTCCCGCTCGGGCTGCTTCGATCGCGGCATTGAGCGCAAGCAGATTTGTTTGTTGTGAAATATGATTGATCGCGCCAACAATCTGGGAAATCTGCTCTGAAGACCTGAGTACAGAGTTCATTTCCTGGTCGGTAACCTCCACAGCCTGCATCTTTGAATGGACATCTATTCCGTATGCAACAAAGTATTTAATGCTTCCCGAAAAATCGGTAATTGGACATACCGTCAAGTCAAACCAGTGATCCTCTCCTGCCGTGCTCGGAAACGCATAACTTCCCCTGAGTTGAACTCCATTTAACAGCTTCGCGAAATTATCAGCACCAACGATTGTCTTGAGGTTATCGATGCGCACTTTAACGCTGTCTTCAGAGGTGTCTCCGAGACTGCGTAGCATGTAACCATTTGCACTAGACATTGATCCGGCAAGGTCCCATTCGGTGACGCCGTTGCTTTCACTGATGGCTTCAAAGCGACGAGTGAACTCGAGCGATTTTTCCTTTGTTTCGGTAACGTTCGCCTGAATGGAGATGAAATGAGTCAGTGTTCCAGCGTCATCAAAGACCGGATTGATCGCCAATGAGACCCAGTAGGGCTGATTGTTTCTGTCGTAATTGAGCACTTCATCGTAGAAGGGCTCATTGTTCCTGAGCTTGAAACGGATCTGTTCAATGGTTGCAGCATCAGTGTGCTGGCCTTGAAGCAGACTTCCAGGGTTTTTACCGATCACCTCACTCAGTGTGTACCCCGTTAACTGTGTAAAACCCTGGTTCACATAAACAATACTACGATCCGGTTTGGTAATGATGACGGCGTTATCCGTTTCATTTGCCACCATGGAAAGCATCTTGAATTCATCTCGCCGCTCCACTTCCTCAGTGACATCCTTCAGAAATGCGGTGTAGAGAATGCTGTCATCGAGGCGTATTTTTGACAGCGCAAGCGTTGCCCAGCGCCGCCCGCCGTCTTTGCGGTAAACGGGGACTTCTCTCGATGTGCCGACGATTTTGTCGACTCCGGTCTTTCTGTTTGCATCAACCAAGTCATCGTGACGGTCCCGGATATTGTGCGGAACCAGCATCTTGACATTCTGACCAATCATTTCTTCTCGTTCGTACCCCCACAGCGACTCCGCCGCAGAGTTCACAAAAATGATGTGGTTATTTGCATCAATGGTTACAACAGCATCAAGGGCTTGTTCAAGGGTTTGATTGATCATCTCCCGTGATGCGCGCTCGTTAGTTATATCTCGAACGAAAGCGGTGTAGGTGACAGATCTGCCTGATACAATTCTGTTCAAGGCAAGATTGACCCAAACGGTCGAGCCGTCTTTACGAGTCATCCTTACATCGCGGCTCGTGCCAACAATTCTGTCCTCCCCTCCCTTTCGATTACGCTCAATGTGCGAGTCGTGGTGTCCTTTCACATCATCAGGAACCAGCATCTTCACATTCTGACCCATCACCTCTTTGCGACTATACCCCCACAGTCGCTCGGCGGAATCGTTGAAGAAGGTAATTCTGTTCTTTTCGTCGATACTGACAACCGCATCGAGACACTGCTCAAGAACGCTGGATGAAAAATTTCGGCGAGAAAACATCAAGTAGGCTTCCGGTTGATTTACACAATGAACTAATGATGAGATCTCTGTCACAAATTACCAGTGCATTGTGATTGCCACTTGTAAAGAACTGTCAGCCTTTCAGTGCTAACGTATTCTTTCGTAACATAATGTTTTTATAAAGGCTTGTTCTCAGTTGGGTTCTATCCCAATTCCTAGGACGGTTTGGGTTCCAACCTGTTAATGCATATAGGTAAGAGCTACCCATGGTTAAGGTGGGAGATTAACCAATTGAACCTAGTGAGTTGCGACAGCCCCAACATCACCAACTATGTTTGTTAATAAAAAAATGGGTAATACTCTCGCGCAAAATGGGGCTTGGCACTTCAATACCGTCGAGTTCGCTCATTGAATTTTGTTCCGATTCCCGATAATCACAACCAGACATTTTTGAATGTAAAGTTAGCATGGCCAGTTTTTAAAACTTGAATCCTAGGCAGTTGACACAGCATTCATTCTGTTTATTTCGAGCCACCTTTAACCTTATAAGCGTGTGCCCGAACGTAGTTCAAATCGTGTGGCGATCGATGGTAAACGAATTTTTCTTGCGCTTTCGTTTGACCTACAAGTTACTGACGAAAAGCGATCTAAACCCGACAATCCCGCTATAATTCGCGCCCAATCGCTACCCATCGGAAGCCGAGGTCAGAGGCTCGAATCCTCTCAGAGACTTCGTGTAGAGCGCGCGACGTGCCCGCAAGCGAAGCAATCAGAGAACCTTCGCTTTATTTCTCTGCAGCGTGTTCTTCATGATCAAGCCTGGGATACGTGTCAGCGTAACTTGCTCGATCACCGCCCCCCGCTCCCAGGCTTCGCGCGGCATGCCGTAAACCACGCTGCTATCCTCGTCTTGACCGATGGTGTGGGCTCCGGCCTCACGCATCTCTAGGAGTCCCTCAGTGCCGTCGCTCCCCATGCCTGTCAGAATGACTCCTATGGCATTCGCCCCGGCGTAACGAGCGACTGATCGGAACAAAACGTTGACCGATGGCCGGTGGCGACTCACCAGCGGTCCATCCTCGAGGCCAACAAAATAACGGGCACCACTGCGGCGAAGCCGCATATGCCGATTGCCCGGTGCTATAAACGCATGCCCACGGAGCAAGGAGTCTCCTTCCTCCGCCTCCTTCACATTGATCCGACAAAGGCTATTCAGTCGCTCGGCAAAGGACCGGGTAAAACCCTCGGGCATATGCTGGACAATCAGTATGCCCGGACAGTCCTCCGGTAGCGCCGACAACAGAATACGGATGGCTTCGGTTCCACCGGTAGATGCTCCCACAGCAATAACCTTGTCGGTCGTTTCTGACATTGACTGGGAAGTCGGCGAAATATGCGGAACAACCTCTGAGGCCGATACGACCTGTTGCCTATGAATTCGCGCACGTGCGGCGCCTTTCACAGCATCCAAGATACGCACCCGCGATTCCTCTAGGAATTGCCGGGTTCCCAGTACCGGTTTAGTGATGATGTCCACCGCTCCGTACTCCAGCGCTCGTATTTGAGTATCCGTGCCAGTCCCGGTGAGGGAGGAACAGATAACAACCGGAATAGGTGCCTGAGCCATTAGCTTTCGCAGGAACGTAAGGCCGTCCATGCGTGGCATTTCTACGTCGAGGGTGATCACATCCGGCCTTACCGTGCGCAGCTTCTCAACGGCACGGTAAGGGTCAGACGCTGTTCCAACCACCTCGATCATACTTTCCGATTCTAGAATCTCCGTAAGTGTCTGACGCACGACAGCTGAGTCGTCAATGACAAGAACGCGAATGATTGGGTCGACCATCAGTCAGGCTTCCTGTAAACCGCGGGCTCTTCGCTAATGAGGCCGGATTGATAAGAGCGAATGCTTTCAGAATGACCAACGAACAAAAGCCCACCAGGGGCCAGTGCACGGTTCATCTGCCGGACAATTGCAGCCCGGTTCGCCTGATTGAAATAAATCATTACATTGCGGCAGAAAATGACGTCGTAATGCCCGTCAGGACCATAATCATCGGAAATAAGATTCAGAGGCCTTACACTCAGGTGGGAGCGTAATGCCGGGCCCATGCGAATCAACTGCTTTGCCCGGTCACGGCTGCGCAAGAAATAGCGTTTGCGCAACTCCAGAGGCACCGGGGCGATGCGGTCCTCGGAATAGATCCCTCGGCGGGTTGCATCCAGCATTGACGGAGCAATATCGGTCGCCTCGATGCGAAATTCAAAGCGCTGAAATTTCAACGCCAACTCGGACATCAGGATTGCCAAGGAATACGCTTCCTCACCACTGGAGCACGCCGCACTCCAGATACGCAAAGGCCGGCCTAGGGGTCCCCTTTCCAGCCGGCGCTGGAGATACCGCTCCAAAAACTGAAAGTGAGCCGGTTCGCGAAAAAAATCCGTCTTGTTCGTCGTTAGCGCGTCAATGAGCAGGATCTGCTCAACCGATGCGCCGGCCGACGAAAGCGCAAAATCCAAGTAATCAGAAAAATTACCATGGCCGGTAGCGCGCATGCGCTTGCGAAGACGCGCCTCCACCAGCTTGCGCTTGTACTCCGGCAGCAGAATGCCCGCGACACGCCCGACGTAATCCGAAACCCGGCGGTGGTCAGCCGTGGAGAGACCCTGGGCGACGCTCATTCCATTGCATGCTCCGCTCGCGCTTGCGGCTGCCGCTCAGAGCCAGAGATCAACAGCTCCAACTCATCCGACGAAAAAATCTCGGATAGGCGCAGCAGAATGATGAAATGATCGTCGTATTTGGCCATTCCCTCTATGAACTGACTGTCGATCCGATTGCCAATTCGTGGCGCCGGACTGATCTCGGCAGCATCCAACTCAACCACCTCCTGAACCCTGTCAGTCAGGATACCCAACGGCGTATTCTCGCCATCCACCTCGACATTCACGATGACGATGCACGAATCAATGGTCGGCTCCGACATTTGCATCCGGAAATGCTGCCGCAGATCAACCACCGGAATCACTTTACCCCGCAAGTTAATCACACCGAGCATGCAATTAGGTGTTCTCGGCACTTGAGTGATCCGACGGTATTCAAGCACCTCCTGAATACCGCTGATCTCCACACCAAACCATTCATCATCCAGAACAAATGACAGTACCTGAAGACTTTCAGCGGTAGCCGCTGGTTCAACTGTTGTCACGGCTCTGCTCCTCAGTAATGGACGAACTCTTTGTCATCCGCATGAAGGTCGATATCAACACCGTCACTTGTCGACGTTTTCGCGGCCTTGTGGCCTATGTTAGCGGTCTTTGATGCCGGCTTTTTCGCAACAATAATGGTGCTGTCCTTCTGGCTCTTTTTCTTTGCCGCGCTCTGATTGTCGACGCGAAAGAAATCGACCGTCGCATTCATCTGTTCAGCCTGAGCCGACAGCTCCTCTGATGTAGCGGCCATTTCCTCTGCAGAGGCAGCGGACTGCTGAACTACCTGATCCAACTGCTGCAGGGCCTTGTTAATTTCGTTCGAGCCCTTGTCCTGTTCGACCGTGGCGGCACTGATTTCCTGAATCAGTTCAGAGGTCCGCTGAATGTTAGGCACCAGTTCCTTCAGCATTTCACCGGCACGCTCAGACACTTCGAGACTGCTCCGAGATCGCTCAACGATCTCACCAGCAGCGCGCTGGCTGCGTTCCGCCAGCTTGCGAACTTCCGCGGCCACCACCGTAAATCCTTTACCGTGCTCACCGGCCCTGGCAGCCTCAATAGCAGCATTCAGCGCCAGGAGGTTGGTCTGACGGGCAATTTCCTCGATGATTCCGATCTTTTCGGCGATTTCTTGCATGGCTGCGACGGATTCGTGCACGGCCTCACCGCTTGCTTGGGCATCGGTCGCCGATTTGCGGGCGATCTGCTCGGTCTGACGTGCGTTATCAGCGGTCTGAGCGATGTTGGCCGACATCTCCTCCATGGACGAAGAGACCTCCTCCAAAGACGCTGCCTGCTCTGTGGCACCTTCCGCAATCTGTTGCCCAGTGCTGCTCAGCTCAATACTACCGGCGGACACGTTGTCCGATGCTTCCTTTATTTCTCCAACAATCTCACGGAGTTTCGAGTTCATATTGCGCAGGATACCGTAAAGATCAGCTTCGTTAGCTTTCGGGTCAAACCGAGTATTAAGATCGCCCTCACCAATACGCATAGCAATGCGGCCTACTTCATTGATTCGACGAATGATGACAGTCGCGGACAACAAACCGACGAGCAAAGAGACTATCAGCATACCCAGAAGCATGTTGCGCGCTTCAGTGTATCGTGCCTCCGCTAGGACAGTTGCCTCCCTCATACCATCAACTCCGATCTCCGCCACTCTACGTAGTGAACCTTCAGCATTCGCCAGTGCAGGCTCACCAGAGCTTGCCAGCAATTGAGCTGCTTCTCGATTGGCACTCAGCAAAGCCTCTGCGCTCGCTCCTCGATCCAGAGTGAGGTTTGCCAGTTGGCGAACCTCACTGGATACGGAACGGTATGCCCCAAGCGACACAGAGAAGTCGGCCAAGGCCTGCTTAGCCTCATCGGAAACGATCAACTTCTCAAGCGCCTCCAGATCCCTCTCCAAAGCCGCAACGCTATCTCTTACAAGCCCCTCATAACGATCCTTATTGGCGCCGACTGTCGCAATAACATAGTTTTTGACCAGACGATCGGCGTCGAGAAGACCCGAACGGATCTGTTCAGCCAGTTTCACACGCTCAGCTGGCCCTTCTATGGTCTCATTCAGGCGTTCACGAGCACGGTCCAGCGACTGCAAACTCACGTAACTGTTTACGCCAATTAGCAGGATCAGCAAGGTGAATCCTGTGTACAAAAGGGTCTTAATGGTAATTCGTTTCATGCTTTCCGGCTCCTCATTCAAGCTGCCGTGCTATTGATATCGTCAACCA
This sequence comes from Marinobacter sp. M-5, assembly GCF_032911545.1. NCBI lineage: Bacteria > Pseudomonadati > Pseudomonadota > Gammaproteobacteria > Pseudomonadales > Marinobacteraceae > Marinobacter > Marinobacter sp. M-5. The sequence goes on from NZ_JAWJEK010000002.1 coordinate 195,118, forward strand.
GTTCTGCGACATCTAGGATCATGGCAATACCGCCATTGCCCAAGATGGTTGCTCCCATAACACCTTCGGCGTCGCGATACAGACGCCCCAAACTTTTGATCACAGTCTGGGAGTGGCCGATCACCTCATCTACCGTGATTCCGAACCGCTCATTGTCCACATGGACGATCACCGTTTGCTCTATGACTGGCTGCTGGCCTGCAACCGCAAACCATTCCCGCAGACGCAGGGATGGAACAAGGCCGTCACGATGTCTGACCAATCGCGTCCCGTTGTCTCGGCTGGACTCAGAGGCAAGTGTTTCGATGCATTCGTCCACCACACCCAGAGGAATCACAAACCTTTCACCGGACACCGCCACCATCAGGCCATCAATGATGGCCAGTGTCATAGGCAGACTGATAGTAATGACCGTGCCCGCGCCTGGCTCAGACTGTAGCTGCACTCGACCTTGAAGACTTTCAATGGAAGTCCTGACCACATCCATACCAACACCGCGGCCAGACACGTCCGAGACCTTTGCTGCAGTCGAGAAACCAGGTTCGAAGATCAGGTTATAAATGGCATCTGTGTCGGGGGTAGCATCCTGTCCAACCAGCCCGTTATCTCTGGCTTTCTCTAGAATCCGTCCAGCATCAAGCCCGGCTCCATCATCGGAAATCCGAATGATGATCCGGCCCTGCTCATGAGCCGCTTCCAGACGGATAGTCCCGCTTTCAGGCTTACCAGCAGCCAACCGAGCCTCCGGCAGTTCGATACCGTGGTCCAGGCTATTGCGTAACAGGTGTACTAACGGGTCCGCGAGCTTGTCCAGCACCACCTTATCCAGTTCGGTTCCCGCGCCGGCCGTCTCCAGAGCCACGTTTTTGCCTAACTCTCTGGACAGATCACGAACCAATCGCCGGAAGCGACCGAAAGTGGAGCCGATCGGCAACATCCGGATGTCAAAGGTAGTCTCACGGAGGTTATTGGACAGACGATCCAGTTCTTCGGCCAGCTCGCCAATGATGTCGTCTTCGCGGGAAATGGCCAGTTGATCCAGCCGAGCTTGCAGAATCACCAGCTCACCAACCTGATCCATCAAGGCGTCCAGCTTACGCTGAGGCACCTTGATACTAAGCTCGGACTCATTTGCCCGCGAAGTGATGGTTGGCTGTGAGGGCGTTGTTCCTTGGGGCGCGAGCTGATCTGCAGCATCACGCCCCTGAATGCGTACCTCTGGAGCCAGAGCATACAAGGCTTTGACGCGCTCACCTGTCAGCCATCCAGCAGCGGATAAACTATCGATGTTTCTGCGGAAGGCATCAGGGCTAAGGAGGGATAATTCAATGTCCCAGTCATCACAGACAAACAAAAAAACATCGCGCAGGGTATTTTCTGAAGCATCAGTGACGATCAGTATCAGCAGCTCAAGCGCGCAGAGTTCCGGATCCTCCGGCGCTCCTTCCAGGCGAAGACTTATGCCGCAGGCACCTAATTCCTGTAGCTCACGAATCAGGGGCAGCACGTCCATACCATCGGTGAAAGCCGTTACCGCAGGTCGCACCAAAATCGAGTAGCAACGCGGGCCGGTCAACTCATCTATACAATCCGTGCCTGCCTGCTGTTCATATACTGGGCTCGATACCTCTGTAACTTGCTGCAACCGACTGACCAGCCCCAGGCTGTATTCGATCTGCGTGTTCTCCGGTACCGGCGACTTAAGCAGGCTCTCGATCTGGTCCTTACATTCCAGTACCAGATTGATCATCTTTGCGGTCAGTACCAGTTGCCCAGAACGCACCTGTTCGAACAAGGTCTCAAGATGGTGAGTAAATTCTGACAGATGGTCGAATCCCACCATACCGGACGATCCCTTAATGGTGTGCATGGCGCGAAATGCGATGTTGATCTGCTCCGCATCGTTCGGGATAACGTCTAGGCGCAACAGCGCCTGTTCGAGGTTATCAAGGTGCTCAGCCGCCTCTTCACGAAACACCGTTTCCGAATCAGACATCAGTGACAAGCTCCGGAAACGGTTCACATTGGCAGATCTCAAGACTGATCAACTTAATGATCCCGGCTATTGCGCCGGGCACGTTGACAAACACCAGTCGGTACCCGTCTGTAAACAGGCGATTGCGAACGGCCAGCAGCCATTGCAGACCGGCAGAGTCAATCTCGTTGACATTGGAGAGATCGAAAAGCCAGTCCCGGCTGGGCACGCCGGAACCGGAAAACGATGCTTCAAGTTTTCGTACTTCGTAGATAGTCAGGGCGTCCGGGGCACTCCAAACGCCTTTGGCAGGATCAGGAAGGGTCATAGTCAGCTTCCTCATGCCAATTTGGAAACGGCTGCCAACAGCAGCTCAGGCTTGAAGGGCTTCACGAGCCATGCCTTGGCACCTGCCGCTTTACCCTCCATTTTCTTGCTCTCTTCGGATTCTGTCGTCAGCATCAGAATCGGGGTGAACTTGTGATCAGCCCGCTTTTTGACCTCTTTAACAAAGGTAATCCCATCCATCACTGGCATGTTCACGTCGCTCACAATGAGGTGAAAGCGCTGGCCGTTGAGTTTGCCGAGGGCATCAGCGCCATTTTCCGCAGTTACCACCTGGTGACCGGCGTCTTTCAGAGCCATGCCCACCACTTGGCGAATGGAAGCAGAATCGTCGACTACAAGAATGTTTTTTGACATGGGCTTAAATCTCAGAAGAAGGTAAGTTCACTAGAAGCAGCGGCCTGACAGGGGCGCCCGGGTGTTCCACCGGCCAGCGACTCGCGCTCGAAGGCCGTTGTTGTGCGTGAGCGCAACTGATCCGCCAGCTTTGTCACGCTATTCTCAAATGTCCCGGGCGCTTCCGAATTCCTACTGCATGCGAGGACGTGAACATCATCCACGGAGCCGGTTACGTGTGAGAGGATTTGACTGAAGTGATCCTGGAATTGCAGCTGGATAATCACATCACGGATGTCGTCCTGAACCGACACCCCGCTGCGCATGAGGGAATAATTGACTTCGGTTAAGCCATCTACTTTGGAGGCAATATCGGCCAGCGTCTCATCGATCGCGCTCTGTAACTTTCGGCGTGCGGAAATAGAATCATCGATGTTGCTTTGGACCAGTGTCACCGTCTCGCCGATTTGATGGCTTACCCGACCCACCACTTCACTGATACGGTCACCAGCCTCGGATGATCTCGCTGCCAAAGATCGAACTTCACCGGCGACAACGGAGAATCCACGCCCGGCTTCGCCGGCTCTAGCCGCTTCAATCGCTGCGTTTAAAGCCAACAGGTTAATTTGTTCTGCAATCTTTCGAACTTCGGTTGCAAAGTTGTCAAGCAGAGACGTGCTCTCGGAAAGCGCCTCCACTCTCTCAAAAGTCTGCTGATCTCGGCTGCCACCAGCCTCAAGCAAACCTAACAATTGTCGGAACGTTGACTCAGCCGATCGTGTGACTTCACTCAGAACCGTATCAGTGCCCCGGGTTCCCTCACCGGTGGCAACGGATAGCTGATCACAGATGGATTCGAATTTTTGGGAGAGGTCAACCACTGCCTGCTCCATGGTTTCCCTACCTCCGTTGAGGAGCTGGTTCCAGAGTGGCAAAAGTTCGGTCACAGAGTCTGTGAATTGTTGGTTTACTTGGTCTCGGCGGACAAACTGTTCGAGCTGCTCCTGACACACGACTATGTCATTAAACGTCCGACACAATTCTTTATTTAGTGTCCGGCAACGAAAAAATACAACAAACGTTATAAGTAATGTACATGAAGCTGCTAGGCTGCCAGCAAACTTAAATCCGCTCATTACTAGGAAAAATGAGATTGATATGGCAATGCCAGTGACAACCAGGAAAACCGAAAAAGACAATAATAGCCGAGAAATCCGACGGTGATCAGAATTATTTTCGAGGTTCGAATCGCTAATGTAATCCATCAGTACCTCAGACTAAAGTCTAATAATACCATGACACTTGTCACATTTCGGACGCCAGTGTAATTAACTTTCTCAACTCAGCGAAAACACATTCCTGTGTCATTTTTTATTTAAAATGCAAATTTCTGTGGAATTGAAAATCGCGGTAAAATTCGCTACATATTCAAATAAAGGATCGCCCGTATAATCCCAAAAACTCTATCTAGAGTTGATGCAAGTCAAATTGTTAGCTATCTCCGGAGCAGACTTTTTCTGAAGCAAACAGCTTCTGCCCTTAGGAGAGGAAAGACGTGTTGACCGAGGACAAGCTAACCAGACTACCCAACTGGCGGGGGTTCATACACTGGGTGCAAAAAACGATTGACGTGCAGCGCGGTCCAAGGCCGCTATCTCTATCAGACAGGGCTCTGTGACGAGAGCGCCCTAGAAGAACACCGTCTTCTCCAGGATACCCCGAAGCCGCTGGAACGTCTGTCGAGAGTAGTCCCTTTACCTCGCAGCGCACCTCTCGAAACAGTGAACCTCTCAGTCACGCGAGTCTCGCTCTTAGTTAATCGCTATCACCCTGGTTCAAAAGTTTATCTAACAGGGTCCCGAGCATGAACTTATACTTCTTGGATTGTTACGCGAAATAACGAAAACCCTGTGGTACCGCACCTTCTGCGAAATTACGTTATGCACGTATCGGTAAAACTTTAACAACATTGAGACTAAGCCAATGGGTCGTTTTTTTGTACTTTTTGCTTTTGTAGCTACGGTATCGAGCTCCCTTCTTGCGTCTGCCAATGATCTTAAGATCGCCGATGGCGCTGAATTGATCGTGTTGGATCGCTCCGAACTTGAAGCTTTTCCACAGTCCACTGTTGTAACATTCAGCCCCTATTTTGACGGTGACGAGACCTTTTCCGGACCCACGTTGACACGAGTTCTTGAGCCATTCGACGTATCTGGTGAACGCAACGTGACCCTGAAAGCTTTGAATGACTATACGGTTACAGGTCCGTTGAGAGAAATTCTTGGCCTCGACGCGATTGTAGCGACACGCCGGAATGGCAAGGTTATGTCCGTTCGTGACAGAGGACCGTTCTGGATCATTCTGCCGCTTTCGACGAGACCAGAATTAGACGATGAAAATTTCCATCGCTACATGGTCTGGCAACTCAATGGCATCGAGTTGAGCAACCGGTGACGAAAGGTTTCCTGTTAACACGGCTTTTCTCAAGAATGACGATCGGCTTTCTATTCCTGATCGTGGCTTTCTTACTTGCGGCCAGCTTTTATACCTATCTGCAGGACCGGCGCCTGCAGTCTGTATCGATAAGTGCTTTGCGGATGGCGTCCTGGAACCTGGCTCAATTGGGCAATGAGGCCGGTGCACTCGATCGCGAGCTTCACCTCACCGCTGCGGGAGTTGGCAATCCCGACGATCTTGCCCTGCGCTATGACATACTTTGGAGCCGTTATGACTATCTTCTGACCAATGCCGAATCCCGCGCCACCCGCGATCATGACGACAACCAAGCGAGACTCGAAGAACTATTCAGCCAACTGAGGCAGCTTGAGCAACCCTTGGCGGCGCAGCTGGCCACCCCTGGAGACTGGAAGTCGGTGCTCACCGATTGGAATGAGCAAAAAACCGGCATCCAACGTTTGGTTATCGACAATTTCGTGGGCAATGAAGCCAATCGTCTAGTCACCGCTGTCGAGGCATCTCGGGAGCGGCTTTCGAATCTCCGAATTCTTACGCTTGGCGCACTGGTCGCGGTGTTTCTTTATATGGCGCTGGCTGTAAGCTTTGTGCGCAAGCAAGCACGTGTAGACCCGGTGACGGGATTACCTAACGCCTTGCGTCTGCACTCAATTCGCGGCGTCGATAGGCAAACCTCCATCATCACGTGTGAGATCCGAGAATTTCAGCTTGTTATAAGTGATTATGGTACGGAAGGCGCCCACCGGTTGCTGCGTCACTTCACCCGCCAGTTGCGTAAACAGCTTTTATCGGAGGACGAATTGATTCATGCGTCCCAAAGTGAGTTCGTGCTTCTTATCGCCCACAGAAAATCCGAGACGGTTTCGTCTATTATCGAGGGGCTGGTCGATGCGTCTAATTTCGACTGGCGAATTGGTAATTCGGTTCTGCACATTTCCGCTACTTTCGGCGTCGATCCGGAATGCGACGATGGAAGCCTGACATGGGATGCGAGACACCAACGGGCACACCGGGCTCTGACGCAGGCCCGCCTGGAGAATCGTACTTTTTATATTAACGGAGAGGACCTGCGGCGGCGTCTTCAGGAAGAGCAAAAAATTCATGCCGGTCTCCTGAGATTTCTCAATAACGAACCAAGCTCTCTTGGTCTGCACCTTGTTTACCAGCCCATCGTGAGTGCTTCTAACCGTAATTACATCACAGGTGCCGAGGTGCTTCTACGCTGCAAGGAAGCCACTCTCGGCTTCGTTCCCCCCAACAGAGTTGTTGACCTTTGTGAACGATTCGGATTGGGTGTCGAGTTGGGCAGATGGCTGTTTCGACAGGTAGCCCTCGAGACCGGCCAGCTATATGAAGGTATGGATTTCGGCGGAAGTATCTCTCTAAACCTCAATCCGGCGATGTTAAACAGCAACCTGGTTAATGACATTCAAGCCCTGCTAATCGATGCCGGTGTGCCTGGCAACGCTTTGTGTATGGAGATTACAGAGGATAACGCGGCGTTAGAGTTCAAAGTGATCAATACGCTGATCTCGCGGTTGCGTGAGTTAGGCGTAGCCTTTGCCCTCGACGATTTCGGGACTGGGCACTCCTCGCTTGAGTATGTCCGCGAGCTGAAAGTCGATCGACTAAAAATTGACCGGTGCTTTGTCGATGGCATTGAGCTCAGCAACGATAAAGCCCGTTTCTTGGGTTCCATCATCGCCATGGCTGAACAGGCTTACATGAAGAGTGTGATTGAAGGTGTGGAGAACGAGGCACAGTGGCAGTTGGTTGAAAAACTGGGCGGCACATTGATTCAGGGCTATCACGCTCATCGCCCCATGGCATTGAATTGCTACATCAATCTCTTGCTGGATGCGAATTCGTCTTACCCGACACAAGCGATGAACGAGCAAAAGCGCTATGGAAATTAATGGAAACGTTTCATGAGTATCCGACAACAATTTACTCAATGGTGGATGGCTTTGACGATGTGTTTGTGGCCAGCGGCTGTTTTGGCTAATGACACAGAGCTCGTCTTCGGCGTAGTGCCTCAAGAATCCTCAAGCAAGTTGGCTGAGCAATGGTCTCCTCTGTTACACCGGTTGTCCGTGCAACTTGAGCGTCCCATTCGGTTTGCAACGGCTCCGGACATTCCGACGTTTGAGAGACGTTTATGGGAGGGTCATTACGACATTGCGTATATGAACCCGTATCACTACACCGTATTCAGTGAAGAGCCGGGTTACCGAGCTGTTGCATTCGAAGCGACGAAGCTAATGCGAGGCATCGTCGTCGTTCCCGAGACGCATGCCGCTCAGACTTTGCAAGGACTTGAGGGAGAGACCGTTGTGTTCCCAGCGCCGGCTGCATTTGCCGCTACGATACTGGTTCGAGCAGAGCTGGACAGACTTGGTGTTCCCTACACGCCGCGTTACGTTTCTTCGCATCAATCGGTCTACCTGAATGTGCAGAAAGGTTTCGCTGCGGCTGGCGGCGGGATTGAGCGCACATACAACGCAGCGATTGAGGCGGGACTCACAGGTACCCGGGTGCTTTGGCGATCAAAAGGTTATATACCTCACGCGTTCGCCGTACATCCGGATCTACCCACAGACGACGTGCTGAAAGTTCAGGCTGTGCTAACGAGCCTCCATGAAACTGAAGAAGGAAAGCGCTCGCTCGACCTGGCCAATCTGGAAGCGCTGGCCGCAGCAAAGGATTCCGACTGGGATGAGGTGCGAGCGCTGGAAATTAGTTCTCTTCTTGCCGAGCAAGAGCTATGAAACTCTCGATCCGGGCCCAAGCCATTATCGGTATTGGCATGATTGAAATTATCATGCTGATGGTTTTGCTGTATTCCGTCTTCCATTTTATCGACGGATCGACCTCGTCTGAGGTGCAGCGCCGAGCACAATCTGTTGCAGACATATTTGCTGCCACAGTTGGAGATGACGTGCTATCGATGGATCTCGGCGCACTGCAATCTTTTGTAGACGCTGCTGCCAGGACTCCGGGAACGTCGTTTGCCCGAATCATCGGTTACAACGGACACTTACTGGCTGAGGCAGGCGACCCTGAGGCACTGTCGCAATCCTTCAAAAATACCGGGCAAGCGGATGTCTTACCCGACCTGTTTATGGCAGATGCGACGATCGTAAAAGCAGGACTTAATTACGGAAGAGTGGAGATTGGTCTGGACCTTCGTGAACAAAAGCAGAGTATTGCCGCGGTCAAAAAGAGAAGCCTATTAATTGCAGCGCTTGAAGTCATTGCCGCCGCATTGTTCTCGTTAGCCGCAGGTTATTATCTGGTGCGGCGACTTAAACACATCGTCGGTGTCCTCAAGCGAATAAACAACGGTGAATATCGGCAGAAAGTTGGCGATTCTTGGCTGGACGAAGTTGCAGATATTGCCAGAGAGATTGATTGTCTCACCGACAGGATCATCTGGGAGACGCAAACACGAGATCAGCGGATCGAAGACCTTGAGGAGCTCAATCGGCTTCTACAGAAAAAAATTATTCACTACAGAAAAAACTAAGGAAGTGCGAGGTTAGGAGTAACCTCAGGATTTACCCTTCCCATGCGGTTGCCTCCTCAGCCGGAATTGCGGGGCTGAAAAAGTAACCCTGAGCTACATCACAACCCAACTCAGTTAACCGTCGCGCTTGATCGGCGCTTTCCACTCCCTCAGCGGTTACCTTAAGACTATAGGCTTTCGCCAAACCGATAATGGATTTGACCAACAATATGCCCTGTTCATTATCAATATCATTAATGAACGATTTATCGATTTTAAGCTCGTCTACATCGAGGTTTTTCAGGTAACTGAGAGAAGAATATTCTGTCCCGAAGTCGTCAAGGCTGATCTTTATGCCCATGGATCGCAGGGCTGCAATCGTGTTTGAAACTGTTTCCGTCATTCCCAAAAGCACTCCCTCGGTGATTTCCAACTCCAAGTCACTTGACGTTAGGCCAAACTCCTCAATTAGTCCCGAAAGCCACGTCGAGAAGGCTGGATCGGCGAAGTGATGGGCGGTTATATTGACAGCGATCGGCTCTGGACTTCCCAGCGACGCTCTTATGCCTGCCAAAATCGACGCTACTTCGCGAAGGATGTAACGATCCATCGCTGGCCCCATACCGGCGGCCTCCGCTACTGGTATAAAATCAGCCGGGCTTATCGAGCCCCATTCTGGATGATGCCAACGAGCAAGAGCTTCATAGCCGCATTTCTTCCGCGTGGCCAAAGTAACTTTGGGTTGGAGGTAAACATCAATGGTGCCCTCTGAGAGCGCCCTTTTGATCAATTGCTCCATCGAGATTTGGCGCAATAAATCCTTGTGTCTTCGACCATCAAACATAACAAGAGAGATGTTGCGGGTTTTAGCTTCCCGCATGGCGGCTTCCGCCAATTCAGGCATCCGTTCAAGTTCATTAGAGTGATCGGGGAAAAGGGCCACTCCGGCTTTGCATTCCAAAGTGTGGGAAAAGCCGTTGATTGGATAGGGTTGTTCTAAAGGTTTGAGTATATCGTTGGCGGCCTGCATTGCTCCAGATGTTTCCGGGACCGGAAACGCCACCATCAGCTCGTCACCACCCTGGCGGGCCATAAGAGCCGACACCGGTAAAGCAGATTCCATTCGCTGGGTCATTTGTACAATCACGTTGTCACCGAACTCATAACCATACCGCTGATTGATCTGGCTAAAGCGGTCAGGATCAATCAGAAGAAAAGCCCACGTTTGTCCTGGCTGTAAAGACTTGCGCAGGTATCTGATCATGGCTCTGCTGTAAAAAAGGCCAGTAAGCTGATCGTGATTCTTCAGGAATCGGGCACGGGACAAGGCTCTTTCTCTGTCCGACACATCGACTCCAAAACCCTGCAGTTCTCTCGTTCCGCTCAGACCGCTCTCTACCTGCCTGAATGACCAGTCGGCGTGCCGTGATGAACCAGCTGTCAGCATATTGAACTGAAGGTAGACTTCATCGCGATGATCTTTGGATAGAAGTTCCTCGAGCTCTCTGGTTTGCTGCCGGGATTCACCACTCAAAAGATTGGTCAAATGCGTACCGATCAGATCATCGTGGGATTTGCCAAGAACCGTTGCGAGAGATGAGTTTGCAAAAGTCAGCCGTAGCTGCTCATCTAGACGACAAATGAAATACCTTTCACTTTCGACAATTTCACGATACTGAGTTTTTGCGCGCTCCAAGTCCGCCAACGTATTATAGTAATCCGTCAAATCATGACAAATGCCCACGAACCACGATCTTCCTTCGGATTTGTATTCACCGATCGACAGGCGAATGGGGAAAGCCGCACCGTTTTTTTTTCGCCCGGTCGTATTTCTCCCTATACCAATGACTTTGGCAGGGGCGCCCTGACGATAAGAAGCTAAATAGCGATCATGAGCACTTCGATCAGGCTCGGGCATTAACATACTGACGTTTGCGCCGACACACTCGTGCGGCTGGTAACCAAAAACCTGCTCGATTGAGTCAGAGACCTGCTGAATCCTACCATCATCGTCAATCAGCACGACTGCGTCCGCAGCTGCTTTCAATACAGCAGATAGAGGACCGTTTACATTTTTGAACATGATGTTCCACCGTATCTTCTCAATACAAATTCAATCTCTTCGACACGTTCAGTATAGGCATGTTGCAGGATCTTAAAAGCTAGCGCTTGTCTTGGATAGTAGAAGCTCCGATGGTGATCTCCCCCGACAGAACACCGAGCCCAGCCTGACGCCGCGTGTCTGGCAGAAGACTACCAGTCGGTGCTGTGTGGATAACATCCGTGATCTGATGATCACCTATCCCGAGGCGTTTTACGTCGAGTCTGGCAGGGTGTGGTTGCCCCGATAAATTCGACACAAACCAATACACATGGTCATTGGGGATTTTGCCCTAAGGTATCCAAAGTACATGAATTAGCTGCATCTCACCAGATAACATGGCGGCTCGGTCTAAATCCGATCAGCGTGGTCGCAATTCAGAATTTTCTGCACAAGGTGTGACCATATTTGCCGCATGAGACCACGGTATCAATGACGCGGAGTGTTCAATACTCCACATGTTTGAGGTTGTACGGGCAAAGGCGCATCAGATAACCAGAATCGATTAAACCGCCTTTGCAAGCTTGACTGCAATCTGGGACCCGATGCGAACGAGATGCATCCATAGCCTTAAATAGAGTGGCTTACTTGGTGCCGACCGCTGCTTCGCATCATCTCTGTGGTGAACCTCCTCCAGTCGACAATACTCAAAGCCAGCCAACACTTCCTTCTCCGGCTCCCGCGTAACGTAAGGCATGAGGACGTTGATCTGATCGCGATAGTGCTCATCCACAAACGTCTCAACTGCTTCAATCGTCGCGAAGACTGCCCGTTTTCCAACGAGCGCTGGGATCCAACCTGTCAAAAATCCTGCAAATCGCCAGATCGGCAGCAACAAGCTCGGACGATAACAAAACTGTAGGTCTTCGAAAAACTTGAGGTGCTCGGTTTCTGACTGCAAATGAGCCACAGCAAACTGACGCAATTCTGCGCTAGGGCGCGTCGCCAGAATGCCTCGGTAAATCCAACAGGCGCCAGTCTCGCCGGCATGGCTACATCTCAGCTCCCGCTGAAATCGGACACTCACTCCAGTGGTTTCGAGACGCCTAAGCTGGGTTTTATCAAGCATTAACTCTGACACTCAACGCTCCCGATACTGGCTACTGATAAACATAACAACGGGGCTAATCCCGCCATCCGGGTATTCGTTCATCCAAAAGAACGACCACAACAGACACCTCCGTCTCGCTGAGTGCATATCTGTGTTTGAATGCGTCGAGCAAGTCGGCGGTTGTCTCTTCTCTGAGCCGTCTCTCGTAGTCGTGAACATTGAAATTCTGAAGTGCACACAGGCTCTGTGCCGACAGCAGCACCGTGATAACCGATGCCAGGAGCAACAGTGTTGCGGCTGAAAATGCGAACGGCGCGTCAATCAGGAAGTTAACATCACTGTATGCGTACACCAGCACACAAGGCACTGCAACCAATCCCATTATCACGCCCAGCCACTTCAAGCCGGTTGCCCGAATCAGTCGATGATCCTGGAAATCTCTCAGACGGGGGAAGGAACGTTCAGAGGTGTGATCTTTATGGTCCATTGCTTGGCACGACTCAAACAGCTGACACTGAATCCAATACGACCGCTGACCAGTTCTGGGTTAGCTCTCTCTATGTCAATGGATGCCATGCTTCTGCAGGATTCCAGCATGACCGACTAATGCTCTAGCGATCCCTTAAACCATGTAAGAACGAGCTTGGTTCCGCTCGACAGCCCCCCGAACAAAAAAAGCCGCGCTTGGAGGCGCGGCAACATAAAGGGTCCAGACATTTAGCATGAAACGACACTAGCTACGCTTACAACGGTCCGCCGGATCAAAAAGTTTTGGTTAACGGTGAGCAGTAGCGCGAAAAGCAACTAGGCTTTAGTCAGAGCTCCCCGTTTACACCTCGATATCATGACGAGTCCAACCTAATAGCCTACTTTTCTCACCACAAGTCGCGTTCGTGGTCGCTGGGGCATTAACCCAGTTAACAGCTATCCGCGTATACTAAAATTCTACAATCGGGACACAGACGATACGATATGGCTATCGATTTTTACGACTCAAACACGTTGTCCAGCGGCTTTGCTGGTTGGCGAGTGGCAGGATATATACGCGGTAAGCGCTACCAAAAATACTTCCCACTTCGAAATCCGCACCCCCTGGTTGATGACGAGGTCTGGAGGGAGTACCAGCACCTTCGGGCTCGATATTATGAAGCGAAAATGATGGCCCGTTCCGCCGCCTGCAGATATATCGACTTCATTAGCAAGACCAACGATCGGACTTTCCCGTGCAGAGGGCTTGGGTTCCAGGGCATGACAATGGCTATCCTGCCAAGCCCAGGGACACATCGTTATTATTACCAATTTGTGATTAACAATCAGGGTAAAACTCAGCGCTTTCCGATCAGAGCAGACCAATCCTTCGACAAAGCTTGGGAGTTGGCGATGGACGCGTGGGTATCCACTTACGACATCAGACCCAAGGATGCCGCGATGATCCGACAGCTGAAAAAACCGACACCTTCTGCTTTCAAAACCCTGCGACAGCAAATGAATCTTCACGAGGGGCACAACATACCGGTTGACGCACTCCACTTTGCCTTTGCGGGCCAGCGAGAAAACTTGAAGCGTAAAAGGGCCGCTCGGCCGGCCATCAAGCCGTGGCTATCCACGCGCGAGAAATCCGCTGGGGCAGGGGACCTGTCTGACTTCTCAACTTCTCTGCTCTCTGAGATCGAGCGTTATCGCTCTGGTAGCCACAGGCTGGATGACCTATGAGGCGATCTCATCCGCTAGAGATTTATTCAGTCAATTCTCGACTCCAGACCGATTCCACCTACCAGTTTGCTTAAGGCGGAACTCACTGTACGGGCAATCCAACTGTCTGACTTGATTTTTTTTCCTCGACCACTTGAGTAAGCTTCGAGGCCACCTCGCCCCAATAATGAACTCTGAATCACATGAAATTAAGCCGACTGTGGCTAAACATCGTACCCAGAAAAAACAGGAAGGATCAGAAGAGGATATTCGAGAGTGGGCAGTTTGGTTTTCGAGTTTTCAATCGAATACGGTTCTTTTACGTTGACGGTGACCGGCCACCATGGCGCTGAGTCGTTCGTTGGACATTTGAGCATGACCTTTGAGGGCATTCGGATGCTAACCGCGGATAATGGCGCAGCGACGTTCTTCGGCGAGCGCCCCTCCGTCTCAGACATCGTGACCGTGATAAATGATAGTTTTCCGAACGCCCCCAGGCTGGGTCTGGACGTTTTGGGAGCCGCGACTCTTTTGGCTGCGCGGTGGCCCGTTGAAGTCCACAACGCGCGCGCAAAACCCTCTCGGCATTAAGATCCAATGGCAATCTCCGTTGCCCTCTGAATCCTCTCACCCGCGCTCAAAACAATGTGAAGGTCGCGAACAATTTTTGCAGATCTAACGGCACTGTTGGCTGGTCGGGGATAGACTCGGATTCTAGATCATTCACCGTGATCGGTGAGGGTATTGGCCCGTTTGAAGGGTAGACCCGTAGGTATTGAGCACGAACGGCAATAGCCTCACAAAGTCCCTTTTCGAATCGTTTTTGCTCAAGCTCAGGGTGTTTCAAATACTTTGATTCACTGATATGAACAGTGTCTAGCGCCACAGGTCGGGACTTTCCGCTTGGCGTTTCGACTCGCTGAAACATCCGCACAGAAACGGTATTTGCTCTGCCGTTGCGCGCCCTTTGACGGGCAATAAGTACGCCCTCTACACCGGTATCAAGTTCCTTGATCCGTCGCTTGCTCCCCGGCGCTACACGTCGATTATCAACGTAAGGGCTATTGAGCCTAAGCAGGTGCCACGTCAGAATTTGCCAAGCAGCCTCCAGTGATTCAAGGGGCGCTCTACCGCGATCACCTTCCCGCAACCTGAGTTTGCCATCGGAATGCTGAATATCGATCTGCCAGCCACCGCTTTGTCGATTCCTGGTTACACGTTGAGGCACCCAAAGAGTCTCGTTTAGATTTACAGAGTCTCGACGGAAGCGGGTCGGAAAACCATTGATGCTCATCCTCGGGATTGGGTTCCGGAAATCAGGAGTTGGAATGAATTGAGCTGCAGGTTGGTCGTTAAGCATTTCGGCAGAATCAAGGATAGTATGAATGACATTAGCACGTAATAGCAGGCACCGAGGATGTCCCTCAGGGTCAGGTTCAGTCAAAGATCGAGCCATCTCACATAAGCCAACCGAACCAACCCCTTATGACCCAATACTGATATTTTCAGCGGCACATTAAATGTTAAAACTGCCCCCCGGAGCTGCGGGCTGAGCGGTTCTTTCTGGACAGCAATGGCGCTATTAGCTTGAACCTGCCAGTGGACAGCGGAGAGCAAAGCACCATCGAGGATAATAGTAACTTGCGGATTGCAAAAATTCGCATACGATGTATTAAACGATAAAATACGATGTCGGACAATCCGGCATTCAATCAGACAATCTGAAAGTTACGGAAAGCAAAAACGATGCGTGGGCAAGGGAAAAATTATTTGGCGAGGATGAAGAAACACTCTTCACTCACCTCCGGCCAATACGTCAATGACGAATCTGCCAGCCAAAAAAGCTATTTCGGGGTGTTCGTAGAGAAGAGACCCTACTTGCTGATCGACTCAAATGAGCGCCCAAGCGCACGGTTTATAGCGGAGAACATTGCCAATTCAGCCAACTTTCGAACACTTTTAGAGGCGACTGCAACACCCTGCACTGAGATTTCCGTTGGCCTTGTATCAGGTGATCAGATCAACTGGGATCTACCGCATACCGCAATATTTTCCAGCCCGCCAGGACAGCTTGAAACTGGCATGCGACCCATCACATCAATCAAAGCGATTTTGATCACGGGTGCGCACTTTGCGATTGCCGAGACTCTCTGTGTCGATCAAGCGCTTGGATCCATAATTGACCCTGAAAATTTCCTAACTGAAGATCCCACGAATCTGCCTCATCTTAGCCAACGCGACCAGATGATGATCGTCACGAGCTTATCTGCAGAAAAATTTTTGGGAGTTCATTAGGCCAACCCGAGCTCCTTGGCTTGCCGCCAGTTTTGCTCGACCGCAGACGGCCAACCCGCTTAATGGCTCACTCACCGTCAAACTATGACAAAACCACCACAACTCGCCCATCGACGCGCAACGCCTCCCTATCCCCGGGTGAGATCCGACCTGCACCTAACTTTCTAAACCTTTTGACCTCAGCGATGTACTCATCATAGAGAGATCGGAAGTAACAACTATTATCGCGCACCGCCCATGTCATTGAAATATAGGTTATTAATAGAAATTTTCTTATGCAGAATTGATATTAATCTCTGTCATCACTTTGGGAAACTTTTCACGTTGGCTCGTATCCCAATCCGGGTTGATATGACATTTTATAGTGAATGAAAGGGAGCCCCACTACATGAATTCCGATCTGCTTGCACTTCTTAGCGATCCCGAATACCACCTCAATGAAGTAATCCAAGAGGATGCCGAGGCGGAGTCGGACAGAAAAAATATCCTTTCTTTTGAAAAGGTTTCTGAAGATGGAGAAGTCGTTGGGTACATAAAAGCCTGGCACGATAGCGAGGACTATGCAGGTTTTGTGCATTTCGACACCCAAGGCAACATCGTTGATTGGAAAGCTTTCGACAAATCGCCCAGTTCAAAAAAACCGGGTTCCATCAAACCTCGCTGACTACACTTCACAAAAAGCGCGCTAGACGTGAGCCCGTTTCTAGTTAGGGCAAAATAACAAAGCCCTGCACACCGGCAGGGCCTCTTTGGTATAGCTGCGGACGGCTGCAGACAATTGTGACGACGCATCGCCATATCCAGATTTTTACAGCCTTTGTTGGACCCAAAGAGGGGTAAGGTTCAGGAGGATTTGCAAAACGTACGATTCCCTATCACCGGTCGAAATTGGCCAAAGTGTAATCCGTCATCGCAGCTTCGACTGAGGTTTTTATGGTCTGAAGCACTGTGTCAGCGTCCGTAGCTGCAAAGATCTCGCCATAGTCTTTAACGTAAAGCACCGTCGAGTCGGAGTCCTTGCTACCAAACTGAATGGCGAGGGAAAAGACGGAGGTGGGGTCTACGTTGAGGCATCTGACGCTGACACTCAGGTGGACTTCCCCGCGGCGTCCTGGCCTTGGCTCAACTTCCGATCTCTTGATGACGCTCGCCACGGCATCTTTTAGATCGCGCTCCGTAATCACGCAGGCATCTTCCTCAAAACGGGCAACGTAACCCAGGATGTTAGGATCAGCCTTTTCAATAGCACTCATGTACCAGGATGGCGGGAAACCGCCGTGGGCCACACTGGTGATCAGAAGCAGCGCAAGCACGCATAAACTCAGCCGGGGAAACATCATTGAGCTCCAAATTTTAGATAGAGACTGATTTTTTAACCAGCAACTCGCCTTGAAGCAAGGCCGCCACCTTGATTAAAACCTTTACGTACCCCGGAAATCTCGGACCACCATACAAACTCCCCACAATCTTGATCTGGACGAATTAGGCGTGCGCACCGTCACCTGGTCGAAAACGTCCTATACGGCCTTGATATACTACTCATAGCCCTCCCCGCGAAACATCGGCCACAAGGCTTTAAGTACCTGACAGACCATGTCCAGTGCCAGCTCGACCAGATATGGCGTAATCGCCAGTCCGGGCACTCAAAATCAGGCACTATATGCGATTGTTTTTGTTTAAAAGCAAACAGCGGGAAAAGGCCTCTTGCGGCGGAGTACCTTTATGAGAGACCTGATAAACACTTTGAAGAACCAACTGACCATTCATAGCCCCCCCGATCGGTTGGGCTTTCATATGAAGGCGGTTTGCACTGTGACCCCAGCCCAGACGTTCGGGGGACTCCACTCGGTTCTAATCACAGGGCCGGATATTGCACTCCTCCGGGGACTTGCCAATTCGCCCGTAGGTTGTCTTCTTTTGGTCAACCAAAACCGGACAAAATTTGACAGGTTGTCTATGACGGATTGGCTGTATAAGCTGATGATTGCGGGGTATGAGGCAGCAGTCATATTGGTCTATTTCGGACAACAGGAACCAGACAATTCTGTGCCCACAACCGGCTTAAATCGTGCAACTAACGGTTTAAAAAGGCTTTTTCAGGAGAGCCTTCACAATAGCTAACTGCTTGAACCACCTCACATTACCCCCATCAATACCACGTTAAAACACCGTAGAAGAGTGCCCTCCGGAGGCAGAGGTCAGAGGTTCGAATCCTCTCGGGCGCGCCATATATATGAAGGACTTGCGTGGAAACGCAGGTCCTTTTTTTATTGCAGAGTAAGCAACCATCCGCTCCACCTGGTTCGGGCAATCAGATCGCCATACCGGTTGGTACGGTCAGCGCTTTGTTTTCGTCACCACCACGAGAAGCCAAGCGGCGCTCTGCCAACAAAAATACCCGGTCATTGCGCACCAAGTAGGCAAACCCTTGGCGACGCCAACTCGACACACACCAGTGCACTTGGTCGTTGAGATTATTGCCCTCAGGCATCCAAAGCGTCCGGGCTAGCTGCATTTCGCCAGACAAGATGGCATCGCGCTCTGATCGGTTAAGCCCTTCCCTGCTGAACACGGCCAGCTTGCCATCAACTTTAACGAGGACTCGAATCTCGTAGTTTTCATCCTTGTCTACTGCCTGGAAGATAAGGGGCGCATCGTCTTGGTGTTCTCTCATTGTTTCGGTTAAACACTCGTTGAATGAAAAAATGAATCTCGGCTTTGGGGTCAAGGCACCAAATTCCGCACGACACAAACAGTGAGCAACACGAGGCGCGATAAAGAACTGCCCAGGCTCGGTGTCATTATCATCGGCATAACCCGACAAGCGTGATCGCCACCCACGATTGTCCGCACAAGGTGTGACCGTATTTGCCGGATGAGCGCATGGGTACCCACAGACAGTGGTGTGCAACACTCAATAAACAGAACCGATTAAACCGCCTTTGCAAACTTGACTGCAATCTGAGACCCGATGCGAACAAGATGCATCCACAGCCGTAGATAGAGTGGCTTACTCAATGACGATCGCTGCTTGGCGTCGTCTCTGTGGTGGACCTCCTCTAATCGACAATATTCAAACCCAGCCAACACTTTCCGCTCCGGCTCTCGCATAACGTGAGGCATGAGGACATTGATCTGGTCCCGATAGTGCTCATCCACAAACGTCTCAACTGCTTCAATCGTCGCGAAGACGGCCTGGTTTCCAACGAGCGCCGGGAGCCAACCTGTCAAAAATCCTGCTAATCGCCAAAGCGGTAGCAACAAGCTCGGACGGTAACAACACTGCAGGTCGTCAAAAAACGTTAGATGCTCGGTTTCTGACCTGAGATGAGCCACCGCAAACTGATGCAATTCTGCGTCAGGGCGCGTCGCCAGAATGCCTCGGTAAATCCAACAGGCGCCAGTCTCGCCGGCATGGCTGCACCTCAGCTCTCGCTGAAATCGGACGCTCACTCCGGTGGTTTCGAGGTGCCTAAGGTGGGTTTTATCAAGCATTAACTCTGACACTCACCGCTCCTCACTTACTGCTGATACAAATAACGACAGGGCTAATCCCGCCATCCGGGTATTCGGTGATCTAAAAGAGCGACCACAACAAAAACCTCCGTCTCACTGAGTCCATATCTGTGTCTGAATGCGTCGAGCAAGTCGGCGGTTGTTTCCTCTTGGAGCCGTCTCTCGTGGTGGTGAATATGGAGATTCTGAAGAGCAGAGAGGCTCCGCGCCGACAACAGCACGGTGATCACCGACGCTAATAGCAAAAGTGTTGCTGCTGAGAATGCGAAAGGCGCGTTCAGAGGTGTGATCTCGATGGTCCATTGCTTGGCACGACCCAGACAGCTGATACAGTAATCAATACGACCGCTGACCAATTCTGGGTTGGCGCTTTTCGGATCAATCGCTGACATGCTTCTGCCGGATTTCCGCATTACCGACCAGTGCTTTCGCACTGCAGTGAGCCGCTCAGTATTAGTCAGGTTTGGCTCAATACCCCTGCCCACTTAACAAAAAAAGCCGCGCTCGGGGGCGCGGCAATTAGAGAACAATCCAGACGTTTAGCACGAAACAGACAACGTTACGCTTTCGGCAGTCTGGCGGATCAAAAATTCACCATCACAATGGCCCACTTTTTCATCATGAGCCGCACTCGTGGTAGTTAAAGAAAAGCCAGCGTGACAGCGCAGGCCTTTTTCGTTATACCCCGGCCAGTCAGCGCCCAACTCCCTCCGCTTTCCGTTTCACCCGGGCTGACCCCGCCTCAACCCCTTGCGAATCTGGCGCAAACAGCGTTCAATCATGGCCTTACTCTCGCAGGAACTCAGCAACAACAATGAACGCGTTGGCCGAAGCATTCCGACTCATCATCACGCTTGACGCAGATCTGTTCGAAATTCTCTGGTTGTCTATCCGCGTCAGTCTGATCGCACTGGCCATCTCGGCCGTGATCAGCCTGCCGCTGGGCACCTGGCTGGCGATCACCCGCTTTCCGGGGCGGAAGTTCTGCATCTTGGTGCTGAACGCGCTGATGGGCATGCCGCCGGTGGTGGTGGGTTTGATGGTGTATCTGCTGCTGTCACGGTCCGGCCCTCTGGGCTGGATGGGCCTGCTGTACACACCCACCGCGATGATCATTGCACAGGTGGTGCTGATCACCCCCATTATTGCCGCGCTGTCGAACCAGGTAATCGAGAACCTGCATCAGGAGTACCGCGATACCTTTTACTCCATGGGCGTCACCGGGCGCCGGGCGGTGGTGGCCTACCTGGTGGATGCGCGCTACGCATTGACCACCTGCATTCTCGCCGGCTTCGGCCGGGCCATCGCGGAGGTGGGCGCGGTCATCATTGTCGGCGGCAACATTGATCACCTCACCCGTGTGATGACCACCGCCATCGCGCTGGAAACCTCAAAGGGCAACCTCAGCCTCGCCCTAGGCCTGGGGGCCGTGCTGCTGGCGCTGTCATTGCTGGTCAATGCGCTGGTGATCGGTGTCCGCGAATACGCGGCGAGGCGCCAGTATGCCTGACTCACTCCTGCCCATCCATATCCGCGACCTGCGCCTGAGCAAAGGGGATAGAGCCCTGCTGGCCGGCATCAACCTGACCATTGAGGACCCCGGCATCACGGTGATCATGGGACCCAACGGTGCAGGCAAGACCCTGTTGCTCCGCTGCCTGCATGGCCTGATCAAACCGGACCGGGGGCAGATTACTCTCGGCCCCCTGGCGCCAGAGAGCAGCCGCGACCAGCAGGCCATGGTGTTCCAGCATCCGGTGCTGCTGCGCCGGACCGCGTTACAGAATCTGGCCTTTGCCGCGCCGGAGCTTGCCAGGTCCGAGCCACAGCGATTGATCAATGCGCTGGCCGCCGTCCACCTGGCTGATCGGGCCGATCAGCCAGCGCGTATGCTATCGGGAGGAGAACAACAACGACTGGCCCTGGCACGGGCCCTGCTGAGTCAACCGGCGTTACTGCTGTTGGACGAAGCCACCGCCAGCCTCGACCCGGCATCGGTACTGGTGATCGAGTCTCTGGTCAAAGCCCAGAGCGCGCAGGGAACCAAGGTGATTCTGATCAGTCACGACCAAGGTCAGGCTCGACGTCTGGCCGATGAAGTCGTATTTATATCTGACGGGCAGCTCAAAGAGCAGAGCCCGGCGGACAGCTTCTTTTCTGCGCCCCGGACCCCGATGGCCAAAGCCTATCTGGCGGGTGAAATCCTGTTGTAGAGGTCAGCTATGAAGCATTTTATGACTTGCGTTGCGTTTGCTTTGAGCACGTCCGCTCTGGCAGACACCCTGGTGGTGCAGTCCACCACCTCGACCGAGAACAGCGGCCTGTACGATTATCTCTTGCCGATACTGGAGCGAGAGACCGGTGTTAAGGTCAATGTTGTGTCCGTGGGCACGGGGCAGGCGATCAAGAATGCCATGCGGTGTGATGGGGATGTGCTGCTGGTTCATTCCCGGCCAGACGAGGAAAAATTTGTCGCCGACGGCTACGGCGACTACCGTCGGGATCTGATGTACAACGACTTCGTCATCATCGGGCCCAAGGCCGACCCCGCCAGCGTGGCAGGCGCGGGCAACGTCACCGAGGCATTGCAGCGCATCCGGGAAACCGGCGCCCGGTTTGCGTCACGTGGGGACGACTCCGGCACCCACAAGAAAGAACGTTTGTTATGGCAGGAAGCCGCCATCGACCCGGACGCCGGATCCGGGCAATGGTACCTTGAAACCGGCAGCGGCATGGGCGCCACCCTGAATACCGGCGTCAGCCTCGGAGCCTATGTGCTGAGCGACAGGGCCACCTGGATCTCGTTCGGCAACAAGCAGGACAGTACCATTGTGTTTGAGGGCGCGCCGCCGCTGTTCAACCAATATGGGGTGATCCCGGTCAATGCGGGCAAGTGCCCTTCGGTAAACCGCGAAGCCGCGGAAGTCTTTGCCAACTGGTTGCTGTCGGAATCCGGGCAAGCGGCCATCGGCGCTTATCAGGTGCAAGGCAAGCAACTGTTTTTCCCGAACGCCAACCAGCCGCTGAGCAGCGCGATTGAGTCGAAATGATGATTGAGACCCTGTTACCCAACCCGGACGACCCCCGGCTGTCCCGCGCCGTCGAAGGCGTTGACGAGACCGGCCAAGCCAGATCGATCAGTGTGATCGAGGAACGTCCGCTGACCATCTATCTGAACAGCCAGGAAATCGTCACCGCCATGACCATTGGCGATCACCCCCAGTATCTGGCCCTCGGTTTCCTGCTGAATCAGGGTATGCTCAAAGAGACCGACCAGGTCACCGGGATTGATTACGACGAAGAGCTTGAGGTAGCCGTGGTCCGCACCGCCACAGCCACCGATGTGGAAGCCAAACTGGAAAAGAAAACCCGCACCTCCGGCTGCGCGGTGGGCACGGTGTTTGGTGACATGATGGCAGGGCTCGAGGGGCTAACGCTGCCCGACACGCCGGTACACACCAGCAGCTTTTACGATCTTTCCTACCAGATCAACCACACTCCCAGCCTGTACATGGAAACCGGCGCCATTCACGGCACCGCCCTGTGTCAGGGCCGGGACATCCTGGCTTATATGGAGGATGTCGGGCGCCACAACGCGGTCGACAAGATCGCCGGCTGGATGCACCTGAACGGCATACCGGCGGCCGACAAGGTGCTCTATACCACTGGTCGGCTCACCTCGGAAATGGTGATCAAGACCTCACTGATGGGGATCCCCACGCTGATCAGCCGCTCGGGCTTTACCGCCTGGGGCGTCGACATTGCCCGCCAGGTGGGGTTGACGCTGATCGGGCGCATGCGTGGCAGGAAATTCACCTGCCTCAGCGGCCAGCACCGACTGGTGTTCGATCAGGATCTTTCACAGGTGCCCGATGAGGACAAGAAACTGCGACGCAAAGGAGCGGCCCATGACTGACTGTGCCGTGATCCTGGCAGGCGGCCAGGCCAACCGCATGGGGGGCGGCGACAAGGGCCGGTTGATGCTGGGCGACCAGTCGCTGGTCCAGCGCGTGATTGAGCGGATCAGCCCCCAGGTCGACGCCGTGGTCCTGAACGCGAACGGTGACCCCAGCCGCTTTGATGACCTGGGCCTGCCAGTGGTGGCCGACTCCATCAGCGATTTTCCCGGTCCGCTGGCGGGCGTGCTCGCGGGCATGGACTGGGCGGCGGAACAGGGTCACGACTGGCTGATCAGCGTGGCGGCAGACACCCCCTGCTTTCCCCGGGATCTGGCGGCACGGCTGGCCGGGCATGACACCCCGGTGGTACTGGCCGCCACGCCGGACCCGGAGCGTGGCCGCCTGCCCCAGCCGACTTTTGGCCGCTGGCAGGTCGCCTTGCGGGAAGATCTCAGAGCCGCGCTGAACGACGGCGTGCGCAAGATTCGCCAGTGGACCCAGGCCCAGGGGGAGACGCTGGTGGTGTTTGGAGAAGACGACTTTTTCAACATCAATACGCCGGAAGACCTGGCCTGGGCGGAGCAACACCTGAAGTGAACGTTATCGGCATTGTGGGTTGGAAAAACTGCGGAAAAACCACTCTGGCCAGCGCACTGATTCGCGAGCTGGCCCGCCGGGGGTTAACGGTCAACGCCATCAAGCACGCCCATCATTCGGTGGATGTGGACCAGCCCGGTACCGACAGCTACAGACACCGTGAGGCCGGGGCCCGTGAGGTCATCCTCGCCGGCGGGCAGCGTTTCGCCATCATGCACGAGCTGCGTGGCGCCGGCGAACCCGCACTGAAGGATCTGCTGGCGCGTCTGGGCCCCTGCGACTGGGTTGTGGTCGAAGGCTTCAAAACCCATGCCCACCCCAAGATTGAAGTGCACCGGCGCGAGTGCGTCCAGGCCCCGCTGTATCCGGAAGACCCCAGCGTGGTGGCGGTGGCGGTGGACTATACCGCGGACTTCCAGGGCCCGGTTTTTGACGTGAACGACGTCGCCGGCATCGCTGACTTTCTTCTGAATCCTGCACACCCGGAGCGCTACAACTATGAACGGGAGAGCAATGAATCCGCTTCGTAACGACTGTTTCGCCCTGCCCCCCGGCGTGAACTGGACGCCGGTGGAAGAGGCGCTGGCGCGTTTGCGCTCGCGTTTGCATCCGGTGGTGGACGTGGAACCCGCCGTGCCCCTGTCACAGCTCAATGGTCGGATCCTGGCGAGCGATGTTCTGGCGCCCCGCGCTCACCCTCCCAGCAGCAATTCCGCCGTCGATGGCTATGCCTTTGCCGGCCCCCTGACTGACGTGCCCTGCACCCTGCCACTCGTAGATGGTCGCAGCGCCGCCGGGGAGCCCTACCGCAAGCCGGTGCCACCGGGCCACGCCATCCGCATTCTGACCGGCGCGGTGATTCCGGCGGGCACAGACACGGTGGTGCTGGAGGAGGACTGTGAGGTAGTGAACGGTGAGCTGAAACTGAACGGCACCCTGAAGCTGGGTGCCAACGCCCGCCAGGCCGGCGAGGACATCAAGGCGCAGGGCCGGATTCTCAGTGCCGGCACCCGCCTGACGCCAACTCACCTCTCGGTACTGGCCAGCGTGGGCATTTCATCGGTGGACGTGTACCAGCGGCTGCGGGTCGGCGTTCTGTCCACCGGCGACGAGGTCAAAGCCGTTGGCTCGGAGGTCACCGACTGGCAGATTTACGACGCCAACCGCCCGATGTTGAGCGCGCTGGTTACCCGGCTCGGGTATGAGCTGGTGGATCTCGGCCATGCGCTCGACCGCGCCGACGACGTCAGGGCAGCGCTGGAGCGCGGCGCCGAACACTGCGATCTGATCCTGACCAGTGGCGGTGTTTCCGCTGGCGACGAGGACCATGTGTCGAAAACCCTGAAAGCGCACGGCGACATCAGCAACTGGCGCATCGCGATCAAGCCCGGCCGGCCGCTGGCGCTGGCTATGTTCAAGGGCACGCCGGTGGTGGGCCTGCCGGGCAACCCGGTGGCCGCCTGGGTCTGCGCTTTGCGGTTTGGCACGCCGGCGATGGCGCTGTTGGCCGGGGGGCACTGGTTCGAGCCACAGGCGTATGTCATGCCCGCGAACTTTTCCAAGAACAAGAAGCCCGGGCGCAGCGAGATGTTACGTGCCCGGGTCCGTGACGGCCAGGTGGACGTGTTCGGTTCCGAGGGATCGGGCCGGGTGACCGGCCTGGCATGGTCCGAGGGGCTGGTGGAACTGGATGAGGGCGCCCAGCAGATCGAGCCGGGTACCCAGGTGCGGTTTATTCCTTACGGCAGCTTCGGGTTGTAATCATTCCACACTGCCATGCACGGCGAAGGCTTCCAGCGAGGCATCCTGCGGCGCGCGGGAGCGATAGGTTTCCTCCACCCCCAAACCGGTCAGCGTGCGGCTGACCATCAGCAAGGTGTTGTCTTCGAAGTCCTCGCACATACTGCGCATCTGATCGATTTCTTCACAGGCCACCGGATAGGCGGCGTCGATATCCGGCGCGCCATAGCGGTCCACAAACGTCTGCGCCAGCGTCTGCCGCAACCGCTCGAGTTCCGCTTCGGTGATGTCGCACACACCGACAAAACTGGCGCGCCCAGCCGACTCGATGCTGTACCAGCCGTTGCTGAAGGCCTGGCGGGCCTTACCCTTCAGATCCGCATCGGTCCAGTTGGAGAACTCGAATCCGCCCGATATGGCCCACTCACCACTGGGCGCCGGGCGCTCAAATACGTTGTCGTCGGATATGTCCAGTCTCAGGGTTCGGGCCAGTTTCATACACGCTCCGCGAATTCGATCAAACTCACTGTTTCGGTCATCACATCCCGGCGCAACAGCATCCGGCCTTTTTCATCCAATCCGACAAAGAGCCCGGGCCGGGGCTGGTCAATCTCTTTGCCGAGGGTGTCGCAGCGGGGCCGCCATTCGCTGTGCACGCGCTCGAACCCGCTGTCCATGAAATAGGTCAGCCACAACAGGGTGTGCTTGGACCAGCTCTCAAGCAGTGCCATGGGCTGAATCTCGCCACAACCTTCTTCTATCAGGCAGGTCTGGTTCGGGTTTTCGCCCGGCTCGTCGCTGGCGGGAAGAAAGGGCACATCGATGCCGATCACCAGCCAGTTGGGCGTCGCGGCCGGGTCTGATACATCCGCGGCAAAACGCACACCACCGCAGACCGCGCCATTGACCTTGATGCGATCGGGCCATTGAAAGTGCACGGGCACTTCCGGAGGTGCCAGTGCGCCCAGACTCTCGGCGAGACCGACCTGCGCCACGTAGACCGCCAGAATCGCGTCCTCCAGCGGCGTTTCCGGCGCCAGCACCAGGGCAGCGCGCAGGGTGTCGCCCTTCTCCGAGTAGAACACCGTGCCGGAATCCACCCCGGCAATGGCTCGGCTGACGGCCTTGTCGAACGGGTCGGTGTGCCTGGGTACCACTTCACCCGAGAGCAGCGGCGGAAACTGAGGTGACTCCATCATAGGATCGCCTGTGCGTAGACGTCAGAGGCAATAATGTCATCGGCGATACGCTGGAAAGACCGGGACTGAGGGCTATCAGGCTTCGACACCACAATAGGTACGCCGCCGTCCGACCCGATCCGGATATCCAGGTCGAGAGGAATTTCCCCCAGGAACGGGGCCCCCAGCTTTTCGGCTTCAGCCCGGGCGCCACCGGATCCAAAGGGATGGTGTTCTTTCCCGCAACCGTCGCAGATGAACGAAGCCATGTTCTCTATAATGCCAAACAGCGGCACCTCCATCCGGTTGAACATATCAATGCCCTTGCGCGCGTCCATCAGCGCAATGTCCTGGGGGGTGGAGACCACAACAGCGCCGGCCACGAAGAACTTCTGGCTCAGGGTCATCTGGACATCACCGGTACCCGGGGGCAGGTCCACCAGCAGCACGTCCAGCCGGCCCCAGTCCACCTGGTTCATCATCTGTTCCAGAGCGCCCATCAGCATGGGCCCGCGCCACACGATGGCCTCGTCATCCGGCGCCATCAGGCCCAGAGACATCAGGGTCACGCCGTGATTGCGCAACGGCAGGATGGTGTGCCCGTCGGGACTGGACGGGCGACCGGACACGCCCAGCATGCGAGGCTGGCTGGGGCCATAGACGTCGGCATCCAGCAGGCCCACTTTCAGCCCTTTCGAGGCAAGCGCAACCGCCAGATTGGAGGCGACCGTGGATTTGCCGACCCCGCCTTTACCGGAGGCAATGGCAATGATGCGGGCAATGCCCTTCGGGTTCTTGTCCTGCGGCCGGGGCGCATCAGTACCGATCAGATTGCTTTTATCGGCGTTAACGTACTGAACCATGTGATGTCCTGTTTGGTTGTTAGCTGTCGAGGTAGTCGTCGCTGGTGCGAACGCGAGGACGCTCACCTCCCGCCATGGGCGAGTTTTCCCCGTGGAACTGGGATTTCACGCGACAGTCGTCACACATTTTGATGAGCTGGACATTATCCGACCTGGTGTACATCCAGTGCTGGTTTTCGAGCTTTTCGATAATCCGGTTAATGGTACTGGCCACGCCAAACGGCGTACCGCACTTGATGCATTCAAACGGCTCCTCACCATGCAGTGCGCGGGCACTCAGGGCAGCTTTCGACACATCCAGCTGAGGCACCAGCGTGATGGCGGTCTCCGGGCAGGTGCTCTCGCAAACGCCACACTGCACGCAGGCATTTTCGGTGAACTGAACCTCCGGGCGGTCCGGGTGATCGCCAAGAGCACCGGTCGGGCACAGGGAGACACAGGCCAGACAGAGCGTGCACTTGTCGGAGTTGATTTCGATGGCGCCGTAAGGCGCGCCTGCGGGCAGAGGAATGGGCGTGTCGATGCGGTCGGCCATAGCACTGACGGTCACCCGCGTAATGTCGCGACGGCCGCCCACCAGCAGTACCGGATCACTCACCCGCCCGCCATTGTCGCCGGCGGCACTGAGTTCGTCGGCCGCGATCACCCGCACCCGGTCGGGCGCGTTGTGGGTGCCAGTGAGCATGGCGCAGGCCAGTTCCACTTCGGCGGTCACGGCTTCACGGTCAGTGTCACTGTCTGCCAGGATCAGCACTTCGGCGTAACCGGCACCGAACGCAGCCATAATCTCGGCGTGGCCGACATGGTCAACGTGCTCCAGCCCCAGCGGCACCAGATCGTCTGCCAACCCGTCGCCGTAGCGGGCCAACCGGGCGATGGCGTCACCGCCCGCACCCAGGGTATGGAACACCAGGCGCGGAGCCTCGCCGGCATGTTCGCGATAGACCCGGGCCATGACATCCATGACCTGGGTCAGGGCCTCGAACGGGGTTTCAGTCATGGTTACCGCAGAGGTCGGGCACACCGCGGCGCAGGAGCCGCAACCGGCACAGATATCCGAATCGATCTCGATGTGATCGCCCATGGAGAAAATCGCCTCCGTGGGGCAGACGTCCAGGCAACGGGTACAGCCGCTTTGGTTGGCGCGTGAGTGCGCGCACAGCGAGGTCTCCAGCCGGAAGTACACGGTTTTTTCGAACTCACCCACCCGCTCCCTGGCGGTCAGCGCAATCCGCTCCAGCTCTCCGGTTTTTGCAGGGTCGGCCCAGAAATAGCCGTTGCGTTTCTGATAACTGGGAAACGCCGGCTCACCGCCGCGCAGGTCGATGAAAACATCACATTCGCTACGGGCAGAGACCTGGACCTCACCGTACCCGAGGGCGCCACGGCCAGCCGGATTGAGCGGTTGCAACCGGGCAAATTCCAGCCGGAAGTTGCCCAACGCGCCCCGGGCGGCGGTTAACTCACCCCGGGCCATGTCATAGTTGGCGGAGGGCAGCTGTACCGGTCCGGCATCATTAACGATGCAGGTGACGCCGAGTTCGTCCCCCACCAGTTCCGCCATTCTGACCGCCTGCTCGGTGGGACCAACAATGCAACACACCCCGGCCGACTGAATGGTTTTCGCGGGTGCCATCGGCGCCGGCAGTTGGGCTGCGGCAACCAGCGCGGCCTGCTTGGCATGCAGACGCTGCGGCTTCGCCCCGGGCGAGCTCCAGCCGGCGCGATCACGGATGTCGATGGTCGCCAGGGGTGCGGCCTGCTGAGTTTCCGCGTAGACGTCCTCGCCCAGACGCTCGAACAGAGCGGCCTGCTGGCCACAGGCGATGAGCACGTCGTGACGGCCGCTCAGGTGTTCGGCGGCCGTACGCATCTCTGAGCCACAGAGCTGATCCACAACGACCACCTGCTCAGCGCCTGCGGCCGCCTGCAGTGCCGCCGAATCAATGGACTGGGATTTGTCGCAGGTGCATAACAGTAGGGTTTTAGGTGATGTCATCAGGGTCATACTCTTTTCGTTATTTTTATACGTATACGGTTTTGATACCGCCTGCTTTCGAGCATGCCACAGCGGTTCGGCATTGGACAATTGGATGATTGGATAATTGTTAGCCGTCTGCTAGCTTCAAAGAAAAAGGGAGTTGCCATGACCCGTCGCACAGAGAGTTGGAAACGAGAGTTACTCGTGGGTGCCGTTGTTCGCCGCGCGCCGGGCGTGACCCGATGGGCGCGGGATATCTGGAAACCCGTCGCGGTGGTTCCGGGCGCCCCGGAGGCGTTCTGGAAAGAAATGGTGCGCGACGGCGACGTGGTGGATTACCACGCCGGCACCGTGGCCATGGAACTGTTCCGTGCTGACGTGGAGTCCTACCTGGTCTCGTTGAATATGGCCACGCCCTCGGTGTGGATCATCATGGATCGGGATGAAACCCGCCGCTCCCCCTCCGGCTGGTTCGTCAGCGCCATCACCGCCAGTGCCTATGAAGCTCAGGACGCGCTCGACAGTGGCGAGAGCATCGTCGAGGCGGTGCCGATTCCGGAATCCCTGGCGGCCTGGATCAAAGAATTCGTCGACATGCACTACATCGAGGAGCCCTTCAAGAAGCGCCGTCGCGACAAGCACCGCGTGGACGGCATAGAAGACGGCAAGGGCGACGCCCGCATTCGCCAGGAAAGCGATGTGTTCCGGGCTCCGTCCAATATCAAGAAACCGAGAGTGCACTGATGGCCGAATCACGCTTACAGCGCTGGGCCCGCAAAAAGGCCGAAGCCAGCAAAGAGGCCGAACCCGCTTCCTCCTCAACCATTGAAACCGCGGTACCGCCCGACGAACAGGAACTCGCGGTCAACGAAACCCTGTCCGATCACGAATTGCTGGCAAAGTACGACCTGCCCGACCCGGACGCCATCGAACTGGGAACCGACATTACCGGTTTCTTGCGCAAGGAGATTCCCGAGCTGCTGCGGCGCCGGGCGTTGCGCTCGCTCTGGAAATCCAACCCGGTGCTGGCGGTGCTGGACGGCCTGAATGACTACGACGAAGACTTCACCGACGCTGCCACCGCCGTCAAGGGCGTGCAAACGCTCTACAAAGTGGGCGAGGGACTGATCGACAAAAGCGCCCGGCCCGACCCAATGCAAGAACCGCCGACGGCAGAGCAGACACCCGAACCGGCGGAACCTCCCGCACCCCAGGTGGCCGCCGCAGAAGTGAATACGCCCGGTCCGGACAACGCGGCCGGGTCCCTCCCCGCCGCCGACCAGGAGGACCCCGCGCTGGCCCGCGCTGAGGCCGAGCCGCCGCCGCGCTATCGCCCACGAATGCGTTTTGACTATTAGCCCGTTAGTCAGAATCTCTGTTGCGTGGCTGTGTGATCAGGGCTATAAATTAATGAACAAAATTTAAACAAAATAACAAAACGAGAGAGACACCTTGTCCAACACGGCTGAAGTTCAGTGCCCGCGCTCGGTCAGCAACGAAGACCGGGCGCGCGCCCAGATGTACCAGTTGCTAGGCACCCTGCTCGGTAACCCCCCGTCACGCGAGCTGCTCAACGGGCTTGCCGCCCTGCAGGGTGACGACACCCCTTTGGGTTCCGCCTCCCGGAGCCTGGCCGCACTGGCAGAACGCACTGCCCCCGGCGACGCCGAACGCGAATTCAATAACCTGTTTGTCGGTCTTGGCCGCGGCGAGTTGCTGCCCTATGCCAGTTATTACCTGACCGGTTTCCTCAATGAAAAGCCCCTGGCGGAACTGCGCAGCGATCTGATGGCGCGCGGTATCCAGGCCAATGACGACGTCAAGGAGCCGGAAGATCACATGGGCACCCTGTGTGAAATCATGGCGGGCATCATTACCGGTGAATTCCCCTGTGACAGTGAGCTGCCCTCCCAGAAAGCCTTCTTCGATGCGCACCTGGCAAAGTGGGCGGCCCTGTTTTTTACCGATCTGGAGAAAGCGCAAGCGGCGGTTTTCTATGCCCCGGTGGGCTCCCTCGGGCGAGCTTTCATGGCCATAGAGGCTGACGCGTTTGCAATTCAATAACCGGGATCTACCCGATCCCCATACCAAGGTGGAGGTGTCCAATGGACCACCCGAAACGCGATAACAGCCGGCGCCGGTTCCTGCAGCTGGCGGCCACGGCGGTTCCCGCTGCCGTAGCCGCGGCCGTTGCACCCAACGCCGCAGCTGAGGTCGTCAAGAGTGATGCGCCGAAAAGCCGCGGTCTGCGTGACACGGAGCACACACGTAAATATTTCGAGTCGGCTCGCTTCTAGGGACGCGTGTGTCGTTCAAGGTTGCGAAAGGCCCTTGAATGACCGCACTTCCGGCTGAACGAGAACAAAAAAAGAGAGGTATGTGACATGTTAAGGAAGAAAACCAACGGGGTAGCGAAAGGCTCCCGTGCGGGATCTTTACTTTCATCCCTCGCTGCAAAGACGATGGACCGACGCGGTTTTCTGGCTGCCTCAGGGGTGACCGTCGGTGGCCTGGCAGCTTTGTCGATGACGTCCACGCGCGTCAAGGCTGCAACCCCTTCAACGGAAGGTGGCGAGGTTGTTCGCAGAAAGTCAGTGTGCACTCACTGTTCGGTTGGCTGCACGGTTGAAGCCGAGGTTCAGAATGGTGTCTGGACGGGCCAGGAGCCGGGCTGGGACAGCCCCTTCAATATGGGCGCCCACTGCGCCAAGGGTGCCGCCGTGCGTGAGCACGCCCACAACGAGCGTCGCCTGAAATACCCGATGAAAATGGTCGACGGCCAGTGGCAGAAGATTTCCTGGGAACAGGCGATTAACGAAGTCGGCGACAAGATGTTGCAAATCCGCGAAGAGAGCGGCCCGGATTCGGTCTACTGGCTCGGAAGCGCGAAATTCTCCAATGAACAGGCCTACCTGTTCCGCAAGTTCGCCGGTTACTGGGGCACCAACAACGTTGACCACCAGGCGCGGATCTGTCACTCCACCACGGTCGCCGGTGTCGCCAACACCTGGGGCTACGGTGCGATGACCAACTCGTACAACGACATCCACAACTCCAAGGCGATCTTCCTCATCGGGGGCAACCCGGCAGAAGCACACCCGGTGTCGCTGTTGCACATTCTCAAAGCCAAGGAACAGAACAACGCACCGCTGATTGTCTGCGACCCGCGTTTTACCCGCACCGCCGCCCATGCTGACGAATTCGTGCGTTTCCGTCCGGGGTCAGACGTTGCGCTGATCTGGGGTCTGTTGTGGCATATTTTTGAAAACGGCTGGGAAGACAACGAGTTCATCCGCACCCGCGTGTACGGCATGGAGGACATCCGTGAGGAAGTGAAGCGCTGGAACCCGGAAGAAGTCGAGCGGGTTACCGGCGCCCCGGGGGCGCAACTGGAGCGCGTTGCCCGCACATTGGCCAACAACCGCCCGGGCACCGTGATCTGGTGCATGGGGGGTACCCAGCATACCAACGGCAACAACAACACCCGCGCCTACTGCGTGCTGCAGCTTGCACTGGGTAACATGGGCGTCGCCGGCGGCGGCACCAACATCTTCCGGGGTCACTGCAACGTTCAGGGCGCCACCGATCTGGGCGTACTGGCCGATACCCTGCCCGGATACTATGGCCTTGCCGCGGGCTCCTGGGCGCACTGGGCCCGGGTCTGGGAAGAGGATCTGGACTGGCTGAAGGGTCGCTTTGCCACCATGGACAAGGATGGTAAATCCCGCGCCATGATGAACGAAAAAGGCATTCCCGTATCCCGCTGGATCGATGGCGTACTGGAAGCCAAGGAAAACCTGGAACAGCCGGACAACACCCGGGCCATGGTGCTGTGGGGCCACGCGCCCAACTCACAGACCCGCATGCTCGAGATGAAGGAAGCCATGGAAAAGCTGGACCTTCTGGTGGTGGTGGACCCGTTCCCGACCGTGTCGGCCGTGCTGCACGATCGCAAAGACGGGGCCTATCTGCTGCCCTCGACCACCCAGTTCGAGAATTCCGGTTCTGTTACCGCGTCCAACCGCTCACTGCAGTGGCGTGAAAAGATCGTCGAGCCACTGTTCGACTCGAAGGTCGATCACGAAATCATCAAGCTGTTTGCCGACAAATTCGGCTTCACCGAGCGCATGTTCCGCAACATTGCCCTTGAGGGCGACATTCCGGTGACCGAAGACATTACCCGCGAGTTCAATCGTGGCATGTGGACCATCGGCTATACCGGACAATCGCCGGAGCGCATCAAGAAACACATGGCGTATCAGCACCACTTCGACAAAACCACACTGCGTGCGGCGGGCGGACCCTGCGATGGCGATGTCTACGGCATGCCGTGGCCATGCTGGGGCACCGCCGAAATGAACCATCCGGGTTCCCCGAACCTGTACGACATGTCGGTACCGGTGTCCAAGGGCGGCCTGACGTTCCGCGCCCGCTTTGGTGTTGAGCACAACGGCCAGAATATCCTGGCAGACGGCGTGTACTCCAAAGACTCCGATATCAAGGACGGCTATCCGGAATTCACCATGCAGATGCTGATGGATCTGGGCTGGGATGGGGACCTGACGGCGGAAGAACGTGCCACCATTGACGGCATTGCGGGTCCCGAGACCAACTGGAAGACGGATTTGTCCGGCGGCATACAACGGGTGGCCATCAAGCACGAATGCGCCCCCTTCGGTAACGCCAAGGCCCGCGCCATCGTGTGGAACTTCCCGGACCCGGTGCCGGTTCACCGCGAACCGCTCTACACCACCCGCCGCGATCTGGTCGAGGATTACCCGACCTACGCCGACAAGCATTTCTGGCGCGTCCCGACCCTGTACGAGTCCATCCAGAAGAAGGACTTCAGCAAGGACTTCCCCATCATTCTGACCTCTGGCCGTCTGGTCGAGTACGAGGGTGGCGGTGACGAAACCCGTTCCAACCCCTGGCTGGCGGAACTGCAGCAGGACATGTTCATCGAGGTGAATCCCCGTGACGCCAACAACCTGAACATTCGTGACGGCGAGGACGTCTGGGTTTCCGGCCCGGAAGGCGGGCGCATCAAGGTGAAGGCCATGATCACCGAGCGGGTTGGCGAAGGCGTGGCCTTCATGCCGTTCCACTTCGGCGGACATCTGGAGGGCAAGGACCTGAGGGACAAGTACCCCAAGGGCGCCGACCCCATCGTCCTGGGCGAATCCACCAACACGATTCAAACATACGGGTATGACTCGGTCACGCAGATGCAAGAGACCAAAGCCACCCTGTGTTCGATTATGCCAGCATAATAAGAGGTGTAGAAAATGGCTCTTGAAGGACAAGCACGCGCAAAATTCCTTTGTGATGCCGAGCGCTGCATCGAATGCAATGCTTGCGTAACGGCCTGTAAAAATGAGCATGAGGTCCCCTGGGGCATCAACCGTCGACGCGTGGTCACCATCGAAGATGGCAAACCCGGAGAGCGTTCGATCTCGGTAGCCTGCATGCACTGTTCAGACGCGCCCTGTATGGCCGTCTGCCCGGTGGATTGCTTCTACCAGACTGAGGACGGTGTGGTGTTGCACTCCAAGGATCTATGTATCGGTTGTGGGTACTGCTTCTACGCTTGCCCCTTTGGTGCGCCCCAGTTCCCGCAGGCGGGTAACTTCGGCAGCCGGGGCAAGATGGACAAGTGCACGTTCTGTGCCGGTGGTCCGGAAGAGGACAACTCCCAGGCCGAGTTCGCCAAGTATGGGCGCAACCGGATTGCAGAGGGCAAACTGCCCATCTGTGCGGAAATGTGCTCAACCAAAGCCCTGTTGGCCGGTGATGGCAACGAGGTGGCGGATATCTATCGCCAACGCGTGGTGAACCGTGGTTTTGGTTCTGGCGCCTGGGGATGGGGCACAGCCTACGAGAAGAAGGGCGCTTAAGCCCAACTGATGGATCCGGGGCCCTAGTGCCCCGGAATTCCTTCGGGCAACCGCTTCTTATTGTCCATTCCGCTGGAGTGTTCTCATGAACATGAAACTGTTTGGTGCCGCGGTGTTTGCACTGGCGACGCTGCTGGTCAACCCGACGTGGGCGCAGGAGACCGCCGAGGTCGACCGGTCCAGCACCGGGGGTGCTCAGACCCTCGAAGACATAATGGCCCGTCAGCAACAGATGAAAGTTGACGAGTCGTTCCGCTCAGAAAATCTGGGCACCCCTGACAAGGCGCCCGCCATCAGCGAACCGCTCGGCACCCGCGGAGGTGTATCGGACGCCGACACCTGGCGCGGCATTCGCTATAACGACAGTGACATCACCACCCAGGCCCGCAGCCCGGCCGCTGACGTTCTGATCCAGGACGGCGGCATGCCCTGGTACAAGCTTCGTGAAGGCCCGGTGCTCACCTACGGCGGCCTGGCGCTGCTTGGCATCATCGCGTTGCTGACCGTGTTCTACTTTGTGCGCGGACGCATCAAAATCGATGGCGGACCCGCAGGGACCACCATCGAACGCTTCAAGGCCATCGAACGCTTCGGCCACTGGTTGCTGGCCGGCTCGTTCATTGCCCTCGGCCTCACCGGCTTGATTACCCTGATGGGACGCAGCTTTCTGATCCCGGTGATGGGGCCGGACGCCTTTGCGACCCTGGCAGCAGGCTCCAAGTGGCTCCACAACAACGTGGCCTGGGCGTTCATGCTGGGTCTGGTCATGACGTTCGTCATGTGGGTCGCCCACAACATCCCCAACAAGCTGGACTGGCAATGGCTCAAGGCAGGCGGCGGCATCTTCACCAAATCCCATCCGCCCGCCAAAAAGTTCAACGCCGGCCAGAAGATCATTTTCTGGACAGTGATGATTCTGGGCTTCTCGGTGTCACTGTCTGGCCTGTCACTGCTGTTTCCGTTTGAAATGCCGATGTTTGCCAAGACCTTTGGCGTAATGAACAGCATTTTGGGCACCGATTTCCCGACGGTTCTCGCGCCCCACGAGGAGATGCAGTACGCCAATATCTGGCACTCGATCGTGGCGTTCGTGATGATGGTCGCCATCATCGCTCATATCTACATCGGTTCGGTGGGTATGGAAGGTGCGTTCGATGCCATGGGTAACGGTCAGGTAGATGTCGAATGGGCGCGCCAGCATCATGATCTGTGGGTGGCCGAAGTCGAAGCCAAGCAGGCGAAAGGAGAGTCAACGTGAAGGTCATGATTCTGGCGTTTGCCGCCGCCCTGGTGATTGCTTTTCTCGCCCCGGAAATACTGGAGCAACTCGGCTGGTCCACCGCCGAACAAGGCAGCAGCGCAACGAGTGTGCGGCTTGACTGATCAAGCCGCCGCGCTGCAGGAGGTTCACCAGATCGACGCCATCGGACTGGTGTGCCCCCTCCCGATTCTGCGTTTGAAAAAACGCACCCAACATCTGCCCAGCGGAACACGGGTCGATTTTCTCGCCGACGACCCCAGCGGCCGTAGCGACCTGCAGTTACTGTGCGAAGTCACCGGCCACAGGATTGAATGGATCCGCGAGGAAGACGCGGGCGTGATCCGTTATCGCATCTGTCTGGCCTGACGCGACTAAGTTCGTCGGCACACGGTCAGGACAGGTTGTGACGCCGGTATTCATCCGGCGTCACGTCGAACCACTTTTTGAACGCCCGCCGGAAATTGGCGCTGTCGTGATAGTTCAGCAATTCTGCCATCGCCTCGATCGACAGAGTGCCGTCCCGTAGATAACCGATCGCCTGCTGCGAGAGAATTTCGTTTCGCAGTTGTCGAAAACTGCTCCCCTCGCGCTTCAGCCTTCTCGCAAGCGTTCGCTTGCAGACAAACAGCATCGCGGCGGCCTCGTCTTCGCTCAAGGTTCCGGGCGGGTGCGACAGCAGCATTCTCTTGACTTGGTAGGTGCAGGTTTTCTGATCCGGATGCAGTTGGGTAAGCATGGCCTCGCACTGTTGCAACGCCATCCTGTAATTTTCATCGTTAGCGGACGCGTTCGGAATCCGGCACACCGCCAGCGGCATTCTCAGCCTGAACGCCCCGGCCCCGAATTCTACGGGGCCGGGAATATGGTCGGCATACCGGTCTCCGTAGGCCGGCCTCTGGTGAACAAAGCAACTGACCGCCTCCTCCAGGGGGCGGCCCACAATGAACTCGGCACTTTCAAAAAAGATGGTGACGGCGATCTCGCTCAGCACCCGATGCAGTTCTTCCTCGTGCACCCTGTCAAAGCTGCAGGTGACCTCCAGCCAGTCTCCCCGGGTTTCTAACTGCAGCCGGGCAAGGCTCATACGGGTTGGCAAAAATTCCTGGAATGCCCGCAACGCGGTATGCAGATCGGGGCTGCTGTTCACCAGAAACCCCATAGCACCGTGAGTCGGCGAGGTCAGGCGACGCCCTATCCGGAAACCGAAAGCTGCATCATTGGCCATACGCAGACTGTTCTGCAGGATCTGCAATTGCTGTTGGGGTGTCAGCAAGGTGTCCTCCCGCAGAAACTGATCGACAGACAAGCCGGTCATCGCCAGCAAATCGGACACGTCCTGCGTCTGAAGGCCCAGCTCCCGGGCAATCAGGCGGCTGTAGTTCGAGGGAATACTCGCAATGCCGGAGTCGATGGTGGTCATAGGGGCTTCTTGTTAATCCGTTGGCGTTGATCAGGCGGCCTGCCTCAAACCCATCCCGCCGTACCCGAGTGTCTTTAAATGACTCCCTAATGTCAATTTATGACCTGCCGCCGCCGCACTGCAGCACCTAATCTGGCCGCATCACTGCTAATTCCGGACACAACAGAAGCGAGAGGGTTATGGGTCAGATCACCTTCATTGAGCACAACGGCACAGAACATGTCGTCAACATCGAGGAGGGCCAGTCACTGATGCAGGCGGCTGTCGATAACGACGTACCCGGGATCGACGCCGATTGCGGCGGCGCGTGCGCGTGCGGCACCTGCCACGTAATCGTCGATCAACACTGGATTCAGGCCACCGGCGGCATCCAGGCGGATGAGCAGGGCATGCTGGGACTGACGCCGGAGAAAACCGAGACCTCTCGCCTGTCCTGCCAGGTCACCGTCACGGAGCACCTGGATGGCATGGTTGTGCGCCTGCCCGAATTTCAGATGTGATTACCACAACACTTCAAAGGTGAAGCATGAGCCTACTGCGCCCGTTACTTGAGCCGGTTATCCAGCCGGCGCTGGATAAAGCCACCGCCATTATCCCGATGCACTGGCAGATCAGAGGCGCTCACGCGTTTCAGGGTCTCAAACAACGGGCAGGCCGAGCCCGCCCGATTCCGGTTTTCCGCGAGACCCCACTGCCGGATGTGTCGACGCTGGCGCTCCGGGATATCGATGTCAGCAACCCGTTCCTGTACCGGCAGGGGTTATGGCATTCCTATTTCAGGCGACTGAGGGATGAATGCCCGGTGCACTATCAGGGCAACAGTCCGTTTGGCCCGTTCTGGTCGGTTACCCGTTACGAAGACATCATGTTCGTCGACACCCACCATGATCTGTTCTCTGCCGAGCCGATCATTTCCATCGGGCCACAACCCGAGGGGCTGGAGCTGGAAACCTTTATTGCCATGGATCCGCCAAAACATGATGTACAGCGCCAGGCGGTGCAGGGTGTTGTGGCGCCGAAGAATCTGGCGCAAATGGAAAGCCTGATTCGCAGCCGTACCGCGGATGTCCTGAATCAACTGCCGGTCAATGAGCCGTTTGATTGGGTACAGAAGGTGTCCATTGACCTCACCTCGAGGATGCTCGCCACGCTGCTTGATTTCCCGCTCGATCAGCGTCACAAGCTCGCTTACTGGTCCGACGTAGCCGCAAGCCCGCCGGAAGCCACCGGCGGCCTGTCCAATACGGACGAAGCGTTCGACGTTGCCACCGATATGGCCAGAACCCTGTCATTGCTGTGGCGCGAGAAAGAGGCACGCCTGGCCGCCGGCGAAGAGCCCGGTTTCGACCTGATCAGTTTGCTGCTGGCCAACGACAGCACTCGCACCATGATCAACCGTCCCATGGAGTTCATGGGCAACATGGTACTGTTGATTGTGGGTGGCAACGACACCACCCGTAACTCGATGACCGGCGGTGTGTTGGCGCTCAATCAGTTCCCCGATGAATTCGCCAAACTCAAAAAGAACCCCGCCCTGATACCCAATATGGTGTCCGAAATCATCCGCTGGCAAACGCCGCTGGCCTACATGCGCCGGGTTGCCAAACAGGACGTGACCCTGAACGGGGCAACCATCCGCAAGGGCGACAAGGTTGTCATGTGGTATGCCTCGGGCAATCGCGATGAACGGGCGTTTGATGAAGACCCGGACCGCTTCATCATTGACCGCAAAAATGCCCGCAAACACCTGTCATTCGGCTTTGGCGTCCATCGCTGTATGGGTAATCGGCTGGCGGAAATGCAGTTGCGGATTCTGTGGGAGGAAATCCTGAAGCGCTTTGATCACATTGAGGTGCTGGAGGAGCCGGGCTATGTGCAGTCGAACTTTGTCCGTGGCTACACCCGGATGCAGGTGAAACTCACAGCGAAAACCTAGCGACAGGGGCCGGGGCGAGGCTCACGCGCCCCGGAACCCCTTGGCCACCAGATACACCTCCCGCGACCGCGCGCGTGAGGAATCCGGCTTGCGGATCACCACCTTGTCGAAGGACTCACGCACGGCTTTGACATACTCGTCGTAGCCTTCACCGTGGAATACCTTGGCGACAAAACTGCCTTTGGGCTTGAGCACCTGACAGGCCATGTCCAGCGCCAGTTCCACCAGATACATGGAGGCGGCCTGGTCGGCCACATTCACACCGCTGATGTTGGGTGCCATGTCGGAGATGACCACGTCGGCACGGGCGCCATCCAATGTCGTCATGATCTCGTCAAACACCGATTGCTCGGTGAAATCCCCCTGAATGAACTCGACCCCGGCGATGGCATCCATGGGCAGGATGTCCGATGCAACCACGCGGCCTTTGTGGCCCACCAGCTTCGCGGCCACCTGGGACCAGCCGCCCGGCGCAGAGCCCAGATCCACCACCAGTGCCGTGGGCTGGATCAGGCGGTCCTTGTCATTGATCTCCAGCAATTTGTAACTGGCACGGGAGCGGTAACCGTCCTGCTGTGCCTGCTTCACAAAGGGATCGTTGACGTGCTCTTCGAGCCAGCGGTTACTGCTTTTGGAACGGGCCATGGGGTGCCTTCTGCTCACTGCGGGAAAAGCCGCATTGTACGCCTGCCCAAAGCCCACCGCAAAAGCCGCCCAATGCCTGACAAGGCTCCTGCCCGGCAGTACAATAGACGCACTTCTGCAACTGCAACCTGCCGGGCCATAACCCGGCGGCCAGGAAATCCCATGATTCGCGTTACCGAACTGGCATTACCCCTTGATCATCCGGAGGACGCCCTAAGGGCCGCCCTCCTGCAGCGCCTGCAGCTCCGCGACGCCGATCTGCTGCACTTTACCGTGTTCAAGCGCAGCTACGACGCCCGTAAGAAGAACAGCGAGATCAAATTCGTCTACATCGTCGATCTGGCCGTGCAGAACGAGGCCGCAGTACTGGAACGGTTCGCGGAGGATACCCATGTGCGCCCGGCGCCGGATACCGCCTACTATCCGGTGGCGGAAGCCCCCGAGAACCTGACCGAGCGCCCGATTGTCGTCGGGCTCGGGCCCTGCGGATTGTTCGCCGCTTTGCTGCTGGCCCAGATGGGGTTCCGGCCCATTGTGCTGGAACGGGGCAAGGATGTGCGCCGCCGCACCAAGGACACCTGGGCGCTGTGGCGGAAAAAGCAGCTGTCGCCGGAATCCAATGTGCAATTCGGTGAAGGCGGCGCGGGGCTGTTCTCCGACGGCAAACTTTACAGCCAGATCAAGGACCCGAAATTCTACGGCCGCAAGGTGATGGCTGAGTTTGTGAAAGCCGGTGCCCCGGAGGAGATCCTGTTCGTCAGCAAACCCCACATCGGCACCTTCCGGCTGACCGGCGTGGTGTCCCGCATGCGCGACGAAATCATCACGCTGGGTGGCGAAATCCGCTTCCAGCAGAAGGTCACCGACCTGATGGTGGAGAACGGCCAGGTTCAGGGGGTGGAACTGGCCAGTGGCGAACAGTTGCAGAGCCGCCACGTGGTGATGGCGCTGGGCCACAGCGCCCGGGATACCTTCCGTATGCTGCACCGCCGCGGTGTGTTTGTCGAAGCCAAGCCGTTTGCCATCGGTTTCCGCATCGAGCACCCGCAAGGCCTGATCGACCATGCCCGGCTGGGCAAATACGCCGGCCATCCGGCCCTGGGCGCGGCGGACTACAAGCTGGTGTATCACGCCAGTAATGGCCGCGCAGTTTACAGTTTCTGCATGTGCCCGGGCGGCACCGTAGTGGCCGCCACCTCAGAACCCGGGCGGGTGGTGACCAACGGCATGAGCCAGTACTCCCGCAACGAGCGCAATGCCAACTCCGGCATTGTCGTCAATATCGAACCCAAGCAGGACTTCCCGGGCGATGCCCTGGCCGGGGTCGAACTGCAGGAACGGCTGGAAGCCAACGCCTACGTGCTCGGCGGCAGCGACTACTGC
The DNA here is from genome assembly GCF_032911545.1 of Marinobacter sp. M-5. Lineage (NCBI taxonomy): Bacteria > Pseudomonadati > Pseudomonadota > Gammaproteobacteria > Pseudomonadales > Marinobacteraceae > Marinobacter > Marinobacter sp. M-5. Next base: position 237,206 of record NZ_JAWJEK010000002.1, read on the forward strand.
GCGCCGGCTCAACTGGTGGGGGACTTTATCGCGGGCCGGCCGTCAGACACGCTGGGTGAGGTAGAGCCCTCTTACCAACCCGGTATCCGCCTGGGGGATCTTGCGCCGTCACTGCCGCCTTACGCCATCGAGGCGATCCGCGAGGCCCTGCCGGCGTTCGGGCGCCAGATCCGTGGCTTTGACCGGGCCGACGCGCTGCTGACCGGCGTGGAAACCCGCACTTCCTCTCCAGTCCGTCTCGCCCGCGATCGTGAGAGCCTGCAAAGTCTGAACACCCGCGGCCTCTACCCGGCCGGTGAAGGCGCCGGTTATGCCGGCGGCATCCTGTCCGCCGGGGTCGACGGCATCAAGGTCGCCGAAGCCGTCGCCAAAGCCATCATGACGGATCTTCAGCGCAGTGAAGAGAGTCAGGGAAGCGCGCCGTGAAGCTGGACGACATCAAGAAGCTACATCAAAAGAAATACCGCCAGGCTCTCGGCCATTTTCTGGTGGAGGGCGAACATCTGGTGCAGGAGCTGGAAAAGGCCGCAGCCGGCAACCGCCACTGGCAGCACGCGCAGCTGTTGGTCACCAGCGCCTATCAGGACTGGCCGGGCTCCTGGCCACGGCAGCTGATCAGCGACCGGCACATGGCGCAACTGGCGGACACCAAAACCCCCCAGGGCATCCTCGCGGTGGTACCCCTGCCGCCACCCGCCGACACCGGCGAAACGGCCGTGGGGAAAGCCGTCTACCTGCATGAGGTTCAGGACCCCGGAAACCTGGGCACCATTCTGCGCACCCTGGCCTGGTTTGGCGGGTTCCGTTGCCTGCTCAGCCCCGGCAGCGTCGATCCCTACAACCCGAAAGTGGTGCGTGCCAGCATGGGGGCCATTTTCCATGTACCGGTGGAGACCGACGTCAGCCTGGACACCCTGGCCAGCCGTTACGCCCGGATCGCTTGCCTCGATATCGGCGGTGACGCGATCACCAGCGCGGAATTCCAGAGCCACGACTGCTACCTGTTCGGCAATGAAGCCCGCGGTGTTCCCGGCGAATCGCTCACAGAACTTGGCGCCCGCCGTTTCACCATCCCCGGCGCTGCCGCCATTGAGTCGCTGAACCTGGCATCTGCCGTCAACATGGCGGTGTATGAGCTGAACCGGGGATAAAGCCTTTGCCGCCACTCATGGTCGCCCCACCAGCGCCTCTATGGCACCGATACCCTGCTCGCACCCGCCCAGATAGCCGCCGCCAAACAAGTTGTAATGGTTTAGGTAGTGGTAAAGGTTGTAGACACTGCGCTTGAGCGGATACACCTCAGTGCGACTATTGCGGCGATCGTAGGCATCGTAGAACGCCTGGCCAAAGCCCCCGAACATTTCGGTCATGGCGAGGTCGGCCTCACGGTCACCCCGGTATACGGCCGGGTCGATCAGCCACGGCTGATGACGATCGAACAGCACGTTGCCGCTCCACAGATCCCCATGCAACAGGCTGGGGTGTTCGCAGTGACGGTCCAGCCATTGCGCCAGCCGGTCGCCACAGGCGTCCAGCGTCTTCTGAAACTCGCCTCGCAGCGCACTATTTTTGATTCTGCCGACCTGATAACCCAGGCGGTGCTCCACGAAAAAATCGCCCCAGGACGACGAGAGAGTATTAGGCTGGGGAGACAGCCCAATGTAGTTGTCGTTTGACCCGCCGTATTGGTCCTGCGGTATAGCATGTAAACCCGCCAGCCCCTCACCGAGCATGACCAGGGTGGCCTCAGATGCCGGGGCGGCGTCGATGCGGGTCAGGGTCAGCCGGTCATGGTCCGCTGCGTATATTTCAGGGAGCCGTATCTCTCGGACGCCCGCCTGTCGCAAGCCGGCCCGGAGCGATTCAAGCCCCTCGGCTTCGCGCAGCAAGGTATCGGGAAAAGGCGTGTGGTTGTGTTTGATGAAGTGCGACATAACGCTTCAGACTTCCCCGCTTGGGTGATCTGCCCCCTCCGACCACGTGTTTCAACCTTTATATTGTCACAAAATATTCATTCCGTGCCGCTAAACTTGTCTGACCGATACGGCGCTGGCAACTCATCAAGCCTGCCTAGCTCCCTGACGTCTGGAAGCCCTCATGCGCATAACCTTTCTCGGCACCGGTGCCGCCGGTGGCGTACCGCTTTACGGCTGCAGGTGCGAAGCCTGTACGCTGGCCACGGAGAATCCGGCCCTCAGACGGGCGCCTTGCTCCGCCCTGATCGAGACAGGCGACACCCGCATTCTCATTGATGGCGGCCTGATGGATCTGCACACCCGCTTCGCCCCGGGTGAACTGGACGCCATCCTGCTAACCCACTTTCACCCGGATCATGTGCAGGGGCTGTTTCACCTGCGCTGGGGCAAAGTCCCACGGATTCCGGTACTCATCCCTCCCGACCCCGATGGCTGTGCCGACCTGTTCCGGCATCCCGGCATTCTGGATTTCCAGCCTCAAACCGCATTATCGGCCTTTAACATCGGGCCATTGAGAATCACCCCGGTGCCGTTGATCCACTCCAAGCCCACCTTCGGTTATGTGTTCGAGTGCCCGAGCGGTCCGGCCTTCGCCTACCTGACCGACACTCGCGGCCTGCCCCGGGACACCGAAAGCTTCCTGAAAACCGTGAAGCCCGAAGGGCTTGCGATCGACTGCTCGTTCCCCCCCTCCGATCGACCCCGCGGCCACAACGACTGGCCACTGGCGCTGAAATGCATTGAAGCCTTGGGCCCCGATCAGGCGTGGCTGATCCACCTCAGTCACGAACTGGACCTCTGGCGGCTGGTCACCAGGCCCGAGCTGCCGGCAACCATCAGGGTTGCCCACGACGGCGAGCAGGTGGATCTGTGAACGAGGCAGCGCTGGCGCTCGCTGCCTCGGTAGTCATGCACGTGGGGTGGAATCTGCTGGCCCGACATCAGCCCGCCAACACCTATGCGCTGTGGTGGGCTCTCGGCGCTCATTTGCTGATTCTTGGCCTGTGGGGCCTGCCCGCCCTGATTGCGGACACCCGGTGGACGGCGGAATTTGCCGCGCTGCTGGCCATATCGGCTGTGGCCAATGGTGTGTACTTCGTCGCCCTGCGCCGCGCCTACAGCCATGCGCCGGTGGCTCTGGTGTACCCCGTTGTGCGCAGCTCACCCCTGCTGATCGCGCTCTGGGGCATGTTGCTGTTTGGTGACAGCCTCTCAGCGATGGTGTGGGCCGGAATCGTTGTCAGCGTCGCCGGTCTGCTGCTGATGGCCAGTGGCGATCACCGGGGTGGCGAGGGGAAAGCCATGCCATGGGCACTTTTGGCCATGCTGGCCACCAGCGCCTATTCGGTCAGCGATAAGGCGGCAACCGAGTCGGTCGACAGTTTCCGTGGGCTGGTGGGCTTTGTCAGCGTCGGCTATCTAATGGCCTGGCTGGCATTGAGTGTTGAGCACCGCCGCACTCAGGGCCGCTGGCTGCCGGCAGCAAGACCGGCCTGGTATGTCGTTCTGGCCGGCGGTCTGTGCGTCGGTCTGGCTTACGCTCTGGTGATTCACGCCATGCGTTTCATGCCCGCAGCGGAAGCGGTCGCCTACACCAATGCCGGCATTGTTCTGGCCTGCCTGGCATCCGTTGTGGTCTTCCGGGAGCGACAATTCTGGCGCCGACGCCTGACCGGTGCCGGTATCATTCTGTCCGGGCTGATGCTGATGCGGCTCGCCACCTAGCGCACATGCTCCCCTTCACGGGTCGGTCTTAAAAGCTTCAACTTCCTGTCACCTGAGCGACATCGAACCGTCACACCCACCATCGACACTGTCTATACAAGTTGGGAACACGACAGTGGAGGCGCCCCATGGAGCCCGAGATCCAGATTCAAGGTCTGTCAAAAACCTTTGCCAAGCGCAAAGCCAGTGACAAGGCTCTGAAGAACATCAACCTCTCTATTGAATCAGGCGAAATGGTGGCCCTGATCGGTCCGTCCGGTTCCGGCAAATCCACCTTGCTTCGGCACATTGCCGGCCTGAGCTGTGGTGATGCCGACAACGGCGAGATCCGCGTACTGGGCCAATCGGTGCAACGCAACGGGCGGCTGTCTCCGGATGTCCGCAAGACCCGGGCCCGCATCGGCTACATCTTCCAGCAGTTCAACCTGGTGGGGCGTATGAAGGTACTGACCAACGTACTGACCGGCACCCTCGGCCGCGTTCCCGGCTGGCGTGGCTGCCTGGGACTGTTCAATGCCGAGGAGCGGGCGCTGGCACTGACATGCCTGAACCGTGTCGGCATGGACGCCAAAGCAGACCAGCGAGCAACCTGCCTGTCGGGCGGCCAGCAGCAGCGCGTTGCCATCGCCCGCACCCTCACCCAGAAAGCCGAGGTGATTCTGGCGGACGAACCCATCGCCTCGCTGGACCCCGAATCTGCCCGCCGGGTCATGGAAATCCTGGCCGACATCAACAGCGAGGACGGTCGCACGGTGGTGGTTACTCTCCATCAGGTGGATTACGCCCGCGAATTCTGCCGCCGGGCCGTGGCCCTGAAGGCGGGTGAGATCGTCTACGACGGTCCCGCTGAAAACCTGACGCCAGCGTTGCTGGCCAGCATCTACGGCACCACCTCGTTCGACGTTGATGGCGAACCCGCCAGAAAACGGAAGGCGCCCGCGCCCAGCAAAGGGTTTGCCCTGGCACCCGCTAGCTGACCCGGATCAACGCACAGCCTATTCATCACCACCCCAAAACCGAGGAAACAACCATGATCAAGCAATGGATTAGCCGCCTTACGCTGGCCGCCGCCGTCACCGTCGGCGCCACCGGACTGCAGGCAGAGGAGCAGCAAACGCTCAACTTCGGCATTATTTCAACCGAATCCTCCAGCAACCTGAAGAATGTCTGGGAACCGTTTCTCGAAGACATGTCAGCAAAGCTGGATATGGAAGTGAAAGGGTTCTTTGCTCCGGATTACGCCGGCATCATCCAGGGCATGCGCTTCGACAAGGTCGACATTGCCTGGTACGGCAACAAGTCCGCCATGGAAGCGGTTGATCGTGCCGGCGGTGAAGTGGTGGTACAGACCGTGGCCGCCGATGGCTCCCCGGGCTACTGGAGCCTGATGATCGTCCACAAGGATGCCGATCACCTGAACTCCGTCGAGGATGTGCTGGCCAACGCCAAGGACCTCACTTTCGGTAACGGCGACCCCAATTCCACCTCCGGTTTCCTGGTGCCGAGCTACTACATCTTCGCCAAGAACGGCGTCACCGCGAAGGAAGCGTTCAAGCGCACCCTGAACTCCGGGCACGAGACCAACGCGATGGCGGTGGCGAACAAGCAAGTAGACGTAGCCACCTTCAATACCGAAAGCATGGAACGCCTGCAGATCACTTTCCCGGACAAGGCAGACGACCTCAAGGTGATCTGGAAATCGCCGCTGATCCCGTCCGACCCGCTGGTCTGGCGTAAGAACCTGCCGGCGCAAACCAAGCAGAAAGTTTACGACTTCCTGATGAGCTACGGCACCACCGGCGACGAGAAAGAGCTGAAAATCCTTGCCGACCTGCAGTGGGCGCCGTTCCGCGCCTCCAGCAACGACCAGCTGATTCCGATCCGTCAGCTCGAATTGTTCAAGCAGAAAGCGGCGATCGAGAACGACGACAACTATTCCGCGCAGGAAAAGAGCCAGAAGCTGGCTGAAATTGAAGCCCAGTTGGCTGGCCTGGATCGTCGCCTGGCGGCGCTTGACGCCGCGCGCGAAGAGTCCAACTAACAACTCAAGTTGTAACCGCGACAGGCCAATCTCATGCAGAGCGCATCCACACATTCGAACCTTCCCGCCGGCCAGTCCAGTCTGCTCTCGCGGAACTGGACGAGCCTGCTGGGCTGGGGCATCGCCTGTGCCGTACTGGCGTGGTCCTGGGGTGGCGCGGAAATGAATCCGGCAGCCCTGATTGCCGACGGCAATAACATGGCCGTGTTTGCCGCCGATTTCTTCCCCCCGAACTTTCACGACTGGCGGCTGTATCTGAGCGAGATGGTTGTCACGGTCCAGATCGCGGTCTGGGGCACGGTGATGGCAGTGATTCTGGCCATTCCCTTTGGAATCATGTCATCGGAGAACCTGGTGCCCTGGTGGGTCTGCCAACCGGTGCGCCGCCTGATGGATTCGTTCCGCGCCATTAACGAGATGGTGTTTGCCATGCTGTTTGTGGTGGCGGTCGGTCTGGGTCCGTTCGCCGGTGTGATGGCACTGTTCATCCATACCACCGGGGTGCTGGCAAAACTGTTTTCCGAGGCCGTGGAAGCCATTGATCCGGGGCCGGTGGAGGGTGTTCGCGCGACCGGCGCCAGCAGCCTTCAGGAAATCATTTACGGAGTCATTCCCCAGGTTCTGCCGCTATGGATTTCCTACTCGCTGTACCGCTTCGAATCCAATGTTCGCTCAGCGACGGTGGTCGGCATGGTGGGTGCCGGGGGCATCGGCGTGATCCTCTGGGAAAGCATGCGGGGCTTCCAGTTTGCCCAGACCTGCGCGGTGATGATCATCATCATCCTGGTGGTGACGTCACTGGACATTGCATCCCAGTACATTCGCAAACGCTTTATCTGAGGCCCATCCGCCTCTGACCCGGACGGTGTTGTCCGGCCCCCCGCCCAGGCGGGGTTTTTCATCCACCAACTTGTCTATACAAGAGGACACCCGATGGCTGTATACCAAGACGTCGCACGGATCCTGGAACAGGACATCCGCGAAAACCTGGTCAGCGGGGATTACCTGCCATCCGAGGCAGAACTGGCCAGGCGCTTCTCGATCAATCGCCATACCCTGCGACGGGCGGTGGATCAGCTGGTGGACGCCGGCATGCTGCTTCGCCAGCAGGGCAAGGGCACTCTCGTGGTGGAGCACGCCCTGGAGTACAACATTGGTGCCAGGGCGCGTTTCAGTGAAGCTCTGGAAGCCATGGGCCATAACCCCGTCAGCGAGGTCATCGGGCGCCGGGTACTGGTGGCCGACGAGCGCTTTGCGCGGGCAAGCGGGATGCCCGCCGGCACACCCATCCTGCAGGTGGATACCCTGCGCAGCGTCAAGGGCAAGCCGGTCAACCTGATCAGTCACTACCTGCGGCGTGAGGCTTTTCCCGGCCTGGAAACCGACTATCGCGGCGGTTCCCTGCACGCCCACATTGAGCAGCATCACGGCATCAAACTGGTTCGCCAACAGGCGCTGATCAGCACCACCCTGCCCGGCACGCGTGACGCTGAGCTGCTGCAATACCCCCGACACATGCCAGTGCTGGTGGTGAAGTCCAACAACGTTCGAACCGGCACAGACGAGGTGCTCGAATACAGCCTGTCTCGCGGCCGCGCCGACTGTTTCGAGTTCCGGGTCCAGCCCGGGATCACCGATTTACCCGACGGAGAACTCACACCATGACCAAGGCCAATGCATTTTCCCGGACTGCCGATGTCTCTGCCGACGCCTCTCCCGACGCAAACCCGGACCAGAGCGACCGTCAGTTCTGGATGTCGGTGCTGGCCCGGGCCGAGCTGAGCGACCTCGAATCCTACTGGCAAACCTTCTCGCCACCACCGGAATACCGGCACCTGCGCAAACCGGAAATCGGCATGGCCATGCTGCGCGGCCGGGCCGGCGGCACCGGTTCACCGTTCAATCTGGGCGAGGTCACCCTGACCCGATGTGTGGTGGAGCTGGATGCCGGCGTACAGGGCTTCGGTTACGTCACCGGTCGCAGCCGGCGCCACGCCGAACTGGCCGCGCTGTTCGACGGCCTGATGCAGCAGCACGGCGATCTCCACGGCCCCGCTCTGATCCAGCCTCTGCACCAGCAATGGCTGGCACGCCGCGAGCAGGTCTCGCGCAAAGCGGCGGCCACCAAAGTGAACTTCATGACCATGGTACGAGGGAGCTGACCGATGACCACGCCCAACCAGACCCGGACCCCGAAGGCGCCCGCCCTGTCCCTCGCGGGGCTCTGTGGCGGATTCGACGATCCGGTTCAGCAGTCGCAACAGGTGTTTCGCCGCGCACTGACCGCGCTGTCGGAACCCGGAACATTGCAATCGCTGCCAGCGGCTGACGCGCCCGCCGGCATCCATCCGGCCGCCTACCAGCTGTGCCTGGCGCTGCTGGATGCGGAAACCCCCTTGTGGATCGCACCGGCGCTGAACTCGGAAGCCCTGGTCAGCGCCCTGCGTTTTCACTGCGGCTGCCGGATTGTCGACGACCCGGGTCGGGCCGAATTCGCGCTGATCTCGCCGGACATCGACGGTGAACTGACCCGGTTTGCCCAGGGCAGCCACGAGTACCCGCACCGCTCCACCACCCTGATTGTCCAGGTCGGGAGCCTGGAGGCCACCGCAGACTGGACCCTGAGCGGCCCGGGCATTGATGGCACGCGCAAGGTCGGGATTACCGGCCTGGACCCGCGCTGGCCGGGCATGTTGGCGGATAACCGCCGTCGCTTCCCCTGTGGCGTCGACATTCTGTTTACCGCGGGAAGCGGCCTGATGGGGCTGCCGCGCACCACCCGAGTGGAGATATAACCATGTACGTAGCTGTCAAAGGGGGCGAACAAGCCATCGACCAGGCCCACAGCTGGCTCGACGAAACACGTCGCGGTGACACCTCGCTACCGGAGCTCAGTGTCGAGCAGATTCGCCAGCAAATGGGGCTGGCGGTGGATCGGGTGATGACCGAGGGCTCGCTGTACGATCCGGAACTGGCCGCACTGGCGCTCAAGCAGGCGAGTGGCGACGCCATCGAGGCCATCTTCCTGCTGCGCGCCTACCGGACCACGCTGCCACGGTTTCTGGCGTCCTGCCCGGTGGAAACCGACCGGATGGCGATCCGCCGCCGCATTTCCGCGGCGTACAAGGACCTGCCCGGCGGTCAGATACTCGGCCCGACCTACGACTACACCCACCGCTTGCTGGACTTTACCCTGCTGGCCAACGGCGAGCGGGCAACCGCACCGCCGGCGGACGACACCGTCGAGAACTGCCCGCGGGTGCTGGACTTTCTCAACAGCGAGGGGCTGATCGAGAGCCCACAGGGGCAGGATGAGCACAAGCCATCGGGCACGGTGGAGGCGCCGGACGCACCGGCGGATCTGACCCGCCAGCCGCTGGACTACCCCGCTGACCGGGACCTGCGGCTGCAAGCCCTGGCCCGCGGTGACGAGGGCTTCCTGCTGGCACTGGCCTATTCCACCCAGCGCGGTTACGGCCGCAACCACCCGTTCGCCGGCGAGATCCGCCAGGGTGAGGTGGCGGTGGAGATTGCGCCGGAGGAGCTGGGCTTTTCCGTGATCGCCGGCGACATCGAAGTGACCGAGTGCGACATGATCAACCAGTTCAGCGGCACCGAAACCGAAGCCCCCCGTTTTACCCGTGGTTACGGCCTGGCGTTCGGCAACGCCGAGCGTAAGGCGCTGGCCATGGCGCTGGTGGATCGGGCGTTGCGGGCGCGGGAACTCGGTGAGGATATCGTCTCGCCGGCACAGGACGAGGAGTTCGTGCTCGCCCATTGCGACAACCTGGATTCCTCGGGTTTTGTGTCGCACCTGAAACTGCCCCACTACGTGGATTTCCAGTCGGAGCTGGTGCTGCTGAGGCGCCTGCGCAAAGAGTTTGACCAACGCCGGGAGGCCAAACAGCCATGACCACCGCATTTCCTGACCAGACCACAGATACACCGGCGGAAGACAACGGTTACAACTTCGCCTATCTGGATGAGCAGACCAAGCGCATGATCCGCCGCTGTCTGCTGAAGGCTGTGGCCGTGCCGGGCTACCAGGTGCCCTTCGGCGGCCGCGAGATGCCCCTGCCCTACGGCTGGGGCACCGGTGGCATGCAGGTCACCGCAACGGTGATCGGTCGTGATGATGTGCTCAAGGTTATCGACCAGGGTGCCGACGACACCACCAATGCCGTCAGCATCCGGCGCTTTTTCGCCCGCACCGCGGGCGTCGCCACGACTGAATCCACCCCGCAGGCCAGCGTGATCCAGACCCGTCACCGGATACCGGAAACCCCGCTGAGCCGGGGTCAGATCCTGGTGTATCAGGTACCGATCCCGGAACCCCTGCGCTTCATTGAACCCCGGGAAACCGAAACCCGGAAGATGCACGCCCTCCGGGAATACGGGGTGATGCACGTGAAACTGTACGAAGACATCGCCCGCTTCGGGCACATCGCCACCACCTACGCCTACCCGGTGAAGGTCAACGGCCACTACGTGATGGACCCATCGCCCATCCCCAAGTTCGATAACCCGAAGATGCATGGTTGCCCGGCGCTGCAACTGTTCGGTGCCGGCCGCGAAAAACGCATCTACGCCATCCCCCCGTTTACCCGGGTCGAGAGCCTGGACTTCGAGGACCACCCGTTCGAGGTGCAGGGCTGGGATCAGACCTGTGAGTTCTGTGGCTCGGACCATTCCTTCCTCGATGAGGTGGTGATCGACGACGACGGCGGGCGCATCTTCATCTGCTCTGACACCGACTATTGCAATCAGCGCCTCAGTACCGGCGCGCGAAAGGAGGCCGTATGACCGACACCGCACTGGCTGTGTCCCACGAGGCACCGGCCGAACCGCTGCTGACCGTGAGCAACCTGCGCAAACTCTATGCCCCCGGCAAGGGCGTGGACGGCGTTGACTTCGAGCTCTGGCCCGGCGAGGTGCTGGGCATTGTCGGCGAGTCCGGCTCGGGCAAAACCACCTTGCTGCAGTGCCTTTCCGGCATGCTGACCCCCGACTCCGGACACATCGGCTACAGCAGTGCACAGGGCGACAGGCTCGATCTCTATGGTATCAGCGAAAGCCAGCGCCGCCAGCTGCTGCGCACCGAGTGGGGCATCGTGCACCAGCATCCCAGAGATGGCCTGCGGATGGGCGTCAGCGCCGGCGCCAACATTGGCGAGCGGCTGATGGCTATCGGCGAGCGCCACTACGGCACCCTGCGCGCGACCGGAGAAACCTGGCTGCGGGAAGTGGAAATCGACACCGCCCGCATCGACGACCTCCCCCGCACCTTTTCGGGGGGTATGCAACAACGCCTGCAGATTGCCCGCAACCTGGTCACCCGACCGCGGCTGATTTTTATGGACGAACCGACCGGCGGGCTGGACGTGTCCGTTCAGGCCCGCCTGCTGGACATGCTGCGCAACCTGGTCGTGGACCTGGGGCTGTCGGTGGTGCTGGTCACCCACGACCTTGCCGTTGCCCGCCTGCTCTCCCACCGGCTGATGGTCATGCGTGGCGGCAAGGTGATCGAGCAGGGTCTGACCGATCAGATTCTGGACGACCCCCAACACCCCTACAGCCAGCTGCTGGTGTCTTCGGTGCTGACCCCGTAACACCCAACGCTGAACAAACCGGAGAACAGCCATGACTGTCATGATCCAGGTTAACGACCTGAACAAACGATTCACCCTGCACAACCAGGGTGGCGTCTCCTACCCGGTGCTCACCGATGTGTCCTTTGAGGTCAACGCCGGCGAATGCGTAGTACTCGACGGACGCTCCGGCTCCGGCAAGAGCACACTGCTGCGCTCGCTTTATGCCAATTACAAGCCTCAGTCCGGCCAGCTCCATGTCCGGCACCAGGGTGAGCTGGTGGACCTGGTCACGGCTACGCCAAGGCAAATCCTCACCATCCGGCGGCAGACCCTGGGCTACGTCAGCCAGTTTCTGCGGGTGATTCCCCGGGTATCCACCCTTGAGGTGGTCATGGAACCCTTGCGTGCCCAAGGCGTGGATCTGGACACCTGCCGCGAAAAGGCCTCCGGGCTGCTGCGTCAACTGAACATTCCCGAAACCCTCTGGCACCTGGCGCCCTCGACCTTTTCCGGTGGCGAGCAACAGCGGGTCAATATCGCCCGTGGCTTCGTGGTGGACTACCCCATCCTGCTGCTCGACGAACCCACGGCCTCACTGGACGCAGACAACAGCGCCGTGGTGGTGTCGCTGATCCAGCAGGCGCGGGAACGTGGCGCAGCCGTGGTCGGCATCTTCCACGACGGCGGCCTGCGGGACCAGCTCGCAGACCGCCGCATCCCCCTGACCAGCCCAGCCAAGGAGAAAGCCGCATGAGTGCCGTGGATCTGACCCTGGAGCGGCCGCAACTCGAAAGCCGCGAATTGCTGCTCACCAATGCCCGCATCGTGACCGAGGACGACGTTTTCACCGGCACGCTGACCGTCCGCAACGGATTGATCAGTGCCATGGAACGCGGCAACACCTCGGTGCCTGGCGCCCGCGATTGCCAGCAGGCCTACCTCATTCCGGGCCTGGTAGAGTTGCACACCGACAATCTGGAAAAACATTTCTCACCACGACCGGGGGTCATCTGGCCCAGCCATCCGGCGGTGCTGACCCACGATGCCCACATCGTGTCGTCCGGCATCACCACGGTGTTCGATGCCCTGTCCGTCGGCGATGTGGTGGATGACAGCAATCGCCTCGCCCACCTGCGAACCCTGATCGACGCCCTGGCCGAGACCCACAACGCCGACCTGTTGCGGGCCGAACACCTGTTACACCTGCGCTGCGAAGTCAGCTTCGGTGAGACCCTGCAGCTGTTCGAAGATCTTGTGGATCATCCCCTGCTCCAGCTGGTGTCGGTGATGGACCACACCCCCGGGCAACGTCAGTTCGTGCGGGAAGACAAGTACCGGCAGTATTACCAGGGCAAACACGGTCTCAGTGATGCGGAGATGGACACCTTCACCCGCAACCGCAAGGAATCCGCGCGACTGCACAGCGACCGTAACCGCCAGGCCATTGTCGCCATCTGCCAGGCACGCGGCATCCCGCTGGCCAGCCACGATGATGCCACCCTGGATCACGTGGTGGAGTCGGCCGGGTTCGGTATGACCATTGCAGAGTTCCCCACCACACTGGAGGCGGCAAAGGCGTCTCACGACCACGGGCTGCGGGTGTTGATGGGCGCGCCCAACATTGTGCGTGGCGGCTCCCATTCCGGCAACATCGCCGCCGCCGAGCTGGCCACCGCAGGCGTACTCGACATTCTGTCATCGGATTACTACCCCGCCAGTATGCTGGACGCGGCCTTCCGCCTGGCCCGCATGGAAGACAACAACTACGACCTGTCGAGGGCCATCGCCACGGTGACCGCCACGCCCGCTCGCTGCGCCAATCTCCACGACCGGGGTCTGATCGAGCCCGGCAAACGCGCGGACCTGGTGCTGGTGGAATCCCGCGGGCAACTGCCGCTCATTCACAACGTCTGGCGACGGGGCGAGCGGGTTTACTGAACCGTGCCCGGGGAGATGAAAGTGTCAGAACTCCAGCACCAATCGGAAAACAGCGCCCGTCGCGGGCGTCTGTTCTACATCATGGGGGCATCGGGCGCCGGCAAGGACACCCTGTTGCGGGGGTGCCGGGAGCGCACCGGCGAAGCCCCCGGTCTGCTGGTGGCGCATCGTTACATCACCCGCACACCGGATGGCGGCACCGAGCATCATGTCTGGCTGTCAGACGCCGAATTCGAGCAGCGGGTCACCCTGGGGGCCTTCGCCATGCATTGGTCCGCCAACGGATTCCGCTACGGCATCGGGCGGGAAATTGACCTCTGGCTGGCCGGCGGCAGCCCGGTCCTGGTCAACGGTTCCCGCGGCTATCTTGACGCCGCGCGGGCGCGCTATGGCAGCACACTCATTCCGGTGCTGATCACCGTCGACCCAGACCGGCTGCAACGTCGCCTGCGCCTGCGGGGCCGGGAAGACAACGAAGCCATCGCCGCCCGTCTCCGCCGTGCCCGCGAACTGCAACAACAGCTGCCCCCGGACTGTCTGGTGATCGAGAACAATGGCGAGCCAGACACCGCCGTGGGGGAGTTGTTGACAGCCATCGCTGCCCCGCAGGACCACCGCCCGACCGGCGAGCGGGCGAGGCCGGCGCAACACCAGACGGAATCCTGGCAACAATGAAAATTTCATACCTGATGGATGTATCGCGGGGGAAAATCAGCCTGAATGGCACCACCGCACAGCGCCTGAACCGGATCTGGAAGGATTTTTGGGTCTGGCTGGCTTCCCTGATGGTCGTCACGCTGCTGGCCATGGTTGATCCGGACCAGGCGCAGGCGCAGGCCAGCGTGATTTTTGCGGCAACCGCGTTGATGAAAACAGCGCCTTTTCTGGTGCTCTCCATTGTCGTCGCCGCCTGGGCGTCCGCAACCGGCGCCGACAACCTGATTGCCCGGGCCTTCACCGGCGCTCCGGGAATGATGATCCTGATGGGCGCGATTGCGGGCGGCATTTCGCCGTTCTGCTCTTGCGGCGTGATACCGCTGATCGCGGCATTGCTCGCCATGGGGGTACCGCTGTCCGCCGTAATGGCATTCTGGCTGGCTTCTCCGGTGATGGACCCTTCCATGTTTGCGCTGACCACCGGCGTTCTGGGGCTCGAGTTTGCCATTGGCAAAACCCTGGCGGCGATAGGGCTGGGCCTGTTCGGTGGCTGGGTCGCGCGTCTGGTCGGCCGTATCGGCGGCCTGGCGGAGCCTTTGCGTGAGGGCATCGGCAACGGCGGCTGCGGCGGCAGTAAGGTCCGTGCGCCGAAACCGGTGGTCTGGCGATTCTGGGCAGAACCTGAGCGCCGCGCACGATTCGGCCGCGAGGCATCGAACATCACCCTGTTTCTGGCGAAATGGCTGGTGCTGGCCTTCCTGTTAGAGAGCCTGATTCTGGCTTTCGTGCCGGTAGCGACCATCACGTCGGTTCTGGGGGGAGAAGGCATCGGCCCTATTGCCCTCGGCACCCTTGTCGGTGTGCCCGCCTATCTCAACGGCTATGCCGCCCTGCCATTGGTCGGCGGCCTCATTGCCCAGGGCATGGCGCCCGGCGCAGGGCTGGCCTTTCTGGTCGCCGGTGGCGTGACCTCGCTACCGGCCGCGCTGGCAGTCTGGGCGCTGGTAAAACCCCGGGTGTTTGGTCTCTATATCGCGCTGGCTTTGATCGGCGCTTTTCTTTCCGGGTTACTGTTTCAACTCTGGAGCCTGACATGACCACGCTGACTGTCGATATTCTGAACCTGCAACCCGGCACCCTGCTGATGGCACCGGCCGGGATCACCACGCCTCACGACTCGATCACGTCGACCGGGGTAAAGGGCGCGCAAGTTGTCAACGTACTGATGGAGCCTGAACTAGGCCTGTCCGCCCTGCTTCTGGAAGTACAGGACGACTCTATCCAGATCATGCACCAACTGTCACCGGTTCCGGACACGGCGGCCTATCCCGCCTCTGTCTTTACGCCTCGCCGTAACCGTTTTACCGAGGCATCGGAGCAACTGGCGCACGCCAGCCGTGAAATTGCTGCGGCAGCCGGAGGCGGCCGTGGGGGCATCGAAGCGCTGGTAGCCGAGGCAGAAGCCCGGTTCACCTACGCACATCCGGAGGTGCGGTTTAATGATGACAGCGAACGTGTTCCCTTTCTCGCCTGCGGAACGACCCCTGGCTCTTGCATTGACATCAACACCTATCTGATCGCCAGCCTGAGAGCGGCCGGCTTTGAGGCGGGCTATGTGTACGGCTACTTTTTTCCCCGTGAACGTGATGGCCAGACCCAGGACATGCACTGCTGGGTGATCACCCGACACCACGGTGAAATACTGGAGTGGGACGTCGCTCACCATATGAAGGCGGGGCTGGGCAACACCCGCCCGGGCCTGAACCCTCGTCCCGGTCACCGGATTGCACTCGGCCACTCGCTCGGCCACCGCTACCATACCGGGGCAGGTCAGACTATTGGTCTCAAGCTGCTCGCCGGCCCACTTGCGCTCTCGGCGTCCGGTTCCTGGGACAAATGTCAGCTTCGGGTCCGCTCGGCCCACAAACCCTGACCGCAAAGCCGACAGCCCTAACACAGGCCCTCCTGGCGCCCCTGCACGACAGCCGCCCGCGCATCGTGCAGGGTGCGCTTGCTGTTCATCAAACTGCCACACCCTGTTCACATTTTGTTCACCCCGCTGTCATGCCCGCTCACTAGTCTAGACAACTATCATTCATGGCGTGGAGAAGCAGCAATGTTCAAAAATCTGTACCGATGTCTGTCCCTGGTGGTGTTATCACTGGCGTTGATCGCACCTGCGGTCCAGGCACAAACCGTCAAGCTGGCGGTCACGGATCTGGTGGGTCTTGAGGAACTGCAACGGGAATTCGGCGCGTTTCGGGATACCCTGTCAAAGGCCTCGGGCTTTGACATTGAGTTCCTGCCGGTCACCAATCGCACCGCCGCAGTCGAAGCCCTGCGCTTCAAACAGGTCGACTTTGTACTCACCGGCCCGGCGGAGTATGTGGTGATGCAGAACCGGGCCGATGCCAGGGTGGTGGTCGGGTTCTCCCGTCCTGACTACTTTGCGCTGATTGTCACCCTCGCCGAGAGCGGCATCGCCTCGGTATCGGACCTGGTGGGTAAACAGGTCGCCATGGGCAGTGTGGGCTCCACCTCACGCCACCTGGGACCGATTCAGGTGCTGGCCGATGGCGGCATCTCGCCCATGGAAGATCTGGACATTGTGCATACCAAAGTGCCCATTCTCTGGGAATCCCTGAAAAAAGGCGACGCCGCTGCCGTCGGTATGAACCACACCGAATTCCGCAGACTGCGCCAGCAGGAACTGGAGAAGGGTGGTCTGCAACCTGGCGCCTTCCGCGTGATCGCCCGCGGCCGGGACCTGCCGAACGACCTGCTGATGGCAGGCAGCCATGTTGACCAGGCGGTAATTGACCGCATGCGAGACGCGTTCGTCAATCACTCCGACGATCTGATCAACGCCATCGTCAATGGCGGCGGAACCGATGTCGACAAGTACACCGGCATGCGGTTTATCAGCAACATCAAGGACAGCGACTACAACTACGTCCGGTCCATGTATTCCACTATCGGTTTCCCGGAATACTCCGATTTTGTTGGCGACTGAGCCCGTCTCATCGGAAGAGGCACTCCCTGCCTCTTCCGTACCCAAGGACTACTTCCAATGACCAGTCTCGCATCACCGCTGTTACGACAGCCCGTTATCAGCGAACCGTCAACGGCAAGCTCGCTGCAAGTGCAGGGGCTGACCAAACGGTTCCAAGGCACAACCGCACCGGTGTTCAGAAATGTCTGCTTCAATATTTACAAGGGGCAGTCGGTGGCTCTGATCGGGGCAAACGGTGCCGGAAAAAGCACCCTGTTGCGCTGCTGCGTTCGTCTGATCGAGCCGGACGAGGGCAACATCCTGCTTTCCGGCGAAACTCTGTCCAGCAAGAAAGGACGTGAACTCAAGCGCGCCCGCAATCGGGTCGGCTTCGTGTTCCAGAAGCACTGTCTGGTCCCGCGACTGTCTGCGCTGACCAATGTCCTGCACGGCAACCTTGCCCACCGCTCGGGTCCGCGAAACTGGTCCCAGTGCTGGGCCCGGCAGGCGGATCGGGATCGCGCACTGCACTACCTGGACCTGGTCGGCCTGGCCGACTTCTGGCACAAGCGTTGCGATCAGCTGTCAGGGGGGCAGGCGCAACGGGTTGCCATCGCCCGCGCGCTGATGCAGGAGCCGAGCATCCTGTTTGCAGATGAGCCCACCGCCAGCCTGGACCCCAAGTCCGGGCAGGTCATCATGGAACTGTTTGCGCGGCTGTCACGGGCACAGAATCTGACGCTGTTTTTCGTATCCCATCACGTTGAGCACGCTCTGCACTATGCCGACCGTATTATCGGGTTGCGGGACTCGGAGCTACAGCTCGACGCCGCCAGCGGAACCGAAAACACCGTCAGCCTGAGAGGCTTCTATGCCTGAAGCGCACCTTTCCAACGACGGTAAAGCGCCCTTCCCGCCTCGCTTCCAGCGCCCGGGCTGGTTCAGCACCGCGTTATTTGCGCTGTTCCTGGGTTTTTTCCTCTGGTCACTGGCCGGCGCCGGCATGTCCATCAGCGAGCTGATCAGCGGCCTGCCCAACATGGCTACGATCGCCGGTGAAATGTTCCCCCCCGCGACCGACCGGGCCGAGCCGATCATGGCGGCCATTCTGGTCACTTTCCAGATGGCTCTGGTGGGCACCGTGATCGGGGTAATCCTGAGTATACCCATGGCGTTGCTGGCGGCCCGGAACACCTCACCGCACCCGCTGGTCCGACATGTGGCCCGATCGATCATCAGCTTTCTGCGAACGGTGCCGGACCTGGCCTGGGCGTTGTTTTTCGTGGTCTCTGTCGGCCTGGGCCCGTTCGCCGGAACCCTCACCATCATTGTTGACACCATCGGCTTCTGCGGCCGCTTTTTCGCCGAAGCCATGGAGGAAGTCGACCCCGGCCCTTCTGAGGCGCTGGACTCCATCGGCACCAGCCCCCTCGACCGCATTGCCGTAGTGCAGATTCCCGGTGCCCTGCCCAGCATGATCAACACCGGTCTGTTTTCACTGGAGAAAGCCGTGCGCTCCTCGGTGGTGCTAGGCCTGGTGGGCGCGGGGGGCATTGGTGCCGAGCTGGCGGCGTCCATGGAAATGTTCCGCTACGACCAGGCCGCTTACATCATTCTGATGATCTTCATTCTGGTTTACGCCGTTGAGCATCTGTCCTCCCGCTTGCGGGACCGCCTGATGCATCAGAGCCAGTAAACGCATCCCACTCCGGAGTTTTTCGATGCACAATCCCAACACACCATCAGACACACCGCGCGCGACCGACAGCCTGCTGATCGACAACGTTCATGTTCTCACCAGCACCGGATGGCTTCGCAACAGCCGGGTGGAGCTGAGCGGCGGCAAGATCAAAGCCGTCGGCGCGGACGTCACCACCTCCATACCGACACTGGACGGGCGCAGCGGTTACCTGCTGCCCGGCATGATCGATCTTCACGGCGACGCCTTCGAACGGGACATCACACCGCGGGCCGGTACCACCTTTCCACTGGACCTTGCCCTGGCCGCCAACGATGCCAGTCTCATTGCCAATGGCATAACAACGTTTTACTACAGCATCACCGATGGGTTCGAGCCGGGCCCCCGCAGCCGCGACACTGTGCGCGAGCTCCTGCTCGCACTCGAGGCACTGTCGCCGCGATTCAGCTGTCAGGCACGGGTGCACATTCGTCATGAACGGGTAAACACCGAGCTTCACGAAGAACTGATGGGCTGGCTGGCAGACGGGCGCGTCCATATGCTGTCGCTGAACGACCACTTACCCGAGCTGGACAACCCTGCCGCCACCGAGCGTTACCTGGCAGGACTGCGGCGCCGGGTCACCATGGACGCCGCTGAAACCCAACGGTTTCTCGAGGGCCTGCAGAATCGGAGAGACCTTGGTGACCGGCAGACCGGAGAGCTGGCGCGGCAGGCACGGCAAGCCGGAGTCAGCCTGTCGTCCCATGATGATCACGGGCTCGACGATGTAGAGCGTAATCGCGTGCTCGGCACCTCCATTGCGGAGTTCCCCATGGATGCAGAAACCGCGAGCGCCAGCCGGGAAGCCGGCGTTGCCGTACTCATGGGCGCGCCCAACCTGGTGCGCGGGGGCTCCCATGTCGGGGCCATCAGTGTGCGGGATGCCATTACCGGGAATCTGGTGGACGTTCTGTGCAGCGATTACCACTACCCCAGCCTGTTCCGCGCACCGTTTGTCGCGGCAGAGCATGGTCTGCTGCCCCTTGAGCAGGCCTGGAAAATGGTCAGCGAGAACCCCGCAAAAGCCGCCGGCCTTGGCGCCAGCAAGGGGCAGATCGCCCCCGGCTTCGACGCCGACCTGCTGCTGTTGAGCGAACTCGACGGCTCACCGCTCTCGCTGCAGTCCACGCTGGTGGGTGGCAGGCTGGTGTTCCGCAGGGGATGATGCGGTCGCCGGGGCCAGACGCATGGCAACCGGCGGCGTGAGGCCTGCGGCTATTACTCGCTGCGGGTCAGGCTCGCCACCACGGCCGCCAGGTCGGTCATGCCTTTTTCGACCTCCTGGATACCTGTGGCCACATTGGAGATTTCGCCAGAGCTGCGGCGAGACAGGTCGGAGACACCGTCCATGCTGGAGCGCAGAGAACCGATCAGCTGGCTGTTCTTGCCCACCACCGCCGAGATTTCTTCCAGGGACTGGGCGGTTTTGGCGGCCAACTGACGAACCTCGTCCGCCACCACGGCGAATCCACGGCCCATCTCTCCGGCGCGGGCCGCCTCGATGGCCGCATTCAACGCCAACAGATTGGTCTGATCGGCCACCGACCGGATGGTGCTGACGATACTACCAATCCGCTCCGCCTGGGCTTCAAGATCCCGGCTCACCTCGGCGGCGCTGGCCACCTCGGCCAGGGTCGATTCCGAGGTTTCCACCGCCACCGCCAGGGCACGGTTGGCCTCGGCTGCAATCTGCGAGGTCTCTTCCGAGGTGGACGCGGCGATTTCGGCCGCCTCCTTGGCACTGTTTACCCGTGCGGTGATGTCGGCGGCAAACTTGATGACCTTGTAGACCGTTCCGTCCGCGTCGAGCACCGGGCTGTAAGTCGCCTCCAGCCAGATACTCTTGCCGTTCTTCTCTCTACGCTCGAACTGGCCGGAGAAGCTTTCGCCGCGGGCCAGCCGGCCCCAGAAGTCCGGGTTGTCGCGATAAAAATCGTCGAAGCAGAACATCTTGTGGTGCTGGTGAAGAATCTCTTCCTTGCTGTAACCGGTGGTGGCCAGGAAATTGTCGTTCGCTTCCAGTATCTCGCCGTCCGGGGTGAACTTGATCACCGCCATGTAACGGTCGATGGCGGTCAGCATCGCAGTGTCGTCCGCGACCCTGTCCTGCGCGGCGGTGGCATCCCAGGCGATCTTGACCACCTTACAGATGTTGCCGTCCTCACCGGTGACCGGGAAATAGGTGGCCTCCAGCCAGACCCGGCGACCGTCTTTGGCATAGCGGGGGAAGGTGCCCTGTTGTGGCGTACCGCGCCCCAGCTCTTCCCAGAAACGCAGGTATTCGGGGGAGGCGGCATAGCGAGAATCACACAGTGCGCGGTGATGTTTGCCAACAACCTCCTCGCGCTGATAACCCACCAGTGCCAGCAGATTGTCGTTCGCAGCCTCCACAATCCCGGAACGGCTGAACTCGATGTACCCAACCTGAGCGCTGATGGCGTCGAGGATCTGGCGCATCCTGGTGTAATCGTTACGTGAGATTTCAAGTTCTTGCGTCAGTTCTGCAATGCGGTGGCGGCCAAACATGTTGCCTTCCCCTGTGTATTATTTGAGCGGTCCATAACTTTGAGTATAGTCAGCCCACCCGAAAAACAGCGTAGAAAAAAGTATGTTTAGGGAAACGATTTGTAAGCAAAGACGACGGTTTGGGAAAGCACTTACTGGATAGGTGCGCGACCGCCACCCGCCCGGAAGAACCCCAAATCCTGTAGTGGAAGCTCGAGCACCGAGTCGTCCAGAATGATCGGCACGGAACGCTCCTTCGGGATCACCGTGGCCGAAAAGCGATTCAGCACCGGGGATTCAATATCGAGATCAAGGTCCAGCGTGGTGGTCAGTTTCGTGTCCACCGACGGCGTGACCACCTGATCGATCGCCGCCAGCACCTGGCCACTGAACTGCAATCGCACCATGGTCTCCACCGGCACCAGAATGTCTACCGGCAAAGCGAAGCGCACCGGCAATACGCCCTTGACCGGCAGTTCTGGCAGCCAGGAATAGATCATGCCGGTGTCGGCAGACACTGCCAGGTCGGTCTCCACCATCAACGTATCGCGGTAGCGGATATCCATCCGCAGGGGCACCCAGGTATCCAGTTCGAGGTGAGTTCGGTACTGCCCTTTCAGCGGCAGTGGAAGGGCTTCGTGACGAAAAGGCACCTCCACATCCACCCGGCCCAGTAACGTCAGCTCGGCGTTCTGATCGGTGTGGGCATCCACGCGCAGCTCGGCCGGCAGCCGCAGCAATGCAAACTGATCGGTCAGCGACACCCCGATGACCACCCGGGTGTACAACAAAAAGCCACCCGCAAGTCCCAGCACAACGATCAACAGAAACAGCCAGCCGAACAGGATCCAGCGCCCGAGGGTACTCATGGAGCGGTGGGCTCTGACGTCGGCTCAATCTCCGCTCCGGCCGCGGTGGGTTCGCCACTGTCAGACTCCGGGCCTTCTTTCGGTGCCCAGGACAGGCCAATCTCCCGAATCGGCAGTTCCAGGTCCATTTCCGCCAGCAGGGCGTCCGCCGGTTCGAGGATGGTCGCGTAGGCGTTGATGCGAGAGCGCACGGGCACCGACATGCGGGTTTTCAGGGGGATGTCCGTGGCAATGTCCACTTTTAGCGGCACCTCCAGTGAGTCCAGCAACTCCACCTGGGCCGGCGCGGTGAACTTGAGATCGACCATCTGGTCAATCTCGATCTCCTCGTTCAGCGGAATAGTCGCTTTCACCGGCAGTTCGCCCCGCAGTGGCAACTCGAACCACTGGCCCAGTGCTTTGACCTCCACCTCGCCATCCACCGCGATGGTCTGGTCCAGCAGGATATTCTGGCGCAACGGCACCACCATGCGGATCGGCACGGCACTGTCAAAGGTCACGGACACGTTCAGGGTATCCCGGATCGGCAGGGTCAGGGTCTGGTCGATCGGCACCGTGGTGGACAGCACCGTGTCCAGCTCAATGTCGAGGCTGTCGAGAATGTCGATGCCGACGGCCATGGGCTCGGGAATCGCCACCTTGGCCTGCTGGTTACGCAGTAACAATTCGGCACCCAGGTTTTTCCACAGCCAGAAGGCGCCGAGGGCACCCAGCACCAGCGCCAGAATCAGCACGGTTCCAGCGATGGCCAGCCATGTCTTGCGAATCGTGATCTGTATGGGCATAGCGGTTTCCCCGGGCCAGCGCTGTTATCCGAACATGAAGGTGAGCTGGAACAGCCCCACCAGACAACCCAGCGCCGCACCGACGGCAATCAGTATCCACTCGTCCTGCTCGAAAGCCGGTCGGAGCATTCCCTCGAACTCGGTGGGTTTCAGGCTCTGCAGCCGGGTCGAGAGGGTGTGCTCAAGGTCGAGGGCCTCATCGGCGTAGTCTTCAATGTGTTTCAGGGTCGCCGGTAAACGCTGGATCAGCCGCTTCACCGCACTGGCCTTCATGTCCCGGTAGGTCTGAGTACCCACCGCAAAGGTCACAAACGGCTTGGCCAGATTGGTCTGCTCATCAACCGCACGCTGCACGTGCCGCCCGATCATATCGAACACCTTGTCGGCGTAGGGGCCTTTCAGAATGCCCTCGATGATGTTGGCCGGCGTCAGCACGTAGGATGACACCAGGCGGCCGTAATCGCTGGCCACTTCGTTCTGACGCTTCATGAACAGACCCTGGATATTGAACGGCCCGATGCGCATCAGCTCCTTGGGATTGAAGATCATCTGCAGGGCAATGGCGTTGGTGGCGTAACCCACCAGCAGGCCGAACGCCGGCAACAGCCAGCCCTGCTGGAAAAACAGCCACACCGCCATCTGCACCAGACCGAACAGGAAGCCGAAATACAGACCCGAACGCCCGATGAAGCGGAACTCCGTTGCCCCCACCTCCTGGAAGATCTTGTTCAGCAGAGCCTTGTCGCGACTGAGGTTGGTCACCACCATGTCTTCCAGGTCGTACATCTGGGAAATGTTGACCTTGAGCTGGGCCATGATGTCATTGATCAGTTGTGGCGCATCACGTTTGACCCGCTTGTAGATCTGCCGCTTAACCACTTCCGGCAGCGACTCCCACAGCCTGGGCTCGTACTCCAGCATCACCTGATCGACAATTTCCTCGATCATGCCGTTCAGTGCCGGTTCCAGGGCGCTGGCCACCTTGTCGGCATCGAGGCGGGAGAAAATCTCCTCCTGGGTGATCAGGTGCGTGGTGATGGTCTCCACGGAAATCGCCGCCATCTTGGCCGCCCGCCGGGGAATGATGCCCTGCCACCCCAGGAACGGAGGCTTACCCACGAACTCCAGCGGCTGGAACATCATCTTGATGGCGATGACGTTGGTGACGTACCCCACAGCCCCGCTGATCACCGGCATCGACAGATACAGCCAGAGGTTTGACACGAAGTCATTTACTACCGCTTCCATACATACTTCCAGTCGTTGTTGTTGTTTGCCCGTCTGGGCCGGTGTCTAGTCGCTGTCGCGGCAGTCGAGGGCTTTCGCCCAGAGAGTCTTGCCCAGATCGGAGATCGCGAAGGACAGGCGCTGAAACCGCACCTTCGCGCCGGCCTGGCGCTCCATATCGGCGGCCAGCGCCCGCACGGCGAGGCCGTTCTCGATGCTTTCGTAGTTGCGTTCGAGGGTTTTCACCACCGGTCCTGTGTCCAGCAGGCCCAGTTGGATCATGTGGTTGAGGTAGTGGGGTGCCCACTGCGCCAGCATCAGCCCGGACTCCTGGCCTATCCGGCTCAGATGGCCCCGCAAGCGATAGCCGGGTTTGCCCATGCGACCGGCCACGTCCAGATGACACATGGCATGGGGCCCCTCATCGGACACCAGCGCCAGCACCCGTAACTCGTCCGGCACCAATTGCTGCACGATGGTGCGGATAAGGTCCTCGGTGGCGGACTCTCGGGTCTGGTAAATCGAGCGCTGATGAAGATCCCGGAGCATGCCAGCGGTGTCTGCGCCGATCAGGGTTGGCAGGGTGTCGACGCTGTCGTCGTGGGATTGCGACGGTGTGCCATCAAGGCGTTGCAGGCGATGGCGGAGCGCCAGCAGTAGCTGGTTCTCGACCCCGGAGGCAACCGCCGCTGCCCGTTGCACCGGGGGCAACTCTCCGAGCACGGATCGCAGGCGGTAAAGAGTCCCGCTGCGGGGCACCAGGGGTGCCGGTAATGCTGACGTAAGCTTTCGCTTGTCCATTGCGCTCGCCTGACAATCTTGTTGTTATGTTGCTGACAATTTACGTGACATATGTCACATTTTTAAAATAAAGTTGCAAGAGCAAATTAACAAGAACAAACGAAAAAAGGCTCACCATGACACCTGCCGCGAACCTGCCCGACATTCTCGACACTCTGCCCGATGAACTGGCCGGCGCCATCCGCGACGGAGCCGACAGCGCCGTGGCCCGCCATCGTCAGGACATTGCCAGCGAACTGGCGGCCGCACGCCTCCGGCTGCCCTTGCCGTCACGGCTGGTATTCAGCATGGCGACTGGCAAACCCGACACGGCAGAGGGTGACGCGTGATGACGATTTCCTCACTGCAGACCCTCGCCGAGCTCGAGAAACTCGAGGCCCTGATCGGCGAACTGCCCGCTCCCACCCGAGAGTTGGCGGATGCCTGCCAACCCGGTCAGATTCGCCAGACCCGTGACGCCATTCTGGATGAGCTGCACCGCTCTGCAGCCCCCACCTTCGGCCGCCTTGGCCGTCTGGTCAGCGCATTACCGACAAAGCGTTCCGCGGCATTGGCGGAGCATTGCGGGGCAACGGTCGCAGCCGGCACGCTGCCGTTTGTTGACGCGCTGAAGGTAGGAAAAATTGCCCGTCGTCTGCCGGTGGCATTCCTCACCGAGATCACGCTGATTTCAGATCCGAGGGCTCTGCGCGGCCTGATCAGGCACATTCCCGCCGAACAGCTGACCGGAGTGGCGGTAGCGCTTATTGAGCAACGGCAATACGTGCGGGCGGGCCAATTGGCGGACGCGCTGCCAGCGGCGGTCATTCGTCAGGTACTGGCACTGGTCAGCGACGATGCCGCCCTGCTGCGCACCATTTTCTACATGGACGAGCCCGAAAAACTCGGGGACATCATCCGTCTGATTGATAACGATCGGCTCAACCGCATCATTCTCTCGGGGCTTGGGAACCCGGACACCTGGCCGATCCTGATCTGGGTGATCGACCAGGTGGGACGGGACATCAAAAGCCGGATCACCAACCTGATCGTGGAGCGTGACCCGGGCACCCTCAACGAACTGATCAATGTCGCCAATGCTCACGCCTGGTGGGGGCCGATCCTGCGCTCTCTGGACACCATCAAGGAACGCCATCAGCGTTCACTGGTGCATCTGCAGGCATTGCGGGACGAGCAGGTTCTGGAAGGCCTGATGAAGGCCGCCCATGACGAGGGGCTGATGGCCAATACCCTGCCCCTGATCGCCGCGATGAACAGCGATTTGCAGGCCTTCGTGGCCAAAGTGGGGTTGCGACAGGGTGCCGATATCCTGGAATCGTTTATCCGCGACGCGGTGCGGCAAGAACACGCCGATCTGGTACTCACTCTGATTGGCAGAATGTCGGACGAGGAACTCCGGGAACTGACCACCCTCGACGTTTTCACCGACAACATCATTCTGCGGGCCATGGTGGCATCGGGCATAACCACCGGGCAGATTCGGGTGCTGATCCGCTTTGCACGACGACTGCCACGCAAGGGGCAGGAGTTGATCGCCAGCCTGATGGCCGCGGACCACGGTGCGCTGCTGGAACGGCTGCTCAATCGCTCGGAATTGCTCGGCAATAATGACTGGAACGAGTTGGTCACCCTGATTTCGCGGGTCCGGCTGCCGGACCAGGCCCGGGAGATCGCCGACGTGATCCGCTACCAGTCCCGCCAGGCGTCACAGGCACTGAAAACCCATGCCGAGAACATGGGCACAGATCTGCTCAAGGCGCTACGACAGTAGCGCCGTCAGCGGTCCGAGCACCAGCACACTGAGCTCTTTCGGTTCGTTACAGCAGCCCGTTGATTTCCCGCCACAACCGGCGGTAGGCGTCGGCGGCAACCGAGTGTGGCGCCAGCAATTCCACCGGCACCCCCTGTTCACCCATGCGCTCCACCACGCTGGCGTTGGGGATAATGGTGTTCAGGCTACCCGGCAAGTGTCGCTCCTGATCATCAATCAGTTCCCGATGCAGGCTCTTGCGCCGGTCCGCCATGGCGTAGAACGGGCGCAACCGCGAGGGTTTGATTTTGTGATCTTTGGCAAAGGTCCGCAGTTGCTCCCAGCTGTTCAGGGATAGCCAGGTGGGAATGACCGGCACGAACACCCGGTCAGCCGCTTTCAGCACCTGCTCCGACAGCCGTGACAGCGATGGCGGGCAATCCAGCACCACCAGACTGGTCTCCTCCGACAACAGTGCCAGCCACTCCTTGATCAGGTTGACGCTGTCATTCTGATCCAGCTTGACGTCGAGATTACGGAAGCTGGTGTGCGAGGGGATGAAATCCAGGTTGTCATAGCGACTTGCATGAATGAAGTCAGCGATCGGGCTTTTGCCCTTCATCAATGCCGACAACTTATGCCCCTTGATGCGATCGGCCCCGGCCAGGTACCAGCTGGAGGCGCCCTGAGGGTCCAGATCCCAGAGCAGCGTGGAATAGCCCGCCTGACTGGCAAGGTAGGCGATGTTCACTGCCGACGCGGTTTTGCCCACACCGCCCTTGAGACTGTAGAACGCGATTGTTTTCATTCTGCGGCTCCCGACCTGCAGGCATAAAAAAACCGGGGCGACCCCCGGTTAAAGCTTAAACACGATTTTCAAAACCCTACAGATCGTCCTGAAGTTTTGATCATGGCACTGAGTCGTGACAGTTTGATGACAGCACTCTCCCTTGTTACCCACCCGTCCGCGGCCTCAGTAGAAAATTGCCGTACCCCTGTTCAATCACGGCCTGGGCGGATCGATCCTTCAACCCGACTCCGGACAGGTTGAGGCGACGCGCTTCATTCAGCAGATACCGCAACCGCCGGCTGGCCTCATCGACATCCAGGCCGCCAGGACGGATGTTGGAGATGCAGTTGCGGTTGGCATCGGTCAGCCCCGGTTGCGGCGCCCAGGTCAGATAGAGGCCCAGGCTGTCGGGCGAGCTCAGCCCGGGCCGCTCGCCGATCAGCACCACCACACAACGGGCATTGAGCCGCTGCGCGATGTCGTCACCGATCGCCACCCGCGCCTGGGTCACCACGCACAGAGGGGCCCGCTGCCCGCCGGCAGGCGCCAACTCAGGCAACGCCAGAAATGCCTGCAGCAGTGGCACCGCATTCTGTTGTACCGCCCGCGAGGACAGCCCATCGGCCACCACCAGCGCGAGATCTACCGGGCTTTGGTGGGTGTGCCCGGAGCGATCCAGATGTTTGCAGGATGTCGCATCAAGACGTCGGCCCAGATCCGGGCGTTGCAGGTACGTGACCCGGTCCGCCGCCTCACTGTGCAGCAAAAGCGGCGGCGGCAGGCCCCGGGCCGCCGACAGGGTCGTCAGTGCTTCAAGCAACGCCCCGGTATCCAGCGGCAGGTGCACCGCGTCCCGGGCCCGCGCGTGATCCAGCTGGAATGCCAGTAACTCGCGGGTCGGCAAGCTGGTGCCGGCACGGCCAAGACCAATCCGGGCATCGGTATAGGCCCGCAGGTGGCGCCAGGGGTTATCCGTCACCAGTTCCGGCGTTGAATCGGTCATTGGTCATCTCCTTCCGGCAGACGGGACAGGCTCGCGCTGAAGGCCTCCGGCAGGGTGTCAGCGGGCCATTGTCCGCGGCTGTCGCGGAATATCCCCATCCGTGCCAGCCATTGCTCGAACTCCGGCGCCGGGCGCTTGTTCAACACCCGCCGCAGATAGAGCGCATCGTGGAACGACGTGGTCTGGTAATTCAGCATGATGTCGTCGGAACCGGGAATGCCCATGATGAAATTGCAGCCCGCCACGCCGAGCAGGGTCAAAAGGTTGTCCATGTCATTCTGGTCGGCCTCGGCGTGATTGGTGTAGCAGATGTCACAACCCATGGGGAGACCCAGTAGCTTGCCGCAGAAATGATCCTCCAGGCCGGCGCGGGTGATTTCCCGGCCGTCGTACAGGTACTCCGGACCAATAAAGCCCACCACCGTGTTCACCAGCAACGGATCAAACTTGCGCGCCACCCCATAGGCCCGGGCCTCGCAGGTTTGCTGGTCAACACCGTGGTGCGCATTCGCTGACAGGGCGCTGCCCTGGCCGGTTTCAAAATACATCACGTTGTTGCCCACCGAACCGCGCTGCAATGACAGCGC
Organism: Marinobacter sp. M-5; assembly: GCF_032911545.1. Classification (NCBI taxonomy): domain Bacteria; kingdom Pseudomonadati; phylum Pseudomonadota; class Gammaproteobacteria; order Pseudomonadales; family Marinobacteraceae; genus Marinobacter; species Marinobacter sp. M-5. The sequence continues at coordinate 266,184 of NZ_JAWJEK010000002.1, forward strand.
GGCGCTTTGTGCTTCTGCCAGGGTCGCCAGGTCGAAACCGAAACTGCGATTGGTGGCCTCGGTGCCACCGATGGACTGGAACACCAGATCCACCGGTGCATTCTGTTCGATGGCCTCAAGGGTGTTGGTCACATGGGTCAGGACACAGGACTGGGTGGGAATGTCGTACTGGCGGATCACTTCGTCCATCATCTTCATCAGCCGCACACTCTGGGCCACGCTGTCGGTAGCCGGGTTGATACCGATCACCGCATCGCCGCTGCCATACAGCAGGCCATCAAGAATGCTGGCGGCAATGCCGGTGATGTCGTCGGTGGGATGATTGGGCTGCAATCGGGTCGAGAGCCGGCCCGGAGTGCCGATGGTGTTGCGAAACGCGGTGATGACCTGGCAACGGGACGCCACCAGAATCAGATCCTGATTACGCATGATCTTGGAGACGGCGGCGGCCATTTCCGGGGTGATGCCCTGGCGGATGCCTGCGAGCGCCTCCGGTGTTGCCTGATCGCCCAAAAGCCAATTACGAAAGTCACCCACCGTGAGATGGGCGATGGGCGCGAACGCATGCTTGTCGTGTTCGTCCAGGATCAGTCGGGTGACCTCATCGCTTTCGTAAGGCACCAGCGCGTCATTCAGAAAGGTGTTCAGCGGCAGCTCCGCCAGCGCCATCTGCGCCACCACCCGCTCCTCCGCCGTAGACGCCATCACTCCGGCCAGGCGGTCACCGGAGCGGGCAGGTGTTGCCTTCGCCATCAACTCTGCCAGCGTCTGAAACTGCCAGGTCTGAACACCCAGGGTGTATCGGTACATGCCTCGCCCTCACTTCGCATCGTATTCTTTTTTCACGCAATGGTTATGCCACCGTCTGGTGCTATCTTGGTGTAACGGTTCTGCCCCACTCCCTTTTGATCAACAGGACATCCACCATGACTGACCAACCCGTGCTGACCTCCGTGGATGATGGCGTTCTCACCATCACCCTCAATCGCCCTGACAAGCGCAATGCCGTGGACCGCCCCACCGCCAGTGCGCTGCGCCGGGCGTTTACCGAATTCGAGGAAAACCGTGCTTTAAAAGTAGCGGTTCTTTGCGGTGCCGGTGGAAACTTTTGCGCCGGCGCGGACCTGGCAGCCATGGACGACCCCGAGCGCCGCAACGAGATCGATCCCCACGGCACCGGCCACGGACCGATGGGCCCCACCCGCATGACACTGAGCAAACCGGTGATTGCGGCGGTCTCCGGTTATGCCGTGGCTGGGGGGCTGGAACTGGCATTGATGTGTGATCTGCGGGTGGTCGAAAAATCCGCGGTGTTCGGTGTGTTTTGCCGGCGCTGGGGCGTGCCGCTGATCGATGGTGGCACCGTACGACTGCCAAGAGTCGTCGGCCACGGCCGCGCCATGGACATGATCCTGACCGGCCGGCCGGTGCAGGCCGAGGAAGCCCTTGCCATGGGTCTGGCCAACCGGGTGGTTGATGATGGGAAGGCATTGGACAGCGCCCGGACTCTTGCCCGTGAACTGGCCGCGTTTCCCCAGCGCTGCCTGCTGGCAGACCGGGCCTCGGCCCTGCGCCAGTGGGATCTGGAACTGCACAACGCACTGGTTGCCGAGGGAGCCGCGGGGTACCCTGTAGTTTTTGAGGAGTCCATTGAAGGCGCAAAAAGGTTCAAGAACGGTGCCGGTCGTCACGGTCAGTTCTGAAACTGACCTTCCACCCACATCGCCAGGCGGATACCCATACATGAGGCTGGTCTGTATTTCCGACACCCACAGCATGCATCGACAGATTGACGTGCCCGAGGGAGACATCCTGATCCATTCCGGCGATTGCCTCGGCGTGGGGACGCTGGAGGAGCTGGAAGACCTCGATGACTGGCTTGCGGAACAACCCCACACTCACAAGATTCTGATCGCTGGCAATCACGACTGGTGTTTCCAGGACGAACCCCAGGACGCCCGTGCCCTGGTGCGCCACGCCCACTATCTGCAGGACACAGGGCTGGAGCTGGCCGGCCTTAAATTCTGGGGCAGCCCGTGGACCCCGGTGTTCTTCAACTGGGCGTTCAATCTGGACCGTGGCCCGGCCATGGCCGAGCGCTGGTCCCGGATTCCCCGTGACACCGATGTGCTGATTACCCACGGCCCGCCCGCCGGCATCCTGGATGCCGTTCCGACCGGCACCGGTTTTCAGAGTGTCGGCTGTAACGATCTTGCCGACACGGTTGAAAGCCTGAACCTCAGGCTCCATATTTTCGGGCACATTCATGAGAGCTTTGGTCAGCACCAGATCGGCCAGTGCCTTTACGTGAATGCGAGCACCTGTACCGGCGCCTTCAAACCGCTGAATCCACCCATCGTGATCGACCTGTAAACCCCAGGCCCGATGCCACCGGAGCACACCATGCCGCAACGCCCGCCCCTTTCGCTGCTGGAACTGGCCTCCGTCCGTGAGGGTGATTCCGTAGGCACCACGCTGGCCAACAGCGTGGCCTTCGCCCAGCACGCCGAAAAGCTGGGGTTCAGCCGCTTCTGGCTGGCCGAACATCACAATATGGAGGGCATCAGCAGTTCGGCCACCTCGGTGTTGATCGGCCACATTGCGGGCAAAACCGAGCGGCTGCGGGTCGGTTCCGGCGGGGTGATGCTGCCGAATCATCCGCCACTGGTCATTGCCGAGCAGTTCGGCACCCTGGAGAGCCTCTACCCCGGGCGCATTGATCTCGGCCTCGGACGCGCACCCGGCACCGACCCGATCACCAGCCGGGCGTTGCGGCGTGACGGACTCGGGGCCGAGCAGTTCCCGGAAGACGTCGCCCGCCTGCAGACTCTGCTGGGGCCGCTGCAGCCCGGGCAGCCGGTCAAAGCGATTCCCGGTGCCGGCACCCACGTGCCGATCTGGCTCCTCGGATCCAGCCTCTACAGTGCCCAGTTGGCAGCCATGCGGGGCCTGCCCTACGCCTTCGCCGGTCACTTTGCACCGCGGCTGTATCGTGAGGCGTTGAAGGTCTACCGCGATCATTTCCAGCCCTCGGAACAGCTACAGGAACCTTACGCCATGCTGTCTGTTCCGGCCGTCGTCGCCGATACCGACGAGGAAGCCCGATGGCTGGCAACCACCAGCTACCAGCGCATTCTGGCGCTGTTCCGGGGCCAACCGCTGTGGATGAAGCCGCCGGTGGACACCATGGCCGGCCTGTGGAATGCAGGTGAGGAAGCCAGTGTGCGGGACTTTCTGTCGTTGCAGATTCTCGGTGGCCCGGCGTCAGCAAAACAGCAACTGGACCGGTTACTGAGCACGATCGAGGTGGATGAGCTGATGTTTACCGTTGACATTTACGACCCGCAGAAAAGACGTCACGCCCTGGATATCCTGAGACGGGCCTGATCGCTACAGCAGCTCTTCGATCGCGGAGGTCAGCCGGGTATCCTGCGGGCGCACCTGGCTGGGGAAAGACGCCACTACGTTACCTTCCCGATCAAGCAGGTACTTGGTGAAGTTCCAGCGTGGCGGCTGGCTCTGGGCGTTGATGGCGCTGAACACCGGATTGGCGTCGGCGCCGGTGACGGCACCCGGGGCAATCATCGTGAAAGTGACACCGAAGTTCACGAAGCACACCTTGGCGGCTTCCTCCTCGCTGTCAGCCTCCTGACGAAAATCATCGCTGGCAAAGCCGACCACCACCAGCCCTTCCTCCCGGTACCGATTGTGCAACGCCTCGAGCCCTTCGAATTGTCCGGTAAAACCGCATCGGCTGGCGGTGTTGACCACCAGCATCGGCTTACCGGCCGCCACATCGCACAGGTTCACGGTGTCACGGGAATGCAGTTTGCGCTGATCATGATCGAGAAACGCGGGGCATTCGCGTTGCTGCGGTTCTGCACCAACGGCTATGCCTGGCGCCAAGAACACCAGTGCTGTCAACCAACCCGATAACCTGACCATGACCGTTCCTGCCTGCTGCTGTGATAAGTCTGAAGTGTTACGGGGACACGATGAAAACAGGTCACAGCCCGCTGTCTGGACATCGCTGGCGGGCAGCAGCATGATGCCTGAACATCGTATCTCGTCTGAAACAGGGACCTTTAGCCATGACTCAGCGCACCACCCACGTTTTCCTGTCCCATGGCCTGGAGAGTGGTCCGGGGAGCACCAAGATCCAGGCCATGAAAGCTGCGGCAGAGGACGTTCCCGGGGTGATCGCCGAGGCGGTCGACCATCGCAGCAGCAAGGATCCGGCAACCCGGCTGGCACAAATGCGTCACGCCATGGCGCAGGCTGGAGCCGTTCCGCAGCGCACCATTCTCGCCGGCTCCAGCATGGGCGGCTGGGTGTGTGCGCAAACCAGCTCCGAGCAACCTGTGCTCGGCTGCTTTTTGCTCGCCCCGGCACTGGCTCTGCCCGATTACCCCCAGTCCAGCCCGAGGATTGTTGCCGACCACGCACAGATCATTCACGGCTGGGACGACGACGTGGTCCCGGTGATGCCGGTAATTGCCCTGGCACAACAACAGGCACTGCCCATTCTGATGCTGGCCGATGGCCACCGCCTGGAGCACAGCCTTGACCGGGTCGTGGCTGAATTCCGCCAATTCCTGATCAGGGCTGGCGTGTAGCGACGAACTCCGCCAACGTCTCGCCCTCGGAGTTCAGCAGATGCAAGCGGCGCGCACCCATCTGAACCCCGGCGGTGCTGGCCATGGCGGCAAACAGTGCCCGCTCCGGATTGTCCCTGTTCTGACAGGCACGGCGGGTGCTCGCCATACTGCTGAAGACAAGATTGCGGTTGTTGATCACTTCGTACTCGCCGCGAAACGCGTTGCAGCCACCAAAGCCGTTCACCACACCATCGTCCCGTAAAATCAGGTGAGCTTCGCTGGCCGCATCGGAGTCGGCCACCGGTTCACCCGCCACCGCATGCAATTGCCAGTAAGTGTTCGTCAGCGGCACTTCCGCCTCAAAGCCCCCCTCTCCGGGCATCGGCTGAGACACGCAGCCGGTGAGCAGGACGAGTCCCACAACAGCCACCAGCCCGCGGGCGCGATTCCAGAATGTATCCATGAGTCCATCCTCCACTGTGTGCGCATTATCCAATGCGATAGCAATCAACGAGGCGACCGGTCGCACCAAAACGCTACGTACCGCACCACCAGAGCGCGCCATGATGCGGCCCGCCAAAACCATTTTAAAGTGTGACTTACCAGCCGGCTAAATTGGCCAATTTCTTGCGAAACTCGGTTTGATTTGCCAGTCTTTAATAATGTAACAAGAAATTACAGCGAAAAAATCAAACGGAGACAACACGATGAGCAGCTTGAGTAAATTCAGAAAACTGGCCGGTGTATCCGCGATCGCTTTCGCAGCCCTGACCGCGGCGAACTCGGTGAACGCCGCCAACTGGCGCTATGCCCACGAGGAATACGAGGGTGATGTCCAGGATGTCTTCGCCTACAAATTCAAAGAATACATTGAGGAAAACTCCGACCACACCCTGCAGATTTTCCGTTTCGGGGAACTCGGTGAGTCTGACGACATCATGGAACAGACCCAGGCCGGCATTCTCAATTTCGTCAATCAGTCGCCGGGCTTCACCGGTTCGCTGATTCCGGAAGCGCAGATTTTCTTCATTCCCTATCTGATGCCGACCAACATGGAAACGGTGATCAAATTCTTCCGTGAGAGTGAAGCGATCAACGAGGACTTCCCGGAACTCTATGCCGAGAAGGGCCTTGAGCTTCTGCAGATGTATCCGGAAGGTGAGATGGTCGTCACTGTCGATGAGCCGGTCACCAGCCCCGAGGATTTCAACAACAAGAAGATCCGGGTCATGACCAACCCGCTGTTGTCCGAGACCTATTCCGCCTTCGGTGCCACCCCCACCCCCCTGCCCTGGGGCGAAGTGTACGGTGCACTGCAGACCAACATGATCCAGGGTCAGGAAAACCCGATCTTCTGGATCGAGTCCGGTGGTTTGTACGAAGTGTCTCCAAACCTGGTATTCACCAGCCACGGTTGGTTCACCACCGCCATGATGGCCAACCAGAACTTTTACGCAGGCCTGTCCGATGAAGACAAAAAGCTGGTTCAGGACGCTGCCGACTTTGCCTTCGAAGAAATCATTGTGCACATCGACGGGCTTGCCGATGAGGCTCTGGGGAAAATCCAGAAAGCCAGTGACGAGGTCACGGTGACCCGCCTGAATGATGAGCAGATCGCCTCTTTCAAGGCCCGTGCGCCGCAGGTGGAAGAAAAGTTCATCGAGATGACCGGAGAGCGCGGCAAGGAACTGCTGGCCCAATTCAAGGAAGATCTTGAAGAAGTGCAAAGCGACGACTGAACCTCGCCATCCATTCCCGCCGGTACGCCGGCGGGAATCCGTTTCACCCCGCCCCGCCGGGGACCTCCTTCCGGCCGGGAGCGACATGTTCTGGAGCAGAACCCATGTCCGAGAAATCCCCGGAGATAGAAGACGACACCGGTAGCTACGAGTCCGGCTTGCCCGGGTTTCTGGGAACCATTGATGTGTTCATCAGCAAGGTAGAGGCTGTCATGCTGGCGGCTGGCGTGATCCTGATGGCGATCAATACCTGTATCAATGTAATCGCACGTTTTGTCTTTGGCGAAGGCCTGTTCTTTTCCGGAGAAATCAACCGCATCCTCATTATCCTGATCACCTTTGCCGGCATTGGCTACGCAGCCCGGCACGGTCGACACATTCGCATGTCAGCGGTGTACGACGCCATACCGGCCAAAGGCCGCAAGGTTCTGATGATATTTATTGCCCTGTTCACGTCGGTGGTCATGTTTTTTCTCTGCTATCACGCGTTTGGTTACGTGGAAACGCTGCACAGCCGTGGCCGCATCCTCCCAGCACTCGGGTTCGAAATCTGGTGGATCTACGTCTGGGCGCCGATCGGCTTCGCCATTACCGGGATCCAGTATTTGCTGACCGCGGTCAAAAACATCACCAGTGATGACGTCTATCTCTCAACTGGCGTGGTTGATGGCTATGCAGACACCGAATCGGAAGTCTGACCCCCGCAGACTCAAATCAGAAAGGATAAAAACATGGCAACTATAATGATGCTGGTCATGGTCGGGTTGTTGCTGCTGGGCTTCCCGATGATGGTCCCACTGATCACCGGTGCAGTGGTCGGGTTTGTAATGATGTTTGATGGTTTCGGTCAGATGGGCACCTTCATTCAGCAGATGATGGGGGGTATCCGGCCGGCCTCGCTGATCGCGGTCCCCATGTTCATCCTCGCCGCTGACATCATGACCCGAGGCCAGTCCGCAGATCGCCTGATCAATATGGTCATGGCCTTTATCGGTCACTTCAAAGGCGGCCTCGCGATCAGTACCGCCACGTCCTGCACACTGTTCGGCGCGGTGTCCGGTTCTACCCAGGCTACCGTTGTCGCTGTGGGTTCGCCGCTACGGCCGAAAATGCTGAAAGCGGGTTACTCCGATCCGTTCACCCTGGCATTGATTATCAACTCCAGCGACATTGCCTTCCTGATTCCACCCAGCATCGGCATGATCATCTACGGGGTGGTGTCCGGCACCTCCATTGCCGAACTGTTTATTGCCGGCATCGGACCCGGCGTGCTGATCCTGTTGATGTTCTCTGCTTACTGCCTGATCTACGCCTATAAGAACAACGTGCCAACGGAGGACAAGGCGACCTGGACGCAACGGGCCGTGTCCGTCCGGGATGCTCTCTGGCCGCTCTTCTTCCCGGTCATTATCGTTGGCGGTATTTACGGCGGCATTTTCAGCCCCACGGAAGCGGCCGCGGTGTGTGTGCTGTATGCCTTCCTGCTGGAATTTGTGGTTTTCCGTTCCCTGAAACTGCCTGACATCTACCGCATCGCCAAATCCACCGGCCTGATCACGGCGGTGGTCTTCATTCTGGTCGCGGTCGGCAATGGCTTTTCCTGGATCATCTCCTTTGCCCAGATTCCCCAGGCGATCCTGGAATCCGTCGGGGTCAATGATGCCGGTCCCGTAGGCGTGCTGGTCGCGATCTGTATCGCCTTCTTCATCGCCTGTATGTTCGTTGATCCGATCGTGGTCATACTCATTCTGACGCCGATCTTTGCTCCCGCCATTCAGTCCACCGGGCTCGACCCGGTACTGGTGGGCGTGCTGATCACGCTGCAGGTGGCCATCGGCTCGGCGACGCCACCGTTTGGTTGCGATATTTTCACCGCCATCGCCATTTTCAAGCGCCCCTACCTGGAGGTGATCCGGGGCACACCTCCGTTCATTTTCATGTTGGTGACCGCGGCCGGGCTGATCATCGCCTTCCCGGACATTGCCTTGTTCCTGAGGGATCTTGCCTTCCGGGATTGACGGGGATAGGGCCATAGCCAATTGGAGAAAGCCATGTTCAAGAAAATGCTGGTTGCTGTGGACGGTTCGAAAACCTCGCTCAAAGCGCTGGACAAAGCCATTGCGCTGCAGAAACTGATGCCGGATGCAGAGATTTATATACTCTGCGTGTTCAAGCATCACAGCCTGTTCGAAGCGTCATTGTCCATCGAACGCCCGGTTGAGCTCGACATTCCCGACAAAGTGCTCTCGGATTACGCCAAAGGCGTGGTCAACCACGCCAAGGACCTTGCAAAGGACCATGGAGCCACCAAAGTGCGAGGCTTCGTCAAAGGCGGCCGCCCGTCCAAGGTGATCGTCAAATTCGCAGAGGACAAAGAGGCGGATCTGATCGTGGTAGGCACCCGCGGCACCCACAGCGACAAAGACGGCATGCTGCTGGGCAGCGTGTCACACCGGGTCGCTTCCCATGCCAAATGCCCGGTACTGGTGGTGTAGCGGGGCCCGATAGCCCACTCGTAACACAGACGTCACACTGACGCGGTAGAAACGGTCCGACATGTGTTTTTGGAGCTGTATCAATGTCGGATCGTTCATCTCTGCTGGTGGAAAAACTCTGGCGCCTCAAGCGCCTGATAGACAAGGGCGAATGCCCCGGTGTGTCTTTTGTTCATCTGAATAATCTGTTGCGGGAACCGGGGTACCGGAGCGATGTCCTGCGTCGTGTTGAGGGCGCCGGCTCCGAGAAACTGAAGCGACTGGCGGAGGAGATCCGTGCCGAAGACACCGGCGCACCCCTGATGGCAACTGCCACCACTTCAACTGCGCAAATCACCCCCCCCGAGTCAACGACGCGCGATCACTCCTGGTTCCGCCGCAATCTGGTCTGGATGGCGCCCGGCGCTGTCGCCGGTGTTATCGCAATCGTCGGGTTCACCGCTTTTGAGCCTCAGACGGTCCGCGTGCATGAAGACATCATTGCCAACACGGTGTGGGAGTCCGGAAAATCCTACATTCTCGAAAAACCGATTTTCGTCGAAAATGCCCAACTCACCATTGAGAGCGGCGTCACCGTGAAAGGCAACAATGGTTCGGCCTTGATTGTGAACAGCGGCAGCAAGCTGTTTTCCCGCGGTCGCCCGGACAGCCCGGTCGTCTTTACCAGCAATCAGCCTGAAGGGAAGCGTTCACGAGGCGATTGGGGCGGGGTGGTCGTTCTCGGCAAAGCACCGGTTAACCAGCCCGGCGCGTCAATCGAGGGCGTTTCGGAACAGGACGCACGTGGTCAATTTGGCGGCAAGGATCCGCGCCACAGTTGCGGGGTCATCGAGTACACCCGAATCGAATTCGCGGGCTTCGAGGTTTACCAGAACAATGAACTCAACGGCCTGACCCTGGGTGGCTGCGGCAGTGACACCATCGTCCGCAATGTTCAGGTCCACCGGGCCCTGGACGATGGCATCGAGATGTTTGGGGGCTCCGTCGACCTCAAGAACATTGTGGTCACCGGCGCTGCGGACGACAGCATAGACTGGGACTGGGGCTGGACCGGGCGGGTTCAGTTCCTTGTTGTGCAGCAGCACAGTGACGTGGGTGACAATGCCTTCGAGGGGGACAACAACGGCAACGATCATCAGGCCTTGCCGCGCTCCGAGCCGGTGTTCTACAACGTGACCCTGGCTGGAACCGGGCAAACCGCCACAACCCACCGCGGCACGGTGCTTCGCGAGGGTACCGGCGGGCACTTCCACAACATGATCGTGGACAGTTTTGGTATCGAGGCCGTCGACCTGAGGGACGAAGTTGCGACCCTGGTCAACAATGGCACCCTCACGTTCTCCCACAACATGATTGCCAACACCGGCAACCTCGGCAGAGACTCTGACGAATCCGGCAGCGGCAACGACGATTTCGGCTTCAGCGAGAATCGCTGGCTGACGGATGCCCGCAACGGTAACGCCAGACGCCTCGACAGTGCCCTGCACGTTACCGCCCGCGACCCGGTCAATCCGAACTTCTTTTCCCGCGGCCAGGTCAGACAAATGGCGGCAAAAACGCCTCCGAAATCGGAATTCTTCGATGAGTCTGCCTCCTGGGTTGGCGCCCTCAACCCACGCCTGCAAAGCAGCTGGTTAACCGGCTGGACCGCCTTCCCTTCGCACTGATGAACCACGCGCGGATGCCATGGCCGGCGCCTATGTTCTGGTTGCGCTGGGCATTATGGCCATCAACATCACCGAGGTGCCGGGCATTCTGATGTTGATTGTGAAAAGCGCCCTGGGGCTCGAGGAAGCGGCCGGCGGCGCGGCCGGCTCCGTCACTGCCGCCATGCTGAACGGCATCAAACGGGGGCTGTTTTCCAACGAGGCCGGCATGGGCTCAGCGCCGAACATTGCAGCGACCGCCACGCCGGCACCTCATCACCCATCATCCCAGGGTCTGGTCCAGGCTTTCGGGGTGTTCGTCGACACCATCATCATCTGTACCGCCACCGCGGTCATGATTCTGCTCTCCGGCGTGCTGGAACCGGGTTCCGGCGTCACCGGTACGCAACTGACCCAGGAGGCAATGGAAGCCCACCTTGGCGATTTCGGTGGTTACTTCATTGCCGTGGCCATTCTGTTCTTTGCTTTTACATCCATCGTGGCCAACTACACCTACGCGGAAAATGCGCTCTATTATCTGAAAGGTGGCAATACGCTCGGCGTAACGGTCCTGCGTCTGGCGGCACTGGGCATGGTGATCTGGGGCGGTTACGAGGCCGTCATTACCGTGTTCAATACCGCTGACGCCTCCATGGGGCTGATGGCAGCGATCAACCTGGTGGCCATTGTGCTGCTCTCGGGCACGGTGGTGAAGCTGACCCGGGATTACCTCGCCCAGCGCAAGCAAGGCGCGGTGCCGCACTTCCGTTCGAAGGATTATCCGGAGCTGCACGAGAAAATCGACAGCGATATCTGGCACTGAGGTCATCCATCTGCCCGCCGTCACTCCAGACGGGCGGGCAGGTCTGTCGGACACGCCTCAATCCGGTCGCGACCACCTTCCTTGGCTTTGTAGAGCGCGCTATCGGCGAGCCCCAGCAGAGCGTCCGGATTGTGCGCGCATTCGGGCCAGGCAGCCACACCAACCGAGAGAGTAACGCAACCCAGGCTCCTGCTACCGTGCTGTACCGGCGTCGTCCGCAACACCCGGCAAAGGCGCTCGGCTTTGTCCCGCGCACTCGCCAAACTGGCGCCTGGCATGATCACCACAAATTCTTCACCGCCAAAGCGGCAGACCACGTCGCTGTCACGGAACTGCTGCAACAGCACGCAGGCAACGGTTTTCAGAGCGCTGTCGCCGGCCTCGTGGCCATGGGTATCATTGAAGCGTTTGAAATGGTCGATATCCACGATCAACAACGCCAGGGGCACTTTGCTGCGCTCGGCCACCGCACCTTCATGCTCCAGTAACTGATTGAAGTAACGCCGATTCTTGAGCCCGGTCAGCGCATCTTCGTAGGAGTACTTCTGGAGTTCCTCATGCAGACTGATGCTGGACAGGGTAATGCTGATGCGTTGCATGCCCTGATCCAGCGCGTGAAACAGGCGGGCCGCTCCGTAATCAGCGCCCTCGGAAGAGAAATCATCAGGAATCTCCACCATCAGTAACCCGAGCGTCAGCATACCCTCACTGGCGGACTGGACATCCAGGTACAGGCACACCGAGCCCTTCAGTCCGGCGCGTTTGTCGTCTTCGTAATCCTCCGGGAATGTCCGGTATCTTGAGGGCAGCGTTGTTGCCTCCGGGACGCCCTCGGTGGTGTCGAGGATCAGGGCAAAATCCGGAATTTCCCGGGCATAACCCCAGTAGTTCAAACGCTCGTACGCCCTGCCGTCATCCACCCGCTGGTAAAGTGCGCCGCGCAGGGGGCTGCACAGATCCGGCATGACCCGGGACAGGTAATTGAACGCCTGATTCAGGCTGAGGCAGTCCTGCAAGCCGGCAATGATGTCGTTCAGCACCCGGTTCTTCTCGTTCTCGAAGGTCAGCAACCGGACCCGGGCCTGTTCGCGATGCACCAGAGATTCCGCTTTGCGGGTTCGCTCGGTGACCTGCTTTTCGAGAGAAACATTCAGGGTGTGAAGGGCGTGCTGATTGCGGGCATAGTGCACCAGCGAAATGATCACCACCGACAGCGAGAACGCCAGGGCGCCCCAGCTTACCGGCACCCGACCCCAGGGCAAAAAGCCGTGGGCAACGGCCATGTCCAGGATCAGCAACACACAGAAAATACCGTAGGTCAGCAAAATGATCTGCCGCTCTATCGCCAGATCCCGAAACCGCTTAATCACCACCACACTGATGGTAACCAGAGACACCAGGAACAACAGATCGAACGGCGGAAAAGTGGAGGACAGATTGATGGCGCCCACCGCGGACAGCCCCAGAGCCCCGGCCAGGTAGATAAAATGGACCTTCCACACCAGATTGATCAGCCACGGGCGTTGGTCGGCGAACCACTGTTCCAGCAGCAGCGCCATGGCCACCGGCAACAGGTAGTAAGACCCTGCCGCGAGGTAATCCCAGGCCAGCGGGGCATTCCAAACCAGCAGGCTGGCCTGGCTTTCCGCCACCAGCATGAGGCCCGATGAAAAGGCAAACAGGGCGATGCTGGCGAAGCTCTTTTTCTCAGCCTGGAGGATGGCGAAGAACAGTGCCAGCAGCCCGATCAGGGCGGAAAATCCGGCGATAATCAGCGCTTCCATGGAATTGCCAAGGATATAGAGCACCAGATCCGGCCGATCCATGACCGACACTTCCCCCCACAGGCCGATATCGGTGTAATTGGAAAACACGCGGAAATACAGCTCCTTGCCCTCGAAACCTTCCGGCAACGGGACCTCATGCCAGGGCCAGCCCTCAAACCGGCCCCGCCCTACCTCGTCAAATGTGCCGTGCTGGTATATCCGCTCTCCGTCCAGATATACCTGGACAATCAGGTCCACACTGAAGATGTACAGCACCGGCTCCTGCCAGTCACCGGGAGGAAGGGTCACCCGAAACCAGACGTTTTCACGCCCGGCCCGCCCGGGCGGATTGGAGGGGAAGCCGATTTGGTGCCATTGCCCCGGTGTTTCGTCTCGCACCCATTCCGGGACACCGGCGGGAGTAAAGGGAGAGTCGCCCCAGCGATATTCCCAGCCCTCGGTTACAGGCTGTGATGCAGCAAGCACCTGGCCAGACAGACAGAATGCCAGCAGGAGAGGGACGATCAGGCGTGGCAGGCTTGACGGTGGCATCAGCAAGGAGACCCTGAATAGGTTGGCGGTCTGCCCTGATTATAGACCACTCCCCGTTGATACGGCCCAAACGGACAATCCGCAAGGTGCACGGCGCGACAGACAAAAAAACGGAGGCCTCGGGCCTCCGCTCTTTGCAAACTAATACACGTTCGTGGCTGTTAGCGGCCGGATTTCAGCATCTCCCAATATTTTGCGTACACCTGCAAAGCATCGTCTCCGATATCCACCTGAAACTCGGCGTTTTCCATGTCCTCGGGTGTCGGATAGCTGGCGCGATTGCCCGCCACTGCATCGTCCAGCAGCTCACGGCCTTCCAGATTCGGCGTCGCGTAGCCGATGTCCTCGCTGATCAGCGCTGAAATCTCGGGCTGCAATACAAAGCTGATGAACTGGTGGGCGGCGTCCGGATTGCGGGCATTCTTCGGAATCACAAAGCTGTCGAGCCAGGCGATGACCCCTTCCTCCGGGTACACGTATTCCAACGCGCCCATGGTGTCCTTGCCCATCACCGCCTCACCGTTCCAGATCATGCCCACATCGGTTTCGCCCTCCAGGTAGGGCATCCGTGGCGCATCGGAGTTGAACGTGCGCACGGACGGCATCAACTCCGACAGCTTCTTGTAGGCTTCCTCAATCTCCTTCGGGTTGGTGCTGTTGCCGGAATAACCCAGCACCCGCAGGCCCACATGGAACACTTCCCGCATGTCATTGGTGAGCATGACCCGACCCTCGAAGCGGTCATCCCACAGGTCCTGCCAGGCGTTTACCGGCTCACCCTCAACATCGGCGGTATCAACCGCGAGGCCAGTGGTGCCCCAGAGATAGGGAACGGAGAACTGGTTATCCGGATCGATGTCCAGGTTCACCAGCTCGGGGTCAAGCCGGTTGAAGCCCTCGATCTTGCTGCGGTCGATAGGCATCAGCAGGTCTTCCTGGCGCATCTTGCTGACGTAGTAGGTTGAGGGCACCGCCAGGTCGTAGGCGGCACTGTCGTCCAGCAACTTGAGGCGGGCATACATTGCCTCGTTGCTGTCATAGGTGGTGTAGACAACCTCGACACCGGTCTCCTCGGTAAAGCGGTCCAGAACCTCCTGGGGCATGTACTCGGACCAGTTATAGAGGCTCAGAACCTGCGGCTCTTCAGAACTGCAGCCGGTCAGTCCCACAGCCAGCAAGCCGGCCAGCGCCAGTTTTTTCATCGTTTGCTCCTTATCAGAATCCATTGAGACAACATCAGCATGACCAGTGAAAACACCAGCAGCAAGGTGCCGAGGGCGTTCACCTCGGGTTTCAGGCCCACACGCACCATGGAATAGATGCGCAGCGGCAGAATCTCATAGCTGGGGCCACTCACGAAGGTGCTGACCACCACATCGTCGAGAGACAGTGTAAACCCCAGCAGCCAGCCTGCCAGTAACGCCGGCATGATCACCGGTATCAGCACGGTGCGGGTCATGGTGAAATCGGACGCGCCAAGATCCCGCGCTGCCTCCGGCAGGCTGTCGTCAAACCCGCTCAGGCGGGCCATCACGGTGATCACCACAAACGGCAGGCAGAAGGTCACGTGCGCCAGCAACAGGGACACGTAGCCCAGTTGCAGGCCGACCAGCAAAAACAGCGCCAGCAGGGAAATCGCCAGCACAATCTCCGGCGACATCATCACCACAAACAGCATGCCGTTCAGCAGCTTCTTGCCCCGAAACCGGTAACGATGCAACGCCAGGGCGGTCAGCGCACCGATCACCGTGGAAACCGTGGCCGCCGACAGCGCCAGCCAGATCGAATTCCACATAGCCGCTACCATGGCGCGGTTATTGAAAAGCGCCTCGTACCAGCGCAGGCTCAGCCCTTCCCAGGCATATCCGGTACGGGATTCATTGAACGAGAACACCACCAGCACCACGATCGGCACGTAGAGCAGGATATAAACCAGCGTAAGGTAGGTGCGCGGCAACCATCGGTGTGTCACGGGCCTTCCTCGCCAAGGCGCCGCTTACTGAGACGGTGGGCGAACATCAGAAACGCCATGGCCACCGTCAGCACGATGCTGGCGGCCGCACCGAACGGCCAGTTGCGGGCATCAAGAAACTGGTTCTTGATGACATTACCCACCAGCAGATGGCGCGAGCCGCCAAGGATGTCCGGTACAAAGAACAGACCCATGGCCGGCAGCAGCACCAGCATCACGCCCGCCAGCACGCCCGGCAGCGTAAGCGGCACGATCACGTGAATGAAAGTGGACAGGCGCCCTGCCCCCAGGTCGTGGGACGCCAGCAACACTTCCTGCTTCAGGTCATCAAACACCGAGTACAGGGGCAGAATCATGAACGGCAACAACAGGTACACCAGTCCGACAATCACCGCACCTTCGGTATACAGCAGCTGCAACGGCTCATCGATGAGCCCCAGGGACATCAACCCGTTGTTCAGCAGTCCGTTGGTGGCGAGGATCAGTTTGAGGGCGTAAGTGCGCACCAGCGAATTGGTCCAGAAGGGCACAATGAGCAGGAAAATCAGCAACAGCTGCCGTTGCTTGCCCACCCTGGACAATGCCCAGGCAAAAGGATAGCCAATCAGCAGGCACACCAGCGTGGTCATCGCCGCCATGAAGAGCGAATGGAGAAACACCTCCAGGTAGAGAGGATCAAACAGCTGGCGGTAGGCGTCCAGATTCAGAGGCAGCGACAGAAACGACACCGGATCCCGTGTCGTCACACTGGCGCCGACCACCAGCAGATTCGGGGCCAGCACCAGGAACAGCAGCCAGCCCCAGACCAGGACCAGCACCGCGGTTTTGAACGGCTGCTGCCGCACGCTATGCATCGGCCGTCCATTCCCCGTCCGGCACCGCCTTACCAACTTCTTCCGGCAGCAGCCATTCCCAGCCATCGACCCAGCTCACCTTGACCGGCTCGCCCAGGCGGTAATCGAATGCCGGGTCATCCTCGTCAAAAAATTCGCTGGCCAGCACCTCGGTACCATCGTCCAGGTGAATGACCGAATCCAGGGTGCTGCCCTTGTAATTCCGCTCCACCACTTTGCCAGACAGACCATGATCGGCGTTCGATTCCAGCACACGAATGTCTTCAGGGCGCAGCAGCACGTGTACGCTTTGACCATCAGCCACGGAAAAATCCGGTCTGCGCAGGGTTCTGTGCACACCGAACACGTCCACGGTGATTGCGCTGTCGGTTATCTGCTTCAGGCGCCCGGGGAACAAATTGGTTTCCCCCACAAAACGGGCGGTAAAGAGGTTGGCCGGGCGTTCATAGATTTCACGCGGCGTACCGAGTTGCTGAACCACACCGTCCTTCAGCACCACCACCCGGTCCGACATGGACAACGCCTCTTCCTGATCGTGGGTCACGAAAACGAACGTGATGCCCAGTTCCCGCTGCAAACGCTTGAGCTCCACTTGCATAGTGCGACGCAGTTTGTAATCCAGTGCAGACAGCGGCTCATCCAGCAGCAACAGCCGGGGCCGTTTGACCACCGCGCGGGCAATCGCCACACGCTGTTGCTGACCGCCCGATAACTGGTGGGGCTTGCGGCGGGCGTAGTCACCCAATTGCACCATGGCCAGGGCGTCTTCGACCCGCTCGCGGATTTCCTGTTTCGGCCGCTTTTCCATTTTCAGGCCGTAGGCGACGTTGTCGAAGACGGTCATGTGCGGGAACAGGGCGTAATGCTGGAAGACGGTGTTGAGCGGGCGATGTTCCGGAGGCGCATGGCTGATGTCGTTATCGCCAAGCAGGATACGACCGGCGTCAGCCTGCTCGAAACCCGCCATCAGGCGCAGCAATGTGGTTTTGCCACAACCGGACGGTCCCAGCAGCGTAATGAACTCGCCATCGTAGATGTCCAGATCCAGGCCATCGAGTACGGTTTTGTCTGCAAAAACCTTGCTGACGCCCTGCAATGACAGCAGTGTCTGTTTCATCGGCCCTGCCTCAATAATGAGCGGCCTATTTTTCCAGAAACCACTGCAAACAAAAAGGGCACAGCAGGCTTTTGTAAGCAGCCACTGCACCCTTTTCAGCAATCCCTGATCAGTCGGTAGCGATGCTGTTCAGATAGGCCTTGTCAGAGATGTTGGTCCATTTGCGCACCTTCCGCAGGTAGTCACGCTGGGAGGTGATGATTTCTTTCGCCAGCGGGTCGTTCTCCGCTTCCTGCGCCAGCAGCTTGTCGGTGGCCTCCCGCAACGCCTCGATCACCTCCGGAGGGAAAGTCTTGTGGGTCACATCGGGGTAGTCTTCCTTCATGCGGTCCCAGGCCTCCGCGCTCATGTGGGTGCTCTGGCTGTACATGTCGTAGGCCGCGGTACGCATGGCCACCCGCAGAATCTCCTGAAGGTCTTCGGGCAGGCTATCCCAGGTTTTCTGGTTGATCAGGAACTGAACCTCCGCCCCGGGTTCCTGCCAGCCGGAGTAGTAATAATCCGCGATCTGATGAAAGCCCATGGGCAGATCCAGTGCCGGCCCCACCCACTCCAGTGCATCAATGGTGCCGCGCTCGAGGGCGGTGTAGAGCTCGCCGGGTGGAATGTTGGTGACCGCCACACCGATTTCCGACATCACCTCGCCGGCAAACCCGGGGGTGCGCATTTTCAGCCCCTTCAGGTCCTCGAGGGAGTTGATCTCCTTGCGGAACCAACCGCCCATCTGATTGCCGGTATTGCCGCCGGGAAAAGACAACAGACCGTAGGGCTGGTAAACCTTTTCCATCAGCTCCATGCCACCGCCGTAGTAGAACCAGGCATACTGTTCAGGCGCCAGCATCCCGAACGGCACGGTGGTGAAGTACATGGCGTTGGGGATCGTGCCCTTATAGTAGTAGGAGGCGGTATGCCCCATGTCGTACTGACCCTGGCGCACCATGTCGAAGATCCCGAAGGGTGCCTTGTGTTTGTTGGAGGAATCAATACGGAACTTCAGGCGCCCGGCGGACATCTTCTCAGCCATGGCGGCCATGCTGCGGGGTGTATCCCCCAGGATCGGTGAATTGGGCCCCCAGGTCTCGGCCAGCCGTAGGGTGTAGGTCTTGTCTGCCATCAGTGAGGTGCTGACCATCGACAGCAGCAGCGCGATAGCCGCAAAATAGGATTTGCGGTGAGTAAGGGTTGGCATGGTGTTACCTGTTATCGGATAGGTTCCTGGAATCCCGACCATAGTAGCCCGCCAACTACCGCTTAGCCAATGGGGCGGGCTCCGGCGCCCGCCCCATTGGCGATTTCAACTAGTTACCTTCCAGTTCCACCAGACGGTAACGCACCAGTTCCGGATCAGCGTCGATCTCGGCCTGCCGGTAAGGGAAGCGAATCCATTGCTTGCCGGAATAGGCCTCGGTCATGTCGCTGAAATAGGGCGAGGCCGGGTCAGTGGACTGGGAATAGGTTACAAACCCTTCCGCCAGTGGCTGGCCGGCCTCGTCCCAGGTCACGGTTTGAATGTAGCTGTTGCCGTAGTTCACGTTGTACTGGCCATCGCTGAGGTCGTTCGGCCGCGAGCTGGCAATGGTAAAGGCGCCCTCGAAGCCTTCGCCGCCGAAAATCGGAATGGCGGTGTCGTGCAGGCCGGATACCTGTAGCGTGCCCATAGCGGCGGTCATTGCCATGGGTGAATCCTGGATGGCCTTAACGCCGTCCGCGAAAGCGGTCTGGATCAATGGGCTGAAGACGTTCAACATTGCCGGCGTGTTGACAGGATCGGCAGGATCAAAGGGTGTCAGCCATTTGATCGGGGATTCCACCGGCAACGGGTCTACATTCCGCCAGAACTCGCGCCAGATGTGCCCGCCGACAGACCCCAGGTTATGGGTGCCGTCCCAGCTTTGCAATACGGTGCAGGCTTCGGAGATGTCTACCGGCTGGCCATCGCTGCCCAACAACGTGCCGAGGGGGCAATAGGCGTTCAGGACGTTCTCGCGGGCCAGCTGTTCAGACAGCAGCGAGCTGTCAAGCACCATGTCCTGCAGGTTGGCCATATCAAAACCGGTACTGCCCGGTCGGCCGTCGGAGCCATCGAGGCGCTGGATCACCTGCTCCATGCACTTGCGGGTGCGCAGGGACCGGGGGGTTTCCTCGTCACCGATAATGGCCGCAAAGCCAGTCAGTGGTTCTGCGGGATTGGTGACCCAGTAGCTGTCATTGCAGTTATGCACCCAGTCATCCCGCTGCAGCGATGGCAGGTTGGCGGGCCCGAACACGCCTTCTGCCGGTGCATCGGGGTCATTGTCCCACTGGCAATCGGCACGGGCGCCGTCCAGCAGCGGCAGGCCCGGAGCCAGCAGGTCAAACACCGGCGACAGTAACGTGGTACAGGCCTGCACCTTGCTGTCGGGCACATTGGGCACCACCGTCAGGTCACCGTAATACGCCGGCTTGCCGGGCCCGGTGGCGACGGTATTGACCCATGGCGTCCCGAGCACACTGCCGTGGAGTTCCACGAATTCCTCGAAACTGTCTGCCTGATTCCAGCGGAAAAACTGGTTCAGTAACCGGTCATTCTCGGCATTGGCATCCCGCAGAGTGTAAGCCTTGAGATTGGACCAGTTCAGTATCGGCACACCGGCCGCCTCAAAGGTCAGCAGGGGGCCATAACGGGAACGGTACAGGGTGCGGGTGACCTCGCTCAACTCCCCGGTATCGTCCATCGCCTGCACGGTGATGTCCGAGGCCTCCATATCCACGAATTCGCCTTCGTACAGGTACTGGGTGGGGTCGGCGGGATTCAGCGTCAACTCGTAGAAACTGAAACGGTAGGCCGCTGAGACCGTGTGGCTCCAGGCAAAATGCTCGTTAAAACCGATCAGCACCGCCGGCAGGCCATAGAGCGCCGCTCCCATGATCTCGGTATCGTCCCCGACCTTGAGATGTGCCAGATACAGGCGCTCGGTGGCCTCCCATGGAAAATGGGGGTTGCCGAACAGCAGGGATTCACCACTGCGACTGGCACCGGCCGACAACCCGTACATGTTGCTGCCGATGGGCAGCTCGGTGTCAAAAGGGAACGGCAGGGCCCCGCCATCCTCAATGCCGAGGTCAGCCAGCGCATCCAGAATGGCGTCAGCCGACAGTTCCGGTACGTCGGTCGCGGGCGGCTGCGCCGTGGCAATGCCTTCCACGAACACCGATGACGACGCCAGCACCGCGAGGCGGAGATAGCGACGGTACATGTCATCTTCCTCAATGGGCATCAGCCACGGCTCATTCCGGCAGGCCTCATGGCGGCCGGGATGTTGGCCCTTGCGAAGTTCCTGCAGATAACGATTGAAACCGGCCACATAGCCCCGGGAGGCCTCGCCCACCTCGGGGTCGCTGCCAGTTTTCAGGGGCTGGATGGCGTCGTCCGTCGCCGTTGCCCGCCAGAAGAAGTCAGCATTCAGGTTAGTGGTGGTGGCGCCATTGGAGGGTATCTGGTAGTTACCCCCGGCCCCAAGAAAGCGGGCCCGCAATCCGCGGATGGTCAGGGTATCTTCCGCCAGCAGGCACAGGTTGTCTTCGGCCTGGGCATAGCCGTAGGCGTACCCCATACTGCCGAAATCATCGGCTTCAATGTGGGGAATGCCGAAGGCGGTACGCTTGAGGGTTGCCTTGAAGACTTGCTCATTGCCGCCAACCACCGGCGCCGGGGCATCGGAGCCGTCGCTGCCACCGCTGCTCAGACAGCCGGCAAGCAGGACTGCAGACACGGCAATCCCGCCCAGTTTCAGTTTATTGTTCATGGCTTCATCCGTCGTTGTTATTGTTGGTTACAAAGCTGACGCCTTGTTGTTACCAAACGATCGGCAGAGAAAAAGAGTTCCCTGAAGGCGTGGAATTCACAAATCAAACGGACTCTTTGGCCTAAACGGCAAGACCGCCCCTCGCTAGCGCGCTTGTAACGCCTTAACTAAACTGATTCAAACCTCACTAAACTCTCTTTACCGGAGAAACGCTGATGGCCGAAACACACTTCCCCCAACACCGGGCGCGCCTGGAGGCTCTGCGAGCAGAGTACATCAGCAAACTGCCTGAGATTTTTCAACGCCTGGACACGCTAACAGAAACCTTGCCAGTGGATGGCGCACCACCAAACCTCGCTATACTTGACAGAACCCTTACCCAGCTCTCGGAAGAAACCCACAAACTGGCCGGCTCGTCAGGCACCCTCGGGCTGGCAGACCTCTCCGCCGCAGCCCGACAACTTCTGTCACTCGCAGAGCATTGGCACGCGCACCCACTGGGCGCTCGCGCCAAAAAAGATCTGATGGTGACCCTGGTCAGCACAATGCGTGATTGCAGCAGAAGGCCAGCCCCCGACGTGGCGAAACCGATTAGGCAGGGAACTCGCATGATTCACATCGTTGAGGACAACGAATTAGTGGCCCATGAAATACTGACCTGGCTAACCGAGGCTGGCTTCGATGCACAGGTTTTTCTGTCATCTTCGGTATACCTTGACACCTTTGAAAGCTTACCCACACCGGACATGGTTTTGATGGACGTTGCCTTCGGTAAGAACCCGGTCGCCGGGCCCGATACAATCAGGCAACTGCGGGACAGACTCGGACAACTGCCTGCGGTCGTGTTCTTCTCGATCCATGACAATACGCCTGCCCGACTCGCAGCGCTGAGGGCGGGCGCCTCTCGCTACCTGGTCAAACCGGTCAGTAAAACTCAATTGATCGACGTTGCTTGTGAGTTCGCACAGCGCAGAAAGGGACCGAAATACCGGGTGCTGATGGTAGACGATGATCAGATCGTGCTGGAAACAGCCAAACTGCACCTGGAACACGTCGGCCTCGATGTGCACATTTCCGATGAACCGATGAAAGCCCTCGAGATCGCTCGCGAAATTAAGCCGGATGTCATCATTCTCGATATCTTTATGCCCGACATCTCGGGCACAGAGCTTGCCGGTATTTTGCGAGAAGACCGACAATTTGACCCCACGTCTATCGTATTTTTAACGGCGCAAACTCATCGGGATGAAAAAACATTGAGCGTCGCGCTTGGCGGCGACGATTATATCCTGAAGCCGTTCGATACGGACTATCTGACTGCAACTGTGTTTGCGAGGGCCAGAAGGTCCCGCCGGCTGAGAGGGCTGCTGGAAAGCAAAACGATCAGCGAGTCTGATGACTACTAGCTCGGTTCCTATCCAACATTTCGCTGGACTCAAATCCAGGACGCGGTAGCCCACCGTATTACTCAACTCATTCGTCTATCGCAATCCTGGCATATTTGACTACAGCCCTTGGAGGACTCATTGGAGCCCCGCTACGACACCCTATTTTATGACGGACAATGCCCGCTCTGCGCAAGGGAAATCGCCACCCTCAGAAAGCTGCAGAAAGGCCATCTGATCTTTGCAGACATCCATCAGCAGACCGCCCTGGACGCCCTCCCCGAGAAAGAGCTGCTGCTGCGCAGACTGCACCTGATGACGTGGACCGGCGAATGGGTAACCGGGCTGCACGCAAACGTGCGAGCCTGGTCACACACACCGGTGGGCTTCGTGTTCAAACCCTTGCTGTGGCCCGGTGTCTTCCACGTCGCGCGCAAAGTTTACGAACGCTGGGCTGATCGTCGCTACGACCGTAAATACGCCTGCACGGTCTGCAGTGCAGGCGAGCCGGGCTGAGCCGCGAGCGGAACGAACTAGAGACAGCAGACCTTGAATTTGAGGCCACTGCCGCAGGGGCACGGGTCGTTACGGCCCGGTTTCAACGGCCCTTCGCGGGTATCGCCCCGCAGGTAGCACCAGTATCCGTTCTCCCGGACGAACTCCGAGGCTTCCTCAAGACAGCCCCAGCCGCTCCCCGCGCGGTAAACCGCCCGGAAGTGAACCGTGCCGGCGTCACCGGTGTGACGACTGCCAAGCACCCGCAATGAGACCCAGTCCGGTGTGTCATCCAGTGTCAGAGTGTCCGGCCGGGTACTGTGGTGCCAGGTGGCGCGCAGGTAGTCAGCCAGCCCCAGCACGAAGGCGGTATAGCGGGAGCGCATCAACGCTTCTGGCGAGGTCGCCGCCTGCCCCCGATGCAAGGGCCGGCAACATTGCTGATAGAGTGTTTTGCTGCCACACGGGCAATCAGTCTGTGCGGAATGTTCTGTCATCTGCGCCTTGGGGTTCGGTCAGTTCCGGAAGCGCCCAGTGTACCAGCATCACCACCGGGCTACCCCGCCCACAGCTACATACGAAAGCGGCTCTTTCGCCACAGCCACGCCAGCCAGAGCGCGTGCAGGTTGATGAGCAAGGCCAGAATCCATTCAAATGCGTCGTTCCTGCGGCTGTAGAACTCGGGCATCACGCCATTGAGCATCACCGACAGGGTGTCCAGCGCCAGCGTGTATACACCCAGGGCAAGACCGGCGACCAGCGCCAGACCCCAGAGTGACACCGATGAACTCTTCCCCGTCATACCCTCTGACTCCGGACCGTTTTCCGGCAAAACAGACGTTTTTGTCTGTTCATGAAACTTATTGGAGTTTTGCCCGTATAATCGCATTGAGCCAGACCATAGCCATAACTTTCAAGGTTTTCTACGATCCCGCTCATCAATACATCAACCAAGGACGTCAAGCAGATCCTCCTACAGGTCTGCGCCTGACAAACGGTCGATAATGCCTTTACCACGCCTGCTACCCTGCCTGCTCCTGCTGTTCTTACCGCTCTCACTGGCCATCGCCCATGAGATCACTCCAAAGCCCGACAACATTGGCTTTTACTACGGTGATGAGGCTCCGATCGGCGCGCTCTACGCCTACGACTGGCTGGTCCTGCAGCAGGATCAGGTATCCGATGCGCGACTGGAACTGCTCGCCCAGGGCGACACCCTGCCCCTGGCCTATTTCAGTATCGGGGAAATGGCACGAAGCCACCGTCTGTATTCCGAGATCAGCCCGTCATGGAAAGTCGGGAAAAACACTGCCTGGAAGAGCACCGTTCTCGATCTGCGAAACCCTGATGTGCGCCAGTTCCTGATCGACAACATCGTGGCACCGGCAATGGCGCGGGGTTTCCGGGGTGTATTTCTCGACACCATGGACAGCCACCTCCTTGCAGAGGCGGGCCGCGCGGATCCTGAAGCGTTCGTCGCTGGGCAGGAAACCCTCATTCGCGCCATCAAGGCCCGCTTCCCCAGCGCCCGGGTCGTTCTCAATCGCGGATTTCATCTGCAGGGCGCCATGGACGACCTGGTGGATGGTGTTGCTTTCGAGTCCTACCGCGAGGGCTACGACCCAGGCCGCCGGCAGTACTACAGCGTATCCGATCAGGACCGCCAGTGGCTGGATACGCAGCTCGCCTATTGGCGCGAGACACGACCGGACATCCCGTTGATTGCCATCGACTATGTGAAGGATGGGACGCGCGCGGCGGCGTTAGCGGACAAACTGCGCGACGATGGCCTGGTGCCTGTTGTCAGCAACCCGGAACTGACGCGCCTGAGCCCGACCCGGCCCGCCGTGCAACCGAGACACGTGCTGGTGATTCACGATCTACCTGCGAGCCGAATGGATCAGAGCGGTGCACACCGGCGCCTGGGCATCGTTCTCGAGCGCATGGGCCTGGTCCCTCATTATCGATCGAGCCGCGAGACGGTACCGGACGAGCCCACCAACGACCGATACCTGGGGGTCGTTCTGTGGTGGGAGAGCGCTGGCACCAAAAGCGCCGTTTGCGGCTGGTTGAAGGGCGTGCAACAGCGAGGACTGCCCGTTGTGTCCCTGGGCCTGCTGCCGGCCGAAACGTCCTGCCGTCAACTGCTGGGCGCCAACACCCTGGCCCTGCCGGCCACCCCACTCACGTTCTCGGAGCGGGCGCCCTCTGTCGCCACCTATGAGGGTCGGCGCCTGCCGCAGGCACCGACTTCCGCACTCCCGGTGCTTGACGGCGGCCAAAGCTGGTTTACCGCCACCGACACCCGCGGCCGCGAGTTCCACCCGGTGTACACCTTCTCCGGCGGTGGCGTGGCCCTGGCACCGTTTCTGTTCGAACAGGGCCCGGATGACGAGGCCTACTGGCTCTTCGATCCCTTTGCCTTCCTGAGTGAGGCGCTCGGCAACCCCGGCATCCCCGCCATCGACAGCACCACGGAGGCCGGGCGGCGCATTCTGACCGCCCACATCGACGGTGACGGCCTGGTTTCCCGTGGTGAATTCACCGGCAGCCCGCTGAGCGCGGCGGTGATCACCGACAAGATACTGCAACGGTTCACCATTCCTCATACCGTTTCAGTCATTGAAGGGGAAACCTCACCCAACGGCCTCTATCCGGGCGTCAGTGACGAGGCGGAATCCAACGCCCGCGCCATGTTGCGCCTCGACAATGTCGAGGTGGCCTCACACTCCTACAGCCACCCGTTCTTCTGGCAGGCTCTGGAAGGTGGTCCGGCGCCCCGCCTGGAAAACACACTCTACGGCTACTTCATGAACATTCCCGACTATCAGGTGTCTCTGGACCGTGAGATTGCCGGCTCGGTGGACTACATCAACCGGGAGCTGGCCCCGGCCGACAAGCCGGTGTCGGTATTCCTGTGGACCGGCGATGCGCGGCCGGGCCCAAAAGCGCTGCGGAAGGTTCGTGAAGCGGGGCTGCTGAACGTCAACGGCGGCGACACCCACCCGCTGCCTTACGCATCCGAGCTGGCCGGTACCTGGCCCGATGCCAGACCGGTCGGTGACGAGCTGCAGATCTACGCACCGGTGATGAATGAAAACGTCTACACCAATCAGTGGACCGGGCCATACTATGGCTTTCGCTACGTGATCGACACCTTCCGCCTGCTGGAAGACCGCGGCCGTCTGAAGCCCATGGGGATCTACTATCACTTCTACTCGGGCACCAAGCCGGAAGCCCTGAATGCCCTGGAGGAAATCTACCGCTACGCCCTGGCGCAGCCCGTGACCCCTCTGTACCTGAGCGACTACGCCAGGCGGGTTCAGACCCAGTATTATTCGGTAATGCAGCAGGATTCACAGGGCGGATACCGCTGGCGTGGGCTGGGCGCTCCCAGCACCGTTCGCGTCGCCGCCGACCGGTTTCCCGATCTCGAGCACAGCCGCGGCGTGGCAGGCTTCCATGATGCAGCTGGCGTGCGTTTCGTTCACCTCACCGGCAAGGATCCCGTGCTCCACCTGAGCGACGCCCGCCCGGAGGGCCCATATCTGTCTAACGCCAACGCCGTCATTACCCACTGGCAGCGCAGTGGGAATACTGGCGGCTGGAAGCTGGAGCTCGGACTGCAGGGTCACCAGGCACTGGACGTGGTTATTGCCAACGGTGGTAACTGCCGCGTCACGCAACCCGCCGGGGTCGCCGCCACCCGGAGCGGTAGCGACCTGCAACTGCGGCTGGCACGTTCCAGCGTAGCTAGGCTGTCCATGGAGTGTCGCTGAGCATGGCGCAACGCAGAGAGGCCTTTTTCAGCCTGCCGGCACTCCTGCTGATGGCCGCGCTGATGGGAGCTGCGCTCTATCTCCTGTTTCCACGACAGGCGATATTTGAGGACATCAACTACCTGAGCAATCCGGACGGCCTCTCCATAGCCTACCTGGAGGTGCTGCTGCGTTCGGATCAGGACAACCTATCACTACGTATCAATCTGGGCACCATGCTTGCCCGATCCGGCCAGCCCCGCAAAGCGCAACAGACACTGGCGCCGCTGATGGAGCGGGAGTCCATTCCCTCTCTGGCGTTCGAGACTTACACCGGGCTTATCGCCCAGCAAGTGTTTGCCGAGCCTCCGGGACCTGAGCGGGAAGCGGTTCGTCAGCGCCTGTTTGAAACCTATCAGAAACTGTCGCTGCAAAACTACGACATCGAACGAATGTTAAACCTTCTGAGGCCGGCCAACGATTGGCTGACCGGCGATCAGTACCTCGCCATCCTGTCTTCGCTACGCGATGTCGCGGATACAAAGACGTCCCGCATCGCCATCGCGCGCGAGGTTGCCCGCAGGCAAGAGGCAACGGGCGACCCCGCTCTGGCCGTCATAACCTTGCGGGAGGTGTTGCCAGAGGTATCAGAACCCCTGCGAGCGCCCATCGTCTCGGAACTGATTCGCCTTGAACTGGCGGCGGGCAACGCCACCGGTGCTCTCGATCTGTTCCGGCAGGCGTTCGCGTCGCCGCCAATGACGAGCGGAGAACTCGCCCGGGGTATGGAGCTTGCCCGGCTGGCCGGTGACGACCGGCAGTACCGTCGCTGGCTGCTGCAGCGGGCGCGGCAGGAGCCAACCGACATAGAGACCCAGCGTTCGCTGTTGCAATTGCAGCTGGGCGAGGGCGAGCTGGTGGCTGCGCTGGGCACCGTGCGCCGCTTGCAAGCCATCGACGGACAGCTGAGCCGCACGGACCGGGAACAGATGGCCCGGGTACTGGAGTGGAACAATCGCCCCGCGGAAGCCCTGAGTGCCTGGCAATCCATCTACAACCGGTATGGCTCCGCCGAGGCCTTCCGACGCATCAGAGCCCTCGCCAGCAGCCTGTTCCGCTGGGATGTTCTGGCATCGGTTCTGGCCAGTGAGGCGGCGGCGAACCGGCTGCGACCGGATGATTACAGCCTGCTGTCCGACGCATTGATCAACATTGGCGACTTCGAGGGCGCACAACGGCGCCTGGCGGAGGGGCTGGACCGACATCCTGATGCCTCGAGCCTCCGGGCGCGGAAGTTGACCCTGCTGATCAACAGCCGCCGCTTCCCGGAAGCCATCGAGTTGCTCGAACGCTCTGAATCACTGACCGATGCGGAGCGGCTGCAACTGGCCAACCTGTACTGGCGCATCCGGGAACCGGACACTGCGCTGGCGCAACTGAATTTTGAGTCAGAGGATCCGGACATCGCGGCGGAAGCCGCCGCCATGCGACTGGATCTCGCCGTGTTGCTGGGGCGCACCGATGTGCTGCGCCAGGAATACCGACAAGCCGTGGCACGCGACCCGATTCCGCAAGATGCCTTCGCACAGGAACGGCTGCTCAGCCTGGCCGTCCTGTTTGGCGAATACGACCACGCCATCGCACTGAGTAACGCCCGGTTCCAGGCCACCGGAGAGCCACGCTACCTGGCTGCCCGCGCGGAATACCACCTCATTCTGGAGGAATACGACGAACTGGAGGCCACGCTCTGGCAATGGCGAAAAGCCGACCCGGACGTCACGAACACACCGCGTTACTGGACGCTGACGGCCTCGCTGATGCAACAGCGGGGAGATGCCGGGGCCACCGCCGCGGCTTTCCGCCGAGCCTCGGCGCTGGCTCCGGAGAACAACGACATCCTCACCGGCTGGGCATGGTTCCTGATCAGCCATCCGGAACGCCAGCCCGGCGAACTGCCCCTCCTGCTGCAGCGACTGGCGGACTCTCCGGGGGCCAACACCTATCCGGTTCTGGCCTATGGCTACAGCGCGTTGGGTGAACATGAGCACGCCCTGTACTGGTTCCGCGAGGGCCTGCCGCTGTTCGAGAACGACGACAACTGGCTGGTATCCATGGCTTCCGCCCTCGACCAGACCGGTGCCCACGGCACCGCCAGCGACCTTCGCCAGCAGGTTGCCGAACGTATGTCGTCAACCAGCGGCTCCAGCGACAGCAACAGTCGTCTGGCCGTGTATCGTGGCGAGCACCTCGATCGCCTGGCCTGGCAGGAAATCGCCCGCTATCAGACTGCCAGCAGTTCACTGGATGTCAACGAGGGCGACTACCGCCAGGCGCTGGCCCAACTGGCCATTGAGCAAAACAGCAGCCTGGCTGCCGAGAGCCTGCTGCGCGGTGATGAGACCGCCCGGCTGTATCCCGATCCCGCACCTCTGGTCAACAACGACAACCGGGCCCTGCAACTGGGCTATACCCGTCAGAACCTGGGCAATTTTACGGTCGGCGGACACGAACTCACCGGCCAGTTCAGCCACGACCGCTTCCGCTGGCTGTTCTCCACCAGGCAGCTTGAGGCCAGCGGGCGCGGGCGCCTGAACCAGCGCCCCGACAGCCACAACGAGAGCAGGCTGGAGCTGGAGAGCAATCACAGCAACTTGCGGCTGTGGCTCAGTGCCGGGCAACTGGAGCGGTTCAACCAGACCGATACCACCGCAGGCCTCGAAGTGGGCGGCCCGGTTACCGACCGGATCAGCCTCACTGCCGGTTATCGCCTCAGCGAGCGCACACCGGACACTGCGGAGGCCTGGTGGGTGACATCCCGTGACCGGAGTTACCTGGCGCTGAGCTATACGCCGTTCTCGCGGCTGACGCTGAGCGCGCAAGCCGAGCAGTTCGACATCAACGAACTGAACGGCCGCACCCTCGCAACAGGTACCGGACTGGACCTTAACGCCACGTATACCCTGTTTCGTCGTGATCCGGACTGGACCGTTTCCGCCGGCTACCGGAATCAGGAATCTGATATCAGCGGGTCGTTTTCCCCGGAAACCGCGGCCGCATTGGCGCAACCGCTCGGGGTGCCGCTGACGCCCGAGGATCTGATTTCCCGGGAATACGAACGTCTGGGCGTCAGCACACGCTGGAGCCACGGCGAGCCACACACACTGTTCCGCAGCACGCCGTCACCACGACTGTTCCTGGGTCTCGGCACCGGTTTTGTGCTGTCCACCTCAACCCCGGATTTCAATCTGGAAGCCGGCCTTGGGTGGCGCGTACTGGGCGACGACGAACTGGCTCTGTCCGGGCGCTGGTCGTCCGAAAACCTGGATGGTAATGCCCGCACCGATGTGAAACTCACGTACACACTGTATTTTGGTCATTAAAGGAGACCCCCATGATCAAGCATCAATTAACCCTGTGGCTCATGCTGACCCTGTTGGCCGGCTGTTCCGTCATCCAGAGCCAGGACGGCAAGCCGATACCCGACGACAACCAGTTTGCCGTGGTGCCACTGAACAACCTGTCACAGACGCCCCAGGCCGGCGACCAGGCCGCCAGCATCCTGTCCGCTATCCTGCGGGCCAATGGCGCTGAACAGGTCAGTCTTTACCTGCCGGACGGTCAGAATCCGCTGGTTTATGAAAGCCGGCAACGGCAGCGGGAAGCGACAGACGAAGCGGCGCGAGACGGTGCCGACTTCATCCTGACCGGTACCGTGGACGAATGGCGCTATAAAAGCGGGCTCGACGGCGAGCCGGCGGTCGGCATCACCCTCGAAGTGCGCCGGGTACAAGACAATACCCTGGTCTGGTCCGGCACCTCCGCCCGCACCGGCTGGGGGCGCGAAAGCCTGAGCGTGGCCGGCCATAAAGTGCTGCAAAAGCTGGTGAACGCCATGCCACTTGTTTCCGGAAACAGGTAACCCGTACCCATGAACGACCTGTTCGGGAAGCTGAATCAGATCCATTCTGCCAAAGAAGGCGTGCCCCGCGTGCTGAAGTGGCTGGAGACCCTGCTACTGACCGGCTTTTTCGTGGTGCTCGGCGCATGGAACCGCCCCGACGATCCGTTCTATGTGTCTGGCGGCTTTCCATGGCCGGTGCTGGCGCCGCTGCTGGTGGGGCTGCGCTACGGCTTCTTTATGGCATTGGTTTCCGCCCTGCTGATCATCGGCGGGCTGGGGCTGCATCTGCGTGAAACTTCCGCCGGGCAGGCCTTTCCCGTGGTCTGGGCCATCGGCATCATGGCGGTCAGCCTGTTGGCCGGGGAATTCCGCGACTACTGGGAACGGCAACTGGAAAAGCTCAATGCCAGCAACCGCTACCGTCAGGTCCGGCTCGAGGAATTCACCCGCAACTTCTATCTGCTGAAAGTCTCCCATGACCGCCTTGAACAGCAGCTGGCCGGCAGTTCCAGCAGCCTGCGGGAAGCTCTGCGGCGGCTGTATGCGGAATTCGCCCATACTGGCCCACAGGGGCTGAGCCGTGAAAATGCCGGTCTGATGCTGCAGTTGCTGGTGCGCTATGGCCAGCTTCAGATTGCCGCCATTTACCCGATGAAAAACCACCGTCTCGGCGATGAACCGATTGCCACCGTGGGTGCCTTCCGCCCGGTCAAAAGCAGTGACCCACTGCTGGCACATGCGCTTGCGGAACGGTCGCTGGTGTCGGTCCAGACCGAGTATCGCAAACATATGGACGACCTGGACACCGACCTACTGGCCGCCATTCCGTTGATCGATTCCGAAGACCGGATCATCGCTATGTGCCTGATCGAGGCCATGCCGTTTTTCAACTTTCAGCCCAAATCGCTGCGGTTGTTGGCCATCCTGGCTGGACATATGGCAGACATAGTGCAAGAGCAGCAATCGGTTCCTACAGCGATCAGTCAGGAGTGGCGGCATTTCCATATGCAACTGGCAAGAGTTGGAAGAGACGCCGCACGGTTCGGTCTACCCGCGGCGCTGGTGGCTCTGGAAATGCACGATGCCCACCAGGCGACGATCATTACCACCCACATCCGGAAAATCCGGCGTGGGTTGGATGTGGTGGTGGAAACCGGCGACCCTGAGGTGCAACAGGTGATAATTCTGATGCCGTTGACCGACGAGCTGGGACTTGCCGGTTATATGCAACGGCTCAATGAAGAATTACGGGAAAGACTTGGGGAACCTCTACACAACCAACTCTCACTCCAGGACAGCCTGCTGGTGAGCGACCGGCAACAGGCCGACGAGTGGCTCCAGCGATTCCTGAACAACGGAGCCAAACGGTGAACAGCAATCTGCTGATTCTTTTCGCTATTGCGCTGGAGAGCGGGGGTATTGCCGGTCTGATGTCGGACCTGCCCCTGCAGGCCGCACTGCCCGGCTATCTGTTGGCTCATGCACTAGCCTGCCTGGCCCTGACCGTGGTCATTTTGCCATTGTTGCCCGCACGCTATCGCGGGCAACCGCTGCTCACCACTCTGTTCCTGTTTTCCCTGCAATTTGCCATCCCATTTATCGGCAGTCTGGGCGTCTTCGTGGGCATTCTGCTGGCCCTGTATCTGCCCCGCTCCACCCGAGAAATGCCCTGGCAAGAGATGGACATCCCTGAATTGCCGTTCCAGCCTGTCGACATGGATTTACAGGTTATCTACAGCGAGGGCGGGCTGCGTCAGGTGCTGAGGGAAGCCCAGAGTCCGGACAAGCGCCTGAAAGCGCTACTGGCAACGCGGCAGATGGACGATCGTACCGGCATCGAGATTCTGCGCGAGGCCCTGAAAGACCCCACCGACGACGTACGTTTGCTGGCCTATTCCATGCTGGAGCAGAAAGAGAAAACGCTGGCAGAGCGCGCCCGGAAGCTGCAGGCAGCAATGGCAAAAGCCAGTGATATCGACAGCGTCGTGCTGCGACGCCGCCTTGCCCAGGTGTGGTGGGAAATGGCGTATCTGGGGCTGGCTCAGGGTGGCTTGCGCCAGTACTACCTGAACAATGCCCGCACCTTGTTGCTGGAGCTGACCGAGCGGCGCTCGCAGCACAACGACTGGCGGCTCCTGGGTCGGGTGGAACTGGCACTGAATGATATTGATGCTGCAGAGGCGGCGTTTAACGCTGCCCTGGACGCCGGGTCACCGGCCGAGGTGATCCTGCCCTATCAGGCCGAGGTGGCGTTCCTGCAGCGAGATTTCCAGCGGGTGCGGTACTATCTGGCCACCTGTCCGCGCAACCGGATCCACCCTGCAAACCGGCCGATCATGGAGGCATGGTTATGAGCAACCCCACCGGACAGACGCCACCCAAGGCCGACATCGCGCTGCTGCTGGAGGGCACCTATCCGTTTATCCGGGGTGGTGTGTCTTCCTGGGTACACCAGATCATCACCGGCCTGCCGGATTACACCTTTGCGCTGATCTTTCTCGGCGGCGATCGTGCGCACTATGGCAAACAGCAGTATGAACTGCCTGCCAACGTTACGCACCTGGAGTGTCATTATCTGATGGACACCCACGCCGAAACCCGGCCGCGGCCCAGCAAGGGCAACCGGCAAGCATTCCAGGCGCAGCGGGAACTGCACGACCAGTTCAAGTCCGGCACTCCAGTGCCGGCCCACGTTTTGCAACAGGTGTTCGCGGATCTGGGAGACAAGAAAGGCATCAGCCGGGAAGATTTTCTGTACAGCAAGGAGAGCTGGGAGATGATCGACGACAGTTATCGGCGGTTTTGCACCGAGCCGTCTTTCGTCGACTATTTCTGGACCATCCGCATAATGCATGCCCCCCTGTTCCAGCTGGCAGAAATCGCTCGCAATATGCCACCGGTGCGCATGCTGCATTCGATTTCCACCGGATACGCCGGGCTGCTCGGCGCCATCGCCAGCGAGCAGCGGGGGCTACCCTACGCCCTCAGCGAACACGGCATTTACACCAAAGAGCGCAAGATCGACCTGTCCCAGGCTCAGTGGATCAGTGACCCGACGGACCAGGTCAGCGGCACCCTGGACGATCAGCTCGGGTATATCCGCCGGCTGTGGATCCGCTTCTTCGAGGCCCTCGGGCGGCTGGCTTACCAGCAGGCCCAGCCGATTGTCTCGTTGTATCAGGGCAACCGCCTGCGGCAACTCCAGGATGGCGCCGAAGAAGCGCGTACCTGCATCATTCCCAATGGCATAGATCCGGCCCGCTTCAACGCCGCCCGGCTGGCGCGCCCCTATGCCACTCCGAAAGTGCTGGGCCTGGTGGGGCGGGTCGTGCCGATCAAAGACATCAAGACGTTCATTCGCGCCGTGCGCAGCGTATGCGAAGTCATGCCTGAGGCCGAAGGCTGGATCGTAGGCCCGGAGGATGAGGATGCGGAATACGTCAGAGAGTGCAAAGAGCTGGCCACCAGCCTGGGGCTGGATAACAAGGTCAGATTTCTGGGTTTTCAGAACGTCAACGACATCCTGCCACAACTGGGGCTGATGGTGCTGACGTCCATTTCCGAGGCCCTGCCGCTGGTAATCCTGGAGGCGCATGCCGCAGGCCTGCCCTGCCTGGCCACCGATGTGGGCGCCTGCCGAGAGCTGCTGGAAGGCAGCGGCGACGAGGATCGCGCCCTCGGACCCAGTGGCGCGGTGGTGCCCATTGCCGATCCCGAAGCCACCGCCCGCGAGGCGATCCGGCTGCTCTCGGACCAGGAACTCTGGCACAAGGCCCAGACCGCTGGCCTGGAGCGGGTGAAGCGCTATTACACCCTGGACAGCATGTTCGACGCCTATCGCAACATCTATGACCAGCACCTGAGTGCATCGCCGGAGGCGTCCCGCTGATGGCCGGTATCGGATTTGAACTTCGCCGCATCCTGAAACGGGACAGCTTTCTCAACCTGCTGGAAGCCTATGGCCTGGCGGGCATTATCAGCTCCGGTCCCTGGGTGTTGTCAGTGCTGGGGGTCATGCTGATCGGTATCATCAGCCTGTCAGTGGCGGTATCGGGCACGGAGGTGGTGCAGTTCCTGGTGTCGGTGACCTACCTGATGGCCATTTCCCTCACGCTCTCGGGGCTGTTCCAGCACGTGTTTACCCGCTGGGTGGCCGACCGGCTTTACAGCAACCACCACGCTCTCATTCTGCCCAATCTGATGGGACTGATCTGGGTATCTACGTTGCTGTCCATGGCGCTGGGTGTGATTGCCATGATCTGGCTGATGCCGGGCACATCGGTGATGTACCGATTGCTGATGCTGGCCAACTTCGTGGTGCTGTGTAATCTGTGGCCGGTGACCATCTTCCTGTCGAGCATGAAGTCCTACCGCCGCATTGTGGTGGTGTTCACCCTCGGTTATGCCACCGCGGTTGTTGGCTCCCTGATCCTGGCCGATTACGGGCTGGAAGGACTGCTGACCGGGCTGTTGTTCGGCCACAGCCTGCTGTTCTTCAGCTTTTTCTACACCATCATCCGCCAGTACCCCGGCGATTCGTTTATCCGTTTCGATTTTACCCAACGCAGGCAGATTTTTCCGGCGCTGATTCTCACCGGCTTGCTGTTCAATGCCGCGGTCTGGGCAGACAAGGTGATTTTCTGGTTCCACCCGGACACCTCCCAGCCCATTATCGGCATGCTGAGAGCATCAGTGATCTACGATCTGCCGATTTTTCTGGCCTATCTGTCGATCATTCCCGGCATGGCAGTGTTCCTGGTGCGAATGGAGACCGACTTTTCCGAGGCCTACGACCGCTTTTACAATGCGGTGCGGGAAGGCGATACCCTGGCGCGTATCAATGACTTCCGCGACCAGATGGTGATCGTGGCTCGCAATGGCATCTACGAAATCTTCAAGGTGCAGGGGCTGACGGTCATTCTGCTGTTCCTCTGGGCGGAGGAGATTCTCACCGCCATCGGCATCTCCACACTGTACCTGCCGCTGTTCTACATCGATCTGGTGGCGGTCAGCATCCAGCTGCTGTTACTGGCGATCCAGAATGTGCTGTTCTATCTGGATGCCCGCGGCATCAACGTCACCCTGTGTACGCTGTTCTTTGCCAGCAACATTGTGCTGACGCTGATCACCATTGAGATGGGGGCATCGTTCTACGGTTACGGCTTTGCCGGCGCCACCCTGATCTCGGCGCTGACCGGCCTCTGGCTGCTGTCACGGAAGTTTGATCAGTTGGAATACGAAACCTTCATGCTGCAGGGCCGCTGACGGCCCGCAGCATATGGCGGGCGCTAGGGCCGCTTGGTCACGGCCATGGTCAGCCGTGAAATGCAGGTGGTCTTGCCCAGCTCGTTCTCCAGGCGAATTTCCCACACCTGAGTGGCACTGCCGATGTGCAGGGCTTTGGCGGTGCCATAGACCCAGCCCTTGCTGACCGGGCGAATGTGGTTGGCGTTGATGTCCAACCCTACCGCCACGGTGTTCGGGTCTTTCAGGCAACAGTTGGCGGCCATGCTGCCGAGGGTTTCCGCCAGCAGTACCGAGGCACCGCCGTGCAGTATCCCGAACGGCTGAACAGTGCGCTCGTCCACCGGCATACGGCCTTTGACGTAGTCATCACCCACCTCGAGATACTCGATGCCCATGTGGTGAACCGCCGTGTTCTGGCTGGCTTTCATCATCTGTTCAAGGTTCGGCGTTTGGGTCCAGATTGCCATTGCGCGTCAGTCTCCCGAAAGTTTGCTGTGGTTGGATTCTTACAACAGTCTATCCAGATAGGAAGCGAACGACTATTGGAA
The DNA here is from genome assembly GCF_032911545.1 of Marinobacter sp. M-5. NCBI lineage: Bacteria > Pseudomonadati > Pseudomonadota > Gammaproteobacteria > Pseudomonadales > Marinobacteraceae > Marinobacter > Marinobacter sp. M-5. Next base: position 302,865 of record NZ_JAWJEK010000002.1, read on the forward strand.
TTTAGTCCCAGCTCAGACCACCCGCACCAACGCGTGTTTCTCCCACCCCAACCGGCCAGTCTCCACCACCTGACGGCGAATACCCGGCACCGGGCGGATCATGAACAGATCACCGTTGCGCCCGACCAGGGAACGGGGCACGCCACAGGCTTTCGCGATGTCGGCGTGGGCATCCATGTGCTCAGCCTCCCCGTGCACCGGAATGGCGACATTAGGTCGCACCCACCGATACATTGCTTCCAGTTCTTCCTGGGCGGGATGGCCAGAGGCATGGATCGGCAGGGCCGCGTCCTCCGCCGTGATGACGGTGACACCCATGGCCTTGAGCCGGTCAATCAGGGCGTTGATGGCGTCCTCGTTACCCGGTATGGCGCGGGCGCTGAAAATCACCGTATCGCCGCTTTCCAGCTCGAAGTCCCGCAGGCTGCCATTGGCCAGGCGCCTGAGCGCGGTGCGGGGTTCGCCCTGGCTGCCGGTGGCCACTGCCAATACCTCATGGCGAGGCAGGTAACCGAGGTGGGCGGCGTTGATCAGCTGATCGGCGGTATCCCATACCCCGGCGGCTTTGGCGGCACCGCTCATGTTGATCAGTGAACGGCCCAGCAACCCCATGTAGCGCCCGGTTTCCCGGGCAATCATCGCCAGAGTATGCAGGCGCGCAATATTGCTGCCAAAGCAGGTCACCACCACGCGACCCTCCGCACCCTGAATCGCCTTGAGCAAACCGTCATGGAGCGCCGCCTCGGACACCGAGTGGCCCGCCACGGTGGCGTTGGTGGAATCACACACCATCGCAGCCACGCCCTCGTCTGCCAGGTCGGTAAAGGTTTTGGGAGAGTAGCCGTGGCCCACCAGGGGCCGGTCATCCAGCTTCCAGTCGCCGCTGTGAAAAATATTGCCCAGGGGGGTGCGGATCATCAGCGCATTGGGGTCGGGGATTGAGTGGGTCAGCGCCAGCCACTGCACATTGAAGGGGCCGATCTGACGCTGCTCACCGGTTTCCACCACAATGATGGGCACCCGGTGCAGCATATCGAATTCCGCCAGCTTGCGGCGCAGAATCTCGGCGGTGAAACGGCTGGTATAGATCGGGCACTGCAACAACGGCCACAGGTAGGGCACCGCGCCCACGTGATCCTCGTGAGCGTGGGTGATGATCAATCCGGCCAGCTGGTCGCGACGGTCCGCGATGAATTCCGGGTCGGCCATCTGCACTGGCGGCTCGCCGGTGTGGTGGACGGTGCCGTCGGCCGAGATCCGGCCGGGGCGCGGGAAGGTTACTCCGCAGTCCACCATCAGCCAGCGGCCGTCGTGACCGTACAGATTGAGATTCATGCCGATTTCCCCGGTGCCGCCAAGAGGCAGAAACCAGAGGTCATTATGGTCAGGTGTCACGGTTGCGCCTGTTCGATGCCCCCCCAGATCTCTGTAGCGATCGATGCGGTGGTCTTTATCCGTTTTGAGCCCCGAGTATAGCCCTTTCAGGATCTGACCGGGACCGGTTTCCGTATTCGACGGTTGAAATCGGGAACGCTGGCCACAAAGTTCTAAAGCAAGGCAGTAAACCAGTACTCGAAGTCCCATTCATCCATCAACACAAGGATCGACTCCATGAACGTTCTGATGGTTCTGACTTCCCACGACCAGATGGGCGATTCCGGCCACAAAACCGGATTCTGGCTCGAAGAATTTACCTCACCCTATTACGTATTCAAGGACGCCGGAGCAAACATCACACTGGCTTCGCCGAAAGGTGGGCAGCCCCCGGTCGACCCCAACAGCGAAGCCGATGAGGCCCTCACCGAAACCACCCATCGCTTCCGCGAAGACCCGCATGCCAAGGAGTCACTGGCCAGCACCAAAAAACTGGCGGATGTGGACATGAACCAGTTCGATGCCGTTTTCTATCCCGGTGGCCACGGCCCACTGTGGGACCTGGTTAATGACGAAAAAAGCATCGCACTGATCAAAACCGCACACGAGCAGGACAAAGTGATCGGCGCGGTGTGCCACGCCCCGGCCGTATTCAAGAACGTGGAAGTGAAGCCCGGGCAGAACATCGTTGGCGGTCGCGAAGTTACCGGCTTCAGCAACAGCGAGGAAGAGGCGGTGGGCCTGACCGGCATAGTGCCCTTCCTGCTGGAAGACATGCTCAAGGAGAACACCGCCACCTATTCCAAAGGTGACGACTGGGCACCGCACATCGTGGTGGATGGCAAACTGATCACCGGTCAGAACCCGGCATCCTCCGAAGGCGTGGCCAAGGCGGTCGTGCAGGCATTGCAGGAGGGCTGAACACCGCCCTTTAAACGCTACTCCTGACCGCTATTCCCCGGCGTGGCTGATCAGCACGCCGGGGGCTCCGACCTCCAGCGTTTCCCGCAGTTCCGCCGGGATCGGCGCTTTCGCCATCTTCGACGGCTGAATCAGCACGTAGGTAATGTCCGCTTCAGCGACCGGCTGTGCGTCACCGTACCGCACAAACTCCAGATGCAGGGTGAACGACGTGTTGCCAAGCCGCCCGGCGCGGATCCGTGCCTCCAGCACATCATCAAAGCGTGCCGGCGCGCGATAATTCACCGTCAGGCTCACCACCTGAATGTCGAGATCCCGAGCCAGCAGATTCTGATAATCCCCGAACAGGGTGCGGATGTACTCGTTTACGGCGATATCCACGTAATCCGCGTAGCGGGCGTTGAACACCACGGTCTGGGCGTCGCATTCGCTGTAGCGGACGCGAAATCGGAAGCGGAACGGCAGGTCGGCTGTGTCGGTCATCGTCTCTCGTTCTTGTGGCTGTTGGTGTCGCTAAAGCCTAACCGATCGTGGCACCGTTTTCCCCTGTGGCCTCGTCGCGGCTGGTCAATACCGGCTGGTGTGCTATGTTTTTCATACCCTCGCAAACAGGCAGGCGGTGCACATGAGCAACCCCAAGCACACCTTGTTCTGGATGACACTCTTCCTTGCTGTGGTGGTTGTGGTGTGCGCTCTCATCCATGCGCCGCTGACCACAGCGTTTATGGCCAACTGGGTCTTCAACCTGCTGATCGTGGGTGTGCTGATCATTGGCATCGCTCTGACCTACCGCCAGGTCATCATTCTGTTTCCCGAGCTGCGCTGGATTGCCCAGTTCCGCACCGGCAATGCCGGGCTGTCGGTGCTGCAGGAGCCGCGCCTGCTGAAACCGCTGGCGCGCCAGCTGGGCGACGAATTCAAGCGCGATCGTTTTACGCTCTCCACATTGTCCCTGCGTACGGTGCTGGACGGCATCCACTCGCGGATGGACGAGCAGCGGGAAATCACCCGTTACTTCATCAGCCTGCTGATATTCCTCGGATTGCTGGGCACCTTCTGGGGCTTACTCGGCACCATCAATGCCGTGGGCGATGTCATCACCAACCTCAATATGGACCAGGGCGACTTCGGCGTGGTGTTCGCCGATCTGCAGGCGGGCCTGCAAACGCCGCTTCAGGGCATGGGCACCGCCTTCAGCTCGTCCCTGCTCGGGCTCGGAGGTTCGCTGATCCTCGGCTTCATGGATATTCAGGCGGGCCATGCCCAGAACCGTTTCTACGACGGCCTCGAAGAATGGCTGACCAGCGTCACCAATCTGGTGGATTACGTTGACGATCCACGGCAGCAAACCGAGTAGCCTGCCGTGATTGGCTCCCGCCGTCGCAGCCGCAGCACGGTCAATGTCTGGCCGGGGTATGTGGATGCCCTGTCCGCCCTGCTGATGCTGATCATCTTCATGCTGCTGATCTACGTGGTCAGCCAACTGTACCTGTCCCAGACCCTGTCCGACCGCAACCTTGAGCTGGCAAAGCTCAACGACCGCCTGAACGACATTTCCCGCCTGCTGGGCCTGGAAGAAGAGAGAAGCACCGTGCTCGCCAGCCAGCTGGACGCCAGCCTGGAGCGCAACCAGCAGTTGCAGGGCCGTTTTGACAGTGTGCGTAACCAGTTAATGCAGACCACCGCGGAAAAGAAGGGACAGGAAGAGCAACTGGCCGCGCTCAACGAGACCATAGCAGCCCGGGATCAGGCGCTGGACGAGAAGGACGAGCTTTCCGCCAGCCAGCAGGCGATGATCCTGCGTTTATCCAACCAGATTGCCGCACTGGAGAACCAGCTCCGGCAGATCGCTGCCGCTCTTGAACTCCAGGAGCAACAGACCGCTGCCAAAGAGGCGGAACTGAAGGACATTAGCAGACGCCTGAATACCCTGCTGGCAGAGCGGGTGAATGAATTGCAACAGTACCAATCGGAATTCTTCGCGCGGTTGCGGCGCATCCTGGCGGAGAACGAGAACATTCGCGTGGTCGGAGATCGCTTCCTGCTGCCCTCGGAGCTGTTGTTTGCCTCCGGTTCGGCCGACCTGGGCGCGGAGGGGCAGCGTGAGCTGGATAAACTCGCGGGCGTCTTGCTGGACGTGGTGGAGCGCATTCCGGACGACATTGACTGGATTCTGCGAATTGATGGCCATACCGATCGGGTTCCCATCAACACCCCGCGCTTCCCATCCAACTGGGAGCTTTCCACAGCCCGGGCGGTGGCCGTTGTGCGCTACCTCGCCGAACAAGGCGTACCGGAGCGGCGGATGGTGGCCGCCGGTTTCGGGGAGTTTTTCCCCGTGGCCGACGGCACTTCAGCCGACGCTTTACAACAAAACCGGCGGATTGAACTCAAACTGACAGATCGTTAAATCCTCAGAAATGAATCACCGTACGAATGCTCTTGCCTTCATACATTAATTCGAAGGCCTCATTGATGTCTTCCAGCGGCATGTTGTGGGTAATAAACACGTCCAGCGGAATTTCCCCGGTCCTGGCCTTTTCCACATAACCGGGCAACTCGGAACGACCTTTTACTCCGCCGAACGCTGAGCCTTTCCAAACCCGGCCGGTGACCAGCTGGAATGGGCGGGTGCTGATTTCCTCACCAGCGCCGGCGACACCGATGATGATGGATTCGCCCCAACCCTTGTGGCAACACTCGAGTGCCGAGCGCATCACTTTGACGTTGCCGATGCACTCGAACGAGTAATCGACGCCGCCATCCGTCATGTCCACAATGACTTCCTGAATCGGCTTGTCGTAATCGCTGGGATTGACCACATCGGTGGCGCCGAGCTGACGGGCGATGTCAAATTTACCCGGGTTAATGTCAACGGCAATAATACGACTGGCTTTGGCCATGGTGGCGCCGATAATCGCGGCCAGGCCGATACCGCCAAGGCCGAAGATGGCAACGGTGGCGCCCTCTTCCACTTTGGCCGTGTTGAGCACCGCACCGATGCCGGTGGTGACACCACAGCCCAGCAGGCACACCTTGTCCAATGGTGCCTCCTTGGGAATCTTCGCCAGCGACACTTCTGGCAACACGGTGTACTCGGAAAAAGTGGAGCAACCCATATAGTGATAGACAGGCTCGCCGTTGTAGGAAAACCGAGAGGTGCCGTCCGGCATCACGCCCTTGCCCTGGGTTTCGCGCACGGAGCCACACAGGTTGGTCTTGCCGGACGTACAGAATTTACATGAGCCGCACTCCGCGGTGTAAAGCGGAATCACGTGGTCGCCCACCTCAACCGAGGTGACGCCTTCGCCGATGGCCTCGACGATACCGCCGCCCTCATGGCCCAGAATGGCAGGAAAGTTGCCCTCGGAATCGGCACCGGACAGGGTGTAGGCATCGGTGTGGCAGACGCCAGTGGCAACAACACGCACCAGCACCTCTCCTTTCTGGGGTGGAGCCACATCCACTTCCACAATTTCCAGCGGTTTGTTGGGGGCAAATGCCACCGCGGCACGGGATTTAATCACTGGCAGACTCCTTGACTTCGGGTAACGGGGTTCGGGGTCGGAATTCACCGACCCATAATCGCTTATACAATGGTAAACGTACAGTATAGAAACGAACCGGACACGGCAGGTCTACGCTTGAATACGCTTTATTGGTTTACCCGGGATCTACGATTACACGACAACGCCGCCTTACTGGCCGCTTCCCGCTCGGACATGCTGCTCTGTGTCTATGTTGTTGACCCGCGCTGGTTCAAGCCCGGCCCGCTGCAGAGCAAGGCTATGGGCAAGCACCGCTGGCGGTTTTTATGGCAAAGCCTGATGTCTCTCGAGCGCAGCCTGCGTCCCCTCGGGCAACGCCTGCATATCGCCTTCGGAGAGCCGGAACAGGTGATTCCGCAACTGGTCCGCGAATACCGCATCAATCGGGTGATCCGCTCCCGGCAACCCGGCACAGAGGAAGCCGCTCAATGGCAAGGTATCAGGGATCAGCTTAACGGCGTGGTATTCCAACAGTTCGAGACCCTGAGCCTGTTCACCGAGGGCTCGCTGCCCATAGCGCTGGAAGATCTGCCCGATACATTTTCACAGTTTCGCAAGCGGGTGGAGAAAACCGGCGAGCGCTGCTCAGAGCGCCTGAGAATACGCACCATGAGCGCACTGCCCCCGCCTCCAGGCTTCCCCGAGGATAACCGCGGCGACTGCCCGCTCATCGCAGAGCCGCTTCACCGATTGAAATTCACGGGGGGAGAACCTGCCGGACTGGAGCGTCTACAGACATTTCTTTATGGCAACCAGAGCATCGACCGCTACAAGGAAACCCGCAATGCCCTGGACAGCTGGGACGCGTCGTCCAAATTCTCGCCGTGGCTCGCCAACGGCTGCCTGTCTGTGCGTGAAGTGGCAGAAACGATCACCGAGTATGAAGAACGGGAAACGAAAAACGAATCCACCTACTGGCTCTGGTTCGAACTGCTATGGCGGGAGTACTACTACTGGTACGCGCTGAAACACGGCGCCAGACTGTTTCGCCGGGATGGCGTGCAACGCAAACACCGGCACGCCACCTTCTACGGTCACCGCTTCAAAGCCTGGTGTGAAGGCAATACCGAATACCCCATTGTGAATGCCGCAATGAACCAGCTGCAGGAAACCGGCTATATGAGTAACCGGGGGCGACAATTGGTCGCCAGCTGTTTTATCAACGAACTGGGCCTGGACTGGCGCTACGGCGCTGCCTGGTTTGAAGAGCAGCTGATCGACTATGATGTAGCGAGCAATTACGGCAACTGGCAATACCTCGCCGGCGTCGGCGCTGACCCCAGAGGCCTGCGGCAGTTCAATCTCGACAAGCAGACACATCAGTATGACCCGACAGGCACCTTTGTGGACCGTTGGGGCGGACATGCGGAACAGCCTGTCGGCTTACATACCGTGGATGCAGCAGACTGGCCCCTATTATGAGTCATCCCGAAGCAACTCCCACAATACAGGCGACCCTGGCTCGCCTGATTGACACCTGCCAGCCGTCAACACTGGTCGCCTGTGGCCAGATTGCAGAGGAGCTTGGGCACCGCTGGTGCCGGCATCATGACGGAGCCTCGCTGACCACGCTGAACGCCAGTGAGCCAAACAGCGCTTTTCCACTGCCGTCGACCCAGGATCTTGCCCTGATTACCGATACTCTGGAGCACCTGACCCACGACGACGGCGAAACACTGCTGGGCCAGCTCCGTAACTACGGCACGCATCAGATCGCCGTGTTGGTGACGAACGATGTCCGCTGGTCGTTTACCGACTTCATAGGGTTCGGATTCCGTCGGCACGCCGAAGTCACTGCCTCTGACAATGCGCAGACGCTGTACACCTATAACATCAGCACCTACAACCACAAGCGGGCATGGAATAACCCTGACCATTGGGCCAACCCCGAAATGTGGGGAAAAGCCTGGTGGTAGAAAATCAGCCTAAATATCTGTCCAAAACCAGACGACAGCATTGGCCTGTTGCCACCGGAAATGTTGGTATATAAGGGACAGTACGACTTGAAAACCCACCTGACTTACCTCATATTAATTGTCGAGCTTCCCGGCTCAATGAGCGACATTGCTCACACCCTTTGCCACTGCCCGTAGTGTAAAACCCGACGGACAGTGGCTCTTTAAAGAGTGTTACATGGCTAAATTCTTTTCCTTTTTTTCAAAAGACGGCCAGGGACTGAGCGACAAAAAAGTTTCGGAAGAGCAAAAACCAGAACCGATAGCTGACGCAGTCTCCGGCAAGGAAGAACCTGTCACGCACCACGGAGCGTCGTCTCGGATGGTCGAGACGTCCATCGGCTGGTTTGCCCGCACCCGTGAAAAAGACGATCTCGGACCTTACCCTACCGAACAGGACGCTATGGACGCCCTTGCCGCGTACCTGAACTTCACGCGGCCCAGCGAAGGCAGACCGTATTCTCCGCATGTGGTGCACGGCATGGTAATTCACGACCCGGACACCTGCCCCAAGGACCTTTGCGCCTTCTGTATCGAAGCGGAATCGTCGCAGCAGGATACCTGGAACGACCTGGTCGAAAGCTGATCCAGCGAAAATGGTAAGGCAACAAAAAACCCGCCAAATGGCGGGTTTTTTGTTGATCAGACGACCTGTATCAGCCCGGGACGGGGAACAGCCCCAGCAGGTCACCCAGTACCGGAATGCCGCCCAGCAGGTCCGGCAATTCAGCCAGCTGATTCGGATCGAACAGATCAGTGAGCTGATCCGGGTTCAGCTGCTCCGGGTTCAGCAGATCAGTCAGCGGGCCCAGAGGACTGTCGCCGCCCAGATCACCGCCTTGGAACAGCGTGATCAGCTCGCCGATCAATGGCAGATCCTCGGGATTCGCTCCGCCTTCGCTGAGCGCCAGCAGCTGCTCGACCAGATCACCGAGTACCGGGATCGAGGTGAGTTCGCCGCCGTCAAAATCGCCCAGGTTCGACGGGTCCAGCAGCTGGATCAGGTCGCCGATCAGCGGCAGCTGATCTGCGCCACCATCAGGAAATTCTCCCGGGAAGTCACTTGGCAGCGCCGCCAGAATGTCGCCAATCAGTGGCAGGGTTGCCGGATCAAACTCGAAATCGTCCGGAAGCATCAGCAGTTCTGCCAGCTGCCCCAGGCTGCCCGGATCCAGCGGGTTACCTTCCATGTTCAACAGGTCACCGATCAGCGGCAGGTCCTCTGGGGAAAGCGGCAGATCGCTACCCGGAACACCTGGATTACCTGGCTCGGGAAGGCCCTCCAGCAGCAGATCAAACAGAGCGCCACCAAGATTCAGCACGCCCTTCTCGCCAATGAACTGCTCAGTGCCGCTAAGCACGTCCAGCGATGCCAGAGCACCCAGGTCGAGGCCCAGTAACGAACCCTCCAGCAACCCCAGGTCGACCAGGGGTCTGCCATCTGTCTGGTTCAACAGATCACCGATAAGCGGGACCTCGTTCAAAGCGTTCAACACGGTCAGCAGAGCATCTTCAGCCTCGGCCGGGAGCGGAAGGCTACTGTCATCCACCAGACGCAACTCGACACCGAGGCCATCACCCACCGGGAACAACTGACCACCCAGCACATCGGACAGTTCCGGCGGCAGGTTGTTGAAATCACCGGAGGCGAAGCTTTCTGCCAGGGCCTGAATCAGCGCCGGAACCTGTTCGGGATTGCCACCCGTAAACGCGTCAGCAAGGCTCTGCAGCTGAGTCAGGTCCAGACCGAGATCAAGACCAACAACACAATCTGCCGAAGGGCTGACGGTCGTGACAGACTTCGGGTCACAGACTGCAATCAGTGCAGACGTAAAATCGGTAAATTCGGTTCCGTTCACCGTGGTGGTCGGGAACCCATCAAAGTTACCAAGCCCACCGGCACCGCTGAGCAGGTCAGTCAACCCACTGAGCAGAGGAATCTGAAGCAGCAGCAAGTTATCGAGACTGTTGAGGCCGTCTTCCTCACTGCCGAAAGCCAGCGGCGCAAGCAGAAGACCACCCAGTCCATTCAGGCCCTCGTCCAGCGGTCCGAGCTGCGAAATCACGCTCTGGTTAAGAAGCACAATCAAACCACCCGTGCGGAACGTGAACGTTTCCTGCTGCAGAAGCGCATTTCCGGCGAGGTCGGCAATCGTGGTATCGACCTGAATTTCGTAGAACGTCTGGCTCTTCAGGTTGGCGTTAGGATTGAAACGGACAGAGTTGCCAACCGGGCTGAGCACGCCCGCAACTGGCACACCATTTCCGCCGACCTCAGTCACCGTAAAGTTGCTGGCTGTGACCGAAGCAGGGTCAATCTCTTCATCGAATTCAACCAGAATGTCAGAATCCACTGGCGCAAGCGTCACACCATCTTGCGGCGACGACGCCACAACACTGGGGCCCTGACCATCGAATTGGTCACCCGTCGTAAAGCTGGATGACTCGTTCGCCAACAGGTTCTTGGTCAGATCTGCTTCTCCGTCACACAGAGCGCGAAGCCCAGTTGTGGCGGTTACTTGGTAGTCGGTGTTGATCTGGAGATTCTGGTCGGGGTTGATCACAACCGCCGTTCCAAGAACGTTGTAGGTTGCAGGTACCGGATTGGCGCCACCACCGATGGTGAAAGGCAGCGTGTTCGGATTGACCGATGCCTCATCGATCACCGCATTAAAAGTTACCCTGAGGCTTTTGTTGAGCTCAACGCCCTGCTCTCCGTCTGCCGGTACGAATTCGGCAACTTCGAAAACCGTACTTTCCGATGTGCAGAAAGTTTCCTGTTCGCCGCCAACGTTTCCGCCGTCCCCACCGTTATCGGAAGGTACGTCGAGCCGTGGGTCGCCAGGACCACCACTACCGCCGCCGCAACCGGCCAGCGCCATGGCTGACACGAGTGCCAGCGGAACCCAGTATTTTGATGATGTCATCATGATTGCGTCCTCTGCGACTTACTTTTTGATAATTTCTGAATATTGGCCGGATACAATCGCCTCGACACGACGATTCTGCATCCGCCCTTCAGCGGTACCGTTAGACGCAATCGGTTGAGATTCGCCCATACCGGTGGTGTTGATGCGATCCGAGCTAATGGAAAATTCGTTGATCAGAACCTTCATGACCGCGTTGGCACGGCTCTTCGAAAGCTCCTGGTTGTAGCCGGCAGAGCCGGTGCTGTCGGTATGGCCCTCCAGAAGAATGGCGCTGTTCGGATACTGCTTCATCACGTCAGCCAGCTTTTTGATGTCCGGGTAGAACTGCTTGCGCACCTCGGTTTTGTCCAGCTCGAACTCGACGTACAGGGTCTCGCGAATATCCTTAGTCAGTTCCTTGGCACAACCATCGGAATCAACCAGAGCGCCTTGTGGGGTATCCGGGCACTTGTCGAGTTGGTCAATCACGCCGTCGCCGTCGGAATCCTTGGGGGGCTCGATCTTGGGCTCTTTCTTGGTTGCCAGCACCACTTCACGCTTGGGTGCAGCCGGGTATTCCCGACCAAACAGAAAAGCCACACCGGCGAAGTACTGGCCGTCTACGTAGCCGTCTTCAAGCTCGGTGCGGGCGCGAATGCCGCCTTCCACCAAGAACCGTTGCGACAACATGCGCTGCAAACCACCTTCCAGGTACAGTGCATCTTCGGTCTTGGAAGCACCGGTGCTATCCACGTCGAAATCGGTGTAGCTGTAGCCCAGGCCACCAAATGGACGCCAGCCACCCAGGCGGAACTTGCCGGGGTGAACCCGACCGCCCAGAGAAAAACGCATCATATCCACATCAAGGCCCGTGGTCCGGGTTTCAGGCTCTGCGTAGCTGCCTTGCAGCAGCATGCTGACATTGGGGTTAAACTGGTGAGTGAAGTTCAGGCCGAGCTCGCCGTAGTTATCGAGGTTGTCGCTGACCGTGCCTTTATTCCGGGAGTTACCGGAATCCACGTAACTGCCTTCAATGCCCACCGAGCTGTAGCTCAGCGGAAAATTTTCATTTGCAAGAACTGCCGCCGGCACCATAAGAGCCACCGCGACAACTCCCTTCCAGTGTGAAACACCCATGTTAACTCTCCTTTAGGTTTTTTGATCTTGCGTCAGTATATGATAGGTCATATTATTTTCAAAGGGCGATAGATGTGTATTTGACATTCTTTTATAAATGATGCAAATCGGGCTCAGCGAAGGCTGTTCGCCCACCACGGTCGACAACCACAGAGGCCATCTCAGGGAGCGGTAGGGATAGGGCCGGAGGTAAGGGGTATGACCACGCTTATGGTACGGGGCAGTGCAGGGCTTTCAGCGAAAGACACCGATCACCCGGAATACGACCGACTCACCGGGCTGCTGAACCGGGAAGGCTTTGCAGCACTTCTGCAAAGCCGAATGCAAACTTCGGAAAAACAGTCGGTTATCCATCTCGATTTCGAGCATTTCGGGCTCATAAATCAGAAGTTCGGCCGCGAAACCGGCGATTACATCCTGCGCAACACCGCACTCAGGCTGCGCCGTTTGCTGGGCAACCAGAACAGCTACTGCCGCCCGGCCGGAGACGAATTTCTTATTCTGATCAACGCCAGTAAAAAAGAGGATCTGCTGGCCAGCGCCTATGACATCCAGGTGGTCCTGGAACGACCATTCCAGATAGGCTCCCAGCAAATCAGCCTGAGCGCCAACATCGGCATTGCCCGATGCCCACTGGATTCCGACAACCTTGAGTTGTTGCCCGATCTTGCCGAGTGCGCCCTACGGCTCGCCAAATCACGGCAAGAACCGGTCGCGTTTTTCAGCCGTGAGTTTCACACCGAGATGACACGCACGCTGGATGTAGAGCAGGCGCTGAAATCCGCCATTCAGAAAAACGAACTGGAAGTCTTCCTGCAACCCAAGTACTGCTTCAAAAGTGGTGACATTGTAGGGTTTGAGGCGCTGCTGAGGTGGCAGGACACCCTGCTGGGCAGCGTTACCCCCCAGGAGTTCGTCGCCGTAGCCGAGCATTCAATGCTCGGCCAGCAACTGGATTTTTATGTACTGAGAACCGTGAGCGAACTGATTGCCGAGCGCAAAGACCTGGGGCTCTTTACCCCACCCATCGCCATCAACATCACTACCGGGCATTTTTCTGATCCGGAGCTGACCGGCAACATCTTTGCGATTCTGGAGGCGGCTGGCGTGGTGCCGACGGATATTGTGCTGGAGATCACCGAGGGCGTGCTGATGGAATCCGACGGGCAGGTGGCACCTAATCTCAGGACTCTCAGGGAAAGCGGCTTTGCCATCGCCATCGACGACTTCGGCACCGGCTACTCAGCACTCAGCTATCTGAAATTCATACCAGCTACCGAACTGAAAATCGACAAAAGTTTTATGGAAGATATTGAATCAGAACAAGGCAAAGCTCTGATCAGCATCATCATCAATCTGGCCAAGACCTACAACCTGGCCGTTACGGCCGAGGGCATCGAAACCGAAGCTCACCATACATTGCTTCAGGGGCTTGGCTGTGATTACGGGCAGGGCTATCTCCTGTCTAGGCCACTTCCGGCCCAGTGCGCCCTGCACCTGCTGCCGCCCTCCCCGGCCCCGCGCCAGCTGGGCTGAAGGCCCGACGCTTCAGGAGAGATCCGGGCGCGCTGCGGCTTTGGTCCCCGGCATGTAGGCTCTGAGCAGGCTCACACTGCCCAGCAATCGTCCGTAAACGGCAAAAAGGCCAAGGAAGCCCGCGAACATGAGCCACTCCGGCACCTGATACAGCTCGCCCATCAATCCCACCGCCGCCAGCAACGTGGCTGCAAACACGATACATACCAGCGCCTGAGTCTGGCTGAAGCCAGCACGGAGGAACATGTGGTGCAAATGTTCACGGTCGGGCACCATCATGGACTGGCCATTCCGGACCCGCCGCACCATAATCGCCACCATATCCATCAGCGGCAGCGCGATGATCCACAACGCCGTAACCGGGCGCATAGCCGGCGCCTCCGCCTGGGTGCCGTTAATCAGTAGCCAGACAATCGCAAATCCGATGAAAATAGAGCCCGCATCTCCCATGAAAATCTTCTGGCGAAACCAGAAAATCTGCAGATTCGCCGCGAGATAGGGCACCAGGGCAACGGCAATCCCGAGCGATAATGCCAGTTCCAGCTCGAAGCCAGGCTGCAGACTGAACAGGTACGCCAGCGACAACAGAGCCACCAGGCTCATGGCGCCGGCGAGACCGTCAATGCCATCCATCATGTTGAACGCATTGGTTGCGCCAATCACCGCGGCGATCGTGATCAGCGAACCGACCAACAGGCCAAACTGTATCTGTCCGAAACCCAACAAATCTCCAAAGGTATCCAGATGCAGGCCGGAGCCTGAAATCAGCAGAATACCCAGCAGCACCTGGGCTGACAGACGGAACTTCGCGGGCAGATCACGCGCATCGTCCACCGCGCCGATCACAACCAACATACACGAACAGAAGAAAAACACCGCGTAGCCCAGATCCATCGGCATCACCAGCACCCACGCGACAAACAGTCCGGAGAAAGCACTGAGCCCTCCCACCAATGGCACAGCACCGACGTGCACCTTGCGATGGTCGGGGTTATCCAGTAGACGAATCCGAACGGCAAACGGCTTGAGTACTGCAAGCGCCAGCCAGGCAAAAATGCCGGCTGCGATAATCAGGGTCAGGGGAAGGATGTTCACGGAGCCTCCATGCTATCAAATGCACCTATTTATGCTGAACTTTTATTTGGGAAACAGATACTTCCACCATAGAATTTCGCGTTTGAGTCGCAATTAAATGCTTGTCAAGGAAATTGACACATCGTTAATTTATCTTATAACCCACTATATGCCAATCTGTGTTGCGGTTTTTTTACACACTTCCATGCTTTGCAAGTCGTGGCTCCGGTCCTCTTCAAGGCATCGGGGCGCGGGGCATGGGAAATACGTCTTTTTGGCAATGTCGATCGTATCGACTCAATAGTTTAAATGCAGGCGGGAGATCTAAAAATTGCTTTTTTCAGATGATGAGGAGTCCAGGATCATTGAAATGGCCTGGGAGGACAGAACGCCCTTTGAAGCAATAGAGCAGCAGTTTGGCCTGGGGGAGCCTGAGGTGATAAAGCTGATGCGTAAGCGCTTGAAGCCACGAAGTTTCAGGCTTTGGCGGGCAAGGGTGAGCGGTCGTGCAACAAAACACGCCAGCATTCGAAGCCCGGACGTCAGCCGGGGCTATTGCCCAACCCAGTATAAACCGCGCTGAGGGACTGGCTGGCCGGACTAGCTTTTGATCCGACCCTTGATGTTACCCGGCCTCACCGCGGATCTGGGCGCACCGATCATGCCTTCGTCTCGCGAGTACAACGCCTGGGAATTGTGGCTGGAAACAGCCAGCGAATCGACACACAGCGTCATGATTGTGCGCTCGGCCACGGTATTCATGCCCGGCGCTCGCTCTGACACCAGGGACTTATCGAGAGATCTCAGTGTTCGCGCACTCAACAGGCGAAGCTCCATTCCCTCGGAAGCCATGGCCTTGATTTCATCAATGTAGCGTTCATCATAGTCAGCTTGCATGATTTCATCCGCCTTTCGTCAGTATTTACAATTCCATTGTATCAGACTGCCCGTGCCAACTCTTTGACCATTGTCACATAGTCACTATAATACTGAACGGGCAACAGCCATTCCACTCTGCTGCTGTTGGCTGCCACAGTATCATCTTCCTGTAACGCGGAAATCAGAACATATCCGTAGGTCTGGTAGAACGTGCAGACTTCCGCCGCATTCTCCCGATCGGGAACCGCTTCCCAATCCGCGTACACCACGTATTCTTCACCATCCAGATCAAAGGAAATCATCTGCGGCGAACCCTGACCAAAGGATTCACCGAGAAATACGACATCTTCCGGCGCGGAGCTGGCCTGGGGCAGCCCATAAAGAAACCAGACAACGTTGCTGATTCTCTGATGTTCATCTCGCTGAATTGCGAGCGTACCGTCTAATACTATGGCCATTTCACACAATCCTTTACAGCCGTTAACTCAGTATTCGCGACGCTGTATTTCCGTCAGGTATTCGTCCATTTCGGCCTGGCTGGCGAAAATCGTCAGATCCGGCATCACTTTTACAATTTCAAACACTTTTCGCACGCCCTTGGACATCTGAGACATGCTCACCTGACCACCACGCGCTTTCATCTGCTTCAGTGTCTTGAAGATCACACGAAGGCCGGCAGAACTGATAAAAGTGACTCCACCCATGTTGATGGCCACCACTTTGGTTTCCGGCGTCATCAGCTTCGACAACTTGTCGTCCAACTGCGGTGCGGTTTCGCTGTCCAGCGCGCCCTGTAGGGCCAGGCTGACGGTTTCAGCGGTACTCTGGAGATGATCAATGGTTAATGACATGAATGTCTTCCCTGCATTGTTCTAGAAATTCTTTTTGATGGTCCACTCATTCATTCCGTCGTGGTAGCGGTAGTGCTGTTCGTCGCTTAATGAGGATATCAGCACCAAGCCCAGCCCCCCGATACTGCGTTGTTCAATGGGTCGGTCAGTCACCGCTTTTGCAGCTTCGAACGGGTCGAACTTTGCTCCGGCGTATCTGAATTTCATTGTTACACCGGATGACGTTTTGTCCAGTTTTAACGTCCAATCCATATCCCCCGCGTGGGGATAAACATGATGGGTCATGTTGGCCATAAATTCGTCAACAATGATCAGGCATTCGTGAGTCACCTCATCCGGCAGTCCATGCAACGCCGTTGTGGTGACGCCGAGAACGTCACTGACCGAATCATTTGCGTGAACGGTAAAAATCATAACGCCCCGGAATGATGCTGTATGGTCATTATTGTAATGTCATCTGATTGTGGAGCATAGCCGGAAAACTGCTCTATTTCACGCCTGAGGGTGGTCAGGAAACTGTTGCCTTTCTCATTGGCCCGATAACCAACACTGACCAGCCTCTCGTCACCGAATTCCTGCTGTGCCGCATTGAACGATTCGGTCACACCATCACTGTACAGCGTCAGGCTGGCGCCGGACGCTATTTTCACGTAATCCGATTCGAACTGGCTTTCCTCATAGAGCCCCAGGGGCGGCCCGGATATCCCGGTAATCAGTTGCGGGGTCATGAACGGCTCTACCAGCATCGGCGCGGTGTGGCCGGCGTTCACAAATTCCATCTCGCCGCTGGCCAGGTCCAGCAAGGCGAAAACAGCGGTCACGAACATGCAGGAGTCGTTGTTATCACACAGCTCAGTATTCAGTTTGGTGATGATGCGTTCAAGGTTCGAATCTTCCGCCTTGGTGAGGTAGTTAATAAGTGAGATGGTTTTTGCCATGAAGAGCGCGGCAGGGACGCCCTTGTCTGACACGTCACCCACCACCAGCAACAACTTGCCGTTGTCACAGCGGATGATGTCGTAGAAATCGCCCCCGACTGCCCTTGCAGGCTTGAGCAAGGCCTCTATGGTCCAGTCCTTGTAGGTTTCTCGGAACTCCCCCTGCAGCGGCACCATCGACATCTGTATATCCCTGGCAACAGACAGCTCACCCTCCAGCTTTTCCCGCGCGCCTTTTTCACGTTCCACCGATTGTGACAGCGAGCTCAGCAAGCGCATACTCATCATGCTGGTGGACAACATTGACCCGATCATCACCAGGTAATCGATGGTTGCCTTGGCAACATAGAAATAGCGCGGCTGAATCGTCAACACCCCCAACAGAGTCTGCTGATCCACCAACAACGGCACAGCAAGCACCGGGCGTTTTTCCTGACCGCGGGCGCACACCTGATGGAGGCTGTCCGATGGCATCACATAGCCGCTGGTGGCGTTATCACCCAGGGTGTCTTTCAGTTCATCGACGGTGAACGTCAGGCCGGGTGAGGTGAGATCCGCGCCCGCCAGGGTAGACGCAATGGGGCGAAAACAGTCTTCCTGCAACGGCCGTTCCCACAGGGTAATGCCGCCCAGCTCATACTGGGTTTTCACCAACTGCAAAATGCTCTCCAAGTCTTCTCTGAGATTGTCTGAAGTAACCCCCGCCAGACGCACGCCGATACTGCGAATAAAGCGCTCATAGGACAAGGTAGCCTCCAGCGACACCTGCCAGGTGTGGCGCTCAATGGCGAGGCTGGCAAGGGACACAACGGAAGAGAATTCAGCAATTTCCTGCTCGGTCGGGTGTTTTACTCTGTCAAAAAACAGGGTCATCACACCGAGGAGGTTGTTGTCTCTGCCGTTGATCACCTCAGACCAGGACGAGGCCATCCCCAGCTCGTGCACCATCGAGCCATACCCCTGCCAGCGGTGATCGGTCTTGAGGTTTTCACAGATGACCCGGCCACTGATGTACGCCGCAGAACCGATGGAAGTCGCACCGTAGCGAGACATGATCGTAGGGAACAACTGGTGAAACGCTTTTACGAACGGTGAAGAACCGGACGGCCGCAACGTAGCGCTTTGCTCGTCGTACAGCGTGATGACGCAATTTGAGTGACCGATAACCACCTCGGCAAGCTTCGACAGCGTATCCAACACGGTGTCGAGGGGGCGGCCTGACATGATGCCCACCAGCGAGCGGTTCCGCAGGTGCTCGGCTATCTGGTTGGTTTTAATGCCATGGATGTTGTTTGCGGCAAACAGTCGCGCCAGGCGACCTTCAAAAGCGGTGTTACTGACGGTAGCCTCCACCCAGAGGTGGTCATCCTCACCGGTCCGGAAGCACCATTCCTTGCGTTCGGTGCCGATCACCCGCGCTTGCTGCAGCCAGTCCTCAAAGTCGATCAGCCTGTGAGGCGCCGGGAGCCAGGAATCCGGGCGGGAGATAAACTGATCCATCAGTTCGGCAGTCGTCTCTTTGCCAAAGGCCTCAAGGGCCTGTTGGTTGGCGAACAGAAGAATGGGCGCGTGGCGCTCGAACACCAGGATGATCTGCGACGCCTGGTTCAGCAGCGCCCGCGTGTCCGCCGTGGCGGACTGCAACTGCCGCGACGCCAGATTCCGCTCTTCTTGGTGTAGCAGCTTAATCCGCCGCATTTTGCGGCGGATCAGCGTCAGCGCTACGGTAAGCCCAACGGCGGCAAGAACGCTGACAATCGCCAGCCATTCAACCACTCCGAGCAATGCCATCATGTCCATATGAATCACAACTGAACGTTTTCAATAAGCTGGGTTCTTTGCTGACTGGCGCCAATAACCTTAACCGATACACCGCCCAGATCGGCACCCAGGGACGAGAGCAGCGGCGACACCACCTCGCCCAACACCGTGCCGGTCACTTCTTCGACCACGGTTTCTGCCACACCCTCAAGGATACCGGTAAGGGGCGTGAGCAACCCACCCAGAAGGCCCGTAAGACCACCCTGATTACAGTCGAGTGCGATGTTGTTCAGGCTGACGGACAAACCCTGCAGATCACCGGTTGATCCTTCAGAGACCGTCGCCTCCGAACATTCACCCTCGGGGCAATGCAAACTGTAAGACTGAATATCCTGGAACATTTCCTGCGCCGGAAGCGCAACACCCAGATCGCCGCTGACGCAGGCGATCACCGCCGGAAGCAAAGGCGCCTTGAGCCTGAGGATGTCGAGTTCCAGCGATCCCGGGGCAACGGCACCCGTCGACGAGTCGATGGTGCCCGTGTCGATCTCGACCACGCTGCTCTGGGTCGCGAAATCCATGTTGACGGTGTTGCTGTTACCCCGGGCGCAGTCGGCGGCAATCAACTCAGCCTCACCACCGCCGACCTGAATCGCCAGTGGAATGCTGATGCTGTCCAGTACCGTCACGTTGATCAGACCAAGGGACAACGCGCCCACCAGGTCACCCACCACGCTGGTGGCAAGCGTAACGTCAACACCGGCCTGGATACTGATATCTGCACTGCGGACTTTTGTCAGCCATTCGCCATTTTCATCCTGGCGGGCGGGGCCGAACACGATGCGGGGTGGCTCATCCACAATGATGTCGAGGGTAACGTCCACATCACCCAACAGATCAAGGGTGGACACCAGGCTGCTGATCACCGTGGAATCGGTGGTGTCGAGTTGCAATGACAATAATCCCATGGCGCTCTGGTTCGCCGCGCGCACGCTGTTCAGGACCACACTGGTGACCAGATCATACAATGGGAACGAGCTGTCACCCGACACCGTGGCGTCGCCCACCACGTCGAAAACCGCGCTGCCGTTCAATCCGCTGACGCCAACCGCGGCGGTCAGGTCGTCGATCAGGCCGCCGGCGGGTGTGGCCGCCCCACCCAGCGAGTCCCGGACCGCTTCCAGTACATCAATCAGGGGCTCATCCACCAGGTCGGCGAGATCGGCAACGCCGGCGTTGTCCAGCAGGTCGCCAACACCCACCAACGTGGATTCCAGGCTCTGCAGGCTGGTGGCATCCAGCGAGTACCCCGGCACCCCGGTCAGGTCGCCAATCAGCCCGCCGAGCAGGCCGCCCTCGACTTCAGCGGTGGAGCCCACAGCGCTCAGTGTGGCGACGACCTCTTTTCGGGCTGCGGCATTGACCGACAGCTGAACCGGGTCAAACAGACTCTGGGGCAGCAGGCGGGATAACGGCTCAGAGCGGGTGTAGGAAACCAGGGCCGAGTTGGTCTGACGGATTTCACTGACTGGATCTTTGGGCAGGAAACGCAGCGATTGCGGATCATCCACACGCGGGCCGAGCAGGCCGGCGCTCACTAGCAGGTCGTCGTCATTGCCATTGAATCCGACCGCCCGGGCCGCCGCCAGAGCCCGGGCCCGCATCTCATCGATATCGCCGGTGGGGCCATTGCAGGATTGTGCGGCGTCCGCAGCAGCGGTGGCCGCGGCATTGACCTGCGCCTGCATCGATGATTGCACCGACAGCAGCCGTGACCCATCCAGTATCAGTGTCAGTAACACGAAGATGAGGGTTAACAGGATAGGGGTGAGCGCAATCAACACCCCGCGCTGGGCGCGCCTGTTAATCGTCATCACGCGTTGACTCGTTGATGCTGTCCGGAATCGGCCGCGAGAATGTCTCCTCGACGCGTTCCAGAGTCTTCACATAGATTGCCTGGCTGAGTTCGCCACCCACTGCCGGCTGCGATGCCTGCTCATCAAGAATTTTCGCCACATTGCTCCTGGCGTCTTTCTGAAAGGATAGCCCCATCATTCCGCCGAGCTGCGCCTCGCTCGACTCCACGCTCTGTGCGTATACCGAGGCGCTGCCCATCACAGATATCGCCACTGCCACGCTTACTGCGATCATCTTCATGGCCGGCCTCCCAGGATGTTTTTAGCCACTTGCTTTCCGGCAGAAAGGTCTGCCTCTTTCAGGCGCAGGTCTTTTTTCAGGTCATTGAGGGCTGCTTCACCACCGTTCAGGTAGTAGGCAGCGACCATATTCTGCCGCACCGCGGCCTTGCCTTTGGACAACTCATAGGCCGTTCGGAGCTCGAAGGCCGCGCGACCGTACTGTCCACCAACCATCAGGGCGTAGCCATAATCGTTGCGGATCTCGGGCACCGCTGGCGACATGTTTTTTGCACGAGCGAGCATGTCGATGGCGTCCGTAATTTTGCCCTGCTTGACGTACACCACACCCAACCCATGATACGACTCGTACGAATCGCACGTTGCAGCGATGGCCCTGAAGGCATCAGCGGAGTCTTCAACCTGCTCCACCTGCGCCAGCAACTGCGCCCAACGCAGCCAGTGATGCTGCGTATCGAATGACAGCGATTCCAGTTGCGCCAGCGCGGCATAGTACTCTCTGTCGCTCATCAGCGAGTCGATGAGATCCAGCTCAACCCGATGCTCGGGCTGTACCGTTGTTGAGCAACCCACGGTGTAGATGGGGTCGTTGAGCGGCCTCTGGCTTGTGGTTTCCTGTTCGGCCACATCGGAGGACGCACAGCCTGCCGTCATCAGGGTCAGTGCCACCAGAAGACAGGGCAGCGTCTTAACCGGATAGTCCGTTCGACCGTTAGATTTCATAGCGTTTTCCTTCACTGACATCGTCGATGGCGCCTGTTTAGTTTTGTAGCGTATCCAGAATCGAGAGCACCGCCGGCCCCCCGATGAGCATGAACAGAGCGGGCAGCATGCAGACCATCATGATGATGGTCATGCGGGCGCCGATCCTGTTGGTCTCTTCTTTCAGCTTGCTGCGCTCCTCGTGCTGGGCTTCCTCGATGATCTGATCAAGGCTGCCGGCCACTCGGGAACCCAGGGTGCCGCTTTGCTTCATGAGAGTGACGTAGCTTCGCAGTACGGTGATGTTCCGGTTCCGCCCCAATTCATCCAGCGCTACCGTGCGATCTGCCCCGCTTTCCATCACACGGTTGAACCGATCAACCCGGTGGATCAGGTGGGGCATAAGGTCCCGCGCCTGGGCAGACACCAGTTTGAGGCTTCGCTCCGGCGACAGGCCCGCCTCAAGCAGCATCCGCGTCATGTGGCACAGTTCGATGGCTTCCCGGTTCTGCTGTTTCTCGGACAGGGCGCCAGAGGTTCGAATGGCCCGGCGCGGCAAATAAAAGGCAACAAGCGTTGTGATCACCGCCGCTACCACACTGAAAAAGATAAATGCAGCCACGGTGACGCAGGCGGGAAACACCCAGCAAGCGATGAGATAATACTGCCGTGAGCGGTAAGGGCTTCGCCCGGCGGTTTCCAGGGCCGGCTCCAGCTCTTTGTAGTCTCCGGCAAACAGCGGCCGATTGACCAGCCAGAACACCAGATCCGCCAGGGCAGAATCGCCATCAGGGTCATCCGCCGCCAGGCGCTGGCGTGTCAGTCGGGCGTTGATGCGGGCGCCCAATGACCAGGACGGCGCGCCAAGAATGCCAACAATCAGCGACAACAGCCCCAGGATCAGCGCGGCCGCAAAAACCATCTCAACCACGGCCCACCCCCCGGATCAGGTTCCAGATCAGCAGGCTGCCCAGCACCTGCAGGAAGCCGGCAATCATCAGCAACGTGTGCCCGGTGTCCGTGTTGAGCAACACCGCAGAAAATTCTTCATTGAGTATGACCATGTACGCCGCCAGCCCGGGCGGTAACACGGCGAACACCACCGCGGTGAAGCGGGTTTCCGCCGTTGCCGCCATGAACTCCCGCCGCAGTTCCTGCTGGGAGCGTATGGCCTTGGTCACCTCCTGCAGCACCGGCCTGATGGAAGAACCGAACCGGCTGGTGGTCCGCAGCGCAATGGCCAGCTGGGACAACGCAGGCACCCGGTACATGGTGGAAAACCCCTCGAACAGGGAGGTGTAGTCGCGCCCCTGCTTTATGGCACCGCGCAGCCGGAACAACAGCGGTTCGAACACCGGCGAGGCGTCTCCGAACGCCGCCAGCAAACCCTGCTCGGTCGACCGTCCGGCGGTGATCGAGCGCAGTAAAGAGTCCAGAATAACCGGCATTTCTTCCAGTATCTGGCGACGGAGTTTCTCGAATTTCACGCGCCACCAGGTAAAGCCTGCGGAAACCACGAAAAACAGACCGATCAGTCCCTCAATCACACCCCGGCCAATGGCCACGGCCACCACCAGGGCAAGAGCCAGAATCACCAGACTGATGGCTTTGCCGGGAGACATGGTAAAACCCGCTCTGATCAGCGTTTTCTCCAGCGGGCCCATGTCAACTTTTTCATCGTCTCCGCGTTGATCGGACACATCAGACCGCAACCGGCGCCGCACTCGTCCCGTCATCGTCCGGGAGGCACTGGCCTGGCTCCAAAGCCCCTGGAGCACCACCAGGATCAATGCGAAGAAGCCTACTATCATCGACAGCAACAGAATCAGCTGAACACTCATACGGGCTCCTCGGCGGGGGGCGAGAAGTCAAGATCCGGCGAGCGGTACAGTGACTCCATCCGATACGGGTCAGACATGGTGGGTTTCAGCGCAACCACTTCGCTGATCAGACGGCGGCCGTTGGGCAAGCGGCTGAGCTGAACGATGATATCCAGTGACGAGCCGATCAGCCGTCCGATGGCCCGCTCACCGGCATCGTACCCATTGACCGCGAGCAGGGTTTCGATCCGCACCAACGCATCTTTTGCCGAGTTGGAGTGGATGGTGCTCATGGAGCCCTCGTGCCCGGTGTTCATCGCCTGCAGCAATTCTATGATTTCACCGGAGCGCACCTCACCCACGATGACCCGGTCCGGGCGCATCCGCAATGCGTTTACAATCAGATCCCGCGCGGTCACCTTGCCCGAACCTTCGGTGTTGGCCGGGCGGGTTTCAAGGCGAACGATGTGTGGGTGGTTCAGCTGCAGCTCGGCGGAGTCCTCAATGGTCACCACGCGCTCATCTTTGGGTATGTACTGGCTCAGCATGTTAAGAATGGTGGTCTTACCGGTACCGGTGCCTCCACTGACCAACAGATTGCGACGGCCCTCAACCACCGAAACCAGCAGATCCAGGCATTCGGAGGTCATTGCTCCGCTGTTGACAAGATCCGTGGCAGACAGGTGCTTGTTGCTGAATTTCCGGATACTGAGGGAAGGTCCGTCGAGGGCAATCGGGGGCACGATGGCGTTGACACGGGAACCGTCCGGCAACCGGGCATCCACCATCGGGCTGCTCTCGTCGATACGGCGTCCAAGCGGTGCCAGGATCCTGCGAATGATCCTGACAACGTGCTCGTCGTCGATGAAACGGGTCTGTACTTTCTGCAGCACGCCGGCGACTTCAATGAACACCACATGGGCGCCGTTCACCAGGATGTCGTTGATCTGATCATCCGCAAGCAGGGGCTCAAGCGGACCGAAACCGACAATTTCGTCGAGGGTTTCCCGAGCCAGCATGGTCTGATCCGGCGTGGCCAGCGGAATCCGGTGGTTGGCAATGTACTGGCCCACGGCCGTTTGCACGAACGCCTGGAGCGACTCGCGGGTCGCTTTTTCGACTTCCACCCCTTCCTCGTCGAGCCGTTCAATCAGGTAGATATGAACGCTCTTCTTGAGTTGCTGGTAGTCTTCGTCGATTCGAGTCGCCACGCTTTACCCCTGG
This sequence comes from Marinobacter sp. M-5, assembly GCF_032911545.1. NCBI lineage: Bacteria > Pseudomonadati > Pseudomonadota > Gammaproteobacteria > Pseudomonadales > Marinobacteraceae > Marinobacter > Marinobacter sp. M-5. The sequence goes on from NZ_JAWJEK010000002.1 coordinate 327,650, forward strand.
GTGTTACTTCCGGCCCAAAAAACCAAAACGGTGTCTTGAGGGTGACTTTGACGTGAACGTTGAACGAACGTAGCCACTCAGTTTTTTGTGGTATCCGGAGCGGCTGGGCAGCATGCCAAGAGGCACGCCGGCATTGATCGAGTCGAGGCGGTGGCGCCACTCCATCGGCAGCACCAGGTCGCAATCCACACCCGCGGTCTTTTCGATGTCGTCGATAGACAACTTCGCCCGCCGCTCGTAACCGTCAACGATCAGGCATTTGCGACACTCTGCGGGCAACCATTCATCCACTTTCTCAAAAAACGCCTCGGCTTCCTGAACCTGATCCACCACCGGGTGCATAACCACATACAGGCGACTGACGTTCGCGCCAATGGCTGACAACCACATCTCGGCCAGATCGTGATCGACGCGCACAATCACTTCATCAAACAGTTCGCCGAGCTGGGTGAGGGTGATGAACAGATCGGCGCCCGCGTCGCCGCCCAGCTCGCCGCGGTCGAGACCGCCCGAGAGCAGGCGCAACCCTTTCGAGTACTCTCCAAGGGCGGCTTCAACAAAGGATCGGTCAATCGAGTCTTGCCGCGTAACCATTTCATCAAGGGTCAGGCGATTCAGGTTATCGAAATAAAAGGTTCTCTCACCGCGAGACAGGGAGTCGATTGCCAGAACCTGCTTGTCTGGCAGTGCACGATTGATTTCACTGACAAAGTTCTGACAGAAAAAGCGGGTATCGGCGACAGCGCTCACCGAGGTGACCAGGGTGATGTTGCGGCGCGACCGCCCACCCTCTGCCGGGGTTGGCTTTTTATTGGCCGCTTCAATTATCCGGCGTATGCGCTCCGGGGCTGACTCCGTATCGACACCGGTAATCAGGCAATCCCTGGCGCCAGCGCGCATGATTTTGAGCAACATATCCTGGGAGATGCGCTTGGCAATGGCGATTAGCTCGGCCGATTCGCACACCTTGCGGATGGCGGCAAAAGTCTTGATAGCCCGCTCCGGATTGTCTTCCTCAACGGCGACCAATACCACGGGCGCACCCATCGCCTTGACCAGGCGGCTTACCCGTGAAAGATCCGAGGAGCTGACGGATTCAACGGTCCATTCGCTGTCGAGGGAACGTTCCAGCCAGACCCTGACACCAATGTCGTCAGCTACACAGACAAGGGATTCGTTCATGTATGGTACTCCCTACCAACTCAGTCCATGTTCAATGGGCTCACCAGCTTTTCGTGTTCCCATGAACATGTCCGGCCAGTCCGTGCTGCTGCTCTCGTATTCCATACCGAAACGTTTGACGGAATCGGGCATTTTTTTCTGAGGGCTGACGATTCGGGGCGTGACCACCATGATCAGCTCCTTTTCCTCGGTGGATACCCGGTCGGAGCGGAACAGCGCGCCGAGAATGGGAATGTTGCCAAGCCCGGGCAGACGATCACTGTTGTTCAGTGTGGATCGGCTGACCAGCCCGCTGATGATGAACGTTTCGCCGGGCGCCATGGAGACGGTTGTCTCGGTGCGGCGAATCCTCAGGCCGGGCACCGCAACGCCGGATGTGGCAACACCCGCGGTAAAGTCCAGCTCGCTGACTTCCGGAGCCACCTTGAGAATGATCTGGTCATCTGCAACGACGGTGGGGGTTAACGACAGGCTCACGCCGAATTCCTTGAATTCGATTTGCGTGCCATTGTTATTCGACTGGGTCGGAATCGGAAATTCCCCACCTGACAGGAATGTGGCGCTTTGCCCACTCAGGCTGACCAGTGACGGCTCCGCCAGAGTATAGGCGAACCCGCCGGACTCAAGCGCATTAATGATGCTGAGCGAGCTGCTGCCAAACCTGAACAGGTTGAAGCCTTCACTGGAAATGCCGGCAGCCGCGCTTGAAGGCGACCCGAAACCGCGGAATCCACCGCCACCGGGAGGCGCAATCCCAAAACTGCTGTTGCCACCGTTGAACAGCTTGGCGTAGTAGAGCCCCAGCGTGTTCAGCTCACTGCGATTGACTTCCACAATGCGTATGTCGGTCTGTACCTGCATGGCAAGCGGTGATTTCGCACCACGGGTGGCACTGACAACCACGCTGGACACCCGCGGCTCGTCATCGCCTTCCAGCCAGATACTGAGCGTTGCGGTGCCACTGCCCTGGGCGGTGACCAGAACTTCTGAATCGCCCGAGGCGGTGATCCTGACAATATCCGGATTGGACGTGGCCACTTTGCTCAGCTCACTCGGGAAATTCAGGGCGCGCTGCTCGCCGGGCCCCATTTCCAGCACGGCCTCCTGCTGCTGGGCCGCAACGCTACCAACAAGAAACAGCAACACCAGAACCTGGCTTGCGGTTGTGATCAACCGGTGCATTCCTCGCTTACTGGACATAAACATTCCTTGCTTCGGAGCCTTCAAACACCTGCACCTTGCGCCCCGGATCTTCAGGCGGGCGCTCAACAGTTGCGCTTCTCTGGGGCGCCCGCGGCGCTTCCGGCATCAGGTCAGACAGGAAAATGGCTGTTTCTTCCTCGGCCGCTTCCGGTTTTTCAGCCTCGGGGTCTGCAATCACCACGGGCGATCGCTTCACGGCCGTGAAATTCAGCTGCGCCTCTCTCGAGGCCAGCACCAGCGCTCTGACCTCCTCTTCGGGCACCGCCAGCACCATCGTGCTGTTGCGCCGGCGCTCGTCATCGGAAGAGGCAGATCCCACCGTGGTTTCGCCCTGCACCGCCAGCACTTCGATGGATTTCAGCAACGTTTTCGACGACGACTCGCCCTCTGCGCGGCCCTTGAACGAGGCGACCACATCGACGAAGTCGCCTGGCTTCAACAAGCCGCCGATACTGGCCACACCGCTCATTTCAAGAGCGATGGCGGTATGGCCGTCCGGTACGATCTGGCGGATCAGACTTTGCTTTTCGAGGGTCTGAGCGGTTAACAGTTCACCGCGTTCCAGAGCAGTCTCGATGGTGAGATCGTAAGGCACATCGGCAACAGCGATGGCGCCCTCGATGGGTGAGGCAGTTTCGATTTCAATAAAGCTCTCGGCAGACAGGGTGTCGCCCGCCTCGATTGGCTGAACGGCCACCACATAACGGTAAACCGGTGCCTGCTCGGCCTCGGGCGCGGTGGTTCCGGATTCCGACCCGGTAGACAGCGCTTTCTGCGCCTCTTCGGCGGCGTCGTACTTCATCAACCCGAACAAGGCCAGGGCAATGGCCAGCGCAGCCATGAGAAGAGAAGGGATAAAATAAACAAAACGAGACTTCATAGTGGCTTCATCCCGTACTTACAAAGGTATGGTTTCGGGCTGTCTGACATAAACACCTCATCCTTGAGCAAAGCCGCGCAAAATCAGAATGCCACCGCAGACCGGACCTCGATGGTATCCGGTAACGGTGGAAACTCTCCCAGGAATCCGAATTGCAGCTGTGGCACGAACGGGGACTCTTGCCCGTTTGCCACCACCCGGCACTGGACGAGCGAGACGCCACCCGCGCCCTCTACGCTGCAGCCTCGCTCGCCGGAGCGAGACACCAGTGAAGCCGGCAAATCGGACATCAGGAATTCCAGCGCCTCGGACGCCCGGGTAACCGCCTGTTGCCCGGCGTTTTCTCCGAACTGACTGCGGTCGAGCGACATCACCGACGAGGCCGCACGATCCACAGCCTTCTGAAGCTGAAACTTCTGGAAGAACACCACACCGTAGGCCGCTGAGCCGTAGACCATGGCCACGATCAGAGGAAAGACCAGCAGGAATTCCAGCGCGACAGCGCCCCTGCTGCGACCGATCGTGTTTACGTTTGGATATGACACCATGATCTTCGCCCAGTCATCCGCTGTGCAACGCCCGTTCCGGCCTCGTCTGCAACTGCCGGGCCAGGGAAAGCTCAAGCCAGCGCCTGCTCGTTACGGGGTGCCACCAGAGGTGTCAGCCGCATCGGTGAAGATACCTTCAAACGCGCCCGAAACAATGGTCCCGAGACCACTATCACTGGCCGCAAGTGCGCCAATGACAATGATGATGGCCGCTGCCAGCACAAGATACTCGAGTGCGGAAGCGCCCTTCTGCCGATTGGGGCTAGCGATAGAACCGAATCTTTGTCGTATGGTATGCAAGCTCATGGTATGCCTTCCGTTTAATTGTTGTTCCGACTGCCCGACCCTGAAACCCTCCAGAGCCTTACTCTCACTTGATCTTAGCATCGGTTGCTTGTAAAAGTGTGTAATTTTTATGGCATTATTCGATAACTATTATTGTCTTTTTATGTGATCTAGCTCTCACTCAGCAACATACCCCCTACACTCCTGTCCCAACAAGCGGCATAACGCAGCAAAATGTCAACTTTCGTGAAAACCATGCAGATCAGGCCTAAACGTTATATTTCGCGATGTTGCATGATTATCATTACCGCTTCCATTGGCCGAAAGTACCGGTTGGGCTATTTGTGCCAGCGGCCGTCTCGCCAGAACTTGATGGGGTCCAGGCCGCGAGCGGACAACTCATCTTCGACACATGCGCGCATACGTTGATAAATGGGCTCACCCATGTCAGACCGCTGGCGAAAAATACTGGCCAGGCGCCGCGCAAAAAACGGGCAGGGCAAATCGTCGTTGGCAAAGCCGTAGCTCATGACTCGTGACGCGCCGAACAACGGGCCCAACTGACTGAGCCGGAAGCCCGGATCTTCGCGCTGGATGCGCGCCAGGATGTCGCTGCCCTTCTCCGGGCTACGAACGAATATTGCAATGTCTTCCGGGTATCGGAAGAGGTAGCGGATCAAGATGGAAGTGGGTGCGGAAATTCGCTGATTCGCGCGCTGACGGAAGCGATAGAACGCTTTTACCTGGATGCCAAGGGTCCAGTATGCCTCGGCACTGGTCAGCTCAAAACTTTCCCGAAACAGCGAAAACAGGCTTTCGTTATTGCCCAGAATGGGCTGGGTTCTGCGGGAATACGCCCTGAATGCGGCATCGGAAACTGGCTCATTGTTCGTCCAGTTACCTTTACGCAACGCTTTTTCGGGGTCCAGGTCCCTGGAGACCGCTTCATCCTCCAGCACGCGAAGGTAGTGGCTCTGGAACCAGTCGCCCCACTGTGCGTGCAGCTCTGCGGAGAACACCTGATAGGTCTCATCCGGCATCCAGGCGGCCAACGAATCCTGCTCCCGCAAGGCGGCCCAACCGTTCGATTCTATTTTGCGGATGTCTGGCTGAACATCTACCCCGGCCGCCTCTGCGTACCGAAGCAGCAACGTCAGAAACAGTTCGCCAAACTTGCCTGCCACCAGCATTTGCAGTCGGGTTACCGGCAAACTGCTGTTGGCAGAGCCCGCCCCGTCTTCTGCCAGCATTTTGTATGAAGAAATGTAGGACCGCCCGAACAATGGCGCAAAACCACTCTTCTTGGGCATCACATCACTGCCGTCCACCCCTGCTTCCTCGAAAGGAATATACCGTGCAAGCAGACTGAACACTTCCGGATTGGACGGACGCAGCATCAGCTGTCCGTAATGAGGGTACTTCAGCAACAGCCGTATCAGAATAGCCTGACTTGGCCGCAGGCTCGGCAGTTCACTTGCGGTTTGATCGTCGTCGTCACTGACATCCGTGTCTGCGCTCACGTTTCCCAGCACATCGATCGACGACTTCGCACGCTTGAGCTGACTGAGGCGATTCACCGGCACGTTCATCAGCATGGCGAGGTCCAGATCCCGGACTTCGTCCCCACCCAGTACACTCTCAAGCATAACTTTCAGATACTGCAAATTTTCGCCGCAGATCGGTTTACTGGGATGGATCAGCTCATTTTTGTGTGACACAGACATGTTTATAATCTCTGAGAGCAGTTTTAACTGACAGGAATTTTACACGTTTTCCCCACCCGGTTTCGATGGTAATATTGGCCTCTTCGCCCGATGGCGGAGCGCTCTCCGACGTTGACATAAAAGAGCATCTGTGAAGTACATTCAGTTTCAAGAAGGTATGGTCTGTGTCAGTAATCGGGGCGAAAACGTTTTTCTTTTTCGAGGGTGAGTCTCAACCCTCGGATATCGTAATCAGCCAACCGGACTATTTTCAGAAACCGGACCTGGTATTGCCGAAGTCGGGCATCACTCTGCTCTACGGCCACAAAGGGCCCGGCAGCCTGATCGGCGCCGCTATCCGCAGGAGCGCCAGTGAGAATGTCGGCGTGTGCTTCGCAGATGTGAAAATTGACATTGGCGACTGGGACGCCAACAAGCAAACCCTCGAAGGTTTTGACCGCTGCCGCTTTCTTAACCTGCCCACCAGGGCCAACAAAGAGATTCTCGACGACATTAACCAGCACTGGAATCGATGGCTGGATGAAGAATGCCTTGAGAGAGAATCGTTCCCACGCAAGCCCTCTGCGAACATGCACCTGCTCGACAGACTTATCAAGGAGGAGCCTTATTCCAGGCTGAATGCCATCGCGTTCGATGCAGTCACCAAATTCGGCATTTCAAAATTCGTGACCGTTTTCAACCTGGACGCCATTCTTCAGGACGAGGTTATGGTCATCCCACCCTCCACACGCGTATCGTTCGTCAGTCCCGAAATGCGCGATTGACACTGGGCACCACGTTGTTTCTGCCACTGTTTTTGGCTTCGTACAGCGCCAGATCTGCTCGCTTGATCAACGAATCTCTGGTATCGCCCGAGGCATGCTCCGCGACCCCCATACTGACGGTGATCGACTCACCCAGGCCGAAATTGTAAGCACCCACGTCCCGACGAATGGTGTTGGCAACACCAATCGCCTTATCGAGCGGGGTTTCCGTCAGAATGATGATGAATTCCTCGCCCCCCCAACGACCAATCAGGTCTGCGGCCCGCAGTTTCTGCCGCACCAGTTCCGACATGTCGGTTAATACCCGGTCCCCCACATCATGGCCAAAGTTGTCGTTGATCAGCTTGAAATGGTCTATATCGAAAAGAATCAGTGACAGCGGGTTGTCATAGCGCTGGCTGCGCTCCAGCTCATGCTGTAGAGCTTCTTCGATTTTATTGCGGTTGAACAGCCCGGTCAGACGGTCGTGCAGGGCTTTGTGCATGAGACTTTCGATCAGCCTGTGCCGGCCCAACGCACTCGCCAGGATCGGGGCGATCGTGGACAGCAGGTTCAGCTTTCTATCCAAACGGTACTCCCGGGGGTTGAAAACAAGAAATCCCTCGAGGGTCCGGTCTGCGGACAATGGGAACACCAGAAATTGCTGGGTCAGGCTCTGCTGTGTCTGATCGCTGTCTTTGTGCAGCTCCATCAGGCGGGCCATTCTGTGATCAGTACTCAGATGCAGACACTGGTACTCGGCTTCCAGCGATGCTTCGAATTCTGACTTATGAACAAGCAACTCATCGCTTGCCAACCAGCGCCTGACCTTCTCACCTTCCAGCATTGGACAGACAATAACGGGTCCCTCGGCAGCACTGCCCACGGGACGGTAGACATCTTCTTTTTCGTTCAGCATCCAGCAACGAAGACTGGCGGCAGGGATTTGCATGAACGAGATGATTTTACTGACGGCATCAACAAATGTGCTGTCATCCGACTGATGGGGCGTGGTCATTAACTGCTGATTGAAGAACCGCAAAAACCCCTCGAACCGGGCGTTCTCTCGAAGCGCCTGTAGAGACTGGTGCCGCTCAATGGTGGCACTCGCCAGGTGAAAAGGGGTGGCCAGCTTTTCAAAATCGATCCGCGCATCTGTGTCATGATCGAAATGAAAGAAATCCAATGTACCGAGGAGTTCGTCGTTGATACCCAGGATGGGAAGAGCGGTCCAGCGAGTGACACCACTGGACTTCAGCGCACTCAGCATCTCATCCGTTGCCATGTTTTCAGGCCCCTGGAAATCCGAGAACACTTCCTTTTTAAGCACGGCAGCCGTGGCGTGAATGCCGTTTCCGAACACGATCTTGGCGCGGTTGATTGTGCTCAGGGTCGACTCGCTCACCTTCTCCGGTTCGACGACGTAATGCAGACAATCCGTCTCATCATCAAAGATGCTGATCGCGATGGACGCGTCAGTCGCGGTAACGCTCTGACAGAGCTGAGTGACCGCATGCAAAGCCTCGGGAAGCTTCTGCTCCGTCAGGGCGAAATCCACCAACTGGTAGTATTCACGAAGTAACTTTTCCTGATCACCACTTCCTGTCTTGTCATCCAGGGAAATAATGTAGCCCTGACCAAAGGTACTGCGGACCGGCTTCAGGCTGACGGTTACCGCCAATGATGAGGCATCACCGCTTTGCCGGGAATGCGCCAGCATAAAATCTTCAACATCAATGGATGACGACACACCCTCACGCAGCAAGCGCCTCAGATTGACCAGCTCTTCGGACGTTTGATCGTCCCGGGCCAGAAGTCGCTCGAGCTTTTTCTGCGCCGCCCCCTCCGAGTTCTCCCCCAGGAATTCCACACAGGCACTGTTGAGAGATCGGACGGAAAACGGCGTTTTCTGCACCACGAACAAGGGCACATGAACCGCATTGAATATCTGCACCAGATCAAGATTGGCTACCTGAATCTGGCGCGAGAGCTGGCGATTCCGCTCCAGAATGGATATCGACTGGGACTCGGCAACGGATGCTTTCGAAAAAATCGCCCATAGTGCCACCACCGCGAGTATCAGGATAAGCGCCAGCATTAACAGCGCCAGCCAGTTTACGGGCAGCCCCAGATTCGCCATTTTATTGGTCGCCTACTTCTCTCAACGTATCCACCAAACCGAAAATATCATTGGCATTTTTGTTCCGGTCCACCAGCAATCTGTAACGAACACGAATTTCCTGGTCCTGCCGGATCGTGGGCACATTGCCGCTCACACTATCGCGCCATAACAGGGTAAAGCCTTCGCCACAGTGAATGTCGCTGGACATGTCATCCACCAGAATATACTGATGGGAATCCATATGGGTAAGAACTTTGATCACCCGGAAGTCCTGCGCGAAGACAGGTTCGGGGAAACCCTTGCCCCACGGCTGCTTCTCTATCCAGTGCGCCAGGGCAAACACTCGCTGCTTTCTGCCCAAAGGGCCATCACTCTCGCCCAACTCACCGAGGCCGGTATGTTCGCGGGACACCTTTCCAAGGTAGTCCCGGATCGATGCTTCGAACTCGGCAAGCCCGGCCTCATCCAGCTCGAGCGAGGCATACAGCGTGTCGGCCTCCCACTCAGGATTGCGCTTCATCAAGCCGGATGCGAACGACAGGGCGACCAACGCATCGGCAAGATGAATGTTTCTGGACCTCAGATAGCAATGAACCCGGTCCGCGTCTTCGGTTTTCGACGACACCAGCAAATAGACCCCGCCCAGTTGGCTGCAGTTTTGGCCTGCAACCACAGGCAACAGCGCCTCCGACAGAGAATCATTTCTCTCGGTTCTCAGGCTGTACAGGATATCGCAGGCATCGCCCCAGTCTTCGTCCGGCTCAGTCAGCGCAGGCATTGCGTCACTGCTTCCGCGAAAGCTGGGGAAATCGGCTTTTGAGGCGAGCAGCGCGGCTTTCGCGCTTTTGTCGTTTGCCACTTTACGATCATTGGTCAGCAAGCATTCGATCAGGGTCCGAGTGTCTCCTGCCAGAGCCATCACCTGGAAAAACGGCGCCAGGCAGAGGGCGATCTCTCGAGACGTAAAGGGATAAGCGGCGCCGCTCTCGGTCAGCAGCGACCTCAGACCGTAACTCAGCAATCCCCGGGAATGCGCAGTTCTGGCAGGAAGGGACCATCCACGGTTGATCTGTTCAAGACCGGATCGGACCATCAGTCGCATCGGCGCAGTCATGGGCATATCGTCCATAATCACCGACAACCCGGCCAGGGCCACGTTGGTCTCCAGTCCGGAGGATTGCAGTTGCGCTACCAGGGCCTGATTACGGGGATGGGACGCGATGGATTGAGAAACCTCGTCACGCACTCTCAACAGCAGAAAATGAAGAACACAGCACAGAGTGTACCGCTTGTGAGAGTCGCCCCCGGATACAGGCGAAACGTTGAGCTGGTCCGAGGCATCATCGATACAGCCAGCCAGCGTCGAAACACCCGCAATTGGGACGTTGTCACCGGCAGCGTCAAACATGTCCCCGATACGACTGGATACGCTTCCGGCCGGGTTCAGTAACAAGACCAGATCCGGTGCCTGCTGGCCGGTGTGATTGCGGATCAGGGACTCAGCCTGCGACTCAAGTGAGCCCAACACCACATTGACCTCAGCGCCTGACCGCCAGGCCCCGAGATCGCCCCGGGAGGTCGTCACCACGTCTCTGGTGCGCCCCATTGCCTGCACGAGCAACTGAATGCCACGCTGAAAGCAGGCGGCACTCAGAATCACTTCGGATGACGCTTTGCCGACGACAAGAATTCGCTGCCCATTAAGAACGATGTGCGCAAGCATGGACGCCAGTTTCTGGAATTCCGCCGTCGCCAATTCGCTGGCAATGGTCTCAACGCCCTGCAAATCCGGAAAAGTGGCGCCCCTTGCGTCGAAGATTCCATCTTTGACCGCGTCGAGTTCACCGGATGAGTCTGATTTGCGTACTCTGAGGTGACGATCAATGTTTGCGGTGATCACAGTATCCGGCATGCGGTGTCCCCATCGTTAGGACGATCGTTATTTTTGGACCTTTGGCTGACTGCCTCGAGCTGCTCAACGCCACTTTGCGGCTTGATTGCGCCCTTGCTAGCATCTACAGCGAGGGTATCGGGTACGCGGCGCTGTTTACCGGTATATGCACAACATCTTTTTGTAGTATGGGCGGGTTTATTCTGTATTTTCAAAAAAACCGCTGCCTCTGCAGGCAGCGGTTAATAGCTTGACGGAAGCTTAAGGTTTACAGCCAAAAGACACTTCAACCCAACCGGCAAATACAGTACCCGCGTTGGTAAAGTGAGTATTGTACGATAACCTTAATTAGTCAAACGGATATCAACACTCAACCAGCAGGGACTCGAAATCATGGCAGTCTTCAATGAAAGAAAAGCGGAGGGTCAGCTGACCGCCGAAGCCAAAAAGATTCGCCCCGAGAATCTTGAAGCGCTGCTGGCCAAACAACGCGCCATCGAAGACAAGGTAAAAGGCAGCGGCAAGCTCAACCGTTTCAAGTCAGACATCAAGCTGATGTTTGACATGATCCGGGATTACTGGAACGGCAGCTATCGAGACGTGCCCTGGAAAAGCATTGCGGCGATCGCCGGGGCGCTGGTGTATGTTCTGAATCCGTTGGACCTCATCCCTGACCTGCTCATCGGCATAGGCTTCCTTGATGACGCTGGTGTGGTTGCTTTGTGCCTGAAACTCGTTGAAACAGATCTGTTCCGCTACGCCGCCTGGAAGGAGCAACAGCGAGAGGTCACAGATTCGCATCCGACGAATTGATTAAGTTCTGGCCGGGGAGTAATCTCAGCCCCTTGCCTCGGCCTTGCCCTCTTCCAACCGCTCTGGAGTCACTGTGGATTTCGCCACTCTTATCGGTCTTGTTGGTGCGTTGCTGCTGATCGCCACGGCAGTGATTGTGGGTGTATCGCCCACCGTATTCATCAACCCGGCGTCTCTGCTCATCGTTGTCGGAGGCACCCTGTTGGTGGTTCTGGCCAAATTCAGCTTTGTCCAGTTTTTCGGCGCTTTCCGAGCCGCCGCAAGAGCATTCAAGTTCAGGCTGCCCGCAACCCAATCGAGCATTGAAGAGCTGGTAGAGATCAGTAATGTCGCCCGGAAGGAGGGCGTGCTCGGCCTTGAAGGGCGCGAGACAAGCAGCCCGTTTCTGAGCCAGGGCATCCAGATGCTGGTGGACGGTCGTGATGGTGCCACTATCAAGCAGATTCTCAACAAGGAACGCCTGATGACGCTGGACCATAACCGGTCAGGCGCCAAGGTATTTACCGCCATGGCGGACGTTGCGCCCGCCATGGGCATGATCGGTACGCTGATCGGTCTGGTTCAGATGCTGTCGAATATGGAAGACCCCAAGTCCATCGGTCCTGCCATGGCTGTCGCGCTGCTGACCACATTATACGGCGCCATGATTGCGACGATGATCGCCACACCCATTGCAGACAAGCTGTCACTGCGCATGACCGAGGAGGCTCGGCTGCAATCGCTCTATACGGACGCCCTGGTTGCCATTCAGGAAGGCACCAACCCCCGGATTATTGAGCAGATGCTGTCCAGCTACCTGCCACCCAAAGAACGCGAAAGAGCCGCCGAATCCGAGGGTGCCTGACCATGGATGAACTGCCAGAGGAGGAGAAGCCGGGAATTCCGGCCTGGGTTGTCACCTTTGCCGATCTGATGTCCCTGCTTATGTGCTTCTTTGTGCTGCTACTCTCTTTTTCCGAGATTGATGCCCAGAAATTCAAGCAGATCGCCGGTGAGCTTTCCAAGGCGTTCGGTGTGCAGCGGGAGGTACCCGCGCTGGAAATCCCTCAGGGCACGAGTCCCATTTTCGACCGGTTTTCCCCCGCTCCGCCAGAGCCGACGGTGCTTGACGAGGTCAAACAGATCACAACCGATCAGAAGCCGGAACTCCAGACCCTGACAAGCCCGACGGACCAGGCGGTGGAGGCGGCGATTGAAGACCGGATGAAGGAGACCGTAGACCGGATTCTGCAAGTGTTGGAACCTGCCATCATCGATGGCCGCATCAATGTCAGCCAGGACCAGCGCCGTATTGTCATTCGCGTGGAGGAAAAAGGCTCGTTTCCATCCGGTTCTGCTCAGTTGACCTGGGAGTTTGAGGGGCTGCTGCTGGACATGGCAAAGATCCTCGCGGATATTCCCGGCAAACTGACCATTGAGGGTCACACCGATGACGTTCCCATTCGCACGGAGCGTTTTTACAGCAACTGGGACCTCTCAGCGGCCAGAGCCGCGGCCGTTGCCAACGTGCTGCTGGCACAGAATTATGTTGAGCCGGCGCGGATCGCCGTAACCGGCCTGGCCGATACAGAACCCAGGGTGCCGAACACCTCCGCAGACAACCGCGCCAGCAACCGTCGGGTCGAAATCATCATCGATCTCTCCGAGCCCATGCAGGAGCAGGAAATTCGCCTGAGGGAGCTCATCCGCTCGGAATCCGCAGGCCCTGACACCGCCCTCGACATCGAGTCCGACAGCACCTCACCCGAGACCTTGAACTGGTAACCAAGCCAATCCATTTTGGTGCGATTACGCCTTAAGCGCACCTTCGTAGTGCGCTTTCATCGGATAATGTGCGCTTAACGATGGCACTTTATCCCGCAACCACCCCTCCGCCCTCAAAATGCATTGTTTTGGAACACCTCTTGCTTGCTGTGCACTCCATTCATGCACACGTTGCCCGACAAACGGCAGCCAATTCATCTATCAGGAGCAAAACCCGTGGACATCACGAGTGCAGTACAAACCCTGACCGACAGCTCCAACACGCTGTTCATTCTGATCGGTGCCATCATGGTACTGGCCATGCACGCCGGCTTCGCCTTTCTGGAAGTGGGCACGGTGCGCCACAAGAACCAGGTAAACGCCCTGGTGAAGATCATGACCGACTTCGGCGTGTCCGCCGTGGCCTATTTCTTTGTCGGTTACTACATTGCCTACGGCAGCCACTTCATGGCCGGCGCCGCTGAACTGACCGCCGCCAACGGCTACGATCTGGTCAAATTCTTCTTCCTGATGACCTTTGCCGCCGCCATCCCCGCCATTGTGTCCGGCGGCATTGCCGAGCGGGCAAAGTTCTACCCGATGCTGATCGCGTCGGCGTTAATCGTGGCGTTTGTGTACCCGTTTTTCGAGGGCATGATCTGGAATGGCAACTACGGCTTCCAGGCCTGGCTTGAGAGCCAGTTTGGTGCAAGTTTCCATGACTTTGCCGGCTCTGTTGTGGTGCACGCTGTGGGTGGCTGGATCGCTCTGGCGGCGGTTCTGCTGCTGGGTGCCCGAAACGGGCGCTATCGCAATGGCCGGGTGGTGGCCTTTGCCCCCTCCAACATTCCGTTTCTGGCCCTCGGTGCCTGGATTCTGACCGTGGGCTGGTTCGGCTTTAACGTGATGTCAGCGCAAACCCTCGACGGCATCAGCGGCCTGGTCGCCGTAAACAGTCTGATGGCCATGGTCGGTGGTGTGCTGGTCGCCATGCTGGCTGGCCGCAAAGACCCGGGCTTCATCCATAACGGCCCACTGGCCGGCCTGGTCGCTGTGTGCGCGGGCTCGGACTTGATGCACCCCGTTGGTGCGCTGATCACCGGCGGCATTGCCGGTGCCATCTTCGTTTACCTGTTCGAATGGGCCCAGGCCAAAATCGAACGCCTGGACGATGTACTGGGTGTGTGGCCACTGCACGGGGTGTGCGGCGTGTGGGGCGCTATCGCGGCCGGCATCTTTGGCCAGGAAGCCCTCGGGGGTCTTGGTGGCGTCAGCCTGATGTCTCAGATTGTCGGCTCTGTTGCCGGTGTACTGGTGGCGTTCGTGGGCGGCCTGATCGTCTACGGCATCGTCAAAGCCCTCTCCGGCCTGCGCCTGAGCGAGGAAGAAGAATTCAACGGGGCGGATGTCAGCATCCACAAGATTGGCTCTACCTCACAGGAATAAACCGTAAGTGCCAGCCGCGCAAACAGCGGCTGGCACTCCACCGCTTCACCCTCCACTTTCCCTGTGAACTCACCTTCCCCTTCCCCCGGAATTGACACTGCCCTCCCCCTGACCTTTGCTTAATCCGAGCCTTCCGGCCAGAAACTTTACACTTTCAACCAGGATGGCCTGCCTTTTGCTGTTTCTTTTATAACGGAACAGCTGGATATCGACTCTTCACATCCGGTGAGGGGCGTGTTCAGGAGAGGTTCATGGTTATGCTGATTCAAACCCCGCCCGAGGGTATCTACGACGAGCTGTTCGACGAGAATAACCGGGTACGCCCAAGCTGCCGGGTACTGGAAAACTGGCTCATGCAGTCGGAAGAAGCCATGCTGGCCGAAAAGCGCCGTGAGGCGGATGTCCTCTTTCAGCGCCTGGGCATCACCTTCAACGTGTATGGCGAAGATCAGGGTGCTGACCGGTTGATCCCCTTCGACCTGATCCCGAGGGTGATCTCCGCCAGCGACTGGCAGCGCCTGCAAGCCGGACTGCGCCAGAGGGTTCAGGCGCTGAACCGGTTCCTGTTCGACATTTACCACGATTTCGATATTATCCGTGCCGGGGTGATCAGCGCCGAGCAGGTCTTCGCCAATCCCCAATACCAGCCCGGCATGCAGAACCTGAAGCTGCCCCGCAATCTGTACTCCCACATTGCTGGCATTGACCTGATCCGCCATAGCGACGGCGACTTCTACGTGCTGGAAGACAACCTGCGGTGCCCCAGCGGTGTGTCTTACATGCTGGAAAATCGCCGCATGATGATGCGCCTGTTCCCCGAGCTGTTCGCACAGGCGCCGGTTGCGCCGGTGGAGCAATACCCGGCACTGCTTGGTGAAACCTTGCGCGCCGCCTCCCTGAAACCCGACCCCACAGTGGTCGTACTCACCCCGGGCCGCTTCAACAGCGCCTACTTCGAACACGCGTTCCTGGCCCGGCAAATGGGTATTGAACTGGTGGAAGGGGCGGACCTGTTCGTTCGCCAGAACCGGGTCTACATGAAAACCACCGTGGGGCCCCAGCAGGTGGATGTGATCTACCGCCGGGTCGACGACGACTTCCTCGACCCGTTGGCCGGCAACCCCGACTCCATGCTCGGCGTACCGGGGCTCTATGCCGCCTACCGCACCGGCAATGTGGTGTTGGCCAACGCCATGGGCACCGGCGTTGCCGACGACAAGGCCATCTACCCCTTTGTCCCGGACATGATCCGCTTCTATCTGGGCGAAGAGCCAATCCTGAAAAACGTACCCACCTGGCAGGGCAGGAAACCCAAGGATCTCAGTTACATCCTCGACAATCTCGCGGATCTGGTGGTCAAGGAAACTCAGGGGGCCGGCGGTTATGGCATGCTCATCGGACCTATGGCCAGCAAGAAAGAGCTCAGCCACTTCCGTTCGCTATTGAAAGCCCGGCCCGACAACTACATCGCCCAACCCACGCTGAGCCTGTCTACCTGCCCCACCTTCGTTGATCAGGGCGTGGCGCCCCGGCATCTCGACCTGCGCCCGTTCGTGCTCTCTGGCAAAAAGGTGCAAATGGTACCGGGGGGGCTTACCCGAGTGGCGCTGAAAGAAGGCTCACTGATTGTAAATTCGTCCCAGGGGGGTGGCACCAAAGACACCTGGGTACTGGAGGACGACCCATGCTGAGCCGTGCCGCATCAAGTCTGTTCTGGATGGCCCGCTACCTGGAACGAGCCGAAACCCAGGCCCGCCTGCTGGATGTCAGCCTCACCATGGCACTCATCGATGTGCCAGAAGATCGCGAAGAGCAGCTCTCGGTACCCTTGCTGGTCACCGGCACCCAGGCGGTGTTTCAGGAATTGTACAAGGAGACCACCCCCCAGAACTTGATCGACTTCCTGCTGCTGGACGATCGCCACCCCGCCAGTGTGTTCAGCATCATCGGCAGCGCCCGTGACAATGCCCTGCACGTGCGCGGTAACCTGTCGGCAGACGTGTGGGAAAGCATCAACCTGGCATGGATGGAACTCAAGGAATTACGCAAGAAGGGCGTGACCGAATCCAGCGCCAGCCGGGTATTTGACTGGACTCGTGAGAGATCAAACGTATTCCGGGGGGCTGCCTACGGCACCTTGCTGCGCAACGACGCCTTCAATTTCCTGCGCCTGGGCACCTTTATCGAGCGGGCAGACACCACCGCGCGGGTGCTGGATATTCGCCATCGCATGGCCACCAAATCCCTGGAGGGCCACCCGACCCAGTCGTTCTTTGAATGGACAGCTCTGCTGCACTCACTGGCAGCTTTCGAGGCTTACCAGAATACCTACGGACACAACATCGAACCGATGAACGTGGCGGAACTGCTGATCCTCAAGCGGGACGTGCCCCGCTCTCTGCACGCCTGCCTGCAGGAAATCTCCGACTTGCTGGAGCAGATCGAGAGCGGCGAGGCGCGCCGTGCACGGCGCCTGGCCACCAGCCTGTACGCCAACATCCGTTTCGGCGACCGCGAGTACATCGAGGAACGCGGGCTTCACGAGTATCTGACCGATTTTCTGGCACGTATCCAGCGCATCACCGGCCAGATCCAGAAAGACTACATGGGGTGGTAACAATGAAACTGAACATCCGCCATGACACGACCTACACCTACGATGCGCCCATGCACAACGGCATTCAGTACCTGCGCCTGACACCCCGCAACACACCGCAGCAGAAAATACTGGAATGGCATCTCACCACCCCCGGCGAAACCAGCCAGATGACCGACGGTTTCGGTAACCTGGTGACGGTGATGACCATGGACAAAGCGGTCTCCGAGATCACCCTCACCGCCGAAGGCATAGTGGACCTGACCGGCAAACCGCTGACCAGGGACGATTCCCCGTTTCCGCCGGCGGTCTTCCTGCGCCACACCCCGCTAACCGAGGCAGACAAAGCCATCAAGGCGTTCGCCAGCCAGTTCTCACCGAACAAGCGCAGCCTGGTGAGGATGATGAACCGCATTCTGGAGCACATCGAGTTCATGCCCGGTGCCACCAAGGTCACCCACACTGCAGCCGAGGCCTTCAAACAGAAAGCCGGCGTGTGCCAGGACCATACCCACATCTTCATTTCCTGCTGCCGCCACATCGGGGTGCCCGTGCGCTACGTCAGTGGCTACATCCACACGTTCAGCGAAGACCACCTCTCCACCCACGCCTGGGCTGAGGCCTGGCTGGGTCACAACTGGCACACCTTTGATGTGGTCAATCTGCTCAATGTGGCAGAGAGTCACATCAAACTGGCGACGGGACTGGATTATCGCGACGCCGCACCGGTGCGCGGCATCCGCAGTGGCGGCGGCATGGAAAACCTGCACACTCGCGCCTGGGTGACCCTGGCCGGTGATGGCCAGTAACAAAAAGCTTTGAAAACACACACGCCAAATCATGTTTTCCTCGCAGAAAGGATTACACTGGGCGGATTCCGACGACCCGAGGGCAGCCCCCATGACTTACTGCGTGGCGATGCGCCTGGCCGATGGCCTGGTGTTCGCATCCGATTCCCGCACCAACGCGGGCTTTGACCAGATTTCCACCTTCCGTAAAATGCATGTGTTCGAGCAGCCGGGCGAGCGGGAACTGGTCATCCTGTCTGCTGGCAATCTGGCCACCAGCCAGAGTGTGATCAGCCTGCTGGAGAAGCGCGCGGGTTCCGAAGAACCCAATGTGTTTTCCACCACGTCGATGTTTGAAACGGCCGAGATTGTAGGCAAAACCATTCGCGAAGTGGTCCACCGTGACAACCCTGATGGCAGGATCAATCACGTGGATTTCAGCTGCTCGCTGATTCTCGGCGGCCAGATAAGCGGTGAAGAGTCCAGACTGTTCAACATCTACCCCGAAGGCAACTTCATTGAAGCCACGGTAGAAACGCCGTATTTCCAGATTGGCGAATCCAAGTACGGTAAACCGATACTGGACCGGGTGGTGAGCTACCAATCCTCTCTCGACCGGGCCTATCAGTGTGCATTGATCTCCTTCGACTCAACCATGAAAAGCAATTTGTCGGTGGGGATGCCCATTGATGTGGCGATCTACCGCAACGACGAGCTTAAGCCCTGCTTTACAGACCGGGTCGGTGAATACGATGACTACTTTCATCAGCTCCGCCAGCAATGGCACCAGGGCATTCAGGCGTTGATTGAAGGCCTTCAGCCGCCCCGGGTAAGGTGAGGCGCACGGCTTGGTGGGCGTTGCCGGCGGCCCTCAGCCGCCGTAGCCCGTCAGTTCCATGTAACCCACACCACCGTGGGAACCGGTGACCGACACCGGGCTCTCCCAATAGGGGAAAAGCCCATTGTTCCAATAGTCACCTGCGGGTGCTTCGATAAGCAGATCCACCTCATGCGGTGGAATGCGCAACCGCCACTGCGCCGGCACTCTGCCATGTTGCGATGTCTGCCAACCGGCCGGTTCCAGCAACAGGTCACCAGCGCCCAGCGATTCCACGTCGCCGTTGGCGTTGATCCAGCTACCGGATACAAACGCGCCTTCGTCCTCGCGCAGGCGAAACGCCATAAGCTTGTAGCCACCGTCCAGATGCAGTGCAAACCAGTCCCAACCCTGCTGGCCGGCTTTCAGAAACTGACTGCTCCACTCCCGATCAAACCAGCCGAGCCCGGACACCCGGTGAACCTCTCCGTTTAGTGTTACCTCACCGGCAATCGCCAGATTCACCAGGCTGAAATACATCGAGCCCTCGCCACTGGCGGATTTGGCGCTGAACCCATGGTCGCCATGGGCAACCGGCTCTCGCTGCACTGTTAACCGCAGATCGTAAGACCACCCCTCACCATTGACCTGCAAGCGCCATTGCCCTTCTTCCAGGGCCTGCAAGTGCCAGTCATCCAGCCACACGTTGAACGGCTCGGCCGTGGCGCCGGCCTGCCCGATATCACCCCGGGCCAGCTTTTCCGCGAACCCGTGCTGTTCCCGGAAAGACACGGCGGCGTGGGCCATCCAGCCCGCCTCCATGGGCCAACGGTTGGCGGCGGGCGCCGGTGCATCGGCGTCGCGGGCCACCAGAGCCTGGCGAAACTGAGTCCATTGCAGTCCCAGCGGTTCACCCTGATCAGTGGTGAGGTTAGCGGTCAGATACCACCATTCAATGCGATGGCGTGGGTGAGGGCCGAAGTCTTCCGGAAAACGTAGCCGGTCCCCGGGTGCAGGCTGGGCAAACTCGCCCGCATCCGCCTGCTCACCCAGCCCGGCAAAACCGGAAGACGGCGGAGACTCCGAACACGCTGACAACGCCAGACAAAGCACCAGTGCAGCCCGCCGCAGCGAACCCGGGAATCCCATCATCGCTCACCCCCACCTGCCACATTGGCCATGGCCGGCACCGCAGCCACACCACGCAGCTGCCGGCGCATCAATGTGGCAATGGCCAGGCCAATGGCGAGGCACAGCACCAGCATTTCCAACCAGAATCCCGGATATACCGCCATGGGTAGCGACCAGCCGAAGGCCAGGGGATTGATCCGGCCCACCAACACCCAGGTCAGCCACACGCCCAGCGGTAACGCCACCAGAGCCACGGTGCCGGTGAGCACCAGCGCCAGCCACCGCAGCTGCGCTGCCACCTCCCGCCGTGACAGGCCCCACACCGACAACAGGCGGTAGTACCAGGCCCGCGACGAAAAGAAGACCCACCCCATCATCAACAACGACGTACCGGCCAGCACCAGGGTCAGCACGGTAATGGCACGGGTCAGCAGGAACGTCTGATCAAACACCCCGGACGCCAGAGCCTGGATGCTGCGATTGTCCCGCACCGTGAGCTTCCCGGCGTTCCAGACCTCCGTCAGGCCCTGCTTGATCTCCGTCATGGTCACGTCTCCCGGGTTCATTGACAGGCTCTCGAACTGCGGCCGGAACGCCTGCGGCAGACGCTGCCCGGCCGCCAGGATCTCGCCGGCGGGCCGACCGTAATCCGCATAGACGCCCAGTATCGTGAATTCCCGGGCCTGCCCCCCCACCGTGAGGCCAAGGGAATCACCGGGTTTGAGGCCCTCCCGCCGCGCCAGCTGCTCGTTCACCATCACCCCCTCACCGGCCGCCAGCTTGCTCCAGGCATCGGCCACCGACGCCTGCAACGTCCAGCCAGTGACCAGGGGCCCGATGGGGGCAATGGCAAACAGATCCACCTCCACCGGCGCGCCGGACCCGGCCGCCGCGCTTAACCGGGCAGTGCCACGCTGCACCAGATGCCAGTCGCCCAGCTCCGTGCGACTTTCCAGGTAACGGACACCGTCTGCGGCCCGGGCCTCGTCCGGCACTTCCACATAGAACTCCGCCTCCAGCCGTTGCGCCAGCCAGGCCTCGAACGTGTCTTCGAAGGTGGTCACCAGGGCCTGCACCGCCAGCACCATGGCCACGGCAAACTGCAGCGCCACCACCGGCAGCGCCAGGCGGCGAAACAACACGGCCAGTTCCCGACGCTGCCACAGCACCAGCCCCTCGGCCCGATCCGACCACCACTGGGCGCTAGCCGACAACAGGCGGGGCGTTAATACGCCCACGGCCACAAACACCAGGGCGATGCCGGTGAACAGCCAGGTCAGGCCAGGGGTAACGCCGACCATCACCACCCCGAGAAACAGCATCGCAAGCCAGAGCGACGGCCCGGCAGCGGACACACCGGGCAGCTTTGCCCATAGCCTTTGGTCAGTAAAGCAGGCCACCAGTACCATGGTGACCATCACCACCGCGGGCAACGCGAAGCCGCCACCCTCCACCGCATACAGCGGCGTGTCAAACAGGCCTTCCAGGGCCTGACCAAAGCCGCCGCCCAGCACCGCCGCCAGCCATCGCCCGAGCCAGATTCCCGGCAGCACGCAGAGCGCCGCCAACACCACCATCTCCATCAGCAACAGGCGCTGGACCCGGCCGGGGGGTACCCCGAAACGCGCCAGCAGGGCAAAACTCTCCCGGCGCTGCACCCGGCCCATCTGGTACACACTGCGCACCAGCAGAGCGGTAATCAACAAGACCAGCACCCCTAGTGCATCCAGATTGAGCAGGAAACTCTCGCCCAGCTCTCCGGTTGCCGGGCCCAGGGAAAAGTCTTTCAACTCATAGCCGGGGGGCAGCTCAGCCGGCAGCACCGTGACCGGCACCAGCAGCGACAGCGTGCCAGGGTTGTCCTGATCCACCAGCGCTGCCGCGTCGCCGATATCGAGGAAAGGTTCGCCGATCAGGGCGTCGCCACCAGCCTGGCCGGGCACCTGGTCCCCGAAACAGCCACCGGCAAACGGATCCACGCCGATGACCCGCCCGGCCGGGGCCGGCCGCCGCACTTCCAGCCAGGGCATCACACACAGGCCCTGGCGCCGCAGCACGGCAAAGTCCCGCACCGACACCGCCTGGCCGTCAACCCGCACCAGCTGTTGCTGCCCCGCCACCGCCCGTTCGCTCTGGGCCAGACTGGCCCGCGCGCGCTCGGTCAGGTTGCTGACGCCGGTCCACAAGGTGGTCGCCAGCACAATCATCAGCGCCAACGCCAGCAGTTGCAGCGGATGCCGACGGTAATGGCTGAACAGCGCGACAAACAATGTCATGACGGGCTCGGAGCGGCACTGGAAGCGGTGAGCACGGGCTGGTCGTGCCCGAGATCCAGCCGGTACTGGCAGCGCGCGGCCAGCGCCGGATCGTGGGTGGCGAGAATCAACCCACAACCGGTACTTTGCTGCAGGCTGAACAGGCTGTCTGCCACTGCATCGGCGGTATGGTGATCCAGGCTGCCGGTGGGTTCGTCCGCCAGTATCAGCCCGGGGTTCATGGCAAACACCATGGCCAGGGCGGCACGCTGGCGCTGGCCGCCGGACACCTGATCCGGGTAGCGATCTGCCAGTTCACCAATGCCCAGCTGAGCAAGCCAGTGTGCAGAGCTGGCTTGCGTTTGCCCCGCCAGCCTTGCGCGGAAACGCACGTTGTCCCCCAGAGACAACGCCGGCATCAGGTTGGCATCCTGAAACACCACGCCAATGTCACGGCGTCTCAGCCGCGCCCACCGTTCGGAAGCCGCCTTCGGCGACCGGCCACCGGCCGCCGGGAAAGTCTCACCGAACGCCTGCACCTCCCCCTGATCCGGTGTTTCCAGACCACAGAGCAGGTTCAGCAAGGTACTTTTGCCCGAGCCCGAGCGACCGGTCAGCGCCAGCGAGCCACCGTCCGGCAGTGAGAAGGACAGCTCCGACAACACGGTGACCGTATCGCCGGCACCGGCAAAACGCTTGCTCAGGTGGGTCACCCGGATCACGGGTTCTGTCATGGCTTCAGCCTCTTTAAGCGATGGGTTCGGCAGCTTCCCCGCGATCACGCGCGCGCCATTCGCGGAACTGCTCAAGATACGACAACAGCGCCGGAATCACTGCCAGCACCAGCAGCGTAGACAGACCCAGCCCAAATGCGATGGAGGTGGCCATGGGGATCAGGAACTGCGCCTGCAGGGAGGTTTCGAACAGCAAGGGTAACAACCCGCCAATGGTGGTGAGCGAGGTCAGCAGGACCGCGCGCACCCGCTGAACTGCGGCTTCGTTCAGGGCATCGTTGATGCCCAGCCCCTTCTTGCGAGCATCGCCGTAGAACGCCACCAGGATGATGGCGTTATTGACCACAATGCCCGACAGACCGAACAGCCCGAACAACGACAGGATGGTCAGCTGCAACCCCATGATCCAGTGGCCAAGCAGCGCACCCACCAGGGCAAACGGAATGATCGCCATCACAATCAATGGCAGGCTCCAGGAGGCAAACACCCAGGCCAGCACCACGTACATGAGCCCGAGACCAATCATCAGACCGGTTTTCATGTCCGCCATGGTTTCCCGCTGATCCGCGGAGCGACCTTCAAAACTGTATTGCAGGTTGTATTTCCGCACCAGCTCGGGAAGCACGTTGTCCGCCAGGTTGCCGAGCACCTGATCCGCCGTGCTGATGCGGGTGTTGAGGGACGCAGTGACCTCCACCGCCAGCTCGCCGTCGGCATGGCGCAGGGCCTCGAAGCCCTGGCGGTGGTCCAGGTTCATCACCTGGGTCAGGGGCACAAAGCGGCCATCCGGCACCCGCACCGTCATGCGCGCCAGCGACGCCATACTCTCCCGCTGGGCCCGGGGCAGTTGCACCCGCACCTCCACTTCGTCGCGGCCATCCTGGTAGATCTGCGCAATGCGACCGTCGTACGCCGCCCGTAACTGCTGGCCCAGATCCGTGGTGGTCAGCCCCAGCGCCTCGCCATAGGCGCTGACCTGATACACCAGTTGTTCCCGGCCCCAGGGCATGTCGTCTTGCACATCCAGCACTCCGGGCAGACTGCGCACCGACTCCGCCAGGGATTCCGACGCCAGTTTGAGGTCGAGGGCACTTTCACCGGTGAGCCGCACATTGATGTCACGACCGGGCGGCCCGGACTGACGCTCGGAGATGTTCAGGGAGTCCAGCCCGGCCGGCAGATTCAGGCGCTCACGCCACTCGGTAATAAAGGTGGGGTTGCGCACATTCCGCCGGTCCGAGGGCACCAGCTCAACCATCATGGACCCCAGCTCGTCACCAGCGCGTGACGAGCCCTCCGCGCCCTGGGTGCTGCCATGGGTGGTGACTGCATGCAGGATCAGATCACCGCCCAGGGCCTCCTCGGTGTCATTGAGCGTGCGCTGCATATCGGCCAGAAACCTGTCCACGGTTTTCCGGTTGGTGCCCGCCACAAAGCTGGCATTGGCGTACAGCACCGACGGCTCCGGCGTAGGGAAAAAGTTGAACCCGAGCCGCCCGCCCGCCAGCAAACCCACCGTGACCAGTGCCAACGCCAGCGCAGCCGCCAGCGTCGCGCCACGATTGGCGAGGGTAAAACGGGAGAACGCACGGAAACGGCCGTCCCGGAAGTGATCGAAACGTTGCTCGAACCGATTGCGAAACCGGGTGACCGGGCCCGGCTGCGGCGGCTCCACGTCTTTCTGGCGGCCGCGTTTTTTGCGGCGGGGAACGAAGGCGTGCCGCAGGTGGGCCGGCAGCACGATGAAACATTCCAGCAGCGAAGCGATCAGCACACAGATCATCACCAGCGGGATATCACCAAGAATGTTACCGATGACACCGCCGACCACCAGCAACGGCATGAAGGCGGCCACGGTGGTGAGCGATGACGCCAGAACCGGCCACACCATGCGCTTCGCTGCGCCTTCGGAGGCATAAAGGGCTTCCTCCCCCATGCGGGCATGGGCGTCGGCGTCTTCACCAACCACAATCGCGTCGTCCACGATCACCCCCAGCGCCATGATCAGGGCAAACAGGGAAATCATGTTGATGGAGCCACCGATCAGCCACAGCACCGCCAGCGCAGCGAGGAAGGCCGTGGGGATACCGATCGCCACCCAGACCGCCACCCGGCCCGGGAGGAAAAGGTACAGCAGGCAAACCACCAGCACCAGGCCGCCCAGACCGTTCTTCACCAGCAGCGAGATACGATCATCCAGCAGTTGCCAGGTTTCGTCATAGACCTCCATTGTCACCGTGGGCGGCAACAAGGGTCGGGTGTCTTCCAGCCAGGTCTTGAGAACCTCTGCGGCCGCCAGGGAGTTACCGTTCTCCGCTCTCTGCAACTGCAGTTCAACCGCTGGCCGGCCGTCCCGGTCCAGAGTGAGCTGACTTTCCCGGGCTTCCTGCCGGATGATGGCAATGTCGCCGAGGGTCAACTGAATGCGTTCGCCGCTGAGCACGGAAACCGTTTCAAAGGCCTGCGGGCTGCGGCGCTGTTCCACCGCCCGCAACTCCCGGGTGGCATCCTGCTGACCCATCATCCCGGCCGGCAGATCCCGCGATATGGCCCCCACCCGCTCGGCAATCTGGTCGAGGGACAGACCCAGGGTTTCCAGGCGCTCAATGGGCACATCGATACTGATCTGCTGCTCGGGCAAGCCGCGGATAGACACGCGGTCAATGCCCCGCTGCAGCAGTTCGTCTTCGAAGCGGTAGGCCAGTTGCCGCAATTCACGGCGGTCCACCTCGCCGGACACCAGCAACCTGGCCACGGGTTCGTAGCGCTCCAGCCGGGTGACCTGAGGCTCCTCGGCCTCGGCGGGCAGATTGGTGAATTCATCCACCTGCTGACGGACGTCGTCCAGCGCCTGAATCGGGTTGCTGTCTTCCTCGAATTCCAGGGTGATGGACGACACGCTCTGGGCCGAGGTGGAGGTCATTCGCTTCAACCCATCAACACTGCGCAGGCGCTGCTCAAGGGGATTGGTGATGCCCTGCTCCACGTCTTCAGCGGAAGCGCCACTCCACACCACGCGAACGCTGACCACGTCGAGAGCGAAGGTGGGAAAAAACTGAATATTCATGCGCGTCAGCGCCAGCACGCCGCCCAGCAGCATCACCAGCATCACCAGGTTGGCCGCCACCCGGTGATGCACAAAGAAACCGATCACACCCTTTTTCCGCCTCATTCCCCGGAGGCTCCGGTGTTCGCCACATCCACCTTCAGGCCGGTGATGGCATTGGGCAGATGGGTGGTGATGAGGCGAGCGCCCGCAACCAGTGCGTTTCCGGATACCAGCAAGCGGCGCTCACCGTTGTCGCCCCGGGCCTCGCCGATTCGCTCCACGGTGGCGCGTTCCATGCGACCGTCTGTGGTCAGCAAATACACACTGTCAGCGCCGTAGAGCGCACTGAACGGAATACTCACGCTGTTGTTCCGCGGGGCTCGTTCCAGGGTGACCGGCATCAGTGCGCCCGGGCGCAGACCGTCAGGCTCACCCTCAAGCTCGAGAATGGCCTCGGTGCCGGAGGCATCGCTGGTGCCGGCGAAACGGGCCAGACGGAAGCGGTGCTGACCATCGGCACTGGTGGCCATTAACGACTCACCCGCGGCCAGGGCGCGCTGCAACTCCGCCAGGAACACGTCGGGCACCCGCGCCCGCAGCTCCAGGCCGTCAATTGGGTACAGTGACAGCAACGGCTCATTGCGGCTGACCTGATCCCCCCGCGCCACCTCGACTCCAGTCACGATACCGTCGAAGGGTGCCACCATTCGCGCTCGAGCCGCATCCCGCCGGGTGCTTTCCAGGTTGGCCACGGCCTGGGCCTGTTTCGCCTGCAGGCTCTGCAACCGCGCGGGGCGTTCCTCAACCGCCCGTTGCCGGGTGTTGACCGTCAGCTCCGCGCGGGCGGCGGCGTCGGTGGACGCTTCCAGAGCCTCCCGGGAGGCCAGATTGCGATCGACCAGAGCGCGGGTGCGCTCCAATTGCCGGCGGGCGTTGTCAACAATGGCCTGCTCACTGGCGAGTGCCGCCCGATCGGTGCGATAGCGCACCTGCTCCGAGCGGATCTGCGCCTCCAGATCGGCCACCTGCGCCTCAGCCTGGGCCAGTGCCGGACCAATATCTGCGTCGTCCAGCGCCACCAGCAAATCGCCCGCGCTCACCTGCTGGCCCTCGGCGACCGGCCGTTCGCCGATGCGCCCTGCCAGAGTTGCGGTCACCGTCAGCTGCTCCGGCGCAAGCACCTCACCATAGAGCGCCAACACCGGAGTGTGGATCCCGGGCTCGACAGCCTGGACATCCACGCGCCAACTGCGTTCCGTGGCAGTGACCTCGACGGGCTCGGGACGTGTCATTTTCAACAACAGAAAGCCGGCGATGCCGACGGCAATGATCAGAAAGGGGATGAGTCGTTTGGACATGACATACTGGCCGGCTAAGGTGATTAATGCCGCTTGGGCGGTTCAACTCACGCTACTATACAATCAGAATACAATCAGAACGTGTCATTGGATCGGCAGGATCTCATCTTTGTGGCTTGAGCACAGCGATATCTGCCGCCGCACAAACGGAGAGCGATACCCTTGGCGTTGACCGAACAACTCCATCTGCTGAATGCGACCCTGATCAACGCACTCATCGTGGTTGTGGTGGTGGTCATTCATAACGAAGCCCTGCTGCGCCTCAGCGGTTTTTTGGCGAGAATGCGCCAGAGTCACCATTTCCGTCTTATCACCGGCGTGCTGGGCATTCTTGCGACCCATACGCTCCAGGTCTGGATCTTCGGCCTGGCCTTCTACGTGATGCACCACGCCGAGGGGTGGGGCGAACTGGCCGGTAACTTCAGCGGCAGCCTGCTGGACTGCGTTTACTTCTCCTTCACCACGTTCACCACCCTGGGCTACGGCGACATCGAAGCCATGGGCATCCTGCGTTTTCTCACCGGCATCGAAGCCCTAACCGGCCTGGTGCTGATCACCTGGAGCGCCTCGTTCCTGTTCGTCGAAATGCAGCGCTATTGGCCAACCCGTTAACACCCGTTGTTGCGCCAGAGTGTAGTACAGCCGACGCATTCCTGAGTATCAAAAAAAACCCCGGGTGGCATGGATCCACCCGGGGCTAACGTTACCCGCTGTCTGTCGAAAACGGGAAACCGCCATCCGAAGACTCACAACCTGACTCTCAATAACGCACGCAACATGCAGCCCGGTTACCTCTACATACGAACTGTGGCCAAACCGGATCAATTCCCGGTCGTCCGTGAGGAAATGCCGGGCCCACCAAACTACGCACAACTCACTACAAACATCTTATTGACATTTTTCTGGAACCTTTTCTAAGCGCCGTTCGTTTTGGTTCAGAGGCGGCCACCGCCTCGAACGACAATAACAAGCGGAAAGGTACCAAGATGGTCAGTTTCAACAAGAAATCGCTCCTGGCGGTTGTTGCAGGTAGTACCGTGCTAGCGGGTTGCCTTGACAGTGGCGGCCAGACCGGAAAGAACGCCAACCCGATCTTCGAGATCGATAACCCCAGATTCAGTCAGGATGGCACCAAACCCATCTTCCGTCCTCTGGACACCGAGTTCCCGCTTCCCAGCGATCCGCTGTTTTTCCTGAACCCGGAAAACGACGGCACCATGCTCAACGGCACCGACCCCACCAATCCGGTCACCACCGGGCTGGGCTTCGTTGACGGCAACTCCGTGCTGGCGCCTTTCGACATCAAGATCAGCGACAGTCTGGATCCGAATCAGACCCTGGACGCCCGCAATTTTGTTGAGGTGGACGGTGACGTTGTCCCCAACCCGGACCAGAACGTGTTCGTGCTGGAGATCGAACACCCCACGGGTGACGCTGTCTTCCAGCAACCGCGGGAAGTCGGTGGCGTGGTCGCCGCTGAACAGTACCGCCACGCCAAGCGCCTGGAAGCGCAAGGCGATACCGCAGCCGCTGAGGCCATTTATCAGGAATTGCTGGAACGGCGTTTCCGCATTGAAATCATTACTGTGGACGCCAACGGTCCGGCCGGAGCCGCCGGTGGTGCCGAAAACAACGCCATCCGCATTCTTCCGGTTCAACCGCTGAAACCGAAAACCAAATACGCGGTGGTACTGAGCAACGACATCCTGGACAAGAACGGCGACCCGCTGGTTCAGGAAATCCGCTTCCAGACCGCGTCCGACCCCGACTTTGTACTCAGCAACCCGGCGCTTCAGCCCTTCCGCGACTCCATGTTGCCGGCGCGGGCACTGGGCTCTGACTTCTTCGACTTCAAACGCCAGGTACGCAGCGACAGCGGGCTTAGCGTGGACGCTATACCCACATTTGACGACGTGACCTTTGCGATCAGCTTCACCACCACGGCGGTGGAGGATATTCTGCTGGCCAACGCGGCACCCGCCAGCTGGTTCCGCAATCATCTGCTCATCGACCGCAAACAGGCGGTATTGAACGCAATGGTGGCAGGGGACTTCAACCTGTCCGGTCAGCCACTGAGCGGGGCGTCTGCAGAGGACCAGCAAATCAACTCGCGCATATTTGATCTGCTGACCGATGACACCTATCGCCTGTTCGACGCCGAGCTCGCTGATACTCTTGTCGCGGCGAACGGAAACAGCGTGCGTGTGCTGTACAGCGATCTGGTGGCTTCTGAGGATGACGACCGCCGGTTGGCGTTCATCCTTCAGGCAACCGCCACCCAGGCCGTGGAAGACTCAGTGAATGTTTCGGCCCGGGCGGCCGAGCTGGCGGCCGACGCCGCCGAGATTCTGGACATTCCTGCGGCTTACGATCCGGCATCCGGCGAGCCATCACCGGTGCGTTTCTTCAGCCAGAAACTGGGGCGTGAGATCAATCCGTCGCTGGGCCAACAGGCCAATCTGATCGTGATCGATGACATCGACCTTCAGGTCTACGAAGGTGAAATCACGCTGCCTTACTATCAGCAATTGCCCAACGGCACTGATGGCAGCCCGCTTCAGACTGGCTCATGGCAGCCGGCGGACTTCAGTGCAAATACCGACCTGCCGCAAGCGCAGTCCAACAGGGTGAGCTACAGATTCCCGTTTATCCAGAAGCGAGCAGACACCAAGATTCCCATTATCGTTGGCACGCCCGACACCAACCCCCTCTTTGGTGGCCCGCCTGCAGAAGGCTATCCGGTGATTATCTACCAGCACGCCGCTACCCAGGACCGCTCGGCGATTCTGCCGATGGCCACAGCCGCGGCACTTCTCTGCCTGGCAGACAGCGGTGGCGCACCGAGTAACAGCGACAACTGTTTCATCACCGTCGGCATCGATCTACCGCTGAACGGTGTGTTCGGCGAAGCCGCCACCAGCGCCCGGGACGAGAACGACCCGGCAACAACGCCCGGCATGGTCGAAATCTCCCAGCAGCCCGGTGCGTCTGCCGACGCCACCGAAAGGCACTTCGGTTTCACCGCCAACGATGCCATGCAGGCGGTGGCCAGGGATCAGGTGGCCAATCCGGAGTCGGGCAGTCTGTTCCTCAACTTCACCAACTTTGCCAACACCCGCGACAATATGCGTCAGGGTGCGCTGGATCTGCTGAACATCAACGCGCTGTTGCCGGCTATTGAAGCGGCCATCAATCAATGCGCGGCGGACGGCCCCTGCGCCGACGGCACCAGCATGAACACCGACCGGGTGTACTTCATCAGCCACTCGCTGAGCGGGATGGGTGGTGTGCCCTATCCGGTGATCAACAATCTGGCGGCGCAGGACAATCCCGACCTTAACCCGATTCTGGGGTCGATCCTGTTCAATACCGGGGGCCAGTTCTCGCGCATCGCGGAAAACTCCCGAGAAACCATCGCCCCGGTGTTGCTGCCCGCTCTTGATGCGGCGTCTGACGGCCTTCTGGCTCAAGGCAGAACGGAACTGAACATCTATTTCAATGTGTTCCAGGCCCTGCTGGATTCCACCGACCCGGTCGCCTTTGCGCCGTTGTTCCAGGAGAGCGGCAATGAGGCGACCTTGTTGACGTCCATCGTCGGTCTTGAAGGCGATGCCGATCGCCCGTCTGATCCGACGATCCCCAACGCCGCAGACGACCAGCTGTACGATCAGGGTCCCCTCGAACTGGTGACCTCAACAGGCTTCCAGATCGACAGTCGTCCTGCGCCGCTGGCCGGCACCGATCCCATGGCTCGCTTCATGGGCGCGGTCAGCATCGACAACGAGGACGGCAGCGATGATGGCACCCGCCCGATCATCACCCGCTACCTTGAAGGCTCACACGGCAACCCGATTTCTGCCGGCCAGAAGGGCTCTGACCCATTCAGCTCCAGCGCGGTGTTTGACGAAATGACGACGCAACTGGTGGCTCTGTTCCGCAGCCGCGTGGACGCCGACACCCCGTTTACCGTGGACGTGACCAACGACTGCGTGGTGCAGGGCGTGGGCAACGCGCCGGGCGATGCAGAGTGTGACGGTGCCACCGACGGCGGCGCCGAGCCGGCTGACGGTGACGGATCCGACGGCGGAGACGGTGGCGATGGCGGCGGCCTGCTTGACGGTCTCTTCGGCGGTCTGATCTGACGGCAACGTTAAAACGTCGCCCCCGGGCCCCGCAACAAAGTGCGTGCGGGGCCCCAAGAATAAAAGAACTGGAGCAGTAGAAATGACAACAAGAAATTCTTCCCGCTTTACCCGAACCCGACTGTCGCTGGCTACGGCGGCGCTGTCATCCATGGTGTCGACCTCCGCCATGGCCTTTAGTTTTGATCTCTACGGCATCGACGCCTCTTTCAGCACCACCCTGACGGCAGGCATCGGCGTGCGTGTTGAAGATCAGGACCCGGATCTGATCACCCAGGGCAACCTCGGTACCGAATTCGCCTACAGCAATACCGGCGCATCCTCCAACAATTTTGACGATGGCAACCTCAACTTCGAGAAGGGTGACCCCTACTCGCAGATCCTGCGGGGGCGGTCCGAACTTTTCCTGGACTATAGCCCGGACAGCGATTATCTCACCCGGATCGGCGCGCTGATCCGTGGCAGCTACTTCTACGATTTCGAGCTCAAAGACAACGAGCGCGCAGTAGATCCCGTCGGGCAACGCCGCGAACTCAATCCGGAGGCCAAAGATAACGCCGCCGGCGCGGATCTGCTGGACGCTTACATCTTTACCGACTGGTACGCCGGCAACACCCCGATTTCGGTACGCTACGGCCGCCAGGTACTGAGCTGGGGTGAGAGCACCTTTATCCTCGGCGGTATCAACACCATCAACCCGATCGATGTGCCAGCGTTCCGCACACCCGGCGCCGAGTTAAAAGACGTTCTGCTGCCGGTCAATATGCTGTACACCTCCGTCGGCATCACCCCAGAAATCAACGTTGAGGCCTTCGTCCAGACCGAATGGGAACCGTTCAGGGTGGATGACTGCGGTACCTATTTCTCGTCTGCGGATGTCGCGGCGGACGGCTGTGGCCCAGTGCTTCTGGCGGGGCAGGTGCCCGATGCCCAGGCCTTTGAAGAAGGCTTTGTGGCGCCCCGGCGGGGCGACGTGGAGCCTGGTGACAGAGACCAGTTCGGCGCCGCCGTGCGCTGGTTTGTCCCGGCTCTCGATTCCGAGCTGGGCTTCTACTACGTCCGCTACCATAGCCGCCTGCCCTACATCAGCGGCGTGGTCAACAACCCGGAGAGCCCGACAGCAAACCAGATCAACGATCCCAACGAGCCGTTCACCCGCTTTCCCAGCTACTTTATCGACTACCCGAAGGGGATCGATCTGTACGGCATCAGCATCAACACTACACTGCCCACCGGTACCTCGCTGGGCGCCGAGTACAGCTTCCGCCCCAACATGCCGATTCAGTGGAACACCTTTGAGCTGATTTACGGTGGCCTGCAACAACGCGGCCCGGACGGTCAGGTGGTGAGCAAGCTGGAGCAGCAGGTTCGGGAAAACGATCCCGACTTCAATTACGCCGGCAAGGCCGTTGACGGTTACGACCGGTATAACGTATCCCAGGCCCAGGCGACATTGATCCACTTTGTCGACCGGGTGCTGGGTGCCAGCCGACTGATAGCCATTGCCGAGATTGGCGCCACCTATGTGCACGATCTGCCGGATAAAAGCGAAGCCCGCTATGGACGGTCGGGCCTCTTTGGTGTTGGCCCAGTCCCGCTGGACGGCCCGTCCTTCAGCGGCGACCTGTGCAGCCAGGGCCCCGGTGACGAAACCACCCGGCTGAACATCAACCCCACCAACTGTGGCTCTGACGGCTTCACCACGTCGTTCTCCTGGGGCTACCGGACCCTGTTCGCCCTGGATTACTCCAATGCCATCGCCGGCATCAACCTGCTGCCGAAGCTGTTCTTCACCCACGATGTCGAGGGCTATGCCCCGGATCCGGGCGGCAACTTCAAGGAAGGCAACAAGTCGGTGAGTCTGGGTCTTGACGCCAACTATCAGAACACCTACTCCGCTTCCATCAGCTACACCTCCTATTTTGGCGGTGATTACAACGAAATCTCGGACCGGGACTTTGTTGCGGCGAGCGTTTCCTACTCATTCTGATACACGAACCACAATCACAAAGGAGTCACTTGTGAATAATTACCGTAAACACCTCATTGGCAGTGCCATTGCCATGTACCTGTTCAGCTCAGGGGCAGCCCTTGCGGCTGTCTCCGCTGAGGAAGCGGCAAAACTCGGCAAAGAGCTCACCCCCATCGGCGCCGAAAAGGCCGGTAACGGTGACGAAATTCCGGAATGGACCGGCGGGCTGACTTCGCCACCGGTAAACCAGCCCGAAGAGGGCATTTACCCGGATCCGTTCCCCAACGACGAGATGCTGTTCAAGATTGATCAGAGCAATGTCGATGAATACAAGGACCGGCTCTCGCCGGGCCAGATCGCCACAATCGAAGCCTATGACAGCTTCTTCATTCCGGTCTACCAGACCCGACGCACAGCCGCCTACCCGGACAGGCTGATGGACAAGGCCGCTGAGAACGCGACCACGGTTTCGCTGACTGCCGATGGCAACGGCCTCAGGAACTACCAGACCGGCGTGCCTTTCCCGATTCCGAAGAAAGGGGTTGAGGTCATTTTCAACCATATCACCCGTTATCGGGGCGGCTCCATCATCCGCAACGTTGCACAGGTGACCCCCCAGGCCAACGGCGATTTCAGCCCGGTCAAATTCACCGAGCATCTGGCCGACCGTGTGGCATTGGCGGATTATGAACCGGGTCAGGACGACAACGTGTTGTTCTACTTCAAACAGGTGATCACCGCGCCGTCACGGCTGGCCGGTAACGTGCTGCTGGTGCACGAAACCCTGGACCAGGTTGAGGAGGCCCGCCGGGCGTGGCTGTACAATTCCGGCCAGCGCCGGGTTCGCCGCGCTCCCCAGGTCGCCTATGACGGCCCCGGCACTGCGGCCGATGGCCAGCGCACCACCGATAACTTCGACCTCTACAACGGCGCACCGGACCGCTACGACTGGGAGCTGGTGGGCAAGAAGGAGATGTACATTCCCTACAACTCCTACCGCCTGACCGACCGCAGCCTGACCTATGACGACATCGTGCAACCGGGCCACCTCAATCCGGAGCTGCTGCGCTATGAACTTCATCGGGTGTGGCACGTTCGCGCCAAGCTGAAGGACGGCGAGCGCCATATCTATGGCCAGCGTGACTTCTATGTGGATGAAGATTCCTGGCAGATTGCGGTGATCGATCACTACGACGGCCGCGGTGAGCTGTGGCGCGTGGCGGAAGCGCACATGCTTCAGGGTTACGATATCGGCGTGCCCAGTTACGCCGTGGAAACCCTGTACGACCTGCTGTCTGGCCGTTACCTTGCCCTGGGTCTGACCAACGAGGAAGACGACCCCTACACCTTTGACGTGACCGCCCGCTCCAACGAGTTCACACCGGCGGCGTTGAGACGTGCCGGCGTTCGTTAACACCGATGCCTGAATACCCTGTAAAAGGGGGCTGACGCAAAACCCGCTTTCGAAAGGAAGCGGGTTTTGTTTTTTGACCGTTTGCTCTAGCGGTATCGACTCTGATCCAGTGTGGTGAGGCGATCCGGATGAAACACCATTAGACCGGTCACAAAGGCGCCGTTGGCGAATCCCTCCGGAATCATGAATAGCGGCAGGTAGCGGATGTATTCGTGGACCAGCTCACTGAGGTCGTACACACCGGCACTCCATAACATCATGCACATCACTAACCCGGCGCACGCCACGGCTATGCCGGCGCCGAAGAAGCCACAGAAAAAAATATAGGCGAAAAAATTGCGGAAATTGCGCTGGCGCTCCCACAGCATGATGCCGTGGCTGACCAGAGCCGGCACCATCACCGTGACCAGACCGTTGGCGGCAAACATCAACAGCGGCTCACGCCCGGTGATCACCGTGATCACCAACGCCAACAGGCCCGCAAGAACCGCCAGGCCCCAGCCCAGCATCAGGGTGACCACCGTGATACCGAACACATGGATCGACAGGCCCGGCGACAGCCCGGCCCTCAGCTGCCAGAGAAATCCCAGCACCACGGCCGCCCCGAAGAATGAGTGCTGCAGTGCGTTGTCCTTGCGCAGAGCGTGCCAATCCACCTGGCGGACCGCCACCACCAACACCCCGAAAAACAGCAGTGCGGTGACCATCAGCTGCGCTGTGGACAACAGATTGTCCGTCATGCCCATGAATGCTTTGCCCTCTTCTCCCGGGCACTCAGTGTATCAGCGGGCGCTGGTGAGCGGCATCTCCGCGGGCGTCACCAGTGCGCGCCAGGCTTCGAACGTACTCAGGAACACCTGACCGCCAAGGCGGCTGAGCAACTGGGTGTTTTTCAACCGGTCCATCACCGGCCCCTTGACCTCAGACAGGTGCAAACGCACACCTGCATCCGTCATACGCTCATTGATGGTTTCCAGACTCTCCAGCGCAGACGCATCGATCAGGTTAACGGCAGGGCACACCAGTACCAGGTCTTTCACCTGCGGCTGACGGGTGACCAGATCCATCACGGTCTCCTCCAGAAAGCGGGCATTGGCAAAGTACAGACTCTCGTCGACCCGCAGAAAAGTCACCTGCTGGCTGGTTTCCACCTGATGGCGATTGATATTGCGGAAATGCTCGGTGCCCGGCACCCGCCCGACTACCGCACTGTGGGGCCGGCTGGTGCGATACAGGAACAGCCCGATGGACAGCCCCACGCCAGCTACAATGCCCGCCTCCACACTGTGCAGCAGGGTCAGCACGATAGTCGCCAGCATGGCACCGAAGTCGGGGCGGGAATATCGCCAGGTGCGCCGCAATGCCGGAAAGTCGATCAGTGTGGCTACGGCGACAATGATCGTGGCGGCCAGCGTTGTGGTCGGCAGATAGGCGATGGCCGGTGTCAGCACCAGTGTTGCCAGCGCAATTCCCACCGCGGTGTAGGCCCCCGCGGCCGGCGTTTTCGCGCCGGCATCAAAGTTCACGACCGAGCGGGAGAATCCGCCGGTTACCGGCATGCCACCGGAAAAACCCGCGCCCAGATTGGCGGCGCCAAGGCCGATCAGTTCCTGGTCCGGGTCGAGGCGTTGACGCCGTTTGGCCGCCAGCGTCTGTCCCACCGATACCGACTCCACAAAGCCCACAACGCCGATCAGCAGTGCACCCACCGCCAGTTGTTTCCAGACCACAACGTCCATGGAAGGCAGGGTCAGCTGCGGCAATCCGGAAGGTACCTGGCCCACCAGGCTGAAGCCCAGAGCCCCGAGGCCCAGCCCCCAGGCAAGCAATGTGGTCACCAGAACCGCGAGAATCGGCGCGGTTTTAGTGGCGATGTCGGCCGCCCGGGCACTGGCGCCAGAGCGCACCAGTAATGACTTGAGGTGGGTGCGGGCGAATATCAGGAACAGCAGGGTACCGGTCCCCATCAGCAACGTTGGCCCGTGAGTCTGGCCCAGGTTGCCCGCCAGCGACTCGCCAATCTCCAGCAGATTGTGGCCAGCCCCTTCAATACCCAGCAGATGCCTGATCTGGCTGGCGGCAATCACCAGCCCCGAGGCGGTGATAAAGCCGGAAATCACCGGGTGGCTGAGGAAATTCGCCAAGAAGCCCAGCTTCATCAGCCCCATGGCGGTCAGCATCAGGCCTGACATAACCGCCAGCAGCACCGCGCCCGCCAGATACTCCGGGCTGCCCGGCGCGGCAATCGGTGCCAGCGCCGCCGCCGTCATAAGCGCCACCACCGCCACAGGGCCAACCGACAGCGTGCGGCTGGTGCCGAACACCGCGTAGAGCACCAGCGGCAGAATGCTGGCGTAGAGGCCCACTTGCGCGGGCAACCCGGCCAGTAAGGCGTACGCCAGCGACTGGGGAATCAGCATAACGGTGACGATCACCGCGGCTACCAGGTCGCTGGCCGCCTGTTCTTTACGATACTGCGGCAGCCATTGCAGCAGCGGAAGGTGACGTTTCAGGCTCATGAGGGGCTCAGAACAGGTTGACCGGCACTTTGAGGTACACCTGCCCATTGTCTTCTGCCGGCGGCAGGTGGCCGGCCCGCATGTTGACCTGCACCGACGGCAGAATCAGCCGGGGCATGTCCAGGGTGGCATCCCGTTCGGTACGCATCCGCACGAACTCGTCTTCGGTGACGCCCTCGTGAACGTGCACGTTCTGCCTTCGTTGCTCCGCCACCGTGGTCATGTGCTGATAGGTTTCCCGTTCCGGCGCCTTGTAGTCGTGGCACAGGAAGATCCGGGTTTCCGGCGGCAGAGCCAGCACCTTCCGGATCGAACGGTACAGGGTTCGGGCGTCGCCACCGGGGAAGTCACAGCGGGCGGTGCCGTAATCGGGCATGAACAGGGTGTCACCGACAAACGCGGCGTCACCGATCACGTAGGTCAGGCAAGCCGGCGTGTGGCCGGGGGTGTGCAAAACCTCGACGTTGAGGTTGCCGATCTCCAACCGGTCGCCTTCCCTGAACAGCCGGTCAAACTGGCTGCCATCCCGGGCAAAGTCGGTGCCGGCGTTGAAGGCCTTACCGAATATGGCCTGCACCTCAACGATGTGGGCGCCAATTCCGGTGCGGCCACCCAACCGCTCATGAAGATACGGTGCCGCCGACAGGTGATCCGCGTGCACGTGGGTTTCCAGAATCCACTCCACCGTGAGCCGTTCACGACGAACGTGGTCGACGATGGCATCGGCTGAGCGCACGTCGGTGCGGCCGGCGGCGTAGTCGAAGTCCAGCACCGAATCGATGATGGCACAGGCGTCACTGTCGGGGTCACGGACCACGTAGCTGAAAGTATTGGTCGGTTCGTCGAAAAAATGCTGAACCAGAGGACGGTTCATGGGCTCACCTCGGCGTAAAAACGATATTTAGGATATAAGCATATACCGTTTTTGAATATGAGGTGAAATGATCTTTTCTTATATGCGGATAACTCCTGATGCATCCACGAAGCAATCCCGGCCTGCCTGTTTGGCAATATACAGATGGTGGTCCGCCTTACCGATGACTGGATCGGGCGTGGACGGCACCGACGGCATATCGATTACGCCTGCAATACCGGCACTGACAGTGACGTCAATCGGCAACCCCTCGAACACAAACGGGTGTTTGCGAACCGCCTTCAGTATTCGGCCCACCAGGGTTGTCACCTCATCGGCTTCGTCCAATACAAAGGCCACCACGAACTCTTCCCCGCCAAACCGGGCAACCACGTCGGTGGAACGGGTGGTATGCTCCAGAATCCTCGCAAACTCCGTCAGCACGAAATCCCCGCCAAGGTGCCCGTGGGTGTCATTGATCTGCTTGAAGTGATCAATGTCGAACATGGCGATGGCAAAGGTGTTGTGATGCCGCACTGCGCTGCCCAGCATCTCGTATAGCCGCGGCATCAGATAACGACGGTTATGCAGGCCCGTCAGGGGGTCCCGGATGGACTGATGCAACAGCTCCTGCTCCAGACGATGCCGCTCCAATGAGCCCGATAACAGGCCGGAGACAATGGTCAGCAGATCCGCCTGATCCTCCCGCCACTGGCGCGGACTCAGGGAATCCACCCCGAAAAACCCGGTCACCCGGCCACGGATGGTCACCGGTACACAGAACATGGAATGCACCCCCTGTTCCTCCAGCAGTGCCTTTTCTTCACTGGCCTCCGGCGGCAGTCGGGAAACGTCCGGAATAAACACCACCCGGCTGTTGTGCACCATGGCGTCGATCTG
This sequence comes from Marinobacter sp. M-5, assembly GCF_032911545.1. Lineage (NCBI taxonomy): Bacteria > Pseudomonadati > Pseudomonadota > Gammaproteobacteria > Pseudomonadales > Marinobacteraceae > Marinobacter > Marinobacter sp. M-5. Next base: position 366,758 of record NZ_JAWJEK010000002.1, read on the forward strand.
CCGGTGCCACCAGTGGAAGTCCTTAATCGGCACGTTCTGCTGGCTGTCTCTCAACGCCGGCACACCGGATCGTACCCATTCGTGGGTGTTAGTCATGGCCAGATAGTCATCGGAAAATTCGTAGAGGTAGGAGCGATCCACCGCAAAGAACTCGCCGATGGTCTCCAGCAGCTCTTCAATACACTCATCAATGGTGCCGAAGTGCAGGTTGATGAACTCAGTCGACAGCTTCGCGATCAGCTTCTGAAACCCGGCCTGAAACGAGAACTCCGCCTCGCTTTCCCGCAGAGATTCCTCCAGTACCTTGTAATGCTGGATGTTATGGAACTGGCCAAACCACAATGTGCTGCCGTCGGGCTGGCGCTCGGGTTCGGAGTGGGCTTCGAACCACTGGAACTCCCCGGAGGGCAGCCGCAATCTGGCGTGGCACTTCCACGGCACCAGATTCGTCGCGGAATTGAGAATGCTGTTCTGCACCTCTGCCATGTCGTCCGTGTGGATGATCGCAAAAAGCGCACCCGCGTCAGCTTGCAGCTGCGCCGGCTCGATCCCGAAGTGATCCTTCAGTTTATCGCTGACATAAGGGTACCTATGCTCAAGCGCGTCCGCGCTCAGCCAGTAGGTGAAAATGATCCCCGGCACACTGCCCGTCAGCTTGTTGAAAAACGCCGGCGACTGATGCTCCGGGCTGCCTGCGGACTGCTCATCATGCATGAAACAAACGGCTCCATCCGGTACGTACCCGCTATCCGTACTCAAGAAGTGTAGAGCAAGGCGACAAATGCCGCGACCTTGCGCTCTGCCACCGCCGGATTGCCGTCAGTGCACGGCATCCAGCCGGATAAGCTCACCGCAGTAATACTCCAGAGAATGCTCCGCGTGGAACGGAATGGCGCAGGCCTTGTCTGCGTTTTTCCAGTGATCCACGACCTCTCCATGAAGTTTGCCGATCTCCGCCGCCAGCTCCACCGCACTGTAGATCTTGTACGGACAGAACGCGGTACCGATATTCTGCAGTGTCACAAACCCCCGGGTCGGGTGAACCGGCAGCATATTGATCAGTACGTACGTCGGTCGATGTCGGAGCTGTCCGATGATGGCACTCAGGGAATCCTCCACGTATTGCAACGAACCGGAGAACAGCACCCAATCGCATGGCGGCGCCTGTTTCAGGTCATCGCAGAAACTCAGGGTGGCCGCCGTGTGATTGGCCATGGCAAATTTCCGCGCTTCCCGGACCACCGCCGGCACATCGTATATTTGCCATTCAAAGCCTTCCGGGAAGGCGAGGTACCGCGACAGGGCGTAATACAGCACGCCCACATGACCACCGAAATCGAGCAACCGCTGGTCGGGCTGCATCAACTTGTTGAGCCAGAAGGCCACCGGGTAATCGCACGGCGAGATGGCCCGCATGCGGAAACGGTACATCTCCGCCGACGCCGGGGCTTCGTTATCGTATCCGATGGGTTTGCTGGCAGGCGCATCTGCGGTGGCGGTTGCAAAATCCGGGTAGACACCGCGAAACAGGTTGGCGTTGTTCGCGCTGGCAAAACGCTTGGCGTAACGCCGGTCGAGCGCTTCGCTGATCAAAGGCAGCTGCTCGAACTGATGCAATAAGTCCTTTGCGCGTTCATACATGATGATTGCCCTCTGGGAGACAACTCTCTTGAAGCTTAGCAGATCCATTTCGCTATGCAGCGCCACGCAATGCCGGCGCCCCGGGGTGCATTGCGGATTCGAACCGGGATTAGTCTGGCTCTTGGCTTATCAGGCCTTCTGCTATCCGTTCCTGCGACAAAAGTGGTGAGCTCGCACCCCGTGAACTAGCTTGAACTATGTCACATTGCAAACAATAAGCGCTTCAAAGCATGCTTCCAGAGAATAATAATGATGACCAATTCAGCTCAGCAGACTCCTGAAAACCAACCGACCTGGCGCCAGAGGCTGACCGGGGTCCTCGACATGTTTGCCTACCCGTTGCGCACGTCCCACTATGTGGAACTGGTCAACCCGCTCTGGAGTACCCACCAGATGCAGGCACAGGTAGTGGATGTGTGGGACGAAACCAAAGACGCCCGCACCCTCACCCTGCGGCCCGGTGTGAACTGGCGGCTGAACCGGCCAGGCCAGCACGTTCGCATCGGCATTCCCATTGAGGGCCGGCACTACACCCGCACCTACACGATTTCGTCGCCGCCGGAACGTAACGACGACTGCTTTACCATTACGGTGAAAATCATCGAGGGCGGGCGCGTGTCCCGGCACATCGTCCGCAACATCAAAGTGGGCGATTACTTACCCATCGGCCTGCCACAGGGCGACTTCTACCTGCCCGATGCCTCACCGATCCAGCCGCTGTTCATCACCGCCGGCAGTGGCATCACCCCGGCCATGAGCATGCTGAGAAGCCTGGTCGTCCAGCAGCGGCTGCCAGACACGGTGCACATACATTACGCCCCCCACGAATTCGATGTGATCTTCAGCAAGGAACTGCGACAGCTCGCCGCTGACAAGAAGCAGTATCACCTGCACGAAGTACACACCCAGGAATTCGGCGAGCACAAACAGAGCCAGGGCTATTTCAGTGAAGAGCAGCTGGCCACCCTGTGTCCCGACTGGAAAGAGCGGGATTGTTACGCCTGCGGACCGCCAGGGCTACTGGCGGCCCTGGAGAGCCTGTATGAGCAGGCCGGCCTCAGCCGCCGATTGCACATCGAGCGCTTTCTGGCGGATTTTGCCGAGATTCCACAGGACGCGGTGGGCGGCAAGGTCCGCTTTGCCCGGAGCAATATGGCGGTGGACGCCGACAGCGAGACCAACCTGCTGCGAGTTGCCGAAGACGCCGGCATGAATCCGCCCCATGGCTGTCGCATGGGCATCTGCCATACCTGCAACACCCGGTTGCTCTCCGGATGTGTGCGCGACCTGCGCACCGGCGAAGTGCTGAACGAAACCGGGGCCATCGTGCAAACCTGCGTTTGTGCGGCCGCGGGTGACTGCGAACTGGATCTTTAGGAGTACAGACCATGGCTACCCAAAAACCGCTGCCGGTGGATCTCACCGACGAGCAGATCGACGAATTCGGCCGCGAGATGGAGTCGATCTATGACGACATCATGCAAAGCCGGGGCGAGAGTGATCGCCAGTACATTCTCGGCATCATCCGCACCCAGCGCAGCATGGCCCTGATCGGCCGCCTGTTCATGTACGCCGGCCTGTTCTTCCTGCCGGCCTGGCCCCACGCCCTGGCGGGCTGGACCGCCACGCTGCTGATCATGGGGCTGGGCACCTTCATGCTGGGCATCGCCAAGATCCTGGAAAACATGGAGATCGCCCACAACGTGCTGCACGCCCAGTGGGACTGGATGAAGGATCCGGAGATCCAGTCCAACACCTGGGAGTGGGACACCATGAGCCCCTCGGACCGCTGGATGCATTCCCACAACGTGGTGCACCACACCTGGACCAACGTGCTGGAAAAGGATCTGGACGTGGGGTACGGCATCATGCGGGTCACGCCGTTACAGAAATGGCACCCGAAATACCTGCCCCAGCCGGTGTACTTCCTGTTGCTGATGCTGTTCTTCGAGGAAGGTGTGGCGCTGCATGAGCAGGCCCTGGTGGACGTGGTTGAGGGTCGCAAGAAACCGGCGGAACTCAAGCCCCTGGCGCGCCGTATCGGGCGCAAGATCTGGGGACAGGTCCGCAAAGACTACATCATGTGGCCGGGGCTGGCGGCACTGGTGGCGATTCCGATTTCGTTCGTCGTGCCAGCCTCGCCACTGCTGGTGTTCGGGCTGGTCGCCGGGGCGAACTTCGTTGCCAACATCATTCGCAACATCTGGTCCTTCATGATCATTTTCTGCGGCCATTTCCCGGAGGGCGTGTACAACTTCACCCCCGATCAGGTAGAAGGCGAATCCCGCGGCCAGTGGTATCTGCGCCAGCTGCTGGGTTCCGCCAACATCACCGGTGGCAGCCTGTTCCATGTGCTGTCCGGCAACCTGAGCCACCAGATCGAGCACCACCTGTTCCCGGACATGTGCAGCAACCGCTATCCGGAAGCCTCGCAACGGGTGCGTGCGGTGGCGGCCCGCTACGGCCTGCCGTACAACCGGGCGTCGCTGTGGCGCCAGTTCGGCACCACCTGGCTGAAAAATCTGCGGCTGGCCTTCCCCGGCGGCCGACCGCAGCCGGAAGTCGCCCGCGCCTGACCGGTCACTCATCAACCCTTGGGGCGGTCGCCGGGCGCTGTGCGCGTTCCGGCGGCGCCCACAAGGGCACCTCCGCCTGGCTCGGCGCCTCCCATTCCTGCTTCATCACGTCACTGAGTGCCTCCTCCAGCTTCATAAACAGTTCGCCATAGCGCGGGCTGAAACTGATGCCGGACTCGATGTCTTGCCACGCGTCCGCCAGTTCCGCTTCGTGCGCCTTTTCGTTGTTGACGAAAGCCCAGGTCATCTGCCGCGCGCGCAGGGGATGCACACCAAAGGCCGTCAACGCCTGACCGCCAAGTTCGAGGGCGGAATGGTAGGTTTCACTGATCACGTCATCGGCGCCCGCCGCCCTGAGATCGTAGCCATGGCCCCGGTCAAACGCCCGCGCCAACACCCACACCCCCGGGAAGTGCTGTTTGACCTGATGCACCAGCGCCACGGCCCGCTCGCGGTTGTCAATCGCCACCACCAGCAAGCGCGCATTGGCGATACCGGCGGTTTCCAGCAGGTCCATCCGGCTGGCGTCGCCAAAGTAGCTTTTGATATTGATGCGGCGCAGGTTTTCGATCTGGTCCAGTGCCAGATCCAGCGCCACGATCGGGATGTTGTTGGCCCGCAGCAAGCGGCAAACAATCTGGCCGAAGCGCCCCACACCGGCCACGATCACCGGAGCCTGCTCCTCAATGGTATCCGCCGCCCGTTGTTCCTGGTTTTGTGCATCGCGGTAGCGCGGCAGAATCAGGCGGTCGTAGGCGATGAACAACAACGGCGTAAGGAACATCGACAGCGCCACCACCAGCGCCAGGACCTGGGCAATGTCCGTGGGTATTACCCGGTTCTGCATGCTGTAGGTCAGCAGCACGAACCCGAACTCGCCGGCCTGCGCCAGCCCCAGCGTAAACAGCCAGCCATCGCGGCCACGGATCCGGAACAGCAGCGCAAGCAACAGCAAGATGCCCGCCTTCACCGCAATCACCAGCAACCCCAGCGCCAGCACCGTGCCCCATTGTGCCGACAGCACCTCAAAATTAATGCCGGCACCCACGGTGATGAAAAACAAGCCCAACAGCAGCCCCTTGAACGGCTCGATGTTGGCTTCAAGCTCATGGCGGAACTCACTGTTGGCCAGCACCACACCTGCCAGGAACGCGCCCAGAGCCGGCGACAGGTTCACCAGGCTCATCAGTGCCGCGATGCCGATGACCAGCATCAGCGCCATGGCGGTAAACACCTCCCGCATACCGGACTGCACCACGTAGCGGAACAGGGGGCGGCTCAGGTAATGACCGCCGACAATCACCGACGCCACGGCGCCGATCACCACCAACCCGTGGGCCCAGCCGGGCAGATCCGCCACCAGACTGAAACTGCCGTGATGCCCGGCGTCGCCACCCCCCACCGCGGCCAGCCCGGCAATAGTCAGCAGCGGAATCACCGCCAGCATGGGAATAACGGCAATGTCCTGGAACAACAACACCGAGAAGGCACTGCGGCCGCCTTGAGTCTTGCTCAAGCCTTTCTCGTTCAGGGTCTGCAAAACGATGGCGGTGGACGACAGCGAGAAGATCAGCCCCACCGCCACCGTGGTCTGCCATGGCAATGCCAGCCACCAGGCGATGGCCATACCCGCCAGAGAGGTCAGCACCACCTGCAGGCCTCCCAGGCCCAGCAAACGCACCCGCATGGCCCAGAGGGATTTCGGGTCCAGCTCCATGCCGACCAGAAACAGCATCATCACCACCCCGAATTCCGCGAAGTGCTGGATAGTGGCGGTTTCCTGGCCCACCAGGCCGGTGACCGGCCCGATCACCACACCGGCCACCAGGTAGCCCAACACCGACCCCAGCCCCAGGCGCTTGGCCAGCGGCACCGCGACTACCGCCGCCAGCAGATAGATAAAGGCCTGGATGAAGTATTCCGTCATGGGTATGGCTCCGTTTTTATTGGGTTATGGATTGCTGCGTCTGACCTGCTTGATCTGCCGTGCTCGCAGCAACAAATACGCGGCAAACCCGACCGCCACCCCCGGTACCACACCAAGAACCAGGCATACCCAGCCGTTACGGACGGAAAGCGTTTTGGCCTCGTAAACCACCCAACTGGCAAGAATGAACCAGCAAACAAGCACGTCTGTTGAGTAACCGCTGGCGTAAGGGTTAACAAAGCCCGCCGCCAAAGCGCCCCATACATCGGGATTTTCAAGAAGCGGAGGCACGACAACCAACGCAAAAAAGCCCGTGAAGAAAAGAAGGGCGAGGACCAAACTTGCCTTGAAGATTGACTCGGGCATTCCAGAACTCTCCTGATTGGGTGAGAAACGTAACTTTAAGGCCATAAGGCTTTTGATCAATCATGAACTCTTCTATCTTATCGGGTGTATCGGGCCCGGTGTAGCCTTGGCTTCGTTAAGCCGTCGCGACATCCTTGAAAACAGGGCAACCGTCGTTGCACTCCGAACGACAGCAACTTGAAAAACAGGTACCAAGCGTGAAAGAGCGGATAGAAGTCGGTCGGGTCAAAGAGTTGTGGCGTTATCCAGTCAAGTCCATGGAGGGCGCCAGAGTCACCGAAAGCTTCATCGGTAAAGCCGGAATGTCGGGCGACCGTCATTGGGCACTGAAAGATGAATCCCTCGGGGAGCTGAGCACCGTCAGAAAACTCCCCAAACTCCTGAAGTTTAAAGCCCGGTACCCAGAGGCGTCGAACTCAGACCGCGTTCCCCCTGTGACCATCGAGCTGCCGGATGGCCGCACGGTGAACAGCACCGATGACAATGTGAACGCCGTATTGAGCGAGGCGATTGGCAAACCCGTCAGCCGGCGGGCGCCACGGCGATGAAAAAACAGTTTGCCACCAAAGAGCTGCCGGATATGTCCTCGGTCAGCTGGCGAATGATGATGGAACTGGCCATTTTCACAACGCCGCTGGGGCGTTATCACGACGTTTATCCCCTGCACTTACTGACCAGCGGATCCCTTGAAACATTGAAGGAACTGGAGCCCGAGGGGGATTTCCGGGTTGAGCGCTTCCGGCCCAACCTGCTTATAGAAACACCTCAGGGCGTCGCCGGGTTTGAAGAATTTCAATGGGTAGACGGTAAGCTCTACATCGGTGAGGTCGTGCTGAAAGTGGTGTCGCGCACCGTGCGCTGCTCCATGCCCGCTCAACCACAGGTTGCCATCACAAAAGACGCCAAAGTACTCCGCGCCCTGGAAGCTCACACCCAGCGCCACCTGGGCGTGAACATTTCCGTGCTGAAACCCGGCATGATCCGCGAGGGTGATGCAGTGCGGCTGGAGCCGTCCAATCGCTCGGACGCGTTACGACGCGTGGACGCCCTCTCATCCAAAGTAAGAAACCGGGCGATCCAGAGTTCCTTCAAATTGATCGATCGCCTCACCAACCGGCGTTAGCGCGCACGAGGCGGGTGTGGTCCGCAACCGGGTCAGTACAGGTTCTTTTTATAGTCCAGCTCCAGCCCCTTCTCCATGGCGCCAGGCAAAGACACCGCGGCACGGGCCACCTTTGCTTTCAGTGAGCTGTCTTTGCTTCGTTGTATGTGCGCTTTGAAAATGTCTGAGGGCACCAGGTCTCCGGGGCCTTTTTTCGAGGGCCAAAGAGCAGACCTGGTAATCGCAGGGCTCGGCCTTATCCGCAGTGAGGCCGGTCGTATTTTAATGATGAGCTTTGGCTTTTTGCCGTTTATTTCGAATCGCTGCAGGAGGTGATCATCACTGCACAGCTCCGCTTTGCCCCTGAGCTCAAGCACATCTTCACAGCCCGGCATCAGGGCCAGAACGCTCACCCCCGGCTGCTCAAGAATGTTACGGAAGCTGTCTATCCGCCGGTTACCCGGTCGATCAGAGAGATAAAGGACACCCTCATCTTCCTGAATCAGCAGATGCGCCGGGTCACCCTTGGGACTGACATCCGCCTCCCCACGACTGTTGATGCTCGCCAACACCAGAAATCTGGACTGCCTGATGAAATCTGACAGCTCCCCCTGTGACTGCCCTACGGACGATGGCAACCAGAAATCGGAGCGGCGGAACGATTTGGCGCAATGCAGGTAACACTCGGCTACTTTCAGGGTCGCATAGCCATCGGCTACGTGGGACACCGTGCCGTTGACCCGCAAGGTCTCGTCCATACCGCTCACCATGAACAACGAACCAAAAGACAGACCAGGCTCAACGATGTTCGCATCATCCAGCACGGCGAGGGGAATCTGCAGATGTCCGGAATCCACTACCGTTGCAAAGGCTCGCTCGCTCCCCGCTGGTGTAAGCTGGATATTCCCGGCCCTGCCAAATCCGATGAACGCGAAATTGGCGTAGGACAGCCAACGCCTGGCATGCTCGTCCACATGGTCGATGACTTTCAGGTCTCGAGGAGCAGGCAGAACGCCGACTCTTTTTTGCACCTCTTCAATACTGGTCAGTTTCATATCCCGGCTGCTCCACCTTACCCTGTCCATCACACGAGTGTATGGACTCCAGTGTCTACCGCGGTCGCCACGTATTCAATCCACCGGGGCAGGATCTGGCCTGAAAGGATGCCAAAAATCATGAGTCCGGATCAGCTGATCCCGGGTAATGGTGGGCGCGGCATTGGCGCTTGAATGATTGGAAGCTCTATGCCCGGAAGATCCTGAATTCTCATTGGCCGTCCTTCGCAGTTAGAGACGCCAGATTCTACTGGGCTGTCGTAACGTACTTCAGAATCTCAACCACCTGCTCAGGCGTCTGCGCCCACCCCATGGCGGATGCATCTACTTCTTTCAGCGGGTGAACAATGTCGTCATTGTGCAGGGTGACATAGGGCGTACCCATAGCGGCACAGTAACCGGCGTCAAAGGCTGCGTTCCACTGTTTGTACTTGTCACCGAAGCGAATGACCGCCAGGTCGCACTGCTCAAGCATCATCTTAGTGCGAATACCGTTTACTTTGGATGACTGATGATCACGCCAGAAGCCTACGTCTGGTTTACCCAGCATATCGCCTGCTGCGTCGCTGGCTTCGTGATTAGTGACCGGGGCGGTGAATTCCACCGGCAAGCCCGCGGCTTCTGCTCGGGCCTTAATCTGTTCGCGCCAGTCCGTGTGGATTTCGCCGGAAAGATAAACAGTCCAGATCATGGGGTTCTCCTAGGTTGTCATCGGATAACGTTAATGGGGAGCCTTGAACCGGTGAGACACTACCATAGCTTGCCGCTTCACAGCATCTCAGCCAACTCTCTGGGAAGGTATAAATCGGACCTTCTTGAAGGAGATTACTCTTCTCCGAGAACGCCCGGGAAGACTATCTGTACTGGCAGAAAACCGATAAAAAGACTCTTAACCGAATCAACGAAGAACACCGAATGGTTTACAAGGTCACGGATGACGCTTTGCTCCTCGCCCAGCTTCGGTACCACTACTGATTTAACGCCAGCCAGCATGCGCGGCTACGGAATGGAGGCGAAGCCGCAATGCAGTAGCCGTCGCGTGCCTGGCCTTGTTAGCACTATTAGTCTGCACAATATATGATTGGGATTGCATTCATATCCTTAACAGCATGTGCGAATGATGAAATAATCCAGAGGAGCTGAATTACATGTCCTGACACTGACTCTCCGCGCTTAATTTTTGAAAACTCAATGGTCACTGCTGATTTGGATAGAAAAGAACAGCTTAAAATACACTTCCTATGAAGTTTATAGTCTTTTAACAACCCATCTAAGTAACCTTCTGCTAATGCAGCGTCCCCTTTTCGTATTCTGGTGATACTTGTGTTGTTGCCATTGCTATTATATTTATTTGAGAACTTCCCGTTTATACGCTCTACCATCTGTTCTTTTGTAAAATACATATTCCCTAAGTTCTTAATTCCTTGCCCAACTACATCATGAAGGTTGCTTGCCGAGGTGCTACTACTGCCGTGCTTTGAATGTATAAAATTAATGTTAGATTCAGTTTTATTTAAAGTTATATGGTCAGCCCACTCAATGCCTAAATCATCACAAAGGATATAATCATCACCTTGATGTAAGCTCTCAACCACGCCGAACATTGAATCAGCATCAAACTCTGTACTCGCTGTAGTAAAGCTGCCTTTTTCTGAAGTTACTGTAGGTATTTCAGGTTTAGGGTGCAATATTTCCAAAATACTATTTATTTCAGAAATACCTGAAGAATCCTCAAAGCAAGACCCCATAAAATACATAAACTTTGGGTCTGTAAAAGTTACGCTGTAAAATCCATTCTTGACTATAAACTTCTGCAGCGTAATTTCTTTTCCATTTTCAATAACTCGAAACTTAGTCAGGGCTTTAGATGTTAAAGTTAAGCTTTTTTCATTCTTCCTAAGTCGTTAACAAGTTTCCCTTCCGACAACCTTACACTCAGAGTCGAGTTCATATACATTCTCAAGAGCGGCGAAAAGTTTATTTTTAACCCTTGACGATACGACCACATTTACATTTCGAGCTGTCTTGTACTTTAAAGTAAGACCATCCCTTTCAATTCTTTCATAAAGGGGCGTACTCTCTACAAGAATAGCGCTAGGTTCACATATATCCAGCACATCACTTAGCTCAACCTTTTTTGCGAATGAATCAAGAAAATTATTTTCATTTGATGGATTTTCAATTAACTCAACTTGTTCTTTTACCCATTCCGCAATTTCATCCAGAGATTTTCTTTGAGATGACTCAACGAGGCGGCCTGTACCAGAAATTGTCTTGGTGATGGCCCCTTGTCTCAGCTTTAAATAGAACGGAATTGACCTCCCGGCAGAATGCGTTGAAAGTAAACCCTTTAGATCAGCCGCCTCATAAGATCGAGCTCTCATAGCTCTATCTGAAACAGTCATATTTCTTAAAGCAATTTTTTGAAATTCAACATCGTTATCATTAAATGTGGCGGTCAATCCACTACTATCAACTAATGTAAAATGTTCTTTAATGAGTTCTGATATATTTGCACAGCTCTTCTTAAAGATAGCTAAATAGTTTTTATATTCTATCATTAAGATAAAAGCATAAACCCTGTCTTCTAGGGCTTCATCAATAAAATATACTGGTCGAACGGAGGGAAATACTCGAACGGAGCACTTGTAGTTCAAATCAGACTCTTCGACACTCTTTTCCTCCCTGAATAAATCCACAACAAACTGCGCACCTGTATCCATATTATCAACAGCAGCGCCAAGTATGTCATTTATGACTGAATCATCAATTGTATTCTTAGGGACATAGAATTGAGCGTTCTTGGTAAGTTCTAATCTTTCAGGCAAACTCAATACCTCCTTGTAGTGCTAACGCTTGAAGCACGCGCCCAATGCCGGAGCTTGGGTTTTGTGCGAGTATTTTTCCGCACAAAACTCAGGCGGAGTGTATTGGGTCGCGTGCCTTCACTTGTTATGGCGACAATTTACGCTGCTTGTGGCAACCACACAGCAACAGCGATGACGCCAAACATGACTACCAAGAAATAAACTACCAGATATGTGCGTTGAGTAAACGCTACAGAATGACTGCCCTTTCCGTGGCACTGACTTTCAATTTATAGTTTACCTAAACCGCCATGATGCATTGGCGCATAACATTTGTATATGAGTCCCAATGATCACTTTTCCCATGACTCATATCTCATTTCAACAATTCCCCAAAATTAGGCAGAAAACCCCGTCAGGTCAATAAGTTCTGGCTGTTTTCCTGACAACCGTCCCAAACAAAAATGATCATAATGACCACTATCCACTTTTTCCGGCGCCTTTCCATCCCACTGATCAGAAAAGGAAAATTACGGATTTTCACAAACTCACCCAGTTCATGGTCGCAATGATCATTTTTCCAGTTGCCAACACCACAAGCCCCACATAAACTGTATGGATATACAGCATAAAACAGGACTTGTATTCATGGATGACATTCCAGTCCCACTGCCCGCTATCCCGACCCGTTTCATGGACCGCTTCCGCGCATTTATTCGCGCCCGGCACCTGGCTTACCGCACGGAGAAAACCTACTGCAACTGGGTACGGGAATTTATCCGGTTCCACGACAAGCGCCATCCGGAATCCATGGGGGCGGAAGAGGTAAATGCCTGGCTGAGTCATCTGGCGAATAACCGCAATGTGGCGGTGAACACACAGAAAACGGCTCTGAATGCGGTGGTTTTCATGTATCACCAGTTTCTAGGCAGAGAGCTGGGCGAGCTTCAGTTCATCAATACTTCCCGGGGCCGCAAGTTGCCGACGGTGTTCAGTCACGAGGAAGCGATGACCGTGTTGTCGAATATGCAGGGCATCCACCGGCTGGTCGCCAGCCTGATGTACGGCTCTGGTTTGCGGGTGATGGAGGCAGCGCGCTTGCGGGTTCAGGATGTGGACTTTTCGGAACCGTGCCTGTTTGTGCGTGAAACCAAGGGCGACAAATGGCGACGTACGATCTTGCCCGCCTCTATTTGTGAGAGCCTGAAGAATCAGGTGGAGTACGCTCTCGCGCTTCACCAACAAGACCTGGAAGACGGCTTCGGAGAGGTCTACATGCCCCAGGCATTAAACAAGAAGTACCCCGGGGCGGCTCGCAGTCCCGCCTGGCAATATGTGTTTCCGGCGCTGCGGCTGTCGGTTGATCCGCGCTCAGGCATTCGTCGCCGTCATCACCTTGGTGAGCAGCAGGTTCGCCGTGCGGTGAACGACGCCATTCGCGCCACCGGTATCCGCAAAAAAGCCAGCTGCCACACTTTTCGCCACAGTTTCGCCACCAATCTGCTGAAGCGCGGTACCGATATCCGCAGCATTCAGGAATTGCTGGGGCACAATGACATTTCCACTACACAGATTTACACCCATGTGGTCGGCACTCATGAGCGAGGCATCAGCAGCCCTCTGGATGCCTGAGCAGGCACATAGGTGCCGCAGTGTTACACTAGCATTCCACTGACTCCCGCCATCCAATCAAGAGCCAAAAGCCCAGCGACCATGAAGCAGATCATCAGCAGAGAATGGCAGGCCTTCTGGCTGGCCGTTGGATTCCTCAGCCGTATTCCCATGCTTGTGCGCATCGATTACTCCGACCGCCTGATGAACCAGAGTGCCGTGTACTTTCCGGTGGTCGGCCTGTTGCTTGGGGGGCTTTACACGGGGCTTTATCTCGCGCTGGCCCAGGTCTGGAGCCCGCTGGTGTGCCTGGTTCTGGTCACCGGGTTTCACCTGTGGATTACCGGGGCTTTTCATGAGGACGGGCTGGCAGACAGCGTCGACGCGCTTGGTGGCGGCTACTCGCTGGAGGCCCGGCTGCGGATCATGAAAGACAGCCGCATCGGCACCTACGGCACAGTGGCGCTGATCATTGCGCTGGCACTGAAAGTGGCCTTGCTGGCCGATTCCCGGGTGGTGTGGCTGGCGCTGCTGTTGTCACCCATGGTGGCGCGGCTCACGCCGCTGCTGATCATGGCGTTCCTGCCGTATGTCACCGATCCGGACAAGAGCAAGAGCAAACCGGTGGCGGACGATTTCTCCCGCACCCGGCTGCTGTACGCCGCTGCGTTTACCGCTGCCGCGGCGGCGCTGCTTGCGGGGTTCGCGGTCAGCATCCTGCTCTGGAGTGTGGTGGCCACCGCCGGAGTCGCCACCGCCTGGGGCCTGTACCTGCAAAAACAGCTGGGGGGTTACACCGGTGACACTCTGGGTGCCAGCGTGGTGTTCGCCGAACTGGTGCTGCTACTGGGCCTTGCCAGCGGAGCGTGACCCGCACGGCGGGCGCAGCGCTTTGAGCCGGCTCAGTCTTCCTGCCGGGTCTTGATCGCCGCGCTCAGCGGTGCATTGTCGAGGGGCTGGCCCCAGCCGTTGCCATGCACCAGCTCTTCCAGCGGTAACCGTGAACGCCAGCCTTTGGCCTGCAGTTCCGGCTGATCCAGAAACTCGCTGACGTACCCCAGACAGAGATAAGCCAGGGGATACACCTGCTCCGGCAGCTGCAAGGTGCGGGCAAGCCGGTGCTGATCCAGAATGCTGACCCAGCCGACGCCGATGCCCTCGGCCCGGGCGGCCAGCCACAGGTTCTGAACCGCCAGGCAGGTGCTGAACAGATCGGTTTCGACGATGGAGTTGCGGCCCAGCACGTGGGTGCCGCCACGGCCGCGGTCGCAGGTGATGCAGAGGTTGATAGGGCTTTCCAGAATGCCCTGCAGCTTCAGGCTTTTGTAGCGGCTGTTGCGTTCGCCGCGGTAGTTATCGGCGGCTTTGCGGTTTTCTTCCTCGAAACTGTCGAGAACGGCCTTTCGTACCTCGGTGCTGTCGATCACGATAAAATCCCACGGCTGCATGAACCCCACCGAGGGCGCGTGGTGGGCGGCATTGAGCAACCGGGCCAGTACGTCCGCCGGGATCGGATCCGGCAGGAACTGGGAGCGCACATCCCGCCGTTCGTAGATGGCACGGTACAAGCCATCCCGCTCGTCGTCGCTGAAGGGTCGGTTGTGATCGGTCATGGGTGTTGGGTGTCCTGTTTGCCAAGGCCCAGCAGGTCGCGCAGCCAGTCGGTATCCAGATGGTCTTCCACCAGGTCCGCCAGCCGGTCCAGTTGCTGTTGCCGGTGCTGCTGATAATCCACGGCCGCGGCGGCCAGCTCGGTGCCCGCCACCAGTCCGGCCCACTGCAGGATCGCGCGGCAGGCGTCCGGTTGATCGAAAATGCCGTGCACGTAGGTGCCCGCCACCTGACCATCCGCGCTGATGGCGCCATCCGGCCGGCCATCCAGTAAGGCCAGTGGGCGCGCCAGTGCGGGACCGGTGGTCACGCCGTTGTGCATTTCGTAACCGGTGAAGTGAACGGCATCGGGGCCCAGGGCCAGAGTGCCGCTCACATTCTTCAGCTGCTTGCCGGCCACCATGCGGGTGGTCATGTCGAGCAGGCCCAGGCCTTCGCTGCGGCCGGCCTCGCCTTCCAGTCCGTCCGGGTCGTCCACCGCGGTGCCCAGCATCTGGAAGCCACCGCAGATGGCAAACACCTTGCCGCCGTAGCGCAGGTGCTTGCGGATGGCCGCGGGCCAGCCCTGCGCCTGCAGCCACTGCAGGTCGTGGCGGGTGCTTTTGCTGCCGGGCAGCAGGATCAGGTCGGCCGGCGGAATCGGCTGATCGGGACCGATAAACTGCAGATTGACCCCCGGATGCAGGCGCAAGGGGTCGAAGTCGTTGTGGTTACTGATGCGGGGCAGCACCGGCACGATCACGTTCAGCGCACCGGCCTCGCTGCGGCCGCTGGTGCCCAAGCTGTCTTCGGCGTCGATCACCAGCCCGTGCAGGTAGGGCAGCACGCCGGTCACCGGTTTGCCGGTGCGTTCAGCCAGCCAGTCCAGCCCCGGTTCCAGCAGGCCAATGTCGCCGCGGAAGCGGTTGATGATAAACCCGCGGGTGCGTGCCCGTTCACTGTCGGAGATCAGCGCCAGGGTGCCCACCAGTTGCGCAAAAACGCCGCCCTTGTCGATATCGCCAACCAGCAGCACCGGGCAATCCGCCGCTTCGGCGAAGCCCATGTTGGCAATGTCGTTGGCGCGCAGGTTGATCTCGGCGGGGCTGCCGGCGCCCTCGGCGATGATCACGTCATAGTGTGCACTCAGATCCCGCCAGGCGGCCATCACCGACGCCATCGCCTCCGCCTTGTAGGCGTGATAGTCCAGCGCGTCCATATTGCCGTGGACCTGGCCCCGCAGAATCACCTGGGCGCCGCAGTCGCTCTGGGGCTTGAGCAGCACCGGGTTCATGTCGCTGTGGGGTTCCAGGCCACAGGCCAGGGCCTGCAGCGCGGTGGAGCGACCGATCTCGCCGCCGTCCACGGTCACGGCACTGTTCAGGGCCATGTTCTGGGGCTTGAACGGCGCCACCGACACGCCCTGGCGCGCCAGCCAGCGGCACAAGGCGGCCACCACCGTGGTCTTGCCGGCGTCGGAGGTGGTGCCCTGTATCATCAGTGTGGTCATGGGGTTCCGGCCTGTTACAGCTCTACGCCTTTCTGGGCTTTCACGCCCTGATCCTTGAAGGCGTGCTTGACCACACCCATCTCGGTCACCGTGTCCGCCAGATCCACCAATTCCTGGGGTGCGGACCGGCCGGTGACCACCACGTGCTGCATCTCCGGCCGCGCCTGCAGATCATCCAGCACCCGGTCCAGGTCGATGTAGTCGTACTTCAGGGCGATGTTGAGTTCGTCCAGCAGGATCAGGTCGTAGCGGTCATCCTTCAGCATGGCGGCAGCCACTTCCCAGGCAGCGCCGGCAGCTTCCACATCCTGCTCCCGGTTCTTGGTGTCCCAGGTGTAGCCCTGGCCCATCACGTGGTAGTCCACGTTGGGCAGATCCCGGAAGAACGCGTGTTCGCCGGTACTGAAGGCACCTTTGATGAACTGCACGATGCCGACTTTCATGCCGTGCCCCAGGGCCCGCGCCACCATACCGAAACCGGAGCTGCTCTTGCCCTTGCCGGGGCCGGTCAGCACCAGCAGCACGCCCTGCTCTTTCTGGGCGCGGGCGATGCGCTCCTGCATGATTCTCTGCTTGGCTTCCATGCGGCGGGCATGGCGTTCGGAGTCTTTGGCACGTTCACGCATGGTGTGTCTCCTCAGGGTTCAGCGATGAAGGGTCAGGCCTTCCGGGGTTCACGATCTGACCGGCACAAACACCGGTGCGCCATCGGCTTCCACGGTGATCAGTTTCTGGCCATACAGCCGTTCCAGCGCCGTGGGCACCAGCATCCGCTCCGCCGGCCCCCAGCACACGTCGCCATTGGGGTAGAGCAGCAACAGATGATCACACCAGCGGGCCGCCAGATTCAGGTCATGCAGGCACATGAACACCGATCGCCCGCCACGGGCCTGATCGGTGAGCAACTCCAGCACCGAAACCTGATGGTGCAGGTCCAGGTGATTGCTGGGTTCATCCAGCAACCAGATATCCGGCGCCTGGGTCAGCACGGTGGCGATGGCCACGCGCTGGCGTTCGCCACCGGAGAGTGTGTTCACCAGGCGGTCGCTCAAATGGCCCACATCCAGTTGCTCCAGGGCCTGCCGCGCGAGGCGCTCATCATCCCCGGATTCCATCTGCCAGGGCGACAGCCAGGGGTGGCGACCAATCAGCGCGGTTTCCAGCACCGTGGCCGGAAAGCCGTCCTGCCGCTCCTGAAACACCAGCCCCAGGTGCCGGGAAATCCGCCGGCGCCGGAGTTCGGTCAGTGACTGTTCACCCAGATGAACGGCCCCATGCCGCGGCGCGCGCAGACCGGCCAGAGTATGCAGCAGAGTGGTCTTGCCGGCACCGTTCGGGCCCAGCACGCCCCACATCTGCCCCGGCTCCACCGAAAAGTTCAGAGGCTGGCCGTCGCCGCGGCCGGGGATGTCGATCACCAGTTCTTTTGCCCGTAACGGATTCATCAGCGGCTCCGGTACAGCAGGTAAAGGAATGTCGGCACCCCCAGCAGGGCGGTAATGACCCCCACCGGCAACTGCTCCGGCGCAATCACTATCCGTGCCAGGGTGTCCGCCAGCACCAGCAGGGTGCCGCCGGCCAGGGCACAGGCCGGCAGAATCAGGCGCTGGTCATTGCCCAGCACCAGCCGCAGCATATGGGGCACCACCAGCCCGACAAAGCCGATGCTGCCGGCCATGGTGACGGCGGTCGCGGTCAGCAGGCTGGCAAGGATGTAGATCGTCCACTCCAGCGGGCGCACTGCCACGCCGAGGGCCGCCGCCTGCATAGGGCCGCGGGCCAGCACGTTCAGGCTGCGGCCCAGTGGCAGCACCAGCAGACACACCAGAAACAGCAAACCCAGCGCCGGCCACGGCGAGCGGGCGTAGGACACATCCCCCATCAGCCAGTACAACATGCCCGGCAGACGCTGGGCCGGGCTGATGGCCAGCATCAGGGTGATCACCGCGCCCCAACCGGCGGCCACCACCACACCGGTAAGCAGTAACCGCGACGGGGTCCAGCTGCCGGTACCGTGGGCCAGGCCGAACACCATCAGGGTCGCCAGCAGGGCGCCGGCAAACGCCGAACCGGACACGATCAAACCGCCCAGCCCCGCCAGCATCGCCAACAGCGCGCCCACAGCAGCGCCGCCGGACAGACCGAGCACGTAGGGGTCGGCCAGCGGGTTGCGCAGCAGCACCTGCATCAATGCCCCGGCCACGGCGAGCAGTCCGCCGGTGGCAAATGCCGACAGGGTGCGGGGCAGGCGCAGTTCCAGCACCAGGGTCTGCTCGAGGTTACTGCCCTCCCCCAGTAGCACCGCCAGCACCTGTCCCGGCGCCACGCTGACGCTGCCGGTACCCACCGACAGCACCATGGCCGCCAGGCTCGCCAGCGCCAGAATCAGCAGCGGCTTGAGCAACGGCCGGCTCATGACGATGGCCTCCGCTCAGCGCTTGCCACGGGCTTCGTCCAGTTTTTGGCAGAACAGTCGGGAGCCTTCCAGCAGGCGCGGCGTCGGGCGCTGCACCAGGGAGGGCGGAATGAAATAAAGGTTATCTCGAGTGGTGGCCTCGATACCGGGAAACGCCTCCCAGCGGGTCAGCCAGTGCCGGTTCTCTTCCCCCATGCCGCCAGCGAGGATAGCTTCCGGGTTGGCACCGATCACCGCCTCCGGGCTGATCCGTGGCACCAGGCGATCCAGATCGCCAAACACATTGACGCCACCACACAGGGTGATCACCTTGCCGATCAGATGCTCGTTGTTCACCGTCATCAGGGGTTCGTCCCAGACCTGATAGAACACGGGCACCGGCTCCGCATCACGGTATTCGCGTTCCAGCCCGGCGATGCCCTGGCGGAAGCGCCCGGCTTCCGCGAACCCGTCCGCTTCGGTGCCGGCCAAGGTGGCCAGCCGCTCGATGGTGTGGGATACCGCCTCAAAGGTGCGGGGTTCAATGGAGAATACCGGCAACCCCAGTTCCGCCAGGGCTTCGAGCTGTTCCGGCGGGTTACCGGTTACCCAGCCGATCACCAGATCCGGCTGCAGTTGCATCAGCCGCTCCAGATCCATGCGGGTGTGGCTGCCCACGGAAGTGACCTCTTTGGCGGCGTCCGGGTAATCACTGAAGGACACCACCGCGACCACCTTGTCGCCGGCACCGGCGGCCCAGACCAGTTCGGTGGCGCCGGGAGACAACGCCGCGATGCGACTCGCCGGCTGCGCCAGGCAGACTTCGGTGCCGGTATCATCCGTGGCACACACCGGGCCGGCAAGCACCGGTGCCGGCCACAGGGTCAGCGCGCCGGTCACGGTAAAGGTCAGTGTTCTGAGGGCATTGGGCATGGCGCGGTCCGGTCGGAATCCTTCTTGTGAAGGTTATCGGAAGTCGTAACGAACCGACAGGAAACCGGCCCGGCCGGCGGCCAGGTAGTCAGCGCCGTCAAAACGCAACGCCGTGGCGTATTCCTTGTCGGTGACATTCTGCAGCGTCAGGCGGGCATGCCAGTCACGGGCAAACTCCCAGCCGGCCCGCAGATCGAGTGTGGCATAGCCCGGCAAACGGTCCTCGTTGGCGGCATCGTCGTAGCGATAGCCGCTGGCCTGCACGGTGCCACCCAGGGTCCAGGCACCCAGTGCCCGGTCCAGATCCACTCGCAGGGACTGGTGGCTGCGTCGGCGCAGACGGTTGTCGGTGTCACGATCACGGGGATCGAGCAGGGTGAGACTCACCGCCAGGTCCCAGTCGTTGGCGCGGAAACCGGAACCCAGTTCGATGCCGCGAATCCGCGCCTCATTGACGTTCACCGGGCGCAGGTCGCCGCCGTCAGACTGCAGATCGATCAGGTCATCCACATCCAGCTGATACACGGCCACATCCCAATACCAGCGCTCGTACCGACCGCTGATGCCGATCTCACCGCTGCGGCCTTCCTCGGGCTTGAGGTCCGGGTTACCGGCGTAGGTTCCGCCGAAACTGAAGACCTCCAGCGGGTAATAGAGGTCGTTGAAGGTCGGTGCCCGGAACGAGGTACCGTAGCTCACGCGCACCCGATGCGAGCGGTCAAAGGAATGGCCGAGCGCAATGCCACCGGTTTCCTGACGGCCATAGGCTTCGTTGTCATCGCCGCGCAGAGACAGCTGCACATCCGTTGGCCCGAAGTTGAGGCGTAACTGGCCGAACAGGGCCGCGTTGGAACGGCTGTCTTCATCGAACTCGATGGAGCTGTCCACTTCATCGGATTGCAGCTCACCCCCGACCGCAAATTCGTGAACTCCGGCAGTGAAAGTATTTTCCCAGCGGGCGGTGCGGGTTTTGGTGTTGAAGAAGGTGTCACCAAAGTCAAAGAAGTTATCCTGCTCATCGGTCGATTCCGACAGCTGAATGGAACTGTTCCAGTAGTCACTGATCGGAGTGTCCAGCCGCAACCCGACCGTGCGGATCAGGAAGTCGGAGTCACCCCCGTCAAACGCGGTGCTGCCTTCGGATTGCACCATCACCGCACTGGCTTCGCCGCCATTGGGCAACTCGTGCACGATACGGCCAACGCCTGCGCTGTTGCGAAAGCCTTTGTCTTCGCCACCTTCCACAACGGCGGTGCCGTCGGTTTCCTGATGCAGGCCACTGAGGCTGAAGCGGGTGGATCCGACACTGGCGGACGCGCCGGCACTGGTTTTCTGGGTATTAAAGTTACCGGCGCCGGTTTCGACCCAGCCTTTGCGGCCATAGTCGGGATCCAGCGTAAAAGCCTGGATGACGCCGCCGACCGCGTCTGCGCCGTAGAGCGCACTGCGGGGGCCACGCACGATTTCCACCCGCTCAACCAGATCGGTGGGGAAGTACTGCCAGGGGGCACCACCGCTGGTAGCGGACCTGAGGCGCACGCCATCGATCAAAAACACGGTGGAATCGGTGGTGGTGCCCCGGGTGTAAACGCTGGTGTTCTTGCCATAAGAACCGTTGGTGACCACATCAACACCGGGCTGGCCGCGCAGCAGATCCTTGAATTCAACCGGGGCCTGGCGGCGAATGGCGTCTTCCTCTACCACCGTCACCGACGACAGACTCTCGCCGATGGTTCGGGGGCCAAGCGTGGCAGTCACCACAATAGGATCCAGTTCGGAGGTGGCGGTATCATCAGCAGACACCGGGGACATGGGCAAAAACGCCAGAGGAACGCCGGACACCAACAGCACCGGCATGGCCTTGGAAAAACGCATATTGAGAACTCGCTAGCACACCATACGCACCCGTATGGTTTGTTTTTATGGTGCTGCGAAGCACAGACAGGGTCTGTTCAGAACGGAGGTGGGCAGAGACGGCCCGCGAATGGAACACAGGCTGGGTTCACCCACCGCCGCTGCCCTCCGCAGCGTCTGGTGTGTTAACAGGCCGGTCTCCGGGCTTATGAGCGGTTCACCTGAATGAACCGGAGCGATCACCTTCCCATGCACAAGGCACAGTGGCGCGTTCGATCGCTTGTAACTCATTTACCGTTGCGGGGGCAGCGCCGGACTTTAACCGGCTTCCCGTTTCACTCCGTGCAGCGTTACACGGCAGCACCTGAAAACGAGCGGCAAGGCTAGCAACTGCTCACTCACTGGTCAATCACATTTGCCAGAGCCGCCAGCCCCCGCGCCAGCGTTTGCCACTCATCCTCGTGACCGGGCAGCCCCAGCCGAAGCGCCGGCAGCGAATCCGGGGCATGGAGAGCATCGAAGGAACGCACCAGAATGCCCCGGCTGGCCAGTGACTCGGTGATCGCCAATGCGCGGGGATGCGCAAGGTAGCGGAACAGCAGCGTACCCTGGCTGCCGGGCAAGCCGTGTCCGGCCAGAAGCTCATGCAGACGGCGGCTGTCTCGCTGCAGCCGCTGTGTGGTTGCCGCTTGCCATGGGACGTCCGCCAGCGCCGCTGCCATCACGTAGCGGGCAGGGCCGCTCAGCGGCCAGGGACCAAGGGCATCCTCCAGCGCTGCGGCAACAGGCACCTCCGTCAACACTGCGCCGGCCCGCACCCCAGCAAGACCGAAGAACTTGCCCAGCGACCGCATCACCACCAGCCCCGGCATGCCGGTATACGGCGCCAGGCTGATGTTGTCGTATCCGTCGGCAAAGGCCTCATCCACCACCAGCCAGCCGCCGCGCTGCTGCAACCGCTGACACCAGCGGGCAAGTCGGTCCGCAGGAATCACCCGACCGTCGGGATTGTTGGGGTTGATCCAGACCACAACATCCAGCTCATCCAGCCAGCGTTCGTCGTCACCGGCCATGTGCTGCGGGTTGAGAGGAACCACCTGATGGCCGGCGCGGGCCCACCAGTAACCGTGTTCGCGGTACCCGGGCTGCGGAACCCCCACGCGGCAGACCGAACGCAGGCCAGGCAGCGCCATGATAGCCGCCTGGCTCCCGGGTACCGCCACGCAACGGGCGCTTTCCCCTGCACCGGCCCAGTGACATACAGCCTGTTCCAGGCCGTCGTCGCTTTCCGGCAGCCGTTGCCAGATGTCTGCGGGCAGGTCGGGCACCGGCCAGCCTTGCGGATTGATGCCGGTGGACAGATCCAGCCAGTCACTGCGGGGAATGCCCCAGCGCCGCGCGGCCTCATTTAACCGGCCACCGTGATGGGGCTTGTCCGGCATACTCACAGCGCGCCCCCCGAAACCAGATTAAACAGTATGGCCACCGTGCCCAGCACAGCAAGCCAGAGCCACACGCCCCGGCGCACCAGACCGATGGCGTCATCGATGGTCGCCGCCGTGGCCGCCGGGCCACGGCCCAGGGCCGGCCGCGGCCTGACACCGGAGGCATAGGGTGCCGGGCCACCCAGCGAAACCCCCAGCGCACCAGCACCCGCCGCCATCACCGGGCCGGCGTTGGGGCTGTCCCAGACCGCCGCCTGCGTGCGCCAGCACTGCCACCCTGCGCAGGTGTTGCCCAGCAGGATGAAGGTCAGCGCGGTGAGCCGGGCCGGTATCCAGTTCAGCACGTCATCCAGCCGCGCCGCCGCCCGCCCGAAATACAGAAACCGTGGGTTGCGATACCCCCACATGGCATCCAGGGTGTTGACCATCCGGTGCAGCAATACCCCGGGGACACCCGCCACCAGAAACCAGAACAGGCTGGCAAACACCGCATCTGCCCCGTTCTCCAGCATGGATTCACTGGCCGCGGTCGCGACGCCGTGCTCATCCAGCTCACTGGCCTTGCGGCTGACAATCCGGCCCACCTGGTCCCGCGCAAGCGCCAGGTCACCGCCATGCAAGGCGTCTGACACCGCGCGGCCATGCTCTGTCAGCCCGCGGATCGCGATGGCGGCATACAACACCACAGTCTGGAACAACAGATAAGCCCATCCGCTCAGAGTGAATCGCAGCAGCTCAGCCAGGATAAGCACCGGCAAAACAGCCGCCAGCAGCCCTAATAGCCCCAGAGCCATTGAGCGGCCTGCCTGCTCCGGCTTGCGGTTCAACCGTCGCTCCAGCGCCGTGGCCACACGCCCGAACCCCACCAGCGGATGCCAACGGCGGGGCTCCCCCAGCCAGCGATCCAGCAACACGGCGGCAAGGCACACAATCACAGAGAACATAAAGGCGCTCAAATCGGCAGCATCTCTCTTAAGCAAACAAAACTTGGGAGCAAGGAATTCGTTGAGCAGACTGGAGTTTAACCGAGTCACTGTCGGCCTTGACACCTTTTCGGGCGGGGTAGACCATTCCCTGTTTTCACCCGCCAGGAATTACCCATGCCCAATCTGCCTCCAAGCTGGACCCAGCGGCTGTCCACACCCAATGCACAGAGTGCCCGGCTGGCAACAGAGCGCCAGCAGGTGCTGACCAAGCCACCGGGTTCCCTCGGGCAGCTGGAACAACTGGCCATCCAGTTGGCCGGCTTGCAAGGGGCGGAACAACCGACAGTGGACCCGGTGCAGATCACCGTATTCGCCGGCGACCACGGTGTCTGCGAAGAGGGTGTGTCCGCGTTTCCACAGGAAGTCACGGCGCAGATGATCGCCAACTTCGCCGGAGGCGGCGCGGCCATCAGCGTTCTGGCAAACCAGCTGGGAGCGTTGCTGGAGGTGGTCAACCTGGGCACGGTGGGCGAAGTGCCGGGGTTACCCGGCGTGCGTAATGAACAGATTGCGCCGGCGACCGCCAACCTGGCGGTGACCAACGCGATGACGGAAGACCAGGTGTGTGCCGCGCTGGCCAGTGGCGATGCGGCGGCCGAGCGTGCCGCCAACGCAGAATGCCGGCTGTTTATCGGTGGTGACATGGGCATCGGCAATACCACCAGTGCCGCCGCCCTGGCTTGCGCCCTGCTGAAGGCCACGCCGGAACACCTGGTCGGCCCCGGTACGGGGCTGGACAGGGCGGGGGTTTCCCATAAAGCTCAGGTGGTCGCTCGGGCCCTGGCACGACACGGCGACAGCACCGACCCCCTGACGGTTCTGGCCTCACTCGGCGGCTTCGAAATTGCCGCACTGACCGGCGCCCTGCTGGGTTGCGCGGCGCGGGGTATTCCGGTGCTGGTGGACGGTTACATTGTCTCGGTCGCCGCGCTGGTCGGCGTGCACCAGCAGCCGGGCCTGCGGGACTGGCTGCTGTTCGCTCACCGCTCAGCAGAGCCGGGGCACGCCCGAATACTGGACGCGCTGGATGCCAGCCCCTTGCTGGATCTGGGTATGCGCCTGGGTGAAGGCAGTGGTGCGGCCGTGGCGGTTCCCCTGCTGCGGTCAGCCTGTGCTCTGCACAACACCATGGCCAGCTTTGCCGATGCCGGTGTCAGCAATAAAAACGCCACCTCCTGAAGGATCCGTATGAAAAACAGCACCACAACGGTTGATCTGATCCGCCATGGCGAGCCCGCCGGTGGCCCGATGTTTCGGGGCAGTCAGGACGACCCGCTCAGCGATCTGGGCTGGCAGCAGATGCGCTCGGCCATCACCGCCACGGATCAGTGGGATCGGGTGGTCACCTCACCGCTGCTGCGCTGCCGCCGGTTTGCGGAAGAGCTGGCTTCCGCCCGGCAGCTGCCGCTGGAAGTGGATGATCGCCTGCGGGAAATCAGTTTCGGAGCCTGGGAAGGGCGCACCGCCAACGCCATCATGGCCGAGACCCCGGATGCACTGACTCGCTTCTGGAGCGACCCGGTCACCCACCTGCCCCCGGGTGGAGAGCCGCTGGCGGAATTCCAGACCCGGGTCCGGGAGGCCTGGCAGCACTGGACCGTTGAGGCCGCCGGCCAGCAGATACTGGTGGTGTGCCACGGCGGGGTGATTCGCATGGTCCTGGCGGAGGTGATGGGCATTCCCCTGGACCGCAGTTTCGCGGCGCTGGCCGTGCCCTATGCCTGTCGCAGCCGGGTACGCATCGACCAGTCCGATCACGGCGTTCTCAGCTGCTTGCTGAGCCACGGCACCTGATCGCGCTCACGCCTTGAGCCACAACGGCAATCCCGCCACGCTCATCACCACCCGGTCACAGGTGCCCGCCAATGCCTGGTTGAGCCAGCCCAGTTCATCGCAGAATCGACGGGTCAGGGGATCCATGCCGATGGTGCCCAGCCCCACTTCATTACTCACAATCGCGAGGCTGCCGGGGTACTCCCTTACTGCCTCGAGAAAGGCCTCGCGCTCCCGGCCAAAAGTTTCTTCACCCGCAAACAGCAGGTTGCTGATCCACAGGCTCATGCAGTCCACCAACAGAAACGGCGGAACCGGCTTGCTTGCGGCAGCTGACAGAACATCAGCGAGCTGCAGCGGGGCCTCCACCAACCCCCAGTGAGGGGGCCGGCTGGCCACATGCCGCTGTACCCGCTGCGCCATTTCGTCATCACCCACGGTTGCGGTGGCGACATACACCACGTCACACCCGGAGTCTGCCGCCAGCGTCTCCGCCATCGCAGTTTTTCCCGATCGGATCCCCCCCAGAACGAGAGTTCTCGAAACCTTCATGACGACTCCTTGGCGAACTGGTGACGCAGGCAGGCACCCATTGGATCACCCGCGCTCAAAAATGGCCCAATGTGACGCAGGTCACATTTTGACCATATGTTACAAACTGTCACGTTACCCTTTGCGCCGACCGCTCCGGGTGATCACAACAATAATAGAAATGCCTCAACAATAAAAAACGGTTTACCGGGCAACCGGTAATAAAGACAAATGAGAGGTTCACATGAACAACTATAAACGACCCATGCCTGCAGCATGGGCATTGGCTGGCGCGCTGTTGATCACCGGCTGTGGCGGCGGCTCCGGGAGCGGTGACGACAGCTCTGCGCAGGGACCATCAACAACCCCGAACACCCCGGCCGTTGCCTCAGACAACGAAACCGCTGCCCGTCAGCCAGCCACCATCGACCGCTACAGCTTCGCCAACGGGTGCTACACCCTGCAGGCACAAGGCAACTTCCTGACAGCGGACCCGCAAACCGGGCAGTACTCGGTCACCACCGAGGCCAGCCAGGCGACCGCCTTCCGCATGCGCCCAACCCGGCTCGGGGCTTATCTGATGATGTCCGGATACCAGCGCAACAGCGGCGAAACCGGCCGCTTCGAGCTGCTGGGCATCAGCGATCCGGCGGGCGAATTCCTCGATGGCGCCGGCAATTTCATTGGCGAGATCAGTTACCTGGTTGCCGGCCTTGGCGACACCACCAACCTGGTGCTCGACCCCGTGTCGCCGCTGGGTGACGCGCTCCGCGCCATCGGCGAAAGCCTGGAGTTTACCGGCGATCGGATTGGCGATACCACCGTGAACCCTGCGCTGGCGATGGTGAATGCGCCGAGCGATCTGGCGGTCTGGCAACTGCAGCGTCAGGACCAGGAGCAGCTGTATACTCTGGCCTCTGACGTCACGGGGCTGATGCTCTCGGCCCGGGAAGACGGGCTGGCGCTGGTCTCACCGTCCGCCGCGGATGAATCCGGCCATTTTAGCCTGGCAGAGGCCTCCGGCTGTGATACCTATCCGGAAGCGGAACTGAACGCCGAGATGCTGGATCCACAGGGACCGGCCACCTACCTCAAAGAGGTGGACCGCTTCAGCAAGGTGAAAGGCATCGACAAGGACGACGTGTTCGGCTTCGTCGACACCCATTCCCACATTTCCGCCTACGAGTTCATTGGCGGCCGGGTCAACTATGGTGCCCCCTTCCACCGCTTCGGCGTTACCCACGCCCTCCACGACTGCGAGGCGGTTCATGGCCCATGGGGTGCCACCGGCTTTGTGGAGTTGGCCACCAGTGGCATCGGCCCGCACGACACCCAGGGCTGGCCCACGTTCAATGACTGGCCCCGTTTCAACTCTCTGCAGCATCACCAGAGCTATTACCGCTGGATGGAACGAGCCCATCTGGCGGGCATGAAGATTCTGGTCAACCACCTGGTACACAACGAGATTCTCTGCCGCATCAACCCACAGAAAGATAACGACTGCGATCCCATGGAATCCATTCTGCTGCAGATCCAGCGCATGTACGAGATGCAGGATTACATTGATGCCCAGCACGGCGGCCCGGGCGAGGGCTGGTTCCAGATTGTCACCAGCCCGGCCAGCGCCCGAGAGGTCATCGATGACGGCAAACTGGCGGTGGTGCTCGGCATCGAAATGTCGAAGGTGTTCAAGTGCGGCGAGTTCCTGGGCGTAGCGGAATGCAGCCGGGAGGAAATCGTGGAGCGTCTGGACCAGTTCTATCAGCTGGGCGTTCGCAACATCTTCCCGGTGCATAAGTTCGACAACGCCTTTGGCGGTCACCTGCCGGATCTGTCCACCGGCGTCGGTATCGGGCCGGTGCTCTACGCCGGCAACCTGCTGGAAACCGGGCACCCCGTGGAATTCGAGCAGTGCCCGGAAAACGTCGAGTACACCGGCGGTGAGCCGGACCAGAACGCCGACCTGCAGCCATTCGGCCTGTTCGACCAGCTGCTGTTCCAACTGGACTACCTGGGCGAGCGCTTCCCGGAAACCCCGGAAGAAATGGCCGCACTCGATCCCCGCCGTGGCACCGACCAGCTGTGTAACCGCCGTGGCCTGAGCGATCTCGGCGACTTCCTGATCGAGGAGCTGGTGCGCCGCAAGATGATGATCGAAACCGACCACATCAGCCGCAAGGCCGCCGCCCGCATTCTGGAAATCACCCGCCCGCTGGGCTACCCGATCATCAACAGCCACGGTGGCTGGGGCGGCACCGAAGCGCTGCGGGATCGCATTGCCGCCCAGGGTGGCATTACCGCCTCATTCGGCGGCACCCGTGAAGACTGGGTGCGCAAGCTGACCCGTGACGGCAATCGCGCTCGCGATGACGACTTCATGGTGGGCCCGTTCGGCGGTGCCGGCTTTGCGTCTGACGTCAACGGCATCGCCCAACTGGCGTCTAACCCGGGCATCCCCGAGGACGAGGCCGGCCTGTATCCGTTCACCTCCATCGACGGCCGGGTCCGCTTCGATGTGCAACGCACCGGCGACCGCGCGTTCAGCCTCTACGATGGCCGCGGTGTTGCCCATTACGGCCTTTATCCGGATCAGATCGAGGACATGATCCGCAACAGCGACACCGATCCCGAACAGATTGATGACGCCATCAACCAGCTGTTCACCTCCGCCGAGGCCTATCTGCGGATGTGGGAACGGATTGAGCAGGCACCGCTGTAACAACAAAAAACAAGGACAGAGCCATGATCTCCAAGACCACTCAGCACCAGAGCATCGCCTGGCGCTTTACCCTGATTCCCCTGGCTGCGGCCGTGCTGATGCTGTCCGGCTGCCTGGGCGGCAGCGGCGGTTCGTCGGATTCCGCAGCAGCCAGCGACAGTTCCGGTAATAACAACGTCGCCGGCGACCAGGTCGACCGGTTCAGCGAGGGCCGCACCTTCCTGGTCGAAGCCGGGCCCGAGGCCACCCATGACATGGTCAACGCCATGATCCAGCTGCGCCCCGGCGACACCCTCGCCTTCGGCTGCGGCTTCATTGAACTGAACCACGGCCTGTTGATCCAGGCCACCGAAGACGTGCTGATCAAGGGCTGCGGCAAGGACAGCACGGTGCTGTCGTTCCGCGACAGCGACAACGTGACCGGCCTGGAAGCCCTCAATGTGCGCGGCATCACCGTGCAGGACCTGACCATTGCAGACTCCCCCGGCGACGCCTTCAAACTCAAGGGGGTGAAATGGGGCACCCTGCTGAACGTGCGCGCCATCTGGTCCGGCGGCGGCGAGCCGATCACCGCCAGCAACTACAGCGAGCGCTTGCAGGTACAGTGCACCAACCCGCCGTTCAACGAGGGCGACCCCACCCCGGATTACATTCCCAGCTCCGCCAGCGGGCGCTATGGCATTTATCCGGTGGAGTCAGAGAACATTCTGGTGGATAACTCCGAATCCATCGGTGCCTCCGACGCCGGTATCTATGTGGGCCAGACCAACACCGCCATCATCCGCAACAGCCGCGCGCTGTATAACGTCATGGGGTTCGAGATCGAGAACGTTCAGGGCGGGGAATACGACAGCAACCTCGCGGAGTGCAACACCGGGGGCTTCCTGATCTACGACCTGGAAAACATCACCCAGTACGGCGACACCTCGGTGATGCTCGGCAACGTGGCCCGCAACAACAACACCTACAACTTTGCCCACAGTGGCCTGGTGTCTGCGGTCCCCCGGGGCACCGGCCTGATCACCCTCGGTTACGACAACATCGAGGTGCTCAACAACACCTTCGAGGATCACAGCACCGCCGCGGTCATCTACACCAGCTACGAGCTGATCGACGGCAAGAACAAAACCTCGGACAAGAAGCTGGACCCCTACACCGAAGGCTTCCACATCCACAACAACGTGATGCGCAATTCCGGTTACGACCTGCCGCCGCCCAACTTCGAGAAGGTGCTGCTGGAGGGCGAGGTGGAGACCATACTGCCCACCCTGATCGGCCTGAAGAACATCACCAACCCCGGCAAAGGCGCCCACATCATCTGGGATGGTCTGCTGGATGAGCTGGACGCGGACTGCCCCTACCCGGTGGACGCCAACGGTGACCCGGTGCCGGCGGATGCCAGCGGCAAGCCCATCCACACCAACCAGCATCCGAACCCGGCCTGCCACTACAACGCCTACAAATTTGACGCCAATGGCCAGCGCAAGTTGCCGCAGTGGGGCTCGTGCTTCCATGACAATGACCTGGCGGACGACAGCCAGGCCTACATGAACTTCCACGGCACCCAGGGGCTGGAACTGGTACTGGCCGCCGCCGAGCAGGACAGCAGCATTCTCAGCCTGGAGGGCTTGCAGTCAGTACTGGAAGGGCTGACCGGCGTGGTCGCCGACACCGACCAGTCGGTGCACGATTGCCAGGCCCGCTTCGGCAAGGTGCTGCCGCCGCTACCCAGGGTGCAGATTCCGCCGTTCGAACCCAGCGGCACCGTGGATCCGGCCCCCAGCGAAGAATTCATCAACCGCCTCTGCAACCAGGGTGGCCAGCCCGGCAGCGTCAACCGGGCGGCGCTGGAGGTAAACTGCCCGACGCTGGATCAGTACAACCTGTTCGCCGATGCCCACGACCCCCGCAGCACCCCCAATGACGGCGGCGTGCCTTACGTGCTCAACAGCAAACTGTTCTCCGACTACGCCACCAAGTACCGGGTTGCCTTCGTGCCGCCGGGTACCAAGGCGGTGTACATGGATGGCCAGGGCGGCAGCAACGTCAACGGCACCATCCACTTCCCTACCGGTACGGTGATTGCCAAGACCTTTGCCTTTACCGATGAAAGCACAGGCACCGAAGAGCTGGTGGAAACCCGCCTGCTGATCAAGCGGGTCAGTGAGAGTGGCAAGGCGTTCTGGGATGGCACCACCTACATCTGGGAGCATGACGGCAGCGGCCAGCCGGTGGCGAAGCTCGCGCTGGGCGGCGGCACCCGAGCGGTGAGCTGGCACTACCAGGACGACATCACCGGCGAGTTGATGGCCGGCAGTACCGACCACTACGCCGTACCCAACGCCAACCAGTGCATCACCTGCCACAGCAACGACGATGTGGAATCCGGCAGCGCCCCCATTGGCCCGAAACCCCGCAACCTGAACCGCGCCTACGCCCCGGAATCCGCCTTCATGGGCACCCGCGGACAAGGCGGTTTCCCGCGGGTCAATCAGCTCCGGTACTGGCAGGAGCAGGGCATTCTCACCAATGTGCCGGACCTGCAGATTGATGGTCGCGGCGTTGCCACCAACATCGAGCGCCTGCCCCACTGGAACCTGGCCGGCGACAGCGGTGAACCGGCCGGCTCCGATGCCGATGTGGAAGCCCGCCTGCGGGCTTATCTGGAAGTGAACTGCCAGCACTGCCACAACGACCGCGGCGCCGCCTCCAACACCGGGTATTACCTGGATCACTACCGCGAGCTGGACGCCGGCTACGGCATCTGCAAGAAACCCACTGCCACCGGCGGTGGTTCCTGTGGCCGCCAGCACATTGTGGTGCCGGGCGATGCCGACAGCTCCATTCTGGCCTGCCGGGTGGAAGACAGCAGCGATCCGCAACGGCGCATGCCGCCCATCGCCCGCAGTGTCACCCACACCGAAGGCGCGGAGCTGATCAGCTACTGGATCAACCAGGTGGTGACCAACAACTACGCCAATGGCGATGCCTGCGGCAACGGCAGTATTTTCCAGTCACTGAATTGAGCCAATCGGGGTCGCCGCGCCTTGCGGCGGCCCCTGTTTCTCGCCCGCCGTTCGTGGCCCTCGGCCGCAGCCACTGCTATATTGCTCCGTGAGAACGCCACACCCGACGGCCTTTCAGGGAGATTTCATGCAGGCAGAACTGATCGACATCCGCAACCATCTGGCCCAGCACGCGCCGTTCGACGAGCTGCCGGAAGAGATGCTCGACAGGGTGGTGGCGAGCATCGAAATTGCCTATTACCGCGCTGGCAGTGACATCCTCGAATTCGGCCAACGCAACAACTGGCTGCTATACATCCGCAGCGGGGCGGTGGAAATCTACCGGCGCTCCGGCGAGCTTTACAACCGCATCACCGAGGGTGAAATCTTCGGCCAGTTCGGCCTGCTGATGAACAAGACCGTGCGCTTTCCGGCGCGGGCCATTGAGGATTGTCTCGTCTACCGGATTCCCGACCAGGTGTTCCAGTACCTGTGGGAGCGCGATGAGACCTTCGCCGACTTTGTGGAAGTTGAAGACCGCAGCCGCCTGCGCTCCGCACTGTCGCGGCGTGAGAAATCCAACGAACTGATGACGTCACGGGTGACCCGGCTGATTTCCCGGGCACCGGTGTCGGCACCCTGCACCGTGCGCCTGCAGGAAGCCGCCCGCATCATGACCGAGCAGGGGGTGTCGGCGCTGTTGCTGATGGATGAGGAAGGCAAACGGCCCAGGCTGAAAGGCATCATCACCGACCGCGACCTGCGCACCCGAGCCGTGACCGAAGCCCTGCCCTCGGAAACGCCGGTCAGCGAAATCATGAGTGCGGGACTGATCGTCACCAAGGCCCAGAGCTTTATCTTCGAAGCCATGCTCACCATGCTGCACAACAACGTGCACCACCTGCCGGTGATGGACAACGACGAGGTGCGGGGCGTGATCGCCCTGGCGGATATCGTCAAGTACGAGAGCCAGAGCAGCCTGTACCTGGTGGGCAACATCTACCATCAGAACGACATCAAGGGCCTGAAGAAAATCAGCCTTGATGTGCGCGACAGTTTCGTGCGCATGGTCAATGAAGACGCCAATTCCCACATGATCGGCAGCGCCATGGCGGGTATCGGCCGCAGCTTCACCCAGCGCCTGCTGGCGCTGGGTGAAGAGAAGCTCGGGCCGCCACCGGTGCCCTACTGCTTCATGGCGCTGGGCTCCATGGCACGGGATGAACAGCTGGTGGTGACCGACCAGGACAACGCCATGATCCTGGACGACAGCTTTGTACCGGAAGAGCACGATGCCTATTTCCTGGCGCTGGCCAAGTTTGTCAGCGACGGTCTTGATGCCTGTGGCTACACCTACTGCACCGGCGACATCATGGCCACCAACCAGAAGTGGCGGCAACCGCTGAAAGTCTGGAAAACCTATTTCACCAACTGGATCCAGGAGCCCAGCGGGGAGGCCTTGCTGAACAGCAACATTTTCTTCGATCTTGATGGCATTTACGGCGAAAACGATTTTGCCGAGCAGTTGAAAACGCTGGTGGCGGAACAGGCCCAAGGCAGCCAGCGCTTCCTTGCCCTGCTGGCGCGCAACGCCCTGAACCGCACACCGCCGCTGGGATTTTTCCGCACCTTTGTGATGGAAGAGGACGGCAAACACAACAAGACGTTCAACCTCAAACGGCGGGGTACGGCGCCGTTGTCGGATCTGATCCGCGTGCACGCCCTGGCTTGCGGTTCCCGCGCACAAAACTCGTTCGAGCGACTCAAGGCTATCGCCGAGACCAAGCTGATCCCCGAGGACGGTGTCGGCAACCTGCGGGACGCGCTGGAATTCATCTCCATTGTGCGTATTCGCCACCAGGCACTGGCCATCGAGGCGGGGCGTGAGCCGGACAACAATGTGCGCCCGGAAGACCTCTCACCGTTCGAGCGCAGCCACCTGAAAGACGCCTTCCAGGTGGTCAGTAATGCCCAGAAGTTCCTGAAATTCCGTTACACCGCGCAGGTCAGCCGGCATGTCTGAGCTTGGTGATACCCGCAAGACGCACTGGCCCGACGAGCTTGCACAGCTGGAGGAGCAGGCCCGCGATGGGCGCCTGCAGACGTTCTATCAGGCCGGCTGTGTGGCCCCGGAAACGGCCATTGCCGAGGCGCCGCTGGTGGCGCTGGATTTCGAGACCACGGGGCTGGACCCGGACAAACACTCCATTGTCAGTATCGGCCTGGTGCCCTTCACACTGGCCGGCATCCAGCTGGGTATGGGCCGCCACTGGGTCGTGCGGCCGCAATTGCCCCTGCACCAGACCTCCATCACCATTCACGGCATCACCCACACCGACATCGACCAGGCGCCGGATCTGAATGACGTGCTCAATGAGGTTCTGGAGGCCATGGCCGGGCGGATTGCGGTGGTTCACTACCGCAGTATCGAGCGGAAATTCTTCAATGTCGCGATGCAGTGGCGCCTGGGGGAGGGCATTCACTTTCCGCTGATCGACACCATGGCCATCGAGGCGCACCTGCACCCCGACCGCATCCCCACCCGGTGGCAAAAACTTACCGGCAAGAAACCGGTGTCCATTCGGCTCGCTGACAGCCGCCAGCGCTACGGCTTACCGCACTACGCCGCCCACAACGCGCTGATTGATGCCATCGCCACGGCCGAACTGCTGCAGGCGCAGGTGCTCCACCATTTCGGCCCGCAGACACCGGTCAGTGATCTATGGTTGTGACGCCGCCACCGGGTTGTCGCCGTCGGCTTTCACCGCACTGATGTAATCGCCATAGCCGGCCTCAGTCATGTCCGCCAGCGGGATAAAACGCAGTGCCGCGGAGTTCATGCAGTAGCGCAGACCGGTCGGCGCAGGGCCATCATCAAACACATGTCCGAGGTGGGAGTCCGCGATGGCGCTGCGGATTTCCGTGCGGGTCATGAACAGGGAACGGTCGGCCTCTTCCACCACCGCATCAGACGACAGCGGGCGGGTGAAGCTCGGCCAGCCGGTGCCAGAGCGGTATTTGTCCCGTGAGGAGAACAACGGCTCTCCGGACACCACGTCCACATAGAGGCCGGGGCGCTTCTCATCCCAGTAGGCGTTGTCGAAGGGCTTCTCGGTGCCGTCTTCCTGGGTCACGCGGTATTGCTCGTCGGTCAGCTGCTGCTTCAGGGTTTCGTCAGACGGTCGGTTGAACGACTGCCAGGATGCCGACGCGCTCTCGTCGCCGGCCATATCGCTTCCCTCGCCACTTTCCGCACCGCTCGCCTTCATGCCGTCGGCGTCCGGTCGATACTGTGAGTAGTCCACACTGCGGTCGTCACCCCAGACTTCGTCGATAAACTGATAGCGACCGGAATTGTGGGTGTAGAACTTGTACCGCAGCGGATTCTTCTTGTAGTAGTCCTGGTGGTACTCCTCGGCGTCGTGGAAGGTGTCGAAGGGCACGATTTCGATCGCCACCGGGTCGTCATAGCGCCCGGACACGTCCAGCGCCTTTACCGACGCCTCGGCCGCCTGTTTCTGGGCGTCGTTGTGGTAGAAGACCGCGGGCCGGTACTGCTGGCCACGATCCACATACTGCCCGTTTACGTCGGTGGGGTTGGCCGTGCGCCACAAGGCCTGCAACAGGCCTTCGTAGCTGATCACCTGCGGGTCGTAGTAGACCTGCACCGCTTCGGTGTGTCCGGTGCGGCCGCCGGCCACCTGCTTGTAGGTCGGGTTCTGCTCATCGCCACCGCTGTAGCCGGACACCGCTTCCACCACACCCGGTACATTTTCCTCGTAGGCCGCCTCGACACACCAGAAACAGCCGCCGGCGAAGGTCGCGACCGCCAGATCCGGATCATCGGGTGCATAAGCCGAGTCGTTGTCGTTGCGATCGGTGGCGCTGACACCGGCCCCTGCCAGGGCAATCAGCAGCGCCGCCAATCCAAAGGTAACTGTGCGTTTCATGATTCTCTCTCCGTTTATGAGATTCCAGCCTTGATTGTGTGACCGTGAAATCACGCGGGCGTCACCAGGATGTTACGAATTGATCACGGTGACCCGATGACCGCACGCGGCAAACGGACGCTCAAACCTTCGCGGCGGGCAGGCGCAGGGTGAACCGTGCACCGCCCGGCGGGTTATTCGCCGCCTGCACCGATCCGCCCTGCAGCGTCATCAGCCGCTCGGCGATGGCCAGGCCGAGCCCACTGTGGCCGGATGCCTCTCCGCCACTGCCGCGGTAGAAGGGCTCGAAAACATGGGGCAGATCCGGTTCAGGGATACCCGGCCCCTGATCCTGCACCGCCACCTCCAGCCCATGCTCATCCCCCGCCAGGCCGAGCGTTATCCGCCCCCCTTCCGGGCTGAAGACGATGGCATTGCCGATCAGGTTGTCCAGTACCCGCTCAGTCATGGCCAGATCCCCCAGTGCCATGGCAATGGGCGGCTGGCCGTCAACGTCCAGGCGCACCTGTTTGCTGGCGGCAGCCGGGCCGTGTTTCTGGGCAACGTCATGCACGAGTTCGGCCAGCACAAAGGGTTCCGGGTTGGGCGTGGTCTCCCTCGCATCCAGCGCCGCCAATTCGAACAGTTCGTCCACCAGGCGGCCCAGGCGATGGCTTTCTTTCAGGGCAATATCGAGCCAGGCCTGGCGCTCGTCGGCGCTGAGGCGGTCGTGTTTCAGGCCCAGCGCCTCAATGTAGCCCTGCACAGACGCCAGCGGCGTGCGCAGATCGTGTGACACCCGCGCCACCAATTGCCGGCGCTGGGTGTCCTTGTCCCGGAGCTGTTCCATCTGCGTGGCAATGCGGTCCGCCATCTGTTCAAATCGCAACGCCAGGTGATCAATCTCGTCCCGCGTCGCCACGGCCGGATTGCCTGAGGAGGTCTCCGGCGCATCCCGCATATCGCTGCCGGCAAAAGCCTCGACCCGATCGGTCAGTTGCACCAGCCGCCGGGTCAGCAGCCGGAACACCGCCAGCCCGGCCAGCAACCCCAGCACCAGGCTGATGGCCAGCGCCCAGGCCCCCATCGCGATAAACTGATCGCTGCGGGCCATGGTTTCTGCCATGTCGTACTCCTCACCCCGCAGCACCACGTACAGATACCCCTCCGGCGCGTCGGCAGAGGGCACCGGCGTCACCGAAAACACCTTGCGGCGGTCGTGGCTGCGCGGGTCGTCGCCCAGCACCGGGTATTCCTCCTGGTTTGCCAGCAAGGCCCTGATGGGTTCCAGCGACACCCGTTTACGTTTGATTCTGGCGGGGTCTGCGGAGTACGCAAGGATCTGCCCGGCGCGATCCAGCAGATAGATCTCAATACTCGGGTTGATGGTCATGTACAGGCTGAACAGCTCCTGCAGGGCCGCCTCATTCAGCCGCCCCTCATCCACCAGATTGCGATCGGCGACCAGGTTGCGTGCCAGATCCCGATTGAGTTCCTGATTCAGCGAAGCCTGGTACTCCCGCAGGGTATAGCCGCTGAGGAAGGCATAGCTGATGCCCACCGTCATCAGCAACAGGAACAGTCCCAGTGCCAGCCGCGCGTACAGGGTTTTCAGCGGAAACCGGGTCATGATCCGTCCATAAAGCGGTAACCGACGCCCCACACGGTCTGGATAAAGACCGGGTTGGCGGGATCACGCTCAATCTTGTTGCGCAGGCGGTTGATGTGGGTGTTCACGGTGTGCTCGTATCCTTCGTGGTTATACCCCCAGACCGCATCCAGTAACTGAGTCCGGCTGAACACCCGCCCCGGCTGGCGGGCAAAATGCCACAACAGGTCAAACTCGCGGGCGGTCAGCTCGACCGCCTCACCGTGCACCTGAACCCGGCGGCGCACCGGATCCAGGTGCAAGCCCTCCACAACAACCACTTGCGGGTCCGACGATTCAGCAGCACCGGGTGCGACGGCCATGGCATCGACCCGGCGGAACAGGGCTTTGATCCGCGCACTCAGTTCCGCCACGCTGAACGGCTTGGTGAGATAGTCGTCCGCCCCCATTTCGAGGCCCAGTACCCGGTCCAGCTCGGTGCTTTTCGCCGTCAGCATCAGTACCGGCACGTAACCGGGGCCGGAGCGAATCTCGCGACACACCGCCAGGCCGTCCAGCCCGGGCAGCATCAGGTCGAGCACCACCAGATCGATGTCACCTTCCCGGAAACGCTGCAAGCCGGTATCGCCGCGGTCACACAACACCGGGTTCATCCCCAGGTCCGCCACCTGCATTCGCACCAGCTCGCCGATGCCAGGGTTATCCTCAACAATCAGTATGTTTCGTGTCATAGCTTCCCGGGTATACACCGTTACAGGATCATCATAGGCTGTCAGACAGTGTATAGCGGAAAGTTCACAAATGTGTCACGCCGGCCCGGGGCGGATCTGTTTGGCGGGGTATCCGGTTTGTCGCTAGACTTCAACGGTTCAGCACAATGAGGTTGCCGTGACGGAAAACACCACAACAAGAGCAACGCGCGCCGATGCCTTCCGCCGTGCCCGCAGCCTGTGGCTCAAGGGCGAACGCATTCACCTGGCGTCGCTGTCGGCGGAGCTGAATATCGGGCGGGCCACGCTGTTTCGCTGGGTGGGCAACAAGGAGCTGCTGCTGGGCGAAGTACTCTGGTCACTGTACGAACCGCTGCGGCTGGAAGCGTTGAGCAAAACACCGGGGCAAGGCGTCGACTTTGTTGTCGGGGTCTACCGCTACATCAACTCGACACTCTTGCATTCCGAGCCCCTGCGCCGGTTTATCCACGAGGACCCCGAATACGCCCTGAAAATCCTCACGTCGTCCCAGTCCACCATTCACAGCCGGACCGTGGAGGCCAATACCCGCACGCTCCGGGATCAGGTTGCCTCAGGGCACATCAATCCGCCCCTCAACATCAACAGCCTGTCCTACTTCATGGTACGACTGGCCGAATCCTGCCTGTACAGTGACGTCATCAACGGCCGTGAGCCCCGGGAGGAGGAACTGGAGGATGCCTGCACAGCGGTGCGGATTCTGCTGGGCGGGAAGGCCTGAGCCTGGATCCCGGGCATCAAACCGTTACAGCTGCAGCGACCGCACTTCCAGAAACTCCTCCAGCCCCCATTTGCCGAATTCGCGGCCGATGCCGGAGTGACCGAAGCCACCGAACGGTGCCAAGGGGTTGAAGTCGCCGCCATTGACGAACACCTGCCCGGTGCGCAATTTGCCGGCCACCTTCTTCGCCCTGTCGGCATCCGCGGACCAGACCGCGCCGGACAGACCGTACTGAGTGCCATTGGCGATGCGAATGGCGTCGGCTTCGTCCTGGTAGGGAATCACACACAGCACCGGCCCGAAGATTTCCTCCTGCTCAAGACGACTGCCCGGTTTGACGTTACCGAACACGGTGGCTTTGACGAAGTAGCCCTTGTCACAGCCTTCCGGCGCTTCCGGTCCGCCGGCAACCAATGTGTGGCCTTCTTCGATGCCGAGCTTGATGTAATCGATCACCTTGTCACGCTGCTGGGCCGAAGCCAGCGGGCCCAGGCGGGTGGTTTCTTCCAGCGGGTTACCGGGGGTCATTCTGGCAACGGCCGCGGCCGCCAGTTCGCAGGCTTCGTCGTGGAGGTCTGCCGGCACCAGCATGCGGGTCAGCGCGGTGCAGGTCTGGCCGGAGTTGAGCAGGCAGTTGTTAACGGTACCTTTGACGGCGGCGGCCAGATTGGCATCCGGCAGGATCACTGAGGCGGATTTACCGCCCATTTCCAGGGCGATGCGTTTGAAGTCATCGGCGGCGGCATGGGCAATCAGGCCACCGGTGCGGGTCGACCCGGTGAAGGACACCATGCGCACGGCCGGGTGTTTGATCAGAGTGTCGCCCACGGTCTGGCCTTCGCCACTCACCAGGTTGAATACGCCCTTGGGCAGATCGGTGCCGTCGAGAATCTCGGCCAGAATGTAGGCGCTCTGGGGCGCGATTTCGGCGGGCTTGAGGACCACAGTGCAGCCGGCGGCGATGGCCGGTACGATTTTCAGGATCACCTGGTGCAGCGGATAGTTCCACGGGGTGATGCAGCCCACCACACCCACCGGCGCGTACTGCACCTCGGAATTGCCACACTGCTCGCTGAACGGGAAGTCCGGCAGCATCCTGAGGTAGGTTTTGGTGATCGTTGCCGGCAGGCCCGCCTGGATACCGGTGGCCAGTTTGATGGGCATACCCACTTCGCGGCACACGGTTTCCGCGATTTCTCCTGCGCGCTCCTTCAGCCCGGCATGGAGCTGCTCCAAAACCTTGATGCGCTGATCCAGCGAGCTTTCGGACCAGTCGGCGAACGCCGCATCGGCGGCCGCAATGGCCTGCTCCATCTCGTCACGGCCGGAGGCCGGGACTTTCGCGATGACATCACCGGTGCCCGCTTCGTGCACGTCGAGGGTCGGGCCGCTCCAGCTCACCCACTCGCCATTGATGTAGTTCTTGCTCAGGTTGTTCATGTCGTCACTCCTTGGTCTCATCAAAAACAATGACGCCACGGGCATTCTTGCCCGCCAGCATGTCCTCGAACGCCAGCGCGGCGTCTTCGATGGCGTAGGTCTGGGTGACCAGTTCGTCGAGTTTGAGTTTGCCGGCTTTGTACAGCCCGAGAATCCGGGGGAAATCATACTGGGGGCGGGCGGAACCCAGCCAACTGCCCTTCAGCACGCGTTCGTCCGCGGGCAGGGTCAGGGTAGTGATGGTGGTTTTGTCTTTCGGGTCGGACACGCCCACCACCACGGCGGTGCCGCCGCGGCCGAGGCATTTGTAGGCCTGCTCCACCACCGCGCCGACACCCACGCATTCGAAGGCGTAATCGACACCGCCGGTGAGTTTCTTCACCGCCCGGGCGGCGTCGTCCACGTCGCTGATGTTCACGGTGTGGGTGGCGCCGAATTCCCGCGCCATCTGGAGTTTTTTCTCGCTGTTATCGACCGCGACGATCATTTCCGCGCCAGCAGTGGCACAGCCCTGAACGGCGTTCAGGCCAACACCGCCAATGCCGAACACCGCCGTGCGGGAACCGGGTTCCACCTGCGCCGTGTTGAACACGGCGCCGACGCCGGTGATCACCGCACAGCCCACCAGGGCCGCGTTCTGCATCGGCACGGTGTCGTCCACCTTGACGCAGTTGTCCACATGCAGGGTGGCGTATTCGGCCATCACGCCACAGGCTCCGAACACATTGAGATCTTCACCGTCTGCGCCTTTGGTGCGCACGCTGCCATCGGGCAGCGTGACCATGGCCTTGCGGGCATGTTCGCACAGCACCGGGCGGCCGCGAACGCACTGGCGACACTTGCCACACATGGAGATGAAGGTGCTGACCACATGGTCACCTTCCTTGAATGCGGTCACCCCCTCGCCCACCTCGATCACCACGCCGGCGGCTTCGTGGCCGAGCACCAACGGTGCCGGATACGGGATCTTGCCGGTGGTGGCAGAGTGGTCGCTGTGGCACACGCCGCAGGCAGCCACTCTGATAGTGATTTCGTCCCGCCGGGGACCTTCTACGGTGATGGTTTCAACCTGAACGGGCTGGCCCCACTCGCGGCAGACCACGGCCTTTGCTTTTCTGTCCATCGTGTTCTGTTCCCCTGTGGTTTTAGTGATCGACGAAACCGCGGCCTTCCTGCGCCAGCTGCGCCAACAGCGGCGCCGGCCGCCATTGCTCCCCCCCGCGGGTATCATGGAAGCGGGTGATGGTTTCCAGAATGGTCTTCAGGCCGATGCTGTCGGCCCAGGTCATCGGGCCACCGAGATCCTTCGGGAAACCGTAGCCGTAGATCCACACGGTGTCGATGTCGGCCGGGCGATCCGCAATGCCTTCCTCAAGAATTTTGGCGCCCTCGTTGATCATCACGTACATGCAGCGCTCGAGAATTTCCTGATCACTGATCTCGCGCGGCGTTATGCCCTGCTCCCGACGGAAGTCGGCGATCAGCTGGTCCACCTGCGGGTCGGGGACAGGCGTGCGACTGCCTTCCTCGTACCGGTACACGCCGGCCCCGGTTTTCTGGCCCAGTCGGCCGTTCTCGGCCAGCTTGTCGAGCCAGCTGGCCGGCACGTCTTCACCGGACTTACGACGCTCCTCGCGGATGCGATAGCCCACGTCAATGCCGGCCAGATCGGACATGGCAAACTGTCCCATGGGATAACCCAGCCCGGTGAGCACCTGGTCCACCTGCTGCGGGCTGGCGCCTTCATTGACCAGCGCCACGGCCTCGGCGCCGCGCTTGTGCAACATGCGGTTACCTACAAAGCCGTAGCCGTTGCCGACCATCACCGCGACCTTACCAATCACCGGGGCAATCGCCATCACACTGGCCCTGACCTCGGCCGAGGTTTTCTCACCACGGACGTTTTCCAGCAATTTCATGACGTTGGCCGGGCTGAAGAAATGCATACCCACCACATCCTCCGGGCGTTCGGTGGCGGCGGCAATGGTATCGATGTCCAGCGTCGAGGTGTTGGTGGCCAGAATGGCGCCCGGCTTGCAGACCCGATCCAGCCGGGCAAAGATCTGCTGCTTGACCTCCATGTTCTCGAAGACCGCCTCAATCACTAGGTCGACATCCGCAAGGTCGTCATAGCTCAGGCTGGGGCGGATCAGCGCCATGCGTTCTTCCACCTGCTCGGGCGTGATGCGGCCTTTGCGGGCCGAATTCTCATAGTTGCGGCGTACCACGGCCAGCCCGCGGTCCAGTGCGTCCGATGCCGCCTCCACCAGGGTCACTTTGAGGCCGGCGTTGGCGAAGTTCATGGCGATACCACCACCCATGGTGCCGGCCCCGATGATACCCACCGTGACGATCCTGCGGGGTTGCGCGGTTGAACCGGGCTGTGTTGGCGTGCGGTCAGTCATTGCTTGCTCCTTCTGCTTCAGGCCCCGAGAGCCTGAATGTCGCCCGCCAGGCCGGCAAGCCTTGGGGCGATGGTGTGTTTCAGCCGTTCGGCGCCAATCTCATACGCCGGGGCGGCGCAGGTCAGTGCCATCTGGGTGCCGTCCTGCAAACCGATGGGCACACCGGCAGACACAATGTTCCGGTCCCACTCCCCCAGCGACAGGCAAAAGCCTTCCCGGTCATACATGGCCAGTGCGTCCAGCAGCCCGGGCTGCTTTTCCTGCCACTTTTCGGCGCCGTAATACGCCGCCAGTTCCTCCTGCAACTGCTCACGCCCTTTGGCACTGTGGCCGGCGATGAAGGCGCGGCCCGCTGACGTGGTGGCCAATGGCAGGCGCAACCCCAGATCCACCCGCAGCAACGCCTTGACCGGCGGCATGCGGTTTTCCACATAGATCATGTGCATGCGGTCACGGCAGGTCAGGCCCACCGACATACCATACTCCCGCGCGAACTCATCCATGTAGGGTTTGGCCAGTTGCCGCACCCGCAGGTTGGCAACATAGGTATAGCCCAGCGACAGCACTTCGGACCCGAGCTGGTATTTGTCGGTATCCGGGTGCTGGTTCAGGTACCCCAGCCTGGTCAGAGTGTAGGTCATGCGGGAGACAGTCGGCTTGGGTAACCCGGTCAGCCGGGCAAGCTCCTGGTTGCCCATCATCACCGGGCCGTCACCAAACACCCGCAGGATGTTCAGGCCCCGTGCCAACGCTTCAACAAATTTTCGGTCTTTACCGGACTCGGTATCCATCTTGGTCACTCAACGGTTTTACGCAACGGTATCACTCAGTTTGAACGGTGGCTGCTTGCAATAGTGTGGCCCACACACTAATCTAAAATCCACTTTTTTAAAACCCGATTTCGCACAGCGAAATTAAAAGCACGATGACAGGTTCGACTGGAAGGCGGTGATATGAGCTCCGATGCATACATTTACGATGGCCTGCGCTCCCCGTTCGGCAAGTTCGGTGGCGCGCTGGCAGCGATTCGTCCGGATGATCTGCTCGCCCGGGTGATTGCGGCGCTGGTGGACCGCAACGGCTTCGAGCCCACGGAGTTCGAGGATGTCATTGCCGGCTGCACCAACCAGGCCGGAGAGGATGCCCGCAACATTGCCCGCAACGCCGCCCTGCTGGCCGGGCTGCCCCTGGAAACCGGTGGTCTGACTGTGAATCGGCTGTGTGGCTCGGGACTGGCGGCGGTGATGGATGCCGCTCGGGCTATCCGCTGCGGCGAGGGCGAACTGTTTGTGGCCGGCGGGGTTGAGAGCATGACCCGGGCACCGTTTGTGATCGCCAAAGGCGAAACGGCCTTCTCCCGCGCCTTCGAGGTGTTCGACTCCACCCTCGGCGCACGCTTTCCCAACCCCCGCCTGATCGAAGCGTTCGGCGGTGAGACCATGCCGGAAACCGCCGAGAACATCGCCAGCGAGCTGGCGCTGACCCGGGACAACATTGACCGCTTTGCCGCGCAAAGCCAGCAACGCTATCAGGCTGCGCTGACCGCGGGCTTCTTCACTGACGAGATTACCCCGGTTGAGGTGCCCCGCGGGCGCAAGCAGCCGGCGGAGTCCGTGGACCGGGATGAGCATCCACGCCCCGGCTCGGATTTCGACGCGCTCACCGGTCTGAAACCTCTGTTCCCGGGTGGTGTGGTCACGGCCGGCAATGCCTCCGGTATCAACGATGGCGCCGCGGCCCTGATTCTGGGCTCGCAGGCCGCG
Source organism: Marinobacter sp. M-5 (assembly GCF_032911545.1). NCBI lineage: Bacteria > Pseudomonadati > Pseudomonadota > Gammaproteobacteria > Pseudomonadales > Marinobacteraceae > Marinobacter > Marinobacter sp. M-5. Next base: position 411,200 of record NZ_JAWJEK010000002.1, read on the forward strand.
GGCAAGCGGGCCGGCATCCGCCCCCGCGCGCGGATCGTCACCAATGCCATCGCCGGTGTACCGCCCCGGGTAATGGGGTTCGGCCCGGTACCGGCCAGCCAGAAAGCCCTGGCCCGTGCCGGACTGAGTCTGGCGGATATGGATGTGATTGAAATCAATGAAGCGTTCTCGGCCCAGGTGCTCGGGTGCGCCCACAAACTCGGCATCGACCAGAGCGACCCACGGCTCAACCCCAACGGTGGCGCTATTGCCGTTGGCCACCCGCTGGGGGCCTCCGGCGCGCGCCTGACCCTGACAGCACTGCGCCAGCTGGAACGCACCGGTGGTCGATATGCCCTGGTCAGCATGTGCATCGGTATCGGCCAGGGCATTGCCACCATCATCGAACGCATTGAACACTGATTGCCGACCCTGAGAGCGGCAACCCACTTTACCGGATTTCGGAGACGACTCATGAGCCAGGCACCCTGGAACGACCTATTGAACATCGACGGCTTGCTGGACGAATCGGAGCGCCAGGTGCGCGACAGCATTCGCGCCTTCTGCGACAAGCGCCTGATGCCCAGCATTCTCGAGGCCAACCGCCACGAGCAGTTCGATCGTCGCATTTTCAACGACATGGGTGAGCTGGGCATGCTCGGCGCCACCCTACCGGAGGAATACGGCGGCCCCGGGCTGAGCCACGTCTGCTACGGCCTGATCGCCCGCGAAGTTGAGCGGGTGGACTCGGCCTATCGTTCGGCGCTGAGCGTGCAGTCGTCACTGGTGATGTACCCGATCTTTTCCTATGGCCAGGAAGCCCTCAAGCGGCGGATCCTGCCCAAGCTGGCTTCCGGCGAGCTGGTAGGCTCGTTCGGTCTGACCGAACCCAATCACGGTTCCGACCCCGGCAACATGGAAACCCGCGCCCGCAAGGTGGATGGCGGCTACCTGCTCAGCGGCTCGAAAACCTGGATCACCAACGCACCGATTGCCGATGTTTTCGTGGTGTGGGCAAAACTCGATGGCAAGGTGGCGGGCTTTGTGATCGAACGCGGCGGCAAGGGTCTGGACACTCCCCGCATTGAAGGCAAGTTCTCGCTGCGGGCGTCGGAAACCGGCTCCATCTTCATGGACGACGTGTTTGTACCGGATGACAACAAACTGGATGTCGACGGTCTCAAGGGTCCGTTCAGCTGCCTCAACAAGGCCCGTTACGGCATCAGCTGGGGCTCCCTCGGGGCCGCTGAATTCTGCTGGCATGCCGCGCGCCAGTACACCCTGGATCGCAAACAGTTCGGCAAGCCGCTGGCGGCGAACCAGCTGGTGCAGAAGAAACTGGTGGATATGCAGACCGAAATCACTCTGGGCCTGCTGGCCGCTCTGCAGCTGGGTCGCATGATGGATCAGGGTATCGCCACCCCGGACGCGGTCTCGCTGCTGAAACGCAACAACTGCGGCAAGGCACTGGACATCGCCCGGGTCGCCCGGGACCTGCACGGCGGCAACGGCATCTCGGACGAATACCACGTGATTCGCCATGTGATGAATCTGGAATCGGTGAATACCTACGAAGGTACCCACGACATCCACGCGCTGATTCTCGGCCGTGGCCAAACCGGCCTGCAGGCCTTCAGCTGATTCCGGAGGCGACCCCATGAATCTGAACTACACACCCGAGGAGCTGGCGTTCCGCGACGAAGTGCGGGCCTTTCTCGAGGCCAGCCTGCCTGCCGATATCGCCGCCAGGGTCAAAGGCTATCGCCGGCTGACCAAAGCCGACCACCAGCGCTGGCAGCGCATCCTCAGTGCCCAGGGCTGGTACGCCAGCCACTGGCCGAAAGCTTACGGTGGCGTGGAATGGACCCCGGTACAGAAGCACATCTGGGATGAAGAGTCCGGGCGTTATGGTGTACCCCGCTCCATTCCGTTCGGCGTCAACATGGTGGCGCCGGTGATCATCCGGTTCGGCACCGAGGAGCAAAAGCGCACCTACCTGCCGCGCATTCTCAGCGGCGAAGACTGGTGGTGCCAGGGCTATTCCGAGCCGGGCGCCGGCTCCGACCTGGCGTCACTGAAAACCCGCGCGGTCCGTGACGGCGATCACTACGTGGTCAATGGCCAGAAAACCTGGACCACCCTGGGCCAGCACGCCAACTGGATTTTCTGCCTGGTGCGCACCAATACCGAGGTCAAGGCTCAGGAAGGCATCTCGTTCCTGCTGATCGACATGGCCACGCCCGGCATCACCGTGCGGCCGATCATCACCCTGGACGGCGAGCACGAGGTGAACGAGGTGTTTTTCGAGGATGTCCGGGTGCCGGTGGACAATCTGGTGGGCGAGGAAGACAAGGGCTGGACCTACGCCAAGTATCTGCTGACCTATGAGCGCACTGGCCTGGCCGGGATCGGGCTGTCCAAGGCGGCGCTGGAGCACCTCAAGGCGCTGGCGTCCCGCCGGCTCAGAAATGGCCGCCCGCTGCTGCAGGACCCCACCTTCAGCCAGCGCATTGCACAGGTGGAGATTGACCTGATGGCGGCATCCATCAGCAACCTGCGCATCATCGCATCGGTGGAGGGTGGCGGCATGCCCGGCGCCGAGAGCTCGATGCTGAAGGTGCGAGGCACCGAAATCCGCCAGGCCATCACCGACCTGGCGCGTCGCGCACTGGGCCCCTACGCGCTGCCCTTTGTGGAAGAAGAGCTGAACCTGGAGTATGACGGCGAGTTCCTGTCGGATGAGCATGCCGCGCCGCTGGCGGCCCAGTATTTCAACAATCGCAAGTTGTCGATTTTCGGCGGATCCAACGAGATCCAGAAAAACATCGTGTCGAAAATGATTCTCGGGCTCTAAGGAGGCGACCATGGATTTCCAGCTCAACGAAGAGCAGCAGATGCTGCAGGACACCCTGGCGCGGCTCGTGCGCGGTGAATACAGTTTCGAAAAACGGCTGGCGTTCAGCGCCTCCGACCTGGGGTTCAGTGCCGATTTCTGGGCGCAGCTCAGCGAGCTCGGCCTGACCGCGGTGCCCTTTTCCGAATCCCTGGGCGGCTTTGGCGGCGGCGGCGTGGAGGTACAGTCGGTGATGACCGAGCTAGGGCGCGGCCTGTGCCTGGAGCCCTACCTGCAGTCGGTCATCCTCGCCGGCGGCCTGATCGCCCAGGCCGGCAGCAACAGCCAGAAAGAACGCTGGCTGGCGGGGATAGCCAGCGGAGAACAGAAAGCCGCGGTGGGCCTGCAGGAGCCCCAGAGTTTCTACGACCTGAACAGTGTGGAAACCCGCGCCGAACGCAACGGCGAGGGCTATGTTCTGAACGGCCGCAAGGCGGTGGTGATCGGCGGCCACTGCGCGGACCTGATCGTGGTGTCTGCCCGCACGGCCGGCGACACCGCGGATGCCGATGGCATCAGCCTGTTTGTGCTGTCTCCGGACACCGCCGGTGTGGAGCGCCGCAGCTACCCCACCATCGACGGCGCCAGAGGCTGTGATATCACCCTCAACCAGGTCCAGGTCAGCGCTGACGCACGGCTGGGCGAAGAGGGTCAGGCCGCAGGCGTGATCGAATACCAGGCCGGCCGGGCGATTGCCGCCCTGTGTGCCGAAGCCGTGGGGGTCATGGAGGTGGCCAACGAGCTGACGCTGGACTACCTCAAACAGCGCAAGCAGTTTGGCGTGCCCATCGGCAAGTTCCAGGTGCTGCAGCATCGCATGGTGGACATGATGTCGGAACTGGAGCAGGCCCGCTCCATGGCGATCCTTGCCGCCAGTGTTGCCGACGGTGACCAGAGCCTTGAGCGTCGCCGGGTGTTAGCCGCCGCCAAGAATGTGATTGGCCGCGCTGGCCAGTTCATTTCGGAAGCAGGTATCCAGTCCCACGGCGGCATTGGCATGACCTGGGAGTACAATTTCGCCCACTACGCCAAGCGGCTGATCGCCATCAATCATCAACTCGGCGACGACGACTTTCATCTCGAGCGCTACGCCTCACTCTCGTACGCCCACTGACAAGGCCTCTCAGGGGCGGCGTAAACCGCCGCTCCGGAGTTGCGCGTTTCAGGAACCAGCGTCTATTTTATAGACACGCCCCCGGCACACGGATTCGGGGGCACCCTGATCACGGAGGACATTTATGAAACGCGTTACTTTATCCTGCCTGGCTCTCGCCCTCGCCCTGCTGTTGCCACTCGGCGCCAACGCTGACAGCCTGACCGATGAGCGGGTCCGTGCCTTTATCAACACCCTGCAAGACGCCGAGACCCTGGAAGACGACTTCGAAGAGCTCAATCAGGAACTGCCGAACTCGGAAGGCATGGCCGAAATGCCGGATTTCTCGACGATCTTCTCCGATTCCGTTGCGCAGATGCGGGGCCACGAAACCTACGATCGCATGGAAGTCATTGTGGCGGATCATGGCTTTGATTCCATGGAAGAATGGGGCGCTACCGGTGACCGTGTGTTCCAGGCCTGGATGGCCATCGAAATGGAGGACCAGCATCCCGAAATGGCCCTGGAAATGGCCGGCGTGATGGACGAAATCAACAACAACCCCAACCTGAGCGAAGCTCAGAAAGAACAGATGCGAGCGATGATGGGGGGGCAACGTCGGCAATGGAAACCGCCAGACAGGCTCCGGAGGCGGACAAGCGGGCCGTGCGACCCCACATGGACACGCTGCGGGCAGTCACCGCATCTGACGGCGACTATTGACGGGACTTCGTTCGGAAGAGAAAAAAGGGGGCGGCACCATGTGCCACCCCCTTTTTTTACGGGTTATGCCAGCAGGTTGTAGGCAAACACGATAGCCACCGCGATGGGTGTCACGTAACGGATCAGGTTGTACCAGAGGGTAAAGCTGCCGCCCTCCAGTGCCAGATCCACTTTCAGGGATTCTTTCGCCACGAACCAGCCAACGAAGACCGCGGTCAGCAGGCCGGACAGCGGCAACATGACGTTCGCCGTAAAGAAATCCAGCAGATCAAAGATGGTCATACCGGCAAAACGCTCGAACATGCCCAGCGGTGCAAACCCGGACCATTCGTTGAGGGACAGGATCGACGCCACACCCAGCAGCCAGCAGGCACCGCCCACCAGAACAGCGCTGCCAGAGCGTCCCACGGACAGGTTCTCTTCCACCCATTCCACGACCGGCTCCAACAGGGAGATGCCGGAAGTCCAGGCGGCAAACAGCAGCAGCACGAAGAACAGCGTGCCAAACAGGCCGCCCATGGGCATCTGGCCAAACGCCAGCGGCAGGGTCTGGAAAATCAGGCCTGGGCCGGCACCGGCTTCCAGGCCGTTGGCAAAGACCACCGGGAAAATAGCCAGGCCCGCCAGCAGGGCCACAACGGTATCCATAATAGAGACGGTCACGGCGGTACGGCCAATGGACACATCACGACTGAGGTAGGAGCCGTACGCCATCATGATGGCCATACCCAGGCTGAGGGTGAAGAATGCGTGGCCCAGGGCAATCAACACACCGTCGACAGTCAGCGCACTGAAGTCGGGGGTGAACAGGAAACTCACCGCCTGGCCAAAGCCGTCTGTGGTGGCCGCGTAGCCGACGGTAATCAGCAGCAGCACGAACAGCGCCGGCATCAGGATATTCACCGCCCGCTCGAGGCCGGACTTGAGACCCCGGGCCACCACCACAATGATCAGCGCCATGAACAGTGTGTGCCAGGCCAGCAACACGCCCGGGCTGGCAAGCAGATCACCAAACAGAGTGCCAATGGCGTCAGCACTCTGGCCGGTGAAGTCGCCGGTCGCGGCGTGCCCGATGTACGCCGCAGCCCAACCGCCGATCACGGAATAGAACGACAGGATAATAAACGCGGCCAGCACGCCCACAATCGCGGACACCCGCCACGCCGGTGATGCCAGGTTGCGCTCGGCTACCAGGCGAAAGCTGGCGATCGGGTTGTGGCGACCGTTCCGGCCAATAAAGACCTCGGCCATCATGATGGGAATACCGATAATGGCGATGCACAACAGGTACACCATCACAAAAGCGCCACCCCCGTTCTCACCGGTCACATAGGGAAACTTCCAGATATTGCCGAGGCCCACAGCGGAGCCGGTCGCGGCCAGAATAAAGGCCAGCCGCGAGGACCACATGCCGCGCTGGGGTGCGGCCGGGTTGTTGTCAGTCATGTTTTCATCCTGTGCGTTTGGGCTGAGGAATCGTGTCAAAAAAGGCGTGCCGGCAGCGTCGCGCCAGCCATTGGGCGGGGATTTTGCCAGTACTGGCGCGCGGATGCCAGTTCGCAGACTCCCGGCCGCAAAGACCACTACGAGGTAATGGAAAGGCGCAATGCCCGCATGGGCGACGATGGGGTAAGATGCCCGCTTTCGGCTTCTAGCCTTTTCATACCATTCACCCGATGCAAGGCCCGCTCTCGCCCATGGACGATATCCATCAGCCACTCCCGGCGACCCGACAGCCCCTGATACGGCGCACGTTCACCGAGTGGAAAACCCTCGCCATCCTGGGGGGGCCGATCCTCATCGCTCAGGTAGCGCAAATGGCCAACGGCGTCATTGATACCGTGATGGCCGGCCATGCCAGCGCAGAAGATCTGGCCGCCGTCGGCATCGGCAGCAGCCTGTGGATGCCGTTGTTCCTGTTTTTCATGGGGTTGCTGGGCGCGCTGCAGCCCATCATTTCCGGATACAACGGCGCCCGCACGACAGAGAAAATCATGCCGGCAACCTGGCAGGGGCTGTACATCGCGGCGGCCGGGTCGGTCATCATGATCCTGCTGCTGACCCATGTGCACCCGGTACTCAGTCTGCTCAACCTCGAACCGCGCACCGCCGGCATCACCCAGGGCTATCTCGACGCGTTCGCCTGGGGGGTGCCGGCGATGCTGCTGATGACGGCACTGCGGGGGCTCACCGATGGCCTGGGTCACACCCGCGTGATCATGGCGTTCTCGGTGCTGAGCACGCTGATCAACCTGCCACTGAACTACATTTTCATTTACGGGAAACTGGGACTGCCGGCCATGGGTGGCGTGGGCTGCGGTTGGGCCACGTCGTTGTCCAACGGCACCGCCGCCATTGCGCTGCTGGTGTACCTCAACCGCAGTGCAGTCTACAGGCATTTTCATTTGCTGGCCGACTGGGCAAAACCGGACCTGGCGGGTATTCGCTACGTGCTGAAACTGGGCATTCCCATCGGCTTTACCATCTTTGTCGAGGCCAGCCTGTTTTCGGTGATCGCCCTGTTCCTGGCGCCACTGGGGCCGGTGGTGGTTGCCGGGCACCAGATCGCTCTGAACGTGGTGTCGTTGCTGTTCATGTTGCCACTGAGCATTGGCATGGCGCTGACACTGCGGGTCAGCTTCCTGATCGGCGCCGGCGCTCCCGATACCGCCCGCCTGATCTCCCGCAGTTCGCTGATCCTGGCGTCGGCGGTGGCGCTGGTGTTCGCGATCCTGCTGTTTGTGTTTTCCGAGGGAATTGCAGCGCTCTACACCAGCGATGCCGCAGTTCAGGACGTGACCATCAGCCTGCTGGTGTTTGCCGCGTTTTTCCAGATCGCCGACGTGATTCAGGTCACCTGCATCAGCGCCTTGCGAGGATACAAGGACACCGCCATCCCGATGCTGATCATGCTGTTCTCGTTCTGGGGCGTGGGACTGCCGCTGGGCTATGTACTGACCTTCACCGACTGGCTGGTGCCGGCCATGGGGGCAGCAGGATTCTGGGTAGGGCTGACCGGCGGGCTGGCTTCCGCCGGTGTGTTGCTCGGGCTCAGACTGTTTCTTTACGCGCCCGCCGCAGCGCCCAGCTCGCCTCGCTCCTGATCAGCAAACACGACCCGGTCGCGACCGGCTTCCTTGGCTCGGTACAAGGCCGCATCGGCCCGGGCCAGCCAGGCATCCACCGACTCGCCCGGCCGTAGGCTGGCAACACCGAACGACACCGTGACCGGCCCACCGGGGCAGTGCATGTACTTGCGCAATACCTGTTGGAGGTTGTGCACCACCGCCCGCAGCCCGGTGCTGTCGACACCGGGCAACAGCAACACGAATTCCTCGCCACCATAACGGAACAGCTGGTCCGTTTTGCGGGTATTCTGCTCGATCATCGCCACCAGTTCCGACAGCACCTGATCGCCCACGCCGTGGCCATAGGTGTCGTTAATGCGCTTGAAGTGGTCAATATCCAACAGCGCCAGACCGTAGGAGGTCCGGTTGCGGTCGGCGCTGTACAGCGCCAGTTTCAGCTCTTCATCCATGGAGCGACGGTTCTTGACACCGGTCAGGGGATCAATGGTGGCCAGATGTTCCAGCCGGCGGCGCTGATCGTCATTGCGGTAGGCAAACACGTAGGCGCAGGCACTGACCACAAACGCGGTGGCGGCGAACGACCACATCTGCAGATCGGAATTAAATGCCATGCCGTGGACCAGCAGCGCCACAACCGACGCTATGTTGATGAACGTGGCAATCTTCGGGCTGGTCAGGAAGAACGACGTCACCAGGCACGGGTAAAGCCAGAACAGCCCCGGCTCTCCGACCACGGCCCCGACAAACACCGCACCACTGCAGCAGAGCACCGCCAGGAACAGGCCACTGCGGCGAGTGTCGCCGGTGATCCAGGCATAAGCCAGGGCGCCAACGATCCCGAACAGGATACCGGTGTCCACAACACCGGCAACGAAATTGCCCCGCAGGAACCGCATGATGGCGAAAGGCGTAATCCCGAGGATTGCGCTCGCGCCAAGCATTGTAATGATCGATAACCGGAAGTCGGTTTTCAGGCGGTAAAACATGCAGCGTCCAGTTCGGTCTTGTTGTCAGGTGCAGCATACTGGGCCCCGCAAATACCCGGGCCCATCACAACGCTTTCTTAGAATACCGCAAGCGCATTGAACGTTCGCTGCACCACTACCAAATTTAACAAAATTAGACGCCGGCCAGTGGTTTGTTCTCTTGCGGCTACGCCACAACATCCTGCAGACATGCGTATGGAGTTGAACATCGATTCAGAGTTAGAATCGAGCATCTGAAAAACAACATTCTGGGAAACAATCCGTGTCGACTCTTGTTCGTATCGCCCCCGGCGCTCTGGTGGTGGGCAAACCCCTGCCGTGGACCGTCTATGATGCCGACGGCACTGTGCTGCTGTGCCAGGGCTATGTGATTCAGAGCAACATGCAGCTGGAGCAGCTTTTCGAACGCGGACTGTTCCATCCGCGGGTCATTGAGCGCGCCCAGGACGAGCCGGACGCCACCGGGCAACTGAACCCCTTCGCGGAATACCCGATACTCCTGAAAACCCTGGAAACCACGCTTAAGGCGATCACCGCGGGCGAGGAAAACGCCCTCAAACGGTTGCTGGGGCTGACCCGGGTAATCGAACGCATCTGCGACGAATCCCCGGATGCCAGCCTCGCACTGGTCCACCTGTATTCCGTCGAACCCACCATTCACGAACAGATCCTGTTCTACGGCCTTCTGTGCCACTCCGTCGCCCGCGCCTTTGGCCTCAACAAGGCCCGCACCAGCATGCTCACCAGTGCAGCGCTGGTCGCTAACATCGGCCTGGTGCCGGTAGCGGATCAACTCAACGCCTCGCGCGTGATTCTCAACGACGAGCAGCGCGCGGTCATCCGAAAGCATCCCCAACGCAGTATGCAGGCACTTCATGCCGCCGGTATCCGCAACAAGGCGCTGCTCGAGATTATCGCCCAGCACCATGAACAGGCTGACGGAACCGGCTACCCGAAGGGCCTGAGCGGCACCGACATCTGCGCGGAAGCAGAGATGCTGTCGTTAGCCGAGCGCTACGTGGCAATGATCACCAAGCGCGCCTACCGTGAACGGATGAACGCCACCGACGCCCGCAAACTGATCGCTTCCCTGGCGGACGGTCAGATCCTGCGTCCGGCCATCCCCCGGGCCCTGCTGACCATTCTGACCGACTATCCGCCCGGTACCCTGGTGCGCCTGAGCAATGACGAGGTGGGGTTGGTTACCCGCCGCCCGGTGCGACACCGCGGGCCCTTTGTTCAGGCCATCTTCAGCCCCAAAGGCAAGCGCTACAGCCATACGATCGAGCGCGACTCCAGTGAACCGCTGTACAGCGTTCTGGCCATGGAAGAACCTGAAGTCATGCCGTCCATGGACTTCAGTCTGCTGTGGGGACTTTCCTGACCGCGCCAACAATGCCGGGACGTTTTACGTCAAACCCAGCGCGGCGCCGTGGTGATCCAGGTGATCATCAATAAACGAGGCAATGAAGAAGTAGCTGTGGTCGTAGCCACGGTGCATCCGCAGGTTGATGTGGTGATGTGCTTTCTCGCAGGCATCCGCGAGCGCTTCGGGATTCAGCTGGGTTTCGAGAAACTCATCCGCCGTGCCCTGATCAATCAGTAGCGGCAGCCGTTCCCGTGCGGTCGGAATCAGTAACGTGGCGTCCCACTCCTCCCAGCGGCTCCGATCCTCCCCCAGATAGCCGGTAAAGGCTTTTTGCCCCCAGGCACACTCCGTCGGATTGGAGATCGGGGCAAACGCCGACACCGAGGCATAGTGCCCGGGATTTTTCAGGGCGCAAATCAGTGCTCCGTGGCCGCCCATGGAATGACCGCTGATGGACCGCCGGTCCGTCACCGGCAATTCTGCCTCCACCAGTTGCGGCAGTTCGCGGGTCACGTAATCGTACATCCGGTAGTGGGGCGCCCAGGGCTGCTCGGTGGCGTTGATGTAGAAGCCGGCTCCGCTGCCGAAATCGTAGCTGTCGTCCTCGCCGGGCAAACCGAGCCCCCGGGGACTGGTGTCGGGACAGACAATGGCCATGCCCAGCCGGGCTGCGCGTTTCTGGGCGCCCGCCTTCTGCATGAAGTTCTGGTCGGTGCAGGTCAGCCCTGACAGCCAGTACAGCACCGGAACCTTGCGTGGCTGGCTGCCAACGGCGACCGGTGGCAGGAAAACGGCAAATTCCATGTCGCAGCCCAGGGCCGCAGAGGTATGCCGGTAACGACGGTGTTCACCCTCGAAACAGGCGGTGGTCGATAGCAGTTCCATGGTGTCCTCGGTCGGTTGTCAGCGCAGGTCAGTCTTCCGCCGCAGCAAACTTTGGAAGCTCGATGCCGCAGCCGGATCTGGCCAGTTCCGCCAGTATGGCTGTGCGGGTCACTATACCAATCAGCCGGCCATGATCCACCACCGGAAACACCTTGGGCTTTCCAGCACCCAGATTCTGGGCCAGGTCCACCATCGCCATTTCCGGCGAAATGGTGATCGGCTCGCGGAACATGACGTCGTCCACGATGGGATCCCCCTCGCAATGGTAATTGCTGACCAGCAGCGCGTGGATGCAGTCCTGCTCGGAAATGAAGCCAATCACCTTACGATGGTCATCCACCACCGGCAACCCGCTGACGTGATTCTGCAGCAGCACTTTTACCACCCGCGTAAGGGCTGTACCACATCGCACAGGCTCGATGTGATTCCACATGACATCCGATACTTTCAATGAGCGCATGGGTAACTCTCCTCACCCGTTATCCAGTCAATACACCGTCGGAAGACCGATCCGATCTCCTATAAACATAGGCAACTGCGCCGGAAATGAAAGCGGGAAGTAGGGGCTAATTGTGGATAGCCTGCCCCGCATCACTGTCCGTCTCAGGCCGGCGCCCGCGCCACCGAAAGCCCGATGTCGGCAAAACGCGCCAGCAGCGGCGCCGGCAGGTCATGGCCCATGCCGTCAATCAGTTCCAGACGGGCGTGAGGAATCAGATACTTGAGCTGTTCCGCCGCCACCGGCCGCACCAGAGGATCGGCGGCACCGTGGATAATTGCCGTGGGAACCCGGATGCGGCGGCTCAGGGACGACAGGCTGCCGGTAGCCAGAATGGCGCGGGTCTGGCGCAGGATACCCGCCGGGTGATAGCTACGGCGATAGTCCCGGATCAGCCGTGCCCGCACATCCTCCTCGTCAGGCGGAAACGCCGGGCTCTGGATCACTTTCCAGAACTCCAGGGAGCGGGCCACCACCGCGGCCTCATCGTGCCCCTTGGCACCGATGCCGGCCAGCCGCCAGATCAGTTTTGAGCGGGGCATGGGCAAGCGCGGGCTGTTGGTGGAGGTCATGATCAGGGTTGCGCTGCGCACCCGCTCTGGCCAGACCGACGCCACCACCTGGCTGATCATGCCGCCCATGGACACGCCCACCAGATGGGCACTGCCAACGCCCAGGGCGTCAAGCACACCCACCGCATCCCCGGCCATATCCCGCAAGGTGTAGGGGGCGGGAATGGGCAGCCCCACGCGGGAGCGGGCCATCATCGACACCGGGTGGCCCTCGAGGCGGTCCTTGAGGTGGGACGACAGGCCGATGTCCCGGTTATCGAACCGGATCACGTAGTAGCCTTCGTCGACGTAATGGTCCAGCAGCGCCTCTGGCCAGAGCGTCATCTGGGCGCCCAGGCCCATGATGAACAGCACCGGCTCGCCCTCGGGGTTGCCACGCGTCTCGACACAGAACGACAGGCCGTTGGCATCAACAACGCGGCTGTCTGCCGTGGCTGAATTCAGGGTTGCGGTCGCCGGCTGCGCCGGCGTAAAGGCGGTCTGTGGCATGGAGCCCCTCAAAAAAAAGCGAATGGATACGGACGTCAGTCTCATCAGACTCAACAGTACCCCATCCGGCACCAAATCCAATCACCCTTTTGACGGAAACGCCCCTTACCCCGGCAAATTCACGCGGCAAACGGTTTACAGATGAAAATATCTGACTAAACTCAATCAGTTATGCCCTTATACGGGCAATGAATGCTCACCACACTCTTTGGCAAACGTTGGCAAAACTCAGGGAGATCCCATGGAAGCCATTGAAAACTTTATAGGTACCGTTAACGGACTGGTCTGGGGCCCGCCCATGCTGGTCATGATCCTCGGTGTGGGGCTTTTCCTCAGCCTTGGCCTGAAGCTGATGCCGATCCTCAAGCTTGGCGCCGGCTTCAGGCTGATGTGGAAAGGCCGCTCCGCCTCCGGCGCGGAAGGCGACGGTGAAATTCCGCCGTTCCAGGCGCTGATGACCGCGCTGTCTGCCACCGTCGGCACCGGTAACATTGCCGGTGTCGCCACTGCCGTGTTCCTGGGCGGTCCCGGCGCCCTGTTCTGGATGTGGCTGACAGCGTTGGTGGGCATGGCGACCAAGTACTCCGAAGCGGTACTGGCCGTGCGTTTCCGCGAAGTGGACGAACGCGGTGCCCACGTGGGTGGCCCGATGTATTACATCCGCAATGGCCTGGGCAAGAAATGGGCCTGGCTGGGCGTGGTCTTCGCCATCTTCGCCGCCATCGCCGGGTTTGGCATCGGCAATACGGTTCAGGCCAACTCGGTGGCGGATGTACTGCAGACCAACTTCAACATGCCCACCTGGCTGACCGGACTGATCCTGATGGTGCTGGTGGGCATGGTGCTGATCGGTGGCATTCGCCGCATCGGCCATGTGGCCAGCGCTCTGGTGCCGCTGATGGCCATTTCCTACGTGCTGGTGGGTCTGGTGGCGTTAGCCATAAACGCCGACCAGATTCCGGCCGCCTTTGGTCTGGTCTTCACCCACGCGTTCAGCCCGGTGGCCGCCGAAGGTGGCTTTGCCGGGGCCGCCGTGTGGGCGGCGATCCGCTTCGGGGTCGCCCGCGGCATTTTCTCCAACGAGGCCGGGCTCGGTTCTGCCCCCATTGCCCATGCTGCGGCACAGACCAAGAACCCGGTCACCCAGGGCATGGTGGCCATGCTGGGCACCTTTATCGACACCATCATTGTGTGCAGTATCACCGGCCTGGTGATCATCACCTCCGGCGCCTGGATTTCCGGGGAAACCGGCGCCTCCCTGACGTCACTGGCGTTCGAGAGCGGCCTGCCCGGCTTCGGCAACTACGTGGTCGCCATTGCCCTGGCGGTTTTTGCTTTCACCACCATTCTCGGCTGGTCGTTCTACGGCGAGCGCTGCGTGGAGTTCCTGTTCGGCGTGAAGGCCATCGTGCCTTACCGGGTTTTGTGGATTCTGGCCATTCCCGTGGGCGCGACCATCAACCTGGGCTTTATCTGGCTGGTGGCGGATACCCTCAACGCCATGATGGCACTGCCCAACCTGATTGCACTGTTGCTGCTCAGCCCGGTGGTTTTCAAACTCACCCGCGAGCACTTCGAGAAGGAAAAAGCCCTGGGCGTCCGGAGCTGAGAATACGGATGAGGTGAATCCGATCCCCTTGTATTCACCTCATCCGTCACCAAGAAGTATCGTATAGGTTTGCTAAACCACGCAAAGGAGAGAACGCTATGAGTTTACGTCTTGGAGATACCGCACCGGATTTCGAACAGGATTCCAGCGACGGCACCATCCGCTTCCACGATTGGCTCGGTAATGGCTGGGGCGTGCTGTTCTCGCACCCGGCTGACTTCACCCCCGTGTGCACCACCGAACTGGGTCTGACCGCCAAACTGAAAGAGGAATTTGCCAAGCGCAACGTCAAGGCCATCGCCCTGAGCGTCGACCCGGTCGATTCCCACAAAGACTGGATCAAGGACATCAACGAAACCCAGGGCTGCGCGGTGAATTTTCCGATCATCGCCGATCACGACCGCACCGTGGCGGATCTGTACGACATGATTCACCCCAACGCCAACGACACGCTGACCGTGCGTTCCCTGTTCGTGATTGACCCGAACAAGAAAATCCGCCTGATCATCACCTACCCGGCCAGCACCGGCCGTAACTTTAACGAGGTGCTGCGGGTGATTGACTCGCTGCAGCTCACTGACGAGCACAAGGTGGCGACCCCGGGCAACTGGGAGCGTGGTGATGATGTGGTGATCGTACCGTCGCTGCAGGATGAGGATGAAATCAAGCAACGGTTCCCGAAAGGCTACAAGGCGGTGAAATCCTACCTACGGATGACACCGGACCCGAAAGCCAACTGGAGCGGTGACTGAGCACCCGCTCGCCATCATCCGCATCCGCAATGAAAAGGCCGGGCACATGCCCGGCCTTTCTGTTTACCAGTCCCGCGGCACCCGGCCTTCGCGAATGCGCTGGGGGTGGTCGCCAACGTCCACTCGGACAATCTCGGTGGCGGTATCAATATCAATCACTGAGATCTGATCCGTGCCACTCCAGGATATATAGCAGCGGTCGCCGGCCTCGTTGGTGGTAACCCAATAGGGCTTCTCGCCCAGGCCGGTGAGAATGTCGTGGTTGAACGTCTCGCGATCCACGATGGCCACATAGTCGCTCATGGTTCCAGCCACGCACAGGGTGTCACCGCGGCCGTTCATGGCAATGCCGTGGTGGGCGGAATCGTTGATGTACACCTCCTGCGGCACATCGGGAATCAGGTTGGGCAGCTCCGCCCGGCGGGTCACACGGTCTGCTTCCATGTCGTACTCGATAAAACCGTGGAGAAACGACAGCTGGAAATAAAAAAACCGCTCGTCCGGCGTGTGGGCCATGGGCCGGATGGCCGGGCTCAGATCGCTGTAACCGGCGTCTTCCAGTTTATCCTTCATGTCAAACCGCTTGAGGATTTCAAGGCTCTCAGCGTCCACTACCTGGAACAGCCGTTCGCCTTTAGTAAATTCCATCAGATCCTGATCCAGCGGCGTGAACACATAGCCGATACTGGCGTGGTAGATGCGCTTGCCGTCTTCGGAATAGAGGTTTTCGTGGGGTGAATTACCGGTCGGGAAGCGGCCGACTTCCTCACCCGTCTCCACGTCCAGCACATGCACCACATTGCCGGTAGACGCCGATACCGCCACCCGGGTGCCGTCCGGCGATAGCGCCATATGGTCAGAACGGTAACCATCCACTTCAAAACGCCAGGCAATGTCGCCGCTGGCAACCTCAATACCGACCACGTCGGCAAAACTGGGGCGGGACACCACCAGCAGGCGGCCATCCGGGGTACTGTACATATCATCCACGAACTGGTCGTTACCCTCGCCGATAAACAGGCGAACGGCCTGGAAAAACACCAGTCGCACCGGATTGAAAAGAATTTCCGTCATCCGTTGGCGCTTATCGGGAATGCCATTGATGCGGCCGACCTTGCTGTAGGTCTGCGCATCGATTACGTCAACGGTGCCTTCCCAGTTATTGCCAACGAAGATGACCGACCGGGTCTTACCCGGGTTGGTGTCCCTGGCATCCTGCCCGAGACCGAACAGGCCGGCCTGGGCCGGCGACGCCAGCGCACACACAGAAAGTAACAGAAACAGGGCCGGAAGCCGGGGCCAGGCCCGGACGGAGGCGGTCAGTGTCATCGTCATGTTCCTTGCGATTGTTGTTATTGCATCCAACGACACTTGTACACCGAATGAACAGCAAGGCTCTATGACATGGGCGACACCTACAACGTCATTTCGGCCAATCGAGACACGAAAAAGGCCGGATTCCAACGGAACCCGGCCTTTTTCAGACTCAGCAAAGATCAGAAGGCAGGAACAACCGCGCCTTCATACTTCTCCATAATGAAGTCTTTTACCGCATCGGACTTCAGCGCGGCCGCCAGCTTCTGCATAGCCTCGCTGTCCTTGTTGTCGGGACGGGCGACCAGAATGTTCACGTAGGGTGATTCGGAGCCCTCGATGATCAGCGCATCCTCGGACGGATTCAGGCCCGCTTCCAGAGCGTAGTTGGTGTTAATCAGCGCCACATCCACCTGCCCCAGAATACGCGGCAGGGTCGCAGCTTCCAGCTCCTTGAAGTCCAGATCCTTCGGGTTGTCGGCAATGTCACGGGGGGTCGCGGTGATCTTGCTTTCGTCTTCCAGCGTGATCAGGCCGGCTTTCTGGAGCAGCAGCAGAGCGCGACCGCCGTTGGTGGGATCGTTGGGGATAGCCACAACGCCGCCTTCTTTCAGGTCATCCAGCGATTCGATCTTGCTGGAATAGGCGCCGAACGGTTCCACGTGCACACCGGTGACAGTGACCAGGTCAGTACCGCGACCGTCATTGAATTCGTCCAGGTAGGGCTGGTGCTGGAAGAAGTTGGCGTCCATCCGCTTCTGATCCACCTGAATGTTGGGCTGGATGTAATCGGTGAACACCTTCACGTCCAGCTCGACACCCTGTTCCGCCAGCTGCGGCTTTACAAATTCCAGGATCTCGGCATGGGGCACCGGGGTAGCCGCGATAGACAGTGTGTCGGCGGCAACTGCACCGGAGAAGGTTGCAGCGGCGGCCAGTGCCACCAGGCTTTTCTTGAAGTTCATAAGCATGTTCTCCTGTAAGAAATTATGAGCAATCAATCCAGCGTGTGAGTACGGCCCACGGTCGATTTACTTCCGGCTGAAATACAGAACCAGACGGTCGCCCGCCATTTGCAGCAGCTGAACGAAAATGACCAGTAGCGCTACAGTAATCACCATGACGTCGGTCTGGAACCGTTGATAACCGAAACGAATGGCCAGGTCGCCGAGACCGCCGCCGCCAATCACACCGGACATAGCCGCGTAGGACACCAGGGTGATCGCCGTGACGGTAATGCCGGCGATGATGCCCGGCAGCGCTTCCGGCAGCAGGGCACCGAAAATGATCTGGCGGATGCTGGCGCCCATGGCCTGCGTGGCTTCGATGATGCCGCGATCCACTTCCCGCAAGGAAGTTTCCACCAGTCGCGCAAAGAACGGGGCACCACCGGCCACCAGCGGCGGGATGGCACCCGCGACGCCGAGGGACGTGCCGATCAGCATCACCGTGAACGGAATCATCACGATCAGCAGGATGATGAACGGCACGGATCGCAGCACGTTGACCACGAAAGACAGCACCGCATAGGCCACCGGCTGCTCGAGCAGCTGGCGTTTGCCGAACAGGAACAGCAGTACGCCAACCGGCAGGCCGATCAACACGCTGAACAGCAGTGACAGTCCCACCATCACCAGGGTGTCCCAGCTGGCGATACCGATTTCCGCCCAGTCCACGTTACTCAGTAAAGCGTCCATCAGCGCACCACCTCCACATGAACGTCGGCCGCTTCCAGCGCCTGCATCGCCACGTCAAGGTCTCCGCCCACCAGGGACAGGGTCAGCTGGCCATAGGGAGTGTCCTTGATGTGGTCAATGCGCCCGGACAATATGCTGAAATCCACGCCGGATTCCCGTGCCACGCTGCCCAGCAACGGCTTGAAGGTGGATTCGCCACGGAACGTCAGGCGCAGGATACGACCATTGGCTTTCTGCAGGTCCTGCTGCATTTCATCCCCGTCAATATTCTCGCTTTCAAACACGAAGTCCCGGGTGGTGGGGTGTTGAGGATGGAGAAACACATCGCTGACGGCACCCATTTCCACCACTTCGCCGGCGTCCATCACCGCCACCCGGTCACAGACCCGACGCACCACGTCCATCTCATGGGTGATCAGTACGATGGTCAGCCCCAGTTCCCGGTTCAGGTCCGCCAGCAGACGCAGCACCGATTGGGTGGTCTGCGGGTCGAGGGCGCTGGTGGCTTCATCACACAACAGGATGGTGGGGCGGCATGCCAGGGCGCGGGCGATACCCACCCGCTGTTTCTGGCCGCCGGAGAGCTGTGACGGGTACTTGCTGGCGTGGTCCGCAAGGCCGACCCGTGCCAGCAGTTCCTCGACCCGCTGACGAATCTCGGCGCGCGAATAGATGCCTGCCAGCTTCATCGGAAAGGCAATGTTGTCGGCCACGGTTTTCGACGACAACAGATTAAAATGCTGGAAAATCATGCCGACCTTGCGGCGGAAGGCGCGCAGTTCGGCGGCGTCGTAGTGGGTGATGGTGTCATCATCCACCAGAATTCTGCCGCCGGTGGGCGGTTCCAGCAGATTGATCAGCCGAACGAGGGTGGATTTCCCCGCGCCGGAGTGCCCGACAATGCCGAATACCTCGCCGGTCTCGATGGTCAGGCTGGTAGGGTGTAACGCAGGGATCGCCCGCCCGCCTACCTGGTACGATTTCTGGACCTGGTCAAATACAATCACATTCTTGCCTTATGAGCGCCTTGTGAGCACCTTGTGGGCGCACCGGTAAAAGGCGCGATTATAGCCCATTCACCCGCCAAACCCGAATCGACCCAATTGGTACATCCCCGTACACGTTTTGTTACCTGACACATCCGGCGACCCTGGGCTAAACTCAACCCTTAAAAGAACCTTTTCAATCCCGAGGCGCGCGGCGGAGAGTCCAAACTCAGTGACCACCAATAACGAACAGTCGCCCGCAAGGATGAATTCTGCCCAGGCATGGGTGACCTACCTCAGTAAGGTAGAGCTTCCGGTATTGGCCAATACCCTGAAACGCATCAACGAGCTCACCGACAGCACCAACAGCACCGTCAATGAACTGGCCAACGTGATTCTCAATGACGCGCAACTGACGTCCCAGGTGCTGCGACTGTCCAACACCGTGTTCTACAACCAGACCCGCACCCAGGTCAGCACCGTGAGCCGGGCCATTACCCTGATCGGTTTCGATTCGGTGAAATCCATGGCCATTTCCTCGCTGCTGGTGGATTCGCTGCTGCAGCGTAATGACCGCCCGCATTTGCTGAGATGCCTCGCTCGCGCCATACACGCCGCGGTTCAGGCCCGCTGCCTGATGCCCAAACGCACCGAGCATGCCCTGGAAGAGGTGTTCATTGGCGCCCTGTTGATGAATATCGGCGAACTGGCGTTCTGGTCCTGCGAGACCGAGCAGGCCGAGGAACTGGAACAGCGGCTGCGGCTGGAAGAACCCCCGGTGGAGGCTCAGAAAGCGGTACTCCACACCACGTTCACGGAGATCACCCGTGGTCTGGTGGACGCCTGGTCGCTGGGACCGTTTATCCGCGAGGTGGTCGCACCGGGGCAAGCCACTTCCATGGCCGCCAGCCTGGTGCGCCACTCGGTGGAGATGGCTGTGTTGTCCGAGAAGGGCTGGCGCGGCGTCGAGATGGATGCCGTGCTGGAGCAGCTGGGCAAAGACATTGGCGAAACACCGGCGGTCGTGCGCGATCAGCTCAAGGTGAACGCGCAGGAGGCGGCGAAAGTCGCGGTATCCCTTGGCATTCCCCAGGTCACAGCACTGATGCCCGGCAGCCAGGATGGCTCTGGCAGCCAGTCAGCTCGCGCACCGGCGATGGATCCGAACCTGCAACTGCAGATCCTGCGGGACCTGACGGTGAGCCTGACCGAGAAGCCGGATCTCAACGAGGTCTGCCAACTGGTGATCGAAGGCATACACCGGGCCATCGGGATGCAGCGGGTGGCCCTGCTGATGGGGGACAAAAGCGGGCACAATCTGGTGCCCCGCAAAGTCGGCGGCCGCGGCACGGAAACCTGGCGCGAGGACTTCGTTATCGCCAAAGATGGTACCGGCGCACTGGGCCGCCTGTTGCCCCACGCCAGCTGCGGCGTCTATCAGCCCCGTCCGGTCGAGGAGGGCGTCACCTACGATCGCTGGCTCGGCAAGGTGCCGGCCCTGATCGGCCCTCTCACGGCCAAGGGCCGCCTTGTCGGGCTGTTCTACGCTGACAACGCGGCAGGCGATTATGTGCCCTCCGAGGAACAACTGACCGCCTTCGGCCACTTTGTCCAGAACGCCCAGCTGTGCGTCGCGCTGCTGGCGTCAAGTTGAATACCTGCCCCGAGCCCAACCAGAGCTACAGCTCATGCAGCCTGGTGACGTGCAGCACCGGGCCGGTGGGGGCGCCGGTGGGTGACCCTCCCTCGGGCTCCAGACTGATGGCCAGGGTGCGGCTCTCGTTAAGCATGGTGCGGGCCTCGTCCGTCAGTTCCACCTGAAGTACGTCGCCAACCAACACCACCCCCAACGACAGGGGATTGCCCTCCGCCGGCACGACCCAGAGCTCATAGTCCTTTCCAGTCTGTGCCGAGCTGGCCGCCACCGATCGCATGCGCAGGTGACGCTGTCCACCCGATTCACTCACCAGCCACAGCGGATCACTGACATCGGCCTGCACGATGGCTCCGGAGAGCCGTGAACCGGGCTCCGGCAGGGCCTGCGGGTCTGGCTGCTGAACCAGGATGACCGCCAGCACCAGCGCCGCCGCCGTTGCCATAAGACTCCAGGCAGGCCAGAGCCCTCGCCCCCCGGTTGACGATACGGCCGGCTTCTGCGGCCAAAGCTGGTGCTCAATTGCCTGCCAGACCGAGGCGGGCGGCTCCCGGGCCGGCACCTGATCACTCAGCTGACCCAGCTTTTCTTCCCAGTACCAGACTTCCTGACGGACCCGTCCCGACTCCATCATCCAGCGTTCAAAGCGGCTGCGCGCCCGGCCTTTGAGGGAGCCCAACACGTATTCCGCTGCCAGGCTCTCTATGCGTTCCGGCGTTTTTTTCATCGTTCCAGGCACCTCTTCAATGCCATCAGCCCGCGGCGAATCCAGCTTTTCACCGTTCCGATGGGAGAGCTCAACGCCATGGCCAGTTCGTCATGGGTAAGCCCGCGATAATAAGACAACAGGATGCTGTCACGCTGCACATCACTGAGCTCATCGAGACAGCCGGTTAATTGTTTGGCGCCGGCGTTACGCAGAGATTCATCCAGCGGTCCGCTGCGCTGATCTTCCAGATGTTCCAGATGCTCCTCACCACCGGTGCGCCGCACCGCCCGGGAACGCATCAGATCGAGCGTGCGGTAGCGTGCAATGGTCAGCATCCAACTCAGGGGCGAGCCCCGATCGCTGTGGTATTCGCTGGCGTGATGCCAGATCTGCACGAAGGCATCCTGCAATGCCTCCTCGGCGACCTCCCGCTGACCCGCCAGCTTCATACACAGCCCGAACATGCGTGCAGAAATTTTTTGGTAAAGCTGCTGGAACGCACGCCGGTCGCTCCTCGCAATCGCCAATAACAGGCGCATCAGTTCTTCACGGTCCGGGTCACGGGTTGTGATTGTCATTGTCATCTCCGTTCTCAGTTTGAGCCCTTGTACCTTTTTTACGTAGCAACACCCGTCAGGGTTGCATAGGCCAGGCGATTCAGCGCACCAGATTTTTTAGCTGCGCTCTGCAACTTTTTATGGCACCACCACGTTACTTCTAAGGCAATACCCAAATAAAATGAGGAAAGCGGAATGAATACAGTAATAAAGCGCTCCGGCCTCGCCCTTGCGGTTGCCGGGCTCTGCCTGACAGCAGGTACGGCGTCTGCCTCCAGCCATCGAGAGGCACCTTTCATCACCGAAGTGCCCAAGGTTGATGGCACCGATTTCTACATGTTCCGGAGCTACGAGCCGGGGCGGGCGGATTTTGTCACCCTGATCGCCAATTACCTCCCCCTCCAGGACGCCTATGGCGGGCCTAACTATTTCGATCTGGACGAGGACGCGATCTACGAGATTCATATCGATAACTCCGGCAACGCCCAGGAAGACATCACCTTCCAGTTCCAGATGGAAGACATCCTGAACGATATCCAGCTGGACATCGGCGGCGAAATGGTTTCTGTGCCGCTGAAAAACATTGGCGATGCCAGTAACAATGCCAACGTGCAGATGCGCCAGGACTATACCGTGACGGTTATTCGCGGTGACCGTCGCAGCGGTACCCGTCAGGCCGCTACCAACGTCACCACCGGCATGGAAACCTTTGCCAAACCGCTGGATAACATCGGCGAGAAGTCTTTCCCTGGCGGTTACGAAGCTTACGCCAAACAGCACATCTTCGACATCGCCATTCCGGGCTGCACCACCGACGGCCGAGTCTTCGTCGGTCAGCGCAAAGAGGCCTTTGCGGTCAACCTGGGCGAGATCTTCGACCTGGTCAACACCAATCCTCTGGGAGCACGAGACGGTGAAGGTGACGGCGACCTCGCGGACAAGAACATCACTTCGTTCGCCCTGGAAGTGCCCACCGCCTGCTTGACCGGCAGTGCCGAGACCGCGTCCGGCGATCCGGTCATCGGTGGCTGGACCACGGCCAGCGTGCGCCAGGCACGGGTGATCAACCCGGCACCCACCGCCAATGGCAAGGGTGCGACCGTTGAGGGTGGCGCCTTCACTCAGGTGTCACGTCTGGGTATGCCCCTGGTCAACGAAGTGGTTATTGGCCTGAAAGACAAGGATCGCTTCAACGCCAGTGAACCGATGAACGACGGTCAGTTTGCCACCTACGTGACCAACCCGACCTTGCCGGCACTGCTGGAGATTCTGTTTGCCGGTGTCGCGGTAGCGCCAGAAACCCCGAGAAACGATCTGGTCACCGCGTTCCTGACCGGTGTACCGAATCTGAACCAACCGGTAGGCGTCACCGGCTCGGAAATGTTGCGTCTCAATCCGGCAATTGCCGCATTCCCATTAGCTGGACAAGATGATCTGGGTGTTTTGGGAGGCGATAATGCCGGCTTCCCCAACGGTCGTCGTCCGATCGACGATACCGTCGACGTTGCCCTCCGGGTTGTCATGGGTGCACTGACCGACGATGCGCCGAACAAGGACGCACCGCTGACCGACGGCGTCCTGCTGGATCCGGCGGAACTGGATGACGCCTTCCCATACCTCGCGACTCCGCTCGCCGGCTCACCCAACGATAGCGGTATCTAGGGAGAACCACCATGACATTGCGAATCGGCATTACCCTGATCGTGTCGTTGGCGCTGACCGGCTGTTTCAGCGGATCCAGCAAAAATAACGCACCGGATCAAGATCTCAGTATCTCGGTGGATTACACAACCTTTGTGAAAAATGAGATCAAACAAACCAGCGCGACTCGCGCGCCAGTAAATATCAACCGACTGGAGTTCCGCTTCAATGACCAGGACAACGAACGGGCGTTCGACGACCTGTTTTGAATCCTCGGGGCTCTGCCGTCAGCCTGTCTCCGAACCGGGGCTGACGGCCCTCCACCCTGCGCCTCGGCGCAGGGTTTTTTCCATCGCGGTGCTGATGACGGCACTGGCTATGGAAAGCGTGATGGCCGCTCCCGCTGCGATTGAAACAGACTTTGACGATCAGGAAATTCTGATCACCCTGCCAAGCGGTGCCCAGACTCCCGATAATCCACCACAAACCGCCCGCGATGCAGCCGACCGCGTCCAGGCGTATCTGACCGAAGCCCGTTCTCTGGGCGACCCCCGATACCTCGGTTACGCGCAGGCTTTGCTGAACAGCTGGCCGCAAGAGCGGATGACCGACCGTCTACACATTCTGAGTGCGACGCTCGACCAGAGCCTGCACCGCTTTGACGCTGCCCGTCAGCAACTGACACAGGTTATCCAGCAATCGGATGATCGCTCGCAGACGGTGCAAGCCAGCCTGACCCTCGCCAACCTGGAATTGGTGCAAGGCCGCTACACTCCAGCCCTGGACCAGTGCAACCAGCTCGCCACCGTGTTTCCCGGCCTGATTGCCGGCAGCTGCCTGGCACAGGTTGAGGCACGCACCGGCAACCCGCAGACCGCGTACGATACGTTACTGACCCTCACAAACCGCGCGTCCGGTGCTGACACCACCAGCCTGCTCTGGGCCGAGGGTACGCTCGCCGATATCGCAGCGCAGCTGGGTCTTGTGGCCGCCGAGCAACACTGGCGACGCGTTCTGGTGCTGGCGCCGGACGATCTCTACTCGCGTGCACAGCTGGCTGACTGGCTGCTGAACAAGGGCGACCCGGAAGCCGTCATCGCACTGACAGAGCAGTACGAGCAGGTCGACTCACTCGCAGTCATCCGCGCCATCGCCATGAAGCAACTGGATCATGCCGATGCTGACCGCCTGACCGCCATGCTGAACGAACGCTTCGCAGAAGCCCGCTGGCGAGGCAACCTGCTCCATCAGCGCGACCTTGCGCGTTATGCGCTGGATGTCGAGGGCGACAACCAGACCGCCCTCAGCTATGCCCGCGAAAACTGGCAGGATCAGCGTGAGCCGCTGGACACCCGCTTGTTGCTCCGCGCCGCCGAGGCCGCAGGCGATGACGCCGCCATCACGGAAGTCCGGGCCTGGCTGCAGCGTCACAACCAGACCGACGCCCGCTATCCGGAGACACGCTCATGAGGCAACGCTCACTATCCGGGCTGACCTTCAGCCTTGCCCTGCTCCTGTCGTTAGCACTGCCCTCCGCTGGCTGGGCGCACAAGGCCAGCGACAGCTTTATTTACCTGGACCAGACCCAGTCCCAGGTGCGCATCGACCTGGCCCTCAGGGATCTTGCGCTGCTGCTGCCGCTGGACGGGAATGGCGACGGTCAGCTCAACGGTGCCGAAGTCCGCAGCGCCCGCGCCGACATCACGCGCTTGGTGGAACAGGGTCTGACGCTCAGCAACAGCGCCGGCCGCTGTCAGCTGGTGGGGCAACAGTGGGGGCTCTCCCGCCACAGCGATGGCCCCTATGCGGCCGGGCGCTATCAGGTCGCCTGCCTAGACAATCAGCCACCGGCCACATTGGAATACAGCTTGCTGTTTGACCGGGATCCGCTGCATCGCAGCCTGGTCAGCATTACCGACAGTCAGGACGAACGCCTGGGGGTGCTGGGCCCCGATGACCGGACCCTGGCGCTGGAAAACAGCGGCAGTGTCGCAGGGAACGTCCTGCAGCTGTTCGTGACCTTTCTTTACGAGGGGGTTATCCATCTGCTGATCGGATTGGACCACATCCTGTTCCTGCTGGTGTTGATGCTGCCGGCGACCTTGCCGCTGAACCGCCGCCAATCAGCCGGGGGCATGGTCGCGGAGCGCGGGCTCAAAGCCCGGTTGCTTGAGCTGGTGGGCATTGTCACAGCCTTTACGGTGGCCCATTCCATCACACTGGCGCTGGCCGCCCTGAACATCGTGACGTTACCCATCGCCTGGGTGGAAACGGTGATCGCCCTGTCCATCGCGATAGCGGCGCTGAACGTGGTCTGGCCCATCCTGGGTCGCAAAACCTGGAAGCTGGCCTTCGGCTTCGGGCTGATCCACGGCTTCGGCTTTGCCAGCGTGCTGGGGGATCTGACGTCGGGAGTATCACAACTGGCGGTGGCGTTGGCCGGTTTCAATCTGGGCGTGGAACTGGGACAGCTTGGCTTGTTGCTGGTGCTGTTTCCGACGCTGTACCTGTTTAGCCGGTTCAGACTCTACGAACGGGCCGCGGTGCCCGCCATTCTGCTGGCGGTGGGCGGGCTGAGCCTTTACTGGGTCGCCGAACGGGCGGCCAGTATCTGACGTTGGCTCAAAAAAAACATCTGGCGTCGTAGCGACCGCCAGATGTTTTTTTTCGACCGCGGGTCAGCGGGGAATCAATGCAAGGCGCGCATCTGCCGTGGGTAGAGTGCGGCGCTCACTTCCGGCTCCTCCAGCAGATCCGCCAGTTCCCGATCCACATCGGTCTCCTCGCCTTCGTCCGGCAATGGCTCGAACAACGTGCTCAGCCATGCGGCCACCGACGGCGCCTCATCCCGTTTGTAGTCGGTCGACAGCGCCTTGATGCGCCGGAACCCGATAATGCGCTGGTGCTTGGGGTCACGAATCTGCTCGAACCCGCGCCAGTAGACGTGATCGCGGGTGTGCAACTGCACGAACAGCGTGTCAATGGGGCCAGACGGTTCGGCGTCTTCGCCGCTGTCTTCTGCCGGGTCTTCGGCCGCCTCGACGGTCTCCTTCTCGGGCTTTTTGTGGCGAATGGTGGTCCAGGCGGGGTAGAGCACCGCCACGGCATCCGCTTCCACATGCTCGCGGGCGGCGCGCAGGATTAATCCCCAGCGGGCCTTGTCGGCATCGGTTTCAAGGGAATTGATGGGCAAATCGTAGCTTTGTTCGCTGGACAGGACAATCGCCATCATCGGGGCGTCAAGCTCCCCCATGGCTTCGGCCTGTGCTACTGATACCAGTTCGTCGATTGCCATCGGTTGGTTCATAATGCGCTCGCCTCCTCGATGCCATCAGGGTCTGTCAGGAAGGCTGGCACCCTCCTGACTTACAGCATAGCCTGTTACGCCTACAAAGATAAACGTGGCATTTCCGATGTCGGATCACAACAGCGCGATTCATCTGGCCCGCGGGCACTCGGCCATCACGCGATACCCGCGTCCAGACGCTCGTACCGGGAGAACCAGGGACTGGCCTCTTCCAGTTGTGCCGCCAACTGGAACAGTGTGCCCTCGCTGCCATGGCACCCACCAAACTGAACGCCCACCGGCAGCCCGGCGGAGGTCCAGTGCATCGGCACAGACATGGCCGGTGTCCCGGTGAGGTTGGCCAGCTGGGTAAACGGGGTTCTGGCCAGACTTTCCAGGGCCATCTGATCCACCTGTCCACTCCTGTGCACCAGCCTTCCTGCCTTGAGCGTCAGCATCAGGCGCGCCGCAAACTGCAGGTGCGCGGGGGTGTCCAGCTCTCCGATATGGGCCGGCAACTGCCCGGTGGTGGGGCAGAGATACAGGTCAAAGCGGCTGAAATAGGCACCCAGCGCACGGGCAAACTCGTTCCATTGCTGACGACGGCTGACGTACTCCGCCAGCGGCATGGTCTGCCCCAGCATGCCGATCAGCCGGGTATCCAGTTCAAAGTCCTCATCCTTGGCGCCCAGTTGCGTTTTCGCTTTTTCGATCAGCGCCGACACCTCGCCGAAGTACAGTCCGAGGTAACAGCGAGCCAGCGCCATACCGTCGAATTCCGGGCGGGCATATTCCACGTGATGCCCGAGGTTTTCCAGAATGCGTGCGGTCTCCTCCACCGCGGCTACGCACTCCGGCGCGACCTCGGTATGGTAGGGCGAGGACGTGAACACCCCGATCCGCAGCGGCCCCGGGGTTTTCTGCATCAAGCGGGCAAAGGGTTCCGCCGGTGGCGGAATCACGAACGGATCACCGCTGGCCGGCCCGGCCACCACATCCAGCATGGTGGCGCTGTCGCGTACCGTGCGGCTGACCACGTGATCCGAGGAGGCCCCGGTCCAGGCCTCACCCATGAAAGGGCCGGAAGAAATACGGCCACGGGAGGGCTTGAGCCCGAACAATCCGTTGTAGGCCGCGGGAATGCGGATGGAGCCGCCGCCATCGTTGGCGCCGGCCATGGGCACGATGCCGGCAGCCACTGCCGCGCCGGAACCACCACTGGAACCGCCGGGCGTGAGCCGGGTATCCCAGGGGTTGCGTGACGGGCCCCAGAGCCGCGATTCAGTGACCGCCTTCAGGCCGAACTCCGGGGTTGCTGTGCGCCCCAGGATCACCAGGCCGCCGCCCAGGGCCCTGCGGACAAACTCCGAGTTTTTCGCAGCAATGTTGGCCTTGAAACCGCGGCTACCATACGTGCACGGATGTCCCTCCTGCTCCTGCGCGAGATCCTTGAGCAATAACGGCACGCCGGAAAAAGGCGCATCCTGGGGATGGGGCTGCTCAAGGGCGTCGGAAAACTGGGGGTAACAGATGGCGTTCAGGCTACCATTCACCTGCGCTGCCCGTTCCACGGCGGCTTCACACACCTCGCGGGAAGACACTTCTCCGCGGCGAATCAGATCAGCCAGTGCAACGGCGTCGTATCGAAGGTATTCGGATTGCTTCATCATCGCTTCCATTTGTTATTCTGAGCTCTGGAGACCCATGGGTATAACGTTTATGACCATCAGACTCAAGCGCTGCCGCCAGCTTGTCCTGTTTGTCCCGTTGCTGGTTTTGGCAACGGCGCTACCGACAGCCAGTGCCAACGAACCGGTCGCGGACTGGAAAGACATCGTGCGCAGTTCACCCTACTGGGTCAGTCAGGGTGTCTACGAGAACATTGTCACCATCCGCCGCTGGGTATTGAAAGAGACCGGCTATTGCGCCGAGCGCGAACGCCACATTCTCTACAACATGCGTGGACAGTTTCTCGGGTACATGAACGACGCCGACAGCCGTGAAAAAACCCAGCAGCGGCTGAACAAGACCCGCGCGCGCCTGGCAGACAGCGGGCGAGCCGATGCATGGGCAAAGGGTGCTCCTGACACCACCGGCTATCCCTTCGCGCTGGCCTGCGACCAGCCCCACGTCAACATTGATGAGGCTGTGGCCCGTTATTTCGGTACGCAGCCTGAGGATCGGATGTGGGGCGCCTGGGACGACCTGAGATTCGGCTCCGCCGACCAGCCGGGAACGCTCCACGAGGCGCTGCTCTACGTCTATCAGACGCGGGCAAAACAGCAACGCCTCGACCTGCCACCGGAGCTCCCCCGCTACCTGGGAGGGCAGGTTCTGATCGAAAGCGGCGGCCGGCAACGGGCACACTCCCAGGCCAACGCCCGGGGTATCCTGCAGTTATCGCCTCCGGCCCTTGATGATTGCCGGATCCAGCCCGCCAACTACTGGCACCGCCTGGCGCAGATTGACTGCGCCCTGAAGCTGATGAACCAGAACGCCCGCAACCTGCGCCCGGTGTTCGAGGAACGTTTCGGTCATTTGCCACCGAAAAAGCAGGACCGGTTGTTCACCCTCCTGCTGGTGCAGGCATACCACGGCGGCGCGGCACGGGTGCAGGCCCTGATGGACGACGACACCCTGTCCAGACCGGCCGCCTACTTCGCCGACAACCACGACAGCTACACCGCCGGCGACATCGCCTTTGGCATGATCTTCCACAACCTCGGAAGAGACCGGTTTGGGCTGGCGTCACTGTATTACGTTGCCGATGTGCAACTGGCCACGGAAGCCCTGTGCAAAAACCCGGAGCTCGGCAGTTCGGAGTTCTGCCAACCATGAGCGAGATCACCGCTTGGACCTGACCCTGATTCCTGAAAGCCTGTCGGTGCCGGTGGCGGCATTTCTGTTACTGGCGTCTGCCGTGACGTCCATGATGACCGCCAGCCTGGGCGCCGGCGGTGGAGTATTGCTGCTGGTGCTCATGGCCATGTGGGTGCCACCGGCGGCGATCATTCCGGTTCATGGCATGATCCAGCTGGGCTCCAACAGCGGGCGCGCCGTGCTTACCTGGCGCCACACCGACTGGCGAACCATCGCTGCGTTTGCCCCCGGCGTGCTGGTGGGGGCCGCCCTGGGCGCCTGGCTGCTGGTGGACCTGCCGGCGCACCTGTGGCAGCTGTCCATCGCCCTGTTCGTGCTGTATCTGTGTTGGGGCCCGAGCCTGCCAAAAGGCGCTTTCGGGCCATTCGGGGTGTTCCTGGCCTCCGCCGCAACCAGCTTTGTCAGCCTGTTCGTGGGCGCGACCGGGCCCCTGGTGGCAGCGTTTATCAAGCAGATGCACAGCGACCGGTTCACGACGGTCGCCACCTTCGCCACGGCCATGTGCCTGCAGCATGCCCCGAAGGCGCTGGTGTTCGGCGTGGCGGGATTTGTCTTCCGGGATTGGCTGCCGTTCATCCTCGGCATGATCGCCTTCGGCTTCCTGGGCACCTGGGTCGGTCTTCATGTGCTCAGAACCATGAGTAACCGGCTGTTCAGTCAGGCCTTCAACCTGTTACTCACGGTGCTGGCGCTACGCCTGCTCTGGCAGGCCCTTAGTGCGGCAATGGCCTGACGGTGCCCGGGTCAGGCACCCGCAACGGGCACCACAATGACCTTGTTGCGCCCTTCGGCCTTGGCGATATAGCAGCCCTGATCCGCCCGTGCCATGATTTCCCGCGGGCCGGGGTCATCCGGCGAGAGTGCCGTCAGACCAATGCTGGTGGTCACACCGTAGAACTTGCCATCCTGCTCGATACGCAGATCCTGGGCACCGGCGCGGATGCGCTCGGCCAGGGATTCCGCCCGCTCCAGCCCGCACGCCGGCAGGATAATGCCGAATTCGTCGCCGCCCAGTCGCGCCACGGTGTCGGACTGACGCACGGATTCCCTGAACAGATCCGCCAACCGCTTCAGCAGATCATCCCCCAGCAGATGACCGCCTTCGTCGTTGACCGGCTTGAAATAATCCAGGTCGATCAGCATCAGCACGCTGGCAGATTCCTGTCTTGCCGCGCCAGTGAGACATTTCATCAGCGAAGCATTGAAGGCACGACGGTTCATCAACTGGGTCAGACTGTCGTGGGTGGCCTCCCAGGACAGCCGTTCTTCCTGGCGGCGACGCTCGCTGTCATCCCGTAACACAAACACCAGGCGCTCGTTCTCGTGGCCCTTGCGCAGGTGCAGCATGGTGAGGTCGATATCGAATTCCTGGTCGCGACGGTTGCGCAGGGTCACGTAGAGGTTGGCAAAATTCTCACCGGCCAGGAAATCCGCGGACGTCAGCCGCCGCGACCGGTCCTCGATCACCACCCGCTCGAAGAAATTGTGCTCCTCGCAGTTTTCCCCGTTACCCACGAAGGCGCAGGCCGCACCATTGGCGTAGCGGATCACCCCCCGGGTATCCACCATCAGCACACCCTCCTGAAGCACGGCAAGAATGCTGTCGGCACGCTGCTGTTCTTCCCGCAGGGCGTCTTCAACCGCCAGTTCGCGGGTGATATCCCGCACCACCGTGATGGTACCCAGGGATTTTTCCGGCGTTTCGATGGCCGCCGTCATCACATCCGCCCACACCGGCAGGTCAGAATCACTGCGTTTCAGGCGGAAACGACCGTGAAACACCTCATGATTGCGCAGTGCCGCCGACCACTCCGCCAGCGCCATTTGCCGGTCGTCTTCATACACCCCGGCAATAAGGTACTGATGAAGCAGCGCGTGGCCGTTGTTGGCGGTGATTGTTTCAAACGCAGGATTGACGAATTCGATGCGCCCCAGCACGTCGGTCTGTACGATCCCGATGGGCGCACTCTGGGTCAGCGAGCGGAAAAACGCCTCACGTTCCGCCAGCGAGGACAGCACCTCATCACGCTCTTCCATCACGGTATTGAAGGTTTCCGCCACCTGGCGGATTTCCGGAGCCCCGAACACATCCACCGGGGTGGTGCGCACCCCGAGATGACGCTCGGCGAGCTGATTCCCCAGCACGTTCAGCGGCACCATCAATCCCCGGAACACGATCAGTGCCAGTGGCGCCAGTACCGCAATGACCGCCAGCAGCACCCAAAGCAGGTTATCCACCAGCCGGTTGGCCGGCGCAAACGCGTCTTTCAGCGGCCACACCCCGGCCACATACCAGGGCACCTCAGCCATCTGGCGCACCGCCATGATGACCTGATTGCCGGCGCCATCCTCGGAGCGCAACACCCCCTCAAAGCCGGTCATGGCAAGCGCCACCGACTCGTTGGTGGCATCCACCGGCGCCATCACCCGGCGTATCTTGCCGTCGGCCAGGGTAATGCCGTTGCGGGTGGCCACACTGACATACCCGGACCGGCCGATACGAACCTCACCGACCCGCTCCAGGAAATTGCGGCCACTGAGCATGGTCGAGCCACCAATCATGCCGATAAACCGGCCTTTATGGTCGAAGATGGGCGCGGTAATCATGACCGCAGGCAGATCCTGATAGAACGACCGATAGGGTTGGCTGATCACCGGCGTCAGCGTCTGTGTGGTTTCGCGGAAATAGGCTCGCTGGCTGACGTCCTGCCCCACCTGCTCGAACTCTTCCGGATATTCGGCAATGACACGGCCGTCCGCGTCGATCAGATAGACCCCGTTGAACAAGTGTCGCAACGCCACTTCGCGACGCACCAGCACCCTGGCCCGCGCCGCCAGTACCTCCTCACCCATAGTGAGGTTTTGGGCGATGTTGGCCAGGATCTCGCGCCGGCGCGACAGCTTTTCGTCCAGGTCCTCCGCCAGCAGGCCGACAATGGTGGCCACTTCGGCTTCGGCCTGGGACTCCAGCTCGCCGCGGCTCATGAGTGTACCGGCGATGGTGACCATCACCGCGGACAGCACGATCACCAGAATAACCAATGCAACGGCTCGGTTTACCAGACTGCCAAACCAGCGTTTGATCAGCACAACAGCGTTACTCCGGACAGACAGGGTAGGGCAACCTGCAATCAACCAGGTCTATACACACGTTGGTACAGAGACGTTCAGGCAATGAAAACAGTTTCAGGATTTTAACAGAGACCGCCCTGAGCCCGGATTACGGACTTGAAAATTTAGTGATAATCGTTATTATTTAGATCTACTTCAAGTACCGAGGCGATTTTCATGTCCGACCTACCACTGACCACCGCCCCCGAATCCCTGGCGACGCTTTCAAGCCCGCTGAACCAGCTGATTGGCATGGGTGGTCCGGTCATGGTGGTACTCATTGCTCTGGCGGCGGCCGGTGCAGTGACCTTTGTCTACCTGATGCTGTTTGGCACGTTTTACACGCCCAGACTGAGCTCCAAACTTAAAAAATCGATTACCTTTTGGCAACAAAACCCGTCAGATCGGGCCCCGCGCCAGCTGCGACAGCAGCAGACATTCTGGTCAGGGCTCAACCCACTGCACCACCTGGTGATCAACACCATGGAAAGCCAGCTGGCCCGGCGCAGCCCACAACAGGTACGGGAAACCGCCACGCGAGATGCCCACAGGGCACTGGAGCCCTTTGAGGCGCCCCTGAAGATCATTGAAGTGATCGCCGCCCTCGCGCCACTACTCGGCCTTCTGGGTACCGTGCTGGGCATGATGGAGGCCTTCAGTGCCATGGCTGCCACCGAAGGTCGCGCCAATGCCACCCAACTCAGTGGCGGGATCTATGAGGCCCTGACCACCACCGCCGCCGGACTGGTTGTCGCCATCCCGTTCGCTGCGCTGGCCGCCTGGATCGAGTTCCGCTTGCGCCGTATTCATAAAACCATGAACGGAGCCCTGGTCAGCATTTTCGCCGTTGAACACCGCGCAGAATCCTCTGACTCCGATACTGCCGAGGTGGAACTGTCCTCCCCGGCGACCCGCAAGCCGGCAGAAGTCAGCCGGCCCCACACGGTAACGGAAACCGAAACCGAGAGTCGCGTTGCCCATGCAGCTGGTTGAACCAAGGCCCAGCCGCCCCTTACCGATCCGTATTACCCCGCTGATCGATGTGGTCTTCATACTGCTGGTGTTTTTCATGCTGACCAGCAGGCTGTTACCGGTGGACCATATCGAGCTGGCCAACCAGACGGGCAACACCAGCCCGACCACGGGTGAGCCGATCCCGGAGGTGAGGGTGCTGGCCGATGGCTCGCTGGAGTGGGGAGACACGCGCTATGGGCTCGAAGAGCTGACGGCGACACTGAACGCGCGGAACATCCATGAGATCAACGTCAGCACCGCCACGAATACCTCATTGAGTGACTTCACCCGGACGCTGAGCACACTCAATCAAACCCGCAGCAACACCGCTGACGCCAACCTCACGGCCCACTGGAAGCGCACAACCACGCCGGAGAGCCAGCCATGACCGATCTGGTTCCGCCACCCGCCACCTCAGGCAAATCACTGATGGAGAGGGTGGAAGACGCGCTGTTGCCTCTGATCAACCTGGTGTTCCTGCTGCTGATGTTCTTTATTGTGGCCGGGCAGCTGGCCGACACGCCACTGCCCGACTTACCGGCCGCCGCCCGCGCTGACCAGCGGCAGGCGCCAGAAGCAGACATGGCAGTCACTGCTGATCTGCAGTGGCAGGTGGATGGAGACACCGTAACCCGCGAGGACCTGCCAGCCAGACTGCCAACACCGGACGACAACCGCCCCCTGAGAATCGCCGCCGCCGGAGACGTCGCCATGTCGGATCTGGAAAGCCTGCTGCGCACACTGGAAGACAATGGCTACACCGACGTGATCCTGTTAACGGAGCCCTCCGGATCATGACCGCGGGAAACAGGGTTCGTGCCACTTTCCTGATGCTGTCGGTGTTGATCACGGCCGTGGCTATTGCCCTCGCCGCACCCAAAAGCGTGCCCACGCTCAAACCGCTGGGCGAAGCCGCTGTGACTGCCGCGCCCGCCATGAAGATCTCTCTGGCCGGAGCGCCCCGTAAAAAGCCCGCGCCAACAGAGTCCAAAGAGCCGGAACCGAAACCTGAGCCAGAACCTGAGCCCGAGCCCGAGCCCGAGCCCGAGCCCGAACCGGAACCCGAGCCCGAGCCCGAACCAGAGCCAGAGCCGACTCCGCAAACCCCGGAACAGACGGAGCAGCCGGCCGCAGACCAGGAGGCCGGCGAAACCACCGAGCAGAACCCGGACACCCGGAACCAGAACCAGCAGGTGGAACTCAGCGCTGGAGCCTCCCGCAACGTGGACGAGTATCTGAGCCGGCTGAGCCGACACCTCAGCCGCTTCTACGAATACCCCCGCCGCGCCCGCCGCCTGGGCCAGCAGGGCTCGCCGGTGATTGTGTTCGAATTCAGTCGTGACGGCACGCTGGTCGATCATTCATTAAGGCAGTCTTCCGGGCACAGGTTGCTGGATGACGCTGCCATAGAAATGCTGGAGCAGGCCGCCCCACTACCGGAAGTGCCGGACTCCATGACCGGCGAGCGCTTCCGGTATGCCCTGCCGGTTCGCTTCAGCCTGCGCTGACCGCCCGCATAAGCCGGGCAAACGGTTGCCCGGCCAGCAAACTCTCGCCCGCGCCAAAGCAAAGTCTTGCCTCAGCTGCAGCGGCACGTGTCTCAAAAAACCTTAATTATCTGTTTTTATTATTATTTATTGATCTGGCACAGCTCTTGTAATCCTTTCTTCCGTCCAGGGAAGAGCCCGGGGACATTACTCACTCACACGTCATGGAGCAGACTATGCCAACTCCTTGTTATATCAGCATCGAAGGCCAGACCCAGGGAAACATCACCGCAGGTGCATTCACTTCCGATTCCGTCGGCAACATCTACGTTGAAGGTCACGAAGACGAAGTACTGGTTCAGGAATTCAACCACGTTGTCACCGTTCCCACCGATCCCCAGTCCGGCCAGCCGGCGGGTCAGCGCATTCACAAGCCGTTCAAATTCACCGCGGCCCTGAACAAAGCCACCCCGCTGATGTACAACGCCCTGGCGTCCGGTGAGATGCTGCCGAAAGTAGAGATGAAGTGGTACCGCACGTCTGTTGAAGGCAAGCAGGAGCATTTCTTCTCCACCATCCTGGAAGATGCCACCATCATCAACATCGACTGCAAGATGCCCCACTGCCAGGATCCGACCAAGGCCGAGTTCACCCAACTGGTGGAAGTATCTGTGGCCTACCGCAAGGTCACCTGGGAGCATGCCGTTGCCGGTACTTCCGGCGCCGACGACTGGCGCTCCCCGTTCGAAGCGTAAGCGTTTCCGCACATTGCGAGACCAACGGCCAGCCTTTGCTGGTCGTTGTTGTTTTTACCCCGCCGCGAACTGGCGGTATCATCACCGCTGCACACGTCACTTTCACAACCTTTCAGGTTGCAGCGGATACATCATGGCTGAACAGACCACCGCACGTGCCCTCGGCACCCTGATGTGCGACACCACCCGCACGATTCTCTGGGCACCGGCAGAGCCCTGGCTTCGTCAGCAATCCACCCGCAGCTCCCTGCATTGCCGCGTCGGCTCCGGTCAGGCCACCTATCATCGCTTTGACCCGCAGCGTAAACAGCATCAGATCACCTACGGCATACGCATGATCGTGGCCAAGCATGAGGCTCACTCCGCCGCCGGCTGGCTGTCCGGACGCGAGATTCAGCAGCGGGGATACTTCGGGGGTGAACTGACCACCCTGAACCTGCTGGCGCACACCTGCTGCCACGAGTTTGCCCATCTGCTGCAACACAACGCCGGCAAACGCTTCCGCGGCTCGGTTCACAACCGGCACTTCTACAAGATTCTGGATCAGTTGCACGCCAGTGGTGGCGCGGAGGCGGCGCGGGATTACCTGCAGCGGCAGGCCGAGCAGGCGGGTATCGAATTACCCCATCAGCGCTTTGAGAGCCCTCACCTGCGGCAACTGGCGGCCAACTGGCAGGTGGGGGACAGTGTCCAGTTTGGCAGCGGGCGCCGTCAGCACCGGGGCGACATTATCCGCGTCAACCGCAAGACCTGCACCGTGGAGGGCACCGGTCCGTCCCGGGGCTTGCGCTACCGGGTACCGGTGTCACTGCTCAGCAGGGCAGACCCGGCGCCGGCCTCCTGAGCCAATCCGCCGGCATCCGCTATCAACGCCTTGAGTTCCGGCAGGCAGGAACCGCAACCTGTGCCGCATTGCAGTTTCGCGCCCAGGGTTTCCACACTGCCAGCACCCCCGGCGATGGCCCGTTCAATCTGCTTCTCGCCCACCTGATAGCAGCTGCACACCAGCGCGCCAATATCCTCGGTATCCACTGCGCGGGCCGCCAGCAATTGCCGGCGGGTGGTCGCGCTGATCTCGTCCTCGGCGAACACTCCGGCCAACCAGTCCACCGCCGGTAACAGGGCAGGATCACGCTCCACCAGTAACACCGCCTCCAGCCGCCCGTCCACCAGCCGAGCGGCGCGGAAGCGGCCCTGACGACTGTCCTGCATCACCAGTTGCGGCGGTCCACCGAGCCAGTCGCGACCGTCCACTGGCCAATCCACCGGCGCTTTGCCGGCCAGCCACCAGCTGGTGCAGCCAGCCAATGGCTGTTGTGTCCAGTAATCGGCTTGCCAGCGTTGCGAACGATTTCCCCGCACCAGCAGGCGGGCATGCCAGCGCGCTCGCCATGGCCGCAGCCGGGCGCGGCCATGTTTGGCCTCTGGCTGGCCAGAAACCGGATCCACCACCCTGTCGGTCAGTACCGTT
Organism: Marinobacter sp. M-5; assembly: GCF_032911545.1. NCBI lineage: Bacteria > Pseudomonadati > Pseudomonadota > Gammaproteobacteria > Pseudomonadales > Marinobacteraceae > Marinobacter > Marinobacter sp. M-5. The sequence goes on from NZ_JAWJEK010000002.1 coordinate 448,700, forward strand.
GCCACCGCGTCTCCGGAGAACTGGCGGTTCCAGTGGATGGGCACAAACACCTCGCCGGCACGCTGACCATCGTGAATATTGACCCGCCCCAGAAAGCGCCCGCGCTCGCCCTCCAGTAGCGCCAGTGAGCCACTTACCAACCCCAGCTCACGGGCATTGTCCGGGTGCACGTCAATGAACGGCTCGGCACGGTGCGCCAGTAACCGTGGGGCGCGGGCGGTGCGGGTCATGGTGTGCCACTGGTCGCGGATACGGCCGGTGTTCACAATCATCGGGTAGGCATCACAGGGTTGTTGGGACGGCAGGATCGAGTGCACCGGCACGAATCGGGCACGACCGTCTTCGGTCGCAAACCGGCCATCGCCAAACAGCCGTTGGGGCGAGCGGGCGCCAGCGGCCGGCACCGGCCACTGGGTCGGCAGTAGCGTGTCGTAGGCTTCATTACTCAACTTTGCCAGCCCGGAAATATCGAACACGCGGCTGCCCGGGTTCTCGAACCCCGAGAGCCTGGCGTGTTCACGGAAAATATCCGCCGGGCCCTGATAGTCAAACCGGTCGCCGTACCCCAGCCGCCCCGCCACCGCGGAGACAATCCACCAGTCCGGCCGGGCCTGACCGGCCAATGGCAGGAAACGGCGCTGACGGGAAATACAGCGCTCGGAATTGGTCACGGTGCCGTCCTTTTCGCCCCAGCCGGCAGCCGGCAAGGCAATATCGGCACAGTCCAGGGTATCGGTGTGCGCGGCACAGTCGGACACGATCACCGTCGGGCAGTGCTTGAGTGCCTGGCGAATCCGGTCGGACTCGGGCAGGCTCACCGCCGGGTTGGTGGCCATCACCCACAGCACCTTGATCTCGCCCCGCTCGACGGCATCAAACAGATCCACCGCCTTCAGCCCTGGGCCATCGGCCACCGCCTCACACTGCCAGAAGCGGGCAACCCGGGCTTTCGCGTCGGGGGTGTCGTAATCCATGTGGGCCGCGAGGGTGTTGGCCAGACCACCCACCTCACGGCCTCCCATGGCATTGGGCTGGCCGGTCAGAGAAAACGGGCTGGCGCCGGGTTTGCCCACCCGCCCGGTGGCCAGATGGCAATTGATGATGGCGTTGCATTTGTCGGTGCCCGCAACCGACTGGTTGACACCCTGGGAGAACGCCGTGACCGTGCGCTGCTCCGCCGCAAACCAGTGGTAGAAGGTTTCCACATCCGCCACTGGCAGATCACATGCCTGCGCCACCGCCGCCACACTGGGCGCCGCCACCGTGGCGGCCGCGAGCGCCTCGTCAAAACCGGCACAGTGTTGTGCCACGTAGGCCTGATCCAGTTCACCGGTGGCCGCCAGCCACACCAACAGACCGTTGAACAGGATGGTATCGGTACCCGGTCGCAGGGCTAGGTGCAGGTCCGCCAGCTCGGTGGTGGCGGTCTGGCGGGGATCGATCACCACGACTTTGCGCCCGGGGCGGGCCGACGCTTTCATGCGCTGGTACAGCACCGGGTGAGCCCAGGCCGCGTTGCTACCCGTCAGTACCAGCAGGTCGGCCAGTTCCAGATCCTCATAACAGGCGGGCACCAGGTCGCCGCCGAACGCACGCTTGTGTGCGGCCACCGCCGATGACATACAAAGACGGGAATTGGTGTCCACATGGGGCGTGCCGATAAAGCCTTTGGCCAGCTTGTTGGCCACGTAATAGTCTTCCGTCAGCAACTGGCCGGACAGGTAAAACGCCACGGACGACGGGCCATAGGTGTCCGTAGCCGCCCGGATGGCCGAGGCGACAGCCTGCAGGGCCACCGGCCATGAGACCTCAGCGCCGCCCACTTTGGGGATGAGCAGCCGGCCATGATCGCCCAGGGTCTCGCCAAGACTGGCGCCTTTCACACACAGCCGGCCCTGATTGGCCGGATGCTCGGCGTCGCCGGTGACCGTGGGCGCCGGGTCAGCCGTTGCCAACACGCCACAGCCAACTCCGCAGTAGGGGCAGGTGGTATTGATTGGCGTTGATTGATCATGGATCGGCGTCGGCATGGGCGCTCCGGCTATCAGACGGCAACAAAAAAGCCCGGCATATTCCGGGCGTATTCACGGCCGGGAACATGGCGGGCTTCGTTGCCTGTGTCAGGGATTATTCCGACCCGATGTGGTCGGAAGGTCTCAGATTTTTATCGCAATGGCTTAAATGTAGCAAATCAGGGGCCAAAGCCCGGAAAGCCCTGTAAATCCGTCAAAGCTGCTGGCCCGACCGAGGCAACGTCGCGACATTCTGGTGCACGGCACGCCAACGGCGCACAAGCGCGATGCACGCCCGCAGCATCCGGACCTGCCCGGTACGCGATAAAAGGCATCTAAACCTCTGTTTTAACGCTTTTCGCGGTCTGTGGCAGACATATTGCTGTGCTTCTGTCATACGCAAAGAGAACTTGAGGAAGCATCATGCAGTCATCAGAGTCCCTACGCATACTCCTGATAGACAACAACCCGGAACGCGCCAGCCAGGTGTGCGCGGCGCTGACCCACAGTGGCCACGAAGTCATCCGCCAGCGCCCCAATGCCACCGGCCTGACCGCCGCTGTGGCGCGGGACCAGCCGGACATGGTGATCATTGATATGGAATCACCGGACCGCGACACCCTGGAAAACATGAGCACCCTGAACGACCACGCCCCGCGGCCCATTGTGTTCTTCGCCGACCAACCCGGCGATCGTGCCACCATTCAGGCAGCGGTCCGCGCCGGCGTCAGCGCCTATGTGGTAGATGGCGTCAAGCCGGACAGCGTGCGTTCGATCATTGATTCGGCGATTGCCCAATTCGAGTCGTTTCAGGCCCTGCGCACAGAACTGGTCCAGACCCGCAACGCATTGGAAGACCGCAAGATCATCGAACGGGCGAAAGGACTGATCATGAAGCGGGAAGGCTGTGACGAAGACACCGCCTTCCAGATCCTGCGCTCCACCGCCATGGATCACAGCGAGAGGCTGTCCGATATGGCCAGGCGCATCATCGCGCTGATTGGCGAGCCGGCCGACAACGTTGCGATCCGCCAGGCCTCCTGAGGCTGATGAGGTAACCGCTCTTTCATGGTGAATCCCACCCCCATACGCCCGCGCACCAGCTTTAATCTGAGGCTCGGCTTCGTACCCCTGCTGGACAGCGCTCCGCTGATCATGGCGCAGGAACTCGGGCTGTTTGATGCCGAGGGGCTGCGGGTGGAACTGGTGCGGGAAAGCTCCTGGGCCTCACTGCGGGATAAGGTCAGTTTCGGCTTGCTGGAAGGCGGGCAGATGCTCGCCCCCATGCCCCTGAGCATGTCGCTTGCCGCCGATCGGCCGCCGATACCGATCACCACCGGCATGGTGCTAAGCCGTAATGGTAACGGCATTACCCTGGGCAACGGTCTGTTTGACCAGATCCTGGGAACCGGCACCAATCTGTTGAAGCCCATCGAAACCGCCCGCGCCCTGGTTGCCCTGGCGCGGGAGCGCCAGCAGCCGGTGCGGCTGGCCTCGGTGGCACCCTGGTCCAGCCACGACCTGCAGTTGCGGGACTGGCTGGATTCCGGCGGAGCCGTTAACGGACAGGATTTTCATATCATCCCGGTGTCACCAGTCCAGATGATGGACGCGCTGCAAAGCGGCGCCATTGAGGGCTGTTGTGTCGGCGAACCCTGGAACAGCGTGCTCGAGCGCCGCCGGCTCGGGCACATCCTGCACTCGGGTCACCAGATCTGGCAGAACGCCCCGGAAAAGGTGATCGGGGTTCGTAGCGACTGGGCCGAACAGCACCAGGAAATGCACCACCACCTGATCCGTGCTCTGCTGGCGGCCTGCCGCTGGCTGGACTGCCCCGACAACCACGCCATGCTGGCCCGTGTCCTCTCCCGGCCGGACTACCTGGGCGAGTATTTTGATCGCAACATCGGCGAGCAATTCCCACTGCATTCCGATGGCCGCAGCCCGTTTCATCCCGGGCTGCATCAGCATTTCTTCTGTCATTCCGCGAATTTTCCGTGGCTGTCACAGGCCCACTGGCTGGCTACGCGTCTGATTGCCCACCGGCAGCTGGACACCATTGATAGCCAGGCACTGCGGCGCATTGTCCGGCCCGATATTTTCCGCGACGCGGCTGCTTCCCTGGGTATCGACACGCCGGTGATCGACAGCAAGACCGAGGGCCAGCATCACCACCCGTTCACCCTCAGCGGGCAGTTCGGACCGGTGAACGTTGCCGGCGATTACCTGCTGGGCGACCAGCGTCACGCCTGGCCGTCCGATGGGCCTGCGTCCTCACTGCCCGCAAATGAGGCCTGACGCACCAAAATCGCTCCGAAACCCGGTGCTTCTCATGCTTCTGACTGGCCCTGAAAACAAAATATCCTTTAATTTCATTGTGATAAAAAACTGGCACAAGGCCTGCAACACCTTGGACAGGCAACGACTAAAACTTTGATCACAACTTGAACTCCCAGGCACAGACGCCTGCTTCCCTCTTCAGGGCAGCAGGCGTTTTTTTTGGGACTGAAAAAACGTCAGGAGACACCGATGACATCCGGACCAAGGATATTCAGAGTATTGACCGCCACCACCCTGCTTCTGGCCGGCGCAGCGAGCGTCGAAGCCGAGATCGGACCGGCCGAGAAGCCGGACCTGAAGCTGGGCTTTATCAAACTCACCGATATGGCGCCACTGGCGATCGCGTGGGAGCAAGGCTTCTTCCTGGATGAAGGCCTGTTTGTGGAACTGGAAGCCCAGGCCAACTGGAAAGTGTTGCTGGATGGTGTGGTCACCGGCTCCCTCGACGGCGCCCACATGTTGGCGGGTCAGCCCCTGGGCGCAACCATCGGCTACGGCACCCAGGCCGACATCATCACCGCCTTCAGCATGGACCTGAACGGCAACGGCATCACGGTCTCCAACGATGTGTGGGAGCAGATGCGCCCGCACATCGACGATAACGCTGACGGCAAGCCGGCCCACCCCATCAGCGCCGTTGCGCTCAAGCCGGTGATTGAACAGTACCGCGACAAGGGTGAGCGGTTTCGCATGGGCATGGTGTTCCCGGTCTCTACCCACAATTACGAGCTGCGTTACTGGCTGGCCGCCGGAGGTCTGAACCCCGGCTTGTATGCCCCCCAGCGCGGCGACACCAGCGGAACGCTGGGGGCGGACGTCCACCTCTCGGTTACTCCACCGCCGCAGATGCCGGCCACCATGGAAGCAGGCACCATTCAGGGCTATTGCGTGGGCGAGCCGTGGAATCAGCAGGCCGTGTTCAAAGGCATCGGCGTGCCGGTGATCACCGACTACGAGATCTGGCCCAACAACCCGGAAAAAGTGTTCGGTGTGACCGAAGACTGGGCGGAGCAATACCCCAATACCCACCTGCGCCTGCTGCGAGCCTTGATCCGCGCGGCCCACTGGCTTGACGAAAATGACAACGCCAATCGCGCGGAGGCGGTAAAAATCCTGGCCCGCTCCAGCTACGTGGGTGCCGACGAGGAAGTCATTGCCAACTCCATGACCGGCACCTTCGAGTATGAGAAAGGCGACGTGCGTGAGGTACCGGACTTCAACGTATTCTTCCGCCACTTCGCCACCTACCCGTACCCGTCCGATGCCATCTGGTATCTCAGCCAGATGCGCCGCTGGGGCCAGATTCCGGAACCCAAGTCGGATGACTGGTACATGGAGACCGCTGCCAAAGTGTATCGCGCCGACATCTACGCCGAGGCAGCTCGCTCACTGATCGCCGACGGCACCCTCAGTGCCGAGGACTTCCCGGACCTTGAAGGCGAGAATTTCGCCCGTCCCTACCAGGGCGAACTGATCGACGGCGTGGCATTCACTCCGAAAACGCCGAACGCCTATATCGACAGCTTCAAGATCGGGCTGAAAGGTTCAGAAACTCCCTGAGACCGGGGGGCAGGAGACATCGCATGACAACACTCAATCAGACCCGCAATCAGACCCGGCTGCCGGTTCAGGCCCAGCTCTGGCTGCGGTCGGTCAGCGACAAACTGACCGCACGCAACCTGGCGGGCGCTGCCCGTCAGCTGCTGTTGCCGGCCATCGGTATCCTGCTGTTTCTGGGGTTCTGGCATCTGGCCGCGCCTCAGGTCCAGACCTCCCTCGGGGCGTTCCCGGGGCCGGCCCAGGTGCTGGAGCAGTCCGGCCAGCTGTGGCAGGAGCACAGTGATCAGCGGGACCGGGCAGCAAAATTCGTCACCATGCAGGAGCAGCGCAACGAACGCATTCTGGCGGACAACCCCGATGCCGAGGTGCGGATTCGCTCCTATCCGGGCGCCCCCACGTTTTTCGACCAGATCGTCACCAGCCTGGGCACCGTGCTGGCCGGTTTTGTGCTGGCCACGCTGATCGCAGTCCCGCTGGGCATCATCATCGGTCTGAACCGGCATTTTTCGGCGGCGGTCAATCCGCTGATCCAGATCTTCAAGCCGGTGTCGCCGCTGGCCTGGTTGCCGCTGGTGACCATGGTGGTCTCCGCCACCTACGTCAGTGATGACCCGATGTTCGAGAAGTCATTCCTGACTTCGATGATCACGGTGACCCTGTGCAGCCTGTGGCCCACCCTGATCAATACCAGCGTGGGTGTGGCCGCGGTCAATCCGGATCTGCTGAACGTCTCCAAGGTGTTGCAGCTGTCGTTCTGGACCCACGTTCGCCGGGTGGTGCTGCCGTCGTCGATTCCGATGATTTTTACCGGCCTGCGGGTGTCGCTGGGTATTGCCTGGATGGTGCTGATCGCCGCCGAAATGCTGGCCCAAAGCCCTGGACTGGGTAAGTTTGTCTGGGATGAGTTCCAGAACGGCAGCAGCCAGTCCCTGAGCCGGATCATGGTGGCGGTGCTGGCCATCGGCTTTATTGGCTTTCTGCTGGACCGGATCATGCTGCTGGTGCAGAAGAAAGTGGCCTGGAACGAATAATGTCAGTTGAGGAAACAGCTATGAGCAAGCCCCATCTCGAATTAACCAACGTTCAAATGGCTTTCGACACCCCCGGCGGACCGTTCATCGCGCTGGAGAACGTGGACCTGAAGATCCGCAAAGGGGAGTTTGTGTCACTGATCGGACACTCCGGTTGTGGTAAATCCACGGTGCTGAATATCGTCGCCGGGCTGCTGCAAGCCAGCCGTGGCGGCTGTGTGCTGGATGGCCACGAGGTCAACACCCCGGGGCCGGAGCGCGCCGTGGTGTTCCAGAACCATTCACTGATGCCCTGGCTGACGGTGTACCAGAACGTCGAACTGGCGGTACAACAGGTGTTCCGCAAATCCATGAGCAAAGCCGAGCGCCGCGACTGGATTCTGCACAACCTGAATCTGGTGAACATGGGGCACGCTCTGGACAAGCGCCCCGGTGAGATTTCCGGTGGCATGGCACAACGGGTGGGCATTGCCAGGGCACTGGCGATGAAGCCCAGTGTGCTGCTGATGGATGAACCGTTCGGCGCGCTGGATGCGCTGACCCGCGCGCACCTGCAGGACTCGCTGATGGAGATCCAGCAGGATCTGAACAGCACGGTGATCATGATTACCCACGACGTGGATGAGGCGGTGCTGTTGTCTGACCGCATCGTGATGATGACCAACGGTCCAGCGGCCACCGTCGGTGAGGAGCTGCACATCAAGCTGCCCCGACCCCGCAACCGGGTAGCCCTGGCGGATCATCCGGAGTACGTGCACTATCGCCAGGCGGTGTTGTCGTTCCTGTATGAAAAGCAGAGCTTTCCCGCTAAACACACACCGCCCCGGGACACCTCCGGCGCCGACAACAACGCTGACGAAACGGATGCGGCCGCCAGCACCTTCGCGGTGCACACCGCCCCGTCCGGGCGCACGACTCAGGCCCGGCCTGCGGAAGAGAACGCCTAACCTGTTGTTTATATTGCATTCGTAAAACTGGCACAGAGTTAGCAGTAGCAGACGTAGGGAAGAATGTCCCGGCTATGGACTGGCCGGACCATCAGATCATTGTTGTTGGCATTGGCGCCGGACCATCGAGTCCCTTCGGGGAGGAGATGCTCCGGCTTTTTTTTGTTGGGCTGAAATCACGCCGGGAAAGGACAGCGAACATGACCACCGCCGGGCATAACTCTCTGAATACTCTGGTTGTCTGCGGCCACGGCATGGTGGCGCAACGTCTGCTGGAGCGACTGGTGGCGCAACCGCGCCAGCCGTTCCGACGCATCGTGGTATTCAACGGCGAAGCCTGCCCGGCCTACAACCGCATCCAGCTGTCGGCACTGCTTGCCGGCGACGCCAGTGAACACAGCCTGTGCCTGCAGCCGCCCGACTGGTATCACCGCCACAACATCAAGGTACATCAGGGTGACCCGGTGACCGCGATCGATCGCGACACCAAAACGGTCGTCACCGCCAGCGGACGGGTCCAGAGCTACTCGAGCCTGGTAATCGCCACCGGCTCACGGTCGGCCCGTCTCGGCATTGATGGTGAGGATCTGGAGGGTGTGGTGGGCTTTCGCGACCTGCGTGACACCCGCAAACTCATTGATATCAGCCAGCGCCACCGTCGCGCGGTCGTCATCGGCGGCGGTTTTCTCGGTCTTGAAGCCGCCGAGGGGCTGCGTAGCCGTGGCATGGCCGTGACCGTACTGCATCGCAGCAACCATCTGCTGAACCGTCAGCTCGACCCCACCGGCGGTAATCTGCTGGAAACGGCGTTGGCCGAGCGGGGGCTGACCATCCGCACCCGCACATCACCAGTGGCGCTGCTGGGGCGGGACTCGGTGCGCGCAGTGCAACTGGACGACGAAACCCTGATCAGCACCGATCTGGTGGTGATTGCCGCCGGTATCACCCCCAACATCGGGCTGGCCGATTCCGCCGGCCTGAACTGCGCCCGCGCCATTACTGTCGATTCCCGGCTGCAAACCCGCGACCCGGCCATTTTTGCTCTCGGCGAATGCTGCCAGATAGGCGGGCAGACCTTCGGCCTGGTGCAACCCGGCTATCAGCAGGCCGAGGTTCTGGCACAGGTGCTGTGTGACAACGCCAGCACCGCCGCGTTCGAGCCTGCCGTGATTGCCACCCGCCTGAAAATCAGCGGCATTCCCATATTTTCCTGCGGCCAGACCCAGCCAGACGGCGACACCGAATCGGTGATCTGGCAGGACCATGAAACCCGACATTACTGCCGGCTGCTGGTCCGCGACCAGCGTCTGACCGGCGCGGTGCTGTTCGGTGAAACCACCGATGGCCCCTGGTACAGCGAACGCATTCAACAAGGCGATGACATCAGCCCCTACCGGGCCCATCTGGCCTTTGGCAAACCCTACTGCGACGCCGCGTGATGGCGCCGGTGCAAGAAAGAGGAACACCCATGAGCAAGCACACCCTGATCGTGATCGGTAACGGCATGGTAGGCCACCATTTCCTCGAGCAGCTGACCGCCACCGCGGCGGCCGATCGTTTCCACATCAAGGTCTTTGGTGAGGAGAAACTGCTGGCCTACGATCGCGTGCATCTGTCCGAATATTTCGGCGGTTCCACCCACGCCGACCTCGCCATGGGCACTGCGGAATGGTATGCCGAAAACCACATCGATCTGCACCTGGGCGAGCAGGTCACCGCCATTGACCGCGAAAACCAGACCATCACCACGCCCATGGGTGACTATGCCTACGACGAGCTAGTGCTGGCCACAGGCTCCTACCCGTTCGTGCCGCCGATCAAGGGCAATGAGCATCCCCACTGCCTGGTATACCGCACCCTGGAGGACCTCGACCGTATTCGGGCCAGTGCCGCGGGCGTCAAGACCGGCGTGGTGGTGGGCGGAGGCCTGCTTGGGTTGGAAGCGGCCAACGCCCTGAAGAGTCTGGGGGTGAACGCCCATGTGGTGGAGTTTGCGCCGCGACTGATGCCGGTTCAACTGGACACCGACGGCGGTGCCCTGCTCAAACGTAAGATCGAGGAGCTGGGCGTGCAGGTGCACACCGAAAAGGCCACCACCGAGATTGTCGACGGCGAGCACGCCCGCCTGCGTATGAACTTCAGCGACGACAGCCATCTGGAAACCGACCTGATCGTGTTCTCCGCCGGCATCCGCCCCCAAGACACCCTGGCCCGTGCCAGCGGTCTGGACATCGGCGAGCGGGGTGGCATCGTGATCAACAATCAATGCACCACCTCCGACCCGCACATTCATGCCATTGGTGAGTGCGCCCTGTGGAGCGAGCGTATTTTCGGGCTCGTGGCGCCTGGTTACACCATGGCCCGCACCCTGGCCGCGGCCCTCAACGGCGACCGCGAGGCGGCCTTCACCGGCGCCGACATGAGTACCAAACTCAAACTGCTGGGCGTGGATGTGGGCTCCATCGGTGACGCCCACGCCCAGACCCCGGGCGCCCGCAACATCCGTTTCAACGACGAGAAAGTGGGACATTACCGCCGCATGGTGATCAGCGAAGACGGCAAAACTCTGCTCGGTGCCATCCTGGTGGGCGACAACAGCCACTACGACACCTTGCTGCAGTACGCCCTCAACGACATCACCCTGCCGGACAACCCGGAAACCCTGATCCTGCCGGAAAGCCAGGGCGGCGCCCCGGCACTGGGCCCGGACGCGCTGCCGGAAACCGCCTCTATCTGCTCCTGTCACAACGTCACCAAGGGCGACATCTGCGGCGCCATTGACGCCGGCTGCAGCGATCTTGCCAGCGTAAAGGGCGAAACCAAGGCCAGCACCGGCTGTGGTGGCTGCGCCGCACTGCTGAAAAACGTGGTGGACAGCGAACTGGAAAAACGCGGTGTGGAGGTCAGCAAGGACCTGTGCGAACACTTCCCATACAGCCGCCAGGAACTGTTCCACCTGGTGAAGGTGAACGGCATTCGCACCTTCCACACCCTGATCCGCGACCACGGCAAGGGTCACGGCTGCGACATCTGCAAACCCACGGTGGCATCCATCCTCGCCACCTGCTGGAACGAGCACATCCTGGCCACCGACCACGTGCCGCTACAGGACACCAACGACACCTTCATGGCGAACATGCAGAAAAACGGCACCTACTCCATCGTGCCGCGCATCCCCGGCGGGGAAATCACCCCGGATAAACTCATCGTGCTCGGCGAAGTGGCCAAGGAGTACAACCTGTACACCAAGATCACCGGCGGTCAGCGGGTCGACCTGTTCGGTGCCACCCTGAGCGAGCTGCCGGCGATCTGGGAGAAGCTCATCGCCGCCGGCTTCGAGACCGGCCACGCCTACGGCAAGTCCCTGCGCACGGTGAAATCCTGCGTCGGCAGCACCTGGTGCCGTTACGGCGTGCAGGACAGCGTGGGCATGGCGATCTTCCTGGAGAACCGCTACAAGGGCCTGCGTTCGCCCCACAAGATCAAGATGGCGGTCTCCGGCTGTACCCGCGAATGCGCCGAGGCCCAGAGCAAGGACATCGGCGTGATTGCCACCGAGAACGGTTGGAACCTGTACGTGTGCGGCAACGGCGGCATGCGCCCGCGCCACGCCGATCTGTTCGCCACCGATCTGTCTGACGAGGCGCTGATCCGCACCATCGACCAGGTGCTGATGTTCTATGTTCGCACCGCGGACCGGCTGCAGCGCACCAGCGTGTGGATGGAGAACCTGGAAGGCGGCCTGGATTACCTCAAACAGGTGGTGCTGGAAGACAGCCTCGGCCTGGGCGCGGAGCTGGAAGAACACATGGAAGGCCTGGTGGGCACCTACCAATGCGAGTGGAAAACGGCGGTGGAAGACCCGGAGAAACGCAAGCGGTTCCGTGAGTTCGTCAACGCCCCTGAGAAAACCGATCCGGTGCAGCAGTGGACCACCGAGCGGGATCAGCGGCGGCCTGTTTTGGAATCAGAGTCTGAGTCTGAGACTGCCTAGCCTGTTGGTTGAGGGGATGAGCGAGGGGGTACGGGGTACTTTTCTTCTGGGAAAAATAACTCGCTTCGCTCAGACATCTTTTTCCCGGCCAGAAAAGCACCCCATACCCCCTCACTCACGTGACCACACTGAGATATCAAAAAGATTGCTTGGGAGATTGTTATGAAGGCTCGTACTAGCTGGAATGTAGTTTGTAAGGTGGAAGATCTGGTGCCGGAATCCGGTGTTGCGGTATGGACTGAAGACGGTCCCGTCGCGGTGTTTTATTTACCGCACCGGCTGCCGGCGTTGTTTGCAATCAGCCACACCGATCCGTTCAGCGGTTCAAACGTCCTGGCCCGGGGTATCACCGGCGACATCAAGGGCGAACCGGTGGTAGCGTCGCCGTTGTACAAACAACACTTCAGCCTGACCACCGGCCAATGCCTGGAGGATGAAACGGTCAAGATCAAAACCTACCCGGTGCTACTGGACGGTGACCACATCAGACTGGAAGTACCAGCAAAACAGACCGAAACCGCTGCGGCCTAAAAGCGGCCTTTCACAAAGCCGGAACGAGCTGATTCGGGGGTGGTTTCCATTTTTTCCGCCAGGAAAAAGGTGTCTGAGCGCAGCGAGTTCTTTTTCCAAGGAGAAAATGGGGGCCACCCCCGAAGCGGCGGCAGCTCCCAACCCAAAAGGCCGCTACCCCACGGCGGAGTCAGAGCCACCACGCCGCTCCCGCCACTGCAACACAAACACCGTCAAAGCCGGCAGGAACGTCAGCGTCACCGTAGCCGCTCCCACCAGGCCAAACAGGACGATGGCACCCACGCCCCGGTAGAGTTCGGTTCCTTCCCCGGGCAGGAACACCAGCGGCGAGAGGCCGCAAATGGTGGTCAGCGTGGTCATCGCCACCGGCCGCAAGCGAGTCTGCACCGCGGCGGTGACCGCATCCACCACCGACACGCCCTTGTGGCGCAGATTCTGGCGGGCCTGATCGACGATCAGGATCGGGTTGTTCACCACCGTGCCCATCAGGATCAGGAAACCCAGCATGGTGATCATGTCGAAGGGCTGACTCAGGGGCAGCAGACCCATCTTCGGTAACAGGCCACCCACCAGATTCATCAGCGCCAGCCCGACAATACCGCCAGCCACGCCCAGCGGAATCGCGGTCATGATCAGCAGCGGGAAGCCCCAGTGGGCGAAGATGGCCACCAGCAGCAGATACACAATGGCAATGGCAATCAGGAAGTTGCCAGTCAGCGCATCGCGGGTGGCGTTGAGCTGGTCGCTGGCACCGGAAATGTCCACATTGACGTTCGCCGGCAGGTCACCGCTCTCCCGCATCTTCTCCAGCAGTTCCGTTTTGACCCGTTCAACACCGGCTTCCAGCGGCACGTCCCCGGGGGGAATCACGTTCAGAGTCACCGTGCGGCGGCCATCCACCCGGCGCACGGTGCTGGTGTCCACGGTTTCTTCCACTTCCGCCAGGCTGGAGAGCGGCAACGTGGCGCCCTGGGGCGTGTGCACCATCACATCCGGCAGGTTGCTCAGCTGCGGGTTGCGACCGTCGCTGCCATACAGATAGATGTCGATCTTATCGTCATCGAGCAAGAAATCGTCCACGTAGGCGCCCTCGGTGAGGGACGACACGGTGAAGCCGATGGCTTCCGTGTCCAGGCCCAGTTCCGCGGCGCGGTCCCAGTCCGGGCGGATCCGGATCAGCGGCTGCGCCAGGGACAGGGTAGACGGCTGGCTCTGGATCCGCGGGTTGTCGAAAATCTCCTCCGCACGGGCGTAGATGGCGTTGGCCGCCTTGTACACCGAGACCAGGTCCGGTCCTGACACGTCCAGGTTGATGCTGCGGGTACCGCCGTCGTTGCTGGAGATGATTGAGCCCTTGGCGGCGAACGCCCGCATGCCGGGAAACTGCTCGTAGAAACGCGTGAGCTCGTCCATCAGCGCTTCGATGTGGCGGGGGTTCAGGGTTTCGGCAATGATGCGCAGGCGCTCGGTGCTGACCTGCATGTTCAGATAGGCCATGGGCGGCACCCGGGTTTCTCCGGCGGCGTAGGCCTCGCCATCGGCATTCACGTGGGGCAGGAAATGATCCTCGACCTGCTGCGCGATGGCCTGCATTTCATCCAGGTTGTACCCCGGTGGCGCACTCATGGCGGCAAAGGTTTTTGGTTCCTCACCCTCCGGCAGGTATTCCGCCGGTGGCGTCAGCACCAGAATGACCCACAGGCTCAGCAACGCGGTGGCGACGATCACCACCACCCGTCGCAACGGCGTGCCCGCCAGCCAGGTCACTGCCGACATGATCCCTGACGACCAGCCGCCCGACAGGGCATTGCCGTAGTCGTCAGTCGTCACCTTGCGGTCGCCGAAGTTCAGCCGCGCGCACAGCGCCGGTATCACCGTCACCGCCACCAGCATGGAGGCCATGATGGCCGCGGAGATGGCAATGGCCACATCGGAATAGAGCTGCCCGGCCTCTTCCTGAATAAACAGAATCGGCAAAAACACCAGAATGGTGGTCATGGTGGACGCCAGTACCGCCGGCCACACCTCCTGCACCCCCTTGAGGGCCGACTCGAACCGGTCCAGCCCCAGGCGCCGGTGGCGCTCGATGTTCTCCAGCACCACGATGCTGTTGTCCACGGTCATACCGATGGCAAAGGCGATGCCGGCCAGAGAGATGACGTTGATGGTGCGGCCGGCGATCATCAGGCCAATGAACGCCGCAATGGCGCACAAGGGAATACCCACCACACCGGCAAAGGTCGCCCGCGACGAGCGCAAGAACAGGAACATCACCAGAGTGGCGAACACCGCACCAATGCCCAGGTTGGTCCAGACGTTGGCGACGGAGGCCTCCACGTAGCGGGCGTCGTCCGCCGTCAGGCCGAGTTCCATGCCCGCCGGCTCCAGAACCTCGTCGTTGATAGCGTCGACCTCCACCATCATCGCGCGCTTGATGTCGATGACGTTGGATCCGTTTTCCCGTCGCACCTGCAGGCCGATCACCCGCTGGCCATTGATAATGGACAGCTCGCGGATGCGGGAGTGATCCTGCTGCACCCGCGCCACGTCACTCAACCGCACCACGCTGTCGCCGCTGCGGGAGACCACCAGTCTCTCCAGCTCGTCCTTGTCCTCAAAGCGCCCGACGGTGCGCAACAGGTAGCGCCGTTTACCGGAATCAATTTCACCGCCGGAGATGTCCTGGTTGCGGGCGGTAATGGCATCGCGCAGGTCCACCAGGCTCAGCCCGCGCTGGGCCAGGCGGGCTTCGTCGACAATGATCTGCATCTGGCGGTCGGCACCGCCACCCACCGTGACTTCCGAGACACCCGCCACACTTTCCATGCGCGGCCGCACCCGGTCCTCCACGAAATCCCGCATCAGCTCGATATCCAGTTCGCGGGGATTGCCTTCCAGCGTGGAGACCCGGAAATACATGAACGCGTTGGCTGAGAACGACGCCGCCACGATGCGCGGCTCATCGACATTGCGCGGGTAGTCGGACACCTGGCTGAGAGCATTGTTGATCTGGATAAGGGTTTCGGTGATGTCCACGCCGAAGGGAAATTCCAGCTCGATCTCGGCACCGCCGCTGGAGGCCGTAGCCATCATCCGGCTCAGATTCGGCACATTGCGCAGGAAGCGCTCCTGCTCGATGAGGATTTCCTTCTCGATGTCCTGGGGCGTGGCGCCCGGCCAGCTGGTTTCCACCGTCACCGTGCGCACTTCCAGATCCGGAATCATCTGCACCGGAATGCGCAGCGCGGCGGCCGCCCCGAGAATGGCAATGATCAGGGTGACCACCGCCACCAGTGTGCCGTGGCGGATAATACCGGCAAACATCACTTGGTCTCCCGGTCAGCCAGCTGCACGTCGATCCCCTCACTGAGGGATTCGTTGCCCCGCACCACCACCTGTTCGCCACCGTCCAGCCCGTCGGTGATCTCGACGCGCCCTCCGAAGGCGCTACCGATACTCACCCGCTTTTCGTTAACGGCGTACACCCCGTCACCGGACGACGTGGTAATCCACACGGTAGTGCGTCCATCAGGATAGCGGTTGAGGGCATCCCGCGATACGCTCAGGCCGCGCTCGCCGCTGGCCACTCTCAGGGTTGCGGTCACCGCCATGCCCGGCAGCACCGTGAGTTCCTCCGGCCCGGTCGCCCGCAGCAGGAAGGTGCGTGCTTGCGGGTCACTGACCGGCACCAGGGAATCGATCCGTACCGTGACATCGACACCGGCGTTGTACACCCGCAACTCGGCGCTGTCCGTAATGCGGCGGTAATAGTCCTGGGGCACCCGGAAATCCAGGCGCAGGCTCTCAGTATCCACCAGTTGCAACAGCTCGTCGCCGGGATTCACCCACTCGCCCAGATCGCTGAAGCGTTCGCTGACCACACCGCCAAACGGCGCCTCAATGCGGTGCCGTCTCAGATTGGCCCGCATCCGGTCACGCTCCGCCTGCAGCCGCGCCAGCTGGGCCCTGGCACCGGCGACTTCGCTCTCGCGCGCGCTCACTTCGGTCGCTGCGATGTTACGACCGGCACCCACTGACCGCGCTTCCTCCAGCCGCCGTTGCGCCTCCGCCAGCCGGGCCTGCCCTTCCTGCACTTCGCCCGTGGCGGCGGCCAGCTCGTAATCGGCCAGCTCATCGTCCAGCTCGATCAGCACATCACCCTTGCTGACCCGGCTACCGGTTTCCACGCCAACCCGATCCACCAGACCGGACACGGCAGCAGACAGGGCGGATGACCGCAGCGGGTTGACGGTACCGTTGAGACGAACCTCCTGGAGAATATCGGCTTCTTCCACCGCTTCCAGCTGTACCCGGGGGCGATCCTGGGCCAGCGCCTGACCCATCATCATCACAGACAGCATCACAACCACTGGCATCCTCGCCAACATGGATATCCCCCGAAAAAACTTCGGCACGTCGACGCCTCCCGACTCATTGCGTGGGTTTTTGATCTAAACTGGCTTAAAAATTACGCAGACGCCAGCCATTCAGACCTGACCACGGTGAATGGACCGACCTGCCGAAAAGCCAATCGCGACAACACCTGCCTGGGTTACCATCGGCAAAAAGCACCCAACAAGGATAAAAAATGAAGCCCCTCAGCCCCGCAGACCAACTGTTCCTCTGGCTGGAAAAACGCCAGCAGCCCATGCATGTGGGTGGCCTGCAACTGTTCTCATTTCCGGACGACGCGCCGGATGACTATGTCGCGCAACTGGCCGACTCGCTACGCAACCACAGCACCGTGACTCCGCCGTTTGACCGCAGGCTGGACAGCCGGTTCACTCAACCAGTGTGGGTACACGACGAACACCTGGATCTGGAGCACCATTTCCGCTTCGAAGCCCTGCCCACGCCGGGGCGGGTTCGCGAACTGCTGGCGTTTGTGTCGGCGGAGCATTCCCACCTGATGGACCGTGAACGGCCACTGTGGGAGTTCCACCTGATCGAGGGCCTGCGGGATCGCCAGTTCGCGGTCTACACCAAGGTGCATCATGCGCTGTTCGATGGCGTGTCTGCCATGCGCATGGCCCAGCGGATGCTTTCCGGCGACCCGGCACAACGCGACATGCCACCCATCTGGGCATTGCCACCCAGGGCAAAACGGGAAGAGGGAGAAGACGGCAGACCGTCGCTGTGGGGCAGTCTCGGCCATCTTATCGGCGAGTCCGGCAAACAGCTGGGCACGGTGCCTACTGTGGCCCGGGAGTTGTTGAAGACCATCAACCATGCCCGGAAAGACCCGGCGTACAGCTCGGTGTTCCACGCCCCGCGCAGCCTGCTGAACCAGAAAATCACCGGCTCCCGCCGCTTCGCCGCCCAGTCCTACTGCCTGAAACGCATCCGTACTGTGTGTCAGGCCTACGGCGTGACGGTCAACGACGTCGTCATGGCCATGTGCGCCAGCGCCCTGCGCACCTACCTGATGAACTTGGACGCCCTGCCGGCCCAGCCGCTGATTGCCATGGTGCCGGTGTCCCTGCGCCGGGACGACAGCGAGGCGGGCAACCAGGTGGGCATCATCCTGGCCTCCCTCGGCACCCACCTGAGCGACCCGGCCGACCGGCTGATGCATATTCACCAGGATGTGAAGCTGGCCAAGGACCGCTACGCCAGCATGTCACCGGAAGAAATCCTCAACTACACCGCCCTGACGCTGGCGCCCGCTGCGTTCAACCTGCTCACCGGCATGGCGCCGAAATGGCAGACTTTCAATGTGGTGATTTCCAACGTACCGGGCCCGTCAGAGGAGCGCTACTGGAACGGCGCCAGGCTGGAAGGCATGTATCCAGTCTCCATCGCCATGGACCGAATGGCCCTGAACATGACCTTGACCAGCTACTGCGACCAGATCGAGTTCGGCCTGATCGGCTGCCGCCGCACCCTCCCGAGCCTTCAACGGATGCTGGACTATCTGGAAGAAGGCCTGGCGGAGCTGGAGGTGGCCGGGGGCATCAGTTGAACTTCATTTCCTGGTTGCGCTCTGAAATCTGGCCGTTCAGCGTCCAGAAGTCGTACAGCACGCCAACCAGGAACAGCCCGCCGGTCAGCAGGTAGATAATGCCGGTGATCCACTTGCCCATGTACATCCGGTGCAGACCAAACACCCCGGTGAAGGTCAACAGCAGCCAGCCGATGTTGTAGTTGACCTCACCCTCCCGGAATCGCAGATCCGCCTCCCGGTCCATCGCCGGGATCAGGAACAGGTCGATGATCCAGCCGATGAACAGCAAGCCCAAGGTAAAAAACCAGATGGTGCCGGTGATGGGTTTGCCGTAGTAAAAGCGATGGGCCCCGAGGAACCCGAAGATCCAGAGCAGGTAACCGAAGAGTTTGCTATGGGTGTCTGGTCTGGCTTCCATGGTGGTCTCCTTTTGGCTCTGAGCTGGGTTCTGGTTCTGACCTAGCCTAGTAATTTGGAGTGTGGCCGGGGGTTGGAGTATTTTTCCCTTGGGAAAAATACTCCAACCCCCCGTCAAGGACCAAGCTCCGGAGCCGGATCAGGACCGTCCTCGCGGAACTCGCTGGCCGACTTGCCGGTCCACTTGCGGAACGCCCGGCTGAAATTGGACAGGTCCGCATAACCCAGCTCGTAGGCGATCTCGCTCACCGACTGGTTGGTGTACCGCAACAACTGAATGGCGCGGTCTTTCAGTACCAGCTCGACAATTTCCCGGTAGGACGTATCCTTCTCCGCCAGCCGCCGCTTCAACGTCCTTGACGACACGCAGAAACGCTCGGCCATGTCCTCCAGTGAGGGCAGCGGGCCCGGCATCATTCGCAGCATGTTGCGGATCGCCAACGTAATGTCACCCTGGT
This sequence comes from Marinobacter sp. M-5, assembly GCF_032911545.1. Lineage (NCBI taxonomy): Bacteria > Pseudomonadati > Pseudomonadota > Gammaproteobacteria > Pseudomonadales > Marinobacteraceae > Marinobacter > Marinobacter sp. M-5. The sequence goes on from NZ_JAWJEK010000002.1 coordinate 467,934, forward strand.
CCTTCAGCGCCTTCTGTAGCTCGAACTCGCACTGATCACTAGCCATGCGCGAGGCGTCGGCATCCGCCAGCCGCATGCGCACCTCCAGCAGAGCCTTCGGAAACACCATCATTTCCTCGGGCTTGCCGTACTCGAATCGCACCGGCAGCTGAGCGGCATAGCGGGCGTAATATTCCGGTTCTGGTTTGCTCAGGTGCACCGCCACGCCCGGCAGTTTGCCATCGGTGAGGGCAAAGCCCCGTTTTTCGGCGTCTTCGCGGTCCAGCAACTGCTCGGTAAGCAGAATCAGGGTGGCACTCACGGTTTCCGCCAGGAACGGGTACAGCCCCGGCATATTGAACTCAGTACGCAGTTGCACCAGTACGTTTTCCCCCGCTTCGGACTGGCTCATGCTCAGAAACGGCGCCCGCAACTGCAGGTAGCGGCGCACGGAGTCCAGGGCGCCGGCAAAGGTCGGGCTGGTCAGGGCGGCGAAGCCGAGGGTACCGTGGATGGTTACCCGCAGCTCCCGTGCCAGCGCGAAGCTGAGGCCATCCTTGCCAGCCAAATCGAGTGCCCGCTGGGCCATCAGGATGGCGTCGGTCACGAACACCCGGCTGTCGTTGGCCTTGAGATCCTGAAGCGTGAAGCTCAAACCCTCATACAGAACCCGATCATTGTGGCCCAATTGCCTTACGGTTTCGGCCAGAACCCGCATGTACACGCCAGGCACCAGGAAAAACCCCAGCATTTGCCGTTCTTTGTCCGGGCCGGTGGTTGCCATAGCTTGTCCTTGTGGGTATGAGGGTGAAAAACACGCACCTTATTTCCCGATGCTAACAGAAGCAGCCGCGGGCAACACTGGGACTGGGTACACCTGTAATGGCGTCATCATAGTCAATGGGATCGGCCTCGGTCTGTCCCAACCTGAACGATGGCCGTCCCGTTCGCGCCTTCTCTTAAAGCGTTGACTTACCCACACTGGATTCATGACATCAGCCAAAGCGTTCAATCGCAGAGGAGTGTAACCATGCTGAGAACAAAAACTGCAGAATCCAAGGCCCCGGTGTCCAATACGCCGGAGAACGTCTCCATCAAGCCTCAGCGCATGGGTTTTGAATTCGGTGAACAGGTGCCGCAGTACTGGCTCAATAACAGCCATCTACTGAGCCACACCATGAATGCGCTGTCGGTACTGTTTCCCCAGGGCGAACAGTTTTTCGTGGATTCGGTGCGCTACTACCGCGACCAGATCTCCGATCCCAAGCTGAAAGCGGAAGTGCGCGGGTTCATTGGTCAGGAGGCCATGCACTCGCTGGAGCATGACACCATGAACCAGCACGTGCGGGATCGCGGCATGCCGGTGGAGGAACTGGAAAAGCAGCTGGAAGTGATTCTCGGTATCACCAAAAAGCTGCCGAAACGCCACCAGCTGGCCATTACCTGCGGCCTGGAGCACCTGACCGCGATGATGGCAGACATGCTGCTGGAGCGCAGCGACGTGCGTGAAGACATGCACGAGAGCATGCGTCCGCTGTGGATGTGGCACGCCATCGAGGAAACCGAGCACAAAGCGGTGACCTACGATGTGTTTCAGGAAGTGGGCGGCACCTACGCCGAGCGCGCGTTCTATCTGGCCTTCAGTACCGCCGCTCTGGGCGTGGTTGCCAGCTATTTCACCACCCGGATGGTGCTGAATGATCGCAGCAACTTCTCACTGAAAGACGCCGCCAAGAGTGTCTGGCGCATGTGGGGTAAAGACGGCACCTTCTCCAGCCTGATCCCCACCTGGCTGGAATACTTCAAACCGGGCTTCCACCCCTGGGATCACGATAACAGCGAACTGATTGCCCGCTTCAAGGAAGAAATCAGCGCGCACATTGCGCCGCAGTATCAGAAGGGAAACCGCCGGACCCTGCAGTAAGCGGTCGGGCCACGCGATTCCGGCCGGCGCTTTTACCGCTGTAAAGGCACCGGTCGGCAACGCGGAACAGGGTTTCGGCCTGCCGGCCATGCTCGGGCCAATGGGCGATGCCGAAAGACGCCGTCACACGAACCTGCGCATCCCCGTAAACCAGCTCCCGATCCGCAATGCGCTGCCGCAGTTCCTCCATCAGTTCGCAGGCGCCGGCTGACTTGACGTCCCGCAGGATCAGGCCGAATTCCTCCCCCCCAAGACGTGCCACGAAATCAGTGCTACGCAACCGCTCCCCCAGGCTCAACGCAATGTCTTTGAGCACCAGGTCGCCGGCATCGTGCCCCAGGGTGTCGTTGACCACTTTGAAGTGATCGATGTCCATAATCACCAGCGCAAAGCCGCCGCCGCTGCGCTCACACTCGGCGATGGTGCGGGTCAGGGTACTCTGAAAGCTGCTGCGATTGGCCAGCCCGGTCAGGAAATCACTCTGAGCCATATCCACCAGCCGTTGTTCGGCTTCCTCGCGCCGGATTTCGTACAGATGGATGAACACCAGCATCAGCGCACCGCAAAGGGTCATGTTGAGCAGGTCGATCATCAGGTAGGCGCTGTCGACCTGGCCCAGATGCAGGTAATAGACCACCCCGCCGGCCAGCACGAAGGGCACGCTGAGCAGGAAGCCCTCACGCTTTCCCAGCAGCAGATAGGCAAGCACCGGCATCATCAGCACCCAGGCGAACGCCGATACGGAGGCGTCGGGAAACAGCATGATGGCCAGAAAAAATGAGAACAGCGCCGTCAGATAGCCATAAATCCACCCCTGCAGGTGCGCGCTATCACGCAAACGAGCAAAGCCGAAAAACAGCAGGGCACTGGCCAACAGTTCGGTGCCGGCCACCCACCAGAAACCGTTCACGGCCTGCAGGCCCGAAAACACCAGCAGGGACGACCCGGTGATCAGGAACAGCAGCCGCATCAGTGAGCGGCGGTGATTATCGCGGAGACCCGAACGGCTTTGCTCCAGAGCCGTTCCCAAGTCGGAATGATGTGTCGTAGTCATGCTGTCTCCTTCCCTGGAACAACAGCAAGTATAGAAGCTTAAATCTGTATGTAAAATATACAGCAGGTTTCACCTCATCGGGAAACCCACTGATGCCGGCGGCCTGGCTCAGACGTAAAGATTCTTGCGGGAGAAACGCTCAACCAGCGGCTGATAGGCTGAGCCCAGCAGTCGGTTGATAGCGTCAATGCCCCAGGCATCCGGGCCTACCAGGATGCGTGACTCGTCTTTCAGGATACCTTTGATAATGATCTCTGCGGCCTTGTCCGGCGTGGTCCTGGCCAGCTTGTCGAAGCCCTTGCGCTGGGCATCGGCGTTTTCAGACTTGCCCATGCGTGCGGCATTGGCGATGTTGGTGCGGATGCCGCCGGGATGGACGCAGCTGACCGCCACCGGCTGGTTTTCCAGGTTCATTTCCTGGCGCAGGGCTTCGGTAAAGCCGCGTACTGCGAACTTGGCCGCGTTGTAGGCGCTTTGCTTGGGCACGCTGATCAGGCCAAACACACTGGAAATGTTCACCACGTGACCGTCACCGGACGCAATCAGATGCGGCAGGAACGCCCGGGTGCCGTGGGCGACGCCCCAGAAATCGATGTCCATGACCCATTTGAAGTCGTCATCGCTCATCTCGCTGACTGAGGCGGACAGGGCCACACCGGCGTTATTGATCACCAGATTGACCTGACCGAAGTCCTTTGCGACCTGCTCGGCGTGGGCATAGATGGCATCGCGATCCGATACATCCAGTTTGTAGGTTTTGACATCGGCACCGCCCAGTTCACTGACGGTTTCCGCCAGGCCGGTCTCATTGACGTCAGACAATGCCAGCCGGCAGCCGCGGGCTGCCAGGGATTTTGCCAGCGAACGGCCAATACCAGAGCCCGCGCCGGTTACCACCGCAACCTTGTTGTTCAGATCTTTCATGGCCATTGCCTCTTATCGGTTTTGTTTGGGGAGATGTCTATACTCGACACTCTAGCACCTGACGGTTTTCTGGCCATGGCATCAGAGGTTCGTCACAGCGGGCACTCAGGCCAACCCGAACCGGCGTGCTACAATCGGTCCTTCAATTTCAACCTTTCTCTGACGGACACTGCTTGTATGGAATGGAGTCTCACGCATTTCTGGCTGATCCTGGCTCTGGCTCTGAGCCTCGCGGAGCTGACCTCCGGCGTGCTGGCACTGCTGGCATTGGGCGTGGCTGCCGCGCTGACGGCCCTGCTGGCGTTTCTCGGCATTCCGTTTGAATGGCAACTGGTCGCCATGGGTGTGTTCTCGGGCATCCTGGTACCGGTGGCCATTCGCTGGATCCGCCCGCGCTTCTCACCCAAAGGGGTAGCCTACGGCACCACCGGCACCGGCGTGGAACAGGGCCGCCGTTATCAATGCGAACGGCGTGACTTCGACGGCGCCGTAGGCATCAAGATCAACGGCGACTTCTACCGTATTCGCACCAGTGACGGGTTCAGCGCCGAGCTGGCCGCCGGCACGGACGTCATTTTCGAAACCTTCGACGGCACCACCGCCGTCGTTCACAGCGTCAAACCCACGGAGTAACACGTATGGAAGCATTTCTCTCGCCGGGCCTGGTTATCAGTCTCGTTCTGCTGGCTATCGGCATCGCCATCATCGCCAAGGGCCTCGTTATCGTGCGCCAGTCCGAAGTGATGGTAATCGAGCGGCTGGGGTCCTTTAACCGGATTCTGGAAAGCGGCGTCAACATCATCATTCCGTTCATCGAGCGCCCGCGCGCCATCACCATGACCCGCTATGTGCGCATCGGCGACGAATACCATCCCAGCAGCAGCTTTGAAACCCGCATCGACCGCCGCGAGACGGTGATGGACTTTCCCGGTCAGCCGGTGGTGACCACCGACAACGTCACGGTGAACATCAACGGTGCCCTGTATTACCAGATCATCGACCCGCGCCGCGCCGTCTACGAGGTGGCCAACATGAGCCAGGCGGTGGAAGTACTGGCGAAAACCACCCTGCGTTCGGTCGTGGGCAAGATGGAGCTGGACAAGCTGTTCGAATCCCGCAGCGAAGTGAACAACGCGATCCAGGCGGAAATGGAAGAGGCTGCCTCTAAATGGGGGGTCAAACTGACCCGCGTGGAAGTGCAGGACATCAGTATGCCGGAAGAAGTGGAAGAGGCCATGCGCCTGCAGATGGCCGCCGAGCGTAAGCGCCGGGCCACGGTCACCGAAGCCGAGGGCGAGAAGTCCGCCGCCATCGCCATGGCCCAGGGCCAGCGCGAATCCGCGATCCTCAATGCCCAGGGCGACAAAGAATCGGCCATTCTGCGCGCCCAGGGTGAGCAGGAATCCATCCGCCTGGTGCTGAGTGCCATCGGCGAAACCGAACAAAACAAGCAGACCGTTGTCGGCTACCTGCTCGGCCAGAGCTACATTAAGGTTCTGCCGAACATGGCCAAGGATGGCGAGCGGGTGTTCGTGCCCTACGAGTCCTCCGCGCTGCTCGGCTCCATGGGCATGTTCCGGGAACTGGCCGGCAGCCCGGAGGACATTGTCCGCCAGTCGGCGCAACGTGACGGTCTGCGCGGCGGCATGGTGGCATCCGGCGGCGCCTGATCGCTGGTGATCAGACCGGCTCAGCCCAGAAGATTGTCCAGAGGTTGCCGGTAACCGGGGGCAAACACTTCCATGAAGTAGGCAACCTCCGCCAGGCCATCCTGTTCCAGCCGCCGCGCAATCTGCTCGGCGGCCGGTTCGAACTCGGTGTTACCGGCCCGCATCTCGGCTTCGCATTTCAGCAGCGCCGACAACCGGTCCGCCGCCTTGATCAGTTCCTTCTCTTCCGCCGACAGCTGCGACTCCCGCACGTAGGGTGCGAAATCCTCCCGCAGGTCCGCCGGCAATAACGCCAGCAACTCCGCCTCGGCCTTGTGCTCGATATCCCCGAACGCCTCTCGCATCACCCGTGAGTGATACTTCACCGGCGTTGGCAAATCGCCAGTGATCACCTCCGTGGCGTCGTGGTACAACGCCGCTGCAGCAATACGGTCGGCATTGACGGTGCCGCCGAAGTGACGATTGCGGATCAACGCCAGGGCGTGGGCGAGGGTTGCCACCTCCCAGGAATGGGTGGCCACGTTCTCTTCGATGGCGTTGCGCATCAGCCCCCAGCGCTTGATCCAGCGCAACCGGGAAACGTAAGCAAAAAAATGGCTCAGAGTGGGCTGCACAGTAAACGCTCCGTTTTGCATAAGTTTATAATTTGACCCTTTCTGACAGGAATCTCCGGGTGTTAATCTGAACGAACGCTCAGAACTTGGCCACCCGGGACTCTTCCTTGCCGCGAAACAACCGATTCCAACCTGCCTTGCTCGCCCTGCTGTTCTGCGCGGTGGGCTTTACTGTGCCCGTTGCCCGCGCCGAGCTGGAAATCAAGGTGGGAGTCTACAACTTCCCGCCCATTGCCGGTATCGGCTCTGAAAGCGAAGTGGAAGGGCTGCTGGCGGACACCCTGCAGCACCTTGACACTGCCCACCCGGATGTCCGTTTCAAAGTTGTGCACACGTCGCCCATGCGCCGCTATCTGGACTTCACAGCCGGCCTGTACGACGTCATCTTCTTTGAGAGCCCGGCCTGGGGCTGGCACGACTACCCGCATGAAGCCACTATCCCGATTCTGACCGACGAAGAGCTGTATCTGGCGTTGAGAAAACCGGGACGGGACACCGGGTTCTTCGACAACCTCCAGGAACGCAGCATCGTGACCATGTCGGGCTATCATTATGGCTTTGCGGATTTCGAGATCGACAGCGAAAAACTGGAACAGCGCTTCGACATCGAGTTCTCCGACAGCCACCGCCGCAACATCAACCTGATCAAGGCCGACCGGCCCTCCGTTGCCGAGGTGGCGATTGTCAGTCGCTCCTACCTCCAGCAACATCTGGCGCAGCACCCCGAAGACCGGGAACGATTGCTGATTTCCGAGCGACCGGATCAGGTATACCGTCTGGCCATTATTACCCGCGCCGGCGGCCCGGTGAATGCCGCCGATATGATCCGGCTACTTGAACCTCTGGTGCGAAGTGGCCGTTACCGCATACTGGTGGAGAAGTGGGGCCTGCAGCTACCACCGGGGTTTTTCACGGGTTTCCCGTTCCAGCAGAACCTGCCGTGAGAGGCTAACGGGCGTCCAAAGCAAACTGCACCGCCACCAGGCCCTGTTCGTCTGCTCTGGCGTCACGCTGCGGGTCCAGCAAAAACAGCTGGTCCGCCGCCACATCGTACGCTTCAAGCATCTCTTTTTTCAGCCAGGCGCCCCGTGCCGACGCCAGATTTCCGAGGGCTTCCGGCGGTAGTGAGCGCTCCCCGGCAAGAAACGCCTCCCGCGCCTCAGCCCAGTCGGTTTCAGACAGGGCTCCGCCCTGCTGCCGGGTCAGCCGCTGGCGTAACAACGCCAGGCCATCAGCTTGCGGTGCCACACCACCACGAATATTGAGCAACAGCGCCGGTCGCTCGGTCAGAGCGTCCGCCAGGGCATCCAGTTTGACCCGGTCGCCCTCGGCCAGCTCGGCAGTGCCTGCCACAAACCGCACTTCGCTGAGCTGATCACCGGACAGTCCCGCCAGCTGGGCAACCGAGCCCAACACACTGAAAGGAGAGGCAGCGGCCTTGCTGAGAAGGTTCACAAAAGCCCGCATGACGACATTACCAACGCTGAAATCCGGGTCCTGAAGATCACCGCTGATCGGCAGATCAATTTCGATCATCCCCTTGCGATCCCGCAATAATGCCAGGCCCAGTTTGACTGGCGCACCAGTGGCCTGATCACTGACTACCGGCTGGCCCAGTTCCAGTCGATCCATGATGATCAGGTTGCTGGCCTCAATCCGGCTGCCGGAAATCTCGTAGTTCACATCGAGATCCAGCTTGCCACTGTTGACCCCGTAACCAAGGTAACGCCCGAAATACGGTGACAAATTCGGCAGCGACGCACCTTTCATTCCCACGGTCAACGTGCTGATGTCGTCCGTGCCCAGGGTCCCGAGGGAGCCATCAAAGGTCAGTTCGGAGCTGCCGTTCACCAATCCGCGGACGACAATGTCCCCCTGCTGGGGGGACACATTGGCAATACCGCTAACACTGCCATTGAGCGCCTGCAGAGTGGTGGAGAAGGCCGGCTCGAGGGACCGGTCGGTGTAGGAAACCTCTCCGCGCTCCAGCAGCAATTGATCTATTCGGAAGATGAAGTCCGGCTCGCCACCGGCGTCGTCGCCGGATGTTTCGCTGTCGTCGTTATCCGATGCCCGGATGATGCGCTCGAGGTTGTGCAGACCGTCGCTCTCCCGCACCACGTTGACCGAGGGCTCGGTGAGCGTAACAGTGCCGATTTCCAGGCGCGCGGGGTAGACGTTGTACTCGATGGGTGCCAGTCGCAGGCTCTGCCACGACACCAGTTCATCCGACGCCTCCGGCAGCCGCATGTTGAGCCCGGTCAACTCACCGGTGCCGCTGAAGGTGCCGGTGAGGGGATCTTTCTGACCGTCGAGATCCAGATTGCCGTCCAGCCCCAGCAGGCCGCTGGCAATCTCGATGTTCGCGGCTTGGCGGACATAGGGCTGGAAGGCAGCAATCGCCACGTCTGTGCCGGAAATCGCCGCCTCAAGAGTGAAAGGTGACGGAGTGACCTGCCCATCCAGCGACAACCGCCCGCCACTGGCCAGAGTGCCCTGTACCCGGTAACTCACCGGCTCCGCCAGCTCATGGCTGAGGGTGCCGGTGGACAACGACAGCTGCTCGAGGGCGATCTCGGCGGCAGATTCCGGCTGCCGGTCCTGCCACAGCACCCGGCTGCCGGTCAACGAGATACCGGCCAGGGACCAGCGGAGCGGGGCTTCGGATTCGGCCGCCGCCTCTCCGTCGCCAGTGTCGCTGTTGCCGTCGGCGGATGCCAACGGGGCAAGCCAGTCGATCTGACCGTTCTCATCCCGCGCCAGGGCCAGATCGAGATTTTCCAGGGACACCTGACCCACGTTGATTTCCCGACCCGTGAGGTCAAAGCGGATGGCATCCACCGCCAGTTTGCCGGCACTCAGCCGCGCTTGCTCACTGTCCTCGTCCAGGGCAATAGCCAGATCTTCGAGGGCAAACTCGCCATTGGTGGTTTCCAGGTAGAAGGTGTCGCCGGCCTGGACGACGTAGTCAGAGCTCACGGTGACACTGCCGCCGCGCAGATCATACGGCAGGTAAGGGGCCAGGAAATGCGCCAGCGTATCGTAGCCCACGGATGACAGCCGCAGAGATCCCCGGGAGTAGAACGGGGCCACACTGAGATCACCCTCCCACTCAATGGTCTGGCTACCCAACGCCGCCATCAGGGAATAGTCGCTGCCCTGATCCTCACGGGGCCAGGTGGCAAAATCGTTGAGTGTCAGGTCCAGGGGTTCAATGCGGAACTCCGCCATTTCCTGCTGACTGAAATCGCGGAACAGCATCTCACCACCATTGACCAAGATCTGCCCGAAATACAGCGGCAGTGGCTCGCTGGCTTCGTCGTCCCCGGCCGGTGGCTCGGTGACCTCGCCGGGATTGGCGCTCTGCCAGTCTCTGGCAAAGTTGACGCCGTAGTCCTCCAGTAAGTCAACGCGGATGAACGGCTCGTCCAGCTGAATCTCCTCGAACCCGACAATGCCCCGCACCAGCTGGAAGAAATTCAGATCCAGCCGCAGCCGTTCAAACGCCACCACCGGCTCACCGCCGCTGTCCACCGCTTCCAGTCCCGTGGCCTCGACACTCAACGCAAACGGGTTGGCACGGATGTCGGCCACCGCCGCCTGCCACCCCATGCGCTGATCCAGCTGCTCCGGCAGCGACTTTTCCAGCCACCAGGGAAGAAGCAGAAAGCCTGCCAGGGTGTACAGCACAAAAAGAACCAGGACCCCGATCAACAGATTTCTGGGGGTGCGACTGCGTTGACGGCTCTGAGCCACGGACTTCTCCTCATAGACGGCGGAATTCCCGGGCAATCTTACCCGCGTGCCTGTTTACAAGGATAGTCGGCCCGACACCCGTTTGTCAGCAGCGGCAGTCCGTTCACCGTGATCGCGACAGCCGGCGCTGAACCCGATATCCTCATGATTCGTATTTTTGGTGCTACCAACACGCGACAGAGGAAACACTATGGACATCGGCGATATGCGTCGTGATTTCGAGAGCGAAGGCCTGGATCGCGATGCCCTGGATGACAACCCGATCCGGCAGTTTCAGAGCTGGTTCGAGCATGCTCGTGAGGCCGGTATTCTGGAACCCAACGCCCTGTCGCTGGCCACCGCCGGGCACGATGCCATGCCTGACCTGCGCACGGTTCTGCTGAAGTATTTCGACGAGCAGGGCTTCGTGTTCTACACCAATTATGGCAGCCGCAAGGCCGCGGAACTGGCGCAGAATCCGCAGGCGGCGCTGCTGTTTCCCTGGATTGCCCTGAACCGGCAGGTACGGATTCAGGGCGCCGTGGAACGAGTCAGCAAAGCCGAATCCCTACGTTATTTCGCGTCACGGCCCCGGGGCAGTCAAATTGGCGCCTGGGTCTCGGAGCAGAGCAAGGTGATCACCTCCCGCGGGCTGCTCGAGCAAAAAGTGGCGGAAATCAAAGAGAAATTCGGCAACGGAGACGTACCCCTACCAAGTTTCTGGGGTGGCTACCGGGTGGTGCCCCAGCGCATCGAATTCTGGCAGGGCCGTCCCAGCCGTCTCCACGACCGCTTCGAATACGTAAGGGAAGGCGATGGCTGGCACATCCAGCGACTGCAGCCCTGACAACCGCCCGGACGGTGCGCCATCGATCTGGCTGTGCCGTGAACCGGAAGCACCGGATCTGCCCAGCCCGGCCTGGCTTACCGACTATGAGCGGGCAACCGTGGCAAAGTTCTCCGGCCCGAGGCGGCGGGAGTACCTGAGCAGCCGTTGGCTGCTACGACAGGCCATCGCCAGCAGTGCCCATTGCCCGCCCGCGGGCTGCGCGCCGGTGGCCGGACGGCCGACAGCGTCGGCAACTCCCGCCGGCTGGCATCTGTCTCTCAGCCACAGTCAGCGGCTGTCCGCCTGCGCAGTGAGTGGCCGCGCCGGTATCGGACTGGATATCGAACCCCTCAACCGTCATCCCCAGTGGCAGAAAGTGGTGCGGCGCTGGTTTACCCCAGCCGAACAACGCTGGCTGCTCGCCAACGACAGCCATGAGGACTTCCTGCGGGTCTGGACCCTGAAAGAAGCGTGGCTGAAAGCCACCGGCCGGGGCATTGCCGGCAACCTTCAGACGCTGGAAGTGGGCTCCGATTTTCACCTGTCCGGGGATCGCGATGAGCCCGGTTGGCAGGCGGCCAGTGGCACTGTGGCGGGCTTCCTGGTCACTCTGGTCTACTGCGATGAGCGATTTTCCCGGCCTGGCGGGCGGCTGCTGGCAGAGGTGCCAACAAACCTTGACCTGACTGCTCTGTGGCCACAGGCTGAGCCCCTGATCATGAACTGGCATCAGCCGGTGACGCCACGCATCCGCCCTTGCGAGGAATCCTGATGGACGACAACAGACGCTGCCCCTGGTGCGGCACGGATCCCCTCTACGTTCACTACCACGATACCGTGTGGGGGCGCCCGGAGTACGACGAACTCGCGCTGTTTGAAAAGCTTTGCCTGGATGGACAGCAGGCCGGTCTGAGCTGGATCACCATACTGCGCAAACAGGACAGCTACCGGCAGGCCTACGACGATTTTGATCCACAACGGATCGCCCGCTATGACGACCAGAAGATCGAGGAACTGCTCGCCAACCCCGGCATCATCCGAAATCGCCTCAAGGTGCACTCGATCATTCGCAACGCCCGCAGTTTTCTTCAGATGAAGGAGCAGGGCGCGGATTTCAGCGAATTCCTCTGGTCCTTTGTAGGTGGCAAACCGCTCCAGAACCGCTGGCATAGCTTTTCCGACGTTCCGGTAACCACAGCCGAGGCGGAGGCCATGTCACGGGCGCTCAAGAACGCCGGCTTCAATTTTGTCGGCCCAACCATTGTGTACGCCTTCATGCAGGCCACCGGCATGGTGAACGATCACCTGGTGGACTGCCCCCAGCATGAAGTCTGCCGGGAACTGGGTAATTGATCCTATTACCACTGGCGGTCGTAAATTCCCCGGTACCATTTCACCTCTGGAGCACCACGGTGAGAATAACCTTCGATCAACTCAACAACAGCAATCATCACACTATTGATCTGCTGGAGATTATTTCTATCGAGGGCCAACAGTACATGGCCCGCCTCAGGATCGGGGACCAGCTGCTTATCCTCTCTGACAAGAACGGTAAAACGCGGCTGTTTCGCAGCAGCTGGCAGATTCAGGACGCCCTGGGTGCCTTCAGCATAGCCAGAACCGATGTGGTTCACCCGTCGGCCTACCATGAAATGGTGGGTATGGAGCCCGCTGGCATCGAGCCTATGAGAATCCGGGTACAGGGGCGAGGATCGTGATCGCTGTTGCACGACTGGCGATTCTGGTTGGCGTTCTCGGACTGATCCCGTTTCTGGCGAGTATCCTCAGTCTGTTCCTCATGCCGGCCTACAGCGTGACGGTGATCGGTTGGTTCTACCTCTACAGTGCCGGCATTCTTGCCTTTATGGCCGGTGTTTACTGGCCCATCGCCATGCAGCTGGAAAACCGCTGCTACCCGTTATCGCCGCTGGTTACCATGGTGCTTAGCCAGGTGTTTTTCGTCGCTGCGGGGGTGGGGCTGTTGCTGGCCGTGCGCTGGCAAATCGGCATTTACACCGTCGCCTATCTGGCGCTGTATATTGTCGACGCTCGCTGGATGAAGGGTTACTGGCCAGCCTGGTATCTAAGGCTCAGGCTGGCACTGACGTCCGTGGTGTTGGCATGTCAGGTGATTGCGGGCGCCTGGTTTATCATGGCGCACTGAATCACCCCGTTCACATTCCTTCCATACGCTTCATTTCGTCCACACCGAGGGTGGCCTGCAATTTGCGAATGGCTCCCTTCTCGATCTGACGCACCCGCTCCCGGCTGATACCCAGGTCATCGGAGATGATCTGCAGCGTCTCCGGTTCCGGCAGGCCCAGACCGAATCGCCGTGACAGCACAGCCTTCTCGCGATCCGACAACTTGCCGAGAATGTCCGACAGGTATTTCTTGCGATCACGCTGCACCATCGAGTGATCCGGAGCCATCTGCTCATCGCCACTCAGACTGTCACCGAGGGTAATTCCAGCGCTTTCCGAAACCGGCGCATCCACAGACACCTCACGGTTCGCCAACGCTCTGAGCTCACCGATACGGGACGGTGAGGCCTCCATTTCCCGGGCCAGCTCGCTTTGCAGGGGCGCGCGGCCGAGGCTCTGATGCAGGCGCATGGACACCTTGCGCAACTGACGGATCTCATCCACGACGTTTTCCGGCGTGTGAACCAGCCGTGAGCCCCGCTGCAGGCAGCGTTTTACCTCTTCGCTGATCCACCAGTAGGCGTAGGTGGAAAAGCGGAAGCCTTTGGTAGGATCAAAGCGTTCCACCGCCTTGATCAGACCCACGTTGGCGTCCTGAATCAGATCCGCCATGGGAATGCCGTGATGGCCATACCGACGCGCAATGTGCACTGCCAGACGCAGGTTGCTTTCCACCAGTTTGCTGCGGCAGGCACGGGCCAGATGGTAGGCACGCCGACACCGGGTGGTGAACGCACACGCATCGCCCAGGCTGCCAACGATTTCGCGGTAGGTTTGCGGAGTCTCCCCCGGCAACGCCAGTTCCCGGGCGATGACCTGATAGCAGCGGGTGAGCTGGCGAACCAGTCGACGCTCGCCTTTGTCGCCCAGCAGTTCGTAACGGGACGCATCCCTGAAGTACAGCCCAACCAGGGAATCCGTTTCACCGGTCGAGCTCATGGTCGGAGACGGTCCCAGCCTCTCGGATTTACTCATGGCTTTGGTACCGATTATGAATGTACTAGAGATACGATCAGGGTCAGGGCGTGGATTCCCCACCGGGGTGCGCCGGGTGGGCGATAGGGACAACTACGTAGGGGTCGGTGGCAGGACAACGACGGATGCCCCGACCAACCTGACGGTTGGGTGCGGGGCCATCCGCGGTCGCGGGTCAGGCCGCGACGATGGCGTATTCGTGATTGTGGGGTTCAATAAGCACACCGTGCAGCGCCACGATGGCTTTCTCGTAATCGTCTTCGTCCACCACAAACTGAATATCCACCTGGCGCATGCACTGGTGCAACGCCAGAATGCTGATTTCCCCGTCGGCCAGCGATTTAACGGAACGGGCGAGGATGCCCGGCACTTTCATATCACTGCCGATGGCCGACACCACCGCTACCTTGCGGGTGTTGATTTCGGCGTTGGGGAACTCTTCTTTCAGCGCCTTGACCACCCGCTTGACGTGCTTCAGGGTGCTGCCCACGTAGTGGGTGATGGTGTTGGCGTTGGTGTCCTTGGACATGAACCGCACCTTGAAGCGGCTCAGCACGTCCAGGATGCGGCGATCGGAACCGGGTTCGCCCTGCATGTCCTGATCGAACACTTCCACCGCAAACACGCCCTTGGCGCCAGCAATGATTTCCACCTGGGCCTTCTCACTGACGTAATCGCCGGTGATCAGGGTACCGGTGTGCTCCGGCTCGAAGGTGTTCATCACCCGCAGCGGAATCTCGTTCTGGCGCAGACCCTTGCCAGCACGGGGGTGAATCGCCTCCATGCCGAGGTTGGCCAGCTGATCGGCCACGTCGTAATTGGTACGCCCCAGAGGCACCACCTTCTCGGCCCCGACAATGTTGGGGTCGGCGGAACTGAGGTGGTATTCCTTATGGATGATCGCTTCACGAGCTTCGGTGATCACCGCCACCCGGCTAAAGGTCATCTCACTGTAGCCCCGGTCAAAGGTCCGCATCAGACCTTCCCTGCACTGGGCGTAGCCGGTAACAATCGGCAGCTCACGGGACAGGTCAACTGCATCAAATGTCTGCTTCAGCTTCTCATCCAGCGGCAGCAGCTCGTTGTCGCGCCAGCCGGTGAGATCCACGAAACGGGCATTGATGCCCTCTTGCTGGAGTTTCAGTGCAGTGTTGAAGGCGCTATGAGCCTCGCCGATGCCGGCCAGCATTTCCCGCACCGTCAGCAGATGCTCCTCCAGCTGGAACTGGCCGTAGGAACAGAGGCGCTGCAGATCAATCAGGCAGCCCCGCACCCCCTCGATGCGATCGGTGATGAACTGGTCCGCCTGCTGTTTCAGCATCGGATCCTCGAACAGCTCGCCGTTCAGATCGGTGAGGAACTTCACCAGTTTGGTGAGATCATCGCCCCAGGCCCAGTCGGACTCGGCGTCGGCAAACAGGGCGTAAACGCCGGGCTCGCCGGTTTTCTTGTGTTCCAGCAACTCGTTGGTTACGCCCGCGTAGGCAGACACCACGAAAATGCGCTGGTACAGGTCGTCTTTGCTGCGGGCACCGATGATGATGTTGTCACGGACCGCCTCGTAATTGCTCATCGAGGTGCCGCCAATCTTCTCTACGGTATGTAAGTGCGTCGTCATAGTATTGTCTTCGCTGTCCTGCAGAATGAATGTCCAGATGGAGGTGGCGCCTTACGACGCCTCGCTGATCCCTTCCTGCATGATCTCGTCCACACTTCTGGCCAGCAGCGCGGCACCCTTTCTCAGGTCGTCTTCGCTGGTGGTCAGCGGCATCAGACACTTGATGACTTCATCGTTGGGGCCACTGGTCTCGATAATCAGACCGTGCTCGAAGGCCCGCTTGGTGATCGCGCCGGTGATGTCCGCGTGTGTGGCTTCGATACCACGCATCAAACCGCGTCCCTTCATTTTGAACTCACCGGGGTACATGTCGCAAATCGCCTGCAGTGCATCACCCAGAATCCTGGTCTTCGCCTTCACTTCGTTTGCGAAGGCATCGTCGCGCCAATAGGTTTCAACCGCACTGCGGGCGGTGATGAAGGCCATGTTGTTGCCACGGAAGGTACCGTTGTGCTCGCCCGGATCCCATACGTCCAGCTCCGGCTTGAACAGTACCAGTGCCATCGGCAGGCCGTAGCCACTGAGGGACTTGGACACCGTCACAATGTCCGGCTTGATGCCGGCAAACTCGAAGCTGAAGAACTCGCCGGTACGGCCATTACCCGCCTGGATGTCGTCCAGAATCAGCAGAATGTCGTGCTTCTTGCACAGCTCTGACAAGCCTTTCAGCCACTCGGCACGGCAGGCGTTGAGACCACCCTCGCCCTGCACCGCCTCGACAATTACGGCTGCGGGCAGCTCGAAACCGGAGGAACCGTCGTTCAGCAGCTTGTCCATGATGGCCAGGCTGTCGACGTCGTCGCCCAGGTAACCGTCGTAGAACATGAAATCAACATTGCCCAGCGGCGTGCCCACACCACCACGGTGGTGTTTGTTGCCGGTCGCCGCCACGGCGCCCATGGTGACCCCGTGGAAACCGTTGGTGAACGAGATGATGCCGTTACGGCCCTTGACCTTGCGCGCCAGCTTCATGGCCGCTTCCACGCAGTTGGTACCGGTGGGGCCGGTGAACTGCATTTTGTAGTTCAGGCCGCGGGGATCCAGAATGTACTTCTTATAGGACTCAATGAAGTCGTGCTTGGCCGTGGTGAACATATCCAGGCCCTGGCTCACGCCATCGGCTTCGATGTATTCGAGCAGCGCCTGCTTCAGGATGTCGTTATTGTGGCCGTAGTTCAGGGAGCCGGCACCGGCGAGAAAGTCCAGGTATTCCTTGCCGTCTTCGGTGTACAGATGCGCATTCTTGGCGCGATTGAAAATCACCGGAAAAGCGCGGGAATAAACGCGTACTTCAGATTCGGTCGACTTGAAAAGTTCCATTGTCTTGCCTCTTAGCATGTCAGGTTCGAGGTGTCTGTGGGCAGCCCGTCGGGTACAGTCGCGATCAGCCAGCCACACATTCGTCAGAGCCGTGGCGACAGACCTGCCTCAGTGGTCTGCCGGCTCATCCAGAAAGCGGTCAGTAATGCCTGCGTCGTTGACAGACGCTCAGGCTGGCTTGGTGAAAGGCCCGATGCGCAGCAGGAACTCGGAATCGTGCTTGCCGCCGAAGTGGGTCTCTTTCTCAAAATGCTCGTGATAGGTGAGCTCGGCCCCCAGGTCACGCGCGAACGAACGGAACAGCGCCCAGGAGGCTTCGTTGTCCTCGGTGATGGTGGTTTCCAGGTGCGTTACACGTTTGCACGCATCGCGGCCCACAATCTCTTTCAGCATCCGCTTGGCCAGGCCCTGTCCACGACCTTTTTCATGAACTGCCACTTGCCACACGAATACGGTGTCGGGCTGTTGGGGAGGGATGTATCCGGAGATAAAGCCGACCAGATCGCCGTCCTTCTCCGCGGCCACGCCGGTGTCGGCAAAGTGGCTGCACTGCAGCAGGTTGCAGTAAATCGAGTTGGGGTCCAGCGGAGGGCATTCCGCCACCAATCGATGGAGCCTGTAGCCATCATCCTTGACCGGTGTACGGAGGGTGATGGCGGTGGTATTCGATCCTTCTGATGTCATAGCGTGATGGTTTCGCGTCAAAAAGTTAGGGCTAAATTATATAGACCACAAAATATATTTCAAGTTGGGGCCGCTGGGTGCACGCCACAGACGCCCGACCCGTTGTTTAAGAATAGCCTCTATTAAAGCAACCGCCAGTGACAAAACGGTTAAGGAAGCGCCGGGAAAACAATGCGCTCCGGCATCAGCGAAGTCCCTCTGACCAGACGATCGCGGTAGGAGATGGCGGCCGCTGAACCCGGCGACCACAGTTGGTCAAATGCTTGTAACCAGGCTTGCAACGGGTACGCCACCGGCAGCAGCGTGACATTAAGACCGTGACTCTCAATACCGGCCACAGGCTCAGCCACGGGGCTTGTAAATCCAATGCGGGTAATCAGTCCACGGGGGTCGGACACCAGGTTGCCCATACCCGCCGCACCGTTATTGGCCACCGCGCAGGAACGACCGTCCACCGTTCCTTTCCAGAGAACCGGCAGACAGGTATGAGTGGAAACAATCAGATCCACACCGCTGGCGCGGAACCAGTCTGCCAGCCGGGCTTCGTTGCCCGCGGCGAAAGATTCGTAGGCAAGCCCCCAGCCCGCCAGAGACTCCGGATCGCCGTGAAGCACCAAAACCTTTAGGCCTCCAAATATAAGACACCGATAACGCGGCAACAGCGACAAGCGCTTGAGAATGTCCGGATGCTCGCCGGCGGTGGCCTGCAACCGCTCCATCATCCGGTTGGAGCGCTCAACCACACCCTGATCAACAAACGCCGGATAGGCGCAACCGCAACCGGCACCCGGACTCGGATTGGCCAGCTCATAGTCCACATTGCCGAGGTTGACGGTGTGGTCCAGCACCCGGTTATTGATGTCACGAAACAGGGCATCGCTGGCATTGAACCAGTTAAAGTCGCCATTGAAGACCAACTTCACACGATGACCCTGCCGCTCCTCGGCAAGGGCCATTTCCTCAATCTCATCCAGGGCATAGGGATTGCCGTAGAGACCGCCGATCACATACAACACATCCTCGGACACCCGCGTCGGGTTCTCCGCTAGCGTGGCCGGATCGTAACGGTATGCCAACGGACAGCTGCGGCCTTCCGTCATGTTGCCCCCTCAGGCCTCGCCGGCGGCCAGCGTGCGGCCGGCCAGTCGCCGCAGCACCAGGGGCAGGAAGAAGCCTGCCGTACAGATCAGAAAACCGTAGGCATTAACGCCCAGCAGCATGGCGTAGGCACCCTCACCAATCGCCCAGCTTGCGGGAATCAGCCCCACCGTCAGCAGCACACCCAGCGACAGGCCGGTCCAGAAGCTCAGATGGAAACTCCAGGGCGACCAGCGGGTGAAACCGTAGAACAGAAACACCGGCGCCAGACCCATGACCATCGTACCGGAGATGGTCGTAGCCTTGAGGATGTCAGTGCCGGCAAACATCGGCAGGTTGCCAAGGAGCGCAAACACGATCATCACCAGCGCACCGACCCGCATACTCGGTAATTTATCCGAGGCCCGGCGGGCCAGCCGGGGCAGATCCACGGCCAGGGATTTCGCGAGCGATGAAAAGGTGGAATCCAGCGTTGAGCCTGCTGAAGTCATCATCACCACGCTCATGAAGAACAGCGCCGCCAGCCCCAATGACTGTCCCACAGCCGCAGGCGCATTGCCCATGGCGTCGATACCGTTCAGACGGGCATGAACACCTACAAGGCTGAATATAAACACCGCCACAAAGCCCAGAAGCCCGGCCACCACAAAGCTCTTGAGCATGGTCTTTTCTTTGTTCACGAAGCCCCGATCGGTGAGCACCGGATCGTGGAAGGGGTAACTGAACAGCTGCAGCAGAGCCACCAGCAGCAGGTCAAAGCCGGCGTTAAGCCTGAATTCGCCGTTGGTCAGTAGCGCGCTGGTGTCGTTGGCGGGAATAATCAGGAACAACACCGCCCCGACGAAAAACACAAACACGAACGCCTGAATGACATCGGTGAAGATCGACGACCGCAGACCACCCTTGAGGCTGTAGGCCAGGGTAAACACGGTGAACAGCATCGCCGCGGAGTAGTATTCCCACTCTCCGGGCAGCCCGAAGTAACCGCCGACAACGGCGGTGTTGCTCCAGACTTCGTTGTACAGCCGGATCAGGATGGCCGCCGCAAACGCCAGACTGGCGAGCCGGCCAAAGCGGGACGTCAGAAAGTCCTGCAGGCTGCGGGCGCCGGTCTGGGTACGGATCAGGTAGATCACATAACCGGCCACGGGGATGGACAGCCAGTAACTGGCATACGCCAATCCGCCAACCACGCCATAGGCGGCACCGAGGTTGGCGGCGTTGGTGACCGACTTGGCGAAAATCCAGCTGATGAAGATACTGGCAGTCAGTGACCACTGACCCACCGGGTTGCCGTTGTCATCCGCGCCTCTGTAGAACGAATTGGCGTTCTTGCTCTTAGGCGACAAGACATACATAACCACGCCGTACACTAACAGGAATCCCCAGAACAGGGAGGCTTCAGTGAAGTTCATTGTTCGTTTCCGGTTCGTTATTTTTTGGTTTGGGGGCAGGCCGGCCAGGGGGGAATGAGTGTCTAAAACGGAGAAGCGTGGCTTCTTTTAATGTTTTGGACACTCATTCCCCCCTGGCCGGCCTCCACCTCTGGAAATAGCCGTCGGTCATCTCACGTCATCCGGGCGCCGAACAACTGGCGCCAAATCGATAACAGGAGAAACACCGGTGATGCCGCAGCATGATGCGTTCCTCCATGCTCTCGGCCAGCGTGCCGCCCAGATCGTACTGGGGATCATCGTCCACCAGGGTGCAGGCATACACCCGCACCTGCTCGCCCTTCTTCACCAGCATGCGCGTGTAGGTGCACATGAAATGAGAACGGGCTTCCCGGGTCGGGTACTTCTCCATGCAGGTTTCGGTGATCTCCGGGCTGCCATCCTCCGAACCCGGCGCCCCGAGGTCGGGAAACGCGGTAAACGACAGATCGTCCGGGATATTCCACTCCCGGAAGATCTCACGGAACGCGGCCTCGACGCGGGACGGTAGTTCATCCGGATCGGTCTGGCGGGCAATGGATACTTTGAAACCCTGCTCGATCAGCCAGTGGATGCCTTCCAGCGCCTGATCGAAGCTGCCTTCGCCACGATCCTTGTCGTGGCGGGCGCGATCCGGGAAATCCAGGCTGACGCGGAAATGAATCGGATAGGGGTTGTCCAGCAGCGGCAGCACCTGGTGGCGGCGTTTCAGCAGCGGTTCGGTGGCATTGGTGAGCACGAAGCAGGGCCGGTGCTGGCTGGCATAATCCAGAATGTTAACGAAATCGCGAATCACGAACGGCTCGCCACCGGTGAAGGAGAACTGCTCCACGCCCATGTCGATGGCTTCGTGAATGAACGGTTTCACGTCACTGAGCTTCATACCCGGGATACGCCCGTCGCCGGGGTGCGAACCTTCGAGGCAGAAGGGGCAGGCCAGGTTGCAGGCAGTGCCGGTGTGGATCCACAACTCTTTCAACTTGTCCGCATCAATGTAGCCCCGCGGGTCGCCGTTGCGAGTGTGGGTCCAGCTGTCGGACGCCCGGGGTTCGAGAACTTCCACGGCCGGAATGCGCTTACTGCGGGGCGGTCGGGTTTCGGTCAGGGGCATGGATGCTCCTCGGAGTTTCAATGGTGTCGGTTGTCAGACACGGGTGCGGCGGTTTCGTTACACCTGGCACCCGATCTTGTTCAACTTGTTGTTATCTCTTTACGTTTTTCCTGCGGGTTCCGACCTTTGCCACGACGCCAGCCGTGCAGCTTCTCCAGCAGTTTCAGAATGCCTGCGGGCGCGTGGTCTCGCTTCCATTCGCCCGCGGCGTACTTGGCCGATTCGTTCCAGGTGGGGTACGGATGAATGGTACCCAGTATCTTGTTTAGCCCCAGCCCGTGCTTCATCGCCAGGGTGAATTCGGCCAGTATCTCACCGGCGTGGGAGCCCACCACCACAGCGCCCAGAATCTTGTCTTTGCCCGGCGGCGTCAGCACCTTGATAAAGCCGTAGTCTTCGCTCTCGGCGATGGCCCGATCCAGATCGTCCAGGCCGTAACGGGTCACCTCGTAGGCGACGCCCTGTGCTTTGGCTTCCGCCTCACTGAGGCCCACCCGCGCCACTTCTGGCGAGGTGAAGGTCACCCAGGGCATGACACGGTAATCCACCTTGAAGCGCTTGAACTGACCAAACAGGCCATTCACCGCCGCATACCAGGCCTGATGAGCCGCGGCGTGGGTGAACTGATACGGCCCGGCGACATCGCCGCAGGCGAACACGTTCGGGAACCGCATACTCATGTCCTCTTCCACCGGTACGGTGCCGTTGGGCAGGGTGTCGACCCCGATGTTCTCCAGCCCCAGACCGGTGGTGTTGGCGGCGCGCCCCACAGCGACCAGTACCTCGTCAAAGGGGATGCGCACGCGTTCGCCCTGATGTTCGCAATACACCACCTTCTCGCCGTCTTCCACCGCAAATTCCCTGGCTGCATGGCCCAGCCTCAAATCGATACCGTCTCTCTCGAACTGCGCCCTGATCAGCTCCGAGACATCGTCGTCTTCTTTCGCCAGCAGGCGATCGCCCATTTCCACCTGAATCACCTGGCTGCCCAGGCGCACAAAGGCATGGGCGAGTTCGGACCCGATGGGGCCACCGCCCAGCACCAGCAGCCGCTGCGGCTGGTCCTGCAACTGCCACAGGTTGTCCGAGTTCAGGGGGTTCATGTCCTGCAGTCCCGGAATCGGTGGCATGGCTGGCTTGCCACCGGTGGCCACCACGATACTGCGCGCGGTCAGTCGCTCGGTGCGACCGTCGTTGTGTTTTACTTCCAGCTCCCAGGGAGATACGAAACTGGCCTCGCCGAAGATGCAATCCACGCCGAGGTTGCGGTAACGCTCGGGTGAGTCGTGGGGCTCAACCTTGGCCACCACCTCCTGCACGCGACTCATGATGTTTTTGAACGAGCCCTTCACCGGCACTGATTCGAGGCCGTACCGGTTGCCATGACGCATGGTATCCGCCGCCTTGGCACTGCGAATCAACGCTTTCGAGGGCACGCAACCGGTGTTCAGGCAGTCACCCCCCATTTTGTGCTTTTCGATCAGGCCCACTTTGGCTTTCACCGCGGCGGCAATGTAGGAGGACACCAGCCCTGCGGACCCGCCGCCGATGACCAGCAGGTTGTAATCAAAGTGCTCCGGCTTCTTCCAGCCGGCGTACACCTTGCGGCGGCGGATCATGCCCACCACAAACTTGGCGATCAGCGGAAAGATCCCAAGCAGGGCAAACGACAGCAGCAACTCTGCGGAGACAATATCGCCGGTGGACTGAATCTGTCCCAGCTGAGTGCCTGCATTCACATAGACAAAGGTACCCGGCAGCATCGCCAGCCAGCTTACCAGGGCGTAGGTGCGCAGCTTCATCCCCGTCAGGCCCATGGCCAGATTGATCAGGAAGAACGGAAACACCGGCACCAGGCGCAGGGTGGCCAGGTAAAATGCACCGTCCTTTTCAATGCCACGATCCATTTTCGCTACCGTTTCCCCGTAGCGCCGGCGCAAGGTGTCACGCATCAGAAAACGGGCCACGACAAAGGCCAGTGACGCACCAACGGTCGAGGCAAGGGAAACTGCGGCGAGACCATACAGGTTGCCGAAAAACGCGCCCCCCGCGAGGGTCATGATGGTCGCCCCGGGCAGCGAAAGGGCTGTTACCAACACGTAGATCACCACATACCCGAGCACCGCAACCAGCAGGTTCTGTTCAATCCAGTTGCCCAGAAGTTGCTGGTTATCCTTGAGGTTCTGCAGCGTGAGCACCTCGCCACCGCCGCTGGCAATAAACCCGATGACAACCGCCGCAATCACAGCGATCAGAATCCATTTTTTCAACGTCATGAAGCTATCCTTTTGATCTGAGCTTGATACCTGATGCCGCTAAGACACGGGATTGGTGAAAGTGTTACAGAAACACTGAAACTTACCTCGCGCCGTTGCCCTCTGTCCCCGTTTTACGGGATCGCATCATGAAAAGTGTCAAACTCCGCTCAATATTCTCTAACAATTTGATCACAGACGTTATCAGTCCGATCCGTACGGGGAAACGATGCGCGATTCGATGGCCAGCCACCATTCTTGAACATTCACTCACACAATTCACTATAAAAAGAAACCGTATCGCGGCACCAGGCACACAGATGTCCGGGCCGACCTGACCATGGGCAACACCGCGACGCATCGTCAGCACCTGCTCCGGCCCAGCCGTTCAGAACAAGTCCCCATTCGCTTGCTACCCGTACGCATTCCCCGTACACCTTGCGTATGGAAACCGTACGATCCGCACCTGACTGACCGGAGGCACCCCATGATCAGCAATCTGCCCAGCAACAGACAACCCGCTGTCATCACTGCCCTGGCCGGCGGCTGGGTGGCGGACGCCGCCAGCCTGGGACTGCATTGGCTTTACGACAGCCAGCGAATCCATGAGGTGGGCGGCCAGTCACCGGAATTCCTGACGCCGAAGGCCAGCTATTTTACGGGCGGCTTTGGGTACTTTGCCCACGACGGAAAACAGTCCGGCGATATCAGCCACTATGGCGCGGCCACCGGGGTGCTGATCGACAGCCTCCTGGCCAGTGACGGCAAGCTGGATATCCGCGATTACCAGCGGCGTTTCCGGAGTTTCTTCGGGCCGGGCGGGCCATGGATCGGCTTTCTGGATAACCCGACACGGGTGACCCTGAATAATCTGAACAACATTGAACAGAACGCCATCGACCAGGCCCTGGCGACCACGAAGGCTGATCTCACCGATCAGCAGAAGCGGATACTGGTGCAGAAAGTGTTGCCCTACACCCGCTGCCTGACGGGCAAGGAACTGGCAGCGCCGGTTCGCCAAGCCATCGACCTGACCTATCATGAAACCGACATTCAGGAAGCAGGCGTTCACATTGCTGAAACCATCGACCAGCACCTGCTGCCACAAAGCGGTGCCGATGACATGCAACTGCCCGCCGTATCCAAACTGGCGCCACTGGTCGCCTGCTATTGCGGCAGCGATAAACTGATGGAGGTTACCGAAGCGGCGGTACGGGTGACCAATCACAACGACGAGGCGGTGGCCTGGGCAAAATGCGCAGCGACCCTTCTGGACCAGCTTTTTCAGGGCAAGCCCATGTCGTCAGCCCTGGAAGCTGCCAGGACCGGGGCGCCGGATCAGGATAACCTGAGCCATGCCCTGTCCGGTTCGTCACTGGATGCAGTCAAAGCCGGCGACACCTTCGGCCGCACCTGTTACCTGCATGAGGCCATGCCGGTGATCTTTCACATCCTCAGCCATGCCAGCCGTTATACCGAAGCCGTCCGCGCCAACATCCACTGTGGCGGCGACTCCTGCGGCCGCAGCTGGATTATCGGCCCAGCCATGGCGGCGATTCACGGGGTTGGCGGCGAACAGGGTATCCCCTTGAGCTGGCTGGCCCGGGTGACGGACGCCAAAGCTCTTTTTACAGATAGTGAGTCACTGGTGAATGGCACATAGTCACCCAGGGGGGGCAGGAGAACGAGCCAAGAGGCTGTCTATCGCTCACTCCCTGCGATTCAGTTCCAGCCAGGCTGCCAGCCGGGAATGCGGGCGTCGGCCGAGATACAGCGGTAGCGCGCTCATCACCACCAGGATCGTGATGGCCGCGACTACGGTCACCACCGGATTCAGCTCGAAACCCTGACCCAGGCCGGCAAACACAAAGGTCATGGGGAGCATGCCCAGTGCCGTGGCCAGGGTGTAGCGCCAGAGGTGAATCGCCGTGACCCCGGCGGCGTAGCTGATCAGGGCAAAGGAAAACAGGGGGATCAACCGTGTCAACACCACCGCGATAAACAGAAATCGCTGGGAACCCTGCGCGGAAAACACCGGGTTGTTGTCCAGTTTGCGCTGGACAGCTTCACGCCCGAGCACGCGCGCCAGATAGAAAGCGATAAGAGAGCCCGCAAGCGCGCCGGCCACCGCAATGGCGGTGCCCCCGACTACCCCGTAAACCAGTCCGGACGCGGCGCTGATGGGCAGGGTGGGAATCGGACCCACCACCACCGCCAGAATCATCATCAACATCAGAAACAGCGGTCCGAAGGCGCCCTGCTGGGCAAGCCAGTCTGACAACGCCCCCGGGGAGAGGCTCGCGGGCATGCCCAGTTGACGCAGCAGCAGCCAGATCGCGGCCATCAGCAAGGCCACGATGGCAAGAAGGGAGACACGGAAAATCCACGGTGAACGGTTCATCACCGTATTCTACCCGCCGCGCGGCCATCGTACAGAACCGATGACTCGGGGCCCGGCCGGGATCAACTGGCCAGGCGGTTCACCTGTTCCACAAACCCGGCGGGAACCACATCCAGGATGGGGCGGGCATCGCCGCACACCTCCGGATGGGGTGCATCAGGTTCGACCGCCAGCACCACCGGTGACTCGGACCAGTGCAGTAGTTCCAGCCGGCCGTTCTCCCGTTCCACCAGCGCGGTGCAATGTTCCACCCAGTCGCCATCGTTGCAGTACAACCCGTCCTCGCTGCGCAAGAATCCGGCGGAATGGATATGGCCGCAGATAAAGCCATCGTAGTTGCCCTTCTCGGCCACCGTCAGCGCCGCGAGCTCGAACCGACGAATAAAGGTACGTGCCTTGCCGATCCGGCTTTTGACCCAGGATGCCAGCGACCAATAGGGCTTACCCTTGATGCGGCGCCAGGCGTTGAACCAGCGGTTCAGTCGCAAGAGGACGCCGTGGGCCCGATCGCCCACCAGCAGCATCAGCGGACTGCAGCGCACCACCTGATCAAACTGATCGCCGTGACAGACCATGAATCGACGGCCATCGGCGGTGGTGTGAATCGCTTTGTAATGGAGCTCGATGCCGGCAATGGTCTGGCCGCAAAAACGGCGCAGAACATCGTCGTGATTGCCGGGCACATAAACAACCCGGGTTCCGGTGGCAGCCAGCTCCATGAGTTTGTGAATGACCGCGTGGTGGGAGGGCGGAAAATGCACGCGCCGCTGCATGGCAATCAGATCGACGATGTCACCGACCAGATAGAGGGTTTCGCACCGCACCTGGGTCAGAAAGTCCAGCAGATACTCCGCCTGGCAATCCGCCGTGCCCAGGTGCACATCGGAAATGAACACACTCCGGTAGTTCCTCATGTCGTCTCCCGCCATTCAACCGTTCCGGATGACAACACTCTGTCAGCGGGCGGTGACGGCAGGGTGACAGCAAGACGACAGTTTGATGACCGAACGCGGCAATCCGGCCCGGTTGCCGGGCCGGCCACATTCGTGGGAACGGTGCGACAGAGCTACTGACGAAGGTCCGGATTCAGGGTGTAAGTGCCGGTGACGCGGGCACTGGCCAGCACATGCCCGGCCATGGCTTCGCGCACATCGTTGCCGTCAAACTCACCCTGCAGACCCAGGCTTTCCACATCCAGTGCGTGCACCTCGAAGTGGTAGTGATGGATAATTTCATCGTTCCAGGGCGGGCAAGGGCCATCGTAGCCGGCGTACACACCCGCCATATCCGGGTTGCCAGCGAGGAACTGGGTGTAGTTATTCACCCCGCGAATGCCCACCGGGCCCGGGCCGCACTCCTTGCCCTTGGGGCGCACGCCATCGCTGTCTTCGCCCTCGGGAATAAGACGGATGTTGGCCGGCACATCCACCAGCAACCAGTGGAAGAAATCCACCCGCGGTATGTCTTTCGATACAATCTTGCCTTCCTGGTTCACATCGTCTGCCACACTGGGCACGTCGGGATCGGACATCATCACGACAAAGCTCCGGGTGCCCTCGGGGGCTTCGTCCCAGGCCATTTCGGGATTGCGGTTGGGGCCGAAGCTCATATGGTCGGCCTCACTGTAGACACCGAAGGCAAACGCCTCCGGAACAGGCTGACCTTCTTCAATTCCTCGAACGTCCAGTTTCACGGCTTTGCCTCCTGTTGATCATGGGCGCTAAGCTCGCCGACAGTGTCTGCGACGGGCCTGTTCTGTGATAATACGGTTTTAACAACGGTGATATACGTCTGTCCAGACTAGCAGATGCCAACCGCCGTCACACAGAACAGGTCTACCTGCTCATGGCAGGAAACCACAACAACCAGGCGAGCCTCACACCCGGATGTTCAACAAAGGCGAAATCATTCACCACACCCGGGATGCTCTTGGCAGCATTCTGGTTATTGATTACCGCAAACACCGGGTGCTGACCTTCAATTCGATGTTCGAGCAGAGCAAGATTGATCGGCGCTACCCGCATCTGCCGGTTCATGAATACAACCGCGCCATGCTGTTGCCGGCGGTGTTCGCTAACCCGGCGCACGTCACCGTGCTCGGTCTCGGCGGCGGGGTGATGGCCAGCGCCCTGCTGCATCTATACCCGGCGTGCCGGGTGCATGCGGTGGAGTTGCGGCAAGCGGTGCTGGATACCGCGCGCGAATTTTTTGATCTGCCCGACAGCCAGCGCCTGACCGTGACCATTGCCGACGCACGGGATGCCCTTGAACGGCTGCCGGATGCCAGCACCAACATGATCCTGGCGGATCTCTACAACGCCGACCGCATGAGCCCGGCCCAGGCCCAGAAGCAGTTTGTGGAGGACTGTGCGCGGGTGCTCGACGGCGACGGCTGGCTGGTGTTGAACTACCACCGCACCCCGGACCCCGAAGGGCCCTACTTCCGCCAGCTCAAGCAGCACTTTGCCGTGCTGCTGATGTTCACCAGCAAGAGCAAGAATACCGTGGTCTACGCCAGCAAACGGCACTTCGAATCGGTGCACTCGAAGGATCCGCTGCTGGCGGAGCTCGAGCATCGCCTGCCCATTGACTGGTGCGGTCTGATGACCCGGGTGCGCCGCCTGGGCTGAGTCTGCCTCCAGTCACGGCCTTTCACCACCACCTCTTATCACAAAGTAGCAGTCAGCTGGCTCTGAGGTCGCATTGAGACCCAGGGCAGAGTCTTTAGCATGGGGAATCAAAACAACATAAACACAGGGGTAACCCATGGCTGGGCGCATCCTGCTCCTTTTCGCCTGCCTGTTACTGGCCTCTCCGGCCCATGCGGAGCTGTCAGACACCAAACGGGCACTGATTCAGGAGCTGTTTCCGTCAGCAACGGTGATTGAAGAAAAGCTGCCTGATTTCCCGGTCTATCCGGTGTACCAGTTGCAGGAGCTGCTTGGCTACGCCTACGAATCCATCGACCACAGCCGGCTTCAGGGCTTCGCGGGAAAACCCATCCGCCTGTTGGTCGGACTGGACGCTCGCGGCCGGTTTACCGGAGTGAAGGTATTGCATCACCATGAGCCGGTCTTTCTTCACGGCCTGGGTGAAGCGCCTCTGTTCGAATTCGTTGACCAGTACCAGGGCCGCTCGCTGCGGGAACAGATCATCGTCAACACCTCCAATACTAACCGCTCGGGCGCCCGCAGTGATGGCAACGTGGTGCATTTTGACGGGGTAAGCAAGGCCACTGTGTCGGTTCTGATTATCAATGACACGGTGCTGTCCTCGGCGCTGAAAGTGGCCCGTAATAAGCTGGACGGTTTTGCCCAGAGCGCGCCAACCCGGGCCAGAGCGAATTTCTTTGAACCTCTGGACTGGCAGCAGCTGGTCGAACGGGGCTACCTCGGTCGTGGGACAATAACCGTCGGGCAGGTTGAGGCGGAACTCGGAAGACCCCTCGCGAACTACCCCGAAAACGTCGCACCGGACACCGGCGAACCCTTTGCGAACCTGTTCTTCGGCTATCTCAATGCTCCCATGGTGGGCCGCAATCTGTTGGGCGACGAAGGCTATCAGCGACTGATGGGGCGCCTGGGCGACCAGGTTCAGATTCTTGCGGTAATGTCGGGCGGTCGCTATCCCCACCTTGCCGCGGATTTCGTACCCGGCAGCTCCCCCGACCGGATCGGCCTGGTCCAGAACAACCTCGCGGTGGAGCTGCGGGATCTCAACCTGCTTGACCAGAATCTCACCATCGAGGCGCCGGGCATGCCGGCGCTGGGAGTACACACCCTGTTCCGCATCGGCGGCAATGCTGGGTTCAATCCGGGCGCCGAAGCGACACTGCAGTTCAACATCGAACTTGCCCGCAACCACCTGATTGTGGACCGTGCCAGCTTCGACTTGCCCGTGCGGTTTGACGGGGACATGTTCGAGACGGTGGCGGTGGCCCCCAATCCCGAAGACACCCGCGCGCCCGTCTGGGTCGGCCTGTGGCAGGAACGCTGGTGGCAAATTGCGCTGCTGGTGCTGGGTCTGACGACACTGACCGTGTTCTTTGCCCGACAGCGGACGCTGAGCCGACACCCGAAACTGGTGCATCGTTTCCGCTGGGGATTTCTGTTTTTTACCCTGTTCTTTATCGGCTTCTACGCTCAGGGGCAGCTCTCCGTTGTCAACATCTACACCCTGTTCCTGGCGATCTGGGACGGTTTCTCCCTCAACGTGTTCCTGCTCGACCCGGTCATTTTCATCCTCTGGACCTACACCTTTGTGACGCTGTTTATCTGGGGGCGAGGACTGTTCTGCGGCTGGTTATGCCCGTTCGGCGTACTGCAGGAAATGGCGGCGTGGCTGGGAGAAAAACTGAGCATCCGCCAGCTCAGGATCCCGGAGCGCTGGCACCGGCGCCTGATTCTTATCAAGTACCCGATTCTGTTGGGACTGGTGGGCACTGCGTTCTATTCGCTTACCCTGGCGGAGCAACTGGCGGAAGTGGAGCCCTTCAAAACCAGCATCACGCTGCTATTTATGCGCTACTGGCCTTTCGTGGCCTACGCCGTTGGCCTGTTGATCATCGGCATGTTTGTACACAAGTTCTATTGCCGCTATCTGTGCCCGCTGGGTGCCGGTCTGGCGGTGCTGGGCCGATTCCGGTTGTTCAGCTGGCTGGATCGGGTGGAGCTATGCGGCAATCCCTGCCAGCACTGCAAGAACGCCTGCGGCATCAACGCCATTCGCAAGGACGGCCGGGTAGACTACGACGAGTGCATTCAGTGCCTGGAGTGTGTGGTCATTCTGCGGGATGACGAGGAGTGCGTGGATAAACGGCTGAAAACCAAACAGCGGATCAAGCAGGCCCATATCCTGGCAACGGATGCGGGCGACACCTG
This sequence comes from Marinobacter sp. M-5, assembly GCF_032911545.1. NCBI lineage: Bacteria > Pseudomonadati > Pseudomonadota > Gammaproteobacteria > Pseudomonadales > Marinobacteraceae > Marinobacter > Marinobacter sp. M-5. The sequence continues at coordinate 498,642 of NZ_JAWJEK010000002.1, forward strand.
AATGATAACGGTTGTTGTTATTGAATAGCCGCGCACGCTACACTTGAGCGACTATTCAACACAGGGTACCGGTGTATCGTTGTATGGCCAGACACGCACGCTATGATCGCAAAACCGCTCTCGACAAGGCCGTGGGTCTGTTCTGGCAGAAGGGCTACCATGGCAGCTCCATGAAACAGGTCGAGCAGGCACTGGACATGCGTCCCGGCAGTATCTACGCCACATTCGGCAGCAAAGACGACCTGTTTGCCGAAGCGCTGGCCAGCTACGCCGAGCAAGCTGGCCACGGGCTGGCCCTGCATCTGGAGCAGTACGACTCCCTCGTTGACGGCCTGCAGGATTACCTGCGCAACATTGCCACCAGCTGCAACCCGGCACTCGCGGCGCCGGCTCGAGCCTGCATGATCGTCAAGACACTGCTGGAAGCCACCTATACCCACGGCGTGCTCGCCGAGCAGGCCAACAGCATTCTGGCCGCGATCGAGCGCTCACTTACCGAGCTGTTGGAACAGGCCCGAGCGCGGGGGGAGCTGGCACCCAACACGGATTGCCAACGTCTGGCGCGGCTCATCCAGGCACAGATCATGGGGTTGCGGGCCATGGGCGAGCGCGATCTTCGCGCCGAAGCGCTGCAACAGCTCGGTGGCGATATGGCATCCATTCTGGACAGTTACCGCACCCATCATTAAGACAGTCTGTTGATTTCGGGACGGTGGTACGTTGGTAGAATTGTCTCCATCACCCCGCCAACGTTAGACTTGGTTTTGCCGTAATATCACCCCGTCGGTTCCGTACGCCAGTGAGGACAGCCAAGCGCTTTCGCCTGAGAGCGCTTGGCTCTCTTCACTTCAAGGTATGATTGTTATGGATAACCTTCATCACATCGTGGTCGTTGGCGGCGGCGCCGGCGGTCTCGAACTGGTCACCAGCCTGGGCAACAGACTCGGTCGGAAAAAACGGGCACGGATTACTCTGGTGGATTCCGGACTGACCCATGTCTGGAAACCGCTGCTACACGAAGTGGCCTCCGGCTCTCTCGACGCCAACGCCAATGAGATCAACTACCGCGCCCACGCCCGCAAGCATCACTATGAGTTCCAGCTGGGCCGCATGACCGGGCTTGATCGCCAGACGAAACACCTGGTGATTGCCCCGTTTCACGATGAAGACGGCACCGAAGTGGTGCCCGAGCGCCGCATCGCCTACGACACCCTGGTGATGGCCGTTGGCAGTACCGCCAACGATTTCGGGACACCCGGCGCGCAGGAGCATTGTCTGTTCCTGGACAGCCTCAAGCAGGCGCGGCGCTTCCACAATCTGATGCTGAACGCCTTCCTGAGGAAGAATCACGAAGCCTTGCAAGGTGGCCAGCACACCCTGCACATCAACATCATCGGTGCTGGCGCCACCGGTGTCGAACTGGCCGCCGAGCTGCGCCTGGCGTCGCGGGAATTGCCGGTGTACGGCATGAATCACCTGCAGGCTTCCGACGTGTCGATTACCGTGATCGAAGCCGCTGACCGGATTTTACCGGCGCTCCCCGGGCGGCTCTCTGCAGCTGCAACCCGGGAGCTGGAACGCCAGAGCGTGAAGGTGCTCACCGGCCAGCCGGTCAACGAAATCCGCGCCGGGAGTGTGGTCATGAAAGATGGCACCGAACTGCCCTCGGAAATGACCATCTGGGCCGCAGGCATCAAGGCACCCGGTTTTCTGACCGCCCTGGAAGGACTGGAAACCAATCGTAGCAATCAGTTGGTGGTGGAGCAGACCCTGCAAACCACCGCCGACCCCGACATCTATGCCTTCGGCGACTGCGCGGCCTGCCCACAGCCCGACAGCGAGCTGACCGTGCCTCCGAGAGCCCAGGCCGCCCACCAGCAAGCCGATGCGCTGTTCAAAACCCTGTGCAACCGGCTGGAGGGCAAGCCCGCGATTCCGTTCGTATATAACGATCACGGTTCACTGATCAATTTCAGCCGCTACACCACAGTGGGCAACCTGATGGGCAATCTGTCGGGGCGCAGCATGTATATTGAAGGCAGGGTGGCGAGGTTGTTCTATGTTTCCCTGTACCGTATGCACCAGGTCGCCCTGCACGGGTTTCTCCGCACCGGCATTATCTGGCTGATGGACCGCATCAGCCGCGCGATGCATCCTCGCCTGAAACTCCACTGACGCGGGTGCCCGGGCGCAGGCTGGAGCGGGTGAAGGGAATCGAACCCTCGTATGCAGCTTGGGAAGCTGCCGTTCTACCATTGAACTACACCCGCAATTCGGCTGCCGCTCCGGCAATATAAGCGGAGCGACCCGCGGCCGGCAAGCCCCTGTAGCCGGAAATCCGATCACCGCCACTGTGACAGTCCTGATATGCTGTAATCCTGGCAAATGGAGACCCGATGGACCCCACGTTCACCCTGATTGGCGCACTGATGCTGGTCATCAGCATTGTACTCAGCCCGCTGTCGAGCCGGGTGGGCATGCCTGTGCTACTGATTTTCCTGATCGTCGGGATGATCATGGGTGAAGACGGCCCTGGCGGCATTGATTTCGATAACTTCGAGCTGGCCTTTGTGATCGCCAACCTCGCCCTGGGGGTGATCCTGCTGGACGGCGGCATGCGCACCCGCGCGGAAACATTCCGCGTGGGGTTGCGGCCGGCTTTGATGCTGGCCACCGTCGGCGTATTCCTGACCGCCGGCGGCGCCGGTCTGGTGGCGTGGTGGGTGTTCGACCTGCACTGGCTGACCGCATTATTGATCGGCGCCATCATTTCATCCACCGACGCCGCCGCGGTTTTTTCGCTGTTGCAGGGCCGTGGCCTGCACCTGAACGAACGGGTCAGCGCCACCCTGGAAATCGAGTCCGGCAGCAACGATCCGATGGCCATTTTCCTTACCCTGATGCTGGTCACGATGATTGCCAGCGAGGGTCAGAGCGCCGGCTGGACCGCTGTGATCATGCTGGCCGAGCAGTTCGGCATTGGCGCCGCCGCCGGACTGATCGGTGGCTACGCGGTGGTGGAGCTGGCCAACCGCATCCGCCTGACCCCCTCTCTTTACCCCCTGCTGGTCGCCGCAGCAGGCATTGCCGTATTCTCCGGCACCAATGCCATCGGTGGCAGCGGGTTTCTTGCCATCTACCTGACCGGGGTGGTGATCGGAAACCGGCCGGTGCGGATGATGCCAATGATTCTGCAGGTGCACGACGGCCTGGCCTGGCTGTCCCAGATCAGCCTGTTCCTCATTCTGGGCCTGCTGGTCACCCCCAGCGACCTCTGGCAACTGGCCGGGGCCGGGCTGATCCTCGCGCTGGCGCTGATTTTCCTGATCCGACCGCTGACCGTGCTGATCACTCTCTGGCCGTTCGGCTTCAACCGGCGCGAACTGGGCTTTATCAGCTGGGTGGGTTTGCGGGGCGCAGTGCCCATCGTACTGGCGTTGTTCCCGATCATCGCGGATCTGCCTGACTCCCAACTGATTTTTCACGCCGCGTTCTTCATTGTGCTGGTGTCGTTGATCGTGCAGGGCACCACCATGGCGCCGCTGGCACGCAAACTCGGGCTGGAGGTGCCAGCCGGCGAAGACCCTTACCGCCGGCTGCCACTGGACGTTCCGGCCACCGGCGATCATGAGCTGATGCTGTTTCCGCTGAGGGGGGAGAGCTGGAACACGCCCAGACCCCTGGGCCAGCTGCGCCTGCCCGCGAATACGGCCATTGCCGGGGTGTTCCGCGAGCGGATCTGCCACCAGCCCAGCCCCGAAATGGACGTGTTCAGCGGCGATGTCATTGCCATGTTCGCCACTCCCGCCGCGTTGTCCGAATTGGGCAAGGCGCTCAGTGGGCGCCACGCCCCGAAACACCTCGCCGAGCGAGCCTTCTTCGGCGACTTTGTCCTCAATGGCGACGCGTTGTTAGGAGACGTGGAGCAGGTGTACGGTATCGAATTCGACGAGCTACCCCCCGAACTGTCCCTCGCGGAGTGCTTTGCGCGGCGAACTCGCGGACACCCGGTGGTCGGCGACAGGGTGGTTCTGGGCCCGGTCACGCTGGTGGCCAGGGCCACCGAAGCAGACCGCGTCACAAAGGTTGGTCTGAAGATGGACAGCCAGGAAAAAACCCGGTCCGGTTAGGCAACCGTCAAGAAAGTTAACAAAACCAACTCCCTTTCCAAGGGTTGGCTATGCTATAAACTGTGCCAGACCAACATTAATCATTAGTAAGTTATGCCCATGACGTTCCGCTATTACCTCAGTCTGTTCATCTTTGCCGTCAGCCTTGTCGTGCCAATGCAGGGTGTCTATGCAGAAGATCTGCTGGCCCGTGCCGACACCCGGATGCCGACAGACGAGCCCGCCACGGACGAACTGGCCGCGATCACCAAAGTACTGGTACATAAAAGTGAACGCAGGCTGTATCTGATGGACGATGACGACGTCGTTCGCAGTTACCGGATCTCACTGGGCGACAACCCCGAAGGCCACAAACTGTACGAGGGCGACGAACGCACCCCGGAAGGGGATTACGAGCTGGACTGGCGCAACTCCGACAGCGATTTCTATAAATCGATTCACATTTCCTATCCCAACGTGCGGGACCGGGAACTGGCCAGCGCCTGGGGCCTGGACCCCGGTGGCAGCATCATGATTCATGGCTTGCCCAATGAAGCCGGCGATATGGCGTTCGCTTACACCGGTCTGGACTGGACCAACGGGTGCATCGCCGTCACCAATGAAGAGATGGACGAGATCTGGCAACTGGTCGCCGATGGGACCCCCATTCGTATACTCCCCTGATACGTTTCTGACGGTTATCAAACTTTCTTTTTTATTAAGTTGTTGTCATAACCCAAGAACTTTTACGTATCCTTAGTTAACATTTTCCCGTAGAGTGTTTTACACTGTTTCACGACTCCGGTAGTCAATGCCTATCGGGCCCGGTTTGACAGGAAGTCATCCAGACTTCTGGATCACAGGAAATATAACGACCTATAAGGGGATAAGATATGCGTAAACTGACGATCGCAGGGTTTGCAATGGCCGCCGCACTGACCGCTGGCTGTGCCACTACTGATCAGGGTGCTATCGACGAAGCGAATGCTAACGCTAGCTCCGCTGAGCAAACTGCTGAAAATGCTCTGAACACCGCTAACAGCGCTTCCAGCGCTGCACGCTCTGCCCAGCAGACTGCAGACGAAGCACTGGCTGCTGCGAAAGCTGCCCAAAAGGCCGCTGACGAAGCAAACGAGCGCGCCAAGCGTATGCTCGAGCGTGCCAGCCAGAAGTAAGGCTGAGACGTAATAAAAAAGGCCGGCTAACGCCGGCCTTTTTTATGCCTGCAATGCTTCCGTCAGTCCGGCGCATCCTTACGTCCGGATGAGTCCAGGCCCTGCCGCTGTTTTTCCATGAACGATTTCAACATGTCCATGGGCAACGGGAACACAATGGTCGACGAATTGTTATTGCTCATATCGGCCAGCGTTTGCAGATAGCGCAGTTGCATGGCGCCGGAGTTCGTTGACATCACATCCGCGGCTTCCACCAGCTTCTTCGATGCCTGCAGTTCACCCTCCGCATGAATGACTTTCGCCCGACGCTCGCGCTCGGCCTCAGCCTGACGGGCAATGGCCCTTATCATCGACTCGTTCAGGTCCACGTGCTTGATCTCGACATTGGCGACCTTGATACCCCACTCTTCGGTCTGGGCATCGATGATTTCCTGGATATCGATATTGAGCTTGTCTCGCTCTGACAACATTTCATCAAGGTCGTGCTTACCCAGTACCGATCTCAGGGTGGTCTGCGCCAGTTGACTGGTGGCGGCACCGAAATCCTCCACCCGGATGATCGCCCGCTCCGGATCCACCACGCGGAAATACAACACGGCGTTGACCCGCACCGTCACGTTGTCTTTGGAGATGACGTCCTGACTCGGCACATCCAGGGTGATCACCCGCAGGTCCACTCTGACGATCTGCTGGATGCCGGGAATCACGATGATCAGGCCGGGGCCCTTTACTCCCTGGAAACGACCCAGAAAAAACACCACGCCGCGCTCGTATTCCGGCAGAATCTTGATGGCTGACCCGAGGATCAGCAGCAGCACCACAATGGGTGCGAGATAGGGAATCAGATCGCCTGTGAACATACTGTCTCCTTCGCTGGTTGCTCTTTCTGTGTGAATGTCTCCGGTCAGCCGACGGGCTCTGTCAGGGTCACTCGTACCGTCAACCCGTTAATTTCAACGACGCGCACATGCTGACCCTGCCTCACCGGCTCGGTACTGACCGAGTTCCAGCGTTCTCCGCTCATGCGCACATGGCCACGGTAGCCGTCCTCGAACGGGGCGAAGTCGTCCACCGCCACCACCTGCTCATGAGGCATCTGCTCCGTGCCACTGACCGGATCCCGTTTGCGCAGGCCGATGAAGCGGGTCACCGTCCACAGGATGAACCCGCCGGCAACGGCGGCGGTGCCACCGACCATCGGCAGGGAAATATCGCGATGGCTGCCATCCATCAGGATCACCGACCCGGTGATGAAAGCGATAATCCCCCCGATGCCCAATATCCCGAAACTGGGCATGAAGGCCTCCCCGACAATGAAGGCCAGGCCGAGCAGTATGAGCGCCAGCCCGGCATAGTTCACCGACAACACCTGGAACGCGAACAGGGCAAGAATGAGACTGATAGCGCCGATCACTCCGGGGAAGATGGCGCCGGGGTTGGACAGCTCGAAGATGATGCCGTAAAAGCCGATGATCATCAGGAAATAGGCCACATTAGGATCGGTGATCACCGACAGCAGGCGGGTACGCCAGTCCGGGTCGGCCCGCACCAGCTTCAGGCCGGCGGTCTGCAAGGTGCGCTCGCCGTCGGCCATCCGCACGGTGCGGCCATCAATCTGGACCAACAGGTCAGAGAGGTTAGCCGCCACTACATCAACCACCTGTTTATCCTGTGCTTCCTCAGCACCCAGATTGACCGCTTCACGCACCGCCTCTTCGGCCCAATCGGCGTTGCGGCCATGGCGCTGTGCCAGACCGCGGATGTAACTGACCGCGTCTTCCAGCACCTTGCGCTCCATGGCAGTCTCGCCGCGCCGTTTGCGGTCGGTGGCCTCGCCTTCTGGCTGTTTCCGGGATCCTTCAGTTGTCGTGTCTTCGGGGACGGATTGCGGCGGATCCTCCGGCGCCTCGTCCATGCCGGGCATGCCACCCATCTGCACCGGCGTAGCGGACCCGAGATTGGTCGCCGGGGCCATGGCGGCAATGTGGCTGGCGTAAAGAATATAAGTTCCGGCGCTGGCGGCGCGCGCGCCTTCCGGCGACACGTAGGTCACCACTGGCACCGTTGAGGCCAGAATTTCCTTGATTATGCCGCGCATGGAGTCCATCAGCCCGCCGGGGGTATCCATCTCAATGATGACCAGAGCGGCGTCTTCCGATTCGGCCCGCTGGAAGCCACGCACCAGGTAGTCCATGGTTGCCGGCCCGATGGCACCTTCCACCGACAGAACCAGTGCCGTGCCGCCCTCTTTTTGCTGAGCATAAACGGAATGGGCGAGGGAGGCCAGCGCCAGCACAGCACCCACAAGAAACACCGTCAGTGAACGGGCGAAGGGTTTGGAGAAATGTTTGGAGACGGTCGTTTTTCCCGGATGATTCGCGCCCATCGTGACTCCCCGCACAGGGTAATGAATGGCGAATGGGCCACCCGACGGGTGACCCCCACTGTCAGTATAGTGGGCAATCCGGATCCGGGTTACAAATCGCCACACTCACGCAGAAGAGCGTACGTTCGGTCCCGGGGCAGAGCGCGCGCTGCCGGGTGGGTTCAGAACCAGAGTTGTTGCTTGTCCTCGTCCTCGTCGGTGGCGGCCGGTGCCGGCTTGTCACGCCCGGGCTCTTCCGCGGCCACCTGGCGCACCCGCTCGCCGACCATTGTGGGCAGGCCGTCGGCCTGGTCGACGGCCAGCTCGATCGCGCTGCGCTGGATTTCCACGTCGGGACGGCGCTGAACGAAAGCATCAACGGTTTTATTGACCTCCTGCCACAACCACTCGCGATCCTTGTCGCTGTAGTCCTCGTGAGGGCGATGCACTTCCAGCCAGACCTCGCCACCGGATGTGCCGATCTTGACCGGCTCCTTGATCACCCGCACCGGTGTGCCTTTGCTGACCTGATAGACAAACCGCGAGATGTCTTCGTTGTACATGCGGAAACAGCCGTGGCTGACCTGCATGCCCACCCCGAACAGCTTGTTGGTGCCGTGGATCAGATAGCCCTTTTCACTCAGCATCAGCGCGTGCGTGCCTAACGGGTTGTCCGGACCGGGCGGGATCATGCGCGGCAGGTAGTCACCGGAGGCTTCGTACTCGGCACGGATGCTGGCGGGAGGATACCAGGCCGGCGACTCCAGCGGCATGGTGACTTCGGCGTCCGTGAGCGGCGACGGGTTGTCGTCGGTACCCACACCCACGGGGTAGACCTGCACACCCTCGCCCGTGAAGTAATACAGGCGGTATTCCGCCAGATTGATCACGATGCCCTTACGTTCCACATCCGGCAAAACGTATTGGCGGGGCAGGGTAATGCGGGTGCCGTCGCCTGGCAGCCATGGATCAATGCCGGGGTTGGCCTTGACCAGCTCCAGATACCCCAGGCTGATGTCGTTTCCGATGGCCGCAAAGGTGTCTTCATAGCGGGTGGTCATCACGCCCAGGCGCCCCGCCAGATCTTCGTTGATGGCGAAGGTGGGTACCCGCGGCTCGCGGTCGGGCTCGGCGTCCGCGTCGATGATGCGGGTCTTGTCCTGCTCGGCCCCATAGGCCGCACCCCCGGAAAGCACCAGCCCGACGGTTACCAGCACCAGGAGTCGTTTAAACCACATAGCGTGTCTTCCACCCAACAAATTCGATTGATCGGCACCCTGCTTCACCGCAGTGCCGCCCATACGGTCACAATCGCCAGAACCACGAACAACATACTGGCGCCAACGCGTGCTGTTGCCAGCGGCAGGCGATCCATCAGCCATCTGCCGGCCATGATAACCGGTATGTTGGCCAGGAGCATCCCGACGGTTGTGCCCATGATAACCCAGAACGTTTCGGTATACCTTGCAGCCAGCACCACAGTAGCCACCTGGGTCTTGTCACCGATTTCCGCCACAAAAAACATCACGGTGGTGGCCATGAACGCGCCCATACCCAGAAAACGGGAGTTTTCGCTGTCGTCCTTATCGGGGATCAGCAGCCACAACGCAATGGCCACGAAACTGACAGCCAGAATCCAGGGCAACCACGCCGCAGGTATCCACTCAGCGACCCAGGCGCCCAGCAGTGCCGACAGCGCATGGTTGAGAAGGGTGGCGACAAAAATACCCAGAATGATGGGGAGCCGCTGCGCGTAACGGGCAACCAGAAAGAGAGACAGCAGCTGGGTCTTGTCACCGATTTCGGCAATCGCGACGGCAACCGTTGAAGCGAGAAATGCGTCCATGAAAAGCTCCGGGGCGGATGTTCAGACATGAGACAGCCCACCTTCCGCCCTCCGGAGGTGACACTGCCTCAGGTCTTGCCAATTTCACCCTTGTTGCGGTGAAACATGGTAGCCATGGAGATTGAGCTCCAAGTATGTTGACTACCATCTGCCCGGAACACAGCTGTCCGGAACAGAGGCTACTCCCCTGAAGAGAGCGGCCATAATAATGGATTGCAGGATCACGGGCAACTAGGCCCGCATTTTCCAGACCGGTATCGCCGCCATGGCCACAAACACCGCCACCAGCCACCAGGCGGCGTGAAATGCCGTGATGGTGGGCTCACCGCCACTGTGTTCGCCGAACTCGATGGTCAGGGCCACCAGGTTGACGCCGAAAGCCCCCCCCAGTTGCCGGGTAAAATTGATGGTACTGGAGCCGGCCCCCAGCTCCTCGGGCTTCAGCGGATTCAACGCGCCGGTGGAGAGCGCTGGTAACATAAAGCCGATACCCACCCGGCCGATCACCGTCCACAGGGCCAGCCAACCGAACGCCAGCTCCAGGTCCGACAGGGCAAACAACACCGCCGACAGGGCAAACACCGCGATACCGAACACCACCAGGGAACGCGCGCTTTTGCGGTCCGCCAGACGACCGGCGAGGGGAAAGGTGATGCCCAACACGATTCCCGCCGGCAACATCAGCAGCCCCGCCTCGGTGGCAGAGAAACCCAGCGCGGTCTGCACGAACAGCGGCACCAGGTAGGTCGACCCGAACAGCGCCAGCCCGAGCGCCATGGCTCCGAGATTGGCAAACAGAAACGCCGGCTTGCGCAGCAGCCCGACGTTGACCAGGGGGTGCCGGGCCTTGCGCTCACGGACCACGAACAGCCCCAGGGCCAGAGCGGCCGCCGCTGCCTCGAGGGCAATCAGTGCGCCCTGGCCGGCGACCATCTGCAGACGATTAAGGGCGTCCAGTGCCAGCCCGATGGTGGTCCCCAGCAGGATGAGCCCGGGCAGATCAAAACGGTAGGGAGCCGGGCGAGACACCGGCAGTGGCAGAAACCGCCAGGCCATCAGTACCCCGATCAGGGTCACCGGGGCCGGCGCAAACATCACGTAACGCCAGTCCAGCTGGTCCACCAGAAAACCACCCAGTACCGGGCCCAGAGCAGGGGCCAGAATGACCCCCATGCCATAGATCCCCATGGCGTGGCCGCGTCGCTCCCGCGGGAATACGCGGAACAGCAGATACATACCCATGGGCTGCATCAGACCGGCCATGGCGCCCTGACCGATGCGGGCGACGATCAGTTGTTCCGGCGAGGTGGCAAAGCCACCGGCAATGGAAATGGCGCTGAACAGCGCCATGGCCACACCGAGGGTCTTGCGCACGCCAAAATGGTCCAGCAGCCAGCTGGAGGCAAGCATGGTGGTGGTCATGGCGGCGATGAATCCGGTGGCCAGCCAGTGCACCTGGCCCTGACGGATACCGAATTCCAGCATGATGTCATGCAGGGCGACGTTCACCACCGTGGCGCTCAGTACCGTGGCCATGGTGCCCAGCATCACGGTGAACACCGCCAGCCAGCGCCAGCGTTCGCCATACCGGGCACGCAACCCTTCAACCGTGTTGTCGCTCAGGGCAAAGGCTCCTTCGGGGACGGATTACTTCTGCTTTTCGGCGTTTTCCATGATCTTGTGGAAAACCGTGATGGCACTTCCGATGTCTTCGTCACTGACGCCGTCGAGCATTTCTTCCCGCAGTTTCGCGGCGCGTTCGGTGAGGTCGTCCATGAATGCCCGGCCATTGTCGGTCAGGTGCAGCCGGCGCGCCCGGCGGTCATTGGGGCAGGGCCGTCGCTCAATCAGGTTCTGCTGCTCAAGACTGTCCAGCAAGCGCACCAGGGTGGGGTTCTCGATGGCCATCAGGCTGGCCAGCTCGCGCTGGGTCAGACCCTCTCCGCCCTGCTGCAGGTAGACCATGGTGGTCCAGCGGGCCTGGGTGACACCCAGATCCTTCAGGCGCTCGTCCAGCAGCTTGCGCCAGCGACGGGTCACCCGGGCAACGGCAAAGGGAAACTGATCTCTCATGATCGGGACTCCGGTAAAAGACTAATCAACTGATAAAGTTACCAATAGTAAGCTAACCATTGAGATAAAAACAGATTTGGATACAGAAACAACATGGGGGAAAACCGAGAGGCGGACGCGCGACGGGCCAGCAAGGCCCGTCGGCACTGGGGTTGGCGGAATCAGCCGGCCTGACGCAATTCTTCCTCGTGCATCTCCACGACTTCCGGCGACTCGTGGAATGATTCGTTGCGGGGGTCCATTTCCGTCAGCACCGCAGACGATTCGGGCATGGTCGGCACGAAGTGCTCCTGATCTTCGACCGCGACATCGTCGGTGTGGCTGATGCGATAACTGGTGATCACCGCCAGCAATACCAGAAACCCGGCGTTGCCGAGGAACAGTCCACGGGGGCCCAACTGGCTGACCAGCTCGGCCATTACGATCGGACCAATCACACTGCCGATGCCGTAACTCAGTAACAGCGTGGCACTGGCAGCAACGATGCGATTGCTCTCCATGCGATCGTTGGTAATGGCCACCGCCACCGGATAAAGCGCAGCCGAGAGTCCGGTGAACAACCCCACCAGAATGGTCAACAGCCACAGCGTCTCGGCCCCGAGCACACCCACCAGGCCAGCAGACGTAGCCGCGGCGAGGGCAATCCAGAACATCACCCGCCTTCGGTCAAAGCGGTCGCACAGGCGGCCAAGGGGCCAGGCCACGATCATGGCCGCGACAATGGCGCTGGCCATAAACGTGGACGTGCGGGCCACGTCGAGGCCGACCATAGTGGCGTAGACCGGGCCGAGGGCGTAGAAGGAGCCGATCAGAACACCACAGATCAACGCGCCGGATACGCCGGTGAACGACTCCCGCGCCAGCGTGAAAAACGACAGGCGTTCCGCCTGCTCTATCAGCGGTGCCTCCATCCGGGTGAGCGACAGGGGGATCAGTGCCAGCACCAGCAGCATGGCGGCAATGGAAAACGGCATGAAATTGGACGGATCACCGATATTGACCACCAGCTGTCCGCCGGCGGCCGACAGGTAGAATACGATCTGGTACACCGCAAACAGCGCCCCCCGGTTGGCATTGGTAGCGCGACTGCTGAACCAGCTTTCGATCACCACCAGCACGCCGGCGATACTGAAACCGGACACTGCCCGTAAAAACGCCCAGAAGACCATCGACACCGCCATCGGATACATCAACGACGCGACCGCAGCAACCGCAGCAAAGACCGCAAAGGCGCGAATATGCCCGACCCGGGTAATAATTTTCTGCACGTACAGGGTACCCAGCACGAAACCGATGGAGTAGCACACCAGCACCCAACCGATGACATCCGGTGGCACAGACTCAATGCTCAGGCGGATCCCCAGCAGGGTCATCAGGAACGCGTTGCCACTGACCAGCAAAACAATACTAAGAATTAACGCAGAAAGGGATGTGACCATGCGGGTCATTGCTGGGCTCCGGACTTGAACTGAAAGGGTTCAATAATTGGGACAAAATGGGTTTTGACAAAACATAGCAGCAGGAGCCGGAGTTTGCCGACCGCGCATTAAATCAGCCCTTTGCGGAGCACACCACTACGCACTTCCCGCAGTCGTTCGCGGGACTGAAAATCGCGTCGTGTCATCGCGCTGGCGCGCCCGGCATGACCGGATTTAACATTTTTTCACATTAAGGTGACGTAACAGACGGGTCCGGAAGGAGCGGTTAACATTATTGAAGTTATTCATTAAACCCGTGAGCGCCTGTTATGAAAAAGACGGACTGGCCCATCCGGTGGGATCTGTTGCTTCGCTACCGCCTGATCGAAATTATTGCCCTGTGGGAAGGCCGGCTGACAACCAACCACATTTGCCACAGTTTTGGCATCGGTCGGCAGCAAGCCTCCAAGGACATCAACACCTATCTGCGGGAGCTTGCGCCCGACAACCTGGTGTACGACCGGCACCTGAAAGGCTATGTGCCGGCAACCAACTTCCGCCCCGTGGTGACCCGCGGTCAGGCAAGCGAGTATCTGGATCTGCTTGCCCGCCAGGAACACCTGAGCGATACGTTCGAGTCACTGAACATCAGCCTGCCCGACAGCACCGTTGTGCAGGGGCCACACCGCGTGGTGGAACCGGATGTGATGCGGGCGGTGGTCACCGCCACACGCCACGGCCGACAATTGCGTACCGGTTACGCATCGCTGGCACAACCGGCCACCACCCAACGGGTGCTGGAACCGCATACACTGGTGTGCGTGGGCCGCAACTGGTACCTGCGTGCCTGGTGTGACACCACCGGCACCTTCAGCGATTTTGCCCTGAGCCGATTCCGCGGCAAACCGGAGGCGGTGCGTCAGCGCGCCCGCCACAGCGTTCACCTGGACGACGACTGGAATCAGGAAGTGACGCTGGTGCTGACCCCGGACAGCCGGCTGAGCCGTGAATGCCGGGACATCATCGCCACCGATTACGGCATGACAGACCACCGGCTTGAAATCCGGACCCGGGCTGCGTTGGCGCCATACCTGCTGTCCCGACTCGGTATCGCCGTCGACACCCCCCACCCGGACCCGCTGGTTCAGCAGCTGGAACTGGCCAACCCGGAACAGGTGCAGCTCAGCAATCCCCACCTCCAGAAATCGGTAAAAGCCGTTGCGGGATTTTGCTAGACTCAGCGAGTGATCAATAACACCCCCCCACGGACCCCTGTAATCGTCGCCAGCGTGCTGGCCGGGATGACAATCCCGGCCAGCACGATGGCTGACGACTGCGGCGCGCCGGCCACCGCTATCCACCAGGTCCAGGGCAGTGGCGACCGCTCCCATCTGGCGGGTGAGCAGGTGACTGTCGAGGGCATACTCACGCTCGATTCACGCCACAAGGGCGGGTTTCGCGGGTTTTATCTGCAACAGGCCGACGGCGATACCGACAACAACCCATTAACTTCCGAGGCCCTGTTCATCCATACCGGTCACCGTGCCGGCCAACCCGGACATCGGATCCGGGTACGCGGACGGGTCAAGGAGTTCCACAGCCTCACCGAGCTAACCGATGTCGACTACCTGCAGGACTGCGGTCCATCCCGGCTGCCCGAACCGGTATCGGTGGAGCTGCCGTGGCCGGACGGACAGTCATCTCCCGAAGCGCTCGAAAACATGCGTGTACGGATCCTTCAGCCCCTGACCGTCATCGACAGCTATCACCTGGCCCGCTATGGCGAGCTGACGCTCGCGGCGGCGCCCCAGCCCGTGCCTACCGAGATTCTGCCACCCGGCCCTGAGGCTTATCGGCTGGAGCAGCAGCAACAGCAACAGCGCCTGGTACTGGATGACAACCACGGTGTACGTCATCCCGTTCCAGTGCCCTGGCCCGCCCCGGCCCTGTCGATGGCCAACACCGTCAGAACCGGCGACACCGTGAGCGGACTGGAGGGTGTTCTTGATTTCCGTTTCGGTGCCTGGCGACTGCAACCCGCGGTCACCCCGGAATTCCACAGCACGCACCCTCGCCCGACGGTGCCTTCCCGTGATCCTGACGTCACCTTGCGGGTGATCACCCTCAACCTTGAGAACTATTTCAATGGCGATGGCCGTGGCGGCGACTTCCCGACCGCCAGGGGCGCCGCCACGGTCGCCCAGTTCCAGCGCCAGACCCGCCGGCTGGTTGCCGCCCTGAGCGCGCCGGACCCCGACGTCATTGCTGTGGCCGAAGTGGAGAATGATGGCGACGGCGAGCACAGCGCCGTCGCCAGCCTGGCACGCGCCCTGGGGCCGGAGTGGCGCCATGTGCGCGGAGACGAATCCGCCGGCAACGATGCCATCCGCACGGCACTGCTCTATCGGCGTGACCGGGTGGCAACGGTCGGCGCCCCATCACGGCTGACCTCCAGCGTCTTCGCACGGCAGGGACGACCACCTCTGGCCCAGATTCTGCGACCACTGGATCGCCCTCAGGGCGTGAGAATCATCGTGCCGCATCTGAAGTCCAAAGCCTGCCGTGGCGCCATCGGACCGGATCGCGACCAACAGGATGGGCAAGGCTGCTTCAGCCACAGCCGCGAGCGCGCGGCGCGCGCACTCGTCGACTGGGCCCGCTCGTTTTCCGACACCAGCACGGTAGCCGGCACGTTGATTACCGGCGACCTCAACAGCTACGCCCGGGAAACCCCGGTCGACGTGCTGCGGGAGGCCGGCTTCCGCAGCCTGATTCACCGGTTTTATCCCTGCTCGGCTAACCACTGCCCCCAGACCACCTACCGCTATAAAGGACGAAAGGGCAGCCTGGATTATGCGCTGGCATCAGACACCCTTGTGCCGCGGGTCGTTCATGCCCAGGCATGGGCGATCAACGCAGAGGAACCCGCCGCGCTGGACTACCGCCAACGAACCACCGCTTCCGAGCCCTGGCGTGCCTCTGACCACAACCCGCTGATCATCGATTTCGCACTCTGACCACCCTCGATCTGTTGCTCGGATGCCGCCATTCGCTGGCGGCAAAGCCATCGCCCACGTTCGGCATAACGGTACACTGGTACCACTCTATGACTGCGGACACATCCCATGAAGGTACCCACCCCGAATTTATGGCCCCTGGCACGAACTGGACAGCGCTGGTTAGTGCAGGCGAAAAGAAAGGAAGTACAGATCGATGGCCATCGCATGGTGTACCTGGAGCGGGGCAAACCGTCGTCGTCGACTCCCACCGTGGTGCTGATTCATGGCTTTGCCGCCATGAAAGAGAACTGGGCCTTCTGGTTGCAGAAGCTGCCCCGCCACTGGCACCTCCTGGTGCCTGACGTTCCCGGCCTCGGTGAGAGCGAGTATCATCCCGGCGCCAGCTATCGTTACGAAGCGCAGGCCCTGCGGCTGCGGGATTGGCTCGACACCTTCCCCACAGACAACATCCACCTGGCCGGCAGTTCCATGGGCGGTGCCATCGCGGCGGTACTCGCCCATCGCATGGAGCCGGCACCGCGCTCGGTCACCCTGCTGAACAGTGCCGGGATTCCAGAGCATGATGGTGTGGATATCGATGCACCGTTCGAGTCCGACCGCGACGACATTCTGATTCCCCGTGACTGGTCTGGCGTGTACCGGATGTTCAACAGCGTCGGCAATGGCAAGCCCACGGTCATGGGGCTGGCGATGACCGGCCTGCTGGGTCCGGATCTGCTGCAGCGTAGTCAGGCCCTGCGCCACATATTCGATGACATGGTGGCGGATGCGCTGGCGCCCGCCCGTTATCTCGGTGACAGCACACCACCGCTGCAGGTGCAGTGGGGCGACCGCGACGTGATCACGCCCACCCGTTGTGTTGACTGGTTCCGCACCGCCACGCCAGGCGCCGACATTCACGTATTCCGCGGCGTTGGCCACCTGCCGATGCTGGAAAACCCCGGCCGTTCGGCGGCCACGCTTGCCGGATTTATTCAACGTCATCAGCAGTGATTGGCCCCCATGGCCTCTTGACCCGTCAGCGAAGTCATGGGGCCAGACCACGGGAGCGGTCATAATCTGGTCAAGAAGTGATTCCCTTACATAACAAGAACAGAATATAACGAGGAAAAACCATGCGCGCCTCAGTATCGACCGTTCAAGATCTGGGCATGCCGGCCATATACCTGCATTTGCTGGCGGAACTGCTGAACACCATCGGGGTGGACGAGCGGGCACTGCTGCTGCGGGTGGGTCTTGATCCGGCTCGCCTGAAATCCACCGACCTGCGCGTCAGCCAGGCCCAGGCCAGCGAGTTTGTGACCCGCGCCATCATTGAAAGTGGTGAACCGGGGCTCGGCATCATGCTGGCCCGGGAACTGAAACTGCCTCTGCACGGCGCCCTCGGCACCGCGGTGATGAGTAGCCGTTCGCTGGACGAAGCCCTGGAACTGATGACCCGCTACCTCACTCTGCGTGCCCCGCACCTGAAAGTCAGCCGGCGGCAAGAGGGCGACAACGTACTGTTCAATGTCGCCTGCGGCGTGGATCTCGGGCCGCTGCAGGGCTTCATCATGGACGCCATGCTGTTCGGCTGCGTGTCCATGGGGGCGCAGCTGACAGGCACACCGGTGCCCGGCTCCGCCATTCTGCGGCGTGGTGCTGAACCGGCCTACTTTCAGCGTTTCCGCCAGCATATTCCGGTGCCGGTACGTTATGACTCCGCAGAGGATGCACTGGTCATTCCGCGTTCCCAGCTGTCACTGCCGGTTCGCTTCAGCGATGCCCAACTGGCTGCCTCGTCACGGGCGAAGTGCGAAGAGGCGCTGAAACAGCTGACCGAAGACGCCGGCTTTGCCTGCCGGGTGCGCCGGGTAATCGAGACCAGCCATCCGTTCCCGCCCAAATTGGCCCGGGTGGCCGCCACCCTGTTCGTATCTGAACGCACGCTGAAACGGCGGCTGCAGGAAGAGAGCGCCAGCTTCCAGAATCTGGTGGACCACGTGAGACTGCAACGGGCAGGGGAACTGCTGAAAAACACTGGCATGAACCTGAGCCAGATTGCCGACGCGCTGGGTTACGCCGACGCCGCCAACTTCACCCGGGCGTTCAAACGCTGGACCGGCACCAGCCCGAGCCATTATCGCAGCCAGTCCCTGCAACCCGCACTGAAATCACGCCTGCACTCCGTGCGTGCAAGCGCCTGACACACCGGCGCCTGGTGAGGTGACTAGTCGATGCCGATGATCTTGTGCATCTGCAGGGTCAGTCGCCAGCGCGGATTGGCCAGGCAATAGTTCGTCGCCTTCCGGGTATTGCTCTGCTTTATCGCGTCCGGACCGCTCTCCGGCGCCGACGGCGAAGCCATCGGCGACAGGAAATAGTGGCTGGCAGCGAGATTCTGGAAACGCTCTGGCATGGCCTTGGGCTGGGGATAGACCAGTTTCAGCTCATCACAGCGTTCGATCACCACCGGCGCATCGGCCTTCGGGCTGACGCACAGCCAGTCGATGCCCTGCGGGGCCGGCAAGGTTCCGTTGGTCTCCACCCCCACCTCGAAACCGCGGCGGTGAAACGCCTCGATCAACGGCTCGTCCAACTGCAACAGCGGCTCACCCCCGGTGCACACCACATACGGGCGTCCGGGTGCATCCGGCCAGAGACTGCGGATATGGTCCGCCAGCGCGTCTGCGGTTTCAAAGCGCCCACCGTTCTGGCCATCGGTGCCGACAAAGTCGGTGTCGCAGAAATCGCACACCGCCAGCGCCCGGTCCTTTTCCCGCCCGGTCCACAGATTGCATTTGCTGAAGCGGCAGAACACGGCAGCGCGACCAGCCTGGGCACCTTCGCCCTGAAGGGTGTAGAACGCCTCCTTGACCCGATACATCAACCGCGCTCCTCGTAGGGAAGTGGATCGGTCAGACCATGGGCGGCAAACGCCTCTTGCCGTTCCACGCAGGAACCGCAGACGCCGCAGGCCCGTTCACGGCCGTTGTAGCAGGTCCAGGTCTGGCTGTAATCCAGATTCAGCTTCAGGCCCTCGGTGAGGATGGCGGACTTGTCCATGGCCATGAACGGCGCCTCAATCGCCACTGGCTGATAATTGGCGACACGGCAAACCGCGTCCATTTTTTCAACAAATTCCGGTCGGCAATCGGGATAGATGGCGTGGTCGCCGCCGTGGGCGCCGTACCAGACGGCATTGGCACCGGCGGTGACCGCGTAGCCGGTGGCCAGCGATAACAGGATCATATTGCGGTTGGGCACCACCGTCGCCTTCATGGAATCCTCGGCGTAGTGACCTTCCGGTACCGCCACCTCCGAGGTCAGCGCGGACCCGGCCATCACAGTACTCAACGCCCGGATGTCCAGCACCTGATGAGGGATGCCCGCCCGCGCGCAGACGTCGCGAGCGCACTCAAGCTCACGGACGTGGCGCTGGCCGTAGTCAAACGACAGGGCGTGAACCCGATGGCCACGGGCACGAGCCAGGTGCACCAGCGTGAACGAATCCATCCCTCCGGAATAGATAACAACTACGGTTTCAGACATCGGCTTTTCCATATTTCCCATTTTTTCAGAAAGGCACCCGGCAAGCGTCTCGTTGTCATCGGGTTTTTATATTCGATGAGCATATTGTAACAGTGGAATCACACGATGGGTTCGCGTCGGGACAGCGGGGCGGGTAAACTTGGCGTTCGATACATCAATAAAAACCGGGACGAATGAATTCTGACCTCAATCCAGCCTTCATTGATTTCGAGGCCTCCAGCCTTGATCTCATTGCCAGTTACCCGATCGAGGTAGGTATCTGCCTGCCTGACGGACAGCTGCACAGCTGGTTGATCCGCCCCCACGTGCTCTGGCAGGACTGGTCAGACAGCGCCGAGCAGATTCACGGCATCGACCGCAGCACGCTCGAAACCGAAGGCACCCACATTTCCGACGTGGCCCGGCAATTGAACGAACTGCTACCGGATCAGGTGTTCTGTGACGCCTGGACTTTTGACAGCTTCTGGCTGCACCGATTGTTCCGGGTGTCCGGTATTGTGCCAACGTTCCAGCTTGAGTCCATTTCCATGCTGCTGAACCCGGTTCAGGTCCGTCACTGGTCCGCCCTGCGTCAGGAGGTGATTCGCGAACTGGGGTTACCCGTGCATCGCGCCGCCAATGACGCACTGATCCTGCACCACACCTGGCAGCAGATCAATCTGAACGCGGACCGTCTGGACTCACCCCCCGGCCACAGTCGCCAGGCCTGACCGGCAATCAGAACCATCTCGACCAAAACATGTGAACGGAATTTCCTGCGGGCCAAAAAAAACGCAGCCCCGAGGGGCTGCGTCGAAAGGAGAGATCCATGGGATGTCCGGAAAAAGAGGTCACAGACACCCTGGATTGCACAACGTAAAAACACGTGACAGTCACTATTGTCTCGGCTTTTCACAACCCGGTCTGTACGGGTTTGCCGAAGCGCTTTCGCCCTTGCAAACCGCCCTGCACCCGATACACTGTTAACCGTACCGAAACCCATAACCCGGCCTGAACGTGCCATCGGCACCGCCGGCAAAGAGCCAGACACCATGCAACAGATTATCCGACATGCTTTTGTTCACACCGGCGCGGGCCCTCTCGCACGCCAGTGTGTTCTCGTCATGGTGAAAGACAGCTAACGGCTTTCGGTCAGTCCCGGGAGCCATTCGAGCGACCGGGCCAGCCTCTCCGTCAGACCCCGGTTGCTCCAGCACCGGGGTTTTTTGTTTTTGCAGCCGCAAAACGACAAGGAGAACATCATGAGAAGACATCCACCGACACGTGCAGCACACAAGCCAGCCGGCACTCAGCATGGCCCCATCAGGCGCCCCGAGAAGCTGCCGCTGCTGGATGCCATCTGCAAAAAACTGAATCAGCGGGTCAATCTCGATGACGAACAGCGGGTGCTCGGTCTGTATGAGCGGGGCTGGATATTCAATGGCGTGCTGTCCCGGCTGGAAGGTGCGGAAGCACGCTATGTACGGGCGCTGGCCGCCCGCTATGACTCTTGGATTGCCCGTCAGGTCGCCTGATCGGATCGGCCGCTATACCGGGCCTGTACCGTTCAATGGGGACGGTTCAGGCCCTGCATCGCCAGATCGCCACTGTGGACCATGGCGTAGTTGTTCACCACATCGTGGATCTTTTCCTGGGAATAGGGTTTCACCACATAACCGTTGGCACCGGCACTGATGGCCTTCTGAATGCTGTCAATGGAGTCGTCGGCCGTCACCAGCACAATGTGCTGACTTTCCTTGAGGCGCTTGAATTCCAGCATCAGGTCATGGCCGTTTCCATCCGGCAGGCCGATATCCAGCAGCACAATCTGGAACTCGTTGGCATCATAGGCCGCCCGCGCACCCGCCGCATCCTTTGCCGATTCCACACCCGTGGCACCGGCCATGAATAACATCTGCACCAGGTTCTCACGCATCACCGGCTCGTCTTCAACCACCAACACCCTGAGATCGTTCATCGATTCTCTCCTGTTCTTTGCGTATTCAGTCAGACCGTGTCACCGCCAGAGCGGCGCGGAATCGCGAGGGGCTCGTTCCGTACCGGTGCATGATCGCCGTCACCACCATGAAGGCCGCGCGCAGCTTCTCCGCTCATGCCCTGGCGCGTCAAAATGTTGCTGATGCTGACTGCTGTGGTGTAAAGCGAGATGGCAATGATCAGCAGAACCGGCTGCACAAACGCCACGAACCCCGGCACGTCGTCGCTACCAACAATACTGAGCATCAGGATGATGGCAGGGCCCAGTACCACGAACAGGGTCAGCGCAATGAAAAACACAATGCGTTCCTTGTAGCGCCCCAGGTCCCGGTTGGTCACCAGCCCCAGTACAAACTTACCAATGGCCAGCCCGGCCAGAATGGCGGCGGCGATGCTGAGATCCGGGCGCATCAGTATGTCCGCCAGATTCCCGTCCCAGAGCCGTTGCATGGTCATCACCAGAAACGGAAAAAGAACGAACAGAATGTCGGCGTAGGTCCCGTACATCATGCTCAGTGAGTATTGTTCGCCGTGCTGCTGATTGTCACTCATCGTACGTTATCCCGTGGTTCTGTCGTGTCCGCTGTCGGATCATGTGCGCTCTTCCGGGCTTGCCAGGGCGCGGCCAATCATCGCATCGAGCCCGGCCAGGTCGCTGCGAATCCGTTCCCAGTCCGGATCACCGGTTTTAAGATTGGCCTCAAGTGCCCCGGCCTGCCGGGTCATCGCCGGGTAACCCATGGCCCCGGCCGTGCCTTTGATCTGGTGGGCCTCACCCCGAAGGCTGGCCACATCGTGCGCCCTCAGTGCCTGGTGCATGGCGTGCTGTCGCCCCGGCAGGCCCGACAGGAACTGATTTACCAGCTTCCGCAGGCCGTCATCCGGATTCGAATCGGTTGTCCCGGAGGCACCATCATGGCGGCCCAGCGTCCGCTCCAGCAGGGCCAGCAGATGGTCGGTGTCCATCGGCTTGTTGAGCACGGCGTCGCACCCGGCCGCCTGCAATGCCTCGATCTCCCGCTGATCGCCCGCGGTAAACGCCACGATGGGGCGTCTGAACCCGGTCTGCCGCAGCAGTCGGGTCGCCTCGACTCCGTCCAGCCCGGGCATATGGCGATCCATCAGCACCAGATCCACCGACTCCGACAGCGCCGCCCGCACGGCCTCATCACCGCTGGTCACGGCGACCACCTCCAGCCCGCGACGGCGCAACATCCGCTCCACCAGTTGCCGGTTGTCGTCGTTATCTTCGGCCACCAGGGCTGTGCCATGGTACCGGCGGTTAGCCCCAACGCCCTGATCCGGCTGGACTCTCAGGTACCGGGCCAGCACTTCATAGAATCGCTGCTTGTCAATGGGCTTGGCCAGGTGCTCATTGCAGCCGGCCAGGCGATAGTCGGCAATGTCCTCGGTCATCACGTTCGCGGTCAGCGCGATCACCGGGGTGTTGATGCCCGCTTCCCGCAGCGCGGCGGTGGCATCGCGGCCGTTCATGACCGGCATCTGGATATCCATCAGAATCAGATCGAAGGGCTCGCGAATGGCTGCTTCCAGAGCCTCCGCCCCGTTACCCACATGGACGATATCAGCGCCCGTTCGACTCACCAGCAGCGATACCAGCCGCCGGTTCACTTCGTTGTCTTCGGCGCACAGGATCCGACCGGCCAGTTGCGGCGCCACCACCATGGGCAGTGTGCGTCGACGCTGGCTCAGTTCCGACGCATCCCGCAGGAAATGCACGCCATCGAGGGCACCGGTGTTGATCCTCAGTTCGAATTCACTGCCCTCACCGTAAGTGCTGCTAACGGCAATGTCGCCGCCCAGCAGTTCCGCCAGCCGTCGGGAAATGCTCAGCCCCAGGCCGGTGCCACCGTACTGGCGGGCTATCGCCGCACTGCCCTGGGCAAAAGGATCGAACAGCCGGCCCAGTTGCTCCGGCTTCATGCCAATACCGGTATCCACCACCCGGGCCACCAGTTGCTCGCGCGTCTGATCACACCTGACCTCCAGGGAAATCGAGCCTTTTTCGGTGAATTTCAGCGCATTTCCACACAGGTTGATGATGATCTGTCTGAAGCGGGTCGGATCGGTGCGCAGCGTCTCCGGTAGCGGGTAATCGCAGCGAATGGCGAATTCGAGGCCTTTCTCCCTCGCCCGGGGGGCGAAGAAGGCGCGAATTTCGTCCAGCAGTTCCGGCAGATTGACGGTCACGATGTCCACATCCAGCTTGTTGGCGTCGATCTTGGAGTGATCCAGGATGTCGTTCACCAGATCCAGCAGGTGACGCCCGCTGCGTACCACGGTTTCCGCACTGCTGCGCTTCTCCTGTTCGCTCAGATCGGGCTCCAGCAGGGTCTCGCCGTAACCGATGACGGCGGCCAGCGGAGTGCGGATTTCGTGGCTCATGTTGGCCAGGAACTGGCTTTTGGCTTCTGCCGAATTGCGGGCCAACTCTTTCTCCAGGCGCTCCTGCTCCCGTTCACGCTCGATGTGCTGGCGCTGATGGCGCTCGGTGGCATCAATGCAGGTGCCTTCCAGGTGGGTGGGCACACCATCATTGTCATACACTGTGTGCAGCGAGATGGTGGCCCAACGCTCGTCACCGGCATGTGTCCGGTAGCGGGCCTCGATACCTTTTACCGTGCCCCGGGTTTCCAGCTGTTCCACCACACGCCGGCGTACACGCTCATCCGCAAAGCAGGTATCCAGCACATCGGGATTCTCATCCAGCAGTTCGCGGCTGCTGTGATAGCCCATCAACTGGGCCATGGCCGGGTTTGCGGTGACAAACCGCCGGTCCAGAGACATCTGGAAAACCCCCTCGATGGCGTTGTCGAACAACGACTGGTAGCGGCGCAGGTTAGCCAGCGCACGCTGGCTCCAGCCCAGGGCTTCACCCTGCACCTGCTTGATACGATCAGCGAGCGCGAAGGAAAACAGGATAATCTGCGCAGTCAGGCCGAATTGCGGCGAATAGGAGGTGAACATGTTCACCGGCAGATACCCCATTACCGTCAGGGCGTAGATGCCAAAACCCACCAACGCCAGGGTCCAGGCAAAGAAATAGGAACGTGCCGCCGGGTTGTAATAACGCCACGACAGGTAGCTGACCAGAATCATCAGTGCACTGAGCACAATGGAGCCCAGCACGATCCACTCCATGGCCACATGGTAAGGCAGGAAAAGTGACAGCACGAAGGTCAGTACCACGGAGTACAGACACAGGCGGATGACCTGGTCCAGATCCGGCGCACGCTGACGGGTTTCCAGCAACGAGCGCGCCATCAGCAGGCCCCAGAACCAGGTCGTCATGATCTGGAAATGGAGATATTCCTTGTTCAGGAACGCGGGCCGCTCGTCAAACAGCTGAGTGCCGTGGACCTGCTCGGTGGCAATAAAGACAACGGCGGAGATCAGATACAGCACATAGTAGATGTTGCTGCGTTCCCGTACCGACACCGCGACGAACAGATTGTAGGCGAAGATCGCCAGAATGCTGCCGAGAAGAATGCCCCGCATGACCTCGTCAACGGACACCTTCTCGATGTAACTGTCCGGGTGCCAGAGCGTGATCGGCAGGCGGAACGTATTGGTGTTGGTGATGCGCAGATAGATACGAACCGGCGCGCCGGTTTCCAGCGACAGGCGGAAGGTCGGATTAGGCACGGCAAGGTCGCGGGAAGACCAGTCGCCCTCGTAGCCGGCCCGGCGCTGTTCCAGCAATTCGCCATCCTGCACCACGTACAGCACCACCTCATCAACCAGCGGCAGGGCCAGTTCGAGGATCCAGTCCGACAAGGCCGCACCGGCACCCACACGCAGATCGAATCGCGCCCAGTAGGCGGATTGAGTGTAACCGAAGTTGAGAACCCCGCCGTTGTGACGGGTAAAGCCGTGGTCGGCTTCCCCCACGACATCGTTGAAGCCCAGGCTGTGATCAGGGTCCTCGAGGTACCAGATGCAACTGCCCAGATCGCGGACACTGGTGGTGGCGCTGTTCAACACGATATGCCCGTCGTGGCACTGTTTGCTGGCTGATGCCAGCCCCGGCAGGGTCAATGCCAGCAGCACCAGGATGGCCAGAACGCTCCGGCGACTCAGGGATTGCCATTGCTGCAAAATGTGATCTCCGCGAGGGTAGACGCCTGCCTTATGCTTTATTGTCAGCAGTCAGTCCGGCGCGGAATATTTCCGCACCGCAGTCCGTCACTTTAGCCGTTACACACGATTTTCGCATCCCGGGGCCTTCCTTAATGAGACATTCCTGCCTATTCGCCGCCATCTCCATGACCGGTTTCATTCTCGCAGGGTGTGGCCCGGACAGCTCCAGCGACAGTGGCTACCTGAACCCGGCTACCGACGTCGACCTGCCACTGGAAACCTTCCGACTGCAGGACACCGAAGGGCTGGCGTCCACCCTGCAACGCACCGCCTTTCGGGATTTCTACCGTGGCATCGAACCGGTCGATGAAGGCGCGGATAACGGCAGCGCCATGGCGTTACGCGCACACCTGGATGCCTTTCTGGGCACCATCCCGAACGAGGACAGCAGCGACTACACCGCCGTACGCAACCCGCTGGATCTAATCAACGAGGTGATTGCCGCCGGCGCGGTGGATAACTTCAACGAGGGTCGGCGGCTGATGCGGGACAGCATCGAAGACGATGAAGCCGCCAGCTACAACACGCCTGCCAATGAGGCCCTGGTCCGCTTTACCGAAACCGGCCCGGACACCACAGCCTCCGCGGCCGATAGCACCTGGATCTACGTCATGCTGGACTGGACCTACAACCCCACATTGAAAAAAGTGTTTCGCGCCACCCAGTTTGTGGCCCGCCCACCGGCTGACGGCGAAACCGACCCCGCGGAAGTGGCCAGCGCCTCCTGGAGTGGTCGCTACGACACCCGCACGTTCGGCACCAGCGGTTTCAATCAGCCGGAGTTCTCGGCCACCAGTTACACCGGTCGCACTCTGGGCAATGCGGAGTTTCTTCAGGAATTTATCGGCACGCAGCGGGATACATTGACGTTGACCGCTGCAGAAGAACTGGTGATCAATGGTGAAGAGCCGGATTGTGTCAAAGCGGTGCTGACCTACGGCGAGGCGACGGTCAGGATATTCACCTCAACCGACGAACCACCCACGATCGAGGAGGACGGTGGGCGCACGGCGAATCCGCAGCATTGTGGTAACCAGCAAAATGGTGAGGAGGCCGTCCGCTACAACACGGTGGCCATTGCAGGGCGTCAGTAACCGCTGTCGCGTAAATCCCAGTTCTGCAGGAAACCTCGCTTGCGGTCCAGCACCCGTTGATAGGCGGAGATCATAATCGCAGCGTGGGGGGCCCGGGTCAGGCGGAGGGTTTCGATACGACGTTCCAGGCGCTCAACTTCCGAGCTCACCTGCTCCCGCACGTGGGAGCGCACGCTGTCATGGTGGTCAAGGTTGACCGCGCGCTGACGATCCGGATCGGTCGCCGTGTGTGAGTGCTTGTCCATCACGCTTCTCTTCCGTTGAGTGTGGTATGTCCGTGATACGCCCCGGGATTCTGCATGACTGTCTGACAGAACTCAATAAAAATGAATAGAGTTTCATATTTTTGTAAGCACACCGTGGCCCCGGCAGAAACAGCGCAAACATCTCCTGCTATAGTTGCTCTCACTACGCACCGACATTTCAAATGGACGAGCAACCCCATGAGCCAGACTTCTGTTGCCGACACACTGCGGGAATACCTTTCACTACTTGAACTGCTTGATGACGCTTACTGGGAAGCCAGCAGTATTGAGCACAAGGACATGCTGTATGACATCATCAGCATCTTCAGCCAGGAAGTGGCGGAAATGAACAAGCTCAGCGTGATGGACCACCACTATCCCTACGAGGTGATCACCGAGGGAATCCGCCGTGTCGTGCCCAAGCTGGAACGGCTTGATGAAAGCCGGGAAGATGTCATCCAGCGTACCCAGACCCTGACGGATTTCCGCGACATCCTGTCTTCGGTGCTGGGTATACTGGAAGACCAGCTGCGCACGCTCTGAAGGCGCTTCAGGCGGCGATCAGAGGCCGCTGGCTTTCCGGGATCAGCGGCAAACGGTCGCACACGGTGTAGACAAACTTCGCCAGCGCCGGCAGATGGTGGCCCACAATCGGGATACCAGTGTTCAACAGACTGACGGAAATGTCCCGCGCGGGATCGGCCCAGCACAGCTTGTTGATCAGACCGATGTGACCAAAGGCGTAGCGGCTCTGTTGACCCCACAAGCCGAAGGGGTTGCCCCCCAGCATCATCCCGGCACTGAAACGCATGGGCACCATCATGGTGCGGTCAATCTGCAAGGAGCCGAATTGCTGGATGGACCGGCGCACCGTCAGCTCACTGCAGATGCGCTTGCCGTTCCAGACCCCGCCATTGAGCATCATCTGGAAAAAGCGGCCGATTTCCTCGGCGGTACCGCACAGATTACCCGCAGGAATGACCGCTTCCTGGAACCGCGAATCGTTCACCACCTGCTCCACGGTACGAATGTCGCCACCCAGCGCGCGGTTTACAATCCAGGATACCGGGAATCGTGGGGTAGGCCCCGAGGCGTAGTTACTGGCCAGTTCGTTGAGCTGATCCGTCGCAATACCGTAGGTGAACCAGCGCATGCCCATGGGCTGGCGCAGGTGGATGTCGAGGAAGTTCTCAATGGTGTCGCCGGTGACTTTTTCCAGCACCCGCTGCAATACAAAACCACCGGTGATGGCGTGATACGCCACCTTGGCGCCATCCACTTCGACCGGTTTGGCGGCACACAACACCCGCCAGATTTCGTCACGGTCCCAGAGCACATCAATGGGGGTTTCCCGGGGAATCCCCGGAATGCCGCCGCGATGGGACAGAATCTGATGAATGGTGATGGTGCGCTTGCCGGCTGCGGCGAATTCCGGGCAATAGTAGGACACCGGATCACTCAGATTGATCAGCCCCTGCTCCGCCAGTATGTGCATCAGCAGTGCGGTGACCGCCTTGGATGCCGAGAAGTAGCAGATCGGGGTGTCTGTGGTCATTGGCACCTTGACCGCGTTGGGCGGATCGTGGGGGCCGTTGCCACTGGCATGTCCGATGGCACGGTGCAGAATCTGCTCGCCCCGGTGTCGCACCGACAGCTGGATACCCGGGTGCACACCGGTGCGGTACAGCCTCTCCACGCCCTGCCAAATCGCGTCCGTGGCCTGGGTGGAAACCCCTGCAGCCTCGGGGTTTTCACCGGCGGCATCGCGATAGGTAATGGCAGACAGGTCTTTCGGTACCGGGCAGGTATGCAGTGCACGACGGGCAATTCGATTCATCGGTAACCTTTGGTTCGGGTTGCGGTTTTTATTTTATGATCGCCGTAGGCAAGGGCCGGATCATTGGCCGGAGGGCGGTGGCGACGCTGTCAGTCTTTCCAACGGCTGCGATCAGGCATTATGAGCCCGTTCCGGCGACGGTGCCATGATCACGCAGTTGCGACCGGCTTCCTTGGCCCGATACATGGCCTTGTCCGCCACGGCGCACAAGGCGCCGGGGCTGTGGGCGTGGATTGGAAACACCGCCACGCCAACACTGATGGTCAGCATCGCAGAAGCCCCGCTATCCAGCGGCACCGGCCGGTCACTGACCAGCTGGCGCAGACGCTCAGCGGTTTCCAGCGCTTCCTGCTCCCCCATTTCGGGCAGCAGGATAACAAATTCCTCGCCCCCAAAACGACCGATTGCATCCACACTGCGTATGCCGCTGCGCATCCGATCGCTGACGTTCTTGAGTACCGCGTCACCGGCGGCGTGGCCAAACGAATCGTTGATGGCCTTGAAGTGATCAAAATCGATCCAGAGTAATGCCATTGTGTGGTCGTAACGGGCAGCCCGGGTCATTTCCTCATCCAGCAGCCGGGTCATTTCCCGCCGGTTATACAGCCCGGTGAGCGGGTCACGGGTGGCCAGCTCCGCCAGCTCGTTTTCCAGTGCTTTGCGGCCGGAGATGTCCAGCACAATACCCTCCAGCAACATCCCACCGTCGCTCTCATCCTCCACACCGCGGCCCCGCTCCCACACCCAGATCTGGCTGCCATCCTTGCGGGCAAGGGTGTACTCCACTGCAAACGGCTCGCCCCGATCCACCGCCTGCCGAACCGCCTCGGTTAAACCGTCGTTGCACTCCTCGTCAATCAGGCTGGCGTAGCTGGTGAGACGGTTTTCAATCAGTTCCTCAGGCTCATAACCGGTCAGGTCGCGGCACCCGCTGGACACGAACAGCATGGTCCAGTGCTCGTCAAAACGGCAGCAATATGCCATCCCCGGCAGGTTGTCCATCAGGACGGTGAGCTGCCGCTCTCGCCGTCGCAACGCCTCCCGCTGGCGATGCTGGAGCTGCAGCAGCCGTCGGTCCTTCTGCAGCTGACGCAGCAGCACCACGAAAAGCACGGCCGTTGTAAACAACACAAACAGCGGACCTTTCCAGGTCTCCACCTGAGTCAGGGTTGTCGGATCAGTAAACCAGGCGCGGGCCGCGGCGTCCCAGAAGGTGATCCACAACCACCCTGCACAGAGATAGAGGAGCACCACCCACAGGGCTCGCAGCAAGGGAGTGTGCTGGTTTTTGAGGGTGTTCATTCAGCCACAGTCCGGATACTGGTCATGGGGAGTAGAGAAGACTCATAATGGGGAAAGGGACATCACTGTATGAAAAGTAGTCACTCCCCACGGGTTCGTCGAGGGCAGGTTGCAATTGATAACAAATGCGGCAAATCTTCAGGCATGCACGGATCACACTAACGGGAACTCACCATGACACCGGCTATCAACGCAGCCCGGAATGCCAGCATCGACTACACCCTGCACGAATACCCGCACGATCCCGGCAGCGCATCGTATGGTCATGAAGCGGCGGACAAGTTAGGCGTTGCCCCAGACCGGGTATTCAAAACCCTGGTCGTGGCGATCGACGGTCGGGAACTGGCGGTTGGCGTGGTGCCGGTCAGCGCCATGCTCAATCTGAAACAGATCGCACGGGCGGCGCATGGCAAAAAAGCCGCCATGGCCGACAAGCAGCATGTGCAGCGCAGCACCGGCTATGTTCTGGGCGGTGTCAGCCCGTTGGGCCAGAAAAAACCGCTGAAGACGTTTATTGACCACTCGGCGGAGCAATTCGACACCGTTTTCGTCAGTGCCGGGCGCCGCGGCCTGGAGATCGAGCTATCGCCGCGGGACCTGGCAAGGCTGACCGGCGCCGGCTTTGCCCCACTGCAGGCCTGAAACCGGGCACAAAAAAACCGGACAGCCTCGCGGCTGCCCGGCTCTCGATAGCCGTCTGACGATTACTTCACTGACGCACGGGCGTCCGCCAGGATCCGGTTCAGGGTTTCGCTCGACTGCATGATGGCGCACACCTTGTCCGCGGGCGGGTGGTAATAACCGCCAATGTCCGCCGGATGGCCCTGGATCACACTCATTTCTTCAAGGATCTGGTCCTTGTTCTCCTCCAGCTGCTTGGACAGCTTGCCGAAGAATGCCTTCAGCTCCTGGTCACTGTCCTGCTTCGACAGCTCTTCCGCCCAATAGCGGGACAGATGGAAATGGGAACCGCGGTTATCCAGCTCGCCGGTCACCCGTGACGGCGACTGGTTGTTCTCGAGCAGGCGTTCGGTGGCCTTGTCCAGGGTCTGGCCCAGCAGACGGGCGCGGTCGTTACCGTGTTTTTCGCCCAGCTCGTCCAGCGACACCGCAATGGCGAGAAACTCACCGAGGGAATCCCAGCGCAGGTGGTTTTCTTCCAGCAGCTGCTGCACATGCTTGGGCGCAGAGCCACCGGCGCCGGTCTCGTACAGGCCACCGCCATTCAGCAGCGGCACGATGGACAGCATCTTGGCGCTGGTGCCCAGCTCCAGAATCGGGAACAGGTCGGTGAGGTAGTCACGCAGTACGTTACCGGTCACGGAGATGGTATCGAGGCCGCGAATCAGGCGCTCCATGGTCCAACGGATGGCGCGCACCGGCGACTTGATCATGATCTCGAGACCGTCGGTGTCGTGCTCTTTCAGGTAGGTGTTGACCTTCTTGATCAGCTCGGCATCGTGGGGACGCTCGTCGTCCAGCCAGAACAGCGCCGGCATGCCGGTAGCACGTGCCCGGTTGACCGCCAGCTTGACCCAGTCACGGATCGGCAGGTCCTTGGTCTGGCAGGCGCGCCAGATGTCACCCTGCTCGACCTTGTGCTCGGTCAGCACGGTGCCGTCTTCAGCGATCACGCGTACCAGGCCGTCTTCCTTGATTTCAAAGGTCTTGTCGTGGGAGCCGTACTCCTCCGCTTTCTGTGCCATCAGACCGACGTTCGGCACCGTGCCCATGGTGGTGGGATCAAAGGCGCCGTGGGTCTTACAGAAGTTGATCACTTCCTGGTAAATGGTGGCGTAAGTGGACTCCGGCATCACCGCCTTGGTGTCCTTGAGCTTGCCGTCGCGGGCCCACATCTTGCCGGAGTTACGGATCATCGCCGGCATGGAGGCGTCCACAATCACGTCGCTGGGGACGTGCAGGTTGGTGATGCCCTTGACCGAATCCACCATGGCGATTTCCGGACGGTGCTCGTAGCACGCGTGCAGGTCTTCCTGGATCTGTTCCTGCTTGGATTCCGGCAGCTGCTTGATCTTCTCGATCACCGACGACAGGCCGTTGTTGGGGTTCACACCGATTTCGTTGAACAGGTCACCATACTTGTCGAACAGCTCCCGGTAGAAAACCTTCACCGCGTGGCCGAAAACAATCGGGTGGGAGATTTTCATCATGGTGGCTTTGACGTGCAGGGAGAACATGACACCGGTCTTCTCGCAGTCAGCGAGAGCGTCCTCGAAGAACTTGATCAGCGCCTTCTTGCTCATGAACATGCCGTCGACTACTTCGCCTTCCAGCAGCGGCAGTTCCGCTTTCAGCACCGTCTGTTTGCCCTTGGCGTTTTCGAACACGATACGGGCGTTGGTGGCCTTGTCGAGGGTGACGGACTGCTCGTTGGAGTAGAAATCGCCGCCGCGCATGTGCGCCACGTGGGTGCGGGAAGCCGGGCTCCACTCACCCATGGAATGGGGGTATTTGCGGGCAAACGCCTTGACCGCGGCCGGGGCACGACGATCAGAATTGCCTTCACGCAGCACCGGATTGACGGCGCTGCCGAGAACTTTGGAGTAGCGGGCCTGGGCTTCTTTTTCTTCGTCGGTCTCAGGGTGTTCCTTGTACTCGGGAAGCTTGTAACCCTGGCTGTTCAGCTCCTTGATGGCCGCCCGCAGCTGCGGGATGGAGGCTGAGATGTTCGGCAGCTTGATGATGTTGGCGTCCGGGTCTTTGGTGTATTCGCCCAGCTCTGCCAGAGCGTCCGGCACCCGTTGGTCTTCTTCCAGATAGTCGGGAAACCCGGCCAGAATACGTGCCGCCAGTGAGATATCACTGGTTTCAAATTCGATGCCGGCCGGCTTGGCGTAGGTTTCAAGGATGGGAAGAAGGGACCGTGTCGCGAGGGCGGGAGCCTCGTCGGTCAGGGTGTAGATAATCTTGACTTTGGATGTTGTCATTTTCGTCCTCAGGCTAATGTGTGAGTTCAGGACGGCCATGGCAGGGTCAGGGGTCTTGTGAACGCCCGACCTGAGCAATGACTGATACGGGAACTTTTGATAGACCTAGTAAGATACCATTTTTTCGCGGATTCTGGGTACGATCTTAGTATAAGAACGGACTAAAAATGCGCTAAAACCTGTTACAGGATGGTGAACTGCCGGGAATTTACGAAACTTTCGGACTTTTGCGACGGGGGCCTCTCCGGCGGGCTCGGAGTGGGTGGCTCGGAACGGGTGGCTCGGAGTGTGGGCGGAGGGAACACCCAAAACGGAAAGCGGGGCTTTCCTGACTGTTTTGGGAATTCCCCCCGCCCGCACTCCTTGAGAGACCCGGGAGGGGGCGCCGTCCTGACATCGTGGGTCGGATTAGCCATAGGCGTAATCCGACGAAGCGCCCTCCGATTATGTCTTCGGCAACAAACCTGCCTCCGCCAGGCTCTGGCGAATCTGATCCAGCGCTTCCGGGTTGGCCATGGCATCGCGGTTGTCACTGCGGGCGGAGCCGTTGATCAACCGCGCGACCGCCAGTTCCACCTTCTTGCCACTGCGGGTGTAGGGGACGTCTGGCACGGTAATCACATGCCGGGGCACGTGTCTCGGGCTGGCGCCCTCGCGGATGCGGGTTTTCAGTCGCTTGACCAGGTCCTCACCGAGGGTCTCGCCGTCAGCCGGAACCACCAGCAGCACGACTTCCACGTCGCCGTCGATCTGGCGGCCAACAACCAGGCTGTCTTTCACTG
This sequence comes from Marinobacter sp. M-5, assembly GCF_032911545.1. Classification (NCBI taxonomy): domain Bacteria; kingdom Pseudomonadati; phylum Pseudomonadota; class Gammaproteobacteria; order Pseudomonadales; family Marinobacteraceae; genus Marinobacter; species Marinobacter sp. M-5. The sequence goes on from NZ_JAWJEK010000002.1 coordinate 532,525, forward strand.
CGGCTTCGGTTTCCACCTGACGGTAGATTTCTGCGGTGCCAATTCTGACGCCACCCGGGTTGAGGGTGGCGTCAGAGCGTCCATAGATAATGGCACCGCCATGTTCGGTGAATTCAATGTAGTCGCCGTGGGCCCAGACACCGGGGAAGGTGTTGAAGTAGGCGTCGCGGTAGCGCTCGTCGTCCGGGTCCTGCCAGAAGCTCACCGGCATGGACGGTAGCGGCTGGCGACAGACCAGTTCACCCCGGCCTTTGCTGACTGGTTGACCACTCTCATCATAGGCTACGGCGTCAACGCCGAGGAAGCGGCACTGGATTTCACCGCGGCGCACCGGTAGTAGCGGGGTGGCGCCCACGAAGCAGCCGCAGATGTCGGTACCGCCAGCGATTGACCCCAGCAGTGCGTTGGGGGCACCGTCGCGGTAGACCCAGTCGTAGTCTTCCGGCAACAGCGGTGAGCCGGTGGAGAACACCACGCGCAGGGCGCTGAGGTCGAGGGTGCGCGCCGGTGCCAGTTCCGCCTTGCGACAACCGGCAATAAAGCGGGCGCTGGTGCCGTAATGGGTGACCTTCTCGTCCGCCACCAGCTGCCATAAATAGTTCAGGTCCGGGTAGCCGGGGGAGCCGTCCACGGTGATCACCGCCGCGCCGGTCAGCAGAGCAGAAGCCTGCCAGTTCCACATCATCCAGCCGCAGGTGGTGAAATAGAGGAAGCGGTCCTCGGGGCCCACATCGCCATGAAGCATCAGTTCCTTGGCGTGGTTGACCAGCAGGCCGGCAGCACCGTGCACGATGCACTTGGGTTTACCGGTGGTGCCGGAGGAATACAGGATGTAGACCGGGTGATCAGGCGGCAACGGCGTGAACGATGGCGCCGAACCGGCACCGAAGGTGAGGGCCTCTTGCCAGGGTGTCACCAGCGCACCCGGGATGGGCGCTTGCTCCGGCAGCTGCTGGACACTGACCACGCACTTCAATGTTGGCAGCCCGGCGATCAGCTCGGCGAACTCGGTCTGGCGGGCAAACACCTTGCCGCCGTAGCCGTAACCGTTGACCACAATCAGTGCCGATGGCTCGATCTGACCGAAGCGGTCGAGAATCGCGCCGACGCCGAAATCCGGAGAGGCGGAGCTCCAGATGGCACCGAGGCTGGTCGCCGCCAGCATGCCGACCAGGGCTTCGTAGCCGTTGGTGACCACACCGGCCACGCGATCGCCCTGTTCAATGCCTTTAGCCCGCAGGAAGGCTTCCAGCGCGCCGGCGTCCGCTTTCAGCTCGGCGTAGCTGCGGCGCAGCACAGGGCGGGTTTCGCAATAGGCAACCACCGCTTCACGGTCGGCGTGTTCGCCGTTCGCCAGGCGCAACAGATTGGCGGCAAAGTTCACTTTCATGCCCGGGAACCACTGGGCGCCGGGCAGCGCACGGCTGCCCAGCACCTGATCCGCCGGGGTATCGCTGACCAGGCCGCAATACTGCCAGACTTTCGCCCAGAAGGTCTCCAACTCGTCGATGGACCACTGATGCAGGGCATGGTAATCGGCAAAAGGCCCGAAGCCCTGGCCTTCCAGCCAGCTGCGGAAGCGCGCCATCCGGCAGTGGCTCAGGGTGTCTTGCGAGGGGGACCAGACCACCGGGGACTGTTCTGTGTTGCTCATCCGTCTCTCCTGATGATTACTGCATGTGCCAGCCGTGGCTGACCACGATGGATTGGCCGGTCAGCGCCGCAGACGGGAAGGCAGCCAGGTGCACCGCCAGTTCCGCTACATCTTCCAGAGTCGTGAATTCCCCGTCCACTGTATTTTTCAGCATCACCTTGCTGATGACCTCGTCCTCGGAAATGCCCAGTTCCCGTGCCTGCTCGGGGATCTGCTTGTCCACCAGCGGGGTACGCACAAAGCCGGGGCAGATGATATTGCTGCGCACGCCATGCTCGGCGCCTTCCTTCGCCACGGCCCGACAAAGGCCCAGCATGCCGTGCTTGGCCGCCACGTAGGGCGCCTTCAATGGCGAGGCTTCCAGGGAGTGAACCGACCCCATATACAGCATGGTGCCACCACCACCGGCGTACATCTGCTTGAGCGCAGCCCTTGTCACCAGAAACGCACCGTCCAGGTGGACACTCATCACCTTGCTCCAGTCCGCAAACGCCAGTTTGTGCAGCGGATCGATGTGCTGGACGCCGGCGTTGGCCAGGGCAATGTCGAGGCCGCCCCAGCGGTCCACAATGGCGGCAACGCCCGCCTCCACCGCGTGCTCATCGGTAACGTCCATGGCCAGCGCCATGGCGGTGCCACCCGCCTGCTCGATGGTATCGACGGCTTGCCGGGCACTCTCCAGGGTGAGGTCGGCCACCGCCACCCGCGCGCCTTCGCGACCGTACCGCTCGGCAATGGCGCGGCCGATCCCGCGACCTGCCCCGGTGATCAGGGCTATCCGGTTGTGTAAACGCATGATTGTACTCTCCTTAGTCGTAAGCCACGCTGGGCAGCCAGGTCGCAATCTCGGGCACCAGGAAAACAATGGCCAGGGCAACCAACTGGATGATGATGAAAGGAACGACCCCCCTGTAGATGTCCATCACGTCGATTTCCGGCGGCGCCACACCCTTGATGTAAAACAGGGCAAAGCCCACCGGAGGGGTCAGGAATGAAGTCTGCAGGCACATGGCAAACAGGATGGTGAACCACACCAGGTCGAATCCGAGGGCCTGCACCACCGGAGCCACCAGCGGCAGTATGATCAGCGTGATTTCCACCCAGTCCAGGAAGAAGCCCAGCAGGAACACCGCAAACAGAATGGTCAGTACCACACCGTAAGGTCCGAACGGCAACCCCAGCAAAGCATTCTCGATCACCTGGTCACCACCCAGACCCCGCAGCACCACCGAGAACGCCGTAGCGCCCAGAAAGATGGCAAAAATGAACGCAGCGGTGCGAGTGGTCTGCTGCATCGAGGAGTTGAGCACTTTCAGGCTCAGGCGACCGGACATAAGCGCCAGCAGCAGGGCACCCAGCGCGCCCACGCCGGAGGCCTCCGTGGGTGTCGCCACACCGGCAAAAATCGACCCTAACACCCCCAGAATCAGCGCCGCGGTGGGCACTACGGCCTTGGCCACTTCCCAGACAATGCGCCAGGACACTTTCTGAGTGCCCTCAGGCACCGGCGCAATGTGGGGCTGAAACAGCGGGCGGATCATCACATAAGCTACATACATGGCACCCAGCAGCAGGCCGGGCAGAAACGCCCCCATAAACAGATCACCTACGGACGCTTCGGGCACCGCCAGCCGGTCGGCCATCAGCACCAGCATGATGGACGGCGGGATCAGGATGCCCAGAGTGCCGGTGGCGCACGCCGTGCCCACGGCAAAGCCCTTGTCGTACTTGTGCTCCATCATTACCGGCAGCGACAGCATGCCCAACAGCACCACGGAGGCGCCGATGATGCCGGTGGTGGCCGCCAGCAAGACACCGATCACCACCACCGTGACGGCGTAACCACCGCGTACCGCCCCGAACAGCTTGACCATGCTGTTCATCAGTCGCTCGGCCACGCCGGACTGATCGAGCATGATGCCCATGAAAATGAACATCGGCAGGGCAACCAGGGTTTCACTATTTACCACGTCCCAAATGCGCTCGGGTACGAGCCCCATGGAGGACGGGTAATCAAACCAGAGATTGGCACCGAAGTTTTCAACCGCGACCACACCAACCAGGGTCCAGATAACGGCCGTTCCACCCAACACCCAGGCCACCGGATAACCGGTCATCAGCAGTGCCCCGAAAGTCAGGAACATGCCGATCACAAACAGGGTTTCTAACTCCATCAGGACACATCCTCGTTCTTGTTATGCCCGGACCCGGTCCGGATCGGCTTCGGAAAGCCAAAAAGCAGGGCAGTCACTTTCAGCAGGCGAGACAGCGCTCCCAGCGCAAGAAGCATGAACGCCACAGCCAGCACGGCCTTGAGGATCCAGCGGTAGGGCAGCCCCGCCGGTGCCTGGCTGGTTTCGCCCTGCTGCCAGGAGCTGTAGGCGTAAGGCACCATCTCGTAGATCGCCAGCCCCAGAAACGGCAACAGCAGGAACAACAGCCCCAACAGTTCCACCCAGCCCTGGCCTCTGAGAGACAGACGCTCATGAATCACATCCACCCTGACGTGGTCGTCCACCACCAGCGTGTAGGCCAGTCCCAGCAGCCAGCCGGCACCCGCCAGATGCCACTGCACTTCCTCCAGCGTCACCGAGCCCAGACCAAAGGCATAGCGGCCAACCACGGCATAGATAATCACACCGGTCACCACCAGCCAGAGCCAGGAAGCACTCTTGCCGATGGCCGCAATCATCCGGTCCATGCCCTGGCTGAGCCGGGTGGTTGGCAGCTCCGTGTGATGGTGAAGGAATTCGTCGGTGGCGGACATGGATGGCCGCGCCGGCTGCGGTGAGTCGTTACCAGACACCGTCATAAACCCGTTCCTCGCTCAGAAAGCCGATGATGAAACAAGGATGGCCCCGAAGGGCCATCCAGACTTGATCAGAGAGCACCGGACCCGATCCGGTGTCTCGGGCGCGGCCCCGACCTTACAGGTCCGAAGGCACGTAGGCGCGGGTATCCCAGACCTCGTAGGTTTCCAGGAACTCGTTCTGACTTTCGTAGACACGCTTGAAATCGGCATCCCTGGACGCTTCTTCTTTCAGCACTTCCTCGGTAACCGCTTGCAGCTCTTTGAGAACGTCACGGGGGATCTGATCCGCCTGAACGCCTTTTTCCTGGAACTCGGCCAGGACCTTGCCGTTCTTGTATTCACCCTCGGCCAGACCAAGCGTTGTTGCCGCCGTACAGGAGGCCTCAACCAGCGCTTTCTGTGCGTCGGTGGTCTTGTCCCACTGATCCTTGTTGATCAGCATGTACTGGGCGGTGAACTGCTGGTGCCAACCCGGGAACAGGTTGTACTTGACCACCTGGTTGAAGCCAAGGATCTGGTCGATGGCGGGCATGGAGAATTCGGTGGCATCGATGGTGCCTTTTTCCAGTGCCTGGTAAAGCTCACCGCCGGGCATCATGGTGACCGAGGCGCCCAGCTTTTCCAGCACCTTGCCACCCAGGCCCGCAAAGCGAATTTTCAGGCCTTTATAGTCTTCCAGTGTCTTGATGGGCTCGGCATACCAGCCCGCGGTCTCCGGTCCGATAATACCGCACAGCTGCGCATGCACATCAAAACCCTTGTTGGCGTAGACTTCCTGCAGCATATCGTGGCCGCCACCGTAGTAATACCAGGCAGTGTAGGCCCAGGGCTTCATACCGAAAGGGACGGCGGCGAACAGGGGAATGGCCGGCACCTTGCCCTGGTCGTAACCGATCCAGGTGTAGCCTGCCTCTACCTTGCCGTCCGATACGGCCTGAAGAATGTCGAACGGTGGCACCAGCTTGCCGGGCTCATACACACGAACCTGAATGCTGCCATCAGAGGCGGTGGTGAGATTGTCTGCAACCCAGGCGGCAGGCGAACCCAGGCCGGGAAGATTGGTGGCAAAGGCAACGGGCATTTTCCAGCGAAGGTCATCCGCGAATGCCGATCCGGTGGACAGGGCAATCGCACCGGTGATTCCGGCGAGCGCCTTGAAGAGTGTCATTGGCATGTCTCCTAACATTGTTGTTTTTTCCGGCCGCCAGTTCGGGACTGAAGGTCCTGGTCTGAGTGTAGTCAGACATCGCAGAAAACGAGACAGACAGACAAATTGTGGGTCCAACGTTGAGCGCCAGTCTTGTTAACTGCGTTGTTCTGACGTCCTGCACAGGGGAATTAGCAGGCGTCATGCCAGCCGGAGAAAAATACGTAAAATCAGCATATTAGGAGAGTCATGCAAGTCCGGATGATGACCGAACCGTTCGGAATTCCGGACACAGTAAGACCTAGGTCGTAGGTGATTGTCCTGATCCCGGAACAGGTGTCCGGAACTCAGGACATTCTGGAGAGCTTTTCGTACAACACCGAACGGGAAATGCCCAGCAGCTTCGCGGCGCGGGTACGATTGCCCCGGGACGCCACCAGCGCGGATTCGATCGCCTGGCCCTCGGCCTCGGCCATGACCCGGGCCAGTGGCCGCACTGGCCGTGACGACAGGCCGGGTTGGGGGCGGGATCCGGTGCGTGGCAGCACCTTGAAGATGGCGTCCGCGTCCAGCAGGCCGCTTTCCTCGCCCATGGTCAGCGCACGCTCCAGCACATTCCTGAGCTCGCGGATATTACCCGGCCAGTCATAGCTGCCCAGCGCAGAAACCGCGGCGTCGGTGATCTCGCCGCGGATGTCCACGCCATTGCAGATATCCTCCAACAGCGCCTCACACAGCACACCCAGATCCGCCAGCCGCTCCCGCAGGGGCGGAATCGGGATCTCCAGCACGTTGAGCCGGTAATACAGATCGGAACGAAAGCTGCCCTCGGCCATCATCGCTTCCAGATTGCGACTGGTCGCAGCAATGACCCGGACATCCACGGCTATCACCTTGTTGGAGCCGAGTGGCTCGATCTCACCTTCCTGCAAAGCCCGTAGCAGTTTGGCCTGCAACGGCAACGGCATATCACCCACTTCATCCAGGAACAGCGTGCCGCCATTGGCGAGCTGGAACTTGCCCTCACGGCTGCGGCGGTCTGCGCCGGTGTAGGCACCGGGGGCCACGCCAAAGAATTCGGCTTCCAGCAGATTGTCGGGAATGGCCGCCACATTCACCCCCACAAAGGGCCTGTCGGCCCGCGCCGACACGGTGTGAATGGCCTGTGCCAATACCTCCTTGCCGGTGCCGGTTTCACCCAACAGCAGCACCGGCATGTCGCGACCGGCGGCCAGGCGGGCACGGCGCTTGACCTCCAGCGCCGCCGCACTGGCGCCGACGAAGTCTCCCAGGCTGTAGCGGGTACCCCGGGCTTTTTTGGCCAGTGCCTTGCGCGCGGCGGCGAGGTCCTGGTGCAGGCGTCGGTATTTGCTGACCAGGGGCGTCAGCGGTTGCAGGTCGTCATACAGCACAAACGCCACCGCACCGAGAATTTCACCGGCATCGTCAAAAAACGGCAGGCGGGTCACCACCAGCTGCTGTTGCTGGTGCTCCATGATATCCAGCAGCAGCGGCTTGCCGGTCTCCACCACCTCGGGCATGCGGGTGTGCGGAATCACATCCCGCACGTAGCGGCCGATGACCGCCGGCGGCTCATCGAGGCCCAGCAGGCCGGCATAACTGGCGTTGATCCAGGTAATCCGGCAGTCACGATCCACCGCAATGGCGCCGGCGCTGGCCTCCTCGAACATCGGGAACAGGGCCTCGATCAGATCCAGGGTCAAGCCATTCTTGTTGTTCTGACTGAAGAGCTGCTTCATGGTCCGGTTACCGCAATCGAGAGTATCCTGCATGGTACAAAACCCTGCAGCGATTGTCCTGAATCCGGGACACTTCCACCGTTTCCGCAGCAAACAGGCATCCGCCGCACCCGTTTTCACGTACAGATACAGGTTAATCACTGCTGCCGAGGATCGATGCCTTGATAAGGATGTTCCCGAAAACCCCGTTGATGATCCTGATGGCTCTCGTTGGACTGTCCGGGTGTGCCTCTCACCATGGCGCGCCGGATAAAGCCGCACCGGCCTGGCCGGACACCGGTTATGATGTGACCAGAAACCTGACCTACACACCAGACCACTGGCCGGAAAAGCTGAACGCGGATCTTTATCGACCCTCGCAAGCCCGGGCCGGTGGCAACCCGACGGTGCTTCTGGTGCACGGCGGTGGCTGGGAGCGACGCTCCCGGGCAGACATGAGCGGCATCGCCGAAGATCTCGCCAGCCGCGGCTTTGCCGTGCTGAACATTGATTACCGCTTCGCACCGGAACACACCTTCCCGGCGCAACTTCATGATCTGCAGCTGGCCATGCACTGGCTCCACGACCAGGCTGGCCAGTACGATCTGGACACTGGCCGCATCAGCGCCTTTGGCTTTTCATCCGGCGCGCATCTGGTGGCGCTGATGGCTTTGGTGGCCAGTTCCGACAGCGAACTCAACGCGCCTCACGGCGGGCCGGACACGCGACCGATCGCGGTCGTGGCAGGCGGCATTCCCGCCGATCTGCGGGCGTTTGGCTCCGGCAAACTGATCCGCCAGTTCCTGGGCGGCGAGCAACCGGACCTGCCGGAGGTCTACAACCAGGCGTCACCCATTACCCATGTGACCGACAACGCGCCCCCTTTCTTCCTGTTTCACGGCGCCATGGACATGCTGGTGCCCGCCAAACAGGCGCGCTGGCTGAGAGACGAGCTGGACAACCACGGTATTGAAAACGAGTTTTATGAGATGCACCTGCGGGGCCACCTCACCAGCTTTCTGACCTCCGGGAACGCCGTGGACCGCGCCACCGATTTCCTGTTACGACATTCCGCCAGGGCAATGACTAGCCAATCCGCACAAACGGCAGCAGGCTCAACGCCGCAATAACCACAATGGCCAGGCAGGCCGCCAGCGTTGTGACCGGCTTTTCCCGCAGCCGGAACCAGAAGCCGCCGGTTCTGCCCTCGGCCAGACGCTGCTCGTACTCCTGCCGCTGCCGTGCCAGCCGGCGTTGCTGATACTCCGTCAGCAACGCCCGGGCGCGGCTGGCCTCGTCGTTATCGTGCACCCAGAACCCGCCCATGCTGATACCCCAGCGACTGGGCGGCGTCTCGTAATAGCGCACACCGTGGGTTTCGAATAACTCGCGGATTTCATCGGCTTCGTCATCGGGTACATGGCGAAGATTCATCAGGTGATGGGGCATGGTATGTCTGGTATCGGCAGCGGGAATCCCTATATCCTAGCATTCACAGGGACAATCGACCGAACTTGCCACCGGGATGTTGAATGACCGAAAGCCCCATCCGCCTGTTAATGGACTTTGACGCCAGGGTACGCCGGGATCAGGACCAGCCGCCGGCGTTCCTGCACCGTCGTGATCGCAAATTTGCCCTGACCTGCCACCAGGACGGCCTCGAACCCGGTCCCCGCCAATGGCTGGCTTATCTGGATCGGTTCAATGACGCGGGCGGCCCGACGGTGGGCAACCAGCTTGTACGGCGCTGGCGGCGCATCACCCTGGGTTTCATGGGTGTCGGCGCGGTGATGGGGCTTCTTGCCATGCTCGGCCTGCTGTTCTACGACGGTGGTCAGCGCATCAATATCACCGTCATTCTGGGATTCGTGCTGCTGCAGGGCCTGCTGGCCGTGCTCACCAGCGTCCAGTGCCTGGCCGGCTGGCAACCCTGGCGCCCGCTGCTGAGGCGATTGTCAGATTCACGCCACGCCCAACTGTCTGGTGCCCTGCGTAAACTTCAACCCCAGTTGATGGCCCGTGCTGCCCATTGCGGCGGCCTCGCTTTCGGCGTCAGCGGACTGTTCACGCTGCTGGTAATGGTCGTTCTGCAAGATCTGGCGTTTGGCTGGAGTACCACACTGAACACTGAAAACGCGGGTTTTCTTGCGCTGGTGCAGACCATCGCCGCGCCATGGCAGGGGCTTTGGCCAGCGGCATTCCCGGATGCGGCCCTGGTTGAGGCCACCCGCTTTTTTCGCGCCAGCGGCGGAGCGGGAGAGGTCAATCCCGCAACGCTCGGCGCCTGGTGGCCTTTCGTTGCGATGGTCTGGCTGTATTATGCGATTCTGCTGCGCCTGGCCCTGGTCGCCATCACCCAGCTCCAACTCCATCAGCGCGCGCGCCGGCTGTTGCGCCAGCACCCGGGGCAGACTGCCCTGCGGTACCGCATGGAAACACCGACACTGGAAACCGGCAACGCCCACAACGATGCCGAACACCAGCCGGATACTGCCACCGACAATCAACTCCGGCCGTTGCCAGAAAGTGACACCGTGATTTGCTGGGCCGGTGCCGGCGAGCCGGAGTTGCCAGACGCCCTCCGGGGCCCGGATACGGTGGTGCTCAAGGCCGGCGGTCGCGCCTCGCTCAGTGACGACGCCCATGCGTTGGCAACGGTGGCGACGCATCTGCAGCAAATTTCACGACCCGCGGTGATTCTGGTCACCCGCAGCTGGGAGCCACCCACCGGTGAACTCCAGGATTTTCTTCAGCAGGCGCAGGAGCACTGGCCGGCCGCCAGCCACGTGGCCATTGTGCCCCTGGCCGCCTCCGGTGTGGGCGAGCCACCCGCGCACCAGATACAGCAATGGCTGCGGTTTGCCGAACGGCTGGGTCACGGGTTTGTCGGTATCAGCCAGCCGCAACTGACACAACGCAACCCCTACGGCCGGGAAGACCAGAGCCATGGATAACGCCCCGGTCTTTGCGGTGGTTGGCCACCCCAACAAGGGCAAATCCAGCGTGGTGGCCACCCTGTCACAGAACGACGCCATTGCCATTGCGCTCGAGCCCGGCACCACGCGACAGCGCCAGAACTACCCGCTGACGGTGGATGGACAAACGCTCTACACCCTGGTGGACACACCCGGTTTCCAGCGGCCGCGCCGGGTGCTGGCCTGGCTGGAGGCCCACAGCGTGTCGGCCTCGGACCGGGCGGAAACCGTGGCCGCCTTTGTCACCCAGCACCGGGACAATCCCCGCTTCAACGACGAGTGCGAATTGCTGGCACCGCTGATCAAGGGTGCCGGTATTATCTATGTGGTGGACGGCTCGGTACCCTACAGCGCCGAGCATGAAGCGGAAATGACCATCCTGCGCTGGACCGGTCGTCCGAGCCTGGCGCTGATCAACAGCATCGGGCCTGACGACTACAGTGACACCTGGCAGGCAGCGCTGGGCCAGTTCTTCCAGGTTGTGCGCAAGTTCAATGCCGTTCGTGCACCGTTCGACCAACATCTCGGCCTGTTACGGGCCTTTGGCCAGCTGGAACCGGCCTGGGAGCGGCCGCTGGAGCAGGCCACCCGGTTTCTGGCCCAGCAGCGCGATCAGCGCAAACGCCAGGCTGCAGCGCTGATCGCGCGGGCACTGGAAGACCTGATGAGCTTCCAGGAGAAACGCACCCTGACCCTCAACCAGGTGGCCGGCACCAGCGACGAGAACCTGGCAGACGGGTTACGGCGGCGCTGGTACCAGCGGCAGCGGCAGCGGGAACAAACCCTGCGGGTGTCCGTCGAGCATCTCTATCAGCACAACCGGATCCAGCGCCAGGAAGCGGAGCTGGAATGGCACAACGAGCATGACCTGTTCAGCGAAGACAGCCGCAAGGTGTGGGCCGTCAACAAACGCTACCTGGCCACCGCCGGCTTCGGTGCCGGTGCCGCTGGCGGCGCCGGCATTGATGCGCTGACCCTGGGCCACTCGTTGGGCGCGGGCGCGCTGGTAGGCGGCCTGATTGGCGCGGCGGGCAGTTATTTCTACGGCGACCGCCTGGCACTGCCGGCGCTGAACATCGGCGCGCTGCAAAACGGCCTGAAGACCGCCAGCTTCGGCCCGGTGCAGGACAGCCAGTTCGGCTACGTGGTGCTCGGGCGAGCGGTGGACCACTGGTGGCATATCAGCCACCGCAATCACGCCGGCCGCGATCCGCTGGACCTGGAACCGTCCGACAGCCACTGGCTGGAAACCCTGGACCGCAAGAGCCGGCAGGACATACAACGAGTCTTCGAACGGTGCCGCAAACAGCGTGCGCCGGACGACCGGCTGCGGGCGGATTTCATCGCGGCGATCGAGCAGGCGATGACCATCTACGACGATTGGCGGTTGAATCGGATGTAACGGAGATGTTTATACTGTAAAGCTATTCCATCACCCAATGAGGAATGCGGATGAAAATCGTACGAGTGCAAGACATCATCGGTACCGAACGCGAAGTCACCGGCCCCGGCTGGACCAGCCGCCGCATGCTGCTGAAAAAAGATGGCATGGGTTTCTCTTTCCACGAAACCATTATCCCTGCCGGCGCTGAACTCAATCTCTGGTACAAGCATCACCTGGAAGCGGTGTATTGCGTTGCCGGCAACGGTAGTATCACGGACAAAGCCACCGGCGAAACCCACGAGATTTCCGACGGCACGCTGTACGCGCTCGACAAGCATGACCAGCACACCCTGCGCGGCGGCACCGAGGACATGCGCCTGATCTGCTCCTTCAACCCGCCAGTGACGGGTCGCGAAGTGCATGACGAAGATGGCGCCTATCTGCCCGACACCAGCGAAGACTGATTCGCGGCCCTGTGGCTGAACGCCAGGCCGCAACCCTACCGCCACCGCCAGCCAGCCTGCTGCCGGTGGCGGTACTGCTTTGGCTTGCCGGAGTCTACCTACGCATACCCGTGCTGGTCGCGCCCCCGCTGGCCCCGTTCATCGGTAACGAACTGGCACTGTCACAGGCGCTGACGGGCGCCCTCACGACTCTGCCGATCCTGATGCTGGCTGTCGGCGCCATGCCCGGTTCCCTGGCCATTTCCCGCCTGGGTCCCCGCAATACCCTCGCGCTGGCCATGGTGATCATGGTGATCGGTTCCGCCGGCCGTGGCCTGGTTCCCGACGCCACCACCCTGATGCTCGCCTGTGCCGTGATGGGGCTCGGCGTTGCGATGATGCAGCCCGCCTTGCCAGCCTTGTTACCGCGCTGGCTCGAACCCCATCACCTGGCCGTGGGCTCCGCCATTTACATGAACGGCATGCTGATGGGCGAGTTTATTGGCGCCGGCATTACCCTGCCCGTTCTGATGCCATTACTGGACAACAGCTGGCGCGCCACCCTGATCGCCTGGTCGTTGCCCGCGCTGGTGGTGGCCGCGTTGCTGTTCCTGCCCAGACGGGATCGCGCCCGACCGGTACGCAAGGTGGCCTGGCTACCGGACTGGAAGAACCCGTTGACCCTGAAAGTGGGGCTGTTACTGGGGCTGTCCGGCTCCATGTTCTTCGGTCTCAATGCCTACATGGGCGCCCTGCTGGAGCAGCGGGGGCAGGGTGACCGGCTGGCGGAATCGCTGTTCTGGTTCAACCTGGCCCAGGTGGCCGCTTCGCTGGTGATGCTGAAGATGGCGCGCGCCTGGGTTGGCCGCCGAAGCCTGATTCTGATCATGGCGGTGATCAGCATCGCCGGCACCACCGGCACGCTGCTGCTGCCCGGCTGGTGGGCCATTGCCAGCGCCACCCTGATGAGTTTCGTAGCGGGTATCCTGCTGATTCTGCTGGTGGCATTGCCACCCCTGCTGGTCAGCTCGGAGCAAACCGGTCAGCTGTCTGCCGGCAATTTCCTGGTGGGTTATACCCTGGCGTTCGCGGTGCCGATGGCCGGTGGCCTGATTGCCGACTGGACCGGAAACGTCAGCCACGCCGTTGTGACCATGGTGGTGTACAGTATTCTGGTGCTGCCGCTGATTTTTACCCTGGATCTGACCCGAAAAGCCTCACCAACGACAACCGGAACACCAGACCCCGGCGTATGATTGAACCGATTCCCTCACCCATCCAACCGCAAGGACGTCGCCGTGTCACTGGCAGCCCTGATCAACCAACTGGCCGATGAAGACACCAGCGCACTGAAAACCCTGTCGCTGGTGATTGACTGGGTGCGCCCCCGCCCACGGGAAACCATCAACAGCACCCTGACCCGCATGGAACAGCTGGAAGCCGCGTTGACGGAGAGCCTCGACGTCCACCTGGCGGTCTCGTCACGACTGCAGAACTGGCTCGACAATGCCCAGTTCTTCCAGTTGCTGTCTGGCCTCGGGCTTTACTCCCGCCGCGGTTTTTTCAAGGAGATCAGTGAGCGCCTGTACGAGCGGGTGAATCCGGCCCCGGCCGACCGAAATAACGTCAAGGATGTGCTGTTTCTGGTGTTCAATCGCAAAGGTGACGAAGCCTGGATCCACGAAGTGCCCGATGAGGCGTTGCTGAAGCTGCTGGGTACCCTGTGGCACTTCTCACCGCCGGCACTGGAGCGCACCCGCATACGGGTGTGCACGCAGATTCTCAATGCCATCGAGATGCTGTCGATCTGGGTCGCCGCGGAAGAGCTGGAGCCCAACATCGTGCGACTCAACCCCCGGGTGGTGGATCGCGAGTCCGCTTTTGTGGCCCTGCAACGGGAACTCGCGGCGTTTGTTCAGTCCTACGTTCGCGGTTTGCAGGACGACACAGAGATCCATCTTGATCACGACCACGCGCTGGTGCTGATTGAGCAATGCCGGGACGAGATCGCGCGCCTGCAGCGACGCTCGGTGACCGCCGGTTCCACCATGGGGCTCACCCACCTGCTGGAACGACTGAGCCAGACCCTGACCCGCATAGAACACCTGCTGGACATACTCGACCCCGCCGACAAAGACAAGCGCACCCGCCGATCCATCGAGTTGTTCAAGACCCTGGTGCAGGCCAGCGCAGAGCGCCACGGGGTCCGTACCCTGTGGCGGGACAACCTCAGGCTGATGTCCCGCAGTGTCGCAGAAAACGCCAGCGATCACGGTGAACACTACATTGCCGGCAGCCGTCGTGAATATCAGGCGATGCTGGCGTCCGGCGCCGGGGGCGGTCTGATCATTGCGTTCATGGCCCTGATCAAGATCCAGATTCTTCAGCTTGGGCTGGGCAAGGGTATCGAGACCCTCTGGGTCAGCCTCAACTACGGACTGGGCTTCATGCTGATTCACATGCTCCACTGCACCGTCGCCACCAAGCAGCCTGCCATGACCGCCGCCAGCATTGCCGAGAAGGTGGAACAGGGCGAGCACGGCCGCGCCAATGCCCGTAAACTCGCCGAGCTGCTGGTGCGGGTGGGGCGCACCCAGTTTGTGGCCATCCTGGGTAATGTCGCCGTGGCGCTGACGGTGGCCTTCGCTATCGGCTGGTGCTACACCCGCCTGGAGGGTGTGCCGCTGATCAGTACCAATCGCTACGATTACATGCTTGCCGGCATTCACCCGTGGCAGAGCCTGGCACTGGTGTATGCCGCCATTGCCGGGGTATGGCTGTTCGTTTCCGGGCTGGTGGCGGGGTATTTCGACAACCGCGCCGCCTATCTGGATCTGGCCGGCCGCTTGCGGCAGCATCCGCTGTTGCGGCGATTAATGCCGCTGTCCGTGCGGGAAAAATTCGCCAGCTACGTGGACGAGCACTACGGCGCGCTGATCAGCAATTTTGTCTTCGGGGTGTTGCTGGGGGTGACCGGTTACATCGGCTATCTGTCAGGCCTGCCCATCGATATTCGCCATGTCGCATTTTCGTCGGCCGACGTGGGCTATGCCATGTCGGTGTTCATACCGAGCGTAGAAGTGTTTGCGATGTTCACCGGGTTTGCGTTGCTTATCGGGGGCGTGAATCTGGTGGTGAGCTTCACCCTGGCACTCAACGTCGCGCTGCGGGCGAGGGGGACGCGAATATCCAGTTTCCCGAAACTGATCCGGGCCTGGTTTCAGGTGGTGCGGGAGAACCCGCTGGCCTTGCTCTATCCGCCAGCGGACCCACGTCCGGAGCCGATCCCGGACAACAATCCGGAACCTGAAGCGGAGGCCGGGCAGCCTCCGTCAGACGTTACAGATAGTAGTCCTTCAACGGAGGGAAACCGTTGAACTCCACCGCGCTGTAGGTGGTGGTGTAGGCACCGGTAGACAACCAGTACATGCGGTCACCGATGGCCAGGTTCAGCGGCAACGGGTACTTGTGGTGCTCGTACATGATGTCGGCACTGTCACAGGTCGGCCCGGCTATCACGCAGTCCTCGCCCTCACCGACTTTCTCGGTCCAGATCGGAAACTTGATGGCTTCGTCGAGGGTTTCGATCAGCCCGCCGAACTTGCCCACATCAGTAAACACCCAGCGGTGCAGCGCGGTGCGGGACTTGCGGGAAATCAGCACCACCTCACTCACCAGTATGCCAGCGTTGGAAATCAGCGAACGGCCCGGCTCAATGATGATCTCCGGCAGGTCATCGCCGAAGTCCTCGTGGAGGAAGCGTCGGATCTCTTCCGCATACACCTTCAACTCGTTGGTACGGGTAATGTAGTTGGCCGGAAAACCACCGCCCATGTTGATCATCTTCAGTTCGATGCCGTCTTCTTCCTTCAGGCGCTCGAAGATGACCTTGACCTTGCTCAACGCAGCATCCCAGGCGCCGATTTCACGCTGCTGGGAACCCACGTGGAAAGACACACCGTAAGGCACCAGACCCAGATCACGGGCCAGAATCAGCAGATCCATGGCCATATCGGTCTGACAACCAAACTTGCGAGACAGTGGCCAGTCCGCGGTCAACGTGCCCTCGGTGAGAATACGCACGTAGATCTTCGACCCCGGGGCCGCCTTGGCAATGTTACGCAGGTCTGCTTCGGAGTCGGTGGCGAACATGCGCACACCCTTCTCGTAAAAGGTGCGAACGTCCCGCGCCTTCTTGATGGTGTTGCCATAGCTGATGCGGTCAGCGGAAACACCCAGACCCATGACCTTGTCCAGCTCATACACGGATGCGATGTCGAAACTGGCGCCCTTGTCACGCAGCATGGTCAACACCTGCGGCGCAGGGTTGGCTTTCACCGCGTAGTACACATTGGCGTACGGGAAACCTTCCACCAGCTGGTCGTACTGGCGATCAATGGTGGCCGTATCGATCACCACGAACGGCGTTTCCTTGGTGTCCGCAAAGGCCTTGATACGGGCAAAAGTATCGGCATCGTAATAATCAGCGAGATGAACGTTGGCAGACTCGATCATGGATGGCGTTTCCCTCCAGAGGGCAAACCGGCATAAAAAAAGGGGCGCCTCAGCCTGACTGAAGTACCCCGGATTGGCGCGATCATCGGGCTTTTTTATAGGCCCCGATATGCGCATATCTACCCATAAATCGGCACCGGCAAGATTGAGTTTTTGGTGTCGACCGTAACGAAGCCGCCGGCTTTCGACACATCCTGTCGCAGAAAGCTACAAAAGAAGTTGTGAAATACCTGCAAACCTCCTTTAATTTAAGACTTACACCCCATCATGACGGCGGCAATCTATGTTTTTTGCGAAAAATGATCGTAAACAAGTCCTGGAACAAGCGCTTGACGCAGTCGTCAGTATCGATGAAAAAAACTGCATCACCTTCTTCAACGCCGCCGCCGAAAAGCTCTGGGGCTACCAGCGCAGCGAGGTGCTCGGCCAAAATGTGAAAATGCTGGTACCCCGCGACATTCAGGGCGAACACGACAGCTATATCGGGAAGAACCGGGAAACCGGCAAAGACATTATCGTCGGCACCAGTCGCGATGTGCTGATGACCCGCAAGGATGGCACAACGTTGTGGGCGAACCTGGCGCTGAGCAAGGTTGTTCAGGGCCGCTCGATTACCTACACCGCGTTCGTGCGCGACATTTCAGCCGAGCGTTCAAACCGCGAGATCATCAATCAGACACTGGAACAGGCACTTGACGCCGTGGTGACCATTGATGAAGACAACAACATCACCTTCGCCAACGCGGCGGCTGAAGAACTCTGGGGCTACGATCGCACGGAAATGATCGGCCAGAACGTGAAAATGCTGGTACCCCATGACATTCAGGCCCGGCACGACGATCTGGTGAACGCCAATCGCCGCACGGGCGTGGACAAGATCGTCGGCACCACCCGGGAGGTACCCGTATTCCGCAGAAATGGCGAGAAACGCTGGGCCTCGCTGTCACTTTCCAAGATCCGTCTGGACGACCGCATTCTCTACACCGCGTTCCTGAAAGACGTGACCGAGGAGGTGACGCGCCGAGCCGAGTTTCAGATGCTGTCAATGGTGGCCAATGAGACCGACAACGCCGTCATCATCACCGATCCGAACCGGCACATTGTGTACGTCAACCACGGCTTCACACAGCTGACCGGCTACCATCTGGACGAAGTGCAGGGCAAAAGTCCCGGCGACCTGCTGCAGGGTCCTCATACCGATGAAGCAACCGTCGAGAAAATCCGCACCAAAATCCGCAATAACGAGCCCTTCTACGACGAAATTCTGAACTACGACCGCGATCAGAAACCCTACTGGGTGTCACTGGCGATCAACCCGGTGTTCAACGAGAGCGGCAAGCTGACCCACTATATTTCGATACAGGCCAACGTCACCCAGACCAAAGAGCAATCCCTGGAGTTCACCCGCCGCTTCGAAGCGATCAGTGAGAGCAACGGGGTGGGTGAGTGGGACCTCGAGGGCAGACTGGTGCGGGCCAACCACTATCTGGTGTCGCACCTGGGGGATGCCAGCGAAAACGATCTGGTCAAACGCGTCGGCAACCTGCGGGAAATCCTCGGGAAAGAGGTTTTCGACCGGGTTCTGAACGGTGAGCAGGTCCAGCAGAGCTTCAGTATCCGCAATGCCGGAGGCGCGGAGCACTGGTTTGATTCCACCGTCTGCCCGATTGCGGATTTCACTGGCAACGTGCGCTACATCGTCACCTACGGCATCGACATCAACTCGAAGATGGAAGCGGTCCAGGTGACCGATCGTGAAATGTCACTGGTGCTGAGCTCTTCCAACGAGATCTCGAAAATTGTCAGCGTGATCAACGAGATTTCCGGGCAAACCAATCTTCTCGCGCTGAATGCCGCGATTGAGGCAGCCCGAGCGGGGGAAGCGGGCAGGGGCTTCGCCGTGGTGGCCGACGAAGTACGGCAACTGGCGAAGAGAACCAGCCAGTCGGCGGATGAGATCAACCGTCTGGTGGCCGAAACCACCCAGCGGGTTGGCGACCTGGCAACCTCCATCCGCACACTGAACGCCGTCGCCGACGACGACGTCAAGGGTGCCAGTTCTGCGACGGCCAAAAGAGCCTGACGCGATCCTCAGCGCTTTACCAGCGCCAGAAAGGCACCCGCCACCACCGCCGCAGCGCCACCGATGAGGTACCACATGGTTTCATCGGTGAAGCGGCCGGTGAGCGTCTCGGAGATCTGATCGCCGACCGACTCAGACGACTGCCATCCGAAAAACAGCAGCAGTACGCCGACCACTAACAACACCACGCCCATGATTTTTGCTGTGCCCATTCTCTTTCCTCCGTTTGGAATGCGGTAAACACCTGAAACCATAGACCGGTTTCACTGTGGAAGAAAGGGCAAGCCTAGACCGCAATGGGCCAGAGTGGCTCCGGCTCGGTGGGGCCGTCCGGATCTTCCGGTTCCCACTGCCGCCCCAGATACCCCAGTATCGCCTCCTTGAGCTCACTGCCCTGGCCCAGCCCCTGATTGCCGAACAGGCGGTTGAATTCCAGTACGTAGGGATAGCCGCCAACGAGCGCAATATCAAAGCCGGCGTGATCCACGCCCAGCTCCCGTGCCAACCTTAACGCCAGCTCCGTCGCTACCAGCGGCACCGGACTGGTATCAATACGCCCGCCCCGGGCCACGTTGTTGTAAAAACCCTGATCCGCCTGGGTGCGCCAATAGGCGGTGACCACCTGATCACCGACGACCACAACCCGCACATCCCGATCGATGGGCAGATACTCCTGGGCATACAGCACCGGCGTATCCTCGCAGTAACGACGCCAGTCATCCCGGGTTTCGATCAGCCAGACTCCCTCGCCCATACTGGCCTTCGGCAACTTGGCCACGAACGGGTGGGTCATGGTGTTCCAGATCAGATCACGCTCCTGCGGACCGTTCGCCTCGATCACCGTCCAGGGGGTGTGCTCCGGTGCGACCGTCTGGAACGCCCGTGTCATCTCTACCTTATCGTGGCCAATGCGGTAGCTGGCAACACTCGGAAATACCCGACACTTCAGGCCATGAACCAGGGCATTCAGCTGCCAGTATTCCGGAAACAGAACCCAGTCTGCGTCACGCAGCAGTTCTTTGTGGCGAAGGAATTGATCGGGTTTGAGGACGGTGGTGTTTGGGAAGCCCAGCGTCCGGAAGATATCGAAGGAAACAAGGTGCATGATGCAGCGGCACTCAGGGTGGAATTGAGCGCATTTTATACAGCGGCTGGTGGTTGGCAAGTTGTTTTTTGGGTCTGGCTTTGGGTAGGACTGGGTGAGCTGGGAGAACGGGGTAGGCCCCCTCTACCCCGATCACCCCCCCAACCCGCAGTCCCAAAACAGAAACCCCAAAAAATCACCGAGCCGGACGCTTCTTGGTGCCCTGCTGCGCCACGGCAGTCAGAGGGTCCTCCGGCCAGGGATGTTTGGGATAGCGGCCACGGGTATCTTTGCGAACCTCCGGATAGACGTTACGCCAGAAGCTGGCCAGATCGGCGGTGACGGCCAGTGGTCGCTGTGCTGGTGACAGCAGGTGGATCACCACCGGTACCCGTCCGCCGGCCACTCTCGGGGTCTCGGTCCAGCCGAACAGGGCCTGGAGCTTGGCGGCCAGCACCGGGCCGTTGTCGGCGGTGTAATCCAGGCGTACCGACTGTCCGGTCGGGATAGCAAGTGCGACCGGTGCGAGGGTCTGAAGCTGTTGCTGTTGCGGGTAATCCAGCAGACTGTTGAGGGCAGACATCAGCTCCATCCGGCGCAGGTCCGACCAGCGCCCCATTCCCGCCATGAACGGTCCGAGCCATTGCTCCAGGCTGGCCAGTAACGCTGGTTCAGAGGTGTCGGGCCAGCCGTCTTCCGGGCAGGTGTGCGCCAGCAGCTGCACGCGGGCGCACCACTGGCGGCTGCTCTCGGTCCAGGGCAGACTCTCCAGCCCTTTCTTGCGGATGGCGTTCAACAGGCCCCGCTGGACCAGTTCGGGCGCCACCTGGGCCAGCGCTCTTTCCTGCAGCACCAGCTCGCCCAGTTTTCGGACCTTGCGGGCTACCACGGTGCCGCGGGCGTCATCCCAGTGAGCCTCTTCCGTGTCGCGGATGTGGCTGGCCAGATCCTGTTCCAGATCCGCCAGATCCAACGGGGCCGCCAGGTAGATGGTCGCCTCCCGCGCCTTGCCATCCAGCTCGGCTGCGACCAGCCAGTCGTGCCGTGCCAGTGAATCCCCGTCACGCAAGGCCGCGCCTTTCCCGTTGCTGAGCTGATAGCGCGGCGCATCGCCGGAGCGCCGGCGGGCGATGCGATCGGGGTAAGCCAGCGCCAGTAGCCGGCCGATTTCGGTTTCTGTTGGCGTTTGCGGGCCGCCGCTCGATTGAACGGCCAGACGCCGCGCCGCCTGGCCCACCGCCTGCAGACGGGCCGGATCGATTGAACGGTGGCCGCGCTCGCCGTGGAGCACGCGAATGCGCTCGTGCATATCGGCGTCGGAACCGGGGCCCAGCAGGTCGCGCTCACCCAGCAAGGCGGCGAGTTCGGCGGCCAGCACCCCGTACCCGAGGGATCGCCCGTGCAACACCATGTGGGCGAGGCGGGGGTGAATGCCCAGTTCGCGGGCGGCTTTGCCATGATCGGTGATGGCCCCGTCCGCATCCAGCATGTCCAGCCACTGCAACAGGGCCACCGCCTGCTGCCAGTGAGCCCGCGGGGGTTCATCGATCCACGCCACG
The DNA here is from genome assembly GCF_032911545.1 of Marinobacter sp. M-5. Taxonomy (NCBI): domain Bacteria; kingdom Pseudomonadati; phylum Pseudomonadota; class Gammaproteobacteria; order Pseudomonadales; family Marinobacteraceae; genus Marinobacter; species Marinobacter sp. M-5. Next base: position 553,920 of record NZ_JAWJEK010000002.1, read on the forward strand.
CCGGTGGCGTCACGGGCCCCCCACTGGGCCAGCTCAAGCACCAGCGGTGCGAGATCCGCCTCGAGAATCTCCGGAGCGGTGTAATCCGCCAGCCCGAACTGCTCCGATTCACGCCACAACCGGTAACACACGCCGGGCTCGATCCGGCCTGCCCGACCTTTGCGCTGCTCCGCTGAGGCTTTCGACACCCGGCCGGTCACCAACCGGGTCATGCCGCTGTTGGCATCAAACACGGCACGGCGCTGCTGGCCGCTGTCGATCACCACCCGCACACCTTCAATGGTCAGACTGGTTTCGGCAATGGCGGTGGCCAGCACCACTTTGCGTTGGCCACCGGTCGCCGGTGTAATGGCGCGGTCCTGCTCCGCAGACTTCAGGTTGCCGTACAACGGGGCGATCACTACCTCGGGCGGCAACCGATCCCGCAGCTGTTGCTCCACCCGGCGGATCTCCCCGGCACCCGGCAGGAACACCAGCAAAGAACCGGACTGCTCCTGCAGCGCCTCGTGAACCACCGCAACCACCTGATCCACCACCCGGCCCTGGCGGGGCAGCGGCCGGTACAGCACCTCGACCGGGAACGCACGCCCCGCACTGCTGAGCACCGGCACATCACCAAGAATGTTTGCAATGGGGGCGGTATCCAGCGTCGCGGACATCACCAGCACCCGCAGATCCTCCCGCAACGCCTGCTGGGATTCCCGCACCAGGGCAAGGCCGAGATCCGCCTGCAGGGAGCGCTCGTGGAACTCGTCAAAGATCACCGCGGCGTAGTCTTCCAGCATCGGATCGCTCTGGATCAGCCGCGTCAGAATGCCCTCGGTCACCACTTCAATGCGGGTCTGCGCCGATACCCTGGTGTCCAACCGGGTGCGATAGCCCACGGTCTGCCCGGGTTTTTCTCCCAGCTGACCGGCCATGAAGCGGGCTGCCGACCGCGCCGCCAGGCGCCTCGGCTCCAGCATCAGGATCTTGCGATCACCGCGCCAGGGGGCATCCAGCAGGGCCAGTGGCACACGGGTGGTTTTACCGGCACCGGGGGGAGCCTGGAGCAGCACCGTGGTGGTTTCGGCCAGAGTGGCGGTGAGCTTTGGAAGGATGTTGTTGATGGGGAGCATGTTTTTTGTTTGGTCAGGACTGCGTTGGTTGGGGGAGGGTATTCCGGTTGTCGCGTCAACTTACCATGGTTGAACTTGGGTTTGTCTGAGAGAAACGGTTTTTGGAGTTTGAGCTGTTTGTCGGATTACGGTTTTGCCTTATCCGACCTATTCCGAAGCAGGCACAAAAAACACAAACACCAGCCCGAACGCCAACGCCGCCACTCCGATCCCGAATGCGCTGACCAGCGTACCCCCCGCATCCAGCCACTGCTTGGTCAGCCATGGACCCACCATCTGGGTGAAGCCATATAGCGCCACCATGGCTGCCGACAAACGGGGCCCCTGATGGGGATGCAGGGCGCGACCAATGCGCTGGGTCAGCAGTACAGTGCCGAGGAAAGTGCTCCCCACCAGGGCGGCGCACAGAATCAGGCCGATCTCGCTGGGCAGCACCACCGCCGCCAGCACACCGGCCAGCTGGATGATGAAATTCAGCTTCAGCGCCGGCAGGTCGCCCAGTCTGGCGCCAAGCCGGTTCCAGAGCCAGGGCGCGGGAATGGTCACCAGAGCAACAATGAGCCAGGTGCCGTTCAGTAGCCAGTGCCCGGATGGCAGCTGTAGTTTCGCCAGCAGCGGCAAAAAGGTCATGGGCAGGATGTATCCGAGGCCGGCGCCGGCGTAGGACAGAAACAGCGGGATACTGGCGCGATCCAGCAACGGCGTGGTGGTTTTGACCGGCTTGCCGCTGGCGGCGCCCTCGCGCACCGGCAGCTCCAGTGCCATCAGGCGCGCAGCGCCCCACCACGCCAAAGGCACGGACAGGAGGGCCACCGGCCACCACCGCCCGGCTCCTTGAAGCCAGTCATTGCTGCCGGTCACCACACCGCTGGAGAGCAACAGCCCCAGACCTACGCCGATGTACACCAGCCCGCTCATGGCTGCCCGGTTACGCAGAACCAGCCACTCCAGAATCAGGGCCGGCGCCTGCACAAACACGATGCCGTTGGCGACGCCGTTCAGCCAACGGGTGGCGGATATGACGGTGAGGTGATCGGTCTGGGTCAGGATCAGGGTGGTGGCAACGTGCACCGCCAGCGACACCGGCAACAGGGTGCGTATCTGGTCGACACGATGCCAGCGGATGGCCAGCAGTGCCCCCATCAGGTAACCCAGGTAGTTCCAGGTGGCGACCGCTGCGCCCTCACCGGCGCCAAACTGACCATCATCCACCAAATGGGGTAACAGCGGGGTATAAACGAACCGGCCGAGGCCGTGCACCACCAGCAACACCATCGCCCCGGCAGCAAGCACGGAGAAGAGTTCGCGGGGAGATGGGGCAGTCTGCGGCAACGTGGTCATAACGGGCAACCCTGAGGAAAACAGGGGCGCAGTTTAAGCCAATGGCAGGATGATGTCAGCGAGACCTTGGGCGGGGGCGGTTCAGCCCGCCCGCGGGTGACTGGCTTTCGACCACTCGTAGATGCGCTCGAACGCTTCCGCCAGGGCTTCTGGATCATGGGGCGGCTGGAGCACCGCGATCATGTCACCGTCCGGATTCAGCAACGCGAAATGGCCGCTGTGGTCCACCAGCAGCTCGCCGTCCACCTGGCGGTGAACGAACACCGCATTCAGGCTTTTGGCCACCTCGCGCAGGGTGTCGATATCACCGGTCAGGCCGTGGAAGTTCTCGCCGAAAAAATCCGTGTAATTGCGGAGCTGTTCGGGCGTGTCGTTGTCCGGATCGGCGGTGATCAGCAGATAGTCCGGCTGGGGCAGTTCCTCCGACAGCAGGTTATCCGTTTGCCGCAGGTTGGCCATGGCCGCCGGGCAGATGTCCGGGCAATTGGTGTAGCCGATAAAGGCGAAGGTCCAGCGCCCTTTGAGGTTTTCGCGGGTGACGGTATCGCCCTGTTCGTTCAGCAGCTCGAACTCCGGCAGCGGGCGCCCGATATCGTACACGTAAGTGTTCAATTCGGTCAGTTCCGGCGCCGGCACAGGTTCCTGTTCGCCAACACTGAATACCTGCCGCCCGACCACCAGCCCGAATACCAGCATCACGACCAGCAGCAGAATAATCAGGGTCAGGCGAATCGAGCCGTTCATGCAATCTCTCTCGGTCGTTGGGTCAGAAGAACACGAAGTGGTCTACCAGCAGCACCACAAACAGGGCCATCAGGTAAGTAATCGAGTACTTGAAAGTATTGAGCGCCACCCGGCGGTCATCGCCTCTCAGCAGGCGGATGGAGTACTGCAGGAAACGCAGCCCCAGAGCCAGTGCACCCACCAGGTAAATGCCCCCGGACATGCCGGTGACGAACGGCAGCACGCTCACGGCCAGCAGCATGAAGGTGTACAGAACAATGTGCAGCTCGGTGTACTTGTTGCCGTGGGTCACCGGCAGCATGGGAATGCCGGCCTTGGCGTATTCCTCTTTGCGATGAATTGCCAGCGCCCAGAAATGGGGCGGCGTCCAGGCGAAGATGATGAGTACCAGCAACAGGGCATGGCCATCCACCTGACCGGTTACCGCGGTCCAGCCCAGCAGGGGCGGCATGGCACCGGCGAGGCCGCCGATAACAATGTTCTGCGGTGTCGCACGCTTGAGAAAGAGGGTATAGACGCCGGCGTATCCAACCAGCGATGCCAGCGTAAGCCAGGCCGTCAGCGCATTGACCTGCCACACCAGCACGGCCATGCCGGACGCCGCCAGCAAGGTGGCGAACACCATAGCGTCCAGCGGGCTGATCTTGCCGGTGGCCACCGGTCGTTTGCGGGTGCGGGCCATCACTGTGTCAATTTTCTGGTCAACCACGTGGTTCACCACCGCCGCCGCCCCGGCGAGCAAGGCGATGCCCAGGTTACCGTACAGCAGCACCTGCCAACCGGGGACGCCGGGCGCCGCCAGCAGCATGCCAATCACCGAGGTCAGGATCATCAGGGCCACAACGCGTGGCTTGGTCAGTTCCAGGAAGTCCCGCCATGAAATGGTGGTGTCTGTATTACTGGCAGCGCTCTGGGCCGGCAGTGTTTCCGCATGCTCGCTCATGCCGTCACCTCTCGGTTGATTGTTGTTGTGTTCTGGCGGTTTACCGCATGGGTTTGCGGTTGTTCTCTCAGTCGCCACAGCAGGTTGATCACTGTCAGCAGCAAACCGGCGCCCATGGCGTTGTGAGCCACCGCAATAGAGAGTGGTATATGGAAGGCCACGTTAGCAAGCCCCAAAGCAATCTGTGCGACCAGAACGATGGCCACCAACTGCACGTGCCACCCCAGGGGACTGCCGCGGAAGCGACGCCACATCAGCGCCAGCAGCACAGTGAAATAGCCAAGGACCAGCACCGCACCGACCCGGTGAGTAACGTGAATGGCAACCCGGCCATCGGCGGTCAGCTGGCCACCCAGATAGTTGGGGCCCACGTGCTGGGCAACATCGAAACCGTGTTGGAAATCCATGTCCGCGGGCCACCACTCACCCTGGCAGGTGGGCAACTCCGGGCACGCGACCGCAGCGTAGTTGGCGGCGGTCCATGCACCGAGCGCAATTTGCATCACCACCAGCGCCAGGCCGCCGAACAGCCACGGCCGGAAGCGGCCGGCGGGGCGGCGGCCCCGGTCCGGTTCAGGGGTGTCCTTCTGCCGGCCACGCAGGCGCAGAGTCAACAGGGTGAGCATGCTGATGGTGGTGAAGCCACCCAACAGATGGAGCGCAACCACCTGTGGCCAGAGCTTCAGGGTGACCGTCCACATGCCAAACGCGCCCTGAAGCACGATGAACCCGGCAATGAACACGGGCAGTTTGACCGGCAGATCCTCGCGGCGATGACGAACGGCGTAAGCCGCCAGCCCGAACACCACCAGGCCAAGAATACCGGCGGCATAACGGTGAATCATTTCCGGCCAGCCCTTTTCCACTTCCACCGGTGTGTCCGGGAAGCGGGCGTTGGCAATGGCAATGCTTTCCGCACTCTGGGGCACGGACAGGAAGCCGTAACAGCCGGGCCAGTCCGGACAGCCGAGACCGGCATCCACCAGTCGTGTCCACGCGCCCAACATGATCACCACAGATGCCAGCAGGGTGGCAAACAGCGACCAGCGCCCGAGAACACGGGCACGGTGGGAAAGAGAAGCCTGAGGCTGGTTCAAAGTCCACTTCCTCCACACATCAGATTAGCCAATCTGGGACAGTTTCATCAGATGCTTCAGATCCTTGAGCAGCGCCTTGCCGGAGTGCTCATTGCCATAATGCATCATCACGTTGCCGAAAGGATCGATCAGCAGGATCCGCGGCTCCTGCTGCGGCCGAATGCCCGCTGGCCAGGCCTGGGCTTCTCCGCCGCGCAGCTGCAGACGTTCCATGGCGCTGTACTCATCGCCCCACCGGGTTTCAAGTGACGACGGCACCGAGCCAAGCCAGGCTGCGCGGGTTATGCGATCGGCATGCTTACCGAGGGCAATATTGACCTGACGGGCGAGATACAACAGATTTTCGCATGGCTCGGTGCAATCTCCGGCGACCACCAGCATCATCCACTCGGCGTCGGCATGTTCAGGACCGAAACGATCGGCCAGGAGCTCGCCTTCAGAGGTCTGCAGGTGGAATTCGGTCACCGGGACCGGCGGCAGAACCAGCTCGCCGTTGTTGGTGTGGCCGGCCGGGTTGAGCCAGCCGGTGTAATACATGATGGTGGCAAACACCATCGGGCCGAAACCGATCAGAAACAGCAGCAAGGCTGTTCTGCGGCCACGGCGGACCTGTTCGGGAGTGGGGCCTTCACTGTGGTGCCCGGAAGTCCCTTTAGCCATTGTCGTTGTCATTATTGGCTCCTGTTTTTCGGTAACTCGCTACCACGGTCAATATAACCAGTGCGGCGGCCAGTGAAAACCACTGAAATGCATATCCGTAGTGGGTCTGCGGGCCCATCAGGTCCGGCGCCCAGTCTGCCCGGTAGGCCCCGGGCTGGTCGCGGTCCGACAGCCGGACCACCGCATTGGCCAGTTCCGTCTCCTGTTGCGCTGCCAGTGCCGGCGGCAGAGTCTGTACCCGGCGCGGCCAGCCCTCTGTCCGGGCCTCGTTGCTGGCCAGCACCGGCGGCTCGGGAAAGGCGGCGACACGACCGGCGATGCTCACCGTGCCCGCCGGCGAGCTGATCGCAGGCAGTTCGCTGCGGGTGCGCGGCGCCTGTATCCAGCCACGGTTCACCACCACCGGGCGACCCTCCGTCGGGTAAAACACGGTCAGTACCTCGTAGCCGGGGATGCCATCACGGGTGCGATTATCCAACAGCCAGGTCCTGTCGCTGTAGCGACCCTGAAGGCTCACCGGGCGCCCGTCACTCAGACCCCGGGATTCCTGCTGGAGCCAGCTCAGGTTGTTGGCCTGTTGCTGCCACTGCTGCAATTGCTGCTGTTTGTCTTCCGCCCGCCCCAGTTGCCAGACACCGAGACTGATCAGCAACGGCAGAAACAACCCGGCAAACAGGAGCAGGCGCCAGTCGAACTGCCAGTGCCGGCGCTCAGACAAACCCTGAACCTGATTGCTCTGCTATAGTGACCTGACAATAAACACCATCAGACACGGAAACTCCCATGCTGAAAGCCGTTGTAATCCTACTCATGCTGGCTGTCGTCTTCAGTCTGTTCAGCGGGCTGTTCTTCTTGATCAAGGACGGCGGCAAAACCAACCGGGTGGTGAACTCACTGACGGTGCGGGTAGCGCTGAGTGTGGTGCTGTTGCTGGTAATCCTGATCTCCCTCTGGCAAGGGGGCCTGGTGCTGAACCCGACCCCCTGACGCCCGGTCAGATGACGTAAACGAACACGAACAGACCCAGCCAGACCACGTCCACAAAATGCCAGTACCAGGCCGCGGCTTCGAATCCGAAATGCTTTTCGGCCGTGAAATGACCCTTGTTGATGCGGATCAGCATGATCGCCAGCATCAGTGTGCCCAGCATGACATGGGCACCGTGGAAACCGGTCAGCATGAAGAAGGTGCTGCCATAGATGCCCGATTGCAGGGTCAGGTCCAGATCGCGGTAGGCGTGCAGGTACTCGTAGCCTTGTACGAACATGAACACCACCGCGAGGCCGATGGTCATCGCCAGCCAGAGCTTCAGTTTCTGGCGATTATCCTCTTTGATCGCATGGTGAGCCACGGTCACGGTGAAGGACGAGGTCACCAGCAAAATGGTGTTGATCAGCGGCAGACCCCAGGGCCCGATCACTTCTTTCGGGCCCGGATAGGCGCCCGGATCCGGGTTGCTGATCAGTGGCCAGGTGGCCTGGAAACCTTCCCACAGCATGTTGCTGCTGCCTCTGTCGCCTTCGCCACCGAGCCACGGCACTGCAAACACCCGGGCATAGAAGAGGGCGCCGAAGAAGGCGGCAAAGAACATCACTTCCGAGAAAATGAACCAGCTCATGCCCCAACGAAAAGAGCGATCCATCTGCGGGCTGTAGAGGCCCGCGCGACTTTCCTTGATCACGTGTCCGAACCAGCCGAACAGCATATAGGCCATGATCACCGAACCGACCAGGAACATGATCCAGGATCCGGTGGTCGACTCGCCCTGTTTGCCATTCACCATGATGGCGGCAACCCCGTACAGGGTCACACCCAGGCCAACCGTTGCAATGATCGGCCATTTGCTTTGTTCGGGAACGTAATAGGTCTGGTTATCCGCCATGTCAGTCTCCGATGGCTTATCCGTTATCGTTTGTTGTTTTCCTGACCCGGGAATTGTCGGATACGGCCGGCGCGACGTCCTGGTCATACAGCGTGTATGACAGGGTCAGCTTGGTGATGTGCTCCGGCAGGTCCTTATCCACGATAAAGATCAGTGGCATCTCGACGCTTTCACCAGCCTCCAGTGGCTGCTGGTTGAAGCAGAAGCATTCGGTCTTGTGAAAGTACAGGGTGCCCTCTGACGGTGACAGGCTGGGTACCGCCTGACCGACCATGGCCCGGTCCGTCGGGTTCTGGGCAAAATAATTGATGGTCACCGGCTCGCCCGGGTGCACTTCGATGCTGCGAGTCACCGGCCGGAACGTCCAGGGCATGTCGGGACCGTTCTGGGCCAGGAACTGCACCCTGACCGTGCGGTTTTCATCCCGCTCGACGGCTACGGTGGATTCGTAACGCCCACCGGTTTTGCCGTTGATCCCGGTAATTTCACAAAACACGTCGTACAGCGGCACCATGGCGAACCCGAAGGCAAACATGCCCAGCACGCCGGCCATACACCAACCAACCACCCGCACATTGGTGCGGCGTGGCTGTTGCGGGGTCTGATTTGCGTCGGTCATGGCCTGGTGCTCCGGTTATTTGACCACGGGCGGCGTCGAGAAGGTGTGGTAAGGCGCCGGTGAAGGCACCGTCCACTCCAGCCCTTCGGCGCCGTCCCAGGGCTTGGCAGAGGCTTTCTCGCCACCTTTCACGCACTTCACCACGATCAGCAGGAACAACAGCTGCGACGCGCCGAACATGAACGCACCCACGCTGGACACCATGTTGAAGTCAGCGAATTGCAGTGCGTAGTCCGGAATCCGTCGCGGCATGCCGGCCAATCCGAGGAAGTGCATAGGGAAGAACGCCAGGTTCATGCCCACGAACGACAGCCAGAAATGGGTCTTGGCCAGGGTTTCGTCGTACATGTGCCCGGTCCACTTCGGCAGCCAGTAATAGGCCGAGGCGAAGATGCCAAAGATCGCACCCGGCACCAGCACATAGTGGAAGTGGGCCACCACAAAGTAGGTGTCGTGGTACTGGAAGTCCGCCGGTGCAATGGCCAGCATCAGGCCTGAGAAGCCACCGATGGTAAACAGGATCACGAAGGCCACCGAGAACAGCATCGGCGCTTCAAAGGTCAGCGAACCACGGAACATGGTGGCCACCCAGTTGAACACCTTCACCCCGGTGGGCACCGCGATCAACATAGTCGCATACATGAAGAACAGCTGGCCGGCGATCGGTATACCCACGGTGAACATGTGGTGCGCCCAGACCACGAACGACAGCAGGGCAATTGCACCGACGGCGTACACCATGGAGGCATAACCGAATAACGGTTTGCGGGAGAACGCCGGGATGATATGGGACACCGCGCCGAACGCCGGCAGGATCATGATGTAGACCTCCGGGTGACCGAAGAACCAGAACACGTGCTGGAACAGCACCGGATCACCGCCGCCCGAGGCATCGAAGAAGCTGGTGCCGAAGTTGATATCCATCAGCATCATGGTGACCACGCCCGCCAGTACCGGCATGACGGCAATCAGCAGGAACGCGGTGATCAGCCAGGTCCAAACGAACAGCGGCATCTTCATCAGGGTCATGCCCGGTGCCCGCATGTTGAGGATGGTAGCAATCACGTTGATCGCACCCATGATCGACGACACACCCATGATGTGTACCGCGAAAATGAAGAAGGTGGTACTTGGCGGCCCGTAGGTCGTCGACAGGGGCGCGTAGAAGGTCCAGCCGAAGTTCGGTGCACCGCCGGACATGAACAGCGTGGACACCAGGATCAGGAACGCACACGGCAGCAACCAGAAACTCCAGTTGTTCATCCGTGGCAGCGCCATGTCGGGTGCGCCGATCATCAGTGGCAGCATCCAGTTAGCCAGCCCCACAAAGGCCGGCATCACGGCACCGAACACCATGATCAGACCGTGCATGGTGGTCATCTGGTTGAAGAATTCCGGCTCGACAATCTGCAACCCGGGCTGGAACAGCTCCGCCCGGATGACCATGGCCATGGAGCCCCCGAGCAGGAACATGGCAAAGCTGAAGATCAGGTACATGGACCCGATGTCTTTATGGTTGGTCGTCAGCAACCACCGGCTGAAGCCTTTGGCCGGGCCGTGGTGATGATGATCCTGGGCGTGGGTATCTGCAACCGCACTCATGAAAAACCCCCGTTACCGCCTGTTATTCCGGCTGGTGATGTCGTTTGAGGAATCATTCCTGATTCTTGTACTCGAATACTTCTTTCGGTGTGATCATCTCGCCGGTGTTGTTACCCCAGGCGTTACGCTCGTAGGTGATCACCGCGGCCAGATCCACTTCACTGAGCTGGTCGCCGAAAGCCTGCATCGAGGTTCCGGGAACCCCGTTCACCACGACGTTCAGGTGAGCCTGCATGTCTTCGGTTGCTATCTGACTTCCCTTCAGCGCCGGGAATGCCGGTGGCGCGCCGCTGCCGTCAGCCTGGTGACAAGCTGCACAGGCACTGGCATAGGCTTTCTCGCCACGCTCCATCAGCTCGGCCATGCTCCAGTCTTTGCTGGTCAGCTCGCGCTCGCGCTCGGCCGCCGCCCGTTGGTCCGCGACCCACTGATCGTATTCTTCCTGGGGCACCGCCTTGACCACTACTGGCATGAAGCCATGGTCTTTGCCGCACAGCTCGGTGCATTGGCCGCGGTAGATACCGGGCTCGTCCACGCGAGTCCACGTTTCGTTGATAAAGCCGGGAATGGCGTCTTTCTTGACACCGAAAGCGGGCACCCACCAGGAGTGGATCACGTCGTTGGCGGTCAGCAGCAGCCGCACCTTCTTGCCCACCGGAATCACCAGCGGGTTGTCGACATCCAGCAGGTAATTCTCGGTCTTGGCGACGCGGTTGTAGATCTCGTCCTTGCTGGTCGACATGTTCGAGAAGAAACCGAAATCTTCCTCGATGTAGTCGTACTTCCATCGCCACTGGTAGCCGGTGACCTTGATGTCAACATCCGATTCGGTGGTGTCGTACATATCAACCAGCGTGGCGGTGGCGGGAATGGCCATGACCACAAGAATGACGAACGGAATGATGGTCCAGAGTATTTCCACCAGGGTGTTCTCGTGGAAATTCGCCGGTTTGGCGCCTTTGGACTTTCGGTGAGCGAAGATTGACCAGAACATCACCCCGAATACCACGACGCCGATGGCGACACAGATCCAGAGAATGGTCATATGAAGGTTGAAAATTTCATTACTGGTACCGGTGACCCCGGGTGCCATGTTCAACGTCCAGTCCGCCATGGACCAGGCGGGGAACATCAGGCCGCCCAAAAGGACACCTGCCCGCTTAGCGTGCACGCGCATACTGTGTCTCCACAGAGTGTTATTCTTGTCGGATTTTGGCGTTCGATCCCTCCGTTCCGGCGGCGCTCGCACACGCAATCGGTTCAGAGTGGAAGTCTGCTTATGGATAACTCAGTGTGGAGTATAGACACAGATCAAAGAAAAGCTAAAAAACGACTAAACCCAAAAGTACTAAGAAGGTATCTTTAAGAATCAAATTGAATAAGCGTTTCTCGCTCTCCGTCACAGACCGCCGGCTGTGGGCCCTCGCCTGGCCACTGATGCTGACCAATCTGACCGTCCCTCTGTTGGGTCTGGTGGATACCGCTGTGCTCGGCCACCTGGACAGCCCGGAATATCTGGGGGCCGTGGCGGTGGGCGCCAATCTGTTCAGCATTCTGTACTGGACCTTCGGCTTCATGCGTATGGGCACCACTGGCCTCGCAGCTCAGGCCTGGGGCAAGCGCGACGAATTCGGTCAGGTGGCCCTGTTGGTGCGCTCGCTGGTTCTGGCTGTCGGCATCGGGCTATTGCTGATTCTGTTCCACCAACCGCTGATTCAGCTGGGCCTGACCCTGATGAACCCCAGTGAACGGGTTACCGAACTGGCCGCCGGCTACGCGGCCATCCGGATCTGGAGCGCGCCGGCGGTGTTGTGCCAGTACACCCTGGTGGGCTGGCTGATCGGCACCCAGTTTGCCCGTGCACCCATGATCATGCTGATTGTCGCCAACAGCCTGAACATCGTTCTGGACGTGCTGTTCGTCACGGTGTTCGGCTGGAACAGCCAGGGCGTGGCGATTGCCACCGTCATTGCGGAATATTCAGCGGCGGCGATCGGGTTTCGCCTGGTCCTGCTGCGCCTGCCGGCGGACCACGGCTTCAGCCGCGCGCTGATGGGCCAGCTGTCAGACTATGCGCGGATTCTTCAGGTCAATCGCTACATCATGGTGCGAACCATTGCGTTGCTGCTGGTGCTGGCGTTTTTTACCGCCCAGGGTGCACGGCAAGGAGATACCATCCTCGCCGCCAACGCGGTGCTGATCACCTTTCTGCTGGTGATTTCTAACGGCCTCGACGGTTTCGCCAATGCCGCCGAAGCGCTGATCGGGGAAGCCGTCGGCAAGGGTAGCCGCCGACGCTTCCGGCTGGTGTTCCGCACCGCATTGCGCTGGTCACTGTATGGCTCGCTCATCTTCACCGTGGCCTTTGTACTGGGCGGGCGCCATCTCATCAGCCTGCTCACCGGCATTGACGAGGTTCGTACCACGGCCTGGCAGTACCTGCCGTGGCTGTGGGCGCTCCCGCTCACTGCGGTCTGGGGCTTCCTGCTGGACGGCGTATTCATTGGCGCCACCCGAACCCGCGACATGCAGAACACCATGCTGTTCTCAGCCCTGGTGGTATTCCTACCGGTCTGGTGGCTGACCACAGGCTGGGGCAATCACGGCCTGTGGTTCTCGCTGATCTGCCTGATGGTGGCCCGTGCCCTCACCATGGGCGGCCTGTTTCTGGCCCACAGCCGCCGTGATCGCTGGTTTACTCCCCAGTGACGATTATCGAAAAGCAGGCTGGAAAATCTCGACTACAATAATTCTAAACGGCAGGCTTGTCGCGGTAGCCAGCCCCTGCTCACCTGCCCCCAGCGACCCTTTTGTGAACCATGGGAGGCGCCTTGCGACCTCATCTCGTTCAGACACCGGCAATCCCTGAAATGACACCACAGGCAGTCCTCAACATTATTGACCAGGCACGACGGCAGGAAGCCCGCTCCGGCACTTTTCTTCGCCAGCTGGGGGAGAAAGCTGCGTCCTTGCCGGGCACCATCACCATAGAGGGATACCAGCCGGCTACCTGCCTGTTCCAGTTTGCGGTGGAATACATCGAAATGGCACCGCGGCTGATCGAGTGCGTGGAAGCCTGCGCCCGGGAAGCCGACAAGGCCGATCTGTTCGCTCCGTTCATCGATGCCGCCACCCGCTATTTCACTCAGCCGTCGGTGCTGCTGGTGCGCTATGACGGTCTCGACGGCCTGCTGATCCGTGCCTACCTGTGCCATCGTCTGATGGAGGAGATGTATGAGAACAACCGCTCCATCCGCGCCAGTGACCTGGTGGACATCGAGACCACCCAGGCCAACCTCCTGGTACACCAGCTGATCGGTGAGCCCTTCGCCAACGAACTCGACGACGCCATCACGCTGACCGTTCTCCAGATCGCCGGCACACCGGACTATTACGAACTCAATCTCGACCCGTTTGTGGAGCACGCCAGGAACGCCGCCTGGGACTGGATGCGGCACTACTGGGAAAACCTGCTGGTGCGCAACCACATTCGTTTCTCGCTGGGCAACAGCCTCTGATTGCAGGTAATCTAGCGCCTTTCTGAATGCCTACCGATGATGACCTGAAAGGAGACTCCCATGCTGGATAACGCAGACCTTGGAAAACTGATCATTCGCCTGACGCTCGGCGGCCTCATGCTGTTTCATGGCGTGGCCAAACTGTTCCACGGTGTCGGCTTCATTGAAGGTCAGCTGGCCAGTCACGGGATCCCTGCGTTCTTTGCCTACGGCGTTTTCATCGGCGAGCTGCTGGCGCCGCTGATGGTGGTGCTGGGTTACCAGACCCGCATTGGCGCGCTGCTGATTGCCTTCAACATGCTGGTGGCCATTGCGCTGGTGCACGGCCACGAGTTGATGGCGCTGGGCAGCAACGGAGGCTGGGCGCTGGAGCTGCAGGGCTTCTTCCTGTTTACTGCGATTGCCCTGATGTTCCTCGGACCGGGTCGCTATAAACTGAAGAACTGACCCACCGGCTGACCCGGTTTCGACCGGCTTTCTTGGCGGCGTAGAGCGCCTCGTCCGCACGCTGGATGAGCTCGGCGGGCTCGCCGCCCTGCCACTGAGCTCCCACAGCACCGACACCTGATCCGCCGACAGCCCTCATGCATCCCTGTCAGATTGGTGTTAACTTCAGACGCTTACCGGCGGAACGTCTTCCGCCGGGGTCAATAACGTCAATCCGCTCCGGAGACCGCCGATGACGGACAAAAAACCAGAATTGCGCCCGGGCAGGTATCGCCATTACAAGGGAAAGGACTATCAGGTACTCGAGGTTGCCCGCCACAGTGAAACCGAGGAGAAACTGGTGGTGTATCGCTGCCTGTATGGTGACCACAGCCTCTGGGTTCGCCCGCTTGCCATGTTCCAGGAGACCGTGGATGTTGCCGGTGAGCAGATTCCCCGCTTTGCCTGGGTCAGTGAAGACTGACTTCATCCGGTTTTGACTGCTGCAACGATTTCCTGCACATTAGCGCGCTTTTCATGATGCCGGCCCCCACAAGGGGCCGGGTAAACCTGTAATTCCTATCCGGAGTTTTGCCATGAATGCCGTTGTTGCTGCGGTTGCCATCATGCTCGTGCTGAGTTTGTGCCGCATTCACGTTGTTGTTGCCCTGATCATCGGTGCCGTATCCGGCGGCCTGATCGCGGGGCTGTCCCTGGAAGCCACCATCGAGGCCTTCAATAACGGTCTTGGCGGCGGTGCCACCGTGGCACTGTCCTACGCCACCCTGGGCGCGTTTGCCGTGGCCATCGGCAAGTCCGGTCTTGCCCACGCCCTGGCCGACAAGGCGCTGGCACTGGTCGGCCGCCAGAACCCGGGCATGGCCGTTGGCGGGCTGCGCTTCCTCATCATCGGCCTGCTGCTGGCCATTGCCATCTCATCCCAGAACATCCTGCCGATCCACATCGCGTTCATACCCCTGGTGGTGCCACCGTTGCTGTACGTGATGGCGAAACTGAACATGGACCGCCGTCTGGTCGCCTGTGTACTGACCTTTGGTCTGATCACCCCGTACATGTTCCTGCCGGTGGGGTTCGGCGGCATCTACCTGAACGAAATCCTGCTGGCCAATGTGGGCGACAACGGCGTCGATGCCAGCGATCTGAACGTCATGTCTGCCATGGCCCTGCCGGCCCTCGGCATGCTCTGTGGCCTGCTGGTGGCGGTCTTCTTCAGCTACCGCGGTGATCGCCACTACAATATAGAAACGCTGGCAAAAACCGAGCGGGTCGATGTGCACTACAACAGCCGCACCTTGTTCATGGCGCTGGTCGCTATTGTCACGGCCTTCGTGGTCCAGCTCTGGCTGGGCTCGATGATTCTCGGCGCCCTGGCCGGTTTCGTGCTGTTCAATGTGTCCGGAGTGGTCAAATGGAAAGAGGCCGACGACCTGTTTACCGAGGGCATGAAGATGCTGGCAATGATTGGCTTCATCATGATCGCAGCCTCCGGGTTTGCCGAGGTAATGCGGGAAACCGGCGAGATCAAGACGCTGGTGGAAAGCTCGGCGGCCACCATCGGTGACAACAAGGCCATGGCCGCCTTGCTGATGCTGGTGGTGGGCCTGCTGATCACCATGGGCATCGGCTCGTCATTCTCCACCATCCCCATCATCGCCGCCCTGTATGTGCCCCTGGCCCTGCAGATGGGCTTCAGCCCGCTGGCCATCGTCGCCCTGGTCGGCACCGCCGGTGCCCTCGGCGATGCTGGCTCCCCGGCGTCCGATTCCACCCTTGGGCCCACGGCCGGCCTGAACGTGGACGGCCAGCACAACCACATCTGGGACACGGTGGTGCCGACGTTCCTGCACTATAACCTGCCGTTACTCGGGTTCGGGTGGTTGGCGGCTATGGTGCTTTGAGTTTGGTGCGTGCCTGCTTTTGTAGCCTGTGGGGTGAGAGGGTCTCACCCTCCCAACAAGCAGGCTACAAGGCCAATCCCAGACCTCAGTCCTCAGATCCGGACTTGAAAAACACCACCTGCTTCACCGTATGGTCGTCTTCATTCTTGCGCTTGTTCACCCGCGTCTCCAGCTCGGGCGCAGCGGGCTGCTCCACGTCCGACACCGCATCGGTGAAACCGCAGGCCACGCACTCGCGCACCTGATCGTCATCGTCGGTGGTGAACATCATGATCTTGTCCATCTCCGCGCAGCGGGGGCAAACGGCACCGGCGATAAAGCGTTTCGGGCTTGCCATATCAAGCAGCCTCCCCGGTGATGCCGTTCTGCCGCAACAACGCATCCACCTGCGGTTCGCGGCCGCGGAAGGCCTTGAACAGTTCCATCGGCTCCTGGGACCCGCCTTTCTCAAGGATGTTGTGCAGGAAGGCCTTGCCGGTTTCCGGATCGAAGATGCCGCGCTCCTCAAACAACGAGAAGGCATCCGCTGCCAGTACTTCTGCCCACTTGTAGCTGTAGTAACCCGCGGCGTAACCGCCCGCGAAGATATGAGAGAAGCTGTTGGGGAAGCGGTTGAACGCCGGAGCCTGGACCACTGCGATTTCTTCCCGCACGGTACGGTGCATATCCAGCGGGTTGGTGGGGGCGTCGCTGGTGAATTCCGCGTGCAGGCGGAAGTCGAACAGGGAGAATTCCAGCTGGCGCACCATGGCCATGCCGGACTGGAAGTTCTTGGCCGCCAGCAGTTTCTGCAACAGATCGTCCGGCAGCGGTTCCCCGGTGTCGTGGTGCGAGGCGATCAGCGCCAGGGACTCCGGGTTCCAGCACCAATTCTCCAGGAACTGGCTGGGCAGTTCCACCGCGTCCCACGCCACGCCGTTGATACCGGACACATCAATCACATCCACCTGGGTCAGCATGTGGTGCAGGCCGTGGCCGAATTCGTGGAACAGGGTGGTCACTTCGTCGTGGGTCAGCAGGGACGGCTTGCCGTTCACCGGCGGGGTGAAGTTACAGGTCAGGAACGCCACGGGCAGTTGCAGCTGCCCGCGCAGGTTCTGCCAGCGTACCCGGCAATCCGCCATCCAGGCGCCGCCACGCTTGCCCTGGCGGGCAAAGAGGTCAAGATAGAACCAGGCCAGCGGCTCGCCATTGCGGCTGATGCAGTAGGCGGTGGCGTCCTCGTGCCAGGTTTCCACCTCGGGCTTTGCCTCGATCTGGACATCGAACAGCTTTTCCGCCACGCGGAACAGACCCGGCACCACCTTGTCCACCGGGAACCAGGGACGCAGGGTTTCCGGGGAGATGTCGTAGCGCTGCTGGCGCAGTTTTTCGCTGTAATAGCCCACATCCCACGCCTGCAGATCGTTGACCCCGTACTCGTCTTTGGCGAACGCCTGCAGTTCGGAAAACTCCTTCTCCGCCTGCGGCTTGGCTTTGGTCGCCAGCTGGTTGAGGAAGTCCAGCACTTCGTCGGTGCTGCGGGCCATTTTGGTGGCCAGCGAGCGCTCGGCGTAGTTGTCAAAGCCCAGCAACTGGGCGAGGGCATGGCGACGCTTGAGGATTTCCGCCATCACCGGCGTGTTGTCCCAGGTACCGGCGTCCGGGCCCATGTCGGAGGCACGGGTCACAAAGGCTTCGTAGACTTCGCGCCGCAGGTCGCGGTTGTCACCGTAGGTCATCACCGGGAAGAAGCTGGGGAAATCCAGGGTGATCACATAGCCATCAAGGTCTTTCTGTTTGGCCGCCTGTCTGGCGCCGTCAATGGCGCTCTCCGGCAGACCCACCAGCTGATCAACGTCGGTTATGTGTTTGTACCAGTGCTGGGTGGCATCCAGCACGTTATCGCTGAACCGGTTGGACAACTCCGCCAGCTCCCGGGACAATTCCGCATACTGTTTTTTCTGCTCCGCGGGCAGATCCACGCCACCCAGGTGGAAGTCCCGCAGGGTATTCTCTACCGACTTGCGCTGGGCCTCGCTCAGCTGACCGAAATCCTCACGCGCTGCCAGTTTCTTGTAGGCGTTACACAGGGCTTCGTTCTGGCTCAACTCGGTACTGTACTCGGTGAGTTTTTCGAGGCAGCGCTTGTAGACCTTGCGCAGCTCGTCGTTGTTCATCACGCCGTTCAAGTGCGAAATCACCGACCAGGCGTTGCTGAGCTTGTCTTCCAGCTCCTGCATCGGCTGCGCCAGGGTGGTCCAGTCCGGGTCTTCATTCTGGGCGAGACTGGCGATTTTCATGCGGTTTTCACTGAGAATCTGGTCAATCGCCGTGTCCATGTGCTCGGTGCGGACATGGTCGAACTTCGGCAGCAGGTCGTCGGTCAGTAGCGGGTTATTCATAGGTCCCCTTCTCAACTATCAATTTGTGAGGTAGCGTCGGCTTGTCAGACCTCGGGGAAAGGCCCCTCCCACAGGCACCCCGAGCCTCCGGGTAAACGCTCTACAGGTATATGTAATGACGAATGTACGTTCTCACAAGGGTATCACGCCACAATTTGGCGAGCGCGCCTGGATTGACCCCAGCGCGGTGGTCATCGGCGACGTCAGAACCGGGGATGACTGTTCCATCTGGCCGATGACGGTGGTGCGGGGTGACATGCACAACATCCGCATCGGCCACCGCTGCAGCGTGCAGGACGGTTCGGTGCTGCACATCACCCACGCCAGCGATTTCAACCCCGGGGGCTACCCGCTGACGCTCGGCGATGACGTCACCGTGGGCCACAAGGCTTTGCTGCACGGCTGCACCATCGGCAGCCGGGTGCTGGTGGGTATGGGCTGCATCATCATGGACGGTGCCGTGGTGGAAGACGATGTAATCGTGGCCGCAGGCTGCCTGGTACCGCCGGGGAAAACCCTGAAGTCCGGCTATCTGTATGTGGGCTCGCCCTGCAAACAGGCGCGGCCGCTGAACGAAAAGGAGCTGACTTTCTTCCGCTACACCGCTGCCAATTACGTCAAGCTGAAAGACCAATACCTTAATGATCAGTAACCGGGTGGTCTGACTTCCCCGCCTTCGCCGTATGTTTCCCTGCGATGACAGTTCGCAGGAGTTGCTGTGTCACCGCTTTCCGGTCCGCGATCACGGACCGTTTTCTACGGAGGCAATGGTGAAGGAACTGGATTTTCCCCTGTTAGACCGAACGCGGTTGTATCTGGACGCCATCGCTGCGCCGTTGTCTCAGCCTCAGCGTCAGGATCTTGCCCGGGTCATCGCGCAAGCGCTCGCCGCTGGCCGGGTGTCGACCGACGACCAGGTGAGATCGCTGGCGCTTGACTGGAGCGACCGCCAGCAGGCTGCGACGCGGCCGCAACAGCCGCCACTGCGGCGGACCAGCATGGGCTACTTCCACCATGGCGGATAATGCCTCCAACTGGAAAGCGGTTGCGATACGCCGCCGTGCGGTGCTCGCCCTGGTGGTCTTTACACAGACCACGCTGGCAGTAGCGTTACTGGCGCAGATTCTGCCGGACGCCACCACGCTGACGGGCCTGACCATCATCGGTCTGTTCGCCCTGTTGCAACTGTGGATTGCGGTGGGCTTCTGGACAGCCCTGACCGGCGTGCTGATGCGCCTGCGCGGCGGCGACCCTTTCAACCCAGGCCATCGTCTGGCCGCCAGCGGGCTTGACGACACCCCGCTCGCCGCCACCGCCGTGGTCATGCCTATTTATCATGAACCGGTACAACGCACCCTGGACGGCCTCAAGGCGATCTATCGGGATCTGGAACGCAGCGGCCAGCTGCAACACTTCGAATTCTACATTCTCTCGGACAGCCGGGACCCCGAGGTCTGGCTGGCGGAACGGGCTCATTGGCAGGCGCTGTGCCGGGAGCTGGGCAGCGACCGTATTTTCTATCGCCGGCGTACCGTCAACCTCAACTACAAAAGCGGCAATGTGGCGGATTTCCTGCGCCGCTGGGGCAGGGCGTATCGCTACCTGGTGGTACTGGACGCCGACAGCCTGCTCAGCGGCGAGTGTCTGACCCGGCTGGTGCAGGTGATGGAACACGCACCCCGCACCGGCATACTGCAGACCGCTCCCCGGCTGGCGCGGGCAAGTACCTGGTTTGCCCGCCTGCAGCAGTTTGCCAGTCACGCCTACGGCCCGCTGTATACCCGCGGGCTGGCGGCGATTCAGATGGGCGAGGCGGCCTATTGGGGCCACAACGCCATTCTCCGGGTTGAGGCATTCATGAGCCATTGCGGATTGCGCAAGCTCCGGGGCCCGGGACTGTTTGGTGGCCCGGTGATCAGCCACGATTTCGTCGAAGCCGCCTACCTCGGGCGGGCCGGCTACGACACCTGGCTGGTGCCGGAACTGGCCGGCAGTTTCGAGGAATCCCCGCCGAGTCTTGAAGACGATCTGGTGCGGGACCGCCGCTGGTGCCGCGGTAATCTGCAACATCTCTGGATCCTGTTGTTCGAACCCGGGCTGACCTTTGCCCACCGCATGGCGCTGTTTACCGGTGTCATGTCTTATGTGGCCTCCCCCTTATGGCTGGCGTTCCTGACGCTTTCTGCGGTGGTGGCCCTGCAGCCGGCGATGGTCTCCACCCTGAGCGATGCTCACCACAGCGGCGCCGGTGTCGCGGCGTGGGTACTGACCACCAGCACGGTGTCGATGCTGTTCGGACCGCGCGTGCTGGCCATCGCCGACGTGTTACTGGCCGGGCAGGGCAAGGCCTTTGGTGGTCGCCGCCGTTTGCTGGCCAGCGCCATCGGGGAAACCCTGGTGTCGCTGCTGCTGGCCCCGGTCCGCATGGTGGCCCACAGCCGCTTTGTGCTGACCGCACTGGCCAATCTTCCGGTGTTATGGGCCGGGCAGAACCGCACGGACCGGACCTCCTGGCGCAGGGCACTGGCCGCCCACGGCCCGGGTCTGCTGGCAGGCAGCGCACTGCTGGCGGTCGGCGCTGCCTCAGGGAACATGCTCTGGCTGTGGACCCTGCCCATCACCCTGCCGCTGGTACTGGCACCGGTCATGGCCGTGCTGCTCAGTCGATACGCATCCCCCCGGTCACTGCCCACGGTGGTGAACACCCGCGCGCCGGCAGTGGTGCGCCTGGCCGACACCGCCCCGGCAACCCCTGAGCCGTCCGCCGGCCTGAGCCGTTTCCAGCAGGCCGTGGTGTTCCCCACCGCCAACCTGCACGCAGCGGCGCGGCAAAGACCCGGCGCATCCGGACGCAAACGGAGGATTCTGGACGCATTGGTGCACCGCTGCCTGCAGGAGGGACCGGACGCCCTGACCTGGCGCGAACAAAGCCTGATCTGCGATCACGGCGATGCCCTGCGCCAGTTGCACGATCGGGTCTGGCAGGCGCCGTCAGACAGCCACTGGGGTCAACTACTTGGCAAGCTTGAACAGGGCAACCGGCACGCCCACTCTGCAGCGACGCCCGGCCGTACCGATTCCGGACCCGACCGGGGCGCAGAAGACACCCCGTCAACCGTTGTATTTCACAGGGAGTTTCCGTGGATAGACGCACGCTACTGAAACTCGGCCTGCTGCTGGGCTGCGCCCTGCCTCTGGCCCGCATGCCGCTGACTCAGGCGGCCACGGGCACAGCGCCGGACAACGCCGGCCAGCCGTTCAGTCACGACTGGCTTCGTCAGCATGCCCGCGCGCTTGCCGCAAAGCCGTATCAGTCCAGACAGGCCGGCCTCCCTGCGGCGTTGAACAACCTCAGCTGGGACGACTATCAGAGCATTCGCTTCAGGCCCGATCACGCGTTGTGGCGGGGGAACGGCAGCCCATTCCGGGCGCAGTTTTTTCACCTTGGCCTGTATTTTCGCAAGCCGGTGCAGTTTTTCGAAGTTCGCGACGGGGTCGCCCAACCGATTCCCTATCGCGCGGATCATTTCGAGCACGGCGATGGGATCCGTACCGACGACCTGCCGGAAGATCTGGGCTACGCGGGCTTCCGCATCCATGGCCATCAGGATTTCCGCCGTGACCTGGTTGCCTTCCTGGGGGCCAGCTATTTTCGCGCCGTGGGCGAATCGCGGCAGTACGGACTGTCCGCCCGCGGCCTGGCCATCGATACCGGCCTGCCCCGGGAGGAGGAGTTCCCGGATTTCACCGCATTCTGGCTGGAAACCCCGGCGGCAGGCGCCACCGACGTGGTGGTCCATGCCCTGCTGGATTCCCCCAGCATCACCGGGGCCTACCGTTTCCGGCTGCGGCCCGGAAAGAACATGGTAATGGACATCAGTGCCTCCCTGTACCCACGTCAGGCCATCGAGCGCATCGGCATTGCACCGTTGACCAGCATGTACCAGACCGGGGAGAACGACCGCCGTAAAGCCAACGACTGGCGGCCGGAAATCCACGACTCCGACGGCCTCGCGCTCTGGACCGGTGCCGGTGAACGGCTGTGGCGACCACTGGTCAACCCGCGCACCCTGCGGGTCAGCCATTTCCGCGATGACAACCCCCGGGGCTTCGGGCTGATGCAGCGGGACCGGGAGTTCAGCCACTATCAGGACGACGGTGTGTTTTATGAGCGCCGGCCGAGCCTGTGGGTAGAGCCCCGACAGGGGTGGGGCAGCGGTGACGTGGTGCTGGTGGAGATACCCACCGACGACGAAACCTTCGACAACATCGTCGCCTTCTGGCACCCGCACCAACCTCTGAAACCGGGCAACGAACACCGTCTGGATTACCGGCTGACCTGGGGCGAGCATCACCCGCACCCGGCGCCAGAGCTGGCCACCACCCGCGCCACCCGCACCGGTATTGGTGGCGTCGTCGGCCAGCCCCGGCGTTATTTTTCGCGCCGCTTTGCGGTGGATTTTTCCGGTGGCCAGTTAGCCATGCTGGCCAACAACACCAATGTAGAGGCCATTGTGAGCGCCAGTCGCGGCCGGGTTGAGCTGGTATCCGCCCGCCCGCTTCATGCTCTCAATGGATATCGCGCCATGTTCGACCTGGTGCCGGATGACACCGCCGAGCCTGTGGAGCTGCGGCTGTTTCTGCGCCTCGGCGCGCAGGCGCTGACGGAAACCTGGCTGTACCAGTATTCCCCGCCGCCACTTACAGAACGAACGTTCTGACGGAACAACACTGATGACGAAAACCTCGCTGTTTCTGGCGCTGATCCTGAACCTGATGCTGGTGGCCCTTACCGTATCCGGCTTTGCTTACACACCCTGGCTGGCGCTGGAAACTCTGTTTCTGTGGGGGTTGTTCGCGGCTTTACCCCCCGGCAGCCTGCAACGCCGGCTGGCCATGGTGGCGGGTATAACCTACGCCTTCGTGGCCGCCCTGGTGGTGGTGGACCTGCTGGTGCAGCAAACCCTCGGGCGCCCCCTGAATCTGTATCTGGAACTCGGCGTCGCCGGCGCAGCCTACCACCTGCTGCATACCAATCTGGGCACCGCGCTGGCGGTCATGGTGTTGGTGTTATTGCTGGTGATTCTGATCGCGCTGGGCACGCTGTTTGCCTCCCTGCTGCAACGACTGGCCCACCACACCCCCCGGCAGGCTCCCAGAATGCTGATCGCCGCGGCGGTCGGGCTCACCGGCCTGACATTCGCGCTGCCGGCGCCCATCGCAGCAACCGGCACAGCGTTATTGGGCAGGCAGGTGGCGCTGGCGACCGACACCCACGAGGCCACGCAATCATTCCAGTTGGGTATCGCGCAGGGTGAGAGCCTGGGCAGCCGGACCCTGGCCGATCTGGCTGGCAAGGATGTGATCCTCGGCTTCGTGGAATCCTATGGTATCTCGGCCCTCACCGACCCCCGTTATGGACCGAGAATAGTGCCGCGCCTCGAGCGCATGGAAGCCACGCTGCGGGAACGGGGCCTGCATCTGGTGAGCGGGCGCCTGACCTCGCCGGTGCAAGGAGGCCAGTCCTGGCTTGCCCATATGACCCTGCTCAGCGGGCAATGGGTCGACAGCCAGCTCGACTACGATATTCTTCTCAGCAGCCGGCACACCACACTGATCGACGACATGAAGCAGACCGGGCACAACACCGTGGCGGTGATGCCGGCGATTACCCGCCCATGGCCGGAAGGCCGGCGCTTCGGCTACGACCGCATTTACGACGCCGGCTCCATGGGCTACCAGGGACCGCCCTTCAACTGGGTAACCATGCCGGACCAGTACACCTGGTCCTGGTTCGAGCAGGAGCTGCGCCGACCATCACCGCAGCCGCTGTTCGCCGAAATGGCGCTGATCAGCAGCCACGCCCCCTGGGTGCCCATTCTGCCGGTACTGGAGGACTGGAGCGAGATCGGCAACGGTCAGGTCTTTGACACCTGGCGCGACAGCGGCGAGGCGCCCGCCAGCCTGTGGCGGGACCCGGACCGGGTACGTGCCCATTACAGCCAGGCCCTCGACTACGCCCTGGAAGTCATCACCGGCTACGCCGATCAGTTCATGGATGACAACACCCTGCTGATCATCGTCGGTGACCACCAGCCGGCGCCGCTGATCACCGGCGACAACGCCAGCCGCGACTCGGTCATCCACATCATCAGTGCCGACCCCGCGCTGGTGGAGCCTTTTCTGCACATGGGGCTACCGGGATTTCAGACCGGTGCCCTGCCGGAACTGGACACTGCCGGCCTGCCAATGAACCGCTTCCGCCGCGTGTTTCAGGACATTTTTTCCGGGAACTGACGCAGATCAAACTCGCTCCCTTGGGGGCTTGAAAACCGTGCAGGCGGACCTACATTCAGCAATAGCAGAAGTTCACGGAGTCCTTCCGGTTGGCGCCACCGGTATGGAGCTGTTCCGCGAGCGAAGCTGAGATGTCTCAACAATTTCAGATTCGACACAGGAGGAGTTTCATCATGAGCAATCTGACCCGCTGGAATCCGGTCAACGAATTCGATGACCTGATGAACCGTTACAACCGGCTGTTCGGCCTGACCCGCAGCAATGGCGAACGGGAAGGAAAAGATCTGTTCAGTCGCAGCGACTGGGCCCCGGCCGTGGATATCAAGGAAACCCCGGAAGCGTTCACCATCGAAGCCGAATTACCGGGCATGGCCAAAGAGGATGTGAAAGTCACGGTGCACGATGGCGTGCTCAGTATTCAGGGCGAACGCAAGCACGAAGAAGAGAGTAACGACCGGAAACACCACCGCATCGAGCGCGTGTATGGCAGTTTTCTGCGTCGCTTTACGCTGCCGGACAATGTGGACGAGGGCAGCATCCACGCCAACTTCAAGGACGGTATCCTGTCACTGACCCTGCAGAAGTCCGAACCTGCCGAACCCAAAGCCATCGAGGTTCAGGTTCAGTAACGGTCCGGACGCACCGCACCTGGCCGGGAGCGCTCAGCTCCCGGCTTCGGCCCGGGTTTTGGCGCCTGCGGCTTGCAGCGCGGCGGCGTATTCGGTGCTACGACGATGGGCCTGGATATGGTCCAGAATGGTTTCTCCGGATTCGCCCACCGCATTGAGGTTGCGGCCGGCGGCGACAAAAAATCCGATAAACCGCTCGAAATCCCCCGCACGCATGGCCTGATAGGCTTTCTGCAATACCAGGAAATCGGCATCGATACCCGGCGCTGCCGGCTCGATGGCGAGGAAACTCCTGACTCGCTCGTCGCTCCACTCTTCGCCAATGACTTTTGGTTTGTCTGGTCCGCTCATGGTCTCTCCCGGTGGTTGTCCGGTTGTTGGTTCAAACAGGGGGCACAGTATAAGGATATGAATGCAAAGAAGTTAGTTGAATTGACTATGAGAAGCTTTCACCCGGGCATAAGCGCCTCAGGGCATGATGTCCACCGGCGCTCCAGGCTCCGCGGCCGGCGAGCCGTTCGCACATTCGGGGTTACGGATGGCGATCTCCACCCGCCGGTTTTTGGCGCGGTTCTCCGCACTGTCGTTGGGCGCCAGCGGGTTGGTTTCGGCACGGCCTGCAGCAACCACCCGCTCCGCCGGTACCTGGCGGTTCATCACCAGCTCGTGGACCACCGACACCGCCCGCGCGGCCGACAGGTCCCAGTTGGAACGGTAGCGACTGCTGGCAATCGGGCGGTCATCGGTAAAACCGGACACCAGCACATCGCCACGGCAGTCCGCCAGCACCCCCACAACCCGATCAATGATCGGTAGCATTTCAGGCTTGATGGCGGCATCCCCCGAGCGGAAAGTAGCCTCTTCCGAGAAGCGGATCACCACCTGGTTTTCATCGTAGTTCACACTCAGGGCTTCCGACGCCACCTCGCGCTCCAGCTCACGGATCATGCGCGAGGCCAGATTCACAATGCCGGCGGGCACGCCGGTGGTCTCGACGCTGTCGGTCCGTTCATCAATGAAGTCCGGCTCGCTGACCATCGAGTCACTGGGTTCCGGCAACGACACCGTGTCAGCTTCAATCAACGTCAACGGCGAGCCACCGACCCCCTCGGCCACCACATTGTCACTGCCGAAAGCCACCGCCATGGAGTTCGCCATGGCGCGGTATTTTTCCACGTCCATCTCGGCAAACGACAGCAACAGGATGAAAAACGTCAGCAGCAGGGTGGCCAGATCGGCAAAGGTCACGATCCATGCAGGGGTCTGATTTCGCAGCCGTAGCTTGTCCTTTTTCCACACGTGTTCCAAGGCGTCAGGCCTCCCGCTCCGGGGCCAGGCCGGTGCGCTGATCCGGAGTGACAAACGACGACAGCAGTTCGGTCATGACCCGCGGATTCTCACCGCGCATGATGTTGCGGATGGAGGTAATGATCAGCAGGTGGTTGCGCCCTTCATCTTCGGCTTTGAGTTGCAGCTTGTCCGCCAGCGGCAGGGCAATCAGCTGGGCCAGAAAGGCACCGTACAGCGTGGTCAGCAGGGCAATGGCCATGGCAGGACCGATGGAGGAGGGATCGTCGAGGGTGTTGAGCATCTGCACCAGGCCGACCAGGGTGCCGAGCATGCCGATGGCGGGGGCGGATTCGCCGATGCCGCGGAACACCCGCTCGGCCACCTCGTAACGCTCGGCGGTCTGCCGCGTTTCCTGGGCCAGGGCTTCTTCCACCAGCTCCGGCGGGTGGCCGTCGACACACAAATTGATGGCCTTGCGCAGGAAGACGTTGTCGGTCTGGTGATTCTCCAGACCGAGGATGCCTTCCTTGCGCACCACCATGGCCAGAGCCCCCACCTCACGAACCAGTGCGGCCGGGCTTGGTACCCGGTCGGTAAACGCCGCGGCAAACGCCAGCCGGAACGCCCCCACCACAGACGACAGACGGAACTTGATCAGGGTAACGGCGAAGGTTCCGCCCAGCACAATGGCCAGGCCCGGCAGATTGAGAAAAGTCAGCAGCGAGGCATTGGCCAGCATCGCCAACACCACGATCACCACGCCCGCTACCAGACCCACAAGGGTAAGAATGTCCATCGGGAACCTATCGAGTGTTTAGACCCTGAGCATAGCCCATCCCGGGCGGCCCGGCTCAGTCGTTACGCAACTCGTCCATGACCGCCGTGGTCTGCGGGCGGATACCCCGCCAGATGCGGAAAGCTTCCGCCGCCTGTTCCACCAACATGCCGAGGCCGTCGTACACCCGGTGTGCACCCTGATCCAGCGCCCACTGGTTAAAGGTGGTGGTGGTCAGAGAATACATCATGTCGTAAACCACAGTGTCGGCACCGATCACATTCGGCGACAACGGGGGCAGATCGCCCTGCAGACTGGCACTGGTGCCATTGATGATGACATCGAAGGGCTCTGCGGGGGCCGCGAAACCACAGGCCGAAAGCGCCACACCGGCGGCCTCATCACGGAACAGGTCCACCAGTGCCTGCGCCCTGGACACCGTTCGGTTGGCCACCGTGATGGCGGCCGGGCCGGTGGCCATCAGCGGCCCCAGCACGCCTCGCACTGCGCCGCCGGCACCCAGCACCAGCAGCCGCTTGCCCTGCAGACTGACGTTGTGAGTGCGGGTCAGGTCAGTGACCAGACCTGTGCCGTCGGTGTTGTCGGCGGTGAGCAAGCCTTCGCCGTTTATATACAGGGTGTTGGCGGCGCCAGCTTTTTCCGCCTCCGGCGTGCGCCGGTCCGCCAGCGACCAGGCCTGCTCCTTGAATGGCACCGTCACGTTCAGACCCTGACCACCACGGGCAAAGAAGTTGCGGACGGTACCGGCAAAATCGTCCAGTGGCGCCTGAATGGCGGTGTATTCCACCGGTTCACCGGTTTGCCGGGCGAACAGGCTGTGGATGCGCGGTGACTTGCTGTGGCTGATGGGATTGCCCACCACCGCGTACAGGTCATTGTTCATGGTTCAGCTCCAGCCAGTCACGATCAGTGAGGAAATACTCCGTCAGCCGCGACTCCTCGGAACCGGGCGCGGCGCTGCGGTTGTAGTCCCAGCGCACCAGCGGCGGCAGTGACATCAGGATCGATTCGGTGCGGCCACCGGACTGCAGGCCAAACAGCGTGCCGCGATCGTAAACCAGATTGAACTCCACATATCGACCGCGGCGGTAGAGCTGAAAATCCCGCTGCTGGTCGGTGTAGGGCAGATGCTTGCGACGCTGCACGATGGGCTCGTAAGCCTCGATATAACTGCTGCCTACCGCCTGCATCAGGCCGAAATCGCGGCCAAAATCGCCGGTGTTGTGGTCGTCGAAGAACAAGCCGCCAATACCCCGTGGCTCGTTCCGATGTTTGAGATAGAAGTACTCGTCACACCAGTGCTTGAAGCGCGGGTAGACTTCGTCACCAAACGGCTGGCAGGCGTTACGGGCGGTCTGGTGCCAATGCACGCAATCCTCGTCAAAGCCGTAATACGGGGTGAGGTCATAGCCGCCACCAAACCAGTACACCGGCTCCGCGTCCTTCGGGGTGGCGATGAAAAACCGCACATTGGCGTGGGAGGTCGGCACCATCGGGTTATGGGGATGGATCACCAGCGACACCCCCATGGCCTGCCAGGGTGCACCAGCCAGATGAGGGCGATGCGCGGTGGCCGACGGGGGCATGGTGTCACCCATCACGTGGGAAAAGTTCACTCCGCCTTTCTCGAACACCGCGCCGTCGGTGAGCACACGGCTGATGCCACCGCCGCCCTCGGGCCGGTCCCAGGCATCGGTGATGAAGGTGGCCTCGCCGTCCACCGCACCCAGGCGCTGGGCAATGGTTTCCTGCAGTGTCAGCAGGTAGTGTTTGACGGCGTTGCTGTCGGGTTGCTGCGACATCTGACTTCTCCTACCGCAATTGACGGCCGTTGACGATATCCAGAATCCGGCTGGGCTGACGGTTGCCGCCCAGATCCCCGGGTACGATCCAGTCCAGGGTGTCGCCGAAATAGCGGCGCACCTGCCAGATGGAACGGGCCGGCTGACGCCCCGCCGGATTGCAGGAGGTGGACACCAGCGGCATGCCGGCGGCGTCACACAGGGCGCGAACCACCGGGTGGCTGCTAACCCGCACCGCAATCGAGCTGTGGCGCCCGCGCACCCACTCAGGGATCTGCTGTTGCACGTCCGGCAGCAGGCAGGTCACCGGCCCGGGCCAGTGGCTCTCGGCTTCCCGCTGCAGATCCAGCGGTAACGGATCCAACAGGAACCGCACCTGATCCACCGACGACGCCACCAGAATCACGCCTTTTTCCATCGGACGATGTTTCAGATCGAGAATGCGGTCCACCGCCTCGGCATCCCAGGGATCACAGCCCAGACCCCACACCGCTTCGGTCGGGTAGGCGATGACACCACCACCGAACAGGGTGCGGCGGGCACAGTGCAGTTGCCAGTCGGTAAGGGGTTTGGATGAGTTCGGCATGGCTCAGGCTATCCTCTGGAAACCTCCCGGAACCGAGCTGACCAGCCCCTGCAGTTCCAGTAACAGCAGCGACTGCATCAACTGATCGGCGGGCAATCCGGTTTCTGAACACAGTTGATCGGTTGACTGCGGATCATACCCTAAAGCCTCCAGCACCGCGATTTCCCTGGGATGCAGATCAGCGGCCGCAGCCGCCTGTTGCGGCCTGCCGGCGGGGACGTCCGGGGCGCTACACCAGGCCTCGAGTTCTTCCAGCACATCGTCCACCGTTTCCACCAGCCGCGCGCCCTGCTTGATCAGATGATGGCAGCCCCGTGCCACCGGGCTGTGCACCGATCCGGGGATGGCGAACACCTCACGCCCCTGTTCCAGCGCAAGCCGGGCGGTGATCAGCGATCCGCTGCGCAGGCTGGCTTCCACCACCAGTACGCCTCGGCTCATGCCACTGATAATGCGGTTACGTTGAGGGAAGTGGGCGGCGCGGGCCCGCTCGCCGGGCGGGTACTCCGACATCAGCAAGCCCTGCCCGGTAATCCGCTGGGCCAGCTTGCGGTGCTGGCTCGGGTAGAGCCGGTCAAGCCCGCTGCCGATAACCGCCAGGGTTTCATGCCCGGCGTCGAGGGCGCCGGCGTGGGCGGCACCGTCAATGCCCAGGGCCAGTCCGCTGGTCACCAGGAAACCCTGATCGCTCAGAGCCGATGCGAACCTGCGGGCGTGATCGAGGCCCGCGCGGGTGGCGTTGCGGCTGCCGACAATACCGATCTGGTTACGCTGCAACAGCGGGCGGCGGCCCTGGCAATAGAGCACCAGGGGGGCGTCGTGAATGTGGTGCAGCGGTTCCGGGTAATCCGCGTCACCCAGGGTCAACAGCCAGATGCCCTGAGCCTGACAGGCGTTGCGGATCGCACGGGCCCGGGCCACCACCGGATGGCCGCAGTCCTGTTGCTGCCACGCCTGTACCGGCTCAATGATCTCACGGGGCAGCCCCATGGCTTTCAGGGTCGCGGCGTTGGCAGCCAGCAGCCCGCTCAGATCCGGCATCACCGATGCAACCGCGTGGCGGCGGCGCAAACCGAATTTGGGCAGACAGCTCAGCATCAGCCAGGGGCTGTCAGCACACTGGAAAAACGCCGCGGCGGGCTCTTCAATCGTGACAACGGGGGAAACTTCAGACATGGACCATCCTTCCCTGGCTGGTTGATTCTGCAGCTTCTGGCTGCAAGCCGGCTGCTGCCATCCTGGCGCCGGCGATGGGGATTATGTCATAAAAAACGGGAGCCGGTGGCGACTCCCGTTGCGGGATCTGCGTGCCGTGGATGGCCTACCTCAGGGGTTGGTCACCTTGTCACCCACGGAAAGAACCCGGGAGGCTCGCAGTATCAGACCGTAGCTCATTTTTTCGTAGGTCTGGAACACCATCAGCAGGCCGGCACGTTCGGAGGGCAGCTCGATGGTTTCGTTGGTGACCGGATCGCGCACCAGGTTGCCGCTCTTCAGCACCGCCATGACGTTGCCCGGCTCGAGGCCGTCACGCTCGCCGCGGTTGATGGCCACTACGTCATACTGGCCAATCTGGTTGACACCACCCTCCACGGATATCATGACGCCCTCAATCGCGTCTTCCGGCGAGCTGGGCACAAAGTTGGTGGTCAGGCGGCGGTCCTCACTGACCAGCAGACGATCGCCGATGCGAACTTCCTCGCTGGAGCTGGTCAGGTTCAGCGTCAGCACGTCGCCGTTTTCAGCGTTCACCTCACCCTTGGCAATGCTGCGCGCTTCCAGGCCCAGGAACTCACCGCTGTCGGGATCCCGGAACTCCTTGCTGCGGCGGAAAATGCCCACGCGGTCGGCGGGCTTCTCGCCACGGGCGTAGACCCGATCGCCGGCGCCGGTGATGATGCGGCCGTCTTCGCCCTCAAGCACATAGGGCGCGCCATTGAGTTCTTCAGGAGAGACAATGCGGGTTTCCGACAAGAAGCTGCTGATCGCGTCCAGCGGAATCGCCGGAATCGGCGTATCAATGGCTTCGGAGCGAATCTGCGGGGACAGCTTGACCACGTCGCTGCTGCTGACCTTAGTGACCCGGGGCTTGCCATCAATGTACACCAGCGCCAATCGGTCGCCCGGGTAGATCAGATGAGGATTCTGCACCTGTGGGTTAACGTGCCAGATTTCCGGCCAGTACCAGGGGTTGTTCAGAAAACGGGCGGAGATGTCCCACAGGGTGTCACCCTTCACGACAGTGTAACGCTCGGGATGATCGGACCTGAGCTCCGGTTGCGCATGAGCCCAGGAGGTTAGCAGCAGCATGCTTGCTGCCAGAGCGTACAGCAGTTTCCTCATTGTCTAAGTCCTTGATCGCGTGCCTTGAATCAATTGATTCTGTTCTTGATATGCAGCCTGTCGGGTGCAGCTTATTGTGTTGCTGTTTCCGATACTATAGAAGAAGTCACGCAAATTGTGATGTTATCTTTTGTTCTTCCAGTAAATTCTACCGCATCGTCAAGAGTTTTTGACTATTGACTGATCAGTTTGTACTCAATCATCAAGATGGGGGATAATACAAACTGTCCGAACATCATAGTCCCGGAGATGTAATTTGCGCAGTACGCTGTCGCATTTCGGAGAGCGCAGTCACACTGTTACAAAACATAACGGTGTCATTCAGGTTCACAGGCCAAAAGTACGAGCAGCATGATTCTAGAGATACTCGAATACCCGGATCCCCGTTTGCGCACCATCGCCAAACCGGTGGAAGAGGTGACAGACGCCGACCGCAAGCTCATCGACGACATGTTCGAGACCATGTACGATGCGCCCGGCATTGGTCTGGCGGCGACCCAGGTAAACGTGCACAAGCAGATCATCGTAATGGATCTGTCCGAAGACAAGAGCGAGCCGCGTGTGTTCATCAACCCCAGCGTGGAAGTGCTCGATGGCGAGCTTGAAGACATGCAGGAAGGGTGTCTCTCGGTGCCGGGCTTTTACGAAGACGTGTCGCGCATCGAGCATTGCATGATCCGCGCCCTGGATCGCGACGGCCAGCCCTTCGAACTCGAGGCCCGGGGCCTGCTGGCGGTGTGCATTCAGCACGAAATGGATCATCTTAACGGCAAGCTGTTCGTGGACTACCTGAGTTCGCTGAAGCGCAACCGGATTCGCAAGAAGCTGGAAAAGCAGCACAAGAAGAGTGCCTGATCGCGGGCGCTCGGTCTGGCCGATCACCTGATCGCTGTCCAGAGCATGGCCAGACAGCACAGACCGGGTGAAAGCCCGGTTTTTTCGTATTCAACGGAACAGAGACGACATCACCGTGCGCATCGTGTTTGCCGGCACCCCGGATTTTGCAGCCACCGCCCTGAAAGCGCTGGTGGACCACCGCCATGACGTGGTGGGCGTCTACTCACAGCCCGATCGCCCCGCTGGCCGCGGTCGCAAGCTGACCCCCACGCCGGTCAAGCAGGTGGCCCTGGACGCCAACATTCCGGTGTTCCAGCCGCCCTCCCTGAAAACCCCGGAAGCCCAGCAGCAGTTGCGGGACCTGCGCCCCGACGTGATGATTGTGGCCGCCTATGGCCTGATCCTGCCGCCGGCGGTTCTGGCGATTCCCAGCCACGGCTGTCTCAATATCCACGCCTCGCTGCTGCCCCGCTGGCGCGGCGCCGCCCCCATTCACCGGGCCATCGAAGCCGGCGACCCGGAGACCGGTATCACCATCATGCAGATGGACGAGGGCCTCGACACGGGCGCCATGCTGTTGAAGGTGATCACCGCTATTGAAGACGGCGACACCGGCGGCAGCCTGCACGACCGCCTGGCGGAACAGGGTGGCAAAGCCATCGTCAAGGCGTTGGCGCTGCTGAAAAAAGGTGAGCTGCAAGGGGAAGCGCAGAACAATGATCTGGCCTGTTACGCCCACAAACTGTCCAAGGACGAGGGCCACATCGACTGGAATCTGGAAGCCAGCGCCATCGAGCGCCTGGTACGCGCCTTCAACCCCTGGCCCGGCACCTACACCGACTTCAACGGGCAGCGGGTGCGCATCCATCAGGCCAGTGCCCTCGACGAATCCCCGGGGCAGGTACCCGGCACGGTGCTGAAACGGCAGCGGGACGGCATCGACGTGGCCTGCGGCACCGGTGTGCTCAGGATCACCAGCCTGCAGCTGCCCGGCGCCCGGGCCCAGACCCCCAACGACCTGATCAACGGCGGCAAAGAGTTGTTGCTGCCAGGCCAGGAGCTGAACTGAATGAACGACCGCAGCCAGCCCATGCGCGCCCTGGCCGCTCAGGTCCTGCTATCGGTGGAGAACGGCCAGTCGCTGACCCAGTGCCTGCCACTGGCGCTGAACCGGCTGGCCCCGAACGAACGCCCCGAACTGCAGGCCATCTGTTACGGAACCTGCCGCTGGTTCCACCGCCTTGACGACGAACTGAACCAGCGTCTCAACAAGCCGCTGCGCAAACCCGACCGGGTCGTTCATCATCTGATGCTGGTGGCGCTGTTCCAGCTCCGCCACAGCCAGCAGGCCACCTACGCGGTGCTGAATGAGACCGTGGAAGCCTGCCGCGCCCTGGGCATGCCCAACCTGACCGGCCTGGTCAACGGTGTGTTGCGCAGTGCCGAGCGGGAAGGCGCGCCGGAAGCCTCGACCGACGCCGCCCGCTTCAGCCACCCCCTGTGGATGGTGGAAAAGCTGCGCCACAACTGGCCCGATGACTGGCCGGCCATCCTCGACGCCAATAACGCCCAGGCCCCCATGACCCTGCGGGTCAATGCCCTGCGCTTCAGCCGTCACGACTACCTGGCACAGCTGGCCGAGGCCGGCATAGCGGCGCAAGCCACGGCGTTCGCCCCCTACGGCATCCAGCTCGAGACACCGGTACCGGTGGACCGCCTGCCGTGGTTTGCCGACGGCGCCGTCAGCGTGCAGGACGAAGCCGCCCAGCTGTGTACCACGCTGCTGGATCTGGCACCGGGCCAGCGGGTACTCGATGCCTGCGCCGCGCCCGGCGGCAAGACCTGCGCCATTCTGGAAGCCTGCGGTGACCTCGGCGAGGTGGTGGCCATTGACGAATCCGCCGAGCGTCTGCCCCGGGTGCAGGAAAACCTCGACCGGCTCGATCTGCAAGCCACCCTGAAACAGGCGGATGCTGCAGCAGTGGCGGACTGGTGGGACGGCGAGGCCTTCGATCGCATCCTGCTGGACGTGCCCTGCAGCGCCAGCGGCGTCATCCGGCGCCACCCGGACATCAAGCTGCTGCGGCGGGAATCCGACATTGTGCCGCTGGCCTCAATCCAGCTTGGCCTGCTGGAGGCCATGTGGTCTGTCCTCAAGCCGGGAGGCCGGCTGGTGTACGCCACCTGCTCGGTGTTCCCCCAGGAAAATCACCGTATAATCCAGCGCTATCTGAAACAGCAGCCCGCCGCAACGCTGCTGGCACCAGAATTCACCTGGGGTCGCGACATGACCGCAGGAAGACAACTGTTACCCGATTCCGCAAGCCATGACGGCTTCTTCTACGCCGTGTTGGAGAAACCAGAGCTATGAAAATCCTGATTCTCGGTGCCGGCCAGGTGGGTGGCACACTGGCGGAAAACCTCGCCAACGAAGCCAACGACATCACCGTGATTGACAGCGACAGCACCCGCCTGCGGGAACTGCAGGATCGTCTGGACATTCGCACCGTGCAGGGCAAGGCCTCATTTCCGACGGTACTGAGGCAGGCCGGCGCAGAAGACGCCGACATGATGATCGCCGTCACCAACAGCGACGAGACCAACATGGTGGCCTGCCAGGTGGGCAAACTGCTGTACAAGACACCGACCACCATCTGTCGGGTACGGGCCAACGCTTATCTGGCCAAAGCCGAACTGTTCTATCAGCGGGATCAGCAAAAGGACCTGGACAGCCTGCGGGGCTTCCCCATCGACGTGCTGATCAGCCCGGAACATCTGGTGACCAAACACATTACCCGGCTGATCGAATACCCGGGCGCGCTGCAGGTACTGGAATTCTCCAAGGGCCTGACCCGGCTCGTGGCCATCCGCGCCACCGAAGGCGGGCCACTGGTGGGCCACGAACTGTCTTACCTGCGCACCCACATGCCCAAGATCGATACCCGCGTGGCGGCTATCTTCCGCAAGGGCCGGGCCATCATGCCCCAGGGCGACACGGTGATCGAAGACGGCGACGAGGTGTTTTTTATTGCCGCCTCGGACCACATCCGCTCGGTGATGAGCGAGCTGCAACCGCTGGAAAAACCTTACAAGCGTATTTTCATCTGCGGCGGCGGCAACATCGGCCAGCGCCTGGCCCACACCCTGGAGAACCGCTATCAGGTCAAGCTGCTGGAGCGTGACCGCGAACGTTGCGTGATGCTGTCGGAAAACCTGCGCAAGACCGTGGTGCTGGAAGGCAACGCCGCCAACAAGGACATCCTGCTGGAAGAAAACATCGAAAGCACCGATGTGTTCTGCGCCGTTACCAACGACGACGAAGCCAACATCATGGCCTCGCTGCTGGCCAAGCGCCTCGGCGCCCGCAAGGTGCTGACCCTGATCAACAACCCGGACTACGTGGACCTGATCCAGGGCGGCGACATCGACGTGGCCATCTCGCCCCAGCAAACCACCATTGGCAGCCTGCTGACCCACGTCCGCCGCGGCGATGTGGTCAACGTACACTCCCTGCGTCGGGGCGCGGCGGAAGCCATTGAGGCCATCGCCCACGGTGATCACCGCTCGTCCAAGGTGGTGGGTAAGCGGCTGGACGAAATCACCCTGCCAGAAGGCACCACCATCGGCGCTATCGTTCGCCGCAACGAAGTACTGATCGCCCACGATCACTTGCGAGTGCAGCCGGATGACCACGTGATCCTGTTCCTGGTGGACAAGACCCGCATCCGCGACGTGGAAAAACTGTTCCAGGTGGGGCTCACGTTCTTCTAGCAAAAACAAGGCGGTGAACGCCGTTTAGAAATACACGTCTGGCCAGCGTATAATGCGCCTTTTTTCAGCGTGCCCCGGCTCAAGAACGGGGCGCCACACACAGACTGATCAGCAGGCAATCGTCGTGACAGACAAGGTAACTATCAACAATACCCCGGACGTCAAAACTTTCCAGGGTCTGATTCTGGCCCTGCAGAATTTCTGGGCGCAGCACGGCTGCGTGGTGCTCCAGCCGCTGGACATGGAAGTGGGCGCCGGCACCTTTCATCCGGCCACCTTCCTGCGTTCCATCGGTCCGGAAACCTGGAACGCGGCCTACGTTCAGCCCAGCCGCCGCCCCACGGACGGCCGCTACGGCGAAAACCCCAACCGCCTGCAGCATTATTACCAGTTCCAGGTGGTGCTGAAGCCGTCACCGGACAACATTCAGGAGCTGTACCTGGATTCCCTGAAAGCGCTGGGGCTCGACCCGCTGGTGCACGACATCCGCTTCGTGGAAGACAACTGGGAATCTCCCACCCTGGGGGCCTGGGGTCTGGGCTGGGAAATCTGGCTCAACGGCATGGAAGTCACCCAGTTCACCTACTTCCAGCAAGTGGGCGGCCTGGAATGCTACCCGGTCACCGGTGAGCTGACCTACGGCCTCGAGCGCATTGCCATGTACCTGCAGGGCGTCGACAGCGTGTACGACCTGGTGTGGACACAGGGGCCCGACGGCGTGGTCACCTACGGCGACGTGTTCCATCAGCAGGAGGTGGAGATGTCCACCTATAACTTCGAGCACGCCGACACCGACTTCCTGTTCCACAGCTTCGATGTCCATGAGCGCGAGAGCGCCCGGCTGATTGAGGCCGGCCTGGCCCTGCCGGCCTACGAACAGGTACTGAAAGCCTCCCACACCTTCAACCTGCTGGATGCCCGTCACGCCATTTCCGTGACCGAGCGCCAGCGGTTCATCCTGCGCGTTCGCACCCTTGCCCGCGCCGTAGCCCAGGCCTACTTCAACAGCCGCCGCAAACTCGGCTTCCCGCTGGC
Source organism: Marinobacter sp. M-5 (assembly GCF_032911545.1). Classification (NCBI taxonomy): domain Bacteria; kingdom Pseudomonadati; phylum Pseudomonadota; class Gammaproteobacteria; order Pseudomonadales; family Marinobacteraceae; genus Marinobacter; species Marinobacter sp. M-5. The sequence goes on from NZ_JAWJEK010000002.1 coordinate 591,559, forward strand.
CCCCGAGGCCCTGCGCAAGGAAGTCCTGGCCGCGGCCGATGCCGCCGATGACAAGGCCAACGGCAAAAAGGGTAAGAAAGCGAAGAAAGCCAAGCAGGAACAGGGGAACGCATAATCATGGCAACACAGGATTTTCTGGTCGAACTGGGCACCGAAGAACTGCCCCCCAAGGCCCTCAAACCGCTTTCTGACGCATTGACCGCCGGCATTACCCAGGGCCTGACCGACGCCGGCATTGGCTTTGGCGAGGTGCAAAGCTTTGCCGCACCGCGGCGCCTGGCGGTGCGTGTACGCAACCTGGCCGACGCCCAGCCCGACAAGTCGGTGGAAAAGCGCGGCCCTGCCGTGAAAGCGGCCTTTGACGACGCCGGCAACCCGACCCGCGCGCTGACCGGCTTTGCCACCTCACTGGGCGTCACCCCGGACCAGCTGGACACTCTGGAAACCGATAAAGGTGCCTGGGTGGTGTTCCGTACCGTGGAAAACGGTCGTCCAACCGTGGAACTGATGCCGGAACTGGTGGAACAAGCGCTCGCCGGTCTGCCGATTCCCAAGCGCATGCGCTGGGGTTCCTACCGCACCGAATTCGTGCGCCCGGTGCACTGGGCCATCATGCTGTTCGGCAACAAGATCATCGACACCCCGATCATGGGGCTGAACCCGGGCAACAAGACCCGTGGCCACCGCTTCCACTGCCCGAAATCGCTGATCGTGCCGACACCGGGCGACTACGAAGTGGTGCTCAAGCAGGAAGGCTATGTGATTGCCGATTTCGCCAAACGCCGCGAGCAGATTCGTGCCGGCGTCATCGCCCTGGCGGAAAAAGAAGCCGGCGGCAAGGCGGTGATTGACGAGGACCTGCTGGACGAAGTCACCGCGCTGAACGAATGGCCGGTGCCGCTGATGGGCCGGTTCGAGGAGCGTTTCCTGGAGGTACCGGCGGAAGCGCTGATTTCCTCCATGAAAGAACACCAGAAATATTTCCACGTGGTCACCGCCGCCGGCGACATGCTGCCGCTGTTCATCACCGTGGCCAACCTGCAGAGCAAAGACCCGGCTCAGGTCATCTCCGGCAATGAGAAGGTGATCCGCCCGCGCCTGTCAGACGCCGCCTTCTTCTACGAAACCGACCGCAAGACCCGGCTGGAAGACCGCATCGATCAGCTCAAGCCGATCGTGTTCCAGGAAAAGCTGGGCAGCCTCTACGACAAATCGGTGCGTGTGGCCGCGCTGGCGAAGAAAATTGCCGCCGCCATCGGCAGTGACCCGGCGCTGGCCGAGCGCGCTGCCATGCTGGCCAAGACCGACCTGGTGACCGAGATGGTGCTGGAGTTCACCGATCTGCAGGGCATCATGGGGCAATACTACGCCGAGCACGACGGCGAAGCCGGTGACGTTGCCAAGGCGCTGAATGAGCAGTACATGCCGCGCTTTGCCGGTGACGACCTGCCCACCACCCTGACCGGATGTGCCGTCGCCATTGCCGATCGCCTCGACTCGCTGGTCGGCCTGTTCGGCATCAATCAGCCGCCGTCCGGCACCCGCGACCCATTCGCGCTGCGCCGGGCATCCCTGGGTGTGTTGCGCATCATCATCGAACGGGAACTGCCGCTGGATCTGCAAACCTGCTGTCAGTGGGCAGAAGACAACTTTACCGTGCTGACCGAGCAGAACACCGCTGCCACCGTGGTGGACTACATGCTCGAGCGCTTCCGCGCCCACTACGACGAGCAGGGCATCGGCGCCGAAGTGTTCCTGGCGGTGCACGCCCGCCGGCCCACCAAGCCGCTGGACTTTGACCGTCGGGTGAAAGCGGTGGAGGCCTTCCGCCAGTTGCCCGAAGCCCTGGCACTGGCCGGCGCCAACAAGCGGGTGTCCAACATTCTCACCAAACAGGGTGGCGACACCGTGGGCGAGACTGTGGACAAGAACCTGCTGCAGGATCAGGCCGAGCAGGCCCTGGCCGAGCACATCAGCCAGCAGGCAGACAAGGTGCTGCCGCTGTTCGAGCAGGGCAACTATGCGGCGGCACTGACCTCGCTGGCCAGCCTGCGGGAGCCGGTAGACAAATTCTTTGACGACGTCATGGTGATGGCGGAGGATGAGGCCATCCGTCACAACCGTCTGGCGATGCTCAACCAGCTCCGAAACCTGTTCCTGCGGGTAGCCGATATTTCTCTGCTGCCGACAGCGAGCTGAGACAGAGGCAACCGTAGAAACACCATGCTGATCATTCTGGACCGGGATGGCGTCATCAACCACTACGATGGCAACTACATCTGCTCAGCGGATGAGTGGGTGCCCATCCCCGGCAGCATTGACGCGATTGCCCGGCTCTGCAACGCCGGGCACCGCATTGCCATTGCCACCAACCAGTCCGGCATCGCCCGTGGTTTCTACGACACCGACGGCCTCGACGCCATGCACAACAAGCTCGAGCGGCTGGTGGAGGCCGCCGGTGGCTGCATCGACTTCATCGCCTATTGCCCCCACCATCCGGACGATCATTGCCAGTGCCGCAAGCCGTTGACCGGGCTGCTGGAGCAGATCCGCGGGCACTTTCACCTCGACAGCCTGCACGGCGCCATCATGACCGGCGACAGCCGCAAGGATCTGGAAGCAGGTCACGCCGCCGGCTGCCGTCCGGTGCTGGTCAGAACCGGCAACGGCCGGGACACCGAACGCCATCTGGAGGCCCGACCCATCCCGGGTGCCGAGGTCAGCGTGTACGACAATCTCAGCGCATTCACCGACGCGCTTTTATCGGCGGAGGGCTGGTAAAAGCAAAGCGAATCCGTATAATACCGCCCGTTGATCGGCGTGTGGCGCAGCTTGGTAGCGCACTTCGTTCGGGACGAAGGGGTCGCAGGTTCGAATCCTGCCACGCCGACCACTTTCCCGCTTTGTATCCATCTCCGTTTGCCTTTCCGTTCTCCGGATCTTTCCCTGCAAATCCCACCCGCTGATGTCTGACTCACTGGCCTGTTGCAGCATGGGACGAGCTGATCTGTCTGACCCACGGCAGAGTATTCATCCGCGGCTGCAATCAAGCGCTGAAATGTCGAGCTTACGCGACTCAATCGCGGTAACGTTTCTATTGGTACCTTTTTTCGGAGCATGACAATGGTTAGTCCGGGCATCGAAAAGCGGAGACTCGCTGCGCTCGAGCGTTTGGGCATTCTCGATACCCCACCGGAGGAGCGCTTCGAGCGGCTGACGCGGATTGCGCGCCAGTATTACGGCGTAAAAACTGCACTGTTTTCGATCATAGACGCCGAACGCCAGTGGTTTAAATCCCGCCAGGGCCTGGAAGTGTCACAGACCCCCCGTTCGGTAGCTTTTTGCGATTACGCCATCCAGCAGGACAAGCTGTTTCTGGTGGAGGACGCCACCAAAGACCCGCGGTTCAGTAAGAACCCCTTTGTGACGGGCAAGCCCTTCATTCGTTTCTACGCCGGCATGCCGGTGCGGGAACCCAGCGGCTACAAGATCGGCACGGTGTGCATCATTGACGACAAGCCCCGCCATTTCAGCGAGGTCGATCTCGACGTGCTTCGCAATCTGGCAAGCCTTGTGGAGGACGAATTGGAGCGGGCTTTTCTGTCGGCGGACAATAACGAGTATGTCCCGGTTGCCCATTTGAGCCGGGCCATTCACCGGGCCCAGAATGTGTTTCTCACCAGTGAAAACGAACGGGCCGCCTTCGAGCTGATGCTCAGCGATCTGCTGGGCCTCACCGGCAGCCAGTTCGGGTTCATCGGCGAAGTGCTGTATCGGGCAGATAAACAGCCCTACCTGAAAATCGGTGCCATCACCAACATCGCCTGGAGCCCGGAAACCCAGGCGCTGTACCAGGAGGTTGAGCGACGGGGCCTGATTTTCGACCGCCTCGACAATGTCCTTGGCTTACCAATGGTGACCGGTGAGGTGATTGTCGCCAATGACCTGGCCACGGATCCACGGCGCGGCGGGCTGCCCCCGGGCCATCCGCCGATCAGTGCCTACATCGGCATCCCGGTGTTCTCTGGCGATCAGCAGATCGGTCTGATCGGTCTTGCCAACCGCTTTGACGGCTACAAGGCCCGGCTGGCGGAAGAGCTGGAGCCGCTGATGCAGACCGTGGGTAACCTGATCGAGCGCAAGCGTCTGTACCAGGAGAAGCGAGAGCACCAGAAAAGCCTGGAAAAAGCGGCCAATTACGATGCCCTCACCGGACTGCCCAACCGGCGCCGGCTGACGGAGCTGTTCGAGCAGGAACTGTATGAGGCCAACCAGCGCAATGGCCTGGTGTCGGTGTGCTTTATCGATCTGGACGGTTTCAAGGAAATCAACGACACCCATGGCCACGCTGTCGGCGACGCCGTACTCAAGTCCGTGGCCGGACGACTGCTGGGTCGTGTGCGTGCCCACGACGTGGTGGCGCGCCTGGGTGGCGACGAGTTTGTTGCCATCCTGCGGGATGTGGACAACGAAAAGGTCTACGCCCGTCTGCTGGAAGCCATCCGCCAACCCATCGCCTACAAGCACCATGTACTGCAGCTGTCCGGCAGCATGGGGGTCACGGTGTACCCCCATGACAACGCCGATGCCGACCTGCTGATCCGCCACGCCGATCAGGCCATGTACGCGGCCAAGGAAGCGGGCAAGAACAATTATACCCTGTTTGACCTGGATACCCATTTCTCCCGCAAGGAGCGGGTCAAGGTGCTGGAGCAGATCGACGACGCCCTGAACCTCGGCCAGCTCGAACTCTACTACCAGCCCAAAATGGATTTCCGGCAACAGCGCATTGCCGGCTTTGAGGCATTGATCCGCTGGAATCATCCCGAAGAAGGGCTGATGAGCCCGGGGCAGTTCCTGGAGCACATCGAATACACCGAGTACGCCCGCAGCGTCGGCAATTTCGTGCTGCGGGAAGCGGTCGCGCGGCTGCAGGCGTTTGACCGACAGGCGCTGCCCTACACCCTGAGCGTCAACCTCAGCCCGTTCCACTTCCTCACGCCCGGCTTCGGGGACGATCTGGCCAACGCCCTGGCAGACTGCCCGCCGGACATCCGCGGCCGCCTGATTCTGGAAATCCTGGAGACCACCGCGCTGGATGACACCGACCGCGCGATGGAGAACCTGAGCGCCTGTCGCGAGCTGGGGGTGGAACTGTCGCTGGACGATTTCGGCACCGGCTATTCGTCGCTGGACCTGTTCCGCCGTCTGCCTGCGGAAGAGATCAAGATCGACCGCTCGTTCGTCCTCGACATGCTGGAAAATGCCGACAGCGGGATGATTGTCAGTGCCATCATCAGCCTTTCAAAAAGCTTCAAACGTCGCTTGGTGGCGGAGGGGATTGAGTCGTCAGAAGTCGAGGCGCGGTTGATTGAACAGGGCTGCGAACTGGGCCAGGGCTTTCTCTACAGCCAGCCGCTGCCGCTGCAACAGGCCATGGAGTGGGCCGCCAACTTCACCTGGGATGACAGGACGATCCGATAGACTAAGCTTCAACGTATTTCCTAGCCCTGTAACAACCAACCACGGAGAACACCAATGATCGGATACGTCACCCTCGGCGTCAGTGATATGGCGAAGGCCAAGCAGTTCTACAGCGACCTGCTTGGCGATCTGGGCGCAAAAGTGCTGCTGGACATGGATCGCATCGCGTTTATCGGCAAGAACATGGGCTCGCCCATGCTGGCGGTGTGCAAACCCTTCAATGGCGAGCCGAACCACCCGGGCAATGGCAACATGCTGGCCCTCCAGCCGGGTTCCAAAGAGGCCGTGGATGCCCACTACCACAAGGCCATTGAGCTGGGCGCCACCTGCGACGGCGAGCCGGGGCAGCGCATTCCGGACCAGTTCTACGGCGCCTATGTGAAAGACCCCGACGGCAACAAGCTGGCGTTCTTCCACTTCGGTTGATCCCGGATGGCCCTCCGCGAGGGCCACTCTTTATCGTTCTTGCAAAAATTGCGGCAGTAAGAATACATTTTTTGTGTTAGCGTCAGTGGTCTATTGGAGAACACCCACTGCTCAGCCAGGGACATGGCTATGCCAGACACACCGACACACCCCGACCAGAATCATTTACTGGCGGCTCTGCCAGACAGTGCGAAAGCGCGGATCTTCCCACGTCTCAAGCGGGTTGACCTGAACCTGGGCGACGTCATCTACGAGTCCGGCCAGTCCATCGAATTTGTCTATTTCCCGACCGATTGCATCATTTCGCTGCTGTACGTGATGCTTAACGGCGCCTCCGCGGAAATTTCCGTGGTGGGCAACGAGGGGCTGGCAGGCATTGCCGTGTTCATGGGCGGGGAAAGTACGCCAACCCGGACCATTGTGCAGAGCAAGGGCGTTGCCTACCGCATGCCCTCCACCGAGCTCAAGCTGGAGTTCAACAACCACGCCGAAGTGCGGATGTTGATGCTGCGTTACACCCAGGCGCTGATTACCCAGATGTCCCAGACGGCGGTGTGCAATCGCCACCACTCGATCGATCAGCAGCTGTGTCGTTGGCTGCTGTTGTCTCTTGACCGCCTTCCGGGCAACCAGCTGACCATGACCCAGGAGCTGATCGCCAATATGCTGGGGGTGCGCCGTGAGGGAGTTACCGAAGCCGCCGGCAAACTGCAGAAACTGGGGGTCATCGAATACCATCGTGGCCACATCGACGTGCTTGACCGAGCCAAACTGGAAACCCTGTGTTGCGAATGCTACGGCGTGGTCAAGCGGGAAACCGAGCGCCTTACCACCCAGAAGCTCAATTACTAGCCGGGACGGTACAGGGCGGCTGGCGCCGCCAGACTGGCCTCGTCGGGCTGCCGATTCAGAGTCTTGGCCCGGTACATGGCGTTGTCGGCTTTGCGCAACAGCTCCTCGGCGGTTTCGCCGTGCTCCGGGAAGATGCTCACGCCGATGCTGAGCTGGAGCGCCACCTCCTCTCCCGCAATGATCATGGGCGTCGCAACGGCCTCGCGGATCTTGTCCGCCACCGCGAACGCATGACCGGGTTCGTTGATCTCACTCAGCAGCACCACAAACTCATCACCGCCGTAACGACAGACCGTATCGGTGGTACGCACACACATCTTCAGCTTGCCCGCTAATGCAGCAAGCATCAGGTCGCCGCTGCTGTGGCCGAGGTCGTCGTTGATGACCTTGAAATCATCAAGATCGATAAACAACAGGCCCATCTGCTTGCCATGCCGCTGTGCCAGCGCCAGCGCCTGTTCAAAACGTTCGTAGAAAGCAGTGCGGTTGTGCAGGCCAGTCAGGGCATCGTGCTGGGCCAGGTGTGCCATACGGGCCGTGGTCTCGCGGGAGAAGCGGGCGTCGTGGAACACGATCACCGCGCCCACTACCACACCATGCCGGTTATGGATCGGCGCTGCGGAGTCCTCAATCGCCAGCTCCACACCGTCCTTGGCCACCAGCAAAGCGTTGGATTCCAGCGCCACAATGCTGTCTGACTGAATGGCCCGCCGCGCAGGGTCCGGCTTCGATTGGTGGGTATTGGCATCCACCACCCGGAAAACATCGCTCAAGGGCCGGCCAATGGCCTCGTAGCGGCTGAACCCGGTCAGAGTCTCGGCCACCACGTTCATGTAGGACACCCGCCCCTGCATATCGGTGCTCAGCACCGCATCGCCGATGGAATCCAGGGTCACCTGGGCCCGTTCCTTTTCCTCGAACAGCTGCTCCTCGGCCTTTTTTCCCGCGCGCTCGTAAGCCTTGTAGGTGGTGATGTCCTCAACGGTGTGAACGTACCCGTCTGCGGGGGTGTTGTCGGTGAGCAGTGCGGCGTTGTGACGGGTCCAGATCACCTCGCCGTTAGCCCGCTTCAACCGTGCCTCGGTCAGAAACGGGGTTTGCCCCCGGACGGCCGCCTGCCAGTGCCGCAGCGCTTTATCGTGATCCAGCGGGTGTATCACCGCGGCCCAGTGGGACCCGACCAGCTCGTCTGCGGACCAGCCGCAGAGTTTCTGATAGGCGACATTGCTGTACAGGCATTTGCCATCCTGATCGGTCATCAGGATGGCCAGTGGCAAGGCGTCACTGAGCGGAATGCCTTTTCCCGGGCCGACGTTGGTCTGCTTGTCGGCAGCGGCCGGGAAAAAGTCGCGATATCGCAACATGCGTTACTCCCTGTTTTCGATGATGACTTCCACGCGCCGGTTCTGCTGGCGGCCGGTTGCGCTGTCGTTGCTGGCGATCGGCCGTTCGTATCCGAAGCCGGACACCGTCAGCCGCTGGCTGTCGATACCGCGTCCGGTCAGAAACCGCCGCACCGACTCTGCCCTCTGCCGCGACAGGTTCTGATTGAACAGGGCACTGCCCACGTTGTCCGTGTGGCCCTCAATCACTACCTGGCGATCCGGGTACTGGTTGAGGAAATTCACCAGTTTCTCCAGATTCGGGTTCGAGCCGCCCTGGATCTCGGCGCTGCCGGTGGCAAACAGCACATCCCCCAGCGTCAGCACCAATCCACGCTCGGTGGCCTCAGCTTCGAGCGTATCGATTTGCCGTTGCAGCTCCTCCGCCTCACGGGCCGATTGAGCCGCGGCCCCCGCTTCCGAACTGCGCGCCTGCTCGGCATCGGCGTGGGCACGATCCGCCTCACGGGTTCGCGCCGCCAGTCGGGCCGCATCCCGCTGCTCGCCCAGACGCTCCCGATCCGCCTCCATAAGCCGGGTCTCGCCTTTGGCGCGGGCGATCTCCACCATCCGGTCGGCCATATAGACCCGGTAGGCCGCCAGGGTCTCTTGGTCGTTGTCCAGCGGCTGTTCGGCAAGCTCCACCGCCGCCTCCGCGTCCCGCAACTCAATGCGGGCATGGGTCATCATGTCCGGGTTCTGCTGCAATGCGGTCAGCTTGGCCCGCACATCTTCGGAGCCCTCGGGACTGGCCGGCCCGGTGGCACAGGCGGTTAACAGCACCGATGCCAGCACTGCCGCCAGGGCGGCATTCCGGCCCGGCGCCGGTTTCAGGAACGATAAGGTCATCATGGCTGTTCTCCCTGGCGCTGCATCTCTTCGTCCAGAGCCTCGGCACCACGCCCCATTTCACGATTGATGGCCGCCGCTTTCGCCGCTTCGGTTCGGGCGATTGCCAGCTCTGCCGCCACTCGGGCCTGCCGGGCCAGTCGGTCGGCTTCCGCCATCCGTTCTGCCGCCACCGCCTTGTCCGCTTCGGTCAGGTGGCGGTTTGCCTCCTCCAGCTCGGCACCGGCGTAACGCCGTGCCTCCGCCTGTTCCGCGGTGGCGATGGACTCCCTGGCCATGTTCAGCGACTCGGTCGGCGGCAATGGGGCAGAAGCACAGGCGACGAGCGTGAGGGAGGCCAGCAATACGGTGGTAAAAAGGCCGATACGTTCAGCGGCCTGACGAATCCAGTGTCGTTTCATAGCGTGGCTCCTTATGCCACGGAGCGGTCGAGAGTCGCTCCTTGTCATTCACACTAGGGCCGGGGTAGGGCAGCGTCGGTACGCTAACGCACACAACAGAGTCCGGTTGTCGAAAACAGCGAACGCCTGCTATTCGGGCGCTGCAAGGTGGAGTAAACTCAATTGACCTAATCAGAACGCCAGTTTTGGAAGGCACATGTTGCAGGGCGTAGTTCAGGGGCCCTTACAAGGAGATACGATGGCCGACACACACGGATACCGGAACGCCGAGAGCCACGACCGGCTGCGGCGCAGCGCCAGGGACCTGATCGAGCACGGTGTGCCACCGCGCAATCACGGTGGTACCCTCAGTGTGGATGCCTTGCAGTTGCTGTACGAGCGCGCCAGCCAGCCCGACTCCGCGGCCGACGCCCTCAAGCTGCTGCACGAACTTCAGACCTATCAGGTGGAGCTGGATCTGCTGTACGAGCAGCTTCAGGCTAACGAACTGGAAATTGTGGAAGAGCTGGCCCATTACAAATCGCTTTATGAGCAGGCGCCCGCCGCCTATCTGATTGTCGCCACCGACGGTGAAATCATTGAAGGCAACCGGACCGCCGAGACCCTGTTCGGGGAGGCCGCCCTGCCACTGACCGGCAAGGCCCTGTCTGCGCTGCTGGCAGCAGGACAGGAGCAGCCGTTGGCAACCCTGCTCAGGCGCACCGGAGACGCTATGCCCGGCACAGAGGTGGCCGCTAACCTGTCCGTTGAACTCCCGGATCATCGTCCGCTGGTTATCAGCGCACGGCCTGCCGCTGCCGGCGACAGCATTCTGATGATTCTGAGCGAATTCCCGCCCCACTCCGCGACGTTCTGATGCGGATTGTTGGCATCGGCGCGTCTGCCGGGGGGCTGGTCGCGCTGGAGGACTTTTTTCGCCATACCGCCTGTGACACCGGTATGGCATTCCTCGTGGTCCAGCATCTGGACCCGACCCAGAAAGCGTTGTTACCGGAACTGCTGCAGCGCTGTACCGACATGCCGGTGTTCGAGGCCGAGCAGAACATGGCCATCCGTGCGGATTCCATCTACGTCATTCCACCGAACCGTGAGCTGCGGGTGCAGGACGACACCCTCAGGCTGGAGGAACCCGCGCAACCGCGAGGGCTTCGCCTGCCGATCAACGTGCTGTTTTCCTCGCTGGCCAGCGCCCAGAACGAGCGCGCCATTGCCGTGGTGCTCTCGGGCATGGGCTCCGATGGCACCCTGGGCCTGCAGGCCATCAAAGCCACCGGTGGGCTGTCGGTGGTGCAAACGCCAAGTTCGGCCCAGTTCGACGCCATGCCGAAAAGCGCCATCGCCGCAGGCTGTGCCGACATCGTGGCCCCCGCAGACGAGCTGCCGGCGCGCATTCTGGCCTACACCCGCCGGGTGCCTGAGCCGGGCGACAGCGCCACCCCCGCACCTCGGGCCACACTGAGCCACCTGGATCCGATCCTCAGCCTGCTGCTGCAACACACCCGGCACGATTTTTCCCTGTACAAGCCCACCACCCTGAATCGTCGGATAGAACGCCGCATGGCGATTCACGGTATTGCCGAGCTGAAGGGTTACATCCGCTTTCTGGAGGACAACGAGCAGGAGGTGGAGCTGTTGTTCCGGGAGTTACTGATCGGGGTGACCCAGTTTTTCCGGGATCAGGACACCTGGGCCTACCTGATCGAAACCGGCCTGCCGGAATTGCTTGCCAGCGTGCCCCGCGAGCACACCCTGCGCGCCTGGGTGGCGGGGTGCTCAACCGGGGAGGAGGCCTACTCTCTGGCGATGGCCTTCACCGAGGCGCTGGATCATACCGAACCCGGGCGGGAACTGAATCTGCAGATCTTTGCGTCCGACATCAGCCCGGATGCCATCACCGTGGCGCGGCGCGGACAGTACCCTCTCAGCATCCGGGACGTGGTGTCCGAGGAGCGACTGGCGCGCTTTTTCACCCGGCACGACAGCTACTACCAGATCAATCCGGGCATACGGGACAAGGTGCTGTTTGCCCGCCACGATGTCATCCTGGACCCACCGTTCACCAAGCTGGATCTGATCAGCTGCCGCAACCTGCTGATTTATTTCGATCTCAAGCTGCAGCGGCGGATTTTGCCGCTGTTTCACTACAGCCTGCGACCCAACGGTTTGCTGATGCTGGGCAGCTCCGAGACCGTGGGCCGGTTGAATCACCTGTTTGCGCCGCTGAAGCCGAAAATGCGGCTGTACCGCAGCAAACCCTATGAATCCGTACGGCACTCCGAGTTCCTGCTAAAATCGTTTCCGCCGTTGTCCACCCTGTTCAAGGAGCAACCCGTGCCCTCCAACCCGGTTCCGCCACAGGAAACCCTCAATAACCTGCAGTCCGCCGCGGACCATGTGTTGCTGCAGGTCTATTCACCGGCGGCGGTGGTGCTCAATGCCGATGCCGACATCGTGTACATCAGCGGGCGCACCGGCAAGTATCTGGAACCCGCTGCTGGCAAAGCCAACTGGAACATCCACGCCATGGCCCGCGAAGGGCTGCGTGGCCCGCTCTACACCGCCTTGAAGCAGGCAGTGGCGCAACCGGAACCGGTGGAGCTCAGCGGTGTGCTGGTAAAGACCGGCTCTGGCCTGCAGGCGGTGGATGTCACCATTCAGTCGTTTCGTGAGCCGGAGGCCATGAGCGGCATGACCATGGTGGTGTTCCGCGATGCACCGGGTCAGGTCAGCCGCCGCCATCGCAAGGCCGTCGCAGGCGGAGAGACCGATCACGCCGCGCAGCTGCAGCAATACGAGCGGGAAATCGACACCCTGCGGCAGCAGGCGAAAGAGTCCCGGGAGGAGTTGCAGGCTTCCAACGAAGAGCTTCAGTCCACCAATGAGGAGTTGCAGTCTGCCAACGAGGAGCTGACCACCTCGAAAGAGGAAATGCAGTCGATGAACGAAGAACTGCAAACCATCAATACCGAGCTGCAGACCAAACTGGATGATCTGGCCCTGGCCCAGAGCGATATGCAGAATGTGCTCAACAGTATCGAGATTGCGGTGCTGTTCCTCGATCTCGATCTCAACGTGCGGCGCTACACCGAGCGGGCATCAGCCATTGTCAGCCTGCGCAAAAGCGATATCGGCCGCCCGCTTATTGAGCTGGCCACCAGCCTGCACTATCCCGAGCTTCAGCAAGACGCACAGCACACCCTGGACACCCTGGCGGTGAACGAGAGACAGGTCTCCACCACCGACGACCGCTGGTTCGCAGTCCGCATCATACCGTACCGTCGGCTCGACAATGTGATCGACGGCGTGGTGGTCACGCTGGTGGATATTACCGACACCAAGAACCTGGAATCATCACTGCGGCAGCATTCCCCGTCCTAGTCCCTGCGGCGCAGGGGAACCCTGCCGCACGGACGAATCCGGGGGTTGAAACCACCAGCGCGGCAACAGGGCCCGGGTGGCGGGGCGCAGGAAGCGATCATCGATCAGCCAGATCACGCCCCGGTCCTCCGGAGTACGGATCACCCGCCCGGCGGCCTGAGCGACTTTCTGCAGGCCGGGAATCTGATAGGTGTAGTCGTAGCCGGCACCGAAACGCTGCTCCAGCCGCGCCTTCAGGATCTCATGCCAGGCATCAAAGGGCGGCAGACCAAGCGTCGCCACAAAAGCCCCGATCAGTTGCTCACCGGGCAGATCGATGCCTTCACTGAAAACCCCGCCCAACACCGCAAACGCCACACTGCCCTCGGGCTGCCGGAACCCCGCCAGGAATTCACGGCGTTGCTGGGCCGACATGCCCGGTTGCTGCGCCCGCTGGGGCACGTCCGGGGCGGCGGTGGCGAGTGCATCACTGACCTGACGGGCGTACTGGAAGCTGCTGAAAAACGCCAGATAATGCCCCGGCCGCTCGCGGAACTGGTGGGCGATCAGCGCAGCAATCGGCGCCAGCGAGGCCTCGCGGTGAGCCTGGCGGGTACTGATGCCCGGTGTGAACTGCACATGCAACTGGTCAGCAGTGAACGGGCTGGGCAGGGAGGTGAAGCGCGCATCCGGCGGCAGGCCGAGCAAATCGCGGTAATAGACACCGGGACTCAGGGTCGCCGAAAACAGCAGCACCGAGTGCGCCGCCGCAAACCGATCCCGCAGAAAATCCGCCGGGATCAGGTTCTGGATGGTGAGGCTGGCCCGACCCCGCCCGCGGCGGGTAAATTCGCACAGGGAATGATCTCCGAACACTTCCGCCAGCTTCATGAAGCCGACACTCTCGAACAGTATGTCCTGCAGCGCCAGATCCGGTGGATGCTCCGCCAGGTAATCGGACAGGCCAGAAACCATCGCCTGCAGCGCACCCACCAGCGACGCCGGCAAGGTATCCAGAAATACCGGGGCGTTGTCATCCCGCGGGTGGTCACGGATCAGGCTCTGCCAGGCCCGGGCGGTGCGGTCGATGGCCGGCTTCAGCGCTTTGGGGGCGGTCTTTTTCACGCGCAACAGCCGTTGCTGGTCGAGTCGCACCGAGTACATGCCGCGGCCGCGGTCGACCAGATTGTGGGCCTCGTCCACCAGCACGCTGGCTTTCCAGTTGTTCTGCCTGATCAGTCCGTGGAGCAGGGCAGACTGATCGAGCAACCGGTTGACGTCGCCTACCACCATATCGCTCCAGCGCGCCATTTCCTGAGCCAGAAAATAAGGGCAGATGTCGTGACCGGTGGCGATCTTCGCCAACGCCCCCTGATCGAGAGTGCCTTCGGTCTGTGCCGCCTCGGCGCGGGCATCGGGCAGCCGGTCAAAAAAGCCTTTCGCCAACGGGCAGGAGTCACCATGGCAGGCTGTGTCCGGGTGCTCGCAGGCGTCGTCTTTCGACACCAGTTCCAGGGTACGCAACGGCCACCGGGACACCGCCTGCGCCGCCTGCAAACGGGCGACGCCCTCCATCGCGAGGCTGCGTGCTGTATTGCGGCAGGTGAGGTAAAACAGCCGGTCCTGCCCGGCCGCCGGCATCGCCTTCAACGCCGGGAACAGGGTACCCAGGGTTTTGCCCAGACCCGTGGGCGCCTCCAGCAACAGCGTGGCGGACTTTACCGAGTTCTTGTACACCGTCTCCGCCAGCTGGCGTTGGCGGGGGCGAAACGCCGGAAACGGAAACCTCAGCTGCAAGAGCAGGGCGTCCCGCTGTTCCCGATGGTGCGCTTCCTGCTCGGCCCAGGCCCGATACTGACCGCACAGCCCCTCTAGTTCCTGCCACAGTTCGTCGGCGCCGGCGGTTTCCACCACCGGGGTTTCTTTGTCCTTGCCGGTGTCGTAGTAGATCAGCGCCAGTTCCACGGTGTTGCGATCTTCCTGCCGGCACAGCAGGGCCCCATAGGCCCGCAACTGGGCGCGATGGAGCGCCCGCTGATGTTGCCGAATGCGTGACAGGTCACCGCGGTGGGTCTTGATTTCCTCCAGCCGGCCACGATGGGGGTTGTAGACATCGGCACGCCCTGTCAGTCTCAACCCCAGACATTCTCCGGTCAGTAAATACTCGCTTTTGTAGCCGTAACCACGGCGGGACTGAATCGCCTGATGGCCGGCAATGCCCTCCTCGGCGCTGGGCGCCGGGGTATAGCGGAAGTCCAGATCGCCCTTGCGGGCGGCGAACTCGCAGAGGGTGCGGACGGCGACCGTCAGCGTCATGCCGGGGCCTCACCGTCGTGCCAGCGCACGTAACAGACCCGGGCCGGGATACCCTCAGCGGCAAAGAACTCGAGCCAGCGGATCTGGTGATCCTGGAGGCGGTCCCCAGGCCCCTTCACCTCAATCATCTCATAGCAGGCCTCGCCCTCCGGCCGGTTCGGAAAGAACTGGATCAGATCCGGCAAGCCACTGCGATGCTCTCGGAGATTGCCCATCAACCTGCGGAAAATCCGGTCCAGGTCACTGGCCGGCAAGCAACGCAATGCCATGTCCAGCAACTCCTGTTGAATCACCGGCCAGACCACAAACGGATTGGTGATGCCTTGCTTGGCCGCAAAATTGCGGCGAATCACGGACCCATGATTGCCGTGCCTCAGCAGATCCAGACAGGCGTCAAACGCCGCGGCGCGCCGGGCGATGAAATCCTCTCCGGTCAGGTCTGCCGGACCCACATGAAACGGGTGAAAGAACGCTCCCGGCAACGGCTGATAGATGGCGTCCCAGCACAGCAGGCCAAACAAAGCGTTGATCAGCGTATTCTCGACGTAATACACCGGAGCGTCGTCTTGCCAGAGTTGCTGTTTGACCGCGTACTCGACAGAGCCTGTCTGGGGTTTTGGCAGAATCAATGTGTGGGCGGCAATAGCAGCGGCCGCGGGTGCCTGCGGCGCAGGGTGACCCACTTTGGGACCCAACCGTTTGAGGAGGCGGGTCAGGCCCTGCATCTCGGCATCGCTCAACGCCTGCTGCTGCCAGCGTTGCGCAATGATCCAGGCCTCGTCAAACCGCTTCAGTCGCTCCAACAGGCGCAGGCGTTTGAGGCTGGCCTCCCGGTGACCGCTGGCCGCAAACGCCTGCAACGCCAGATCTCGATCCCCGCTGCGCTCCGCCACGCGTCCCAACTCGAGCAGCAGCCGGTCGCGACGGCGGCTCAGCCAGCGGTTATCCGACGGCGGCGGCACCGCTGCCCAGACGTCACCGAGGGCCACGCCGTCATCGAGGCGCTGGCGACACTGGTCCATGGCCAGATACAGATCGACTTCCTCCCGGCTCGCAAAGGCTCGGGAGTCGGGCGTGAAGCGCACGGTTTCATAGCGCTGATGGCCCAACTCAACCAATACAAAGTCAGACCAGCTCTGGCGCAGGTTACCGAAAAACATCAGCCTTATTCTGTCGAACAGTGCCATGCAGTCAAGACGCACCACCGGGGCAGGGCCGCCCAGCCACTCGAGCACCGATCGGGGCGCGTGGTAAACCGTCTGCAGTCGGTCAAGCATCTGGCCTTTAGGCAGGGTTCTGGGAAAACCCAGGGCAGCCAGGGTGTCGGCGAATACCGGACGCAGTTCGGCCAGCGTGAACAGCCGGAATAACTCCGGAAGCGATACCGTTGGCGCGGGATCCAGCCATTCGGTCTGGACAAGGTGATCAATCACCCGGTGCTCGCCCCCCTCAACCTCGGGGTAACGCAGCTTGTCGACCCGGAACAGGTCGCCGGTACGCATGATCATGCGCGTCAGAAGCGCGCGAGCTGGTGTGGGCAAGGCCCGGAAGTCGGCCAGTCGCTGGCGCTCCGGCGCCGTCAGCAAATCGCCGTGGTAAACCGTCACCCACTCGACCACGGTTTCAATGTTTTCGAGATAGTACAACGGGTTTTCCAGACCGGCACTCGCAGGCCGTGCATCCGTCGGTGTACGTGCGGGCATAGTGGGGATTATCGCATCGCCTGATGACTCATGGGTCGCGAAATGGTCGCACATAATCCGTGATCTGTCCCCCGGTACTCAGACTGCATGCAGGAAAGAAATGTCGAGGCGCCAATAGCTCCGCCCGACCGGTTCGGTCGTATCTCAATCTGACACACACCAGACCAAGGCCTGAACCGTCCTATGACCGCTCCCATCCTGATTACCGGCGCCGGCCAGCGCATCGGCCTCGCGTTCGCCCGGGCCTGCCTTGCGCAGGGCCAACCGGTGATTGTGACCTATCGAACCTATCGCCCCGCGGTGGATGCCCTGCAGAAAGCCGGAGCCCAGTGCCTGCACGCCGATTTTTCGACCAAGGAAGGGGTAAATGCGTTTATCAACACCTTGCGGCAGACAACCGACCGGTTGCGGGCGATTGTTCACAATGCCTCGGACTGGATGCCAGAGCGGCCGGACACCGATCCGAGCGACATCATGCAAGCCATGATGCAGGTGCATGTTATGGCGCCATACTGCATCAATCTGGCGTGCCGGGATCTGCTTGAGCAGGGCGACACCACCACCGACATCATTCACATGACCGACTACGTGGTGGAAAAGGGCAGTGCAAAGCACATTGCCTACGCCGCCAGCAAGGCAGCACTGGCGAACCTGACGCTTTCCTTCTCACGCCTGCTGGCACCCGGGATTAAAGTGAACAGTGTGGCGCCATCGCTGATCCTGTTTAACGACGGTGACAACGAAGAATATCGCAAGAAAACCCTGAAAAAGTCCCTGATGGCTATCGAGCCGGGGGTGGATGCCGCGGTGCAGACACTCAATTTTCTGTTGAGCAATCCCTACATCACCGGCCGAACCATTCCACTGGACGGAGGGCGTCATCTTGTCTGATGCTGCAGCGAGCGTCAGATTCCGGTTTCCGCCGGCTGCAACCGGACGCCGGCGATTTTCCACTCGCCCTCAATCAGCACCATGTTGTAATAAGCGTCCCAGCGTCCACCTTCCGGTCCCTGCAACCTGACCGCCTGAATCTCGAACGTGCCGTGGGGCACACGCTCGGCGAACTCGATGGCGGTGGCACTGTGCACGGCGGGATAGGCCTCACGCACCATGTCCAGGAACACCTGTGAGGAACCGAAACGGCGCTTGATCCCTTCCGAGGCATGGGCCCAGGCCTGCTCGCTGTCTTCATTGGCGAACGCTTCGATCTGGCTGAGGATGGCTTCCCGGATGTCGGCTTCCTTATCGCCGGCGAGGGACTGGGATGACCAGATCAGCGCGACCATCAGGCCACCGAGTAATATCGGTATCGCCCTGGTGCGGAGACGGATGGCGTTGCGGTCCATAGTGTTACCCCTTCATTGTTTATATTTTAATCAATACGGATGCCGACGTACCACGGATTCTTTCCACGCTCTTTCCCTGGTCGCTTCAGGACCGTCGCCCCTCGGGCCAGATCAGCTCCATCAGCGCCTGCCGGGTGGGGTCAGGAAAGGCAACCGCATTGTCCGCACGGGCAATGGCGAGCACTTCTCCCAATGTCCGGAACAGTCCGATGTGCTCATGGATGCAGCGGGGAATGGCCTGATCCCGCAGGTAAGCCAGGTACCGGTTCAGGTTGTCCGGGTCCGAGCGCCAGTGATCGTCGAAGGCGTGCCGGAACAGGGCTCGCGTGGCCAGCGCCCGCCACTCGTCCCGATAACCGCTCTCCAGCCGTTCCGGATAGACATAGAGGTCCCTGATTTCCTGATCGATCTTTACGGCCTCCCGGTCCGGGGGGAACATCAGTCGTACCGCCAGCAGGTCGTAGGGATCAGCCAAATGCTCATCCACCGCCTGCCTGACCAATTCAATCCTGCTCATAGTTGCTCGTTTATTGACCTGTTTTCACCGTGATTCCGTAACTCTCTTTACGACAACAAACGCGCGGGAGACTTCCGATGCACATGGACACTGGCCAACTGAAAACCCACAAACACGACACCATCTCGCTGTTGGAAATCGTCTCGATGGAAGGCCGCTACTACATGGCCCGTTTCTATCTGGACGGCGAAGGCTACGTTCTGACCGATCCCTACGACAAACCGGTGATGTTTACCGGTGCCTGCGCGGTGCGGGACTATTTTCACGGCTACCGCGTTGAGCACACCGAAGTGATCCCGCCCACCGGCACCGACGAAATGATCGGCATGCCGGACAGCAGTTCGGAAACCATGCGGGTCCCGCTCTAGCACCGACTGTACTGCCTTCCCCCGGACTTGCACCGGATCCACCGCGGCGACACCCTGTGTCGCCGCAGTACACCACACTGGCCATAACTTTCCTGTAATCAGACATTGCTGGGTGTCTGCATCTGGGGTCACATGCGGTAACCTGTGACCTCAGGCACGAACCGAACACCCGACAAGGAAACCCATGGCCGCTTCGTCCACCCCTGCACCCGCCGCCATTGAGGCCGGCTTCCACGCCATTCACGCCAACCACCTGGAAGATCTGCGCCGGGCGGTGGTGTACATCTGCCGCCAGAACCCGATGCCACCGCTGCAGAGCGAAACCTTTCTGGTGCAGAGCAACGGCATCGCCCAGTGGCTGAAGCTGGCGCTGGCGGAGACGCGCACCGAGGATGGCGTGGAAGGCGGACTGGGCATTGCCGCCGGCATGGACTTCCTGTTTCCGGCACGGTTTATCTGGCAGGCCTACCGTGCGGTGCTGCCCGACGGCGAAGTACCGGAGCAGTCCCCCTTCGACAAACGCCGGCTGGTATGGCGACTGTATCGCTTGTTGCCGACGCTGGTCGGGCAGCATGAGGCGTTCACGCCCTTGGCGCGGTTTCTGGATGGCAGCGATACCGATCTGCGCAACTTCCAGCTGGCGGAAAAAGTCGCCGATCTGTTTGACCAGTATCAGGTGTTCCGCGCCGACTGGTTAGCGGCCTGGGAACAGGGCAGGGACGTGACCATCACCGCCCGCGGCGAGAACAAAGCGCTGGATCCGGAAACCCGCTGGCAGCCCCTGCTCTGGCGTAAACTGGTGGCCGACGTGGGCGAGGCCGCCGATACCAGCCGGTCGCAAATTCACACCCGTTTCATGGCGCAGGGCCAGCGTATCAGCACGCCGGCCAATCCGGCGCGGCTGCCGCAACGCATCGTGGTGTTCGGGGTGTCGTCGTTGCCGCGGCAGGCCCTGGAAGCCCTATACGTGCTCAGCCGCTTCAGCCAGGTGGTGCTCTGTGTTCACAATCCCTGCCACTACTACTGGGCCGACATCATCAGCGACCGCGAACTGCTCAAGGCCGAGCGCAAGCGGGGCGCAGTCCATCCGGTGTTGTCGCGGATCGATGATCCGGACCAGCTGCACCAGCACGCCAACCCGCTGCTGGCGGCCTGGGGCAAACAGGGCCGCGACTACATCCGCCTGCTGGATGAGTTCGACAACCCGGATGACTACCGCGCCAGTTTCCAGACCCCGGGCCAGAAGATCGACATCTTTACGGATCACGGCGACCCGCAATCCCCCTGCCTTCTGCACCAGCTGCAGAACGACATTCACAACCTGACGCCGCTGCAGGAGATCCGCGCGCAGCAGCGCCAGCTGGATCCGCGCCACGACCACTCCCTGGTGTTCCACGACGCCCACGGCCCGCAGCGGGAAGTGGAGATCCTGCACGACCAGCTGCTGGCCGCGTTCAACGCCGACCCCGAGCTGCGGCCGCGGGACGTCATCGTTATGGTGCCGGACATCAATATCTATGCGCCCCATATCCAGGCGGTGTTCGGCCTTCATGCCGCCGGCAACAAACGCCACATTCCGTTCACCATTTCCGACCAGGGCCAGCGTCACCACGAGCCGGTGCTGATTGCTCTGGAAACCCTGATGTCGCTGCCCCGCAGCCGCTTCGCCGTGAGCGAGATCCTCAGCCTGCTGGAAGTGCCCGGCATCCGCGACCGCTTCGGCATTCGCGAGGATGAGATTCCGCAGGCCCGGCGCTGGGTGGAGGGAGCGAATATCCGCTGGGGCCTGCACGGCCAGCACCGGGCCAGCCTCGATTTACCGGTGGAGCTGGACCGCAACACCTGGCAGTCCGGCCTGCGAGCCATGCTCCTCGGTTACGGCATGGGCACGGATGATCCCTGGGCAGGAGTGGAGCCCTACGGTGAAATCGGCGGCCTGCAAGCCGGCCTGGCCGGGCGCCTGAGTGAATTCGTGCACCAGCTGGAAGCCCTGTGGCAGGCACTGCAAAGCACCCGTACACCCGGTGACTGGGAAGCCCTGTTCTCCGCCATGCTCGGCCAGTTTTTCCACAAGGTTGAAGGCAGTGACCTGTTACTGCTCAATCGCTTCCGCCGCCAGCTGGAACAATGGCTGGAAGACGCCCACGCCGCCGGGCTGCACGCGCAGCCGCTGCCACTGAACATCGTCAAGGATGTGCTGCTGGATGGCCTCGACGAAGGCGGCCTGAACCAGCGTTTCCTGGCCGGCAAGGTCAACTTCGCCACGCTGATGCCGATGCGCGCCATTCCGTTTCGCCGGGTGTGCCTGCTGGGTATGAACGACGGCGACTACCCCCGCTCGCGGCCGCCGGTGGACTTTGACCTGATGGCCCAGGATGTTCGCCCGGGGGATCGCTCGCGCCGGGAAGACGACCGCTACCTGTTCCTGGAAGCGCTGCTGTCGGCGCGGGAGCAGCTGTACATCAGTTGGGTGGGCCGCAGCATTCGCGATGACTCCGAGCGCCCGCCTTCGGTGCTGGTAGGCCAGCTGCAGGACCATCTCGACAGCCTGTGGGCCGTAGCCGGCGCGCCCGGGGCATCCGCGACCCGGGCGCTGACCACCCGGCACCCGCTGCAACCGTTCAGCCGCGACTACTTTCCCCAGGCCAACGGCCTGGCGCCGGGCGAGCACAGCCCACCCCGGCCGCTGGCCGAGGTGTTGCAGGCCCGCAGCCTGTTCACCTACGAGCGAGAATGGCGCAGTGCCCATGGGGTGGACACTCTGGTGCAGGACCGGCAGACACTGCCATTCCAGAGCCCGGAGGAGCCCATCAGCCTGAACGATCTGGCCGGTTTCCTGAAAAAACCCATCGACACCTTCTACCAGCGTCGCCTGCAGGTACGCTTTGACGAGGTGGCAGACGACGACACCGACAACGAGAACTTCGACCTGAGCGGCCTTGACCGCTGGCGGCTGGACACCGAACTGGTTCAGCAAGCGCTGCTCAAGGCCGGCTCCGGGGAGGAGCTGGTCCAGCGCATGGAAAGTACCCTCGATCGCATGGCGCGGCGCGGCGACCTTGGCATGGGGGTGACCGAGCACCGGCTGCGCACCGAGCTTTCAGGGCGCTTGCCGGATCTGTTCGAACGCTATCAGAGCGCACTCGAAGACTGGCCGGAAGCCCTCTCCGAGCCTTTACCCTTTGACTACCGCTATGACAACACCATGGGCTCCATGGAGGTGGCGGAGCTCATCGACGGCCTGCGCAGCAATCGGGAGGGCCAGCTGTGCCGGCTGGTGGTGGCCAGTTCGAGCCTGCTCACCGGCGCCGGTTACAGCAGGAAGGTACGCTACGCCAACCTGATGCGGGACTGGCTGATTCACCTCGCCGGCCAGCTCAGCGGGCAGCCGTTTGAGACCCTGATCCTGGGCAAGGAAGAAGGGCGCCGCTTCCATTTTGCCGCGATGCCAGCGGAGCAGGCGCGGCCCCGCTTCGAGGCGATCCTGAGTCGCTGGATGGACGCCACCACCCGGGCCTTGCCGATTCACTGTGAGGCCGGCTTCGCCTGGATCTACAGTTTTTACCAGAGCAGGAAATTCGTTGGTGATCACGAGCGTGCCATCCGCGATGCGGAGCAGACCTACAGCAACGCCCTGGAGCGGGACACTGGCTACCTGCTTGGTGCCTTCGAAACCCCGGAGTTGCTGCTGGCCAGCGGCGAATTCGAGGCCTTGCTGCACGAACTCTATGTGCCACTGTGGGAAGCAGAGCAGGGCAAGTCCGCGGCCGAACAGATCGGGGGTGAGGCATGACTTACCGCAACCCCAACCTGGACCCGCTGGCACTGCCGCTGAACGGCAGTGCGCTGATTGAAGCCAGTGCCGGCACCGGCAAGACCTTCACCATCGCCATTCTGTATGTGCGTCTGGTGCTGGGTCACGGCCAGGCGAATGACAGCCCGCTGCACAACCTGCTGCCGCCCAATCTGCTGGTGGTGACCTTTACCGAGGCGGCCACCAAGGAACTGCGGGACCGCATCCGTACCCGGCTGACCCAGGCCGCCGAGGTGTTCTCGGACGCCGCCGAGAGCCTGGAGCCGTCCGCAGAAACCGCTCTGATCCACCGGCTACGGGATCACAGCTACCCGGACCCGGCCAGCTGGCCGGTCTGTCGCAAGCAGTTACTGCTGGCGGCAGAGTGGATGGACGAGGCGGCGGTGTCCACCATCCACGGCTTCTGCAATCGCATGCTCAGTGAACACGCCTTCGACAGCGGCAGCCTGTTCAAGCTTACCCTGGAGACCGACCAGAGCGAACTGCTGGACGACGTTGCCCGGGATTACTGGCGCACCTTTGTGTATCCACTGCCGGCGGCGCTGATGGACGAAGCCCTGAGCCACTGGAAAACCCCCGCGGATCTGCGCAAGGCGGTGCGCAACCTGATGGACGACCCGGACAGCCTCGGCACCCCGCCGGACAACGTGCAGCAGGCGATTGACCGGGTGGTGAACCAGCGTCTGGAACGCTCCCGCGCACTGAAAGCACAGCCCTGGGCTGACTGGCAGCACGACGTACTGGCGCTGCTGGACGACCTGCAGAAAGCCAGGCGGCTGCACGGTGGCAGCAAGAAAGCGATGGTTGCCAGCTGGGACATCCTGATCGCCTGGGCCGACTCCGATGAGCTGCTACCGCAGGGGCTCGACAAGGCCGGATTCAAGAACCAGACCCCCCACGGCCTCAACAACATCCTCAAAGGCGAGGACCCGGCGCCCCATCACCCGGCGTTCGACGCCATCAATGCGCTGCTGGATTTCAGCCTGAACCCGCCCAGTGCCAAGTCCGATATTCTGCGCCACGCCAGCCATTGGATGGCGGCCCGGCTGGAAACGGAGAAACAGCGGCGCTCGGAAATGGGCTTCGACGACCTGCTCACCCGACTCGACGACGCCTTGCACGGTCCCCGTGGCGACCAGCTGGCCGCCACCATCCGACGCCAGTTCCCGGTGGCACTGATTGATGAATTCCAGGATACCGACCCGGTGCAGTACCGCATCTTCGACCGCATCTACAACGTGGCGGGCAGTGATCCGGCCACCTGCCTGCTGATGATCGGTGACCCGAAACAGGCCATCTACGGCTTCCGCGGCGCGGACATCCACACCTACCTGCAGGCCCGCGTGGGCGTGCAGGAGCGCACCTGGACCCTGGGCACCAACTTCCGCTCTGCCGAGCCCATGGTCGAGGCCGTCAACCGGGTGTTCGAACACAGCGATCAGCACAGTAGCGACGGCGCGTTCCTGTTCGGCAAGGGCGACACCTCACCATTACCGTTCCAGGGCGTGGCGGCCAACGGCACCCGACGGCTCTGGTCGGTGAACGGCCAGGTGCAACCCAGTCTGACGTTCTGGACACTCGACTCCGATCGCGAATCGGATCACGAATCCGCAGGCAGCGGCAAACCGAAAGCCCTTGCCAAAGGCCACGCCACCGCCGAGGTGGCCGACAGCTGCGCCAGTGAGATCGCCCGCCTGCTGACCCTGGGGCAAAAACAGCAGGCCGGTTTTGCCCTGGCCGAGCAGCCCGATGACCTGCAAGCGGTTGCCCCGCAGGACATCGCTGTTCTGGTCAACAACCGCAACGAGGCCGCCGCCGTGCGCGACGCCCTGGCACGCCGGCGCATCAAGAGTGTGTATCTGTCTGACCGGGATTCCGTGCTGATCTCACGGGAAGCCCGGGAAATGCTGTGCTGGCTGCGGGCCTTTGCCGAGCCGCGCCAGCTGGCCTTCACCCGGGCGGCGCTGGCGACGCCGACACTCGGACAGAGCTGGCAGGCGCTGAATGCACTGCTCACCGATGAACTCGTGCTGGAGCGGGAAATCGAGCGTTTCATGGGCTACCAGCAGCAGTGGCAGAAACAGGGTGTGCTGCCGATGCTGCGCAGCTTCCTGATGGATTTCGAGGTGCCCGGGCGGTTGCTGCAACGGGCCGACGGTGAACGCCGGCTGACCGACATACTGCACATTGCCGAACTCTTGCAGCAGGACAGCCTGCAGCTGGACGGCGAACATGCCCTGGTCCACCACTACACCCAGATTCTGCGCGCGGCAGACGAAGAAGACGAACACCGCACCCTGCGCCTGGAAAGCGACGCCGGGCTGGTCAAGGTGATTACCGTGCACAAATCCAAGGGTCTGGAATACCCGCTGGTGTTCCTGCCCTTCGGTACCGCCTTTCGCGCCCAAAACGAAAAACAGGCCTTCGTACGCTACCACGATGGCCAGGGCCAACCGGTCACTGTGTTCGACCCGAGCCCGGAAGACGTCGCCCGGGCAGACCGGGAGCGCCTGGGCGAGGACATCCGCAAACTCTACGTCGCCCTGACTCGCGCGCGCTTCGCCACCTGGGTCGGCGCGGCGGCGCTCGAAGACTGGCAGCACAGTGGCCTGGGCTATCTGATCGGGGGTGACGGGCGCAATCGCATCACCGCCTGCCTGGACCAGCTGGCCGAAGGCCGGGCGACCATCGCCGTCACCCCTCTGCCGCAGGCGGAGGCGGCCCAGTACACGCCACCGGCTCCAGACGCCCTGGGGCCGGCGCTGCAATCCACCCGTGAGGCCAGGGAAGACTGGTGGATTGCCAGTTACTCCTCCATCGAATACAGCGGGCGCTCCGGCACCGGCATCGCCTTCAGCGGTGAGGTGGAAGACGCCCAGACCCAGAACCTGCTGGAAGAAAGCAGCCAGGGCAACGGCGAGGACGGCGACTCGGCCCCCACGCCGGACACCCGCAATCACCATCACTTTCCGAAAGGCGCCGGCCCCGGCACCTTCCTGCACGACTTGCTGGAGTGGTGCACCCAGCACGGCTTCCAGCGCATACTAGAGCACCCCGCCACGCTGCGGGAACAGCTCACCCGGCGCTGCAGCACCCGGGGCTGGAACGACTGGGTGGCACCGTTGCAACAGTGGCTGCTGGCGCTGATCGACCGCCCACTGCGGCTGGACCGGGCCGGCGACACCGCCGTCAGCCTGTCGGCCCTGACCACCCTGCGCCCGGAACTGGAGTTCTGGTTTGAAAGCCGGAACGTCAGTATCCGCACCCTCGACCGGCTGGTCACCCGACACACCCTGAACGGCGCCGACCGGCCACAGGTCGAGGAGAACCGCTTCAACGGCATGATCAAGGGCTTCATCGATCTGGTGTTCGAGCACCAGGGCCAGTACTACGTGCTCGACTACAAATCCAATACCCTCGGCGAGGATGACAGCGCCTACACCGACCAGGCCATGGGGGATGCCATTCTGGAGAAACGCTACGATCTGCAGTACGTGCTGTACCTGTTGGCACTGCACCGCTTGCTGAAAGCACGGTTGCCGGATTACGACTACGACCGCCACATCGGCGGCGCGGTGTACCTGTTCCTGCGCGGTGTTGACTCCGCCAGCGGCGGCGCCTTTACCGACAAACCGCCGCGAGTGCTGATGGAACAACTGGATGCACTGTTCGATGGCCACAGCGGGGAGGTGGCGCCATGAGCCGCAAGCACGGTGGGCACAGCGACCATCAGATCGCCCTGGACCTGGGCGACAACGCGGAACCGATGATGGATAGCCGCCCACTCTCCAGCCTGGACACGACCGAAGCCCTGCTGCTGCAGTGGCAACAGGCCGAATGGATTCGCCCGCTGGACCTGGCTTTTGCGCGGCTGATCCGCGAGCTGTCGGAGGAGCAGGGCGACCGTCCCCGCCCACTGGTGTTGCTGCTGGCGGCGCTGACCTCCCATCAGGTAGGGCGGGGCCACGTCTGCGTGGATCTGACCAGCCTGCTGGCGGATGCCGGCAACACCCTGTCACTGCCGCCGGAAGAACCGGTGCGCGATCTGCTCAGCGATACCGAGACGGCAGAGCTGAGCCGGCTGAAACCCGCTGACGTCCTGGCCCGTGTCAGCCTCTCGGACTGTGAGCTGGCCCTGGTCAGCTCTATGGCGGTAAGTGATGGCTCACTGACGACCCCGCTGGTGCTCAACGACAGCCGTCTCTATATGCGCCGTTTCTGGCGCTACGAGCAACGCATAGCCGACGGTATCCACCAGCGGCTGACGCACCCTTCGGCCCTGGCCGACCCCCAGTCGGGGCCGGCACGGACCCTGGCCACCGCCCTCGGTCAGCTGTTCCACGCCACCGACGCGGTGGATTACCAGAAGCTGGCTTGTGCCCTGGCCGCCCGCAATCGTTTCGCTGTCATCACCGGCGGACCCGGGACCGGTAAAACCACCACCGTGGTGAATCTGCTGGCCGCGCTGCAGGCGGTGGCCGGAGCAGCGCCGGAACGGGCAGGGCGCAAAGTGCGGATCCGGCTGGCGGCGCCTACCGGCAAGGCCGCGGCGCGCCTGAACGAATCCATTGGCGGTGCCGTCAGCCGCCTGCCACTGGCAGACCTGCCGGGCCGGGTGCAGCTGGCGGACATTCCCACCCGGGTCACCACCCTGCACCGTCTGCTCGGCAGCCGGCCGGACAGCCGTCGTTTCCGCCATCACCGGGACAATCCGCTGCCGGTGGATATCCTGGTGATCGACGAAGCCTCCATGGTGGATGTCGACCTGATGGCCTCGGTGTTCGACGCCCTGCCCGCCAGCGCCCAGCTGATTCTGCTGGGCGACAAGGACCAGCTGGCCTCGGTGGATGCCGGTGCCGTACTCGGCGAACTGTGCCAGCGTGCGCTTGCCGGCCATTACGTGCCGGACACCGCGCACTGGCTGACCGCCATCACCGGTGACCGGGTACCCGAAACCCTGATCGATCCCCACGGCCAGGCCATGGACCAGGCCGTTGCCATGCTGCGCAAGAGTTACCGCTTCCAGTCCGACAGCGGCATTCGCGCCCTGGCGGAAGCGGTCAACACCCGTTCGCTGGACACCGCCATGCTGCGACAGATCCGCGACGGCGTCTTCGACGATGTGATCTGGCTCAACGGCCACACCGCCAGGCCCGATGCCGAGGCCACCCTGGAGCGGATCTGCCAGCACGCCATCAGCGGCACCCCGGCCAGCTTCCGCAACGCCGGGCAGGGCCGGGTGGTGAACCGCGCTGAATTACCGCCACCGGTCGGCTATCGGCACTACCTTGAGCGCATGCAGAACCACCCGCTGACCCCGGACAGCCCCCGGGAAGACTGGGATGCCCTGGCGCTTGAGGTGCTCGAGGCGTTCAACGACTTCCAGGTTCTCTGCGCCCTGCGCAAGGGGCCCTGGGGTGTCGAGGGGCTGAACGAGCGCATTGCGCGGCACCTGCTGGCAGAACAGTGGATTCCACGAGCGGAAGGCTGGTACCCCGGGCGGCCGGTGCTGGTCACCGGCAACGACTACAACCTGGGGTTGATGAACGGGGATATCGGCATTGCCTTCAACGTGCCCTGGGACCGCAACGACTCCGGCACGCCCAAAGACACCTTGCGGGTGGCTTTCCCCAGCAGCGACAGTGCCGGTGGCATCCGCTGGATTTCCCCCAGCCGGCTGCAACAACTGGAGACGGTGTATGCCATGACCGTGCACAAATCCCAGGGATCGGAGTTCAACCACACCTGCCTGGTACTGCCGGATCGCCTCAGCCCGGTACTGACCAAGGAACTGGTCTACACCGGCGTTACCCGCGCCAGAAACTGGTTCAGCCTGATCACCGGCGACGCCCAGGTATTAAAAGACGGTGTGGCGCAGCAAGTAGTGCGGGCCTCTGGGCTGGCGCTACGGCTTGAAGAAGGCTGACACCCAGGCCTGATGCGACAGTAAGGGGAGGGGCCCTTCCAAAACACGCTCCTTCGGCACATCCATGTGACGCTCGGGCTCCGCCATCCCTGGCTCCGCACGGTTTTGGAAGGGCCCCTCCCCTTACTGTTCGCCACTCTGTTCGCCACTCCGATGCTGCTGCTCCCAAAGATGAGCGTAGTGGCCACCAGCGACCAACAACTCGTTGTGACTGCCGCTCTCGACAATGCGACCGCCGTCCATCACCAGAATGGTATTGGCATCACGGATGGTGGACAGCCGATGGGCGATGACCAGGGTAGTGCGCTGCTGGCTGACCTCCTTGAGTGCGCTGAGGATTGCCTGTTCCGACAGCGAATCCAGCGACGAGGTGGCCTCATCCAGAATCAGCAGCGGCGGGTTCTTAAGAATCACCCGGGCAATGGCCACCCGTTGTTTCTCGCCACCGGACAGTTTCAGGCCGCGCTCACCCACTCTGGTGTCGTAGCCGTCCGGCAGGCTGTGGATAAAGTCTTCCAGGTGCGCCAGGCGCGCGGCCCGATACACCTGTTCCTCGCTGGCCGCCGGATTGCCATAGGCCAGATTGCGGTACAGGGTGTCGTTGAACAGCACCGTGTCCTGGGGCACCACTCCGATGACTGAGCGCAGGCTGGCCTGGGTCACCTGGCGGATGTCCTGACCGTCAATGCGGATCGATCCCTGAGCCACGTCGTAAAAGCGGAACAGCAAGCGGGCGAGGGTGGATTTGCCGGCACCGCTGGCGCCCACCACCGCTACCGTGTGGCCAGCCGGTATGGAGAAATTCACATCCTGCAGGATCGGGCGGTCCGGTCGGTAGGCAAAGTGGATGTGGTCAAACTGCACCTCGGCCCTCTCCACAACCAGCGCCGTCGCCCCCGCCGCATCCTGAATCGCCGGCTCGTCGCCCAGCAGTTTGAACAACCGCTCCACATTCACCAGTGCCTGGCGGATCTCCCGGTAGACAAATCCGAGGGCATTGAGAGGAATAAACAGCTGCAGCAGGTAGGCATTGATCATGGTGAAGTCGCCCAGGGTGATTTCGCCACTGGCCACTTCGGCCACCGCCATGGCCATGATCACGATCATTGCCACACCGATAATCAGCGCCTGGCCGGCGTTCAGGGTGGCCAGTGACAGGCGGTTCTTCAGTCGCGCCTGTTCCCAGTCGTCCAGGTTCTGGTCGTACAACTGCGCTTCGTAACGTTCGTTATTGAAATATTTCACCGTCTCGTAGTTCAGCAGGCTGTCGATGGCCCTTGAATTGGACTGATTGTCACGGGCGTTGGCCTCCCGTACGAACTTGGTGCGCCACTCGGTGATTCTGATGGAAAACACCACGTAAACGACCACGGCCACCAGAATTGCCAGTACATAACCAACGTTGAACACCACCAGCAGGATACCGGCCACCATCAGGATTTCGAGGATCGTGGGCACGATGTTGAACAGCGTGAATCGCAGCAGAAAGCTGATGCCGTTGGTGCCGCGCTCGATATCCCGCGCCAGCCCCCCGGTTTTGCGGTCAAGGTGAAAGCCCAGCTCCCGCTGGTGCAAATGTTCGAAGATCCGCAGCGATACCCGCCGCATCGCCCGCTCCGCTACCCGCGCAAACACCGCATCCCGCAGTTCACTGAACAGGGTAGCGCCGAAGCGCAGCGAACCGTAACCGACCACCAGTACCAACGGTATCCACAGCAGCATGTCAGCACCGCGGTTCTGGTCGAGATAATCGACGATATACTTCAACGCAATAGGCGTGGCCACCGTCGCCAGTTTGGCCAGCACCAGCAGGGCCAGCGCCAGTGCCACCCGGCCGCGGAATTCCGCCAGGTAGGGCCACAGGCCGGAAATCACTTTCCAGTCGGGTTTGTGGTCGGCGGGGTAGTCGTTGTCGGCGTATGATTGCACGTCGTGTCCTTCAGTTACGGAGTAGTCGAGCGAGCTGTATGATAAGTCTTGTACGGAATCCCGATCGTATTGTTGCTGAAGTTTACAGCAGCCCACACCCAGGAGGCACACCATTAAAACCCGCCATCGCAAGGCCTTGAGACTGGTCGTCGAATTTATCAGCCCCTATCGGAGAGCCGTGGCCGGCGCTCTGGTCGCACTGGTGTTCACCGCTGGCATTACCCTGGGGCTTGGTCAGGGTTTACGCATACTGGTGGATCAGGGATTAGCCACCGAGTCACCGGAGAACCTGGCAAAGGCCATTGGGCTGTTTTTTGTGCTGGTGCTGGGGCTGGCGATAGGCTCCTTTACCCGCTTCTACCTGGTGTCATGGATCGGTGAGCGGGTGGTGGCAGACATTCGCAAGAAGGTGTTCAACCATCTGATTGATCTGCACCCCGGTTTTTTCGAACAGAACCGGGCGCTGGAGATTCAGTCGCGGTTTACCGCAGACACCACCGTGCTGCAATCGGTGATTGGCTCCACCGTGTCCATTGCCCTGCGCAACACGCTGATGCTGGTCGGTGGCCTGCTGCTGCTGTTCATCACCAACGCCAAGCTGGCCAGCATTATTCTGCTGGGCTTCCCGCTGGTGATCGCACCGATCCTGTTTTTTGGCCGGCGGGTGCGACAACTGTCGCGCCTGAGTCAGGACCGGGTGGCGGACGTCGGCAGCTACGTGGGCGAGAATCTGACCCAGATTAAAACCGTACAGGCCTTCAACCACCAGCCCCACGACCGGCGTTTTTTTGCCGAGGTCTCGGAAAAGGCCTTCGACATAGCCCGCGCACGTATTCGCCAGCGGGCCTGGCTCACTACACTGGCGATTACCCTGGTGATGGGGGCCGTCGGCATTGTGATCTGGATCGGCGGACTGGATGTCATCCATGGTCGCATCAGCCCCGGGGAGCTGGCGGCGTTCGTGTTCTACAGCCTGCTGGTCGGTATCGCGGCCGGTGCCATCAGTGAGGTGATCGGCGAATTGCAGCGGGCGGCGGGCTCGGCGGCCCGACTGTTCGAGTTGTTACAGACCGAAGCGGCGTTTGCCCGCAACAGCGGCAACACTGTGCTGCCGCAGCCAGTGCGGGGCGAGATCCGGCTGGAACAGCTGGGGTTCAGTTATCCCGGTCGTACACTGCAGCCCGCCCTGAGCGACCTGACACTCACGGTGAAAGCGGGGGAAACCCTGGCGCTTGTCGGACCGTCCGGCGCGGGTAAATCCACGCTGTTCGATTTGTTGCTGCATTTCTACCAGCCCGGTGAGGGTCGCATCCTGATAGATGGTCTGGACAGTGCCGGGCTGTCACTGGAATCCCTGCGACGGTGTTTTGCGCTGGTGCCGCAGAATCCCGCCCTGTTCCATGGCACGGTGGCGGACAACATTCGCTACGCCCGGCCGGAAGCCAGCCAGGCAGACGTGGAGCAGGCGGCACGGATTGCCCACGCCGATGAATTTATCCAGAGCCTGCCCGAGGGCTACGCCACCCGCCTTGGCGATGCCGGGCTGGGTCTGTCCGGAGGCCAGAAGCAACGCTTGGCCATTGCCCGGGCACTACTGGCGGATGCTCCGGTGCTGTTGCTGGACGAGGCCACCAGCGCCCTCGACGCAGAAAGCGAGAACCTTATCCAGCAGGCCATGCCGGCGCTGACCGCGGGACGCACCACGTTGGTGATCGCCCATCGTCTGGCGACGGTCAGAGACGCCGATCGCATCGCGGTACTGGATCAGGGCCGCCTGCTGGCGGTCGGTACCCATGACGAGCTGATGCGCAACAACGACCTCTATCAACGGCTGGCCAGACTGCAGTTTCGCGATCATGCCGCCTGACGGCGACCATAGTCGGTTTGTTTCCTGTCACCGTACTACTTACACTGGTAGGTGAAACTTTCGAACCTGAAACCAGGGAGAATGGCAAAGTGAGCAATAAAGAATTGCAGGCACTCAAAGAACGCTACGTTGCAGCGGGCGCGGCAAGCCCCAATGAACAGTTTGCCGACCACGCAACAAATGCGGAACTGTGGGATGCGGACGGCAAACGCATGATCGATTTCGCCGGCGGCATCGGTGTCCTTAACATCGGACATCGCCACCCGAAAGTGGTGGAAGCGATCAAGGCCCAGCTCGACAAACTCATGCACACCTGTCAGACGGTGATGCCCTACGAGGGCTACGTGAAGCTGGCACAGAAACTCAGTGAAGTGGTACCGGTCAAGGGTCACGCCAAGGTGATGCTGGCCAACTCCGGTGCCGAAGCGCTGGAAAACGCCATGAAGATCGCACGCGCTGCCACCGGCAAAACCAACGTGATCTGTTTTGATGGCGGTTACCACGGCCGGACTTTCTACACCATGGCGATGAACGGCAAGGCAGCGCCTTACCAGACCGATTTCGGACCCATGCCCGGGAACGTTTTCCGCGCGCCTTACCCGGTGCCGTACCACGGTGTGTCCGAAGACGAAGCACTGCGCGGTCTGAAGATGACCATGAAGGCGGATTCGCCGGCCCACAACACCGCCGCCATCGTGATCGAGCCAGTGTTGGGCGAGGGCGGTTTCTATGCCGCGCCAACCAGCTTCCTGAAAGAGATCCGCAAGATCTGCGACGAAAACAACATCCTTATGGTGGTGGACGAAGTGCAGAGCGGCTTCGGCCGGACCGGCAAGATGTTTGCTATCGAGCACAGCGGCATTGAGCCGGATATGATGACCATGGCCAAGAGTATGGCGGACGGCATGCCAATCTCGGCCATCGTAGGCACCGACAAGCACATGGATGCCTCTGGCCCGAACTCGCTGGGCGGCACCTACACCGGCAGCCCGACGGCTTGTGCAGCGGCACTGGCGGTCTTCGATGTGTTCAAGGAAGACGACATTCTGGGCAAGGCCCAGGCTCTGGGTGACAAACTGAAGCAACGGTTCAGCCAGTGGCAGGAGCAGTTCGAGCACGTGGACAACGCCCGCAACATGGGGCCAATGGCCGCGTTTGAGCTGGTCGAGAGCAAATCCAACCGCAAACCGATGCCGGAAATGGCGGCGGCAGTAACCAAGAAAGCCAAGGAGAAAGGGCTGATTCTGCTGAGTTGCGGTATGTACGGCAATACCCTGCGTTTCCTGATGCCGGTCACCATCGAAGACGATGTGCTGGAAGAAGGGTTGGCCATTGTGGAAGAAAGTCTGAAGGAGGTCGGGGCGTAACACCCTGACGGTTCCTGATGTTCAAAAACCGGGCCCCGCAGGGGTCCGGTTTTTTTATGGCGGCATACCCTTGTCATCAGACACCGGGTTGTCGCTCAGACCCTCTCTGTCGCTGCCGACAGCCGCTTACCCCGACCGGTGGATTCATCGTATACTGCCGAGAGTTTTCCGGCAGAGCCCGCAGGCCTGCCGCTGTTCCACCAACCAGGCAACGCCATGACTTCTCAGAATTCTTCCAGTATTCCGGATCACAAGCCAAGGCCGTGGGTCGATCTGCTGGTCAGCATTATTATTCCATCCGTGATCCTGATGAAATTCAGCGGTGATGAGCACCTCGGCAGCGTTAACGCGTTGCTGATCGGACTGGCGTTCCCCCTTGGCTGGGGGCTGTATGAGCTGATCAAATACCGTAAGAAGAATTTCATCGCAGTGCTGGGTCTGATCAGTGTCGGGCTGACCGGCGGTATCGGGCTATTGGAGCTGGATGCCGGGTGGCTGGCCATCAAGGAGGCCGGGATTCCGGCAATCATCGGCCTGGCGGTGCTGATCTCCACCCGCACCCGATACCCGCTGGTACGCACCCTGTTGTACAACCCCTCCGTGCTGAACGTGGACAAGATTCAGTCTTCACTGAAAGAGCAGGGCAGCGAAGCCGAGTTTGAAGATCGCTTGCTCAAGGCCACCTATTTCTTCAGCCTGACCTTCCTGTTCTCCTCCATCATGAACTACGTACTGGCGAAATGGATTGTGGTCAGTCCCTCAGGCACGCAGGCGTTTAATGAGGAACTGGGCAGGATGACCCTGGTCAGCTACCCGATGATCGCCATTCCGTCGATGATCATGATGATCGCCATCTTTTACTACCTATGGCGCTCTATCCGCCGGCTCACCGGCTACACCCTGGAAGAAGTAATGGCGCCCCATCTCGCCGCCCAGCACGAAGCCAGTAACTCCTCGGATTCCACCAACGGTAAGCAATAACTGCTCGGCAATTAACGGATTTCCAAAAAAAAGGCGACCCGAAGGTCGCCTTTTTTCGTCTTCCTGAAACGCTACACGTCCAGGTTGGTCACTTCCAGCGCGTTGGTCTGGATAAAGGCCCGGCGCGGCTCCACATCATCGCCCATCAGGGTGGTGAAGATCTGATCCGCCGCAAAGGCGTCCTCGATGGTCACCTTCATCATGCGGCGCGTCTCCGGATCCATGGTGGTCTCCCACAGCTGTTCCGGGTTCATCTCGCCCAGTCCCTTATAGCGCTGGATGTTCAGTCCCCGCTGAGCTTCCTTCATCAGCCAGTCCAGCGCACCCTCGAAGGACAACACCGCCTGCTTGCGCTCACCACGCTGGATGTAGGCGCCATCCTCCACCAGTCCGTCCAGAGCTTCGCCCATTCTTGCAATGGAAAGGTACGACGACGACTCGAAGAATTCGTGATTGAACACATGGGTATACGGAATACCGTGTACTGAAATCACCACCTTCGGCAGGTACAGATTGCGCTCGCCATCTTTCTCCACCGAGAAGGTATATTTGGTGCCGGTACGGGTATCCAGATCCAGGCCATCGCCAAGGCGCGCCACCCAGCGAGCTACCGCCGCTTCGTCCCGGAGGTCGTCAGGCTTGAGGGTGACGTTCTGCAGCATCTGCTCCAGAACCTTGGCGGGATAGGCTCGGGACAAACGCTCGATCATCGCCATCACCGCCTGGTAATCCTTCACCATGGTTTCCAGCGCGGAATCCTTGATTGCCGGGGCTTCCGGATTGACGTACAGCTGAGCGCCCTCCAAAGCGGTCTGGGTCAGGTAGGACACCTTGGCCTTCTCGTCCTTAAGGTACTGCTCCTGTTTGCCCCGCTTGACCTTGTACAGTGGCGGCATGGCGATAAAGACGTGACCACGCTCGATGATCT
The DNA here is from genome assembly GCF_032911545.1 of Marinobacter sp. M-5. NCBI lineage: Bacteria > Pseudomonadati > Pseudomonadota > Gammaproteobacteria > Pseudomonadales > Marinobacteraceae > Marinobacter > Marinobacter sp. M-5. Next base: position 627,372 of record NZ_JAWJEK010000002.1, read on the forward strand.
CGCGCATCTGGCGGAACAGGAACGTCAGCAACAGTGTACGGATGTGTGAGCCATCCACGTCGGCGTCGGTCATGATGATGATGGAGTGGTACCGCAGTTTTTCCGGATTGAATTCCTCACGGCCGATACCACAGCCCAGCGCGGTAATCAGTGTGCCGACCTCCACCGAGGACAGCATCTTGTCAAAGCGCGCTTTCTCTACGTTGAGGATCTTGCCCTTGAGGGGAAGAATGGCCTGTGTCTTGCGGTCGCGACCCTGTTTGGCGCTGCCGCCGGCCGAGTCACCCTCCACAATGAACAGTTCGGACAGGGCGGGGTCTTTCTCCTGGCAGTCCGCCAGTTTGCCGGGCAAGCCGGCAATATCCAGCGCACCCTTACGGCGGGTCATATCCCGCGCCTTGCGGGCAGCCTCGCGGGCACGGGCCGCTTCGATCATCTTGTTGACGATCAGTTTGGCCTCACCCGGTTGTTCCTGAAGGAAGTCGGCAAAGGCCTGGTACAGCTCCTGCTCCACCGCGGTTTTGACTTCCGAGGAGACCAGCTTGTCCTTGGTCTGGGACGAGAACTTGGGGTCCGGTACCTTGACGCTGATGATCGCAGTCAGGCCTTCACGGGCGTCATCCCCGGACGTGCTGACCTTGGCCTTCTTGCCCAGGCCTTCGTGCTCGATGTAGTTGTTCAGCGAACGGGTCAGGGCGGCGCGGAACCCGGCCAGGTGGGTACCGCCGTCGCGCTGGGGGATGTTGTTGGTGAAGCAGTAAATGTTCTCCTGGAAGGCGTCGTTCCACTGCATGGCCACTTCCACCGAGGTGCCGTCTTCCCGATCCTTGTTGAAATGGAAGACCCGGTTGATCGGCGTTTTGTTGCTGTTCAGATGCTCAACGAACGCGCGCAGACCGCCCTCATATTCAAAGACCTCTTCCTTGCCACTGCGCTCGTCGGTCAAGCGGATACGTACGCCGCTGTTCAGGAAAGCCAGCTCACGCAAGCGCTTGGCAAGAATGTCGTAATGGAACTCGATATGAGTAAAGGTTTCCGGCGAGGGAATGAAATGGACCTTGGTACCACTGGCATCGGTATCACCGACCACACTCAGAGGCGCGTTGGGCACGCCGTGGGTGTAGCTTTGCTCGTAGACCTTGCCTTCACGGCGAATGGTGAGGGTCAGGGTAGAGGAGAGCGCGTTCACTACCGACACGCCCACGCCGTGCAAACCACCAGAGACTTTGTAGGAGTTGTCATCGAACTTACCGCCCGCGTGAAGCACCGTCATGATGACTTCCGCGGCGGACACCCCTTCTCCCTCGTGCAGATCTGTCGGGATGCCGCGGCCGTTATCCTTCACCGAGATCGACTCGTCCGGATGAATGATCACCCCAATCTCCGAGCAATGCCCCGCCAAAGCTTCGTCGATAGAGTTATCCACCAGCTCGAAGACCATGTGGTGCAGGCCCGTGCCATCATCGGTATCGCCGATGTACATCCCGGGCCGTTTCCGAACCGCATCCAGTCCTTTCAAGACTTTGATACTGGAGGAATTGTAGTTCGATTCGCTCATTAGGGTACTCCTGAAGGGTGATTACCGGGTCCGGCTCTGATGGCGGGTTCTGACCACGCCAACCCTCTGCCACCCGGGTCTTATTCTTCCGTCAATTGTCCATGTTCCACGTGGAACATTCGATAGTCCGGTTTCGCGTTCTGCCAGAGTTCGTCCGGCCGAGGCGATTCGATGGAGGTAATAAACACCTGGCATCGTAATTCGTGTAACTTCCTGGCCAACATGGATCGGTGGCCAACATCCAGCTCCGCATTGATATCGTCGAGCAGAAACGTCACCTGTTTGCCCAGTTGGCTCAGCACCATGCCTTGAGCAATTTTCATCAGGATCACCAGGGTTTTCTGCTGTCCGCGGGAAAACGTTTCGGCCACTGGCCGCCCCTGGAACCGCAACTTGATGTCGGCCCGATTCGGGCCATACAGGGTGTGGCCCATCCGCAATTCCTGTTCCCGATGCGCGGCAAGAACTTCCGATAACGGCAGGCTGGTATCCCACCCGGCAAAGAAGTCCATTTTCATGCCTTCGACCCAGGGTGCGTCCACCTCTTTTACAAGGCTCTGGAACGCCGTCTGGAACAGCTCAAAGGCACTGCGCCTCGCGTCGGTCAGCTGCTTGGCCAGAACCGTGTACTGGTTGTCCCAGACCCGGACTAAAGCCTCGTCTAGTCTACCATTTCTCAGCGTTTGATTCCGCTGTGATGTCACTCTTTGACACTGCTGCCACACGCCGGCAAACGAAGGTTCCACGTGGAACACTGACCAGTCGAGAAACTGACGACGCTTGCCAGGGCCCCCGGCCACAATCTCGAACACCCCCGGATCAATCACGGAAACCGGCAGGTGCCTGGCCAGGACGGAGAGATTTTTCACCGCCTCGCCGTCCACTCTCAAGGTGGTCTCTTTCGATGAAACATCCCGCGCAAAACCCAACCGGTGCCGCAACTGACCCGGGCTTTGCTGACGGTCTTTGTCCGGCTCCAGTCCCTGATCCAGCCCGCCGAAAACCGTGAGGCGTTGCTGGCCATGACTGACCACGGCCTGATGACGACTGACGCGGAACGAGCGACCGAGGCCCAGGTAACCGATGGCCTCCAGAACGCTGGACTTGCCACTGCCGTTCTCACCGAACAGCAGGTTAAAAGAAGGGGAGAAAGTCACGGGTGAGGCGGCGAGATTGCGGAAGTGTTCCGTTTGCAGTTTGACCAGCGCCATAGAGTCAGAGGACTTCCGCAGAGTGTGTAAGAAAACAAAAAGGCAGCATCCGCGTAGCGAATGCTGCCTTAGTGTACAAAACCCTCAGCCCGTTGGCGACGTCCGTGATGCCTGCTCTTATGAGCATCGCACAACGGCTGGTCGGATCAATGCAGCATGTTCAGGCGCTCGTCCATGAACACGTCCATTTCCGGCGCCAGAATGTGCACATAGCGGTCGAAATACAGGAACTGTTTTAGCAACAGTGCAAACTCGCGGGGGAAATGCAGACCGTGGCTCTCGCCGATCTTCACCATATCCATCAGGATATTGTTAACGTCGTCGTCCGCCTGATCAGCTTCATAGGGCACCTGGTCCGGAACCATCTTATCCATCTGCTGATACAGCTTGCGCAAGTCCGCCGCCAACGCCGACGTCTCCACATGCTCGTGGGTGATGCCGATACGGATCATGGCATCCGCCATGCCATCGAAGTTACCCACCATAATGGCCGAAATAAAATCACTGACCGCTTGCCAGGTGTCCGGTCGAATCCGACCCACAATACCGAAATCGATGAACCCGACCCGACCGTCTTTCAGTACCATCAGATTTCCCGCATGCACGTCCGCGTGGAAGAATTCGCACTGGGTCAGGCTGGAGAACCAGGTATTCATCGCGGTGATCAGGGTGCGTTCCGGATCGCGGGCGTAGCCGCGAATACTCTCGAGATCGGTCAGCGGTACACCGTGGAACCGTTCCATGGTGAGAATCCGCCGGGTACTGCTCTGCTCGTACACCAATGGCACCGCCGCGTCTTCATTATGGGTGGTGCTCAGGAACTCGCGGAACACCTTCAGGTTATTGGCTTCCTTGATGAAATCACACTCTTCCATCATGGTGCGCTGAATCTCTTCCACAATACCGGACAGCGAAGTCCAGGACAGCTTGGGCGCCAGCGTCTCGAGAATTTTTGCAGACAGGTACAGGAAGTTGAGATCGGTCAGCAGGATGTTTTCCACACCCGGCTTTTGGACTTTGATCACCACGTCTTCGCCAGTCAGCAATTTTGCCGCATGCACCTGGGCAATCGACGCCGAGGCCAGCGCCACCGGGTCGATTTCCGCGAACACCTGGTCAATGGGCCGGCCCAGTTCGTCGCGAATAATTTTACGAATCACACTGAACGGCAGGTTCGGGGTTTTATCGAGACAGTACTGGAACTCCTCCACGTATTCCTTGGGGAAAAACGTCGGAGAACTGGCAATGAATTGCCCCAGTTTGATGTAGGTGGCGCCGAGCGACTCAAAGGTCTGCCTGAGCAGGCGCGGCGTTGGCGGGCGATCGCCCCGCAGCCAGTTTAATCCGGTCCGCCCCAGCACCGACGCTGTCTGGCCGATGCGGAATGCACCTTTGATACCGTTACTTACCGTTCCGAAAACCATCTCGTCACTCACCTTTTTGCTGAACCCGATGTGTACCATCCCTGACTGCAACTGCTATGGTCACGCCATCCGTAGCCCGGTTCATTGTGTCCTACAGGCGCATCGGCATGACCACATACAGGCAACGGTTGTCGTTCTGGGCTTCAATCAACGCACTGCTGTTCGGATTCGACAGGGTGATCTTCACCTGCTCCTCATCCAGTGCGTTCATCACGTCCACCAGATAGCCTACATTAAAGCCGATCTGCAGTGATTCGCCCTGATACTCCACCGGCAGCGCGTCTTCGGCCTGTTCCTGGTCCGGGTTGTTGGCAAACACCTGCAACTCGTTCGGCGCCAGATTCAGCCGCACACCGCGAATGTTTTCGTGAGACAGGATGCCGGCGCGCTGCAGGGTGTTCTTGAGCGTAGCCCGGTCCGCAAGCACCACCTTGTCGCCGCCGCGAGGGATCACCCGGTTGTAGTCCGGGAACTTGCCCTCGATAAGCTTGGAGGTAAAGGTGTAACTGCCCACCGTGGCGCGCAGGTGGTTGTCGCCGATCACCAGGGTCACTGGTGTTTCCACGTCGTCCAGCAACCGCGCCAACTCCAGCACGCCCTTGCGGGGCACAATCACCTGCTTGAGATCACACCCTGTCGGCAGGTCAAAATGCGCCATCGCCAGACGGTGACCATCGGTGGCCACGGTCCGCACATGGCCCTGGTCCACTTCCAGCAACAGCCCGTTCAGATAGTAGCGCACGTCCTGCTGAGCCATGGCGAACGCGGTGGCGTCCAGCATCCGGCTCAGTTCCTTTTGCGGCAGCTCGATGCGGAAACTTTCCGCCTCGTCTTCCACATTGGGAAAGTGTTCCGCCGGCAGCGTCGACAGCGTGAAGTGACTGGCACCGCAACGCAGGTGCAGCCGGTCGCCTTCCAGCGCCAGTTCAATCGGTGCTTCATCGCCCAGGGCACGGCAGATATCCGCCAGCTTGCGGGCCGGCACCGTGATCTTGCCGGGCTGATCCACATGCACCGGTGTAATCCGGCCCACCAGCTCGACTTCCATGTTGGTACCGGTCATGGTGAGGGTATTGTCCTCAGCCACCAGCAGCACATTGGACAGCACCGGCATGGTCTGTTTCCTTTCAACAACCCCGGCGATCGACTGCAACGGGGTAAGCAATGATTCTCGGCTGATCGTCAGTTTCATGGCACTCAGCATTCTTTTTCTGGAAGGTGAATGTTTGTCCGCCGCCAACCCGGGATCAGGTAGTCAGCAGCCTCATAAAATTCTGATAATCCTCGCGGATACTGGGATCCGTCTCCTGCAGTTCGACAATCTTCTTGCAGGCGTGCAATACGGTGGTGTGATCTCGGCCGCCGAAGGCATCGCCGATTTCCGGCAGGCTGTGATTGGTCAGTTCCTTGGACAGGGACATGGCCACCTGACGCGGCCGGGTCACTGTCCGGGTGCGGCGTTTGGACAGCAAATCCGCCACCTTGATCTTGTAATACTCCGCCACCGTGCGTTGGATGTTGTCAATGCTGACCTGTTTCTCATGCAGCGCCAACAGGTCTTTCAGACTCTCGCGAATAAACGGCGGGGTAATTTCCGATCCCGTGAAGTGAGCATTCGCTATCACCAAACGCAGCGCGCCTTCTAATTCTCGCACGTTGGAGCGAATTTTCTGAGCGATAAAAAAGGCCGCTTCGCTGCTGAGTTTGACGTTCGCCTGTTCCGCTTTTTTCATCAGGATCGCCACCCGGGTTTCCAGCTCCGGTGGCTCCACCATCACCGTCAGGCCCCAGCCAAAACGGGACTTCAGCCGCTCTTCCATATCGACAATTTCTTTCGGGAAGCGGTCACAGGTCACGATCACCTGCTGGCCACCCTCGAGCAAGGCATTGAAGGTGTGGAAAAACTCTTCCTGTGACCGTTCCTTACGAGCGAAAAACTGGATGTCATCAATCAACAGTGCGTCCACGGACCGGTAATACCGCTTGAACTCGTTGATGGCATTCAGCTGAAGGGCTTTTACCATATCCGCCACAAAGCGTTCGGAGCGCAGATATGCCACCTTGGCCCTGGGATTTCGCCGCACGATGTCATTACCAATGGCGTGCATCAGGTGGGTCTTGCCCAGCCCCACACCACCATAGAGGAACAGCGGGTTATAGGCACCGCCCGGATTCTCCGCCACCTGCATCGACGCGGCTCGGGCCAGCTGGTTCGATTTACCCTCAACGAACGTCTCGAAAGTGAACCCTTCGTTGAGGAAACTCTGGTGCTTGATGTCACCTTCCACCTGAACCGTGCGCCGCTCGTTGGCGGCTTTCGGCCTCACCGACGAGGATACAGCCGTTGCCGCCACCCCACGCTCTTCTTCCGTAACCCGGCTGCCGGACTCTTCCTGAGCTGCACTGCCGGCGTCGTTACCCGGGTCAGAACGCAGCACCAGATCGCCGGCCCGGGGTGCCGAGCCAACTTTCATATTTACCCGGGGAGCCTGGCCGCCATTAAGGTCCTTCAACACCTCTTCGATCCGCCTGAGATACTTCTCGTTCACCCAGTCCATAACAAACCGGTTGGGCGCGAACAGCATCAGCTGACCTTCACGATGGTCAGACTGCAGGGGCCTCAGCCAGGTGTTGAACTGTTGGGCGGGAAATTCGTCCCGGAGTACTTCTAGACATTGATGCCAGATGGTGTTCGGCACGACAGCCTGCCTCCGATGCCTCAGGAATTTCTCAAAACGAATCAGGTGCAATCCGCTACCAGAGATGACCCGGAATTCTAACCCGCACGCCTCCCAAGTAAAAGAGCGAAAAGCGACTCATGAACAGCCTGTGGAAATTTATTTTCTTTTCTTTCAATTTTTTACAGACTTACCTACAGGGTTGTGTACAGAAAAATAGTGGTGGATAAGGTTACCCACAGCCCTGTGTGTACAGCCTGCCCTCAACCCTGTGTGTAGCCACTTGACCAATGCAGGGATAACTTCGGTTTTTCACCCCCGACCAGGTTACCCACAATTCCTGCATCGCTTGTGCACAGCCCTCAGGCCGCTTTTTCAACTGCCTTATGAATCGACCAACTTCCTGTTTTTAAGACGGAACCAGGCTCTATCCACAGAAAAGTGCCTCAGTAATAACAGTAATAATTAATCCTTAAGACATTTAAAAAAAGACTTATTACTATGATTACTGTCCGCTGCTGACCCTTCAGATCGACACGATCCTCTGCGGATGACGCATTAACCATTGAATTCGTCGCAGGGTTTGCATAGAATGCCGCTCCTGTTTTGGCTGTTCATTTTCCAGCCAACCATGAATTTCCCAATACCTGTAATGTGAGATCATCACCATGAAAAGAACGTTTCAACCAAGCGTACTGAAGCGTAAGCGCGTTCACGGTTTCCGTGCCCGCATGGCTACTGCCAACGGTCGCAAAGTGATTTCCCGTCGTCGTGCAAAAGGTCGTGCGCGTCTGTCTGCTTAAGACATCGTTCGCCTCATGAAGACTTTGGCATTTCCGAAATCCCATCGGTTACTCACACCCAGGGATTACGGCAAGGTCTTCGACGACGTCCAAGTCAGAGTTCCGCACCGGAATTTTCTGATCCTGGCTACCCCCAATTCACTGGGGCATGCCAGGGTTGGTCTGGTGTTTTCCAAGAAAAACCTGAAACTTGCCGTTCAGCGAAATCGTGTCAAACGACGTGTACGGGAAACGTTCAGGCTCCAGCCCGATCTACCGGGACTGGATATTATTGTTCTTGGCCGGCAGGGTCTGGTTCAGCTCGACAATCAGACTCTGACCGCAACCTTGAACGATCTCTGGTCACGCCTGATCAGAAAGAGCCGTCAAAGTCTGTCATCAACCGCCACCTCCCCTGCCGGTAAAGGAACGGATTAATGCGCAAACTGCTGCTTCTCCCGATCCGCTTTTACCAGTACGCCATCAGTCCGATGATGGCCAGTCATTGCCGGCATTATCCAACCTGTTCCCAGTACGCAATTGAGGCCATCAACCACCACGGTGCGCTGAAAGGACTTTTTCTTGCCACACGACGATTGTTGAGGTGTCATCCCTGGGCCGAAGGCGGTTATGATCCGGTACCGGGCACCCATTCCCATAACTCGAACCAGACTGAACAGTAAGTTTATGGATATTCAACGCATTGTATTGTTTGCCGGCCTCGCAATTGTCAGTTATCTGATGGTGCTTGCCTGGAACGAAGACTATCATCAGCCTCAACAGCAACCCCAGGTCACCGAACAGGCCAGCGTGTCCCAAAATAGCAGCGGGGAAGATCTGCGGTTGCCGGAGGAAGGCGATACCGGCGCTGTCGCTGACGAAGAATTCTCCACCCCCGAGGGCAGCAGTCCCGGCGTCAGTTCCGCTCCCGTGGTGTCAGAAAACAGTGACAAGCTGATCACCGTGCGTACCGATGTCCTGGAACTGACTATTGACCGCGTGGGCGGCAATCTGGTGGAAAGCTCCCTGCTGGACTACGACCGTTCGCTGGGTAGTGAAGACTCCCTGAAAATTCTGACCAATTCCGGCAACCGCACTTACGTCATGGAAAGCGGGCTGATTGGCCGCAACGGCATCGACAGCCGTCGCAACGGCTCATCGCCGGTATACGAGGCCACATCCGCCAGCTACGAGCTGTCTGACGATGCCAACGAATTGATCGTCGACCTGACCTACACCACCGAAAGCGGCGTGGAAATCACCAAGCAGTACCAGTTTGCTCGTAACAGCTACGAGATCGACGTGCGCTACCTGATCAACAACCGCTCTTCGGAGGCCTGGCAGGCCAACCTCACCGGTAAGATTGTCCGTGACCGGGCGCCTGACCCGACGGCCCAGAACAGCCTGGGTATTCAGGCATTCCTCGGCATGGTCGTCAGCACCCCTGAGGATCCCTACGAAAAGTACGACTTCAGTGATCTCGCGGAAGAGCCCATCAACCAGTCCGTCACCAATGGCTGGCTGGCCTTCCTGCAGCACTACTTCATCGCGGCCTGGGTCCCGGAGCGGGATCAGCCGGCACAGTTCCAGTCGACACAACGGGGCCCGCTGCATGTGATGGGCTTTGTCTATCCGGCTACGTCGGTCGCTCCGGGGGATTCCGCGGAAGTGGGTGCCCGCGCCTATGTTGGCCCGAAGATCATTGAACGTCTGGAAACGGTGGCACCGAACCTCGACCGCACCGTTGATTTCGGCTTCCTGTTCTTCATTGCTCTGCCGCTGTTTATCGTGCTGGACTGGTTCTATGGCCTGGTGGGTAACTGGGGCGTCGCCATCATTCTGCTGACGGTGGTGGTCAAGGGAGTGTTTTTCCACCTGTCGGCCACCAGCTATCGCTCAATGGCCAGAATGCGCGCCGTTGCCCCACAACTGACCCGTCTGAAAGAACTCTATGGCGATGACCGTCAGCGCATGTCCCAGGAGATGATGGCGCTGTACAAGCGGGAAAAGATCAATCCGCTCGGGGGCTGCCTGCCGATCCTGGTGCAGATGCCGGTGTTCATCTCCCTGTACTGGGTACTGTTCGAGAGTGTGCAGTTACGCCATGCGCCGTTCATGCTGTGGATCAACGATCTGTCGGTCATGGATCCGTATTTCATTCTGCCGATCCTGATGGGCGTCAGCATGTTCCTGCAGATGAGCCTGAACCCGACGCCGCCGGATCCCATGCAGGCCAAGATCATGAAAGCGATGCCGCTGATCTTCACGGTGTTCTTCCTCTGGTTCCCCGCCGGTCTGGTACTGTACTGGCTGGTGAACAACATTCTGTCCATTGCCCAGCAGTGGTACATTACGCGGAAGATTGAAGCGGAAGTGGCGGGCAGAAAGCACTGATCTGCGGATCCAGAGTCTGAACCCGTACCCTGGCAGAGGCTCCTTCACGGAGCCTCTGCTGGTTCAGGACCCGGATAAACCCGCAAACTCCCGGAACAGGAACACAGAGCGCATCATGGAACACGTCACCGATACCATTGCCGCCATTGCCACGGCGCCCGGCCAGGCCGGTGTCGGTATTGTGCGGGTATCCGGTCCCCGCGCCGGCGCCATTGCCCATGCCATGCTGGGCTATCCACCCAAACCCCGGCATGCCCACTACGGCCCGTTTCACGATCAGCACAACCAGCTGATTGACGAAGGCATCGGTCTGTTCTTCCCCAACCCCCATTCCTTTACCGGAGAAGACGTCTTCGAGCTTCAGGGGCACGGTGGCACGGTCATTCTGGACCTGTTGTTACGTCAGGTCTGTGAACTGGGCGCCCGCCTCGCGCGCCCCGGCGAATTTTCCGAACGGGCCTTCCTCAACGACAAGCTTGATCTGGCTCAGGCCGAGGCCATTGCCGACCTGATTGAAAGCAGCTCTGAGCAGGCCGCCCGATGTGCCGTGCGTTCCATGCAGGGGGTGTTTTCCCGCCGCATTGAAACCCTGGTGGACGCGGTTACCCATCTGCGTATCTACGTGGAGGCGGCCATCGATTTTCCGGAAGAAGAAATCGATTTTCTTGCCGACGGCAAGGTTGCCGCTGACCTGCAGCAGCTGATTGCCGATCTCGATGGCATCCTGGCAGAAGCACAACAGGGCACGATTCTACGGGACGGCATGAAGGTGGTGATCGCCGGCCGACCCAATGCCGGCAAATCGAGTCTGTTGAACGCCCTGGCCGGCCGTGAGGCCGCCATCGTGACCGCGATCGAGGGCACCACCCGGGACGTGCTGCGGGAACACATCCACATTGATGGTATGCCGTTACACATCATCGACACCGCCGGTTTGCGGGACAGCCCCGATGAGGTGGAACGGATCGGTATTGCCCGGGCCTGGGACGAGATCCGTCAGGCCGACCGAATCCTGCTGATGGTAGACGCCACCACTACCGCAGAAACCACCCCGCACCGGATCTGGCCGGATTTCATTGATCAGCTACCGCCCTCCGCACCGGTGACGGTGATTCGCAACAAGGTCGACCTGAGCGAGGAAGCGGTAGGACTGGAGCAACCGGACGGGACCGGGGCGCCGGTGATTCGTCTGGCCGCCAAATCGGCTGCAGGTCTGGAAATCCTGCGGGATCATCTGAAACAGTGCATGGGCTTTGCCGCCACCACCGAGGGTGGTTTCCTGGCCCGTCGCCGGCATCTGGACGCGCTCGAGCGTGCCCGCTCGGCCATGCTGCAGGGCCAGGGTCAGCTTGATGGTTTCGGTGCCGGCGAGTTGCTGGCAGAGGATCTGCGAGCGGCTCAGGACGCGCTGGGCGAGATCACCGGAGTGATGACCCCCGACGACCTGCTGGGCAAGATCTTCAGCAGTTTCTGTATCGGTAAATGACTCCGGATGCCCCGTCGCGTCCGTGCGACGAGGCCCGGAAGTGGATCAGAACCGGTAGGTAACCGACCCGCTGACTTCACGGCGCAGGCCATAGGTGGCGCTGCTGTCAAAGGCCGTGGCCACGTATTCCTTGTCCAGCAGGTTCTGGGCGTGCAGTCCCAGAGACACCTGGCCGATGTCGTAGGTGATCGCTGCGTCAACCAGGGTGACTTCCGGTACTTCCAGCGTATCGTTGGGACCGTTGAACAGGGCACCGTAGCGCTCGCCGATGTAGCGTACCCCCGCGCCAAGGCCTAGGCCATGCAGTGGGCCGCCATGGAAGCGGTACTTGCTCCACAGTGAGGCCTCGTGTTCCGGAGTGTATTCCAGTGGTTCACCGTCTTCCACCGGGTTGCTCGTTTTGGTGATTTCGGCGTCGGTGTAGGTGTAGCTGGCGATCAGATCCAGACCCTGCAGCACCCGTGTGCGGGCTTCCAGTTCCACACCCCGGGAGCGGGCTTCGCCCTGCTGCTCACTGAGGAAGGACACCGGATTGGTCGTCAGGTAATCTTTGCGGGTCAGGTCGAACCAGGCCATTGTCACCAGAGTGCTCGCCACCGGCTGATACTTGATCCCCACCTCGAACTGATGGGCGGTTTCCGGAGCAAATGGCTCGCCGTTACTGTCGGTGCCGGTGGTGGGCAGGAACGACTCCATGTAGCTGAGGTACGGTGCCAGACCGTTATCAAAGCGGTAAGTGACGCCGGCTCGGCCACTGAACTCCTCGTCATCGCGGCTTGCGGTGGTGGCGGTCAGGTTGTCGACCGTCTCCGTGCGCGCCTTATCGAAACGACCACCGAGGGAGACGGTCCAGCGATCCACGCGGATCTGATCCTGTAGGTAGACTCCGGTCTGTTTGAGCTCGCCCTCCTGATCCTTGAAGATCGGGGCGTCGGCAATGGGGGCGCCGTACTGCGGATCGAAGATATCCAGGTCACTGGCGGCGCCGAAAAACTGGGTGGAGTGCACGTCCACATCCTGGTGATCCAGCCCCACCAGTACGGTGTGGTCCGCCGCCCCGGTACCGAAGCCGAACTCTACCTGAGTGTCCAGGTTCAGACCATCAATCCGGCCGAAACTGTCGAACCGTGACCGGGTAATCGTGCGCTGATCCGCCTGCAGACCGGTGGTGTAAATGGTTCGGTCGTCCACGTCGTTGCGGTAGTTGCGAGCATTCTGGCGCAGAGTGACGCGATCACTGACCCGGTGCTCGAATTCATAGCCCACCGCGGTTTCCCGGCGTTCGTATTCGTCATAGCCGGGTTCACCGGTGAACCGGTTGTCGGGGATGCTGCCGTTGGGATTGGGTTCCAGTGTGCCCTGCAGCGGGTAGCGCTGGGATGGCTGGGTGTCGTCATACTGCAGGTGAGCCAGCACGGTGAAGCGGGTGGCGTCGGTGGGTTGCCAGGTCAGGCTGGGTGCCAGGTATTTGCGGTTATCGTCGACGAAATCCACCTGGGTTTCGCTGTCCCGCACCAGACCCACCAGCCGCAGCGCCAGGGTGTCACTGTCATTGACCGCACCGCTGATGTCGAACTGGCCCTGGCGCAGCTCGTTGGAGCCGGCTTCGAGGCGGACTTCACGACGGGTGTCGAAGGTCGGTCGCTTGGACACGTAATTCACCAGGCCGCCGGGCCCGGCCTGGCCATACAGCACCGACGACGGGCCTTTCAGCACGTCAATGCGCTCGGCGCCATACGGTTCAAGGCTGTAGCCGCCGGCAAAGTCCGGGTTGCTCAGTTTGAGGCTGTCACGGAAGATGCCGCTGGTGGCCACATCGAACCCGCGAATGCGCAGGAAGGTGGTACGGGGTTCAAAACCGAAGGTCTCGCCGCGAGCACCGGCGGTGTAGCGCAACACTTCCGCCAGGTTGGCGGAGTTCTGGTCGCGGATCTCGTCGGCGGTAACGGTGCTGATGGACTGCGGCGTTTCGGTGATGGCGGTGGCGGTTTTGGTGCCGGTCACCGTGGTGTCGGCGGCGTAGCCGTCAATCGGCGCGGTGCCGCTGTTCGGTAGCGCGTCCGCAGACACTTCGATGGCGCCCAGTTCTTCTACCTTGTCATCCCTGACCGGCCCGTCCTGGGCATGGGCGGCGGCAGGGACCAGAGCCGCGGTGGCAATCGCCAGCGCCAGTACCGAGGGTGTGAAAGACCAACCGCAACGGGATTGTGTGATCATGACTTCTTCTCCGAATGCTAAAAATAATGCGAAGCATTCTCATTAATGAATTAACCAAAGTCAATGATCTTGGCGGTACACTGTCGCGTTTTATGGGGTGTTGCGGAGAATCGACCCCCGATAGGGCCGCCGTCGGCGTCTCTATCGGGGGTCGTTGCGGGTCGGTCAGGCGGTAAAGCTCATGTCCTCGGCGTCCAGCTGCATCAGGTTCTTGCTGGGGCTGAGCATGCTGGTGGCATGGGCCTGGGCCCTTGGCAGCAGGCGCTCATAGTAGAACTCTGCCGTGGCCAGCTTGGCCTTGTAGAACGCCTCGGCATCGTCACCGCCGTTGTCCAGCTTGTCGGCCGCGACGGCGGCCTGACGCGCCCAGATGTAGGCCATGAACACATAGCCGCTGTACATCAGGAAGTCGTTGGCAGCAGCGCTGACCATGTCCCGGTCCTTACGGGCGGCCAGCATCAGCCGCACGGTCAGCAGGTTCCATTGTGCGGTGAGCTTGAGCAGTTCCACCGCGAACGGACGCAGCCGCTTGTCGGTCAGGTGCTTGCGGGCGAAGTTGGCGAGAATCAGGGTGAATTCGCGTACCGCGCCGCCCTGGGTCATCAGCAGAACCTTGCGGCCCAGCAGGTCCAGTGCCTGAATACCGGTTGTGCCCTCGTACAGGGTGCCAATGCGGGTATCGCGGGCAATCTGTTCCATACCGTGCTCGCGGATGTAGCCGTGGCCACCGAACACCTGAATGCCCAGGTTGGCCGCCTCGTTCCCCAGCTCGGTCAGGAAGCCCTTGAGAATCGGCGTCAGGAAGCCCAGCTTGTCGTCAAACTTCTCGGCTTTCTTTTCATCACCCTCGGTGTGGGCCTCTACCATGTGATCCGCCACCCGTGCTGCATAATACAGCATGCCCCGGCCGCCCTCGGCGATGGCTTTCTGGGTCAGCAGCATGCGGCGAACGTCGGCGTGGTGAATCAGTGCATCCGCCGAGTGCTCCGGGTCTTTCTTGCCCGACAGCGCGCGCATGGAACGGCGCTCCTTGGCGTAGTCCAGCGCCCACTGGTAAGACAGTTCCGCCGGACCCACGCCCTGAATGGCGGTGCCGATGCGGGCCGTGTTCATGAAGGTGAACATGCAGTTCAGGCCTTCGTTCTCCGGCCCGATCAGGAAACCGGTGGCACCGTCGAAGTTCATCACACAGGTGGCGGAAGCCTTGATCCCCATCTTCTTTTCCAGGCTGCCGCAGGTCACGCCGTTACGTTCACCCACACCGCCGTCGGCGCCGGGCAGGAACTTGGGCACAATGAACAGGCTGATGCCGCGGGTACCCTTGGGGGCATCCGGCAGCCGCGCCAGCACAATGTGGACAATGTTCTCGGTCAGGTCGTGGTCACCGGAGGAAATGAAGATCTTGGTGCCGGTCAGCTTGTAGCTGCCGTCCGCCTGGGGCTCGGCTTTGGTTTTCATCTGGCCCAGGTCGGTGCCACACTGGGGCTCGGTCAGGCACATGGTGCCGCCCCAGCGGCCTTCCGTCAGCGGTACCAGGTAGGTCTGCTTCTGGTCTTCGCTGCCGTGCAGGAAGATGGTGTTCATGGCGCCGAGAGACAGGCCCGGATACATCGAGAACGGCCAGTTGGCGGTGCCCATCATTTCCTGTTTCAGCAGGCCCATGGAGGCCGGCAGTCCCTGGCCACCGTAGGCTTCGGGTGCAGACAGTCCCTGCCAGCCGCCCATGGCGTACTGTTCGTATGCTTCCTTGTAGCCTTTCGGGGTTGTGACCACGCCGTCTTCCAGCTTGCAGCCTTCCTCATCGCCGGGCTGGTAGAGTGGGCTGAGGACTTCCTCGCACAACTTGCCGCATTCGCTGAGAATGGCTTCCACCACGTCCGGGGTGGCGTTTTCGCCGCTGTTCAGGGACGCATAGTGGCTCGGGTAGTCAAACACTTCATTGAGCAGGAACTTCATGTCGCGCAGGGGCGCCTTGTAAACCGGCATAACTGTACCTCTGTCCTGATGAAAAATCGGCTGGGAGGGGAGCATCCCCTCCGATGCCTAGTGTTTTACGGCATTCAAACGACCGTTCCATTGACGAAAACCGCCCGGAGGGGTGTCAGAAAAGACAATTGGCTGAAATGACGATAGCCGGTTAGTGCCTGCTTACGGGCTGATCGAAACAGGCCATTGGCCCGTATTAACTAGCCTGCTGGACAAGAAACGAACAGATATCCACCTGCCTTGGAGAGTGTAAAAGTCATGCAAATACCCGGATTCTGGAAGAAACCCGCTGGCCCGAAATCACAGGTCTGGTTATGGTTGTCGGTACTGTTTCTGGCCGGCTGTGCCGGGCCGTCTCTGGACGACTACCGCGATCGCGGGCCGGAACTGGTGCCGGACCGCTTTTTCGAGGGCGAACTTTCCGCCCGTGGCGTGGTCAAGGACTTCTCCGGCGAGGTGATCCGCACGTTTGATGCTGACATTGATGCCAGTTGGGATGAGAACGGCGTAGGCACCCTGGACGAAGTATTCCGCTTCGACGACGGCGAGGTGCAGACCCGGGTATGGACGCTAACGCCCAGTGACGAGGGCTACCACGCCGACGCCGGCGATGTGGTGGAACCCGGCACCATGCGCTGGCAGGGCAACGCTATCAATCTGAACTATGTTCTCCGTGTGGCATACGGCGATGGCACCATTGACGTCCGCATGGACGACTGGATGTATCTGATCACACCAGACACCCTCATCAACCAGACCACCATGAGCAAATGGGGCATTGATGTCGGGGAATTGGTGCTGGTCATTTCCAAAAAACCCTGAACACTGAATCGAGAGACGTATGCTGAAACAAAGTTTGATCGCGCTGGTGCTGGTGGCCTTTGCTGTTGGTGGCGTGCTGACGTACCAGTATGTGGATGGCGGATCAGACGACGGAGACCAGCGGGTGCGACCGGCAAGCGTGGTGAATACCGCGAATCCGACCCGGGACACGGTGCGCGACCAGGTCAATGCAGTAGGCAGTCTCAAGGCACTGAATGCGGTGGAACTGACCACCGAGGTCAGCGGCCGCGTGGTGGAGCTGAATCTCCGCAGTGGCCAGCGAGTGGATCAGGGCGATCTGCTGTTGCGCCTGGATGACCGGCAGGCGCAGGCGGACGTACGCATGTCCGAGGCGGAAGTGGCCGATGCCCGTCGCCAGTATGACCGGGCTCGCAGCCTGCGTACCAACAACAGCATTTCCCAGTCCCAGGTGGACGAATTGCGCACCACCCTGGAAGTGGCGCAGGCCCAGCTCGAGGCCGCCAGCACCCGCCTCGACAATCACCGCATCACCGCGCCATTCGGCGGTGTGGTGGGGCTCAGTGATACCAGTATGGGGGCATATCTGAGTGTCGGCACCGCCGTCGCCACACTGGATTCCACCGATCGCATGGAGCTCGGTTTTTCGGTGCCGGAGCGGTTTCTCGGCCAGATCACCCTGGGCCAGCAGGTTCGTGGCAGTTCTCCGGCCTACCCGGAAGAGGGCTTCAACGGTGAGCTGGTGGAGCTGGGCACCCGCATTAATGAACTCAGCCGCACCCTGCCGGTGCGGGCGCTGATCGACAATCCGGACGGCAAGCTGCGCCCGGGCCAGTTCATGGCGGCGAACCTGACCCTGCGAGAGCGTGAGGCGCTGGTGATTCCCGAGCAGGCGGTTTTGCTCCGCGGTGCCGACAAGTATGTGTTCATTGCCGAAGACGGCAAGGCGCGCCGGGTTTCGGTGACCCTGGGCTCGCGCAAACCCGGTCTGGTGGAAGTGGCGGAGGGCCTGACTCTCGAGGATCCGGTGATCATCACCGGCCAGGATCGGCTCAGCAGCGGCGACCGCATTGAGGTGGTGGAAGACGACAAGGCGATTCCTGAAAACCGCTTTGCCAGCTCGCTGGAGTCGTAACGGATGATTCTTTCCGATATTTCCATCAAACGGCCGGTCTTCGCCACGGTTCTGAGCCTGTTGATTCTGGTGTTCGGCCTGGCTGCCCTGTTCGGCCTGCCGGTGCGCGAGTACCCGGATATTGATCCGCCGGTGGTGTCCATTTCCACCGATTACATCGGCGCCGCTGCGGAAGTGGTGGATACCCAGATCACGCAGGTGATCGAGGGGGCCATCAGCGGCATCGAAGGCATCCGCTCGATCGAATCCTCCACCGAACAGGGGGAATCCCGCACCAGCATCGAATTCAACACCTCCCGCAATGTGGACATTGCCGCCAACGATGTCCGCGATGCGGTGTCGCGGGTCAGTAACGAGTTGCCGGAAGAAGCCGATCCGCCGGTGGTCAGCAAGGCGGATTCCGATGCCCGCCCGATGATGTGGGTGACCCTGCGCAGTGATGTGTGGGACAGCGCCGAGCTCAGCGATTTTGCCGACCGGGTGCTGGCCGACCGCCTGTCGGTGCTCGATGGCGTGGCCGATGTGCGCATCGGTGGTGAACGCCGCTACGCCATCCGGGTGTGGCTCGACCGGGAGCGGCTGGCCGCTCGCAACATCACCGTGGCCGAAGTGGAACGCGCCTTGCGCGCCAACAACATCGAACTGCCGGCGGGATCGGTGGAATCCTCGACCCGCGATTTCACCGTGCGCGCCGAGGGCCGCTTGTCCACCGTGGAGGAATTCCGCGAGCTGGTGATCCGCCGCGATGGCAATGACCTGTTGCGTCTGGGCGAAGTCGCCAACGTGCAGATGGGGGTGGAATCTGACACCAGCCGGTTGCGGGCCAACGGCCAGACCGCCATCGGCATGGGCATCATCCGCCAGTCCAAGGCGAACACCGTGGCGGTGTCCGATCTGGTGACCGCGGAGCTGGAGAAGATCCGC
Organism: Marinobacter sp. M-5; assembly: GCF_032911545.1. NCBI lineage: Bacteria > Pseudomonadati > Pseudomonadota > Gammaproteobacteria > Pseudomonadales > Marinobacteraceae > Marinobacter > Marinobacter sp. M-5. The sequence continues at coordinate 645,968 of NZ_JAWJEK010000002.1, forward strand.
GATACCCTGCCCCCGGAAGTCAGCATTGCCGAAAGCTATGACGAATCCATTTTTATTCGCGCCTCAATCAAGGAGGTCATGATCACCCTCGGCATCGCCGTGTCGCTGGTGATTCTGGTGATCTTCGTGTTCCTGCGTTCGTGGCGGGCCACCCTGATCCCGGCGGTCACCATTCCGGTGGCGGTGATCGGTGCGTTTATCGGTCTCGGTGCACTGGGCTTCTCGATCAACGTGCTGACCCTGCTGGCGGTGATTCTTGCCATCGGCCTGGTGGTGGACGACGCCATCGTGATGCTGGAGAACATCCAGCGCCGCATCGACGATGGCGAACCACCGTTGCTGGCATCCTATCGTGGCGCCAAACAGGTCGCCTTCGCGGTCATTGCCACCACGCTCACCCTGGTGGCGGTGTTTGTGCCCATCTCATTCATGGGCGGCAACATCGGCCGGCTGTTCGCTGAGTTCGGCTTTACCCTGGCGGCGGCCGTGGTGGTGTCCAGCCTGGTGGCACTGACACTGGCGCCGATGCTGTGCTCCAAGTGGCTGAAACACAGTCCCGAAACCGCCGAGGGTCACCGCGCCTGGAGCTTTATCGAGAACGGCTTGAACGCGCTGACCCGGGGTTATGAGCGCATGCTGCGTTTCTCGTTACGCCAGCCGGGCCTGCTGATCGGCCTCGGCCTGGTGGGCATGGTTCTGATTGCCGTGGTGTTTCCGAAACTGCCCCAGGAACTGGCCCCCACGGAAGACCGGGGTGTGATCATCATGCCGGTCAGTGCGCCCCGTGGCTCCACGGTTGAATACACCGATCACCACGTGCGCAAAGCCGAGGAGCAACTGATCCCTTATCTGCAAGACGGCACGGCCAACCGTTTACTGTCCATCGTCGGGTTCCGCAACGAGGCGGATAACGCGTTCATGATCATGGGTCTGGGCCCCTGGGACGAACGCGACATCAAACAGCAGCAGGTGACCAGTGAGTTGCGGGGCAAGCTATCACAGATCCCCGGCATTCGCGCCGTGGCGGTCAACCCGCCGGGCCTTGGCCAGCGTGGTTTCAACCAGCCGGTGGAGATCGTGGTGGGGGGCCCGGATTATGAATCGGTGCAGGCCTGGAGCGAGGAGCTGCTGGAACGGGCCAAGGACAACCCCAACCTGCTGAATCTGGAAACCGACTTCGAACTGACCCGGCCGGAACTGCGGGTCAATATCGATCGCGAACGCGCCGCCGACCTGGACATCACCATCGAGGATGTGGGCCTGACCCTGCAGACCATGCTGGCGTCGCGGCAGGTGACCACCTATGTGGACCGCGGCCGCGAATACGATGTCATCGTGCAGGCGGCCGATGCCGACCGGGCAACCCCGGAAGACCTGGGCCAGGTGTTCCTGCGACCGCGGGCGGGGGGCGATCTGATCCCGTTGCAGGCACTGGTGTCGGTGAGCGAGGTTGGTGCCAACCCGGACTTGCGGCGCATTGACCGGTTGCCGGCGGTGGTGATCAGCGGCTCACTGGCCGACGGCTATGACCTGGGTTCGGCGCTGACGTATCTGAACAATCTGGCGGTGGATAACCTGCCGCCGGAGGCGCGGATCAGCTACAAGGGTCTGAGCCGGGAGTTTGAGGAATCCTCTGCCGCGATCTATCTGACGTTCGGGCTGGCATTCGTGATCGTGTTCCTGGTGCTGGCGGCGCAGTTCGAAAGCTGGATTCACCCGCTGATCATCATGTTGTCGGTGCCGCTGGCGATCACCGGGGCCCTGTTTGCGCTGTTCTGGTCCGGTATCAGCCTTAACATCTACAGCCAGATCGGGATCGTGATGTTGCTGGGGCTGATGGCGAAGAACGGCATTCTGATTGTGGAGTTTGCCAACCAGCTGCGGGACAAGGGCTACGAGGTGAAGGACGCGATCCTTGAAGGCGCCATCCTGCGCTTCCGCCCGGTGTTGATGACCACCATCTCCACCGTATTCGGGGCCATTCCTCTGGTGATTGCCACCGGCGCCGGGGCAGAGAGCCGCGCGTCCATCGGGGTGGTCATTCTCGGGGGGCTGATCTTTGCCACCACCCTCACCCTGTTCATCATCCCGGTGCTTTACAATCTGCTGGCGCGCTTCGCCAAATCCACCAACGCGGTGGAGCTGGAACTGGAAAGGCAGGCCCGGGGATCGGCCGGCGGCCAGGGTCTGGCGGCGGCGCCACAGAAACGGGCCGACGATTTCTGAGCGCCGGCGCTACAGCGTGGCGGGAAAGGTCAATTGTCCGTCGAACAGTTCATCGGGGTGCAGATCCACACACACCACCTGCTGGCCGAGTTCGGTGCAGATGCTGGTTGACAGCGTGACCGTGCGCTTGGCATCCGGCAAGGCCACGTAGGGACGGGAGACACTGATGTGCTGAGGCCGCGCCTGGGCGTTGCGGAAATATTCCCGGTGTGACCAGCAGGCGCCAGCCGAGTGATACAGCGGATTGAAACTGCCGCGGCGGATGTCCGGCGTGGCCCGGGCAAGGTTACCCTGCTGCACACCTGCCTGATTGAGCACGAAACAGCGTTTGACCCCGTCCATCTGCAGCAGGCTGGTGCAGGCCTGGTCAAAGGACAGCCCGCGGGCCAGTTGATAGCAGGCGTCCATCATTTCCAGCCGCAGCAACCGCAGAAAGCCTTCATGGTGTTGCACATCCCGCAGTCCGCAGGCACTGGAACATTCGATTGTGCGGTATAAGGCCTGTTCGGCGCGGGTCACCGTTCTGGTGTCAATGGTGCCCGGTCGCGCGAACAGAAATCCCTGCAGCAGGTCTGCCTCGGTATCCAGGGCAATGCGGGCCTGGGTTTCGGTTTCCACACCTTCCAGTAGCACCAGGCTGCCGCTCTCACGGATCATCCGCACCAGGCTCTCCAGCAGTAAGCGGGCGCGGGTGTGGCACTCCGCATTCACCAGCAGGCTGCGATCAAGCTTCACAATCAGCGGATTCATACGCCACAGGCGTTCGAAGTTGGAGTCGCCCATGCCAAAATCGTCAATGGCAATCTGAAAGCCGAAGGTTTTCGCCAGTTCCACAAAGGCCAGCAGCGCCTGGGGATCATCCGCGGCGGTTTCCACCAGCTCCAGCACCAGACGTTCCGGGTGAAGACCGGATTGCCGGCAGTGGTGGGCGAGCCGCTCCAGTGAGGCTTCCGGGTGAATGCAGGTGTCCGGGTTGATGTTGACGAACAGCCACGCCGGTTGGGACCCCGCCTGGAAGTTGTCCAGATGCAGGTGCAGCAGGAAACGGTCGAGCTCGGCGCTCTGGCCAAGCTCGGTGGCTTTTGTGAAGATGTCCGCGGGTGACAGTGCCTGGCCGTTGCGGGAGGCGCGCATCAGCGCTTCGTAACCCACCAGTTTCTGGTGGGTGGGGCTGAGGATGGGCTGATACACTGAGTCGAACCGGTGTTCAGTGATGATCGCCGGAACGTCCGGTGCCCGGTTCTGAACCAGGCCAGACCGGGCAAGAGCAACAACACGACTCATGGTCAGGAACCTTCGTTAACGTAAAGCCATCCTGGCCGTTGGTGATGACGGCGAATCGGGTCTATAAATACCCGGACCGCCGTGCTGGTTTTCATTTTCCACCGCGAGATTCGTGCCAACCGTCGATATTTCGTCACGATCATGGGGTTAAAGGCGGCAGTAATTGGCCAAGGTGCCCCGGGTCACCAAAGATCGCACTTCAGTGGGGCACGTTGCTGCCCGGGTGCACTAGAACAGGACTGCTTATGACCCAACACAGCCAGTTCCGATTGCTGGGCCAGCGGCGTTTTCTGCCGTTTTACCTGACCCAGTTTTCCGGCGCCTTCAATGACAACCTCTACAAGAACGCCCTGTTGCTGCTGGTCACCTACAGTGCCGGAGGGTTGATGGGCCTGTCCGTGGACGTGGTGGTTAATTTCGCCGCATTTCTGTTCATCCTGCCGTTCTTCCTGTTTTCCGGCATGGCGGGCCAGCTGGCGGACAGCCTGGAGAAATCCCGCATTATCCGTGCGGTGAAACTGCTGGAGATCGGCATTATGGCCACGGCGGCGGTCGGGCTGTGGTTTGGCTGGTACGAGTTGCTGCTGGTGCTGCTGTTCCTGATGGGCACGCAATCCACCTTCTTCGGGCCGGTCAAATACGCCATCCTGCCGCAGGTGCTGGAGGACGACGAACTGGTCGGGGGCAACGCCCTGGTGGGCATGGGCACCTTTGTGGCCATACTTCTGGGCACCATCGCCGCGGGAGTGCTGATGGGATTCGAAGCAGCCGCCCGGCTGACGGCCATCGGTGTTCTGGCCATGGCGATTCTCGGCTATCTGGCCGCGCGGCAGGTGCCGGCCACCGATAACCGCGGTGCCGCGCCGAGGGAGCGTTTGCGCCCGGTGAAAGAAACCTGGCGTCTGATGACCCTGGCCGCGGAGCAGCGCCCGGTTTTGTTGGCGATCCTGGCGGTTTCCTGGTTCTGGTTCCTCGGCGCGGCCTATCTCACCCAGTTTCCCAACTTTGCCAAGACCAATCTGCTCGGGGATGAAACCGTGGTGACCCTGTTGCTGGCCATTTTCACCATCGGCATCTCCATCGGTTCCATGCTCTGTGAAAAGCTCACCGGCCATCACATCACCCTGAAGCTCGTGCCCTGGGGCGCTGCCGGGTTGTCGTTGTTCGGCGTGGATCTGTACTTTGCGGTGCCCGCGGAACCGGTGGCCAGCACCTGGTGGACGCTGGTGTCCGATCCGGTTTACCTGCGGGTGCTGCTCGACCTGCTCGGCATCGGCGTGTGCGGTGGTCTGTTTATTGTGCCGCTCTACGCCTTCATCCAGCACGAAACGCCCCGCTTCAAACGCGCCCGGATCATCGCCGCCCTGAACGTCATGAACGCGCTGTTCATGGTGGTCAGTGCGCTCACCGGCATTGTGATATTGGGCGTTCTGGGCATCGGAATTCCCGGATTCCTGCTGTTGTTGTCACTCATCAACCTGGTGGTGGTGGTACTGGTGTGGCGGCTATCGCGCCGGGTGATCATTCGCTCTTGTGGATAAAGGTTTGAATAAACTTCGAACAAGCGTTGGATGAATAAAATTTACTACATATAAAACAGTGAGATAACATTGATTTCAGGCTGCATAATAAGTGTTCGTGGATGTGGATAACTTTCTTGAAAAGTTTTCTGAGAACCTGAATCCAAGCCTCTGAAAACGTAAAGGTTTCGGATTACACTTATGTCCTGAGCCGCATGGGGGCTGGCCTGATCGGCATGGCGCGGGTGCCCCGGGTTTTCCCCGCGGGCGATTCTGGTTAAAATTTGCACATTCCGACTGCAATTTGCCGGGCGAGGCGTTATACTCGCCGCCCTGTTTTTTATCCTTATTTTCAAGCCCGAATTCCCGAGGTGAGCTGTGGATTTTCCGACCCGTTTCGATGTCATTGTCATTGGTGGTGGCCATGCCGGTACCGAGGCCGCGCTGGCGGCTGCGCGCATGGGTTCGCAAACCCTGCTGCTGACCCACAACATCGAAACCCTGGGTCAGATGTCCTGCAATCCCGCCATCGGCGGCATTGGCAAGAGTCACCTGGTCAAGGAAATTGATGCCCTGGGCGGCGCCATGGCCGAAGCCACCGATCGTGCCGGTATCCAGTTCCGGGTGCTGAACAGCCGCAAAGGCCCGGCGGTGCGTGCCACCCGTGCCCAGGCCGACCGGGTGCTGTACAAGGCCGCCATTCGTCATACCCTGGAAAACCAGCCCAACCTGACCCTGTTTCAGCAGGCGGCGGACGACCTGATTGTGGAAAACGAGCAGGTCACCGGCGTGGTGACCCAGACCGGCATCTGCTTCAATGCCAGAACCGTGGTGCTGACCACCGGCACCTTTCTCGGTGGTGTTATCCACATCGGTATGGAGCATCATTCCGGCGGTCGCGCCGGCGATGCCCCGGCCAACGCCCTGGCCAGACGATTACGGGAACTGCCGTTCAATGTGGGTCGGCTGAAAACCGGCACACCGCCGCGCATCGATGCCCGTTCGGTGGATTTCTCGGTGATGCAGGAACAGTGGGGTGACGACCCCACTCCGGTGATGTCGTTTGTTGGCAGCCGGGACCTGCATCCCCAGCAGGTGTGCTGTTACGTTACCCGCACCACCGAGCAGACCCACGACATCATCCGCAGTGGCTTCGACCGTTCGCCGATGTTCGCCGGCAATATCGAGGGGATCGGCCCGCGTTACTGCCCGTCGATCGAGGACAAGGTCAACCGGTTCGCCGACAAGGACTCCCACCAGATCTTTGTCGAGCCGGAAGGCCTGACCACTCATGAGCTCTACCCCAACGGCATCTCCACCAGCCTGCCGTTTGATATCCAGCTGGCAGCGGTGCGGTCGATTCCCGGGTTCGAGAATGCCCACATCACCCGGCCGGGCTATGCCATCGAGTACGACTTCCTCAACCCCCAGGATCTGCGCCATACCCTGGAAACCAAGTTTATCCAGGGACTGTACTTTGCCGGCCAGATCAACGGCACCACCGGTTATGAAGAAGCCGGCGCCCAGGGGTTGCTGGCCGGCATCAATGCCGCCCTCAAGTCCCAGGAAAAAGACGAATGGTACCCGCGCCGCGACGAGGCCTATCTGGGTGTACTGGTGGATGACCTCATCACCATGGGCACTTCCGAGCCCTATCGCATGTTTACCAGCCGTGCCGAGTATCGGCTGATCCTGCGGGAAGACAATGCCGACCTGCGCCTGACCGACACCGGCCGCAAACTCGGCCTGGTGAATGACGACCGCTGGCAAAAGTTCAACGTCAAGCGCGAAGCCATCGCCGGTGAGCGCAGTCGTCTGGAATCCACCCGGATTCACCCCGACACCGACGCCGGCGAACGGGCCAACGGCTTTCTCAAGCAGCCGCTGACCCGCGACCAGTCGCTGGCGGAACTGTTGCGTCGGCCGGAAATCGGCTACCGCCATATCGCCGACATCGGTGCGGCGCAGGCGGAGGACCCGGTGGTAGCCGATCAGGTGGAAATCGAGATCAAGTACGAGGGCTACATCTCGCGCCAGACCGACGAGATCGAACGCCTGCGCCGCAACGAGCACACGGCCCTGCCGGTGGATCTGGATTACGACGCCATCGGCGGCCTGTCCAACGAGATCAAGCAGAAGCTCAAGACCGTGCGTCCGGAAACCGTGGCCCAGGCCTCCCGCATTCAGGGTGTGACCCCGGCGGCGGTGTCTCAGCTGCTGGTGCATCTGAAAAAGCGCGACCTGCTGCGCAAACAGACGGCCTGATCCGCGACCATGAGCAACGCACTCTGGCAACGCCAGCTCGAAACCGGTCTGGCGGCTATAGGCCTTGAGCTCGAGGCTTCCGCACAACAGCAGTTGCTGGACTTTCTGGCCCTGCTCAACAAGTGGAACGGCGCCTATAACCTGACCGCGGTGCGTGACCCCGGGCAGATGGTGTCGCGGCAATTGCTGGACAGCCTCAGCGTGCTGCCGTTTGTCACCACCGACCATCTGCTGGATGTGGGCGCCGGCGGCGGCCTGCCCGGCATTCCGCTGGCCATTGTGCTGCCGCAGAAACGGTTTACCCTGCTGGACAGCAACAGCAAGAAAACCCGGTTCCTTACCCAGTGTGTGCTGGAACTGGGCCTGCAGAATGTCGAGGTCATCCATGGCCGCGCCGAAAGCTGCGACCCGCAACGCTTGTTCAGCCAGATCAGCAGCCGGGCGTTTACCGCGCTCGACAACCTGGTGAGCTGGTGCGGCCATTTGCTGGCAAATGACGGTGAGTTCCTTGCCATGAAAGGCCAGTTTCCGGATGATGAAGTGGCTGCTCTGCCAGCCGGATGGCAGCTGACATCCCGTCATTCGTTGCAGGTGCCGGGCTCCGAGGGTGAGCGGCATCTGCTGACCCTGAGCCGTAACGCCCAACCCCAGTGATCAAAGGAGGCAAGACATGGCGCGCGTGATTGCAGTGACCAATCAGAAAGGCGGTGTGGGAAAAACCACCACCTGCGTCAACCTTGCTGCCTCACTGGCTGCGACCAAGCGGCGGGTGCTGCTGGTGGATATGGACCCCCAGGGCAACGCCACCATGGGCAGCGGTGTTGACAAGAATGCCCTGGAACTGTCCGGTTACGACATGCTGACCAAGCGCGCGCCGGCGTCAAAAGTGATCATCGCCGCCGAGGCCTCGGGATTCGACATCATGCCCTCCAACGGTGACCTCACCGCCGCGGAAGTGGAGCTGATGAACGAGATCGGCCGCGAGCACCGGCTGCGTCTGGCGCTCAACACCGTGCGCGACAACTACGACTACATTCTCATCGATTGCCCGCCGTCCCTGAGCCTGCTGACGGTGAACGCGCTGTCGGCCGCCGATACGGTGCTGATCCCGATGCAGTGCGAGTATTACGCGCTGGAAGGCCTGGCGGCATTGATGAACACCGTGGAGCAGATCCAGGAAACGGTGAACCCCAATCTGCAGGTGGAAGGCATCCTGCGCACCATGTATGACCCTCGCAACAGCCTGACCCTCGACGTGTCCGGTCAGCTCAGCGAATACTTCGGCGACAAGGTCTACAAGGCGGTGATTCCGCGCAACGTGCGGCTGGCGGAAGCGCCCAGCTACGGCATGCCGGCGCTGAAGTACGACCGGGTGTCCAAGGGCGCGGTGGCGTACCTGGCGCTGGCCGGGGAAATGGTGCGGCGCCACGGCTCGCAAAAGACATCCACGGCCGTTGCCGTGTAAACTAGCTCACCTTTGCACACTGATTTTCACCGGGAAGAATGACAAACACCATGGCGGCGAAGAAACGAGGACTGGGTGAACGCGGGCTGGGCGCGCTGTTGCAGGGTTCCAGGGTCAATCTCGATCAGGAACTGAAAGACCACGACGGCGAACTCCGTGAAGTACCGGTGGATCTGATCCAGCGCGGGCGCTTCCAGCCCCGCCGCGATATGGACCCGGCGGCGTTGCAGGAACTGGCCGACTCCATTCGTCAGCAGGGTGTGATGCAGCCGGTGGTAGTACGCCCCATCGCCGAGGGCCGTTACGAGCTGATCGCCGGTGAACGGCGCTGGCGTGCGACCCAGATGGCCGAGCTGGACAGCATTCCCGCCATCATCCGCGATGTGCCGGATGAAGCCGCCATCGCCATGGCGCTGATTGAAAATATCCAGCGCGAGAACCTCAATCCCATCGAAGAAGCCTTTGCCCTGCAGCGCCTGCAGGATGAGTTTGGTCTGACTCAGGCCCAGGTGGCGGAAGCGGTGGGCAAGAGCCGCACCACCATTACCAATCTGCTGCGCCTGATCAGCCTGACCGAAGACGTGCGGTTGATGCTGGAACACGGTGATCTGGAAATGGGTCATGGCCGCGCCATGCTGACCCTGCCGCCGGAACAGCAGATGCAGGTGGCGAAACAGGTGGTGGCGAAATCCCTGTCTGTGCGCCAGACCGAAGCTCTGGTTCGTCGCATCCAGCAGGAAACCCCGGACCGCAAAAAACGCAGCGGTGAGGTGGATCCGAACATCCGGGCACTGCAGGACGATCTGGCCGAGCGCCTGGGAGCGCGGGTCTCCATTGATCACGGTCAGCGGGGCAAGGGCAAACTGGTGATCGAGTACAGTTCCCTTGACGAACTGGACGGGATATTGGGCCATATCCGCTAGGGTTTGTGACAATTCATTCCAAAGTACCGTATGTCACTGAAACCACCACATGTCGTGACGGGGTTGGTCAGGAAGCACAATTTGTGTGAAAGTGCCGCGATCTGGCGTGAATTCTGGTTATTTTTCCACCAAAAATTCGTGCGGGTTGTGTTGAACACCTACCGGTTAACACATATAATTTTGCGCGCTTGGAATGACAGCAGGTGGTATGAGTAAAAACCGATCACGAATCACCCACCTGCCCCTGGCCCGGTGGCTCACCATCGAGTTTTCGCTGATCGTCATTCTGAGTCTTTTGTGGACCATTGAAAGTCGTTTGGCCGGTTATTCCGCCTTTGTCGGCGGTCTTATATTTGTCATACCAAACGCGTATTTTGCTCACCGGATGTATCGGTTTGAAGGTGCCCGAAACGCGCACCGGATGGTGGGCAACATGTTCAGGGCGGAAAGCATCAAGATCGCCCTTACCGCAGTGTTCTTTGCGGCCGTTTTCATCTTAATGGAGCCAGTACACGTACCGGCTCTGTTATTCACTTTTGCTGTGATGGTTATGATGAGTGCAGTGTTGCGCTTCCTCATCCGGCCGCAACCACAGCGATGACTGGACGAGAGCAGTATGGCAGCTGATACCCCAGTAGAGTATATAAAGCACCACCTACAGAACCTCACCTACGGAAAACTCCCGGAAGGCTACGAGCGCGCTGACGGTTCCCTTGTTGACGAGGCCACCTGGACGTTCGCACGTACCGCCCAGGAAGCCTCCGATATGGGCTTTATGGCTTTCCACGTTGATACCCTGGGCTGGTCCCTGTTCATGGGTATGCTTTTCCTCGGTATTTTCCGCTTCGCCGCGGCGCGGGCGACCACCGGCGTGCCGGGCGGTCTGCAGAACGTGGTAGAAATGACCGTTGAGTTTATTCAGGGTGTGGTCAGAGACGGTTTCCACGGACGCAATCCACTGATTGCCCCGCTGGCACTGACCATCTTTGTGTGGATTCTGCTGATGAACTGTCTGAAGCTGATCCCGGTCGACTACATTCCCTCCATTGCCCACGCGCTGGGTCTGGAGTACTTCAAGATTGTACCCACCACCGACCCCAACGGTACCTTCGGTATCTCCATCGGTGTTTTCCTGCTGATCATTTTCTACAGCCTCAAGGTCAAGGGAATTGGCGGTTTCACCAAAGAGCTGTCCATGCAGCCCTTTAACCACTGGTCGCTGATTCCGTTCAACCTGTTCCTGGAAATTCTCGTACTTATCGTCAAGCCGATCAGCCTCGCGCTGCGTTTGTTTGGCAACATGTACGCCGGTGAGGTTGTCTTCATTCTGATTGCACTGCTGCCGCTGTGGATCCAGTGGACGCTGAACGTGCCCTGGGCCATCTTCCACATCCTGGTGGTGGTACTGCAGGCCTTTATCTTTACAACGCTGACTGTGGTATACCTCAGCGCGGCGCACGAAGATCACTGATTAAACGCTTTAATACACAAACCCTTAACTATCTGAGAAAACTGAGGAGTCTTCAATGGAAATGGTATTTATTGCAGCAGCGATCATCATCGGTCTGGGCGCTCTGGCTACTGGCATCGGCTTCGGCCTGCTGGGCGGCAAGCTGCTCGAGTCCACTGCTCGTCAGCCGGAAATGGCTAACCAGCTGCAAACCAAAACATTCATCATGGCAGGTCTGCTCGACGCGGTTCCCATGATCGGCGTTGGTATCGCGATGTACCTGATCTTCGTTGTTGCTGGTTAATCAGCCGAAAGATGCGGGCGCCACTTCACTGAACTGAGGTCGCGCCCGGTTCTCCGGACACCAGGACGCAACGAATAGCAAGAGGTACATTGCCGTGAATATAAACCTTACGTTGATAGGGCAATCGATTGCCTTCGCTATTTTCGTCTGGTTCTGCGTCAAGTATGTATGGCCGCCGATCACGGCTGCCATGGAAGCGCGCCAGAAGAAAATTGCCGACGGCCTTTCTGCCGCAGATCGCGCGTCACGCGATCTCGAGCTTGCGCAGGAAAAAGCCTCCAAGGAACTGCACAAGGCGAAAGAAGACGCTGCAGCCCTGATTGACCAGGCCAACAAGCGTGCCGCCCAGATTGTCGAGGCGTCCAAAGACGATGCCCGCAAGGAAGGCGAGCGGCTTATTGAGCAGGCCAGGGCGGAAATTCAACAGGAGCGTATTCAGGCTCGCGACGCACTGAGAGCAGAAGTGGCAGCACTTGCCGTTGCCGGTGCCGAGAAGATTCTGGAAACCTCTGTAGACGCCAAAGCTCACAGCGAGATGCTGGAAAAGCTGGCCGCAGAACTCTAAAAGAGGGTCATCATGGCAGAACTGACGACGTTAGCCCGACCCTACGCGAAAGCCGTTTTTGGCGCCGCGCAAGACCAGAAAGCCGTTGATCATTGGGATCAGGCGCTGGCTTTCGCTGCTCAGGTAGCGGCTGACCAAGAGGTAAAGAACATCCTGGCCAATCCTGGCCTGTCTGAGCAACGCAAGGCGGAACTCTTCGCAGACTGTTTTGAAGAGCCGCTGCCTGAAGCACTCAGAAACTTCCTGTTGATTCTTGCTGAAAGAAAGCGTCTGGCCCTGTTGCCGGAAGTTTCAGCCCTGTTCGCCCAGTATCGTGCGGATCTTGATCGCACGGTGAATCTGAAGGTGAACACGGCGTATGAAATGACCGCCGAGCAACAGCAACAGTTGATCGACGCACTGTCCAAAAAGCTGGAGCGCAAGGTTTCCCTGGAAGCCGCTGTCGATCAGTCTCTGATCGGCGGGGTAGTTGTTCACACGGGTGACCTGGTTATCGACGCTTCAGTCCGAGGCAAGCTGGCCAGAATGGCCAAGGCTCTGGGCTCCTGATTTCAGCACAAGGTTTGAGGACAAAGGCATGCAGCAACTGAATCCATCCGAGATCAGTGACATCATCAAGAAGAGAATCGAGAAGCTCGACATCTCTTCCGAAGCAAAGAACGAAGGTACGATTCTCTCCGTTTCTGACGGTATCGTACTGATCCACGGCCTGGCCGACGTCATGTACGGCGAGATGATCGAATTTGCCAACGGCACATTCGGTATGGCGCTGAACCTGGAGCGTGATTCCGTCGGTGCGGTGGTACTGGGCGACTACGAAGACCTGGCAGAAGGCCAGAAGGTTCGTTGTACCGGTCGTATCCTGGAAGTTCCGGTCGGTCCGGAACTGATGGGCCGTGTGGTTGACGGTCTGGGTAACCCGATCGACGGCAAAGGCGATCTGGGCACCTCCCTGACCGCCCCGGTCGAGAAAGTGGCCCCGGGTGTTATCGCACGTCAATCCGTTGACGAGCCGGTTCAGACCGGTCTGAAAGCGATCGACACCATGGTTCCCATCGGTCGTGGCCAGCGTGAGCTGATCATCGGTGACCGTCAGATCGGTAAGACCGCGGTCGCCATCGACGCGATCATCAACCAGAAAAACACCGGCATCAAGTGTATCTACGTTGCCGTAGGCCAGAAGCAGTCTTCCATCGCCGCCGTAGTGCGCAAGCTGGAAGAGCACGGCGCCATGGACCACACCATTGTGGTTGCCGCCGGTGCTGCCGACCCGGCCGCGATGCAGTTCCTCGCCCCGTACTCCGGTACCTCCATGGGCGAATACTTCCGTGACCGTGGTGAAGACGCTCTGATCATTTACGATGACCTGTCCAAGCAGGCCGTTGCGTACCGCCAGATTTCACTGCTGCTGCGCCGTCCGCCGGGCCGGGAAGCCTATCCGGGTGACGTATTCTACCTGCACTCCCGCTTGCTGGAGCGCGCGTCCCGTGTCAACGCGGACTACGTAGAGCAGCTCACCAATGGTGAAGTGAAGGGCAAGACCGGTTCGCTGACGGCACTGCCGATCATCGAGACTCAGGCTGGTGACGTGTCTGCGTTCGTACCGACCAACGTGATCTCCATCACCGACGGTCAGATCTTCCTGGAAACCAACCTGTTCAACTCCGGTATCCGTCCGGCGATGAACGCCGGTGTTTCGGTATCCCGGGTCGGTGGTTCAGCCCAGACCAAGATCATGAAAAAGCTCGGCGGTAACATCCGTCTGGCTCTCGCCCAGTACCGTGAACTGGCGGCGTTCGCCCAGTTTGCCTCGGATCTGGACGAAGCCACGCGGAAGCAGCTGGAGCACGGTCAGCGCGTCACCGAGCTGATGAAGCAGAACCAGTACAGCCCGATGTCCGTTGCTGAGATGGGCACCGTACTGTTCGCAGCTAACGAAGGCTTCCTGGACGATGTCGAGGTCAGCAGTGTGGTCAAGTTCGAAGCGCAGCTGATTGACTGGATGCGTGCCGAACAGAAAGACCTGCTCGACAAGATCGGTGCAGACGGCAATTTCAACGACGAAATTACCGCCGGCCTGAAAGCTGCTCTGGAGAAATTCAAGACCACTCAAAGCTGGTAAACCCGAGGCCCGCTGCGGCGGGCCCGTTGGTTCACATGAGTGTCTAACTTGAAAAGGCAGTGACTTATGGCCGTCGGAAAAGAAATACGTAACCAGATCGGAAGCATCAAGAGCACGCAGAAGATCACCTCCGCCATGGAAATGGTGGCGGCGAGTAAAATGCGTAAAGCTCAGGAACGCATGCAGGCAACCCGCCCGTATGCGGACAAGATGCGCCAGGTAATCGGGCACATTGCCAAGGCAAACCAGGATTACCGGCACCCGTTCATGCTGGAGCGTGACGTCAAGCGTGTGGGTTACATCGTGGTGTCCTCGGATCGGGGACTTTGCGGTGGCCTGAACGGCAACGTGTTCAAGCTCCTCGTGCGCGAAATGCGTGAATGGAAAAGTAAGGGTGTTGAGACCGACCTCTGTGCCATCGGGCAGAAAGGCGCCTCCTTCTTCCGCAACTACGGCGGAAACGTGGTCGCCGCGCTGACCCACCTGGGTGATAACCCCAGTGCAGAGCAGCTGATCGGTAACGTCAAGGTGATGCTGGATGCCTTCGAGTCAGGCAAGATCGACCGCCTGTACCTGGTCGGTAACCGGTTCGTGAACACCATGACGCAACAGCCGCAATCAGAACAGCTTTTGCCGTTGCCGGAAGGCGAAGACGAAGAAGTCGGTCACCAGTGGGATTACATCTACGAGCCAGATTCACGCCCCATCCTTGATGGGCTGCTGCCACGTTATATCGAGTCCCAGGTGTATCAGGGCGTGGTGGAGAACCTGGCTTGCGAGCAGGCTGCCCGGATGATTGCCATGAAGAGCGCGACAGATAACGCCGGCGACATTATCAGCGAGCTCCAGCTGGCTTATAACAAGGCGCGTCAGGCAGCCATTACGCAAGAAATTTCGGAGATTGTGAGCGGCGCGGCCTCGGTCTGACGCTGCCCACAGTCCTACTGGTTTTATTGACTATCAAGATAACGAGGAACCGAGCATGAGTAGCGGACACATCGTTCAGATCATAGGCGCGGTTATCGACGTGGAATTTCCACGTGACTCCGTTCCGGGCGTTTACGACGCACTGCTGCTTGAAGGTGGTGAGACAACTCTGGAAGTCCAGCAGCAGCTGGGTGACGGCATTGTACGTACCATCGCCATGGGCAGCACCGAAGGCCTCAAGCGTGGCCTGAAAGCAGAGAATACCGGCAAGCCGATTTCCGTACCGGTTGGTACCAAGACGCTGGGCCGTATCATGGACGTTCTGGGTCGTCCCATCGACGAACAGGGCGAGATCGGCGAAGAAGAGCGTTGGGGTATCCACCGCAAGGCGCCGGGTTACGCTGACCAGGCCGCGTCTGCCGACCTGCTGGAAACCGGCATCAAGGTTATCGACCTGATCTGCCCGTTCGCCAAAGGTGGTAAGGTTGGTCTGTTCGGTGGTGCCGGTGTTGGTAAGACCGTCAACATGATGGAACTGATCAACAACATCGCCAAAGAACACTCCGGTCTGTCGGTCTTCGCCGGTGTAGGTGAGCGTACCCGTGAGGGTAACGACTTCTACTACGAGATGAAGGACTCCAACGTACTGGACAAGGTAGCGATGGTTTACGGGCAGATGAACGAGCCCCCAGGAAACCGTCTGCGTGTCGCCCTGACCGGTCTGACCATGGCCGAGAAGTTCCGTGACGAAGGTCGTGACGTACTGTTGTTCGTAGACAACATTTACCGTTACACCCTGGCCGGCACCGAGGTATCAGCACTGCTGGGCCGTATGCCTTCCGCGGTAGGTTACCAGCCGACACTGGCCCAGGAAATGGGTGAGCTGCAGGAGCGTATTACCTCCACCAAGAACGGCTCGATCACCTCCATCCAGGCGGTATACGTACCCGCGGATGACTTGACTGACCCGTCTCCGGCCACCACCTTCTCGCACCTCGACGCCACCGTGGTATTGAGCCGTGACATCGCTTCCAAGGGTATCTACCCGGCGATCGATCCGCTGGACTCTACCTCCCGTCAGCTGGATCCGCTGGTGATCGGCGAGCAGCACTATAACGTGGCCCGTGGTGTTCAGAACGTTCTGCAGCGTTATAAGGAACTGAAGGACATCATCGCCATTCTGGGTATGGACGAGCTGTCAGAAGAAGACAAGCTGACAGTATCCCGCGCCCGTAAGATCGAGCGTTTCCTGTCCCAGCCGTTCCACGTTGCTGAGGTATTTACCGGCTCCCCCGGTAAGTACGTGTCTCTGAAAGAGACCATCGCCAGCTTCGAAGGTATTCTCAACGGCGATTACGACGACATGCCCGAGCAGGCGTTCTACATGTGCGGCGGCATCGAGGAAGCGATTGAGAAAGCTAAGGCAATGAAGGCGAAGGAAGGTAAGTAACCTTTCTTCACTTTCTGACCCAAGAGGCGTAAGAAATGGCTATGACCGTACATTGTGACGTCGTAAGTGCCGAGGAAAAAATCTTCTCCGGACTGGTAGAGATGCTGACCGCTACCGGTACCGAAGGGGAGATGGGTATCCAGTATGGCCACGCTCCGCTACTGACCGCGCTCAAGCCCGGTTCCGTGCGGATCGTCAAGCAGGGTGGTGCTGAAGAAGTGCTGTACGTCTCCGGGGGTTACCTGGAAGTGCAGCCCAACATCATCACTCTGATGGCCGATACCGCTGTTCGCGCGAAGGATGTGGACGAAGCAGCGGCACTGGAAGCCCAGCGTGAAGCCGAAAAGGCACTGGCAAACAAAACGGGCGAATTCGAGTATTCCCGTGCCGCAGCCGAGCTGGCAGAAGCTGCCGCTCAGCTGCGCACCATCCAGAAACTGCGCAAAAACATTCGTTAACAGCGATTGCCAGTTTCGGGTTCGCCTGATCTGAAGCCGCATCCTGACGCGGATTGCAGGTTTCTTTCCGAATCGCTCGATTCGAGGGAAACCGGCAGTCTGCCAGGGACGCGGTTTTTTCGTTTATGCCTATCCAACCCGACCATAGAACCGGGGGTCTGTTGTTATGAGCCCGTTACACGTCGTTATCCTGGCCGCCGGCCAGGGTTCGAGAATGAAATCCGCGCTGCCGAAGGTCCTTCATGGCGTGGCCGGGCGGCCGATGCTGCATCACGTCATCGCCACGGCCCGTCAGCTCGGCGCCGAACAGATTCACGCGGTGATCGGACACGGCGCAGACCAGGTCAAGGCGGCCACTGCCGGCCAACCGGTCAACTGGGTGCTGCAGGAGCAGCAGCTGGGCACCGGGCACGCGGTGGCCCAGGCGCTGCCGGACCTGCCGGACGACGCGCGGGTGCTGGTGCTTTATGGCGACGTGCCGCTGACCGGTGTGGATACTTTGGAAGGGCTGGTCTCCAGCATCGACAACGACACCCTGGGCCTGCTCACCGTCACGCTGGACAACCCGCAGGGCTACGGCCGGATTCTGCGGGATGAACAGAACCAGGTGACCGCGATCGTTGAGCAGAAAGACGCCAGCGAGACCCAGCTGCAGATCCGCGAGGTCAACACCGGCATCCTCGCGGTCTCCGCCCGCCGTCTGAAAGACTGGCTGCCGCAGTTATCGAACCGCAACGCCCAGGGCGAGTACTACCTTACCGATATTATTGCCATGGCCGTGGACCACGGTATGGCGGTGGCGGTGTCGCAGCCCGGGAATGCGTACGAGGTACAGGGGGTCAATAACCGCCTCCAGCTGGCGGAACTGGAGCGCTGGTATCAGCGCCGTGAAGCGGACCGGCTGATGACCGAAGGCGCTACCCTGGCTGACCCCGCCCGGGTGGATGTCCGTGGCAACCTGACCATTGGCAACGACATCCTGATTGACGTCAACGTGGTGTTTGAAGGTGACGTGGAGCTGGGCGACGGTGTGTCCATCGGCCCTGGCTGTGTGATCCGTGATGCCCGTATAGCGGCCGGCGCAGACATCAAGGCCTACTCCGTGATCGAAGGTGCCGAGGTGGGCCGCTTCGCCCAGGTCGGGCCTTATGCCCGGCTGCGTCCCGGCACCCGCCTGGCCGACGACACCAAGGTGGGCAATTTCGTGGAAACCAAGAAAGCCGTGGTTGGTGAGGGCAGCAAGATCAACCACCTGAGCTACGTGGGCGATGCCACACTGGGGCGTAATGTGAATGTGGGTGCAGGCACCATCACCTGCAACTATGATGGTGTGAACAAACACCAGACGGTGATTGGCGACGGCGTCTTCGTCGGCTCGAACACGTCGCTGGTGGCGCCGGTAAACGTTGCCGAAGGCGCGACCGTCGGTGCCGGGTCCACCATCACCCGGGACGTGGCTGACGGTGAGCTGGCCGTGGCCCGCGGGCGTCAGCGCAATATCGCAGACTGGAGCAGGCCGGTTAAAAAGTCCTGAACTATCCGGTAACACAGCAAATTTTCTGACAGGTGATGAACACATGTGTGGCATTGTAGGTGCGGTATCGGAACGTGAGGTGCAGGGTATTCTTCTGGAGGGCCTGCACCGCCTGGAATACCGGGGTTATGACTCCGCCGGTATGGCGATCATCGACGGCGATAACGCCGTGCATCGGGCCCGGGAAGTGGGCAAGGTGGCGGCCCTGGCTGATGCCATCAGCACCAAGGCACTGCAGGGTACCCTGGGCATTGCCCATACTCGCTGGGCCACCCACGGCGAGCCGTCAAAGCTCAATGCCCACCCCCACATGTCCGGCGATCGCCTGGCCATCGTGCACAATGGCATCATCGAGAATTACCAGGAGTTGCGGGACGAACTGAAAGCCGACGGCTTCGAGTTCACCTCCCAGACCGACACCGAGGTGGTCGCCCACCTGATCGAGAAACACTACCGCAGCGCAAGCAGCCTGATTGACGCGGTGCGTGCCGCTATCACTCGCCTGCGCGGTGCTTACGCCCTGGCGGTGATCCACGCCGACGAGCCCGACCACCTGATTGTATGCCGTGAAGGCAGCCCGCTGGTCATCGGCGTCGGCATTGGCGAGAATTTCATTGCCTCCGACCAGCTGGCGTTGCTGCCGGTCACCGACCGTTTCATGTTCCTTGAAGAAGGCGACATCGCCGACATCCGTCGTGACCGGGTGGCGATTCACGATCGGGACGGCCAGGCGGTGGAACGTGCGGTGACCCGTTTCGAACACGGTGCCGACTCCGCTGACAAGGGTGAATACCGCCATTTCATGCTCAAGGAAATCTACGAGCAGCCGCGGGTGATCAAAGCCACTATGGAAGGCCGGCTGACCAAAACCCGGGTACTGGAACAGGCGTTGGGCACCTCCGCGGAAAAGCTGCTGGAGAACGTGCGCCACGTGCAGATCATCGCCTGTGGCACCAGTTACCACGCCGGTATGGTGGCCCGTTACTGGATCGAAGAGCTGGCCGGCGTGCCCTGCTCCGTGGAGGTGGCGTCGGAATTCCGCTACCGCAAGCATGTGATCCAGCCCGACACCCTGTTCCTGTGCATCTCCCAGTCCGGTGAAACCGCCGATACCCTGGCCGCCCTGCGCCAGGCGAAGAAGGCCGGTTTCCGCGCCGCGTTGGCGATCTGTAACGTACCGGGCAGCTCGCTGGTGCGGGAATCCGATCTGGTGATCATGACCCAGGCCGGCCCGGAAATCGGCGTCGCGTCCACCAAGGCCTTCACCACACAATTGACCGCGCTGCTGATCTTCACCCTGGCGCTGGCCCGCCACAACGGCCTGAGCGCGGACACCGAAACCGAGATTGTTGCGGCCCTGCATCAGTTGCCGGGTCAGGTGGATCAGGTGCTGGCGCTGGATGGCGAAATTGCCGAGATGTCCAAAGCCTTTATGGACAAGCACCACAGTCTGTTCCTCGGCCGTGGCTCCCAGTTTCCGGTGGCCCTGGAAGGCGCACTGAAGCTGAAAGAGATTTCCTACATTCACGCCGAAGCCTACCCGGCCGGTGAGCTCAAGCACGGCCCGCTGGCGCTGGTGGACAGTGAAATGCCAGTGGTCACGGTGGCGCCCAACAACGATCTGGTGGAAAAGTTGAAATCCAACCTGGAAGAAGTCCGCGCCCGCGGCGGCCAGCTGTTCGTGTTTGCTGACAAGGCAGCCGATGTGAAGCCCCAGGACGGCATCCACGTGATGCAGATCCCCTCGGTGCACCCGATTACCGCACCCATCGTTTACACCATTCCGCTGCAGCTGTTGTCCTACCACGTGGCGGTGCTCAAGGGCACCGACGTGGACCAGCCGCGGAACCTGGCGAAAAGCGTCACCGTAGAGTAGGAAAGAAAAGAGGGTCCCGCTGACACGTTACCTCAGCGGGACCCGGTTTGTGCTGCTGGTTACCCGCCCGATCACTCAGAAGATATTGTAATGCCCAACACGGTCATCTCAGGTTTCACCCACAACTTTCTCGGCAAGGCACCGGTCTGGTACAAGCAGATCATCCTGCTGTTCCTGGTCATCAACCCCATCATGCTGGCGGTATTCGGCCCGGTGGTTACCGGCTGGTTGCTGATCGCTGAGTTCATCTTCACCCTGGCCATGGCGCTGAAGTGCTATCCGTTGCTGCCCGGCGGCCTGCTGGCCATTGAGGCGTTACTGATCGGCCTCACTACCCCGGATGCGGTGTATCTGGAGGTGCTCACCAACTTCCCGGTGATTCTGCTGCTGATGTTCATGGTGGCGGGCATCTACTTCATGAAAGAGTTGCTGCTGGTCACCTTCACCCAGATCCTCGTCGGCGTGCGCTCCAAGTCGGCGTTGTCGCTGCTGTTCTGTGCGGCGGCGGCGCTGTTGTCGGCGTTTCTGGATGCCCTGACCGTGACCGCGGTGATCATCAGCGTGGCGGTGGGCTTTTTCTCGGTGTACCACAAGGTGGCGTCGGGCAAGGGCTACCAGCACAAGGACCACAACGCCGGCAGTGACGACCACGTGATCGAGCTGCACCGGGAGGATCTGGAGAACTTCCGCGCGTTCCTGCGCAGCCTGCTGATGCACGGCGCCATCGGTACCGCCCTGGGCGGCGTGGCCACCATGGTGGGCGAACCCCAGAACCTGCTGATTGCCAAGGTGGTGGGCTGGGATTTTGCCGAGTTCTTCCTGCATATGGCGCCGGTCAGTGTGCCGGTGCTGTTTGCCGGTCTGCTCACCTGCTGGCTGCTGGAGAAACTGCGCTGGTTCGGCTACGGCGGGCGGTTGCCCAAGCCGGTGCGCCGGGTGCTGGAGGAGTTTGCCGATAACGAGCGCAACAAACGCACCAAAGCCGATCAGGCGGCGCTGTGGATCCAGGCCATTGCCGCCCTGATTCTGGTGGTGGGGCTGGCGTTCCACCTGGCGGAAGTGGGGCTGATCGGCCTGCTGGTGATCATCCTGATCACCTCGTTTACCGGCATCACCGATGAACACCAGATCGGCAAGGCCTTCCAGGAATCCCTGCCGTTCACCTCACTGCTGGTGGTGTTCTTTGCCATCGTGGCGGTGATTCATGAACAGCACCTGTTCAAGCCGATCATCGAATACGTACTGTCGCTACCCGTGTCACAGCAGCCGGGCATGTTCTTTATCGCCAACGGTCTGCTGTCGATGATCAGTGACAACGTGTTCGTGGCCACCGTTTACATCAGCGAGATCAAGCAGGCGCTGGACGCCGGCAGCATCAGCTACGACCACTTCCAGACCCTGGCCATTGCCATCAACACCGGCACCAACCTGCCCAGTGTGGCCACTCCCAACGGACAGGCCGCGTTCCTGTTCCTGCTGACTTCCGCCATTGCACCGCTGGTACGGCTTTCCTACGGCCGCATGGTGGTGATGGCGTTTCCCTACATGATCGTGATGGGCTCCGTTGGCCTGTACATGGTCATCAATCACATCTGAACAGCTTGGTAATCTGCTCTCCGAAGGTCTCCGGGCCAGGCGGGGAGCATGCCATTCTGACGTACTGAAATAAGCGGAACTGTTTATGATCAAATCGATTCAAGACAACTGGCTCACCAACATACGCGGTGACCTGCTGGCCGGCATCGTAGTCGCGCTGGCGCTGATTCCCGAAGCCATCGCCTTTTCCATCATTGCCGGCGTCGACCCCAAGGTGGGCCTGTACGCGTCATTCTGTATTGCCGTCATCATCGCATTTGTCGGCGGTCGCCCGGGCATGATCTCGGCCGCCACCGGTGCCATGGCGCTGCTGATGGTCACCCTGGTGAAAGAGCACGGCCTGGAATACCTGCTGGCAGCCACTCTGCTGACCGGTGTGTTGCAGATTGGTGCCGGCTACCTGAAGCTGGGCGGGCTGATGCGCTTTGTGTCCCGCTCGGTAGTCACCGGCTTCGTCAACGCCCTGGCGATTCTGATCTTCATGGCCCAGTTGCCGGAGCTGACCAACGTTACCTGGCACGTTTACGCCATGACCGCCGCCGGCCTGGGTATCATTTACCTGTTCCCACTGCTCCCGGTCGTGGGCAAAATCCTGCCCTCACCGCTGATCTGTATCGTTTCGCTGACCGCCGTGGCCATGTTCCTCAATCTGGATATCCGCACCGTGGGTGACATGGGTGAGCTTCCGGATACCCTGCCGATCTTCTTATGGCCGGATGTTCCGCTGAACCTCGAGACGCTGATGATCATCCTGCCGTATTCCGTGGCACTGGCGGTGGTGGGCCTGCTGGAATCGATGATGACCGCCACCATTGTGGACGACCTCACCGACACCACCAGTGATCGTAACCGTGAGTGCAAGGGCCAGGGCATCGCCAACATCGGCTCCGGCCTGCTCGGTGGCATGGCCGGCTGCGCGATGATTGGTCAGTCCATCATCAACATCAAGTCCGGTGGCCGCACCCGCCTGTCGACACTGACCGCCGGTGTGTTCCTGCTTGTGATGGTGCTGGTGCTCGATGCCTGGCTGGTGAAGATTCCCATGGCCGCACTGGTGGCGGTAATGATCATGGTGTCCATCGGTACCTTCTCCTGGGACTCCGTGCTCAACCTGAAAAAGCACCCGCTCTCCACCAACATCGTGATGGTGGTTACCGTGATTGTGGTGGTGGCCACCCACAACCTGGCGTTCGGCGTGCTGGCCGGGGTGCTGCTGGCGGCACTGTTCTTTGCCAACAAGATCGGTCACTTCATGATCGTCAGTTCCGACCTGGATGACGCCAGCGGAACCCGCACCTACCGGGTGGTGGGCCAGGTGTTCTTCAGCTCCTCCGAGAAATTCACCGCGTCGTTCGATTTCAAGGAAGCGTTGGACAAAGTGGTGATCGACCTCAGCCGCGCCCACTTCTGGGACATCACCGCCGTCGGTGCGCTGGACAAGGTGGTGATCAAGTTCCGGCGTGAAGGTGCTGATGTCGAGATCCTCGGCCTCAACGAAGCCAGCGCCACCATCGTTGACCGCTTCGGTGTGCACGACAAGCCGGATGCGGTTGACCAGCTGATGGGGCACTGATATGACTGTTGAATCCGTACAAGACAGCAACGAGGTAACGATGACCCGGGTCGTAGCATGCATTGATGGTTCCCGAGCGGCCCAGGCCGTGTGTGATTACACGGCCTGGGCCAGCCACCGCCTGCAGGCGCCGGTGACGCTGTTTCATGTGCTGGATCAGGAGCGCTATCCGGCGGAAACCGATCTGGCCGGTACCATCGGCCTGGGCAGCCGCGAACACCTGATGGAAGAGCTGGCGGAACTGGACCAGAAGCGCAGCAAGCTGGCGCTGGAGCAGGGCCATCACATGCTGAATGCCGCCGAGGAGCGGGTAACCTCCCACGGCGTTGCAGACGTGATCAAGCGCCAGCGCCACGGTGACCTGACCGATTCTCTGCTGGCCATCGAGCACGAAACCCGCCTGCTGGTGATGGGGCTGCACGGCGAAACCAGTACCGAGCGCGATATTCACATCGGCAGCCAGCTGGAAACCGTGATCCGCAGCGTACACCGGCCGATCATGCTGGTTCCGGACGACTACGCCGAGCCCCGCAGCGCGATGCTGGCGTTCGATGGTTCCGCCACCGCGTTCAAGGGGGTGGAACTGCTGGCCAGCAGCCCGGTGTTCCGGGGTTTCCCGCTGCACCTGGTGATGATCGGACCGGACACCAACGATCGCTGGGAGCAACTGAAGGAGGCCGAGCGCCTGCTGGCGGCGCAGGGCTGCGAAGTGCACCTGGCGATTCGTGCCGGCGATGTGGAAAAAACCCTGCACGCCTATCAGGAAGAGCACGGCATCGACCTGCTGGTGATGGGCGCCTATGGCCATTCCCGCATTCGTCAGTTTCTGGTCGGCAGCACCACCACCAATATGCTCAAGACCGCGGAAAAACCTCTGGTGATTCTGCGCTAGACTAAGGTGATACCCACAACAAAAAGACGATGGTTATGGGCCGACGGTGGCACCGGTTCTGTGTTGGCGTGATCCTGCTGATGGCATGGTTAAGCGGGGCCCTGCTGCTGTCGGGCACGGCCCACGCCGCCGCCGACACCCGGCCAGTGCTGAAAGTGGCCTACGCCGAATTCCCACCGATTGAATACCGCAATGACAAGGGCGAAGCCGCCGGCCTGTTCATCGATCTGACCCGTAAAGTGGCCGCTGAGGCCGGCTTTACCCTGGAGTTCGTTTACCTGCCGGTTGGCCGGATCTACCTGTACCTGCAGAACGGCACTGTCGATCTCTGGCCCGGGTTAACCGGCATTCCCAGCCTGCGTGATGACGTACTGGAGAGCTGGGCCAGCCCGTTACCGGTGCAGCTCAGCGCCTGGTATGTGGAGGGCACGCCGCCGCTGGCTCAGTTCAAGGATCTGGAGGGGCGCCGGCTGATCGTGATCGGTGGCTACACCTACGGCGGCCTGCTGAACAAGCTACAGGCAGCAAAAAACGTCGAGATTACCGAAGCCCCCAACCACCGCGCCGGCATCGACATGCTGAAGCGCAACCGTGGCGATTACCTGCTGGACTACCGGCAGCCGGTGATGGAAATACTGCGGCAGCCGTCCGATCGAATGCTGCGGCAGTCGGAAGTGCGAACCCGCAACACCGCGTGGCTGTTCTCACTGGTCAACCACGACGCCAGTGACCTGCGGGAGGCGTTCGACGACGCCTACCTGCGGCTGGCGGAACGGGGCGAGATTCCTCCGATCCGGAAGCTCAGCACCGGCTTTGTGTTGCCCGGTTTCCCCGAAGACCTGCCGCCGTAACTCAGCGGCCCAGTTCCAGATCACCATACCAGGCGGTGGCCGACTCCCCGGTGTTGTCCGAGTCTGACATGATGGCCACACCCCGTATGGGGGGCGGATCCTCCCCGAACGCCGCGCGGTAATCCGCTACCAGATCCCGTTTCACCGTTACCCATTCACCGGCCTGCTCGTTACCCGAGGTCACGGCGATCATCATGGTTTCCTCCGAGTACGGGTTGGCCACGGTTTCTCCCCGTGGCAGCCGGTTGGCCCAGATGTAATTGATGGCATTGCCCGGCAGCTCCTCCCCGAACACGGTGGCCACGGTTTTGCGTTTGGTGCGCTCGAACCAGCTGGCTTTCTCCGGCTCGAACTCGAACGCCACATAGATGCGGGCAGGGTAGTCGTCGCCGGATTTCTTGCGGGCATCGCCCTGGTCAAAGACATTGGACACCTTCCAGCGCCACGTCAGCATCAGCGATTCGCCGGGCTCCAGATCCAGGCGGGCAATCAGGCCGGAGGCGCTGTTGTCGGTGCTGGCTTCGATCACCTGGGTGCCGTCTTCCTCCACCAGGCGATAGTTGGTGTGGCGATCAATCTTGGGGAATTCCAGCGGTTCCCAGCCATCGTCCAGATCCGCCATGGTGGAAAAGGGCGTGATGCGGGTGTCCGCCCAGACCCCGGCGGGCAGCGCGATGAGGATCCCCAGCGCCAGGGCTGTCAGCGAAAGCGGTCGGCTCATAATGTCCCCCTGTTGGTGATGGAAGCGTTACCCACAGTGACCTGTGTGTCGCTAAAAAGTGCCTTGTTGCGTCTGATATTCATGTATATAGTGTTCTCATCCTTGGTCAAATACCAGATGTAGTGTTTGTTTTGTAAACACGCCGACGGTATCGGGAATCCGGTGAAACTCCGGAACTGACGCGCAGCGGTATTGGGGAACAAGCGTGCACTATGACACTGGCAACCGCCGGGAAGTCGCCACGCAAGGCCGAACCACACGGTTCACGCCCCTGAGTCCGAAGACCTGCCAGGGAAAACAACTGCACCTTCGCGTATAAGGTGAGCAGAATCGTAGGTCGGATTAGCGCAAGCGTAATCCGACGATGCCCTCTACCCGATTCTCTGCCTGCGCGAAGGACATGGAAACCACGCGTATTCAGGAGAACCGACATGTCCAGCTCTGCCCTGGCCGAAGCCCAGCCTGCCTCTCAACCCGAGACCACAACGCCAAACCAGACCGAAACCCTTCAGGTCATTAAACGTAACGGCACCCTGGTTGGATTCAACTCCGCCAAGATCAGTGTGGCCGTCACCAAGGCCTTCCTCGCCGTGGAGGGCGACAAGGCCGCCGGCTCCGCCCACATTCACGATGGCGTTCAGCGCGTCACCGAGCAGGTGATCCAGGCCATCAGCCGGCGCCTGAAAGCCGGCGGTAAGGTCCACATCGAAGACATCCAGGATCAGGTAGAGCTGGCGCTGATGCGGGCGGAAGAGCAGAAAGTGGCCCGCGCCTACGTGCTGTACCGGGAAGAGCATGCCCGTGAGCGCGCGCGCCAGGCGCCGATGGAAGCGCATCCGCACCTGACCGTGAAACAGGCCAACGGCGACACCGTACCGCTGGACCTGGGCCTGATGAAACTGCAGGTGGAGCAGGCCGCGGCAGGGCTGGAAGGTATCGACGGTGAAACCCTGGTGGAAGACGCGTTGCGCAATCTCTATGACGGCATCGCCGAGGAAGACGTACTGTCGGCGCTGGTGATGACCGCCCGCGGCCGCATCGAACAGGAACCGGATTACAGCGCGGTCACCGCCCGGCTGTTGCTGGAGCAACTGCGACTGGAAAATGCTACGGCGCTGGAGCTGCCCCGCAGCCTGCCGCTGGCGGAGATCTACCCCCAGGCCCTGAGCGCCTTTATCGGGGCCGGCATCCGCTACGAACTGCTGGACGACGCCATGGCGGGTTTTGATCTGGAGCGCCTGGGGGCGGCGATCAAGCCCGAGCAGGACCTGCAGTTCGGCTTCCTCGGCCTGCAGACTCTGTACGACCGCTATTTCCTGCACTGGCAGGGCGCCCGCCTGGAACTGCCCCAGGTGTTCTTCATGCGGGTGGCCATGGGCCTGGCGCTGAAAGAGGACAACCCCAACGAGCGCGCCATCGAGTTCTATAACCTGTTGTCGTCCTTCGACTACATGGCCTCCACGCCCACGCTGTTCAACAGTGGCACCCGCCATTCCCAGCTGTCGTCCTGCTACCTCACCACCGTGGGGGATGATCTGGAAGACATCTACGGCGCTATTCGCGACAACGCCATGCTGTCCAAGTGGGCCGGCGGTCTGGGCAACGACTGGACGCCGGTGCGGGCGCTGGGCGCTCACATCAAGGGCACCAATGGCAAAAGCCAGGGCGTGGTGCCGTTCCTGAAAGTGGTGAACGACACTGCCGTGGCGGTGAACCAGGGTGGCAAGCGCAAGGGCGCGGTGTGCGCCTACCTGGAAAGCTGGCACCTGGACATCGAAGAGTTCCTTGAGCTGCGCAAGAACACCGGTGACGAACGCCGCCGCACCCACGATATGAACACCGCCAACTGGGTGCCGGACCTGCTGATCGAACGCATGCGCGAAGACCGCGACTGGACCCTGTTCTCCCCGAGCGATGTGCCGGACCTGCACGACCTGGTGGGCAACGCTTTCCGCGAACGCTACGAGCAATACGAGGCGCTGGCGGCGCAGGGCAGGATCACGTTGTCCAAAAAGATCCCCGCCAAGCAGCTGTGGCGCAAGATGCTCACCGTGCTGTTCGAGACCGGCCATCCGTGGATCACGTTCAAGGACCCGTGCAACCTGCGCTCACCCCAGCAGCACAAGGGGGTGGTGCACAGCTCCAACCTCTGTACCGAGATCACCCTCAACACCAGCGCCGATGAAATCGCCGTGTGCAACCTGGGCTCGGTGAACCTGGCCGCCCATATCCACGATGGCGAACTGGACGTGCAGCGTTTGGAACGCACCGTGACCACCGCCGTGCGCATGCTCGATAATGTCATCGACATCAACTACTACGCGGTGCCCCAGGCCCGCAACTCCAACCTCAAGCACCGCCCGGTGGGCCTCGGCCTGATGGGCTTTCAGGATGCGCTCTACCAGCTGGGCCTGCCCTACACCAGCGCGGAGGCGGTGGAGTTTGCCGATGCCGCCATGGAGCAGCTCAGCTATTTCGCCCTGCGCGCCTCCGCCACGCTGGCCGGTGAACGCGGCGCCTATGAAAGCTACGAAGGCTCCCTGTGGCAACAGGGCATTCTGCCCATTGATTCCATCAACCTGCTGAAGGACGCCCGCCGCGACGGCGACCTGGTGGTGAACACCACCGCCCGCCTGGACTGGACCCCGGTGCGGGAGCTGATCGCCCGCAACGGCATGCGCAACAGCAACGTGATGGCCATTGCGCCCACGGCGACCATTTCCAACATCGTCGGCGTATCCCAGTCCATCGAGCCGGCATACCAGAACCTGTTCGTGAAATCGAACCTGTCCGGCGAGTTCACCGTGGTGAACCCCTCGCTGGTGCGTGACCTCAAGGCCGAAGGCCTGTGGGACAACGTCATGGTCAACGACCTCAAGTACTTTGACGGCAGCGTGCAGCAGATCGACCGCATTCCCAACGAACTCAAAGCCCGCTACGCCACCGCGTTCGAGATCGACGCCCGCTGGCTGGTGGAAGCCGCCGCCCGGCGGCAGAAATGGCTGGACCAGGCCCAGAGCCTGAACCTGTACATGGCCGAACCCAGCGGTAAAAAGCTGGACGCGCTGTACCAACTGGCCTGGGAACGGGGCCTGAAAACCACCTATTACCTGCGCTCCCTGGGCGCCACCGGCGCCGAGAAATCCGCCCCGGTCGCCGCGTCGCTGTCCATGGCACCCCAGCCGCAGGTGTGCAGCATCGACGAACCCGACTGCGAAGCCTGTCAGTAACCACTTACTTTTCTTTGGGAGGCATAACCATGCTGGACTGGGACGACGAACCAAACACCCAAACCAGACCGGCCGCCACAAGCGGCCCGGCCCCCGTCAACGTTGACGACAAGCGCGTGATCAACGGTGACACCGACATCAACCAACTGGCACCGTTCAAGTACCCCTGGGCCTGGGAGTACTTCATGAACGCCAACAAGAACCACTGGACCCCACTGGACGTGAACATGGCCCAGGACGTTCACGACTACCACCACCGCCTGACCGCGCCGGAGAAGCACGTGTACGAGAACGTGCTGGCGTACCTCACCACGTCCGACATCCTGGCCATGCGCAACATCGGCCTGGCGGTGATGGAGAAAATGAGCGCGCCGGAGCTGCAGATCTACCAGGCCCGCCAGGTGTACGAGGAAGCCATGCACACCTGGGCCTACCAGCACTGCATCGAAACCCTCAACCTGGATCAGAGCGAGATCTACAACCGTTACCGCGTGGTGCCCGCCATTAATGGCAAGATCCAGATGGCCAACCGCCGCCTGGATGCCGCCATGCGTTCCGACATGAACCTGCGCAACCGCGACGATCTGGAGGAATTCGTCATGTCTTACCTGTTCTTCGCGGCGGTGTTCGAAGGCACCTGGTTCTACAACGGCTTCAGCCCCATCTTCGCGCTGCAACGCCGCGGCTTGATGCGGGGCACCGGCGAACAGCTGCAGTACATCCTGCGGGACGAAGCCATGCACTTCTCCTTCGGCCTGAAGGTGGTGAACCAGATTCTGGAAGAGGAGAACATCACCCTCGATCCCAAAGCGGTCAGCCAGATGTGGGAAGAGTCCGAAGCGGCGGAGACCGCCTACGCCAACTACATCCTGCGAGACCCCATCCTGGGTTATTCCGCGGAGTACCACAGCGAGCAGTTCCGTTTCGTGGCCAACCGTCGTGCCCGCACCGTGGGCATGGACGAACCTTTCCCGGGGGCGAAGAACGTGTCGCCGTGGTTGGATGAGCAGGCCACCATGCGTAAGGAGAAGAACTTCTTCGAAACGCGGGTGATCGAGTACCAGACCGGCGCCCAGCTGGAGTGGTAGCCGCTCAGGCGCCGAGGCTGTCCATCAGCCTCTGACGGAACCATTGATGGGCGGGGTCGGTGTCCATCACCGGCGCCCACAGCAGGTAGACCGGCAGCGGCGGAAGGGTCGCCGGAAATGCCAGCGTCTGCAGGCCCAGGGCGCCGGCGTACTGGCGGGCCATGCGCTCGGGCACCGTGGCGATCATATCGGAGCGGCTGCAGGTAGCCAGCATGCTGGCAAACTGGGTGACCCGGGCGCCGCTGCGCCGCTGCCAGCCCGGTTCATTGAGAATCTGATCCAGCGGCAGGCGGCGGTTGCGGTCCGGCAGCACTACATGCTCGGCCTGCAGGAACTGTTGCTTGCTGCATTTGCCCTGAATAACCGGGTGGCCCTGCCGCGCCACCACCACTAACCGCTCCTCCAGCAGTACCTGTCGCCGTAACTGATCGTTCTCCGTGGCGAAGGCATCCACCGCGATGTCTGCTCGTGCGGTCGTCAGCTTGCGGGGCATGTTGTCGTCGGCCAGCGCCACTTCCACCACCACATTCGGCGCCTCCTGGCGGATGCGCGTCAGCAGTGATGGCAGCACCACCATCTCGAAGTAATCGTTACTGAGCACGCGAAAACAGCGCTGGCTGGTGGCCGGCACAAAGCGGTTGGCCGGGTCCAGGGTGTCCCGCAGGGCGCCCAGCTGCTGGCTGAGGCTGGCGTGCAACTCGCGGGCGCGGGGGGTGGGCATCATGCCCTGGCGGGTGCGCACAAACAGCGGATCCCCCAGGGTATGGCGCAGGCGCTGCAGGGCCGCGCTGATGGCGGGCTGGCTCATGCCCAGCGCATCGGCGGCCCGCGACAGCTGGCCGGCCTCCATGATGGCGTCGAACACCGGCAGCAGATTGAGGTCCACGCTTCGTAAATTCAGCTTCATGGATAATACTTATACCAAAGTTTGATTAGAAAAATATACCAGAGCGCCGTACCGTCATAACATCCAAACAACCCGCGTGGGGACAACAACAATGGACGATCAAAAACTGACGATGCTGGTCACGGCTTTTATTGTGATCACCGCCCTGTGGGAGGTGGTCAGCGGCCGCACCCGGGATGGCCGCAAAAACCAGCAGGACTGGCGCATGGCCTTCCTCGCCACCTTCATGATGGTGGCGGTGCAGCGACCGCTGGTGTTGCTGTTGCTCACCCTGGGCCTGTCCACGCTGATCCCCGGCAGCGCCGGATCGCTGGCGTGGCTGGAGCAGGCCTATTTCTGGCCCACGCTGATCGTGTTTTTCTGTGTGGAAGAGTTCATTCACGGCAGCTTCCACCTGCTTGCCCACAGCCGCCGCCCCAATAACCGGGTGCTGCAATGGGTGCAGGCCTTCTACAAGATGAACCACCGCCCCCACCACATGTCCGGCGGCCTGGACAACAAAGGCCAGCTCACCGTCACTCAGACCTTCGTGAACGGCTGGGCTTGGTGGCTGATCATGCCCAATTACACCTTCCAGTTGCTGTGCCTGTATCTGGGGCTGGTGGAGGTGTTCGTGATTGGCACCGCCTTCAAGGGCCTGTGGGCCGCCCACACCCACGTGAACTGGAACTACGACCTGTATTTCCACAACCACCGCTGGGCCTGGGTACGCAAAACCATGTGGGCACTGGCCCATATCCTGGTGTTTCCGACCCAGCACCACCACCACCACGCCCGCGGCCCAAACTCCGCCCGCAACGTAACCTCCACCCTGGCGATCTACGACTGGCTGATATTCGGTACCCTGGCCATCGAAACCCGCAAACCCAACGTGTACGGCTGGCGCCAGAAAGCGCCCGAAGCCAACAGCGTGCTGAAACGCTACTTCTGCTGGGATGTGCGCCCCTACGTGCCAAAAGCGCCAGCGCCGGCCTCGGCGGCTACCACCACTCAACCTTCTGCCTGACCGCTAGAGCCGGCCGGCAAAAGACTGGAAAAATGATCATTGCGACCATGAACTGGGTGAGTTTTTAGAAATCCGTAATTTTCGTTTTCAGATCAGTGAGATGGAGAGATGCGCGAAAAAGTGGATAGTGGTCGTGGTGATCATTTTTGTTTGGGATGGTTGTCAGGAAAACAGCCAGAACTTATTGACCTGACAGGATTTTCTGCCTAATTTTGGGGAATTGTTGAATTGAGATATGGGTTATGGGAAAAGTGATCATTGGGACTCATATACAAATGTTAGGCACTATGAACATTACTGAGGCACAACTCGAAAGGGCTATCTATTCTGTTTGGGATTTCCAGCAGGCGCTCTCTGCTTTGACGTTTTTGCTTCAGGATTGTGATTTCGATGCTAAGTACAGCAAAGTCGAGTTGCGTCGATTCAGGTGCTATGAGACCACTCTGATAATCTCAATGGCGCGCCCTTTCGAAACCACCAGAAAGGGAACAACGATTGGCTTGCGTGCTCTCGGTATCACCCTGAGCCAAGATCAAAAAGCTTTGGTTGAGAAAATCTTGGAACTCCGACGAAAAATTGTGGCGCACTCGGCCGAAGAAGAAATGCATTTCAGGGTTACTACTTTTCCCATAAAGGATATGGGTTTCAATTTCACCCACTTTCAGTTCAATGAAGGCCTGCATCTGGGTGAAAAAGAGTTGAGAGAATTGGAGTATTTTTTGAGAGTTCTAACAAACCAAATGGGAGAGTTCTTCTATAAAGTTGCCCAAGAGCAACCTGACATGCTTGCGCGCTATAAAGAGCCGAGCTCCTGGAGTAGCAGTGATTGATTGCCTAACAATGCCAGGCACGGCGACGCCTACTACATTGCGGCTTCGCCTCCATTTCGCAGCCGCGCATGCTGGCTGGCGTTATGCCCCTCTCCCCGCCTACTTTTCCGCATACTAACGCTTGACGTTAATAACGCTCTGCGTCATCATTCCCCTATGATCATATCGTTCAAGTGTAAGGATACCGAGAAGCTGGCAAGCGGACGCCGCGTCAGACGCTTCGTCAATTTTGAGCGAGTTGCCTTGAGGAAAATTCGGCAACTCCAGGCTGCAAGCCAGTTGGATGATCTTAAAGTACCGCCCGGAAATATGTTGGAGCCATTGCATGGTGACCGCCAAGGTCAGCACAGCATTCGAATCAACAGGCAGTTCCGGGTTTGCTTCCGCTGGACCAAAGCTGGTGCGGAAGATATCGAAATTGTTGATTACCATTAGGAGGTGACTCATGCGCAACATTGAAGCTGTAACGCCAGGCGAGTTACTGAAGGAAGAATTCCTTGAGCCGATGGGTATTTCTCAATACCGCTTGGCTAAAGAGATTGGGGTGCCTGCTCAGAGGATCGGCCAGATTATTGCGGGAAAGCGTTCGATAACCGCAGACACGGACCTGCGACTCTGTCGTTTTTTTGGTTTGTCCAATGGCTACTGGTTGCGAGCTCAGGCAGCCTACGACACTGAGATTGCGGAAGATGCGCTAGAGGATCAGCTGAAGAATATTCGTCCGTGGAATGCTGTATCCGAAATCGGGCACAGGGCATAACAATCGGCTGCACAGCGACTGCTTTTCCGCCGCTCCGAGGCTCCAAAATTGCTGCTAAGCTTCGCGTTAAATCAGTAGTGGTACCGGAGCTGGGCAATGAGCAAAGCGTCATCCGTGACCTTGTAAATGATGCGGTGTTCTTCGTTAATTCGGCGGGACCAGTAACCAGCGAGGCTATGTTTGAGGGATTCCGGTTTACCGATACCTTCGAACGGTTCGCGCTTGGTTTCCTTGATCAGCTTGTTGATTCGGTGAAGGATTTTTTTATCAGTTTTTTGCCAGTACAGATAGTCTTCCCAGGCGTTCTCGGAGAAGATGAGTTTCATTCAAGAAGTTCCCTTTCTTGACCACCGCCTTGCTCGAGCTCGGCAACGGATTCCAACAAACGACGGGCGTTCTTTGGCGCGCGCAGGAGGTATGCGGTCTCTTGCAACGCCTCATAGTCCTCAAGAGAGATCATGACCACGGATTGTGACTTGCTCCGGGTGATGATCACAGGTGAGTGGTCTTCACAGACCTGCTCCATGGTTTTTGCTAGGTTGGTTCTAGCGGCTGTGTAGCTAATGGCATCCATAAGGCTGCTCCTGTACAGGATGTTGTTCCTGTTCAGGATATCGTACATAAGAGGATTTAACAATCGGCTGCACAGCGACCGCTTTTCCGCCGCTTCGCGGCTCCAAACAGGCTCGTGAGCCCGGCGTTGGGCCGCAAAGCAGGAGGCCCCGCTGACTTCCTGCGTTGGAAACTGGATTCACGTTACAGAAAGAGGTGCGAAATGGTGAATTTCCACAGTCCTACCGGCCGGTTCTATTCCACCTGGCACTCTCTGAGCAGCCGTCTGCTGACGCATTGGACCAACGGGCGAGGCGCCAGCGTCGAGGCAGCGGCTACACCGGTAATCAAACCACTGGTGTTGTACGAGTACAACGGGTGCCCTTTTTGCCAACGCGTGCGTGCGGTGATCAGCGAACTTGACCTGGACGCGCAGGTCTATCCAACACCGCGTGTAACCATCAAGGCTTATGCGAAGGCCGGCGACAGCCGCTATCGGCACGAGGTCCAAGAGAAGAGCGGACAACTGATGTTTCCGTACATGGAGGACCCCAACACCGGCGCTCGAATGTCTGACTCGGGTGCGATCATCGCTTACCTGCTGGAGACCTATGGCGGCGGTGCCCGGGCGCGGACATTTTCGTCGCTGCCGATCTCGAAGTTGATGTTGCGTTCTCTCCGGCTGTCGCTCTACTTCGGTATGCTGCGGGTGCCAAGCCGTCTGCCTGCAGAGCCGCTCATCTTTTTTGGAGCGCAGGGTAATGCTGGCTCGATCAGGGTATTCGATGCGTTAACGTGCCTGGAGCTGCCTTACCTGTGGAAGGCGTGCGCGCGCGGTAGCCGCAAAGAGGCTGAGCTTGCAGAGTTGGCAGGCTCTTCCGCACGGCTGTGCCTGAAGGATCCTAACACTGACTTTGTGTCGAGCGTGCCAACCGCTATCGTCCGGTACCTGTACAAGACCTATCAGACCGGCAGCATGCCCAAAGAAATGATTCTCGACTACTCAACCGAGGGCGCTTCTTCTATGCACGGGACCATTTCCTCAAAAGCTGAATAACCGCTTCGGTACTAAGCTGTGAGGCCCAGCCAGCGGAATGATCTTGCACCCCTCTAGTGTCCGGTAAATGACTGTCCACCAAAGTGGTGCAAGATCACGCCTCTGCTAAAAGCGTTAGGCGTCACTGCTCAAGAAGAACATCACTGTTTATCTCGCGAGGAAATGACAATGAACCAAACCGGTCAATGCTTGTGTGGATCGATTAAATACGACATTACAGGCAGCCCAAATTTAGTGGCCGTTTGTCATTGCAGGGATTGCCAGCGCAGTGCTGGCGCACCACTGGTTGCATGGGCCATGTTTCCTGAATCATCGGTCAAGGTTACAGCCGGTGTGCCGAAGACAGTCAATTCATCCGGCACTGCCATGCGTTCGTTCTGTCCAGAGTGTGGCACAGGGCTGTTCTACCGAAATGCCGATGTTCTGCCGGGTCTTATTGACGTTCAGACAGCCACTCTCGATAACCCGAACTCGCTACCGCCCGCGGTTCAGATTCAAACGGCCGAGCGCCAAGCGTGGGTGCCCCACCTCAGTACACTGAAGGCTTATGATCGGTTTCAGCACGCCAGTTGGGTGGTCTCACCCGTGTCCACCTCCACGTAACTGACCTTCACGGTCTTGAAGTTCAGATCCACAAACAGATGGCAGTAATAGTCTCCATGGCGCCAGGCCATGGCGACGCTTGAGTTGTTGGAATAGTTCAGCTCGAAGTGCCCATCGAAGGCCGGGTAGTTGCTGCGGAATTTCATCAAGCCCAGCAGGCGTTGCACCACCGGTTTCTGGATGTCCCGCTCCACCTCTTCCAGGCTGTAGTAATGGCGGTTGATGTCCCGCAGTTCGCCGCTTTCCTCCATCAGTTCGTGATCATTGCAGCCGGCCAGCAGCCCCACGTAGTAAACCTGCGGAATGCCCGGGGTGAAGAACTGGATGGCCCGGGCGGCGATGTAGGCGTCGTCGTTTTGCATCAGCGCGTCATAAAAGGTGCAGGTTAGCTGATAGATGGCCCCCACGCTGTGAATGTTGGCCGCTGAGCGCCGCATGATGGGGTCTGCGCTGCGGGCGTCGATGTTGTCGATCAACACTCGGATTTTCTCATCCGGTAACACGCCTTCCACATCGGGAATGCAGATGCCGTCGTGGGTGTCCAGCACGGTGACCATGTTGCGCGGGCACATACGCAGCCAGTTTTTCAGGTAGGTGCTGTTGGCGTCCAGCAACGAATACAGCAACAGCGGCGGCAGGGCAAAGCCGTAGGGGTGCATGTTGCGCCGGCTGATGGCGTACTGGTAGCTGGAGTGGTCGTGCACTTCCGGCAGGCATTCCGCGCCGTGTTTCAGGGCGACCTGGTTGACCCAGTCGAGGATCTGGTACACCTCCGGTTCCACCAGAAAGCAGCTGGTGCCGATCCGTTTGGTGGTGTACCCGAAGGCATCCAGACGCAGCAGGTTGACGCCTTTGGAGGTCAGAAACCCGATGTAACTTTCCATCAACTGGTAGGCCAGATCGGACTCGTAATTCAGGTCGATCTGCTGTTCGGTGAAGGTGCACCAGACCCGGGTTTTGGTGCCGTCCGCCAGGGTCACTTCGCGGAAGGGTTCTTTCTCCTTGCGGATGTGAATCTTCGCCATGTCGTCGGGTGAGATCTCGCCGAATTTGTCCACGTGCACAAACAGGTCGGCGTAGTCCGAATCAAAGCCGTTGGCGATGAAGTCGGTGAACTCCGGCGATTCATCCGATATGTGATTGACCGTCAGGTCGACGCACAGATCGTACTTTGCGGTGAAAGCTTCGATGTCGTCCCAGGTGCCCACCTTCGGGTCCACTTCCTTGTGGGTGAGCGGCGAGAAGCCGCCATCGGCGTTGGACGGAAAAAACGGCAGGATGTGCAGGCCGCCGATGGCGTCGGACAGATGCGTGTCGACCACCGTATAGAGGTCTTTCAGGTTATGGCCGATCCGGTCCGGGTAACAGATCAGCTGCACCGCATTTTTAAGCATCATGGTTCGGTGTCCTCGGTTCAGGCGGCGCAATGACCAATGGGCAGAATTTTTCCCAGTTTGGTGGCGCGTCGTTGTTCGGCCGTGTTGATGAATTCCCGCCCCCAGTAATCGATGTCATAACGGCTGACCACTTCGAAGGCCTCGCTGAGCCGGTTCTGCGCTTCGCTGCGGCTCATCGCCAGGGCGTAGTAGCACGTGTCCGCCAGGTCCTGGGGGTGATGGGGGTTGGCCAGAATGGCACCGCGCAGTTCGGCGGCGGCGCCGGCGAATTCCGACAGCACCAGCCGGCCGCTGCCATTGGTCAGGCCCTGGGTGGCGATGTATTCCTTGGCCACCAGGTTCAGGCCGTCCCGCAGCGGGGTAATCCACATCACGTCCGCCATGGTGTAGTAAGACACCAGCTCCTCGAACGGCAGCGCGCGGAAGAAGAACTGCACCGGGGTCCAGCCTACTTGTGCGAACTGGCCGTTGATGCGACCGACGGTTTGCTCGATCTGCGACAGCAGTTCTTCGTAGATGGTCATCCCGGCGGCCGCCGGCACGCAGACCATCATCAGGGTGACCTTGGTTTCCAGCTCCGGGTGCTCGTTGAGCATGCGCTCGTACGCATCCAGTTTCTCGATGATGCCTTTGGTGAAGTCCAGGCGCTCGACCGACAGAATCAGCCGCACGTCCATCAGCTCCTCACGCAGGGTTTCCATGCGGTCAATCACACTCTGTTGCGTCAGGGCCTGTCGCACCCGGTTCAGGTCCAGCCCCACCGGGTGAGCGCCAAGCCCGATCTTGCGGTCATTCACCTTGATCTCGGTGCTCATCTCATCAAGGCCCACAGCACAGCCGTAGGTCAGAAACCGTGGCGCACAGCCTGCTTTTTCGGTGACTTCCAGGGGCGTGACACCGCGAGCCACATCAACAAAGTTTTCCGCCTGCCGCGGAATATGGAAGCCGATATGATCGCACTGCAACAGGCTGCCAACGATTTCCCGGCGCCAGGGCAGCACGTTGAACACGTCCGCCGAGGGAAAATAGGTGTGATGGAAAAAGGCGATGGTGAGGTCCGGGCGCATCTCGCGCAGATACGCCGGGACCATCCAGAGGTTATAGTCGTGAATCCAGACCACCGCGTTTTCCGCCGCTTCCTCGGCCGTGCGCTCGGCAAACCGCTTGTTCACCTTGAGGAACACCTGCCAGTGATCATCGCGGAAGGTGGCCCGTTCCCAGAAGGTGTGCAGGGTGGGCCAGAACGCCTCTTTGGAGAACCGCTTGTAGAAAATGTCGACGTCGTCTTTGCTCAGTGGCACCCGTGCCGCGACCAGTTGTTCATAGCGGTCGGTATCGACTTCGGTGTGGGTCTGAAAGGGGCCAAGGTCAGGGTCGTCAATCGACCAGGCTACCCAGGACCCGGCCTTGCCGTCGGCAAAGAAGCTCAACAGTGTGGGAATGATGCCATTGGGTGACTTGGGGCGCCGGCGGATCAGCTCGCCGTTTTCGACCACTTCTTCGTAGGGCAGGCGGTGGTAAACAATCACCAGGTCGGATTTGCCGGAGTTCATGGCGTCCGGCGCTTCCGCTTCAATGCCCAGATGGCCGAGATAGCCGAAGTGTTCGAAGGCTTCGAGGATGCCGCCACAGCCGGTCGCGTCGGCATGCAGCACCCGTGCCTTCTGCTCGGTGGCCTGCAGCAGCGCGGACTCGGATTCCCCCACGCAGACGCCTTTGAAACCGTACTCGTACATCGACAGGTCGTTCAGAGTATCGCCTGCGACCAGCACGGATTCCGGGTCTACGTCCAGATGCTCCACCAGGCGAGACAGGGTGCGCCCCTTGTTCACGCCCCGCGGCAGAATGTCCAGGTACTTGCCGCCGGAGAACAACACATTGCAGGACAGGGCCTCGACCCGGGCGATCATCTCATCGGTGACCACATCGCTCGCGCAGAAATACGACACCCGGCGCTCCTGCGGGACTTCCTGTCGCTGCAGACCGTCAAACGACTGCAGCACATCTTCAATCATCTGCTCGCCGGGCCAGAGATCGTCAATTTCGCCTTGCAAGGGCTGAATCGCCTGCTGCGAGTGGCCGTTGACCACCGTGCAACCGACGTCACAGATGATGTAGTCCGGTTGCGGAATCGTTGGGTCGGACAGCAGCGGCAGCACCGATTCCAGTCCGCGACCGGTCACAAACACCAGATCGATTTCGGGGTGGGCGACGATCAGTCGGTAGAGTTTGAGGCGGTTTTCGGGGTCGCCCGCGAGAAAAGTACCATCGAGGTCGGTGGCCAATAACATGGTTTGCTCCTATGAAGGCTTTCACTCATGTCAGGAGTTCTCTGCACCTTTCATACCGGAATCCGTTTGATCGGGGCTCCCCATGGCGCAGCGATTGCAAGACAACCGGGTATCCCGCCGCAAAGGCCATTCCCAGGAGGTGTGTATCTGGTCACTCATGCGCCCTATTGGTGCAATTCTCGTCAGCGTCGCGCTATTACAGCTCGGTAGCGGCCTGCTCAACACCTTGTTGGCCGTCACGGCGAACGAGCAGGGGTTCTCCACGGCCCGTATCGGCGTCATCATGTCCGGGTTTTTTGTCGGTTTTGCCTGCGGCATCTTTGTCAGCGGTCGCCTGATCCGGCGGATGGGGCACATTCGCACCTTTGCGTTCTGTGCGGCCCTGTGTGCCTCCATCGCGCTGCTGCATTCCCTGTGGGTCGATCCCTGGGTGTGGTTGGTGCTCCGCTTCATTTACGGACTGTCGTTGGTCACCCTGATGACAGTGACGGAGAGCTGGCTTAA
Source organism: Marinobacter sp. M-5 (assembly GCF_032911545.1). Classification (NCBI taxonomy): domain Bacteria; kingdom Pseudomonadati; phylum Pseudomonadota; class Gammaproteobacteria; order Pseudomonadales; family Marinobacteraceae; genus Marinobacter; species Marinobacter sp. M-5. Next base: position 686,195 of record NZ_JAWJEK010000002.1, read on the forward strand.
TACCCGCGCTGAGAAGCACGAGCGCGGGCGGGTGTTCGCCATTTACATGGTGGTCAATCTTGGCGGCATTGCTCTGGCGCAGCAGCTCCTCAGGCTGAGCCCGGGTGAGCTGTTCGTGCTGTTTTCGGTGTCGGCCGTCCTCAGTTGCTGGGCGTTGCTGCCTATCACCATCAGCAGTCGCAGCCAGCCCCACATTCCGGAGCGTGCCAGGAGCAGCCTGAAAAAAATTATCGGCTTTGCGCCGCTGGCCGTGGCTACCTCGGCTCTCTCTGGCCTGGCGATGGGTGCGTTCTGGGGGATGGCCCCGTTGTACGCCAGCAAGCTCGGATTCGGGTTGTCTGAGGTGGGCCTGTTGATGAGCCTGACCATTGTGGGCGGTGCGCTGCTGCAGATCCCGATCGGCCGGTTTTCGGATACCCAGGACCGCCGGAAAGTGCTGATCGTTGTGGCCGCGCTGGCGGCCGTCATGTGCCTGATGATGCCGTTTGCCTGGAGCAACGGGTCACTGATGACGGTGTTCTTTCTGTGGGGTGGGCTGTCGTTTTCGCTCTACCCGTTGGGCGTGGCGCAGCTACTCGACCAGCTGCACCCCGATGAGGTGGTTTCCGGTTCGACCGACATGCTGGTTCTGCACGGTGCAGGCGCTGCTCTGGCGCCTTTGATCGTGGGTGTCATCATGAATCTGGTGGGGCCTCAGGGCATGCCCCTGTACATGGCGGGTATTCTGGGCGTGCTCACCCTCTATGCGATCTATCAGGTGCGTCATGTCTCCGTGCTCACCGCCGGTGAGCAAGCGCATTTTGAGCCGATGGCGCAGACCTCCCATGAGATCGTTGAAATGATCGAGCGATAGAAACGTGCGTTGGTCCGGACTTCCTCGGTTTCCTCGGTCATGGCCAGACCCGTGGGGGCACCGATGACCCAGTCGCCGTCCATCACCTGCCACGCTGCCGCGAATCGGTGGTATGGTTTATTGTCGTTTTATCTTGCGCTGGTCCTGGTAAACGACCAACCGGTTTCGCCCCGAATTCTTGGCCTGGTACATGGCCTTGTCCGCCATTGAGACCGTCTGGTCGAAACTGCCGTTCTGCCAGGTGGCGATGCCCATAGAGGCCGTGACCCGCAGCGCCTGCCCTTTGTAGAGTACCCGGCATTCTGCGATGCTTTTCAGTATTTTCTCGCCCATGACCCGCAAGTCGATCTGCGCAGAGTCGTAGACAAGGATCATGAACTCTTCACCACCCCAGCGGCCAAAACTGTCCGCCTTGCGAATGGTCTGCTGAACCGCTTTGGCAAAGGCCTGGAGGATGAGGTCCCCGGCTTCGTGGCCATATTGATCGTTGAGCTGCTTAAAGTGATCGATGTCGAGCAGCATGATGGAAAAGGTGCTTCCCGAGCGGCTGCAGCGCAGTACTTCCAGATGGCCCCGGCTGATCAGGTTGCGGCGATTGTGTACACCGGTCAGCTCATCGGTCAGGGCCAGGCGTTCAAGCATATGGTTGGCTTCCTCCAACTCGCTGGTGCGAAGGGACACTTTGTTTTCGAGGGTTTCATTGGCATCCCGTAGCTTAGCGAGCAGGCTCTCCAGTTGACGTTGCTGTTCAATTTCCCGAGAGATATCTCTGACGATCCGGACAAAATGCGAAGTTTTTCCCCGCCGATCACGAATGGGATTGATGATGAGGTTGTTCCAGAACAGTGTGCCGTCCTTGCGAAAATTGCGCACGGTGATGCGGATCGGCTCCTCCCGCAGAATCGCCTCTCTGATTCTCCTGACCTCGGGCTGATCGTGTTCAACACCGTTCAGGAACCGGCAGTTACGACCAAGGATGTCCTCTTTTTTATAGCCGGTCATGTCGATAAAACCCTGGTTGCAGTAGATGATCGGCTGATCGTCTCCGGCCTCGGTGATCAGCACGCCTTCACTGGTGGCTTCCAGGGCGCTTTTATACAGATGCAGGCTACCGCTTTTTCGGCGGATCTGGGTCACAAAGGCGGCGATGAAGAGCACGATCACGGTAAACAGCATTATCTCCTCTTGCAGCAGAATGGCGGCGGATTCCGGGGCGCCTGCTAAAAAAGGGCTTTGGCCTTGAGCGGTAGTGATCGCCCCATAGAGCACAACCGCTGCGGTAAGAGCGGATGCGGGCATCGGCCCCTGGCGCACCGCAGCCCAGAATGGCGCCACCATCACCAACAAAGGCGACAGGACAAGCATATCCCCGTCACTGATACCCAACGAAAACACGAAAAAACTGGTGAAGAGCGCGGTAATCACCAAGCCTGCCCACTCGATGCCGCCGGCCGACCGATACAGGGCATCGGGCCAGTAAGCCCGGTAATTGAACATCATGTGCAGGATGGGGGTCAGCGCGACCAGGCCAGTTGCATCTCCGAACCACCAGATACGCCAGAACACCAGAAAGGGCAAAGGATCAAGCAGGACAGAGGTATAGATGAAGGCGCCGGCCAGAGCGGCAATGGGGGAAGCAACGAAAAATGTGATGAGAATGAACAGCGCCAACGCACGCGGCTCGGCCCAGTCCGGATGGCTGCGCTCACTGGGGCTGAACCGCTGCAGAAGCAGCGCAGCTATGGCGCATTCAGCCACGTTGACGAGCCCGAAAAGCACGGCCGCGTGAACCGGGAAGACGGATTGGTCGGCCAGCACTTCGGCCAGTATCACGATAATGGCGAGCCCTGGCCAGTGTCGCCAGGACAGGGTCAGGAATGCAGCCAGTAATACCGCATTAGGCGGCCAAAAAACGACGACCCCTGAGGGCAGGCTGAGAAAGTGCACACCGATCAGTGCGGAAATGTAATAGAGCAGGCCAACACCGAGATAGGCCAGTAACGACACGACCATGGGCGTCTCCTTCGCTCATGTGTGATGTCTCCGGATCTCGAAAATGGCCCTTATGTTGCTCCGAACTATTTTCTCCGGCTATCCAAGGAGCCGGTAAAGAATTCTCCGGGGCCTTCGTAATTAAAGTAAGCTGAATATTGGGATACATGCAAGCATCGTTTACACCATTGGCTGGCGCTCTCAGCAGTTCAGCTCCTTCCGATAAAACATCAGCGATTTCTCCGTCTCCACAGACTGATCGATGTCTTTCCACGGAAAGGCCGCGTGAACCTCTGGCATGGGCTGATAACCGAAGCGCTGCCAGACCGGACCGAGGGGCTGGTAGTCGGTCGGCTTCATTGGGTGTTTGTCCGGCCGCTGGACCGCGCAGAATACGCTGAGGGTTTTGCCCAGCTGGCGGGCACGGGCTTCCCGCTCTTCAAAGAAAGTCCGATACAGGCCATGGCCGCGGTAATCCGGGAGTAGCACAGACTCGGCGCAGTAAAACACCGACCCGGTATCCAGCCCCGCCTCCACCAGCGGCTGGCGGAATTCCTCGGTTTCGTCGGTCATGGCCAGGCCCGTAGAGGCACCGATGACCCGGTCGCCGTCCAACGCCAACACGCAAACCGAGGTCTCGGAGTCCACATAGGTCTGCAGATAACGGCGTTCGTACGCCAGCGAGCCGTCGTAGAGGTAAGGGAAGTCGCGAAACACCCGAATGCGCAGTTCGGCTACGGCCGCGAGCCAGGGAGAAAAGTCACTGCCGGTAACAACCAGGGTGCGCAGGTGATCGGGTGTCATTCGTTGCCTTTTTGTCTGGTGTTGATCTGTGTTGCTCATTGTCGTGCCGGGTCTCCATCGGCATCCGGCACGGTCGTGCTTTTCATTATTTTTGCGTATATTCTTGAGGCAGGAACCCGTGGGGTGAGAGGTGTTGCCGTCGGAATGCTGAACGCCATTCCTGATCACCGCGCCGGTTTCGACCTCTTCAGTGCTCTTGATTGTGCGCTTGGTCAGCAGTTAAAACTTGAGGAAACATAAGATGCGTGTTGTTGCACTGCTGTTAATGGTTTTCTCTTTGAGTGCCTGTAATTCTCTACCTCCTCTTACCGAGGCGCTCCTCTACAGGGATCATGCAAAGGTAGACCAGATCACACGCAAAGACCCTCGCTCAATGCATCTTTTTGAGCCCGGAGACATCTACTACCCACTGTATCTCGCCATTCTCCCCGGCGGCCAGAACTTTAGCATTGAGTCTTTTCGCCTGATGGTGGAGCGAGGTGCCCCCACCGACCGGGTGTACCAACATGAGGATGAGGGTCGCTGGGATTCGGCCATGGAGGTGGCGGCGAAGCACCGCAACATCCCAGCCATGCAGTTCCTGCTTGATCGCGGAGAACAACCTGGTGTTCAGCCGGTCCTTCATATTCTGGTGGGACCCTCGCTGTTTGACAGACCTTCTTCAGCGGATCCTGCAAGTTTTAACAATCGTCGCCAAGCTGTGGAGTGGGCGTTGGACGAGGGTTGGCCTATCGATCAGCCTCATCCACGAACCGGCTTAACGCCGTTGATGATCGCGGCTAGCAGGGATGACGGCCCGCTGATCGAGTTGCTGCTGGCGCGAGGTGCAAATCCCGACATCACTGCCTCGAATGGCGCGACAGCCCTTGCCTTTGCCGCCTGGAATTCCAGCCACAACGCGACGAAGATACTGTTAGCCAAGGGCGCCGAAATTCGGGGTGTGCGAATAGGCGAAGAAGGCGAAACTCTGCTTCATACCGCCGCGCGCAGTACGAGCAAGGACGTTGCACGTATACTGCAACTGTTGTTGGAAGCGGGCGCCAACCCCAACACCCCCACTGCAAAGCGTGCCTACTCGCCACTGGCGGCCGCCGGGGTCGCAGGCAATGCAGAGGCCGCCAGGGTGTTGATCGCCGCTGGCGCGGATGTGCATTACCAAAGCCCGACGGGAAGAACGGCGATGGACACCTCGGCGGCGAACATGAAGCCGGGTGATGAGCATCATTACGAATTTCAGGCAGTCGTGGCACGGGCGGGAGGCCGCTTCATTAAGGATGCACCCAAGCCGCGGCTCGCGCCCCCTGTGGCCACCGTCGAACCCAAAGACAACTTTGCCGCCTCGTTATTCGGTGGCCTGGCCGCTTCGGCGGTTGGTTTCAGTCAAGGCATGTCGGAGGCCGCCGCTGTAGACCTGGGGGCGTCACTGGCCCGCGATATCCAGAACGAGACCGTAAGCACGCAGAGCTTTGCCGCCGATCGTTTTCAGGCAGCCAATCAGGGTAGCGCTACGGCCGACGTCTACGCACGGCACCTATCAAGCGAAACGGCTAATCAGCCGACCTATTCATCGCCACCACCGGCCGCCAGCCAAGCCGCAGTCAGCGCTGGCGGGCGTGCGCAACCGGACAGTTTCATCGTCTCTGCTGGCGACGGTCAGACGCAGATCCTCCCTGTGAGCAAGGGACAGCGCGCCTACTATGCCGGTGTCTATGCCAACACCCATCGCGACCCTGCCGTCGCTGATTTTCGCTACAGCCTTAATGCGGACGGCAGCGTGCAGCTGCTGACGCGCGCCTGTTCTGGTTGCACCCACGAACTCGACGGGCAGAGTATGAGCGCAGATTGGAAGGAGGTATACCGGGGCGTAGAGTGGGCGCCAATGCTCAATGAACAGGGCCAGCCGCTGATTCGCAGCGTGGAGGACATGTACGGTAACCGTCATTCTGCACGTGTCCTGCTGGTGATGTTGGCCGATGGTCGCACCAAAACCCTGAATCATTACATGGACGCTAATGGGCTTGCGTTGAGAGGTCCTCATGGCGTGCCACGCTACCGTCAATAGGTCCAGCAGAGTTAATCCGTCAGCGATCAAAACCTGCACGAAGCAAGGTGCTCACAGCCTTGCGTGCTTTCGTGAACCGGTCCAACCGGACACACCATTGCCGCTGTCGTTCGTCATCGTTGCGGAGTGAGGTAGACACTCATGAGTGATCTGACTCAAATCGTTATACTCACCTTGATCGCCGGGCTTGCGATGCCCATCGGAGCGTCGCTTGCGGCGGTAGAGCGAATCAGCCCGCGCTGGCTGGAAACGGAAGTGCGCCACGGTGTGGTTGCCTTTGGCGGCGGCGCCCTGTTGTCTGCCGTGGCGCTGGTTCTGGTCCCGAAAGGCGTGAGTGATCTGTCCCCACTGCTGGTGGCCGCCTGTTTCGCGGGCGGCGGCGGCCTGTTCATGGTGCTCGATATCCGTTTGGCGGCCAACAAGACACCCTTCAGCCAACTGACCGCCATGTTGTCCGATTTTGTGCCAGAGGCCCTGGCGCTGGGTGCCACCTTCACGGTCTCTGCAGAAGCCGGGCTACTGCTTGCCGGTATCATTGCATTGCAGAACTTGCCGGAAGGTTTCAATGCCTTCAGAGAAATTACAGCGTCCACGGGGTTCAGCCGGCGGCAGATCGTTGGCGCGTTTACGCTTATGGCCGGGTTGGGACCCATCGCAGGCGTTACGGGTTACTTTGTGCTGTCCGGATACCCGCAAATTGTTTCCGGAATCATGTTGTTTGCTGCAGGTGGTATCCTGTACATCGTCTTTGAGGACATTGCACCGCAGTCCAGGCTGAAGAACCACTGGGCACCGCCGTTGGGCGCTGTTGCCGGGTTCTTGCTGGGTGTTCTGGGTCATATGGCGGTTGGGGCGTAACCCGATGCGCAGAGTTCGATACATACTAAAAGAGAAACGCTGATATGAATTTTGATCTGGTGGTTGTGGGTCAGTTGATGCTTGTTTTTGCGGTCGTTGTGGGGCTGGTGAGCTATTTCCTGGGCCGTCGCAAAGTCACAAACCCGATACTGGCGGGGGTGATCGGTTTCGTGTTTTCCATCGTTCCTGTCTTTGGACTGTTGTATGTTGTTGTCTTGATAACCAAAGACGATCTCGACAAGGGTCGTGAGGACCCCTCGTAACGGGTATAACGCGATCATCCACCCAATCTGACCAGACAGGACTCTTTATGGCCGATCACACCTACACCCCACCGAAAGTCTGGAAATGGGACGCCGCCAGCGGCGGGGCCTTTGCCAATATCAACCGCCCCATCGCCGGGCCTACCCACGACCAGGAGCTGCCGGTTGGCAAGCATCCGTTGCAGCTGTATTCCCTCGCCACGCCCAACGGGGTGAAGGTTACGGTGATGCTGGAAGAGCTGCTGGAGATGGGGTTTGCAGGCGCCGAGTACGATGCTTACCTGGTGCGTATTACCGAGGGCGATCAGTTTGGCAGTGGCTTTGTGGGTGTGAACCCGAACTCCAAGATTCCGGCAATGATGGACTACAGCACCAATCCGCCGATCCGGTTGTTCGAGTCCGGTTCGATTCTGCTGTATCTGGCCGAGAAATTCGGCGCCTTCCTGCCCAAAGATCCGGCCGGCCGCGCCGAGTGCCTGAACTGGCTGTTCTGGCAGATGGGCAGCGCGCCGATGCTGGGGGGCGGGTTTGGCCACTTTTACGCCTACGCGCCCGAGAAGTACGAATACCCGATCAACCGCTACACCATGGAAGTGAAGCGTCAGCTTGATGTGTTGGATCGCCAGCTGGCGGACCACCCGTACATTGCCGGAGATGAATACACCATTGCCGATATGGCGATCTGGCCCTGGTACGGTGCGCTGGTCAAGAACAAGGTCTACGAAGCAGCCGAGTTCCTGGAAGCCCACACCTACACCAACGTGATCCGCTGGACCGACGAGCTGGCCAAACGCCCGGCCGTGCAGCGGGGCCGTATGGTCAACCGGGCGTGGGGTGAGCCGTCAAGCCAGCTGCATGAGCGGCATGACGCCAGCGATTTCGAGCTGCGCACTCAGGACAAGTTGGGCGCGGCGAATTCCACCTCGTAATCCTTGAGCCGGAACGCGTTCAGGCGGCGCTTGAGGGCGCTCAGTGACCAGGGCCAGGCGGCGAAATTGCGGCCGTTCTGGTCGAGGTAGTAGCTGCTGCAGCCGCCGGCATTGAACACGGTGGTCTGCAGGTTTTTCTGCACCCGCTCATTGTGCTGCTTCAGTACCGACGGCTTGACCGTCAGCCGGCTGATGCCCTTTTCGCGGATTTTCCACAGGCCGTCGATGATGTAGTCGAGCTGCGCCTCCGCCAGGCGGATAAATGAGTCGTACACCAGCACGTTGGGCCCCAGAATCAGGAACGCGTTCGGCGAGTTTGCAAGCGTGGTGCCCAGATAGGCCTCCGGCGAGCTGTCTTTCCACAGGTCAGCCCAGCGTTCACCATTGGCGTTGAACACCTTGTTGCCAATGGGCGGGTGCGACACGTCAAAGCCGGTGCCCCAGATGATCACATCCACTTCCCGACGTTCGCCATTGGCGGCAATCACCGTGTTGCCTTCCACCTTCACCAGCCCGCTGGGAATCAGTGTGGTGTTGGCTGCCTGCAGCGCCTCGTAATAGTCGTTGGCGAACAGCAGGCGTTTGCAGCCGATGTCGTAGTTCGGGGTCACCGCCTTGCGCAATTGCGGATCCCGAATCTGCAGTTTCAGCAGCTGTCTGGCGGCCACATTGACCGGTTTGAGGAACGCCGGGTTGCGCAGGCCGAAATTAATCACGTTCAGTGAGCTCGCGACGGCCTTGCGCCAGGTGCTCTGGATCACCGGAAAGCGATCGATTACCCGCTTGCCGTTGTCGCCCAGCACCATATCGGGCTTGGGCAGTACCCATGGGGCGGTGCGCTGGAACACGTGAAGTTCGCCCGCTTTGGGCTGGATGCGGGGCACGAACTGGATGGCTGAGGCGCCGGTACCGATGACGGCTACGCGCTTGCCGGTCAGGTCGTAGTCATGGTTCCAGCGTGCGGAATGGAACATCTCGCCGGTGAACGAATCCAGGCCCGGAATCGGCGGGATCTTTGATTCGGTGATCGGGCCGGTGGCGAACACCACGGTGCGGGAGAGGTACTGGCCGCTGCTGGTGTCCAGTCGCCAGAGTTGGTGTTCATTGTCCCAGGCGGCGCGTTCGAGCTCGTTGTCAAACTCAATGAGCGGGTTAATACCGAACTGGTCGCTGACCTTTTCCAGGTAATCCAGAATTTCCGGCTGCTTGGCAAACAAGTTGCTCCACCGACTGCTGGGGGCAAAAGAATAGGAGTACAGCGATGAGGGCACATCACAACCGCAGCCGGGGTACGTGTTCTCCCGCCAGGTGCCTCCGACTCGGCTGGCCTTCTCGATGATCTTGAAGTTGTGATAGCCGGTTTTCTTCAGTTTGATGGCGGTGGCCAGGCCGGAAATGCCGGCGCCCACGATAAACGTGTCGTAAATGTGTTCCGCGTTGGCGGCGGCGTTCATATTCGGAGTTGCCATGAATCGTAACCGTTAGTGAATGCTGTGATGTGAAAGGACGGCCTTACCCGACTACGCCCGCACCGGCGGGACAATTTGCTTCAGCAGGTAAGGGGCCAGCAGGCCGGTCTCGGGATTGAGCAGGCGTTCCTTGTAGTAGGCCAGGTATTCCGAGGTGTCGTGGTCATTGGGGTGAAAGTCCGGGCGCAGGTAATCGAACACGTGGCCAAGGGTACTGCCGTAAACGCCATCACCGCGACCGATCATCAGACCCAGGCTGCGTTTGGCGTCTTTCCAGAAACGCAGGCTGATGAGGTTGCTGGGTTTGCGGATGAACGGGATCAGCACGCCGCCGAGCGGAACCAGAAACCAGATGGTGATCAATGCCAGCGCGAAGCCGCTGACGCGCAACGCGTAATTACCGGAAAGTTGCTGGAATACGTCGTAGGCAATGTCCTTGTGCTCGGACTCTTCCAGCATGTGCCACATCCACAGCCCGCGCTGCTTTTCATCTTCGCTGTGAAAGAAGTTCTCCTCGTGCTTCATCATGAATTCCGCCAGCACGGCGGTGAAGTGCTCGATGCCGGCCATCAGCGAAAGCTGCAACGGCTGCGGAAAGCGTCGGAAGCCATAGTTGAACACGTTGCGGGCCAGAAAGCGGTAGAAGGTGACCGGGAAGCGGTGTTCCTTCAAGACCTCGTTCCATTCCTCATGCACCTTGGAGTGCAGCGCTTCCTGCCCGATCAGGGAGGTGACCCGCTGTTTCAGCACCGGATCGGTCAGGAAATCCCGATGGTAACGAGCCGTTTCGATCACCAGGTCCTCGCCGTAGGTGAGAAAGATCGACAAGGCCTCGAAGTAGGCGGAAGCCAGCTCCGTATTGACGTAAAAATTGGGGTCGGCGTCCTTGGCGTCGAAATCGAATTTCATGTGCCGGATCGGGACGTCGGTTTCGCGGGTTTGTGCCGGAGTGGCCGCGAATTCAAGTGTCTCTGCGGTGGCGGTGCTCATCGTGATTTCCTCGGGTGCCGGGGTTACAGGTGCAAGCCCGGCTTAAAAAATGTGTGAGGTTAAGAGTAAGGCGATGGATTGTTCGGGTTCAATTCGGAACCTGCACACCCGCAAGGGGCGGCGTTGGCGGCCGGTCACTGCGTTGCATCGGCCGGATACCGCCAAAAATCGAATGCTTGTTCGGATTATTGGTCGTCTTTCTGGCCAGGTTGGGGAGCATCGCCCGTCAGAGGGAGGTGTTTTCGGCATTTGTGACTATGCTTTGCACAGGGCCCTGAATTGAATGCCGGGTCCTGTGCAGCGGGCAAAAAAACCGGAAATACGGGGGATTTTGTGGCGGAACGGAAAGGGATCACCGTGTTTTACGATGACCGGGTCTTGAAGCATTTTCCGGATGCAAATGCGGCGTTCTTGCCGGGACGGCTGGACAAGCGCATACGCACCATCCTGTCGGGCCTCAACGTGCAGTGGAAGTACCCGGAGCACCCGGGCCGCATCGAGGCCATCATGAAACTGCTGGAGCAGGAACCCATTGCCGGGCTGGCTTTCGCGCCCGGGCAAGCGGCAACGCGGGAGCAACTGGCGCGCGTCCACACCATGTCGTTCCTCGACGATATCTTTTCCCTGCGGGATGAAAGTGCCTGGCTGGATGTGGACACCACAGCGGTGTCGCCCGGCAGCGTGGAGGCGGCAGAGGTCGCCGCCGGTACCGCCATTGCCGCGGTGGAAGCGGTGATGGCCGGCCAGACGGAGAGCGCCTTCGCGGTGGTTCGTCCACCGGGTCATCATGCCGAGCCGGCCCGGGCCCGGGGGTTCTGCCTGTTCAATAACGTGGCGGTGGCGGCCGCCCACGCTCAGGCGGCACTGGGATGTGAGCGGGTGATGATTCTCGATTGGGACGTTCACCACGGCAACGGTACCCAGGACATTTTCTGGGCGGATCCCGATGTCCTGTTCATCGATCTCCACCGCGCCGCGCCCTTCTACCCCGGTACCGGTTCGTTACCGGAGGTGGGTGCCGGGCGCGGTGAGGGCACCACCGTGAACGTGCCGCTGCCGGGCGGCGCCGGCGATGTGGCCTACTTCAAGGCGATGCAGGAGATCGTGGTGCCGGCAGCAGACTATTTCAAACCGGATCTGGTTCTGGTGTCCGCCGGTTTTGATGCGCACTGGTTCGATCTCGCCATGAACGTCAGTTACGAAGGTTTCGCCGCCATGGCCAGCGTGATGCAGGCGGTGGCCAGGAAGCACTGCGATGGGCGGCTGGTGTGCGTTCTGGAGGGTGGCTACAACACGGAATCACTGGCCCGTGGCGTGCATTCGGTGCTGGAGATGCTGGCCGGCGGCTCGGTGCCGGACCCCCGGGTGTGTGGCATCGAGGAAGTTGAGGCTGCCATCGAGTATCACCGGGGCGCGTTTACCGACGACAACCCGGTCTAGGCCTGGCCACTGCGGAACGCGACTGACCAAAGCGCCGCCGGCAGGACTCAGTTGCAGCTGGCCAGCTGATTGATCCAGTCTGCGATCAGTTGGGCACCCACGGTGTCCGGCTGCAGGATGCTGATGGGCGGCATGCGGAATGACCCTTCGGCAAGCATTCTCAGGTATAGCAGCGAATTGTCGGCGTCCCCCGGTGCCAGCAGTTGCGCGCCGGGTCGGTCCGGATCGGTGTTGGTGGGTGAAATGCCGCAGGTCCGGGTATCCCCCAACGTGGTGCCGAAGCGCAGATCCATCGTGCTCTGGGTGGTGCCGCCCGGGCGGTGGCAATGACTGCAGTTGCTGTGCAGGTAGCTGCGCGCCCGTTGGCCGAGGGTAGCGCTGTCGTCGGTGCTGCGGCTCAGGGTCTGGCTGCGCTGGGCCGAGGTGATGGGTTCGCTCAGCACGCCAATGCCGGCCAGGGTTGTCAGCTGATTGGCGGTATTCCCGGTCTGCGGATAGGTGAAATTGCTGTTCAGCTGTGAGGTTTCCAGCCCGAGACTGAAGCCCGCCGCCGCAGTGTGGCACAGGCTGCACTCACCGGCTGACGGGTAGTGCCAGACCTGGCCGCCCACGTCCACGTCCTGGCTGCCCTCCACCAGTTCGGCGTCGCTGCCGGCGTCATCCCATTGGTAGCTGTACCCGGACCAGCTGCCATCGGCGTTGTGCAGGAACAGCCGGGTTTCAATCAGGCTCTGGTCCAGCAGGAAATTCTTCACCAGCACCGAGCCCCGGGGTAGGGCGAAATCACCGCTGCTGTCCACGGTGATGCGGGTGTTGTCCGGCAGCGCCATGTAGCGGGTTTTGTCGGTCCCGTCGGACCAGAAGGGCTCAATCACGGTGTAGGGGATCAGCCCGTCGGCGGGCTGCCAGGGGGCGCTGGCCTGAACGCAGCCGGTGTCGGACAACCGCTGGGGCAGCTCGACTTCCTCGCTCACCGGATCGATCCGGAACAGGCCGGAGAAGGTCACCAGATAGAGCTCGCCGGCGGTGTCCTCGGCAAAGGAGGCCACGTTGCGGCCGGTTTCCAGCAGGGTGCGGCGCTGAAAACTGCCGTCGCCCTGCGGTGCCAGCGCCCACAGTGTGCCGGAGCCAAAGTCGGCAAACAGGTAATGGCCCTGGAGTGCAGGAATGTTGTTGCCGCGGTAGACGTAGCCGCCGGTAACCGAGGTGCCCTCGGAGCGACCGTAAGCCGCCATCGGATCGATAAACGGGCCGGAGGGCGATGCACCGCAGCTGTTGTCGGTGCGCTCGAAGCCTTCGAAACAGCGCCAGCCGTAGTTGCCGCCGGCGCTGATGCGGTTGATTTCCTCGAACCGGTTCTGGCCCACATCGCCGGCCCACAGCTCATCGCTTGCGCGGTCGAAACTGAAGCGCCAGGGGTTGCGCAGGCCGTAGGCGTAGATCTCCGGCAAAGCACCCGATATGCCACTGCCCGCCGGGCTGCCGTCGGCATTGAGCCGGAGGATGCTGCCCAGCCGTGTGGACAGATCCTGGGCCTGATTGGTGGGGTCGTTGGCGCTGCCGCCGTCGCCCAGGGCGACGTACAGCCGGTCGTCGGGGCCGAAGACAATGTGGCCGCCGTTGTGGTTGGAAAAAGGCTGGGATTGTTGCAGCAAGTCACTGCGCAGCAGGGCGCCGGCGCCGTCGACCCGCAGGCTATTGCCGTTGTCGGCGGATTCGAAACGGGCGACCACCGAGGTCATGCCGCTGCCGGTGTCCTCGGTGAACGACAGGTAGAGCAACCCGTTTCTGGCGAATTCGGGATCAAACGCCATGCCCAGCAGCCCGCACTCGCCGCAGTCACTCAGGGTATAGGTGTCGGACAGGTCCACCAGTTCGGTGCGGCTGGGCCCGGCGAGTTCGACTCGGTGGATTACGCCGCCCTGTTCCACCACATAGACAATGCCGGCCAGACCGGGATGGGGGAGCATCAGCAGGGGTTGGCTGAAACTGAGGGAGGGCGCCACGGCGCTCAGCCGGACTTCTCCCGAGCCTTCGAAGGCGAGGCATTGCGTATTGCCCGGTCGCTCGGAGAGTCCGAGCGTGCTTCCGGAGCCGCTGCCTGAACCACCGCCGCAAGCGGTGACGGACAGGCAGAAGAGTAGCAGAAGACACCGTGTCATGAGCTCTGTCCTCCCTGCAGAGCTTAAATCATAGCCCATCCAGGGCGTGGCGCCAGGGTTACTCGGTGGTGCGCTCTTTCATGTCTCGGGCGCCGTCCTTGAAGTTTTGCCAGGTGGAGGACGTTGCCTCCTTGGTATTTTCCCACGCGCTTTCACTGGTTTTCTTGGTGTTCTCCCAGGCCTGACGCAGGCCGCTGCGGGTCTGGTTCCACCAGCTTTCGTCGTACTCCGGCAGATTTTTCACCGCGTTGCTGTCGGCTTCCATGTGGATCTGATAGTCCAGATCGTCGAAGCGCTCGATGCCGTCATCGTCCGCTTCCAGGCGCACGGTGAAACTGCCGCGTTCAGCCACCACATCGCGGCCGCCAAGGCCCAGCACGTCGCCGGTCTTGATCACGAGGGAGTGAATGGCCATGTCATCGCCGAGCAGAATGTCTTCCACCTCGCCGATTTCTTTGCCGCTGCTGTCATACACATCCGCATCCAGCAGCTCATCGGCGGAATACAGACCCTCAACGGCGTGGGCGGAGGTGCTCAGGGCCAGACTGCCGGCCAGCAGGGACGCGGTCATTGCCTTGATCATAGGTGTACGCATATCGGAACTCCTGTAAGGGTTGAATCCTGAAACAGACCCGGAAACAGCGCAGGTCCGGTGCCTGCTCTCAACTCCAAGCTAACAAAGGCCAGCAGCAGTACCTAGTGACGTTCCGGCAATGATCCTGTAGTCAAATCGTGACAAACCGCCGTTATGGTGTGAGAGGCGTCTGTGGGCGAGGATTGCGGGGAAAGGCCGGCACAGCGGTTGATTTACCGCAAACAGCCCGCATGTAGGGGGCACTGAGGATCGTTCGGGTCTGTTTGACTGAGGTTTCCAATGATAGGGGTTCCCTATACCGAGTTTGGAAATAATCAATTTAAACCACGAACAGAAAATCCGTATCTTTACACTCGACTTTCCAACAACCCTTGAATCCATTAAACAGGAGTTAGCTTACATGGGTATCATCAATAGCGAGATCAAGCCGTTCAACGCCACCGCATTCAAGAGCGGTGAGTTTGTTGAGATCAGCGAAGCAAATGTAAAAGGTAAGTGGGCGGTATTTTTCTTCTACCCGGCCGACTTCACGTTTGTATGCCCGACCGAGCTGGGCGACGTGGCTGACAAGTACGAAGAGCTGCAGAAGCTGGGCGTTGAAGTGTTCTCCGTGTCCACCGACACCCACTTCACTCATAAAGCATGGCACGACAGCTCCGAGACCATCGGCAAGATTAACTATTACATGGTTGGCGACCAGACCGGCACCATCACCAACAACTTCGGTGTGATGCGTGAAGGCCAGGGCCTGGCCGACCGTGCCACCTTCCTGATCGATCCGGACGGCGTGATCCAGGCGATGGAAATCACCGCTGAAGGCATCGGTCGTGACGCCGACGACCTGCTTCGCAAAGTGAAAGCGGCTCAGTACGTTCGCAACAATCCGGGCGAAGTGTGCCCGGCCAAGTGGAAAGAAGGCGAAGCCACTCTGGCGCCGTCTCTGGATCTGGTTGGCAAGATCTAAGCCACTCCCTGCGAGTAGCTCAGAAGCAGAAAACCCCGGTTTATCCGGGGTTTTTTGTGTCCGGTGCAGCCCCCGTGCCCCGTGCCTTGAGGCGATAGAACTCTTCGACCACACCGGCCATGGCCTCCGGGCAGTAGGGGCGCAGGCCGCTCAGCACCAGCCGTTTGCTGACTTCACCCACGGCGTTGCCGCCGGCGATCAGCTGGTATTCCAGCAGAACGTTGCCGCGCTTCCCGGCGGCGTCCAGGGAGGCGTTGCTCAGCTCGAGATCCGGCGACGGCAGCTCCAGACTGGTGAGGGTGAGGCTCATGCTCTCGTACATGACCATCGGCCGGTCGGGATTGAACATCACCCCGTTCGATTCCATTAACGGTTTCAGGGTATGGGGGAAGTTTTTACCGGAGGCCGCCACGTAGGCGCGGGTGATGTCCTCGATCAGTTGTTCGTCTGTGGTGCGGGCACCACTGCGGGCCACTTCGATGTAGACCTTGCCGGCGTCATCGCAGACGTCTATGCCATTCGCGGTGTCCACGAATTGCAGCGGCACGTCGGCACCCAGCAGGCTGCGGAAACGGAAGGTCATGTGTTCCGAGAGCCCGAAGCGGGCCACTACGATGGCGAACAGCAGGTCGCCGGGCACGCAGAAGCGGCGGGCATCCGGGTCGTGAATGGGGTTGAAGTCCCCCGCAATTTCTTTGGCGAACTGGCTGGCCTGCGGAGCGGAGATGTGTACGCGCCCGTTCTGGACGGAGTGGAAACGATCGAGAAACATGCGCTGCCTATGCTGGATGCCAGAGTGTGATGGTTCGGTGTCTCTGGCACACGATACGCTGACAAGCGGCCGTTGGGTATTCGCTATTGGTCAAGACCCCGGAGTCGTCAATGGATCAGCATAGCAAAGCCCTATCAAACAGTTTGGGGCAATTAATTTGAGCATTGGCTTGCCAACCCGTATCTTCGCTTCAATCTAATCTATTGTCCCGTTTCAGCATCTTAAAGGAGAAGCACGACTATGTTGGATGCCAGCATCAAGGAACAACTCAAAGCCTACATGGACAAGCTGCAGCAGCCGATCGAGCTGGTGGCCGCCTATGATGACGGCCCTAAGTCCCAGGAGCTGCGTGAGCTGCTGGAAGAGCTGGAGCCGATGTCCGCCAAGATCAGCCTGCGCACTGAGGAAGATCCTGACGTACGCCGCCCGTCCTTTGCCATCAACCGTGTGGGTACCGACATCGGTGTACGCTTTGCCGGCATCCCCATGGGCCACGAGTTCACGTCGCTGATTCTGGCGCTGCTGCAGGTGGGCGGCCATCCGTCCAAGGCCACTCAGGACGTGATCGAGCAGGTTCAGTCGCTGGACGGTGAGTTCGAATTCGAGACCTACTTCTCCCTGTCCTGCCAGAACTGCCCGGATGTGGTGCAGGCGCTGAACCTGATGAGCGTGCTCAACCCGAAGATCCGGCACACCTCCATCGATGGCGCGCTGTTCCAGGATGAGGTGGAAAAGCGTGAAGTCATGGCGGTGCCGAGTGTCTATCTGAATGGTGCAACGTTCGGCCAGGGCCGGATGACCATGGAAGAAATCGTCGCCAAGCTGGATACCAACTCCGACGCCCGTGAAGCCGAGAAGATCAACGGCAAAGACGCGTTCGAGGTGTTGGTCGTCGGCGGTGGCCCGGCAGGCTCAGCCGCGGCCATCTACGCCGCGCGGAAGGGGATCTCCACCGGTATCGCTGCGGAACGCTTTGGCGGGCAGGTCGCTGACACCATGGGCATCGAGAACCTGATTTCGGTGCCATACACCGAAGGCCCCAAGCTGGTTGCCGCCATGGAGCAGAACGTCAAGGAATACGACGTCGACATCATGAACATGCAGCGCGCCGAGAAGCTGATTCCGGCAGCTCGCAAAGGCGGTCTGCACGAGGTGCGTCTGGCCAACGGTGCGTCTCTGAAAGCCCGCACTCTGGTGCTTTCCACTGGCGCCCGCTGGCGCCAGATGGGTGTCCCGGGCGAAGAGGAATATCGTAACAAGGGCGTGGCATACTGCCCGCATTGTGATGGCCCGCTGTTCAAGGGCAAGCGCGTGGCGGTCATTGGCGGTGGCAATTCCGGTGTAGAAGCGGCCATTGATCTGGCCGGTATTGTCGGCCATGTCACGCTGATCGAGTTCGGCGCGGAGATGCGAGCGGACGAAGTGCTGCAGAAGAAACTTCGCAGCCTGAAGAACGTGGAGATCATCACTTCCGGCCAGACCACCGAGATCACCGGTGAGAATGGCAAGGTGAACGGTCTGCAGTACACCGACCGCAACACCGATGAGAGTCATCATGTGGCGCTGGAAGGTGTGTTCGTGCAGATCGGTCTGGTGCCCAACACCGAGTGGCTGAAGGGCGACATCGAACTGAGCCAGCACGGCGAGATCGTCGTCAATGAGCGGGGCGAAACGTCCCTGCCGGGTGTATTCGCGGCTGGCGACGCCACCACCGTGCCGTACAAGCAGATTGTCATCTCCATGGGTGAGGGTTCGAAAGCCGCCCTGAGCGCCTTCGACTTCCTGATCCGGAACTCCGCAGACGACAGTGACAGTGAGGGAGAGAGCGACAGCGCCGCGGCGTAACCCGTCGTCCCGCGACTGTGAAACAGGCACCGGTAACGCCGGTGCCTTTTTTATGGCGGCGGGAAATCCCCTTGTCTGCCCGCCGGCACGCATATAGCCTTGCAGGTCTGTGTCGGGTTGCCGCGCTATCCAAGAGGTATTAAAACCGCATGTTGTCTCGTGCCTGTCTGCTTTGCATCGGTCTGGTCTGTTGTCTGGTGATTCGCACCGTGGATGCTGACCCGCGCCCTCACGTGGTGTTCCTGTCCCCCGACGACTCCAACTTCTGGTCCATGACCGCCGGATTCATGGAAGAGGTTGCGGCTGACCTCGACATGGATCTGGAAGTCCGTTTTGACCATGACCGGCACCGGTTCAGCTACCAGCAGCTCGCCGAGCGGGTACTCAACCGGAAGCAGCGGCCGGACTACCTGGTGTTCATGGCCAAGGAAAACGTTACCGAACCCATGCTGACCCTGGCCCATGAGGCGGGGGTGAAGACTTTCACCTTCAACACCGAGATTCCACAGGCCGCCCAGGCGACGCTAGGCTTGCCGCGCGAGACGCTGGCCAACTGGATCGGTCATGTGGTTCCGGACAACGTGCAGTCCGGACAGGTTCTTGCCGACATCCTCGCCGGGCAGGCGCGTCAACTGAGCAAGGCCGAACACCGCGCACCCACCAGGATGATCGCGCTGAGCGGAACGCTGGACTCGTCCGCCGCCAAGGACCGGAATCTGGGGTTGGAGAAGGTGGCCGACGGCGAACAGATCAAGCTGATGCAACTGATCTACGCCGACTGGAGCCGGCAACAGGCGGAGGAAAAAACCCGCGTACTGTTATCGCGGTATTCGGGCATCACCGCTATCTGGAGCGCCAGCGACGGCATGGCCATGGGCGCGATTGACGCGATCAGGCAAACCGGCAGAGCATCGGGTCAGGACATCGTCGTCGGCGGTATGGACTGGGAGCCTCAGGCACTGGCGGCTGTTCGCAGGGGGGAGCTTGCGGTGAGCCTTGGCCGGCATTTTATGGGAGGCGGGCTGGTGCTTTTGCTCCTGCACGATTACCACAAAGGCTACGATTTCGCCTCGGCCTCGTCATCCGCTGCGCTGAAGTATCAGCTTCAGCCGGCCACACCAAGTAATCTGGACAGGGTGGAGCGGGTGATGCGACCGGAGAGTTGGCGGAGGGTGGATTTCCGCGCCTTCAGCCGGGTTCATAATCCCGATCTGGACGGGCAGGCATTCAGCGCAAATCAGGTGATGGACGGATTCATGGCTGCACTCGCGGCTGACGCTGGCGCCAGCCAGCAACCCTGAATCCGCCGAGCCGCTTTCAACCGAGATCGGTTTGCAGACTGCCGGACGTCGCAGACTGCCCGGACGCATCTGAAAAAAGATGGGGATAGGCGGCCTCGATGCCTTCAACGATGAACCCATGGGGTACGTCATCGAACACGCCATGGTCATTCACATATTCCATGTGCGCGCGGCCGGACTCGGTGAATTCCTGGAAAATGGAATCGTTCACCCCGTCGAATTCCAGCGGCTCCACTTTCATCAGTTCGCACAGCTGGCGGTTGAACGCCGGAGTGGCCTTCACCCAGCGTCCACCCAGGTACAGTTCGATGAAACCGTGCATCCGGAAAATGTCTGACTGGAGCCACTCGATCAGCCTGGGGCTGGAAAGGTGGTTACGCACGTCCGCCAGACCCAGACGGCTGGGAATGCCGATGGAACGGGCTGCCGCCCCCAGCAGTACCGCTTTCGGAATGCAGTAGGTCTCACCGCTTTGCAGGGCGTAGCTGGCGCTGAACGTGGCCGGATCGGTGCGGAACACGTAGGGGTTGTAGTTGATGCTGTCCCGCACCGCGAGGTACAACGCCCTGATCTGCGACACCGGGTCGTTCGGTACACCGTCAAGCTGCTCACTAATCCAGGATTTCAGTTCCGGGTTGTCGAAATCAAAAAAATCGGTGGGTTGAAGGTAGCGTTCCATAGGGCTTATCCAGGTTCGGCGCATCGGACCTTCATCGTGGCCAATTAGCAAGCTACACGCAATAGCCATTTCCACCACGGCCGTTGCCCGGTTTGCTCACGGTTTTCAGGCGCGCCGCCGGGTTCCCTCGGTATGTTCAATTGGCAAGCGGTACCCTCCAGCGCCGGAAATACCGCCTGAGGACTGACCCGTTGAACATACGGCAACCGGGAGCTTGGCCAATTCCCTGGTTGCCGTAACTCGTTACCGTTGGTTCATAGCTGGCCCCACGTTGTCTAACCTGTGTCAGGGCCTGATAAGAATCCACACGGAGCGAGGCCGCTACCATGAGCCAACAACATTTTGATGTACTGATCATCGGCGCCGGGGTGTCCGGCATTGGCATGGCGTGTCACCTGAAACGCGAGTGCCCGGGCAAATCCTTTGCCATCCTCGAACGCCGCCAGTCTCTGGGTGGTACCTGGGATCTGTTCCGCTATCCCGGCATCCGGTCCGACTCCGACATGTTCACCTTCGGCTACAATTTCCGCCCGTGGACCGGTGGCAAGGTGCTGGCGGACGGCGCCTCCATCAAAAACTACGTGAAAGAGACCGCCGCGGAAAACGGGGTCGACAAGCACATCCGCTACGGTCTCGCGGTCAAGACTGCGGACTGGTCGAGCGCTGACAAGTGCTGGCACGTGACGGCCCAGCGCGAGGAAACCGGCGAGACCGAAACCTTCACCGCCGGGTTCATGGTGGGCTGCACCGGTTACTATAACTACGACAAGGGCTACAAGCCTGACTTCCCCGGTGAGGAGAACTTTAAAGGCCAGGTGGTTCACCCCCAGCACTGGCCGGAAAACCTGGATTACACCGGCAAGAAGGTAGTGGTGATCGGCAGTGGTGCCACCGCCATTACCCTGGTGCCGACCATGGCGGAGAAGGCGGCTCATGTCACCATGTTGCAGCGCTCGCCGACGTACCTGATGCCGCTGCCTTCCACCGACAAGGTCACCCTGGCGTTGCAGAAAGTGTTGCCCGCCAAGACCGCCTATAAGCTGACCCGCGCCCGCAACATCTCCGTTGCCCGCTTGCTGTATGAGCGGTCGCGCAAGAGTCCGAAAGCCATGCGCCGGCTGTTCCTGAGCGTGATCAAGCAACAGGTGAACGGCAAGGCTGACATGCGCCACTTTACCCCGGACTACAATCCCTGGGACCAGCGCCTGTGTGTGGTCAAGGACGGCGATCTGTTCAAGGCGCTGAAGGCGGGTAAAGCCGACATTGCCACCGATCACATCGAGTGTTTCACCGAAACCGGCATTCGCCTCAAATCCGGTGAAGAGCTGGCGGCAGACATCATCATTCCGGCCACCGGCCTGGAGGTCCAGATGCTGGGCGGGATCGAGCCGGCGGTGGACGGTGAGCCAGTGGTGATGAAAGACAAGATCATCTACAAGAACGTATTGGTGGAGGGTGTGCCCAACGCCGGGATGATCTTCGGTTACACCAACATCTCCTGGACCCTGAAAGCAGACATTGCCAGCGAGTACCTGTGCCGGCTGATCAATCACATGGACCGCAAGGGCACGCGGGTGGTGATTCCGCGGGATACAGAGAACAGCCGTGGCGAGGATACCATTCTGGGCGCGCTCAGTTCCGGCTACATCAAACGTGCTGAGGACCGTCTGCCAAAGCAGGGTACCCACGGCCCGTGGAAAGGTTCGCAGAACTACCTGGAAGACGTGAAGGTGCTGCGTTTCGAGCCCATTGAGGACGGCTACCTGGAGTTTGACGGCAAGCGTTCCCGCAGCAACTCCGAGGCCGGTAGCGTCGGCTTCCTGCGGCCGTTACGTTCGGCGCTGTTCGGTTCGTGACAGAACCGGAAGCCGCAAACTGGTTACCATAGTCAACTATGAGTCTGTGCAAGAATGTGTCAGGCTCTTGGCCTCTCGTATTTTGAGCACAGGCTACGTTGTATGTCGCGCACCGCCAAGAAAAGAAACAAGCCCCTGTGGCACCCGGTTTACTGGCCGTCATGGCTGATGGTTTTCACGCTGTACCTGCTGTCGCTATTGCCCATGTCGGCCAAACAGCGGTTTGGCCGGCGCCTCGGGTGCTTTCTGGAGCGCAAGCTGAAAGCCCGTTCACGGGTTGCCCACACCAACCTCAGTGCCTGCTTGCCCGAGCTGGATGACAGCGCGCGACAACAGCTGGTGCAGGACAATTTTGTGGCCTGCACCCGCGGCTTTCTGGAAAGTACCCACGCCTGGTGGCGGGACATGTCGGGCTATTACGACACCACCGAAATGCTCGGCCTGGAGCATCTGGAGGTCGCCAGAGCGCAGAACCGCGGTGTACTGCTGATCGGTGGCCACTACAGCATTTTTGATTTCGCCCTGCCGCTGATCGCCTGCAAGCTGGACAAACCAGGGTACATGTACCGGCCCAACAACAACCCGGTTATCGACCGCATGATCGAAAACGGGCGGCGCCGTCACTTCAATATCCGGCCTTTTTCCAAGCGGCAGTTACCGCGGATGATGACGTTCCTGAAGGAAGGTGGCCAGGTGTGGTTTGCCTGCGACCAGGATTTCGGCCGTAAAACCGAGCTGTTCGTGCCGTTTTTCGGGGTGGATGCCGGCTGCATTACGTCGCCCAGCTACATTGCCCGGGAATCCGGCGCCGCGGTGATCTGTGTCAGCCACCTGCGGCTGCCCGACGGTCGTTATCGTGTGGAGTTCTCCCCCATTCAGGAGGATTTTGGCCAGGACACAGCCCGCGACGCCGAAACCTGGAACCGCTTTATTGAGTCCACCATCCGCAAGTATCCCGACCAGTACCTGTGGCTGCACAAGCGGTTCAAGAGCCGGCCAGAGGGTGCTGAGAAAATCTATTAGAGTGCGCTATGTCTTCACAGCCTTTCACCACCTCGGAACTGGCTCTTCTGGTCTACCAGGCCGCGCAGGATCGCGAGCGTTGGCCGGAACTGGTCCATGCCCTCAAGGAGACGGCCAACCCGTTCGATGAAGAGGCGGTCTACGGGGATCGTGAAGCCCGTAGCCGAATCATGGAGGAGTTGCTGCCCCATATCCGCCAGGCGCTGGAGATCGAGCAGGCCATGCGCCAGGGCGATGCCGCTCGTGACCTTCTGAGCCAGACTCTGGAAATGCTGCCAGTGGGCATTGCGCTGGTGGATGACAGCCTCAATATCCTCACCATGAACCGGCAGGCCGATATCAGCCTGCGGGAGAGCCGTATTCTCGGCAGTCACGGTGGTCGTGTTCGCATCAATAACCGCGACCAGCACCGTGCCCTTCACCAAGCGATTCAACAGTCATTGCAGGCGGGCAGCAGTCATACCCTGATGCTCAGTGATCAGCGCCCCGGTGGTG
This sequence comes from Marinobacter sp. M-5, assembly GCF_032911545.1. Taxonomy (NCBI): domain Bacteria; kingdom Pseudomonadati; phylum Pseudomonadota; class Gammaproteobacteria; order Pseudomonadales; family Marinobacteraceae; genus Marinobacter; species Marinobacter sp. M-5. The sequence continues at coordinate 709,547 of NZ_JAWJEK010000002.1, forward strand.
CCATCTCGCTGATGGTGTGTCCGGCCGACGTTGTGAGAGCCACCGATCAGCAGGAACCGTCTGCCGTCACGCTGTTCATTTCGAATCCGGAAATCAACAATCTGGTGAATGAGCAAACCGTAGCCGACCTGTACGGCCTGAGCGAAGCCGAGGCGTCTCTCACCCGGCATCTGATTGATGGGTGGTCGCTGAGCAAGATGGCGGCGCATCGGGGTGTTTCAGAACATACGGTGCGTAGCCAGTTCAAATCAATCTTCCGTAAGACCGATACTAACCGTCAGGCGGATCTGGTGTCGTTGATTCTGTCCGGCCTTGCGCCGATCGGTAATAGCCTGCCAACCGTCGCCGACCGCAGTGGATCTGGCCCGGCGCAGGATGAAAGCGGAACCCGCTATTTTGTCACGGCAGACGGCCGAACCCTGTCTTATTGCCAATACGGGGATCCTGACGGGCGTCCGATTGTGTTTTTCCACAGTGTCCGCGGGTCGCGTCTGGAAGTGCCTGGCAGCCTTGATGTGCTCTATCGCCTGAAACTGCGGTTGATCGTACCGGATCGACCGGGCTACGGCCGGTCTGATGCGCTGGAGGATCGCACCACGGACGATCTGGCCCGAGATGTTGCGGCCCTGGCCGACCATCTGGAGCTCGATCGCTTTCTGTTGCTGGGTTACTCCCTCGGAGGCTTTCTGGCGCTCCATTGTGCGGCTCATCTCGGCGAGCGCGTGGAGAGACTGGGTCTGGTTTCGGCTCTGGCGCCGCCGCAGACTGATCCGGGCGGGCGACCATTGAAGGGGTTGTTTCGCCTGGCTGTGACGCTGGCGGACAAGGCGCCGTCACTGGCGGAGCGGATTCTCAACCAGATGGCCCGCAGTATACTGCGGAACCCTGCAAAACATCTGGGGTCGGATGCTGACCGGCAGCTGCTGGCAAATCCGCAAACCCGGCATCAGTATGCGCGTGCCATGGCGGAGTCGTGCAGTCGTGGCTCAGGTGGCTTCGTGGAGGATCTCAAGGCTGTTGCGCGAACACCGGAACTCTCGCCTGACCAACTGGCGCTGCCGGTCTACCTCTGGCACGGTCAGTTGGACGGCCAGGTCTCCGTAAGACAGGCCATCTGCCTGGACGAATGGCTGACGAACAGCGAACTGACTCTGCTTCCCGATGGCGGCCACTTTTTCATCTATGACCGCTGGGAAGCCATTCTGGAGTCATTTACAGGTTGAGGGACGTCCTTGCCAAGGCGACTATTTCCTGCCCAGATAACGGCGAATTGTATCCTCCCAGCTCGCCGTTTCCGTTACCGCCAGTACCCGCTCTGATACCGGCCCACGGATTTCGCTGCCCGCAGGCAAGGCAAAACCGTAAAGCTGTTGCTGGAAAATGTCCGGAAGCAGCGTGAGCCGTTTCTTGCCCAACTGCAGATTGCGGTACTGCATCAGCGCCCGGTCATACACCACGGCGTCTGTCTCGCCATTGGCGACCGACAGCATGGCGGCGGTCAGGTCCGGATAGAGTTGATGCCGAATGCGCTCGTCCCGCAGATAAGCCTCGCTGGCCGTTCCGGCGATGGTCGCGACATTGGCGCTGATCAGATCTTCCGGCCCCTGGATCTGATGCTGAAGGTTGCTGACGGTCAGTGAGGAGGTGATAGCGGCGGTAAAGCTGGCCACCATGATCAACCCGGCAAACATCCACGCCAGGGCGACGGCGCGCCCGGCAAAGGACACCGGGGCCTTGTCACCGTAACCCACGGTGGTCATGGTGACGGCGGCCCACCAGAAACTGGCGCCAATGCCCTTGATGGGATCACCGCCGAACTGTTCCGGATTGCGTTTGCGCTCGAACAGCCACAGCACGAAGCCCACGCCCAGCAGCAGCGCACCGAGCGCAATGATCACGCTGACAAACTGCCAACTGATCAGTGCCCGCAAGCTCGCCCAGAGGCCTTGCTCCGGTGCCGGCGGTACGGCAATGGACAGGCCTGTCTGGAAGAACGGGTGGGTGAAGTCAAACTTCACCTCCCGCTCGGCGGTCATGGTCAGTGCACCGACGGCGACGTCGATATCGCCGCTTTCCACCTGAGCAAGCAAGTCCCGGAACGAGAGCGGAACAAGAGTGTAATCACGGCCGATGCCGTCGGCGACTTCCCGCCACAGATCTACACTGATCCCTTCCCATTCACCGGATTCTGCCTCCACCACAAACGGTGGCACCGGGGTGATCCCCACCTTCAAGGGCTCGGATTGAGCTGACAGCTGGCCTGCAGCCAGTGTCAGCAGAACCAGAGCGAACAGACGGCTCCATGTTTTCATTATTTTCTCCTATCCATGGTGCGTTATTCGAACGAGGAGCTGATTACATCGCGATAGTTCCGGATGCGCTGCACGTAGTGCACCGGCTCATAGCCACGGGCATAGCCGTAACGAGTCTGCGGGTAGTACCGCTTGTCCGCTTTCAGGGGCAGAACTTCTTTCATGTCGTCCCACGAATCCGGATTTTTACCCAGGTCCCGCGCCAGCTGGCGGGCGTCCAGTAGGTGCCCCCGGCCGATGTTGTAGCTGGCCAGTGCCAGGAAAGTGCGGTCCGGTTCCGGAATGGTATCCGGCAGACGACGATGGCGGTCGGCCAGGTAGCGGGCGCCGCCATCAATGGCGGCAACCGGATCCAGCCGATCGGTTACGCCAAGAGATTCAGCGGTGTTTTTGGTCAGCATCATGATGCCGCGTACGCCGGTTGGCGACACAGCGGTGGGATCCCAGTGGGACTCCTGGTACGACAGCGCTGCCAACAGATCTGCAGGCATGCCGGTGGTGGTTTCTGCTTCGGCAAAGTGACTGCGGTAGTCGGGCAGGCGGTCGTCGATGCGGCGGTTAAGGGCCCGCAGGTCGACAAAATCGAACTCACCGATGTAGGCGTAGTAACGATTTTCCATGTAGCCGATAGCCTCGTCACCGGCGGTGCTGTTCATCCACTCACGGGCACTGTTTGCCAGATCGGCGGCACCGGCCGGAAGATACCAGCCCAGGTTTTTGCCGGTGGTCAGGTTCATCGCAACTTCAAGGTTGGGGAAGTGGCGGCGCATGACCTGCACGATGTTGGAGTCGGCAACGGTGCATTTCAGTGACTGCTCTGCCACGGCGGCAAGCAGGATTTCCGTGGTTCGGCTGTCGTCTTCCTCGAACTTGATGCCTTCGTGTTCCGTCGCCAGGCCGTTCAGGGTTTCGACATAGCTTGAATCCGCAGTCACGGTGATGGCGACGTCGGTCAGAGCATCAGGCGTGCGGGGCAATGGGCGCATTTCCCGGTGGCACACCAGTTGTTCGGTGATCTCTGTATGAGCGGGGCCCAGAGTAAAACGTTCGGTCCGCGAGGGCAGGTGTGTTAACCCGGCAGCGGCGAGATGCGTTGCGCCGGACTCCAGGGCCTTGATGACCTCGGAGGTGGAATCGTACATGGTCCAGTTCACCTGCCAGCCCTGGCTCTCGGCAAAACGGCTGATCAGGCTGTGCTCGGGACCGATGGGATTTTCGTGGCGATCCAGATAGTAAGTGGTGGAGCCATTTCGGGTGGCGACTTCCAGAATGCCGGTTTCTGCGGGGGGGGCCAGTTGTTTGGCCGGCTTGGAACCGGTACTTTCGCTCTGGCCACATCCCACCAGCGTGGTGAGAAGACAGGCAGACACAGCGTACTTCAGAATCGGAGTCATCACAGACCTCTATTTTTTAAGCATTGTCCGACAGGTTACGAATCGGTCACCCGACTGTATCACCGATGAAACAGTAAAATAGGTATTTACCGATATCCGGACCTCCGGTCAGCGAATGATTGGCCTGTTAAGAGCGAATGACAGTGGCGATGCCTGGCGGGTTTTCCGGAGCTTCCCTAAACTGGGACCCTCACGCCCGATGGATGCCTTATGCACGCCTTGTTCAGTTCCTGTCTTGCTTACGCCGCGCTGCTTGCCGGCGTGCTGGCTTTTTTGCCCGGTGCGGGGCTGTTGGGAGCGCTGGCGGTCAGTCTGGCCGTGGTGATGGGCTGGCGCTCCATGCGAACGGTGCCGCGGGGTGTGTTCGTGGTGGCCGGGTTGGCGTTGGTGTTCGCGCTGGGGCGTGATCCGGCGCTGATTGCCGGTGCTGCCACCAACATGACCCGCCTGGCAGGACTGATCCTGGCGGTGCTTTTATTGTCGTCGGTCCTGGCCCGCTCCCGGGACCTGCAAAGAATCTCCTCCAGTTTATTCAGCGGTCCGCCCCGCGCTCGCTATGCCAGTGTCACATTCGGCACCGCGCTGGTGGCTGTTCCCCTGAATTTCGGTTCGGTTGCCGTGGTGGGCAGCCTGATTGCCGAGCGCATTCGCACCGATGGCGACAGCAGTGCCGCCCGCAACGGCACTCGTGCTGTGCTCCGTGGCTTCGGCGTGTCGCCGATCTGGTCACCCCTGTCGATTTCCGTGGCGCTCACCCTAACATTGCTGCCCGGTCTGAGCAGTGCGCAGCTGCTTTCCGTTGCGCTGCCGTTCGCTTTGCTGATCTTGCTGGCCGGTTTTTTCTGGCGTGAAGCTGAGCCGGTTGCGATCTCGCTGCCGTCGGAGGACCGTGCCGGGTGGGCGAGCTGGTTGCGGTTCGGCAGCATTATTGCCGCCATCTGTGTCGGAGTGTTCCTGTTCAGCCACACTTATGGCCTGAGTTATGCCCGCTCGGTGACGCTGAGCTGCCTGTCGGCAGTTGTGGTGGGCTGGGCGTTGTCCTGGTTCAATGGCAACAACCCCAGGCTGCCGAATATGGCCAACGTCAGCAACGAGCTGGCCATTGTGGGCGGTTCGGCGTTTATCGGATCCATCATCAGTGCCGTGGTGCTGGGCCAGATGGGCGGCTCGATCAGTTTGCCCACCTGGGCCTGGCCACTGCTCGCGGCGCTGGTGCCCTGGGGCTTTTTCCTCGCCGGGCTGGCGGGGGTCAACCCGATCGTGATGGGTACCCTGGCGGGCGGTATCCTGGGCTCGGTGTGGCCCGGCGGTGCCCTGTTGGGCCTGGGCTTCGCCATGGTCTCGGGTTGGGGGATAACCGCCTTCGGTACCCCGTTTGCGGCCAACGCGCTGATCATGGAGCGGCTGACCGGTTACCCGGCGCGAGATGCCTCGCTGCGGTGGAGCCTGATGTTGTCATTGAGCGCACTGGTTCTTGCCAGCGTGGTCGCTTCCATCCTCACAATCGGGCTTGGGTGATCTGGCTGGAACTGCGGCATTGCGTGAAAAATAAATAGCGGCCTACTGAAAAGCACCTATAGCTATTTAGCGGGCCCTCTGTTAACGTGCCCTCATCCTGCCTCTAAGGATTTCCGCAGTCTCCGGCCCAGTGCCGCTTTGCGACCCATCCGATACGACCTGTCAGAGGACGTCACCCCGTTACCGGCGCGTGACCGTAGTCGTCTTTTTTTCCATGAGTTTTCATGGCATCTGCCCGCATTCGCCGAAGACGGTGTTCGTGGAGGCAGAATTAATCAAGAGTACTTATATGAATTTTTCTTCCCTCGGTTTGTCCGAGCAGCTCGTCCGTGCCACTTCCGATCAGGGTTACGATACCCCTTCGCCCATTCAGCTTCAGGCCATTCCTGCGGTGCTGTCGGGTCGCGATGTGATGGCTGCGGCCCAGACGGGCACCGGTAAAACTGCCGGGTTTACCTTGCCGATCCTGCAGCGCCTGGGTGAAAACCCGCGCAGTGGTAAAGGCCCCCGCGCGTTGATTCTGACGCCGACACGGGAGCTGGCAGCACAGGTTCACGATAGCGTGAATCTTTACAGCAAATACATTCCCACCAAGGCCGCGGTGGTTTTCGGTGGCGTCAAAATCAATCCGCAGATGATGAAGTTGCGCAAAGGCGTTGACGTTCTGGTGGCAACACCGGGCCGGTTGATGGATCTGTACCAGCAGAATGCCGTGCGCTTCAACGAAGTGGAATTCCTGGTGCTGGACGAAGCCGACCGCATGCTGGACATGGGTTTTATCCGCGACATCCGCAAGATTCTTGCGTTGCTGCCGGCGAAACGCCAGAACCTGCTGTTTTCTGCCACTTTCTCCAGCGAGATCCGCGGCTTGGCGGAAGGTCTGCTGAATAATCCGGTGCAGGTCGAAGTCGCTGCCCGCAACACGTCGGCGGAAAACATTATTCAGTCTGTGTATCCGGTCGATCAGAGCCAGAAAACCGCTCTGCTCAGCAAGCTGGTACGTGATAACAGCTGGGAACAGGTACTGGTGTTTACTCGTACCAAGCACGGTGCCAACCGCCTGACCCAGAAACTGGAGAAAGACGGCATCACCGCCGCTGCCATTCATGGCAACAAGTCCCAGGGGGCCCGTACCCGCGCGTTGGCGGATTTCAAGGCTGGCGAAGTGCGGGTGCTGGTGGCAACCGATATCGCTGCGCGTGGTCTCGATATCAAGCAGCTGCCCCAGGTAGTGAATTTTGAGCTGCCTAATGTGCCGGAAGATTACGTGCACCGTATCGGCCGCACCGGTCGTGCTGGCGAAAGCGGCCACGCGTTGTCGCTGGTCAGTGCCGACGAAGGCAAGATGCTCGCGGGTATCGAAAGGCTGATCAAGAAGCAGTTGCCGCGCAAGAGCATGGAAGGCTTTGAGCCGACCAACAACCTGCCGCTCAAGCCGAAGGCCAAAGCCGATCCCAGCCGTGCGCGCAATCGCAACGGTAATGGCGGTGGTAACGGTAAGCCCGGCGGCAATGGCCGCAGCTTTGGCCCCAAGCCCGGCGGTCGCAGTGGTGGTCGCGGCCAGAACGGCGGTGGCGGCCAGGCGAGGCGCTCACCCCAACGTGAAAGCGCCTGATCCACAGGGCGCTGTTAAAAAGCCGTCGAGGCTCTGAACTCGACGGCTTTTTTATGTGCAATCCAATGGTGCGCGATTTTGCCAGTTTGTGGAGCGCATGACCTGAAACAGTGCGCTCGGCAGTATTACAAATCTATGACGCGGTCGTCATAATTACTCAAGTTATTGTTTTTAAAGTTTATTAAGTTTTGGCACGGTCGTTGCTCAGCCTTAGAGGAGTGTTTCCAAACTGTAACCTTTAAGGTGGTCCAATGAAAAAGCAATCCCTTCGAATGATGGTTTCCTTGTTGAGCGCTGGTGTCATCGGAGCCGTTGCCGTTCCTTCAGTAGCCTCTGCAGAAACCACAGCCAACGTTAGTGTTGTCAGTAACTACATCTTCCGTGGCGTGACTCAGACCGACGGTGCAGCAGCCGTTCAGGGTGGCATCGATTACGCCGACGAGTCCGGCCTGTACGTTGGAAGCTGGGCATCTACAGTCGACTTCGGCACTGACGCGACTTACGAGCTCGACCTGTATGCCGGTTTCGCAGGTGAAGTTGAAGGTCTCGGTTATGACGTGGGCTACATCTTCTACGCCTACCCGGATGAGCAAACCAACATCGACTTCGGCGAGATCTATGGTGAGCTCAGCTACAGCATGTTCGCCGCTGGTGTGGCATACACCGTGCACAGTGAAAACCAGGATGCGACCTTCGACGCTGGTGACATCTACTACTACCTGTCCGCTGGCGTGCCGTTGGCGAACGATTTCAGCCTGAGTCTGACCGCGGGCTACTACGACTTTGACGTGGACGGTGACCCCGGTTTTGAAAACGCGAGCTACACCCACTATGCCGCGGGTATTGCCAAGGATGCCGGTGAATTCGGTGAAGTCAGCTTCAACTTTGAGTACGCTGACGAGGACAATGCAGAAAAGGACAAGACCGAGTTCTGGCTGGGCTGGAGCAAGAGCTTCTGATCATCTCCAGACTCTAAAACCGCAGTTAGAAAAAGGGAGCCGTATGGCTCCCTTTTTTTTGTCCGGATCTGGCCCGGTTGGATCAGAACCGGTAGATGAACCCCGCCATGTAAACCATCGGGTCGATTTCAACCTCGGTGGTGATTTCACCCACTTCCACATCACCCGCCAGCGCCGTGATGGTGGCGTCGGTCTCCAGATCCACCCACCAGATGGCCGCGTTCAGACCGAAATTCTCGCTCAGCATGTAGTCCACGCCCAGCTCCAGGGCGACCCCGACACTGTCATCCAGATCCAGTTTCGAACCGTCCACGGTGCCGGCCGGTGTGCCGAAGTTGGCCTGTGCCACCGAGTCGATCACCGTGTTGAGCGTGCCGGTGGTTTTTTCCTCGAAGAAGGTGGTGTAGTTCACGCCCACGCCGGCGTAGGGTTGCAGCCGCGATGCGCTGTCCATGGGGAAGTACTGCAAGGTCAGCGTCGGTGGCAGATGTTTGGTTTCTGCCAGTTTGCCAAAGCCTTCCAGGCCATCGGCGCCGCTGATGTTGTGCTTGAACGGAGTGGCACCCAGCACGCCGATACCGATGTGGGAGGTCACCATATAGGTGGCGGTGATGCCCAGCTGGTTGTTACTGTCGACCGCCACACCGGTGCCTGGCAGCGCCAGATCCTGGCCCGCAAGAGGGCCTTTGCCGGCAAAGGCAAGATCGCTGCTGGAATCATCCGGCGCCACGTGGGCGGGACCGATCCGCACCATGAAATCACCGGCTTCATAAGCCTGGACAATGGGCGCCATCGCCAGTAAGCCGGCAGCCAGAGCGCTGAGGGTAAATGCACGGGACATCACAATCTCCTTGAACCTGAATAGTCGATGGCTACAGGTTAAGGACAACCGCGGGAGAGAACTTGATGTAGAGCAAGTGCGCGGGCCCGTGGCTCAATAGCTCACGGAGAGATTGATTCAACTCAAAAAAACGGCAGCTGGGGGCCTTCTGCGGATTGTCAGCCAGTCTTCTTTTTGCTGTCCGATGGTTTGAGCTGGCCGATGTTATCGCCCGGCACAAAGACGTCACGTACGGTCAGCGGCTTGCCGTCAGCGTCACGGACATCCACCGGCAGTATGGTGCGGCCGGTTTCACGGTCTCTCAGGTCCAGTGGCGCCTGATCCGGCGCGGGATTCCATTTGTCGCCCCACTGGCGCAGGGCAATCACGATCGGGAACAGGTCACGACCCTTTTCGGTCAAGCGGTATTCAAAGCGGGAGCCGTGTTCGCCCACATCCACTTTTTTCAGAACTTCGTTGTCCACCAGCCGAGCCAGACGGTCACAGAGGATGTTGCGGGCAATGCCCAGTTCCTGCTGAAAGTCCACGAAACGCCGTGTGCCGTGCATGGCATGCAGCACGATCAGCAGCGACCACCAGTCACCCACCTCATTAAGGGCGCGGGCAACGGAGCAATTGGAATCATCAAAACGTTTTCTGGCCATGCTTCGGAGTGTACAGAATAGGGTTGCATTTTAAAACCAGATTCAATAGGGTTGCTTTACGAAACCAAATTGATGAGGTTGCTATAGTCCATGAGCATGAATCTCGGTCCCATGTTTGAACCGTTTGAAATTCACAACCTGACGCTGCGCAACCGCGTGGCCATGGCCCCGATGACCCGCAACTTCTCCCCGGGCAATGTCCCCGGTGATGATGTGGTGGCGTACTATCGCCGCCGTGCCGAGAACGGGGTTGGCCTGCTGATCACCGAGGGCACCACCGTGAATCACCCGGGTGCCAACGGCTACCCGAATGTGCCTTTCTTCCACGGCGACGAATCCCTCGCCGGTTGGAAAAGCGTAGTTGATGCCGTTCACGAAGCCGGCGGCGCCATTTTCCCTCAGCTTTGGCACGTGGGTGCGGTGCGCAAGGAAGGTGTTGAGCCGGATCCCTCCGTGCCCGGTTACAGCCCGTCCGGCCTGTTCGCACCGGGCAAGCCCAACGGCAAGGCCATGAGCAAGGGCGACATTGACGACGTGATCACCGCCTTCGCCGATGCCGCCCAGGACGCCAAAGCACTGGGCTTTGACGGCGTCGAGATCCACGGCGCCCACGGTTACCTGCTGGATCAGTTCCTGTGGGCGGGCACCAACCAGCGAGACGACGAGTACGGCGGCAGCATGGAAAACCGTCTACGTTTTGTGGTGGAAATTGTCGAAGCCGTACGCCATCGCGTGGGCCCGGATTACCCGATCATGCTGCGGTTCTCCCAGTGGAAGCAGCAGGACTACGAAGCGAAACTGGTCAACACCCCGGAAGAGCTGGCGCAGTTTCTCAAGCCTCTGGTAGACGCCGGTGTCGACATTTTCCACGCCTCCACACGCCGTTTCTGGGAGCCGGAATTCGAAGGTTCCACCCTCAATCTGGCGGGCTGGACCCAGAAACTGAGCGGCAAGCCGACCATGTCGGTGGGCAGTGTGGGCCTGACCGAAGACTTCATCAGCGGCACCTTCGCGAGCAAAAAGGAGGCGGTGGAACAGTCTGGCATTGATGAACTGGTGGAGCGCATGAACAATCACGAGTTCGAGCTGATCGCGGTCGGCCGCGCCTTGCTGCAGGACCCGGAATGGCTGGTGAAAGTGAAAGAAGGTCGGCTTAACGACGTGGAAGCGTTCGCCAAGAAGTCCCTGGCCAAACTGTACTGAGCCTCCCCTTCCGCCGCGCCGTTGAAAATGGCACCGTTGAGCCGTCGTCAGACCCAACGGTGCCGGCGCGTCAGCCTCTTAGCCCGGTCACCAGTTTGTCGATGCTGTCCTTGGCATCGCCAAACAGCATGCGGGTGTTGTCCTTGAAGAACAGCGGGTTTTCCACACCGGAATAGCCGGTGGCCATGCCCCGCTTGAGGACAACCACCTGTCGGGATTTCCACACTTCCAGCACCGGCATGCCGGCAATCGGGCTGCCGGGATCTTCCGCTGCGGCCGGGTTGACGGTGTCGTTGGCACCGATCACCAGCACCACGTCGGTGCTTGGAAAGTCGTCGTTGATCTCGTCCATTTCCAGAACGATGTCATAGGGCACGTGGGCTTCCGCCAGCAGCACGTTCATGTGGCCGGGCAGGCGACCAGCGACCGGGTGGATGCCAAACCGCACATTCACACCACGCTCCCGCAGGATTTTGGTCATTTCGCTGACGCCGTTCTGGGCCTGGGCCACGGCCATGCCGTAACCGGGCACGATGATCACTGAATCGGCGTTGCGCAGTTCCTCGCACACATCATCCGCACTGGACTCATGGACGGTCTGATCCGGATCGGCAGCGCTTGCGCTGCTGGTGGTCTGGCCAAAGCCACCGAGGATCACACTGATGAATGACCGGTTCATGGCCTTGCACATGATGTAGCTGAGAATGGCACCGCTGCTGCCCACCAGGGCACCCACCACGATCAGCAGGTCGTTGCCCAGCATGAAACCGATCGAGGCCGCCGCCCACCCGGAATAGCTGTTGAGCATGGACACCACTACCGGCATGTCGGCACCTCCGATGGCCATGATCAGGTGCACGCCCAGCACGCAGGCGATCACCGTCATGATGACCAGATAGAGAATGCCCAGGCCCGTGCTGTCGGTGCCCAGGAACCAGCTGCCCAGCACCACGCAGGCGATGATGGCCGCCAGGTTCATCAGATGCCGGCCTGGCAGGGTCAGCGCCTTGCTGTCGATGCGGCCATCCAGCTTGCCACAGGCAACCAGCGAACCGGTGAAGGTCACAGCACCGATAAAGATGCCCAGAAAAACTTCCACCAGATGGATGGTGTGCTCGGTGCCAGTAGTGGCAACCAGCGGTTCAATGTAGCCTGAGAAGCCCACCAGAACCGCAGCCAGGCCCACAAAGCTGTGCAGCAGGGCTACCAGCTGGGGCATCTGGGTCATTTCCACCTTGTTGGCAATGGGGATGCCGATACCGGCACCAATCAGTATGGCAATCGCAATGGCGATGATGCCGCCGTCGCTGCCAAAGCTCGCCAGGGTGGCACCCACAGCGATGATGATCCCGGCGACACCGTATAGGTTACCGCGGCGGGCAGATTCCTGGTGGCTGAGGCCACCCAGGCTAAGGATAAACAACACACTCGCGACCACGTAGGCCACGCTCACCATTCCTGTACTCATGTTGGGCGCCTCCTACTTGCGGAACATTTTGAGCATGCGATGGGTGACGTAGAAGCCCCCGCCGATGTTGATACTGGCAATCAGTACGGCAATAAAAGCCAAAATCCCGACGACAAAGCTTTCCGCCTGGGCAAGATGCAGTATGGCGCCAATCACGATGATGCCGCTGATGGCATTGGTCACACTCATTAGCGGCGTATGCAGGGATGGCGTTACGTTCCAGATCACCTGCCAGCCGATGAAGCAGGACAGCACGAATACGGTGAAGTGGCTCAGGAAGCTTTCCGGCGCGTGGGCGCCAACGCCGTAAAGCGCAAACACCGTGACCGCCAGCAGGGCCACCTTGCCAATCAGGCTCTTTTTCCTGGCGGCTTGTTCAGCGGCTTCCTTCTTTGCCTGGACCTCGGCCGGAGACGGCTCTTCTGTACCCGGCTTGTGCTGAGGCTGGGCTGGTGCCTCCGGCTGGGGCGGTGGCCACGTGATGTCTTTATCGTTCACCACCGTCAGACCACGAATCACCGTGTCTTCCATATCCACCACCGGCTTGCCGTCTTTCTCCGGCGTCAGCTCGGTCATCAGGTGGACCAGGTTGGTGGCGTAGAGATCGCTGGCCACCTTGGCCATGCGGCTGGGCAGGTCGGTGTAACCAATCACGGTAACGCCGTGCTTGGTGGCCACCTTGCCCGGTTCGGTGGCTTCGCAGTTGCCGCCACGCTCTGAGGCCAGGTCGACAATCACGCTGCCCGGCTTCATGGATTTCACCATGGCTTCGGTGATCAGTTTGGGGGCCGGCTTGCCGGGAATCAGCGCGGTGGTGATGATGATATCCACCTCCTTTGCCTGCTCCGCAAACAGCGCCATTTCCGCTTTGATGAACTCGTCGCTCATCTGCTTGGCGTAGCCGCCGGAGCCGCTGCCGTCCTCGTCCGCGAAATCCAGCATCAGGAACTCGGCGCCCATGCTCTCGACCTGTTCCTTTACCTCCAGCCGGGTATCAAAGGCCCTTACTACAGCGCCCATGCTGTTGGCCGCGCCAATCGCCGCCAGACCCGCGACACCGGCACCGATCACCATGATTTTCGCCGGCGGCACCTTGCCCGCCGCGGTGACCTGCCCGGTAAAGAAACGTCCGAAATTATTGGCCGCCTCGATCACCGCCCGGTAGCCGGCAATGTTGGCCATGGCGCTGAGCGCATCCATTTTCTGGGCGCGGCTGATGCGGGGCAGGCTGTCGATGGCAAACGAGGTGATCTTGCGGGCCGCGAGTTTTTCCAGCAGCTCGGCGTTCTGTGCCGGCCAGAGGTAGCTGACCAGGAACGCGCCTTCTTTCATCAGATCCACTTCGTGCTTGCCCAGGGCGGGGTTGTCCATGGGCGCACGCACCTTGAGGATCACGTCCGCCTGCTGCCACAGGGCGGTGGTGTCAGCGGCGATGACGGCGTCCACTTTCTCGTATGCGTCATCGGCGTAGTGCGCGGCTTCGCCGGCGCCGGCCTCCACAACGACCTCGTAACCGAGGCCGATAAGCTTGTGGACCGACGGCGGCGTGGCCGCCACTCTGCGCTCATCCGTGAAAATTTCCTTGGGAATTCCGATTTTCATGATGGGTACAACCTCCGGATTGCCCGATGAACCAAGTCGTTGAATAACCCTATACTAGTTCAAGCTGCCAGATCTGCCCGGAGTTGTTGAAAACACCCCGGCCCGACACTCAAACCCGGGACTGTGCCAGCGATTCCACCTCGGTCTGCGACAGATTATCCAGCATGGCGCCGCGGAACTGGCGGTTGATAAAGCGCTCGGTCTCCCGCTGAATGCTCTCCCGCTGTTCCGGCTTTTCGATGTAATCCATGGCGCGGATCAGAATGTAGCGAATGGTCATGCGGGAAATTTCATGGATGGTCTCCGGCGGCACGGCGCTGACCAGCTGGCGGTCGATGATGTCTTCAGCCATTTCCCGGGCGCTGGCGTTCAACTGCGCTTCCAGCGCCCGCCGCAACAGCGGTGAGGGCCCATGCAGTTCCCGGACGGCGACGGTGGTGGCGGCCGGATTGGACTGGAAATAGCGGTACACAAAAGTCACCGTATCGTGAGACGCCTGCTCCGAACTGGCCGCCATCCGCCGCAATTCCCGCACACCGGATTTCATGTCCTCGGCGATGTACCCCAGAACCTGCAGCCCGAACTCGTCGAGATTCTTGAAATGGCGATAGAAGGTATTGGGATTCAGTCCGGCCTCACGGGCCAGTTCCCGCAGGCCCAGCGAGGTCAGGCTGCGGGTTTCGGTGATCAGGCGCAGGCCCGCCTGCACCAGTTTCAATTTCCCGCCAGTCAAAACGTTCATACAGTTCCCACCCAAGTTTGATGGTTGAGTTGGGCCGTTGGGGCATTCCGAAAATGCTCGTAGCCATGGATGGCGGAGAGCAAGCGTACATGGACGTACTTGCAGCGGTTTTCGGAAGCCCCAACGGCCCGGCTCGACCTGCCCGCGTGGTCCGTGGAGTCGGGACAAACCGTTGTCTCCTTGGGCCAAACGAGGCCTTTCTGAATTCAAAAAGTATACATCTGTCTACTTGGTTGTGTATACATGTGTATACCGTCAATCATCATGGCGAAACAGACAACAACAGGCAAGGCCGAATGGCCAGCGAACAATGAGGTAGGGTTATGAATCAGTCAGCACAGATTGCCATTATCGGTACCGGTTTCTCCGGGCTGGGCATGGGCATCAAACTCAAGGAAGCGGGTTACGACAACTTCGTCATTCTCGAACAGAGTGACGACATCGGCGGCACCTGGCATGAGAATCACTACCCGGGTTGTGCCTGTGACGTGCAATCCGCCCTGTACTCGTTCTCGTTTGAACAGAATCCTGACTGGAGCCGCATGTACGCCCAGCAGAAAGAGATCAAAGCGTATCTCAAGCGCTGTGCCGAAAAGTACGGGCTGACCAAGCACATCAAACTGAACACCCACGTGGCCGGCGCCCGCTTTGACGAGAAAACCCAGAGCTGGACGGTGGAAACCTGCGACAGCCCGAAGCTCTGGGCCTACATGCAGAACAAGGGCCTGAATCCCGGCGACAAGCTGGATCGCAAGGATAAGGAGCTGCCGAAGTTCAGCTCGTTCAAGGCTGACATCGTGGTGTCCGGCATGGGTGGCCTGAGCACCCCCGCGTACCCGAACGTCAAAGGCATCGAAACCTTCACCGGCACCAGTTTCCACTCCCAGGACTGGGACCACAGCTACGACTTCAAAGGCAAACGGGTGGCGGTGATCGGCACCGGCGCCTCGGCCATTCAGTTCGTGCCGGAAGTGGCCAAAGAGGCTGGCCATCTGGATCTGTACCAGCGCACGCCGCCGTGGATTGTGCCCAAGCCGGACCGCGAGATCCGTCCGCTGGAAAAGCTGATGTTCCGCAAGTTCCCGCAGACCCTCAACGCCTTCCGCCAGAGTATCTACTGGATGCTGGAAGCGCGGGTGCTGGGTTTTGTCGGTAACCCCCGCATCCTCAAGATCGGCGAGTTGCAGGCCCGTCGTCACATTCGGAACCAGATCAAGGACAAGGAACTGCGCAAAAAAGTGACTCCGGACTTCCACTTCGGCTGCAAGCGGGTGCTGATCTCCAACAACTACTACCCGGCGCTGGCCCAGGACAATACGGACGTGCTCACCGACGGCATCCGCGAAGTGCGCGGCAACGTGATTGTCGACAATAACGGCAACGAGCGGGAAGTGGACTGCATCATCTACGGCACCGGCTTCAAGGCCCAGGACCCGATTCCCGCTGGTATGGTCTACGGCCGCAATGGCGAGGATCTGCTGGACGCCTGGAAAGACGGCGCGGAAGCCTACAAGGGCAGCGCTATTGCCGGTTTCCCCAACTTCTTCATGCTGATGGGACCGAACACCGGCCTCGGTCACAGCTCCATGGTGTACATGATCGAAAGCCAGATCCAGTACGTGATGGATGCCCTGAAGAAGATGGACAAGCACGGCTGGAAGAGCGTGGAAGTGAAGGAAGACGCGCTCAGCCAGTACAACGCCTCCATTCACGCCAAGCTGGGTGAGTCGGTGTGGCAGACCGGGTGCAAGAGCTGGTACGTCAATGAAAATGGCAAGAACACCACCCTGTGGCCGGGCTTCACGTGGCAGTTCCGCCAGCAGACCAAGCGGTTTGATGCGGCGCAGTATGTGTGTGAGCCGGCAGGCGAACTGGCAGGTGACAGGGTCGCTGCCAGCGCCTGAGGAATTCCGGTAGAACGTGAGAAACGTCAGTAAAAAGGGGCCAAGAGGCCCCTTTTTACTGTCTGCAACTGACCGGTAAGCCCAGCGATTAACTCACCAGGGTGCCTCCATCCACAGCCAGGCACTGCCCGGTAATATGCCGCCCGGCCTCGGAGGCCAGCAGTACCGCAGCGCCTTTCAGGTCCTCCTCGCCACCAAAGCGGTTCAACGGAATACGCTGCAGCATGGTTTCGCCCTGAGCATCCAGCAGGCCCTGAGACATCTTTGACGGGAAGAAGCCCGGGCACAGAGCGTTCACGTTGATGTTGTAGTGGCCCCATTCGGACGCCAGCGCACGAGTGAAGTTCACCATGGCACCTTTGCTGGTGTTGTAGGCGATGGTTTTCATCCCCTCCGGGTTGCCGGACAGGCCCGCGATGGAGGCGATGTTGATCACCTTGCCGGTGTTGCGGGGAATCATGCAGCGCTTGCCGACGGTCTGGGTGAGAAAGAAGCTTGCGTTGACGTTCAGGTTCATCACCTTCATCCAGCCTTCCGCCGGGTAGTCCTCTGCCGGTGCACCCCAGGTGGCGCCCGCGTTGTTGATGAGGATGTCGATGTCCCCCAGCTGTTCGACGACCTGATCCACCACTTTGGGAATGCCTTCCAGATTGCCGAGATCGGCGGCGATGGTCACCACTGTCACGCCTTGGCTCTCCAGATGTGCCTTGGCCTCATCCAGTTCGTGCTGCTTGCGGGCGCTGATGGCGATCTTTGCCCCCAGTTCACCCAGGGCTTCCGCCATCTGCAGGCCCAGGCCGCGGGAGCCGCCGGTGATGAAGGCGACCTTGCCGGTCAGGTCCAGTAACTGTTTTACACTCATCATGCTCTCCTTGAGGGTTCAGGCGGTCTTCGCCAGCAAGCCGTCGCTGACCTGTGCCAGGTGATGATCGGCATCGCCGAACAGCAGGTTGATCAGGGTCAGGCGCTTGAACAGGTGGGCGGCGAACATCTCGTCGGTCACGCCCATACCACCGTGCAATTGTACCCCTTCCTGCCCCACAAACCGTGCAGCCTGGCCCACCAGGGTCTTGGCCATGGAAACGGCTTCACGGCGGCGGGCGCGGTCACCGGAGTCCGCTTCGCTGGCGGCGAGAATGGCCATCGTTCTGGCCTGCTCGGTGTGGATAAACATGTCCGCCATACGATGCTGGAGCGCCTGAAACTTACCGATGGGCACGCCGAACTGCTTGCGGGTCTTGATGTATTCCAGCGTCGCGGCGTTCATGGCTTCCATGGCGCCAACAGCTTCGGCACACAGCGCGGCAATGCCCAGGTCCACCGTTTTCTCGATGATCGGGAAGGCTTCTCCCAAGGTGCCAATCAGGTTGTCGGCGCTGACCGCCACCTTGTTGAACCGTATCTCGGCAGTGCGGTGGCCATCGTGGGTGGCAAAGTCATCCACGGTGACACCGTTGGCATGGCGATCCACCAGAAACAGGGACAGCCCGGCTTCCTCGTTGACGTCACCACGGGTGCGCGCGGAAACAATCAGCTGGCTGGCCTGGCCACCGTGCAACACTGCGGTTTTCTGGCCGCTGATCAGGAACCGGTCGCCGTCTTTACGGGCGGAGGTCCGCACATGGCTAAGGTTGTAGCGTGCCCCAGGCTCACTATGGGCCAGGGCCAGCAGCCGTTCACCGCTGGCGATGCCGGGCAGGATGTCGGCTTTCTGGGCCTCGTTTCCGGCGTCGCGGATCAGCCCGCCGGCGAGCACCACGGTGGCCAGGTAGGGTTCCACCACCAGGCCGCGGCCGAGATTCTCCATCACCACCAGGGTGTCGATGGCGTTGCCGCCCAGCCCGTCGTAGTCTTCCGGAAAGGTAAACCCGAGCAGGCCCATCTCCGCCAGCGCGGACCAGGTGGCGGCATCGGTGCCGTACCCGGAATGGATGATGTTCCCGCGCTTTTCGAAACTGTATTCGTTGGTCACAAAGCGGCGCAGAGAATCGCTCAGCATTTGCTGTTCTTCGGTCAGATCAAAATTCATAAAATTATCTCCAGACTTCGAGGCTGCCGAATGGGTTACAGACCCAGCACGAGTTGCGCGATGATATTGCGCTGGATCTCGTTGGACCCGCCAAAGATCGACAGCTTGCGCATGTTGAAGTAATCGCCGGCGGCGGGGGTGGCATCGATCGAACCGCTGCGCGGGCCGTTGTAGTCCAGTTCCAGCGCGTCCGGAATATGGGCGATGGCATCCTGGCCGGTGGCCTCCATCAGCATTTCAAACAGCTGCTGACCAATCTCGGTACCGCGAATTTTCAGGATCGACGCCTGTGGCCCGGGACCGCGCTTGTCCGTGAGCACCCGCAACACGGTCAGCTCCAGAGCCCGCAGTTCCATATCCAGCTGTGCCAGGCGGTCGCGGAAGCGGGTATTCTCGATCAGCGGCCGCTGGCCATCCTGCTCTTCCCGCGCCGCGGCCGTGAGGCGCTTCATCAACGCCTTCCACTGACCAACGTTGGCCAGGCCGGTGCGCTCATGACCCAGCAGGAACTTGGCGTAGGTCCAGCCGTGGTTTTCTTCGCCGATCAGGTTTTCCGCGGGTACCTTCACGTTGTCGAAGTAGACCTCGTTAATCTCATGCTCACCGTCCAGCATGATGATGGGCCGAACCTCGATGCCGGGGGTGTTCATGTCGATCAACAGGAAGGAGATGCCCTGCTGCGGTTTACCCTCAGTGCTGGTGCGCACCAGGCAGAAAATCCAGTCCGCATGCTGGCCCAGGGTGGTCCAGGTTTTCTGGCCGTTGACCACGTAGTGGTCGCCCTCGAGTTTGGCGGAGGTGCGTAGCGAGGCCAGGTCTGAACCGGCACCGGGCTCGGAATAGCCCTGGCACCACCAGTCTTCACCACTGAGAATGCCCGGCAGGAAGCGCTGTTTCTGCGCGTCATTACCGAACGTCATGATCACCGGCGCGACCATGCGCAGGCCGAAGTCGAGCTGGCGAGGAGCGCCAGCGAGAGCACATTCTTCCTCGAAGAGGATCTGCTCAATCGGGCTCCAGCCGGTCCCGCCGTATTCTTTCGGCCAAGTGGAGGCGCCCCAGCCCTGATCAAACAGGATTTTCTGCCAGCGCTCGGTCATGGCTTTGTCTGGGCGTAGGCGTTTCTGCACCCGTTCGCGGATGTCGTCTGGCAGGTTGTCTGCCAGAAACTGTCGAACTTCGGCGCGGAAGGCCTCTTGTTCCGGGGTGTAATTCAGATCCATGGTGCACCTCTTCTGTTGGTTGAGGTCGTTGGCTCCTTATTTAGGAGCCGCCTTAGAGTTTGGGATAGCGCGTCTTCAAGCCCGAGAGTGGCGCCGACCAGGTATATCCCCTTTCAAAACACGCTCCTTCGGCACATCCATGTGACGCTTGGGCTCCGCCGTGCACTCAGGCCTCAGGCAACCTCAAACAGACCGGCCGCACCCATACCGGTGCCGACGCACATGGTAACAACGACGTATTTAACGCCACGGCGCTTGCCTTCGATCAGGGCGTGGCCGACCAGGCGGGAACCGGTGGTGCCGTAGGGGTGACCGACGGCGATGGCGCCGCCGTTGACGTTCAGGCGGTCCATCGGGATGCCCAGTTTGCGCTGGCAGTACAGAACCTGAACGGCGAAGGCTTCGTTGAGTTCCCACAGGCCGATGTCGTCGACCGTGAGGCCGGCGCGCTTGAGCAGTTTGGGTACCGCGAATACCGGGCCGATGCCCATTTCGTCCGGTTCACAACCGGCCACGGCGAAGCCACGGAAGATACCCAGCGGAGTCGCGCCGCGCTGTTCGGCAATTTTGCTGTCCATCAGCACACAGGCCGAAGCACCGTCGGAGAACTGGCTGGCGTTGCCGGCGGTGACCACGCCGCCTTCCATCGCGGAGCGGATTTTGCTGACGCCTTCCAGGTTGGTACCGGGGCGAATGCCTTCGTCCTGGCTGACGGTCACTTCCTGGCTGCTGAGCTGACCGGTGGCCTTGTCGGCAACACCCATGGTGGTGCTGATCGGTACGATTTCGTCGTCGAATTTGCCGTCCTGACGAGCCTGATCAGCCAGGTTTTGGCTGCGAACGCCGTACTCGTCCATGTCTTCTTTCTTGATGCCGTAACGCTTGGCCACGGTCTCGGCGGTGTCCAGCATGGACCAGTAGAGTTCCGGCTTGTTCTTTGCCAGCCAGGGTTCCATGAAGTAGTTCTGGTTCACGCTGGCCTGAACGGTTGAGATCGATTCCACGCCGCCAGCAACCATTACCGGTACCCGGTCAACGGCAATGTGATGAGCGGCCATGGCAATTGCCTGCAAGCCGGACGAGCAGAAGCGGTTTATGGTCGCGCCCGCCACGGAGACCGGCAGGCCGGCACGGATTGCACCCATCCGGGCCACGTCGTTACCGGTGGAACCTTCCGGCAGGGCACAGCCCATCAGCACGTCTTCGATTTCGTTGGGGTCGACTTTCGAGCGCTCGACCGCGTGCTGGATGGCGTGGCCCGCGAGGGTCGCACCGTGGGTCATGTTCAGGCCGCCGCGCCAGGATTTGGCCAGGGGCGTGCGGGCGGTGGATACGATGACAACATCATTAGACATAACAATTCTCCTCAGGTCGGGGCTGCGGTCCTTCGATAAGGGATAGGCAGCCCCGGATCAATTCGCGGACCGGTTATTTAGCGTCGAAACCCTTGCCTTCCTCAGCGCGCCTGGCCAGCAGCGCCGCTGGCTCCCAGAAACCTGGCTGGGTGTGGCGGTCTTCGGTGAAGGCCTGCATGGCGCGCACCACGTTGGGTAGCCCGACTTCCTCGGCGTAACGCATGGGGCCGCCGCGGAACACGGGGAAGCCGTAACCGGTCAGGTACACCATGTCGATGTCGGAGGCGCGCTGGGCGATGCCTTCGTCCAGAATCTGGGCGCCTTCGTTGACCAGGGCATAGACACAACGCTCGACGATTTCCTGGTTGCTGATCTGGCGCGGGGTGATGCCCAGCTCGGCGCGGACTTCGTCCACGACCTTGTCTACTTCGGGATCGTGCAGGGCGTTGCGGTTGCCGGGCTCATAGCGGTAGAAACCGGCGCCGGTCTTCTGGCCATAGCGGCCCATTTCACAGATGCGGTCGGCGACCACCATCTTCACCATGTCCGGGTTTTCCTCGTACTGGCGCTTGCGGATGGCCCAGCCGATGTCCCCGCCGGCGAGGTCGGCCATGCGCAGCGGGCCCATGGCAAAGCCGAACTTCTCGATGGCCTTGTCGATCTGCTGGACGCTGGCGCCTTCTTCCAGCATCAGCAGGGCTTCGCGCTGGTACTGGTTGATCATGCGGTTACCGATAAAGCCGTCGCAAACGCCGGAAACCACGGCGGTCTTGCGGATGGCTTTGGCCAGTTTCATGGCGGTGGCCAGTACGTCCTTGGCGGTCTTCTCGCCACGCACCACTTCCAGCAGCTTCATGATGTTGGCCGGGCTGAAGAAGTGCAGGCCGATGACGTCTTCCGGGCGCCTGGTGAAGCTGGCGATCTTGTTCAGGTCCAGCGTCGAGGTGTTGGAGGCCAGGATGGCGCCGGGCTTGCATACTTCGTCCAGTTTCTCGAACACGGACTGTTTGACACCCATTTCCTCGAACACCGCCTCGATCACCAGGTCGACGTCGCTGAGGTCGTCATAGGTGAGGGAGGGTTTGAGCAGCGCCAATTTGGCTTTGGCCTTGTCTTCACTCATGCGGCCTTTCTTGACCTGGCTTTCGTAGACTTTCTGGATGGCGGCGACACCACGGTCCAGACCTTCCTGCTTCATTTCCACCAGTGTCACCGGGATGCCGGCGTTGAGGAAGTTGATGCTGATGCCGGTACCCATGGTGCCACCACCGATCACGCCCACGTTCTTGATGTCGCGAACCGGTGTGTCAGAGGGCACATCAGCAATCTTGCTGGTCAGGCGTTCGGAGAAAAACGCGTGGCGCAGAGCGCGGGATTCCGGAGTCTGCATCAGGTTAACGAACGCTTCGCGCTCGACTTCCATGCCCTTGTCGAAGGGCAGGGTCACCGCAGCTTTCACGGCCTCGACACACTTCAGCGGCGCCGGGTAGTTCTTGGTCATGGCGCCGACGGTGTTCTTGGTGAACATGAAGAAGCCTTCCGGATTCGGATGTTTGGCTTTCAGGTCACGCACTTTCTTCAGTGGCAGGTTTTCGCTGACGACCTTGGTGGCATAGGCGATGGCGGCGTCCAGCAGATCGCCGTCGATAATCTCATCGAACAGGGCGCTGCCCTTGAACTGTTTGGCAGGCACAACGCTGCCGGAGACGATCATGTTTACGGCATGCTCGGCCCCGATCACGCGGGGCAAACGCTGGGTACCGCCAGCGCCGGGCAGCAGCCCCAGTTTGACTTCTGGCAGAGCGATCTGCGCGTCCGGTTTGGCAATGCGGTAGTGACAGCCCAGGGCCAGCTCCAGACCGCCGCCCATGCAGGCACCGCTGATGGCCGCGATCACCGGCTTGCGGCTGCTTTCGACATAGTTGATTACGGTGTTCAGGTTGGGCTCGGCGGTGGCTTTGGCGCTGCCGAACTCGCTGATGTCGGCGCCGCCGGAGAAGGCGCGGTCGGAGCCGATCAGTACCACGGCCTGGACGGCATCATCGGCTTCCGCCTGGCGGATGCCGTCAACGATGCCCCGGCGCAGGTCGAAGCCGAGGCCGTTGACCGGTGGGTTGTCGAGGCGAATGACGGCGATGTTGCCGTTCACATCGTAATGGGCAGTACTCATAGGGTAGCTCCCTGTTATTGGCATCGGTTTGAATCGGGGTTGTGCACGGACGCTGTATTGAATTATCCATACACTGGTGTATTGTTTGTCCATACACTAATGTATGTTTCAGGCAGGGTCAACGCTTTCAAACTTGTGGCCGCCGTTGATGTAGAATCCACTCCCAATCGCCAGCAGCAGGACCAGAATCCAATATGACGGACGCCAAACCGCCGAAACGCTCCCGCCGCAAGACGCCGGAGAAGGCGCAACTGACCCGCGACGACTGGCTGGATGCTGCGGCCGGAGAAATTGCGGCCGGCGGCTTCAGTCACCTGCGGGTGCTGACGCTGGCCAAGAAGCTTGGCGTTACCCGCGGCAGTTTCTACTGGCATTTCAGGGATCATGAGGATCTGGTGGTCAGCTTTCTCGACCGCTGGCGAGACCGCCGCCTCCACGAACTTCAGTACTGGAAGCCCAAAGGGGGGGATGTGGAAACCGAGCTGCGGCAGATTCTGGAGCTGCTGCTGACCGATGCCTCCCGCAACATCCGGCGCCTGCAGGTGGAACTGGCGGTGCGGGATTTTGCCCGCCGGAACGATTACGCTGCGGATCTCGTTACCGAGGTGGATGAAGCGCGGATCAGTCAGAACTGTGAACTCTATGAACGGCTCAGCAGCAATCCCCAGCGTATCCGCGACCTGTCCCTGCTGATGTACGTGGCCACCATCGGATCCCAGGTGGTGCTCACGGGCAAGAAGGGCGACGCCGAAACCATCCGCCGGGTGGAAGACCTGATGGCGCGGGTGGCGCTGGGACAGCGTGATGGTGACTAGGGGCCTGGCGTTGCTGCTACTGGTGCTCGGGCTCTGCACCACGGCCGCCGGTGCAACCGGGTCTGCCTGCCTGGACAGCGCCAAAACCGAACTTGAGGCGCTGTACTGCAAAGTGGTCAGTGAAGGGCAGGGCGCGGGGTTGCCCTCGCTCACCGACTTCAAACGCAACGACCCGGCGGTGCAGGCGCTGCTGCTGCGTCGTCCTGCCGCTCGCCTTGGCCTTGACGTGCCGGAGATCGACGGCACGTCGTTGACGCCAGCGCCCGCGCAAGCGAAACCAGAACCAGCCGCTGAGCAACCGGCGGAAAGACCCGATCCGGCCCGCCAACTGAGCGGCTGCCGGCTGGAGGGTCAGCGCATTACCTGCCCACAGCGCCATTTTGAACTGGCCACGAATCAGCCCAACAGCAACCTGGCAAAGGGTGTGCTGGGCCCGGATAACCGTCTCGGCCTTACCCCGTTTGCCGGCAACCGCAGTGACCAGGAGGCGGTCCGGCGTTACCTGTCAGGCGCGTATGATCGCTACATACCGAAGATGGTGGAGATCGGCCTTGGTGCCAACACCATGAGCTTCACCGCCTTTTATCATGCCTTTCACACCACCGAAGACGCGGGTATCGACTTTGCCCGGCGTATGGAGCAGACCTTTACCCTGCTCAAGCAGGACAAAAAAACCCTCGCAGTCAAAGCCCGCTATCACGACAACCTGCCACAGGACCTGTCCCTGTGTGAGGTGATCAATGCCGACATCATCGTATGCGACGATGTCGGCACCAACTGGGTGTTTGTCGCGCCGTCTCGATAGGGGCAGTCCCTTACGGCGTCCGGGCACCGCTGTCGCTATGCTGTACCGCTTTGATCTCTGGCCGGATGTTCCGAATGATTGACGTGTTTTTCAGTACCTACATCAGCAGTACCATTCGCTTCCTGTTCCTGCTGGCGCCGTTCTTTGTGGTGACCATGTTCCTGGCTCTGACCCGGGGGTTGCCGGTGCCGGAGAAGAACTCGATTATTCGCCGCTCCACGGTGTCTGCCCTGATTCTCGGGCTGGTACTGTTCTTTGCCGGCCCACTGTTGTTCAGCGCCATTGGCATCACCCTGAACTCGTTCCGCATCGGTGCCGGCAGCCTGCTGTTTCTGACCGCCATCAGCCTGGTCACCAGTGGCACCCGTAACCATGCCACCGGTCTGCCGGAAGAGGATCGGGATGACATTGCCGTGGTGCCGCTGGCGATTCCGGTGATGATCGGTCCGGCCACCATCGGTGCGATTCTGGTCTACGGGGCCGAGCTCAAGGCAGTGCCGCAGGTGGCCGGTGGGCTGCTCGGCCTGGTGTCCGGGCTGCTGATTCTGGCGATTCTGTTGCGGTTGTCGGGGTATCTGGAGAAAGTGCTCGGCAAAACCGGCCTGAATATCCTGTCCAAGATCAGTGGGCTGATTCTGTCGGCCATGGCCGCTGAAATCGTGCTTACCGGTATTGCGGGTTTTATCGCCTCGACCTAGAGTAACAGTCGGTTTGCTCAACCCCGCCAGGAGGCCGCTATGGCTGCCAATACCATTGAACTGAACCGGCGTCGTCATAATTTTGAGGGCGTGGAGTCGATCTGGCTGTTCGGGTATGGCTCACTGATCTATAAGGTGGATTTCCCCTTTTTGGAGCAGCGCCCGGCATCGATTGATGGCTGGGTCCGGCGGTTCTGGCAGGGCTCACACGACCATCGTGGCACGCCGGAGGCGCCGGGCCGGGTCGTCACACTGATCCAGAAACCCGGTGCTGTCTGCAAGGGTATGGCCTTCCGGGTTTCTCCTGCCGTGTTTGAGCATCTGGACCACCGTGAGAAAAACGGGTATCTGAGATTGAGTGTCGGGTTGACGTTCGATGATGGCAGTCAAACTGACGGCCTCGTCTACATTGCCACCGAGGACAACGAGGCTTTTCTCGGTGAAGCCGCGGACGTTGATATCGCACGCCAGATTGCCAGAGCCGTCGGTCCGAGTGGGCCCAACTCCGAGTACCTCTTTCGCCTGGCGGACTCGCTCAGAAGGCTGGGCGACGACTGTTCTCACACCTTTGCCATCGAGTCCCACCTGCACGCGACGGTGAAACCCGACACCTGAGCAGCGCAGGGCGCGGGCCTCCGTGATACTCAGGTGCTGATCGGGGCGTCCCGCCGCTGAGTGGTGGGGTTGAAGCCCCGAGCCGGCGCCCTGCGCCGGTGCTTCAGCCCGATCATGATCAGGGGCACCACGATCATGATGCTGCCGGCCAGGAAGTACAGGTCGGGCACTTCGCCGAACCAGATCCAGCCGATGCCCACGGCCCAGATCAGCCCGGTGTATTCGGCGCTGGTTACCTGGTTGGCATCCACCTGACGATAGGCCAGCAGTACGGTGATGTTGTACCCCAGGATAAACAGCGCTGATCCCAGGGCGCTGATCAGTATGGTGCTGTCCCAGCTGGCGTCTTCCCACCATGCCAGCGCGCCGGCGGCCGGCAGGATCAGCACGTAGTTCAGAAACAGTTTGTGGACAGTGGATTGCTGTGTCGGCAGCCGCCGTACCATTACCGCGTTGATGGCCAGTGCAAAGGCAGACGCCAGAGCGGCAACGGCGGCCCAGTTGAACTCCATTGGGCGCAGGATCACCACGATGCCGGTGAAGCCGCTGAACACGGCGAATACGCTCAGCGGTGTCAGTTTTTCCCGGAAGATGAAAACGGACAGCACCATCACCAGAATTGGGGCGGCGTAGAAGATGGCGTTGGCGGTGGCCAGAGGCAAATGGCCCAGGGCTACCACCATGCACAGGATGCCGGCCAGGTGAATGTGAGCCCGCAGGGTGTGGATTCCGACACCGGCGAACAGGGCCTTGCGGTTCAGTTGTCCGGCCAGCGGCAGCAACAGCAGCAGGGTGATCACACAGCGAAGGAAGGCAAACTGGAAGATGGGCGCGCCCGGCTCCAGCAGCTTGATGAATACGTCTGAAATCAGTGCCATGGCGTTGCCGATCACCAGCAACAGGATGGCGCTGTTTACGGTTTTTCCTGACATGATGGCAGCCTCATTTCGTTGGGCGTGTTCAAAGAGCAATGAGGGGCATTCTAGGGCTGTGCTAATATCCGATAAAATGATCTTTAATCACCAATCATTAGATATTTAGATAATGAAGCTACCCCCACTGAAATCCCTCCCGGTCTTCGAGGCCGTCGCCCGCCTCAACAGCTTCTCGCTGGCGGCGGAAGAGCTGGCGGTCAGCCAGAGCGCTGTCAGTCATCAGATCAAGCAGCTGGAAACCTACCTGGGGGAAACCCTGTTCAATCGCACCGGGCGGTATCTGGCGATGACTGAAGAGGGCCGGCAGTATCTGGAGGCGGTCAGCTCCGCGCTGTTGCAGATCGAGCGGGCCAGTGAGCAGTTGCTGGGGCATGAGGAGTCGCGGTTGCGGCTGTCGGTGTTCAGCTCGTTTGCGGTGCGCTGGCTGGCTCCAAGGCTGCCGGAGCTGCAGCGCTCGCATCCGCAGGTGGAGCTGTCACTGGAGATGAGCAGCGAGAATCCGGTGTTGTCGGACCGGGTGGCGGACTGTTTTATTACCATCAAACCGGAGTCGCCGGCCTTCAGTTACGAGCTGCTCTACAAGGAGCGGCTGTTCCCGGTGTGCAGTCCGGATTTCTGGCAGCGAATCCGGCGGGAACTGGCGCTGGATGACGCGTCGGCTGAGGTGGGTTCGGTGTCGTTAACGCCGGAGCAGGTGGCGTTGTTCCCGTTGCTGTCTACCCACAGCATTTACGACAAGCAGGCGGGTGACTGGGAGGCGTGGTATCACGAGGCCGGTCTGGCGTTGCCCGCGTCCAGTCGCTTGCTGCACTCCAGTCACATGCTGCTGTCGCTGGAGGCGGCGCGGTTCCATCAGGGCATTGCCCTCACCAACGATTACATGCTGAGCACGCGGAAGGATTCCGAAGATTTCGTGAAGTTGCCCTGCCATTTCGTGGTCACCGGTGACCGTTTCTATTTTGCCTGGAAAACCAGCCGGCGCCGGGAGCGGGGCATTCAGTTGCTCCGGCGCTGGCTGGTGGCGCAGGCGGTGGAGGGCGGCCTGCGGAGTGTCAGTGAGAGTGACGAGGCGTCTGACGTCACACTCGGCGTCTAGTGCGGCCCAGAGAACGTCTCTGCCTTTCTCCGGAGTTGCACCGGATGTGATCACCAGCATACACAGCACAGGCCAGACTTCAGCGATGTCCAGCTGGCTACCGCCGAAGCGGGAGCGAGGGGGTTAATCCTCGTCCCGCGGCGGGCGCTCCACCACTTTGCGTTTGCCCTTGGCGCAGCGCGACAGGGCTTTCAGGCCGTCGCCCTCGAAGGCGTCCACCCGAATGACGTCGTACAGCGCTTCCAGGGCTTCCAGAAGTTTGTCACATTCGGCTTCCTTGATAATGCCTTTGTCGCAGGCCCAGTCCACCAGTTCCTTGCGCTGGTGCCCCATCAGCAAGGCAATGCCGTCGATCTCATCCTCGTTGCGGCTGCGAATGGCTTCGTGCAGGCGATTGCGCATATCCACGGTTTCATTGGCCAGGCGATAGGCGTTGAGGACCCGCCCCAGCGGATCGTCCGGATCGGTGTTGATGTAGGCACCGCGGCTGACCCGCTGGCGTACCGGGGTGTCCTTGACGATGGTGTCTGCCACCTGCGCCCCGAGCTTGTCATCGGGACCGTTGAGCCCCGTGGCGCCCAGCGGGAACACCAGTAGCCGCAGCGGCCAGCGCAGGGCCGGTACCGGGAAGTTGATGATGGCATCGCGCATGGCGTCCTGCAGGTCCCGCAGGCAGGTTTTCAGGCTCCACTCCACCAGCGGGCGCTGGTCTTCCGGGTAGCCTTCCTCATGCCACTGTTTGATGACCGCGGTGGCGTAGTACAGATGCACCAGGCAGTCCGCCATGCGGCCGGACAAACGCTGGCGCGCTTTCAGGCCACCACCGACGGTCAGCAGGGTCACGTCGGTCATCAGGGCAAAGGCGGCGGAGAAGCGCGCCAGCTGACGGTAACAGGGCTTGATGTCGCCCTGGCGTGGCACGGTTTCCAGCATGCCCCGGGTCAGCCCCAGCACAAGCGCCCGTAGCGCATTGCGGGTGGTGTGCGCGATGTGACGATAGAAAATGCCATCGAATTTCCGGACGGCCTTGTCCTGATCTTCCATCCCGGCGGCTTCGATTTCCTCGACGATAAACGGATGGCAGCGAATCGAGCCCTGCCCGAAGATCATCAGGCTGCGGGTGAGGATGTTGGCGCCCTCCACGGTAATGCCGATGGGGACAGCCTGGTAGGCGCGGGCCAGGAAGTTGCGGGGGCCGGTGATCACGCCGCGGCCGGCGACAACGTCCATGGCGTGGTTGATCACCTCGCGCATCAGATCGGTGTTGCGGTATTTCAGCACGGCTGAGGGCACCGCCGGACGCACGCCCCGGTCCAGCATGCCGGCGGTCAGCAAACGTGCGGCATCCATCATGTAGGTGTAGCCGGCGATGGGCTCCAGGGCTTCCTGCACCCCTTCAAACTGGCTGATGGAGCGGCCGAACTGTTCCCGTGTCAAGGCGTAGGAGCCAGTGGCCAGGCTGGCGACTTTACCGGCCCCGGTGCCCAGCGCGGGCAGGGAAACCGAGCGCCCTATCGACAGGCACTCCAGCAGCATGGTCCAGCCCTTGCCGAGCATGTCCTGGCCGCCGATCACCTGGTCCATGGGGATAAACACCTCGGTGCCCCAGGTGGGCCCGTTCATGAACACCGTGTTCATCGGCAGGTGGCGGGCACCGGCGTTCACCCCTTCGGTTTCCCGCGGCACCATGACACAGGTCACGCCAATGTCGTCCTGATCACCCAGCAATTTGTCCGGATCATACACCTTGATGGCCAGACCAATCAGTGTGGCCACCGGTGCCAGGGTGATGTAGCGCTTGTTCCAGGTGACCTTCAGGCCGAGAACTTCTTTGCCTTCCCATTGCCCCTTGCAGACGATGCCTTTGTCAGGGATGGCACCGGCATCGGAGCCGGCCACCGGTGAAGTCAGGGCAAAGCAGGGGATTTCCTCGCCACCGGCCAATCGGGGCAGGTAGTGTTGCTTCTGCTCGTCGGTGCCGTAGTGCATCAGCAGTTCGCCGGGCCCGAGGGAGTTGGGCACCATCACCGTGACGGCGGCAGAGACACTGCGGGTGGAGATCTTCATCACGATCTCCGAGTGGGCGGTGTTGGAGAAGCCAAGGCCGCCGTCCTCCTTGGGGATGACCAGCCCGAAGAAGCCGTTCTCACGGATGAACTTCCAGACCTTGTCCGGCAGATCGTATTCCTCGTGGGTGATTTTCCAGTCGTCCAGCATGGCGCACAGTTTTTCCACCGGGCCGTCGAGAAAGGCCTGTTCCTCGCTGGTCAGGTGGGCGGGTTTGGCGTCCAACAGCTTCGACCACTGCGGCTGTCCGGAGAACAGCTCACCGTCCCAGTCAACGGAGCCGGATTTGAGGGCTTCGGATTCGGTTTCGGAGAGTTTTGGCAGACGGTTGCGAACCCAGCCCAGCAGCGGGCGGCTTAGCTTGTCGAGGCGAAGATCGCCCGGGAACACCAGCAGCAGGGCCAGGGCCAGCAGGCCACCGCCGAACACCAGGCTGAGCAGATGCCAGTCGTCCTGGAAGAAGCCGGCCACGGTGGCAATGGCCATCACGGCTGCCGCCGTTTTCCCGCCAATTCCCAGATAAATTAGCACCAGTGCACTGATCAGAAGGAGCAGAACGCTCATGAACAGACCTCCGTATCGAGAGTGAAATCAATCAGATCTGTCCCTAACCATCGGTCAAAGACTGGTCAGTTGCAAGCGGCCGACACGGATTCTGGCCTGTTTTCCGGGTGTCACACGTAACTGGCGGCAAACACCAGACCGAGCACCACGGGCATCACCACCAGGCTGCCCAGGTTGCTGATCAGCACCAGTGAGGCCACTTTATGGGGTTCCTGCTGGTATTGCTCCGCCACCATGTAGTTCAGCACCGCCGGTGGCAGGGCGGCGAACACCCAGAGCGACGCGATCTGCAGGCCAGGCAGGTCCAGCAGGGCGATCATCGGCCACGCCAGAATCAGTCCCGACGCCGGGCAGGCGATGGCGCCGAGCATGCCCAGTTTCCAGTCCCGGAAATCCACGTCGAGCATGCGCACCCCGAGGGCGAACAGCATCAGTGGAATACAGATACCGCCAAGCATATCCATGGATTCCAGCAGCCAGCCCGGTATCGGCACTCCCGCCAGGTTCACCGTCAGGCCGGCAATACTGGCAAACACAATGGGCAGGCGCAGGCGCTGAATGATCGAGGTGTGGGGGTCCAGCATGTACAGGCCGACGGAGAAATGCAGCAGCATTTCCACGATGAACAGTACGATCGCGGCCGGCAGTGCTGCGTCTCCGAACGCCAGTACCAGGATAGGAATGCCCATGTTACCGGAGTTGTTGAACATCATCGGCGGCAGGAAGGTTTTCAGGTTCAGGTCCAGCACCCGTGCCAGCGGATACAGCAACAGGCCCGATCCGAGCACGACCACGGTGGCGGCCAGCGCCAGGCTGGCATAGTCCTGTAGCGGTGCCTGCTGATCGGCCAGCACAGCAAACACCAGCAGCGGCACAAACAGTTCCATGTTGAGCTTGTTGAGACCCTGGATATCCGGGGTACGGTAGCGACCATACAGCGCGCCACAACCGGCAATAAGAAACACCGGTAACATCGTGGACAGGATCTGACCAATCATTCTCAGGCTCCGAAAGGTTCGCCGCAACACCCGGCGGGCACAAACCGTTAGGTTCGCAAGTATCCACGGTGGTGGGCAAGTGAAACCTGCCCATGTTCGACCAAAGCCCAAGGGGGCATCGGTATCGCAAGGACAGCGGCTTGCAGCGGTCCATATGGCTGTCACAGAATGAGGGTCGTTTCACACCAACCGGAGTAGATTGTGGCCACCGATTTCGACAACCTTGTCCGCCGTGAACAGACCTGTTCGGTAAAATTCGACGCCCGCAAAGCCGTTTTCGGGCGGGAGGACGTAATGCCCCTGTGGGTGGCGGACATGGACTTTGCCGCGCCGGCAGCGGTCACCCAGGCGCTGGAAGCCCGGGCCCGACATCCGGTGTATGGCTACACCCTGTTCCCGGACAGCCTCTATCAATCGATGATCGACTGGTTTGCCGATCGCCATGGCTGGGTCATCGAGCGCGAGTGGATTCTGATGGCGCCCGGCGTGGTGCCGTCGTTGCACGCCGCCTGTCTGGCGTTTGCCGGCGCCGGTGAGGGGGTCATTATACAGCCACCGGTTTACCCGCCGTTTTTCAGCTCGGTCCGGCAGACCGGCCGCACCGTGATCGAAAATCCCCTGCAGGAAACGGGGGGTTACTACCACATGGATCTGGCACATCTCGAGGCGTGCGCTGCCCGTGAGGAGGCCCGTTTGCTGCTGCTGTGTTCCCCTCATAATCCGGTCGGTCGGGTGTGGCGTGAGGAGGAGCTGCAGCAGGTTCTGGACATTGCCCGTCGCCACCGGCTGGTGGTGGTGTCTGATGAAATCCATTGTGATCTGGTGTACCCCGACAAGCCCCGGCATCACGTGCTGGCTCGCCTGGGGGGACCTGATGATGCACTGATCACCGCGGTCGCTCCCAGCAAAACCTTCAATATGCCGGGCCTCGGGTTGTCGGCACTGGTGGTGCCGGACCCGGCACGCCGTCAGGCCCTGAAAACCGTGTTTGATTCGATGCACATGAGCCAGTGCAATCCGTTCAGCGTCACCGGGTTCGAGGCGGGTTACCGCAACGGAGCGCCCTGGCTGGACGAACTGCTGCCTTACCTTCAGGCCAACCGCGACTTCGTCGCAGCGCACTTGCGCCATCGTTTACCGGAGATTGCCGTGACCGAGCCGGAAGGCTCCTATCTGCTCTGGCTCGACTGTCGGGCGCTGGCGCTGACGGACCCCGAGCTCAAGCGATTCTTCATTGAAGAAGCCGGCATCGGTATGAACCCCGGCATCAGCTTTGGTGACGCCGGCCATGGATTTATGCGGATGAACGTCGGTTGCCCCCGAGCCGTGCTGGCGGAAGCGCTGGAGCGTATGGAACAGGCGGTCAGCGCAAGGTTCCGTTAACAACGGCCCGACAAGCTGTCAGCAACTTTTACAGTTGGCCTGTTGCCGAATCCCCCGAGTGATCTCAGGTGATTGTTTTCGCACCACTAAGCGTCAAACGGTACGCGGGATGCTTTTGCCATGGAGCAGTATTCATTAACGGAATACGGGGATAACCCAGGGAGGCAAGCATGCCAAAATCGACACTGGCCACGTTGTTGGCTGTGGTTCTGTTTTTACCAACGCTGGCAAGTGCAGCGCTGATATCTGCCAGCTATCAGGTGAATCTGCATGGAGCAGATCCCGGATTGGTGGTGGACTCCACTGATATAGCGGCAAATCCGTTCGCTTTTGAACTGGATGCAGGTGAGAGTGAGTATTTCACTCTTTTCCGGATCTGGACCGATGAGTCGGCGGTAAACGGTGATGATCAGGTCGCGAAAGACATTTCCGTGGACTTCAATTTCACCTCGCCGGACGCGCTGTCAGGTTCTGTCACCGGTGACACGGTTGGCATCAAAGGCGGCTTCTTTGGCAGCTATCAGGCCGGCATGCTGACCTGGGATAGCGCCCTGGATCTGGCCTTCGGCGATGGCGGTCTGATGAGAGTGACTCTCTACGACGCCATGTTCAATGAGGGCTATCTGTGGGGCACTGCAGACGGCTGGAAACACGGCGCCAAGGTGAAGGCGAAAATTGAGCTGATCACCGACGCTGCGTCCGTCCCGGAGCCGGGAACGCTGGCTCTGTTGGGGTTGGGTTTGCTGGGGCTGGGTGTGAGAGCTCGCCGCCGCACCGTCTGATCCCTGTTGTGGAACTGCGCGAAACCCGGGTCACACCCCGGGTTTTGTTGTTTTAGCGGTCGGGAGCTTGCTGCGGTGTGTGGGCGTTCGCTGCCGCTGTTGGTTTGCCCGCAAGGGTGGCCAGATACAACCCGGCAAGAATCAGCAGACCACCCACGATGTGGAAAAGCCCCAGCCGTTCGTCCAGAAACAGGCCGGCCATGACGGAGGCAAACACCGGGGTCAGATACATGAACATGGCGGCCCGCGCCGGTCCGATCCGGTGTACACCGAAGTTCCAGAAGGCATAGGCAAGAATGCCGGGGAAAAACGCGAAATACAGCAGTGGCATGAGGGTGGCCTGGCCGAGCTCAAAGCCGCCTTTGAACACCAGCAACTCGACCAGATAGAACGGCAGAATGATCAGTGTGCCCAGGGCTATCTGGGTGGTCAGAAACGTCAGCGCCGGCAGTGGCACTGCCTGGCGCCGCAGCAGAACCGAGAACAGGCCCCAGCTGGCCACGGCGGCCACCATGATCAGATCACCGGGCTGGGCTTCCAGGTTCAGCAGCACGGAAAACCGGCCGCGGGCGACCACGGTGAGGATACCCAGCACCGCCAGCGCGATCCCCAGCACCTGCACGGGCCGGGTGCGGTCACCGAGCAGCAACCAGGCCAGCAACGCGATAAAAATGGGAATGGTGGCGTTGATCAACGCGATGTTGGTGGCTGTGGTGGTGATGGCGGCGTAGTACAGCAGGGAGTTGAACGCTGCCACGCTGAAGGTGGCCAGCGCCACCATGGACCCCAGATACTGCCGGATGACCCGGCGGTGGCGCAGCATGCCGGGCAGACCGAAAGGCAGCAAAACCGTCAGCGCAATGACCCAGCGCCAGAACGACATGGACAGAGGCGGGATACTCTCAATGGTGCCCTTGGCAACGACGGCGTTACCGGCCCAGAACAGCGGGGTCAGCACCAGGCCCGCGTAGGCCAGCCATAACGACTTTGACGATTGCATGGGTGCCATATGAGTAGTTCGGCTCCTGTTGCGGCGTTCGTGCCCCGGGGTGCGGGCCCGGAACACGTCGGAAGCCGATAGCATACTACTCGCCGGGCACTTCTGCCTCCGTACCAACGTGGTAGGCGGCAAAACCGGCCATCACCACCTGGTCCACCGCCATCCCGATGATGCGCCCGTCACTGATGGCGCGTATCGGATGCTGGGCGTTGGTGATGGGGTCTGCCACATAGCCCAGCACTTCGCCTTCGCTGACCCGGGCACCAAGATCCACCTCGCTGAACAGAATGCCGCCGTTCGGCACTCGCACCCAGTTGGAGTCGTAGTAGACCGGCTCGGGGTCACCCCAGACAAACATCCGCGAAATCATGCCTTCCTTGTCCAGCAGGCTGGTGAGGCTGTTCACACCGGCATCGATCTGATGCTCCTGGATGCGGTGAGATTCACCGGCTTCCATGGTCACGGTGCGGATGCCGGCGTCGACGGCGGCGGTGCGCAGCATGCCGGACGATCCGGTGCTGTGCACGACCGCCATGCGATCAAAGCCACGGGTGAATGCGGCCACGTCCGGGTTGTTCATGTCCGCGCGAAGTTGCGGCAGGTTGGTCCGTTTCTGGGAACCGGTGTGGATATCCACCAGCATGTCGCATTTGCGAATCACGTTCTCGAACAGCGAGTACGCGATACGATCTGCCAGGCTGCCGTCCGGGCTACCCGGGAAATGGCGATTGAGATCCCGACGATCCGGCAGGTAGCGGGTGGCCTGCTGGAATCCCGGCAGGTTGACGATGGGAATACCGACGACCCGTCCGGACAGTTTTTCCGGATTGAGGTCGTACACCGTGCGGCGCACAATCTCGATACCGTTGAGCTCGTCCCCATGAACGGCGGCGGTCAGGCACAGGGTGGGGCCGGGGTTGACGCCATTGACCACCAGCACGGGGGTGGGCTGGGACAGGCCGGCGATCTGGATATTCGGTGACCAGGACAGCCGGGTCGACGTGCCGGGCCGGACTTCGGAGCCCAGCAGCGCAAAGGCGGTGGCCTGCTCCGGTACCGGAGCGTCGGTTGCTTCTGCTGCCTCGCCTGGCGGTTCCGGTACAGTTGCGATGTCTTTGAGATCGATGTCGGGAGCCACCTTGGCCGGCTCGTCTGTGTTGGCGCCTTCCGGCGGTTCGTCCTGTGAGGGGTTTTTGCGTGCCGCCCTGGGTGTCGCCTCCCGCAGCGGCAGAGAATTTTCTACGTCTTCGACGCTTTCATCCTCAGCCAGTTCGGCAACCAGCACCTCCCTGTCGCTGATTTCCTGGTCAGCCAGCGCTGGCTGGGCGGCAGTCAGCGCCGCTGCAGTCAGAGTGCCAGCCAGTAGGGTGTATGACAGGTTGTTGAACCGGTTAAACAGCATAATTCCTCACAGATCGTCAGCCAGTCAGGGCACATTCCCGGAACCGGCATCGTAAACGGCCACTAGGATAAAGCGCCCCTGCGAACATGAATACGGCTGTGACAAAGGTTTAATGCCACCTTCATGAAGTCTTTGTTTATTTCCGCAAAATGGCGTAATACATACATCTACAGGCGCCGTTTTACGTTCCTGTGACATTTATACGTGCTGAAGGGAGTGAACTGTATGGATCTTTTGCGAATTCTGGTTGCGATTTTGTTACCGCCGTTAGGCGTGTTTCTACAGGTAGGTATTGGTAAGCATTTCTGGATCAACATCCTGTTGACCCTTCTCGGCTACATTCCCGGCATTGTGCACGCGGTCTATATCATCGCCAAAAAATAGGCGACAGCGACCAGCCCGGGTACGCCCCGGGCTCAGTCAGAGGTTCTCTCCGGTCACCGACCAGACACTGTTCTTCTCCCGGGCTTTGCCATCCGCCTTCAGTTTCACCAGATGGGCCAGCGCCGAGCGGGCGGCAAGGCCGTGGATCGCCGCCGGCACGTCGTCGTAGGCGACCGCCGTCAGATCTTTCAGGGTCACTGGCGCAAGCTGCGCCAGAGCCTTGGCTACTTTGTGCTCCCGCGCCAGACGATGGGTGATCAGGTAGTCGATCACCGCCTCCGGATGTCCCATCAGAAAGCCGTGGGCCGGTGCAATGAAACGAATGGATTCCGCCAGCAGGTCGTACAGCGCTTCCAGATACGCTTTCATATCTCCGTCGGGTGGATTGATCACCACCGTGGAGCCTTGCATGATGTGATCGCCGGAAAACAGCAGTTGCTGATCCAGCAGTAAATAGCAGATGTGATTCGATGCGTGACCCGGGGTATGAAGGGTCTTCAGGATGCCGGCCTCGGTGACGATGAGATCACCGTGTTCCGGTTGGTCATCGGGTGCAAACGTTTGGTCCTGAGACGCCCCCGCGGGTGCCGACAGCCCGAACACCCGGCAGTTGGTACGGGCTTTCAGCGCCGCTGTGGCCGGCGAATGATCCAGATGGGTGTGGGTTACCACCACCTGATCAATGACCCCGCCGGTCAGTTCCAGAATGCGCTCGATATGAGCCGCATGGTCCGGACCGGGATCCAGCACGGTGAACCGCTCATGACCGATCAGATAAGTGTTGGTGCCGGGCCCGGTCATCATCCCGGGGTTCGGCGCTGTTAAGCGGATCACCCCGGCCGCCACTTCCACCGGCTGCCCCGGCACGATCTCCGCGTGGGTCGAGCCCTCCCCCTCCGGATCCAGTTTTGCAGCTTCGTCATAAGCCGGCGAACCCGGCTCCAGCATGACCTGCTGGCCTTTTTTCAGCGCCGGCCAGGGCTGATCGGGGAACGGCTCTGGTGGGTTGGCGTGGGCATAGCGCATGACCGCTTCGGTGGACTCGAAACTGCTGAGTATCCGCAACGTGCGGATCGTTGGCAGCCCTAGCAAACGCTTGCCGTCGCGGTGCTCTGCCAACGCATCGGCCGGACTCATCCACACATGATCGATGGTCTCCACGCCATCATGGCAGGCGGTCTGGTCTGCGGGCGCCACGGTCACGAAAAACCGGGTATCGAACCGCCGTGGCGGTCCCGGCGGCGTGATCCAGTGCCCCAGATAGGCCAGCCGATCCAGCGGAATGGCCAATTCGTGCTGAGCACACAACTGCGCCAGTGACCGCTCACCGGCGAACAGCGCTTGGCGCTCTTTGTGTACTGGGTGGTGGCCACCGATGGTGGCCCCGTCTGCGTCCACCGCCAGCAGAATCCCGGCCTCCTCGAAACACTCCCGCACCGCGGCCAGCATGTAATCCGCACCGCCCTCATCCAGACTCAGGGTCTGACTGATCTGCGCATCCGCCGGCCCCAGAGCATGTTCCCGCGCCAACGGTTCCTGCTGATCCACGGCACCGCCCGGAAACACGTAATAGCCAGGCAGGAACACCGCATCCCAGGTACGTTGAAGCAGCAGCACCTGCAGACCTTCTGTGGTGTCGCGTGTCAGAACCAGTGTGGCAGCAGGGCGAATATCCATAGACGTTCCGTTGTTAATTCTTGAGTGCGCTGACAAGGTTAGAACGAGGGTAGGAAAGTCCTTTCCTGCCCTCACCACCTCCAAGTCAAAAGGCGCATGA
Organism: Marinobacter sp. M-5; assembly: GCF_032911545.1. Classification (NCBI taxonomy): domain Bacteria; kingdom Pseudomonadati; phylum Pseudomonadota; class Gammaproteobacteria; order Pseudomonadales; family Marinobacteraceae; genus Marinobacter; species Marinobacter sp. M-5. The sequence continues at coordinate 747,847 of NZ_JAWJEK010000002.1, forward strand.
GTTCAAACGCAAGATAACCCATTTCTGGCAGAGCGTCCCGAGATGACCACTAAAGTCCAAGAGCGTATGATTCCGCTCTCACCCGAACTCGCACAGAAACAGGTACCCGACCTTGGCTCGTATAAAGCTTTCATTCCCGGACGACGTGTTTTGTTTTGAAACCCGGATGCCCGTCCGCATCACCGACATCAATGGCGCCAACCATCTGGGAAACGACGCACTGATTTCCATGCTCTCCGAAGCGCGGGCCCAGTTTCTGGTGAAGTACGGTATCCAGGAGGCCGACCAGAACGGTGTGGGTATTATCGTGACTGACCTGGCCACTATGTATCAGTCGGAATCCTTCTTCCCGGAAATGCTGCGGTTTGAAGTGGGGCTGATGGACTTCAACAAGTACGGTGGCGATTTCGTGTTCCGTGTCAGCAAAGCCGACAGCGGGCAGCCGGTGGCTCTGGCCAAGTACGGTTTTGTGTTCTTCAATTACCAGCGCAAGACCGTGGTGCCGATGCCGGAGACGTTCCGCTCACGCTTTGACTGAGCGCTGCAGTTTGGCCATGCCGGCACGATAGAAGGTATAGGCCATGGTGCCGGCCAGCAGATTGCCCAGCAGCGCGCCGCTCATCAGCCCGGTCAGATCGCCCAGCCGGGCCCCGACCCACAGCAGCGGCAGAAAACACACGAACAGTCGCAGCGTGGATACCAGCAGTGCCCGCAGCGACAGCCCCAGGGCATTGCACACCGACACCATCAGCATGCACACCCCCAGCCCGCTGTAACTCAGCGGCACCCGCACCAGATAGTTACCCAACACCTCTTGCACCTCGGCGTCGCTGGTGAACAGTTGCGCCACCAGCCCGGAGGCCAGTACCCAGATCAGTCCGATGGCCAGCTGCCAGGCCACCACAAAGCGCACCGCCAGCCGCACCAGCGTGCGGATCTGGCCAATGTCACCGGCGCCCAGCATGCGCCCGATCATCGGCGGCATCGACATGGTCAGCGCCAGCACCACCACAATGGAGAAAAACTCCAGCCGCGTGCCCAGTCCCCAGGCAGCCACCGCCGCCGAGCCGAATCCTGCCACCAATGCAGTGGCCAGCATGGCCGCCGCCGGCGGCATCAGTTGACTGACCATGGCGGGTGCCATGATGCCGTTGAGCTGCTTCAGGGTGTTGAGCAGATTCAGCTGGCGCAGCTCAAAGCTGATCCAGTGTCGCTTTAGCAGCGCCGGGTAAATGATCAGCGCGCCGATGCCGAAGGCGGTAATGGTTGCCCAGGCCGCCCCCGGCAGGCCCCAGTCAAAGACAAAGATATACAACGGATCAAGGGCAATGTTGAGCAGGCTGGTGGCGATCATCAGGTAGCCGGGCAAACGGGTGTCGCCGTGGGAGCGGCACACGCTGTATCCGAAATAGAGCATGGCGCCGGTCCACGCCGATACCAGCCAGGGCGCCCAGTATTGGTTGATCACCGGCCGCAGGGCGGCTTCCGCGCCCAGCAGGTTCAGAATAGGGCCCTGCAACAGCCACACCGAGGCACACAACAACAACGCGAGACTGGCACCCACCGTGATCACCAGACCGCCCAGCCGCTGGGCGCGCAGGTCATCACCCTGACCAAGGGTGCGGGAGATAATGGCGGTGGTGGCAATGCCGAGACCCACGTACATACCGCTGACCAGCTGTTGCATGGGCACGGTAAAGCCGAGAGCGGCCAGCGGATCACGACCAAGCTGGCCGACAAACACGCTGTCGGCCAGCTGGAAGGTCATCAGTGAGAGCACCCCGAACAACATGGGCCAGGTCATGGTGAAGAGCTGGCGGGCAAGGGAGGGGGTGTCGGGTGCGTTACTCACTGGTTGACAGGTGCTCGAATCGGAACGTGAAGGGCGCCGTAGGTCGGGTCAGCGCAGCGTAACCCGACAGTCTACAGGATCAGGCCAATATCAGAGTGCCTTCAGCGCCGCGTCGTAGTCCGGCTCGTGCTTGATGTCGTCAACCAATTCGCTGTGCAGAACCTTGTCGCTCTCATCCAGGACGATCACCGCCCGTGCGCACAGTCCGGCCAGTGGTCCACTCTGGATGGCCACGCCGTAGTCCTGCTGGAAACTGTAGTTGCGGAAGCTGGACAGCGGAATCACCTCTTTCAGGCCTTCGGCACCGCAGAAGCGACCCGCGGCAAATGGCAGGTCCGCAGAGACAACCAGAACCACGGTGTTGTCGAGGCTACTGGCCTGTTCATTGAATTTGCGGGTGGAGGCGGCGCACACACCGGTATCGATGCTGGGGATGATGTTCAGGATTTTGCGCTTGCCGGCGTAGGCGTCGAGTTTGACGTCTTCCAGGCTGGTGTTGGTCAGGGTCAGTGCGGGGGCGTTGTCGCCGACCTTGGGGAAGGTGCCGCTGACTTCGATGGGATTGCCGTCAAGGTTAACGTTGCTCATGGAATGCTCCTGTTGTCTGGTTTGTTCTGACTAGCCTACTCTGTTTAGCGCAGAATGGATTGTTTTGCACCTCAAGTTCGGGAGACGTCGGCCAGGGTAGCACTTCCCAAAACACGCTCAAGCCCATCCCTCTGGCTAACGCGTTGAAACCGACTCGGGCTCGAAGCCCACTGCCGGATGGCGTTGAACGAGCAGCAGGTAACTGGCCAATGCAGCGGCCGCACAGGCTGCGATAACGGTCGCCATGACCAGTGAGGTGCCGTTGTGCAGGTGGCCGACGAGTACCCCGGCCACGGCGGCGATGGCCATCTGGGTGAAGCCGAACAGGGCGGAGGCGGAACCGGCCATGTGGGGGAAGTTGGCCATGGCACCGGCCATGGTCTGGGGCAGCACCATGCCGACGCCGATCATGAACAGGCTCTGGGGCAGGATCACGGCCCACACGCTGTAGACCTCAGCCAGTGCGAGGCCGGCCATGACCGCGCCCGCGCCAACGGCAATGGTCAGGCCGCGAAGCAGGATCTGATCCGGCATCAGCCCGCTGCCGAGGCGGACGGCGGTGAGGTTGCCGGTGATATAGCCCACCACGATGCAGGCGAAGAACAGCCCGAAGTGCTCGGGTTCAACGCCGAGAAAATCGATCAGCACGAAGGACGAGCCCGACAGGAAGGCGAACAGGCCGGAGAAGATCAGCGCGTTGGTCAGGGTGTACCCGAGGAAACTGATGTCGGTGGCGATGGTGCGATAGTTGCGCATCAGGCTGCACATCCGCAGTGGCTGGCGGTGTTCCGCGCGCATGGGCTCGGGAATGCCGTAGGCCACCACCACCGCCATGATCAGTGCGTATCCGGCCAGTGCCACAAAGATAGACGCCCAGCCAAGGCCGGAAACCATAAACCCGCCGATGGTTGGCGCAACGGCGGGCGCCAGCGCCATGATGCTGGCCAGAATCGCCATGATGCGAGCGGCTTCACGTGGCGTGTAGATGTCACGAATCGCGGCACGGCCGAGTACGGGTCCGGCTGATCCACCGAGGGCCTGCAGGAAGCGGCACAGCATCAGGGTTTCGATGTTGGTCGCGAAGGCACAGCCGATACTGGCGAGGGCAAACAGCAGAAAGCCGCCAATCATGATGGGCTTGCGGCCAAAGCGGTCTGCCAGTGGGCCGCAGACCAGTTGCGCCAGGGCAAAGCCCAGCATGTAAAGGCTCAGTGTCAGCTGCACCTGATCGGTACCGGCGCCAAAATCGGCGCCAATCTGCGGTAACGCTGGCAAATACATATCGGTCGCCAACGGCCCCAGAGCCACAGCGGCGGCGAGTAATATGGTTGTCCAAACGCTGGTCAGCGCAAGCATGAAATTTCCCGATCGTATGTAAAGATGAGCAAGCCCCTCCCTACTACCTGCGACCTACTCGAAGTCAGAGAAGTCTACGCTTGGAACCGATGTCCGATAACAACCGGAACCCTCATACAACGTATGAGCAAAATCGATTGATTAATCGTTAAGGCCATTCATGGTCGCGGCCACGGCGTTCACCTGGTTGCGTAGCCAGCGGTGAGCGGGGTCGTTCTGATTGCGGCGATGCCAGAGCATCAGCAGGGTGAAGGGTTTGAAATCGAAGGGTAGAGGCACCCAGGCAAAGCCCCGGAGTAAATGGTCACTCATCCGTTCCGGCGCCGTGGCCAGCATATCCGAGCCTCGCAGAAACTCCGGCAGGCCGGAGAAGTTGGACACCGTCACCGCATTACGCCTGGTCAGCCCGCGGGTGTTCAGCGACGTTTCCAGGGCCGGCTTTTCGCCGGTGGCGAACAGCAACGACACATGGTCGGCCTTCAGGTAGTCCGCCATGTCCTGCGGCGGCGCCCGGTGATCCGGATCGTAGAACACCACCATCCGGTCTGCCATCAGGCCACGCTGCATGATGTCCGTGGCTTCCGGCGCGTGAGGCGAGATGATCAGATCGCAGACATCCTTGCGCAGCATGTCGGCCGTGGGAATGCCGGAAGGAACTACCTGCAGCCGAATCCCTGGCGCCTCCTGACGCAGCGTGCGGAGCAGTCCCGGCAGCAGCAGATCGCGCTGATAATCGTTGGCCGCGATGGTGAAGGTGAACTCGGCCGTGGCCGGGGTGAACAGTGGGCCGCTGGACAGCGACTGCAGATCGTCCAGAATCTGCCGGATATGGGGCCCGGCCCCCAGTGCGTACTGAGTCGGCGCAATGCCGCGGCCGGACTTCACAAACAGCGGATCACCCAGCGACTGCCGCAAACGGTCCAGGGTATGGCTGACCGCCGACTGACTGACGCCGAGGCGAACCGCCGCGCGGGACACGCTGCCCTCATCGAGCACCGCGAGGAAGGTGGTCAGGGACCGGGTGTCGAGATTCAATGTATCGATGCTGTTCATGGATCGAAGTGTAATCCACTTCCACCCGGGCCGCCTACCTCTCCCTGCCTGCGTTCGAAGACGCTTTGCCGGCCCCGACAGGAACAGCAAAACGTCAGTCAGACCGCTCAGCCAGCCACTCCGCCAACTCCAGCCAGCTCTCCGAAGGCGCCTTGCTGCCCGCCAGAATCCCCATGTGCCCGCCGGGCACAACCCGGAACGCCTTGTCGGTGGAACTGACGTGGTCCATCACCCGCTTGGCTGCGCCCGGAGTTGCCAGAGTATCTTCCTGACCGGCGATGGCGAGTAAGTTGGCATTCACATTCCCCAGACGGGCAACGTCCTCACCAATCTGGATTTCACCGTTCGACAACTGGTTGTCGATCCAGATGCGCACCACCGTGTCCTGAATGATGCCGCCAGGGTAGGCGACCATGCGATCCAGGAACGCCGATGTAGTGGCGTGGTTGCTGACAAACTCCCGGTCACCCAGGCGCACAATCAGCTCCCAGTAGCCCATCACACTGCCGATCGGATTGGTCAGCTTGAAGCCGATGGTGTTGGCCCAGCCGGGGGTGTGAAACCAGTGGGGTTTGACGTCATGGATGCGAAAACCGGTGCGCTTGCGGACAAAATCCGCCACATCCGCCACCCGCTGGTACATCAGTCCCATCAGCCCGGAGGCGTGGCTGTCGATGGGCAGCCCCAGCACCACGGCGTTGCGGATGTGCTGATCCTTGCTCAGCGCCGAGTAGAACAGAGTGAACATGCCGCCCATGCTCCAGCCGTGCAGCGACAGTTCCTGCTCGCCACTGTGTTCACGCACCCGGTTCAGGTATGCCGGTAGCAGCTCCGCCACGTAGGTGTGCAGGTTGTAGTGACTGTGTTGGCGCGTGGGCATGCCCCAGTCAATCAAATACACTTCGAAGCCTTTCGCCCGCAGGAAACGCACCAGGCTGCGCTGCGGAAACAGATCGTAGATCAGCATGTTCACCGCCAGCGGCGGCACGATCACGATGGGCGTTTTGTGAGCGGTGCGCTCTACCGCGATGGTGTTGCCATCCAGCTCGATGGCATCCTCCGCCAGCGGCGGGTAATAGCGCAGGCTGACCAAGCCGTCGGTGTACAGCGTCTCGAACGGTGTCTGCCCGGCCTGAACCAGGCTGGCGGCGCGGAAAACGCGATCGAAGGCATTACCCGCGTAAAGCGCGGTCTGCCGGGTAAGACCGGCCGCCTTGTCAGCAGCGGACTTGAAAAGGTTTGGCATGGGCATGTCCATGATGGGATTGAAGCTCGCTGTAAATGCATTGGTCACCAGACCCCGGACCCCGAAGTCTGAGCGAGAAGGCTACCGCCGCCGCCGGCAATGAGCCATGGCACAATTGTCACATTCTGATGGCACGCCGGTCACTTCGGGCCACTGCCCAATGACGTCTGTGATTGATATGATTGCTGCCCACTGGACACAACAACCACAACAGGACCACCATGCTCAGCTTTCTGCCCGCTCCCGTTATCGGTGTTATCAACTCCATCCTGCTGGGACTCAATACCCTGTTCTGGTGCCTGCTGCTCTACATTCCGGCGCTACTGAAACTGCTGGTTCCCCATCAAGGCTTCCGCGTGCTCTGTACCCGCGTCATTATCTGGATTTCGGAATCCTGGGTGGCCTGCAACACCGGCTGGATGAAGCTCACCCACGGTACCCGCTGGAATGTGAAAGGGGCTGAGAATCTGCAGCGTGAAAGCTGGTACCTGGTGCTGAGTAACCACCAGAGCTGGGTCGACATCTTTGCCATGCAGCGGGTGTTCAACCGCCGTGCCCCCTTCCTCAAGTTTTTCCTGAAACAGCAACTGATCTGGGTGCCGGTGATTGGCCTGGCGTGGTGGGGGTTGGATTTCCCGTTTATGAAACGGTATACCCGTGAATACCTGATCAAGCATCCGGAGAAGCGCGGCGAGGATCTCAAGGCCACCCGCATCGCCTGTGAAAAATTCCGCTACACCCCGGTAAGCGTGATGAATTTCGTGGAGGGCACCCGGTTTACCCGGGCCAAGCACGACAAACAGAAATCACCCTACACCCACCTGCTCACCCCCAAGGCCGGCGGCGTTGCGTTTGTACTGGATGCCATGGGCGACTCCATTCAGACCCTGGTGGACGTCACCATCGCCTACCCCGATGGCGCGCCCACCTTCTGGGATTTCATCTGTGGCCGGGTGACGGAAGTGAAAATGGAGATTCAGACGGTCACCATCCCGGAGCACTTGAAGGGGCGCGATTACTCGGCGGACGCCGAGCATCGCCGCAATGTCAAAGACTGGCTTGCGGAGCAGTGGCGGTCAAAGGATCAGCGGCTGACCAACATGTTGAACGACACCGCTTACTGAGGGAACGCATCCTCCAGAGCCTGCGGCCGTCGAAGCGGAATCCAGATTCCGCCCGAGACGATCAATAGGCTGCAGCAAGTGCATTCTGCAGCTCAGGGTATAACTGAAGCGTGACCTTTATGGCATCGCCGTAGGTCGGCTCCTGTCCGTATTTTTGCGTCAGATACATGGCCATGTCGGAGAGAGAGTTGAAGCTCATGTCAGATGAGGCACGTATGGCTTCCCAGCCGCCATAAGCCGCCATAAGCCGCAATGGCAGCGTCTCGACCTGTGTCTTTGCCTACCTGGGAGCCGAAAAAGCCGCCGAGCAGACTGGCTCCTGGCACCGAATCCAGTAACTGACCCGCAATCATGCTGCCTGCCGCAGCACCAACACCCGAGCCAACGGTGCTGCCAATATTGGCGTTGGTGCCTACATTGACCCATTCCGCGAGCACGCCATCGGATGTGTACGGGCTCACAAAGGCGCCCAGATTGTCGCGGCGCACAATGTTTTCAAGGGCTTCATCGGACATAGCCTTGGAGGCTATGGCGGGTAGCGCCGTGCTGGCGCAAGCGCGGTTTTCACCGATTGCGCCGCTCTGAAGACAGGTCTGACGTTGCCCTGACACCATCGCCTGGTCGTTCATCGAGATTTCTGTCAGTTCGACATGACTGACCGTTGCCATGGTTCCGCCGGTCATACCGTTGTTCATGCTCACCATCTGAGTGGGCGCGCAACCCGTAAGCGCTGTTGAAGCCGGGATAAGGCTGAATAGGAGTTTTTTCTTGGTCATCACTCGATCCGCTAATTTAGTATTAATGATGAGCATTACAGTTACCTCATGCCGGTAGATCGGGGGATACCCGAAACAGGGGATGGTGATCGCTTTGGCCCGATAAGCCTCACGGCCAATGTGGAAACCGAAGCGGGCGCGATTACGCATCAGATGCCGGACGCTAGTTTGACCCGAGGGCGTCAGCCAGCTCCGGGTAGACCTGGGAAGCGGCTTGCATGACCTCGTTGAACGAAGCTTCGGCACCGTAGGTGGTACGCAGATAGCTGGCCATATCCGTCAGCGATCGAAAACTCTGATCGGAGGTGGTGCGGATAAAATCCCAGCCTCCGGACGCTTCGATGGCAGTGTTCCGGCCGATCGACTTACCGGCGCCGGCTCCTAGCATGCCGCCGAAGACACCGGCATAGGGGATCGCTTCCAGGGCCCTGTTGGCGGCGTAGGCACCCGCTACGCCACCGATGGCACTCCCCGCGGTGGCGCCCAGGTTGGCATTTAGAGCCTTATTCACCCACTCGGCGGTCACGCCGTCACTGGTATAGGGGCTCAGGTAGGCGCCGGAATTGTCGGGCAGCACCAGATTCCGAGCGGCAGCGGCCTGTTGTTCCTGTCTTGCTGTCTCGTGGTGCTGTTTAGCCGCCAGCCGTTGATCTCGGTCCGGCCGTGCACGCGTGAGGACGACATCTCGTGGGTGAACGTCTCCGGGTGCTTGCACCTGGAGCTGGACCTGACTGCCCGCTTGGCCCCGGATCAGCCAGACTAACTGCCTCAAATCCAGCCCTTCAGCACTGCGAAGGTCATCACCGGCGGTTTCAGCAACTGCTAAAATCCGGTCACCCACCTGCAGTTCACCGCCTTGAGCGGCAGCGCCACCCGGTGTCAGGTAGTCAACAACGAATTGACCGGCCTCTTGACGGAGTGAGGCGCCGATCAACCCATCGCCCGGACGGTCAGTGTCGGCAACCGGGTAGCCCGTGACATTGGCGTGAAATTCCCGCACCGCGAAGCCCGCCCCCGCAGAATAGCCGCCGCCACTGCAATACCAGTCTGCGGTTGTGGCATCGATGCTTTCGGTGACCTGATCCCGGGGCGGCTGGATGGTAATGGTCTCGCCGGCGAAGGTCTGGCGCGTGCACACCCAGCGACTGCTGTCCATAAACTGGGCCATCGTGACGCCGTCCTGATTCGCGGACGACATCGACGTCGGGGCCGATGCGCAGCCACTGACCAGCGCAGCGCTGATGGCAATCGCCGAAAGTGAGATTGAAGAGCGTGAGACGAATGCTGCCATTTTGTTTTCCTGATCCACTCACTGACTGATGGCATCCAGCGTCTGCAGCGCCAGTTCCTGGCCCACATCGCGCAGGGAGACCTGTCGTTCCAGCTTCTCGAAGCCCCGGTCTGTCGCGACCCAGCGGCGGTCTTCGTCGGTTTCCGGCGGCACGCCGTTGGAATTAACCATGGCGCGAATGGCGCCATCGGTGACGTCCAGAACGCGAACGTGGAACTCACGGCCGGAGACCTGGCTGAGCACCATCAGATAATCCGCATGCTTACCCAGTGCGCGCATTTCCAGCCGGGCCTGATCCGGTGACAGGCGGGCGAATTCGCCGTTCTCCAGCGTGTTATCGGTGATGCGCAGGATGGCATCGCGGTCAACGACGGTGACGCCGGCTTGCGTCAGCTGGGAAACGAAGCCGCTCTGGAGATCGAACGCGGGCGCCATCGGCGCACTGCGCCGGCCGGAGCGGGTTTCCACTTGCGCCGCGGCGTTGGACGTGCCGTCCAGATTGACTTTGCCGTCCGGAATCTCACCCCTCAGGCTGCCCTGACCGGACACCACCACCCGGCGCTGACTGGCCCAGTCACTGACCTGATCGTTGAACGCACGGTTCCAGAACACCGCCATGCGCGGATTGCCGTTACCGACTCCGGCGCGGAACCGCTGCAGGATGGCCTCCGCGGTTTCGGTACGCTGGGAGGCGTTGGCCTCATTGCGCAGATCATCCATCGTCAGCGGTTTCTGGGGCGCCGCCTTCATCGGGGCCGCGGCATGGTCAGTGGCGGCCTGGGCGGCCAGCGGCAACAGGCCGGCGGCCACCAGTGCAATCAGGGCATGTTTCATCATTCAAGCTCCCGCACTTCAACCCGGTACTGCAGCGACTGTGTACCGGTGGACAGGGTTTTGTAGGCACTGACGCTGTTAGCAGGAATGGTGCTGCGCTGCCAGACCGGTTTGGCATCCACGGGTACGCCGTCCTGATCGAAGAACTGGGTGCGCGCCTCAATGCGATAGTCGAAGTCGGTGTGGTTGCGCAACACCGCATACACTTCGGTGGTGCCGGTCTCGGTGCGGCGCCGGCCATGGTTCTCCACCGACAGGCGGTAGGTCTGGCCACTGCCGAGAATGCCCTGTGTCCAGGTGCGGCTGAGATCGTAGTCGGTAAACACCACGGTGTTGTATTCCACCGGTGCGGTGCGGCCTTCCAGTCGTGTGGAGTCGCTGGGCAGAGAGGTGCAGCCGGCCACCAGCAGGGTGGTTGCGGCAGTGATGGCAATCAGTGTGCGGATCATCGGTGTTCTCCTGTACCTGTCAGGGTCGCCGGGACGTGGCGAGAGCCAGTCCCTGGCCGCGGCCGTCGAAGCGAAACTCAGTGGTATCGGTCAGACCGGGAATCGGCTGGCCGTTCTTGTCGAGAAAGCGCACGGTGACCTGCTGACCAGGCTCCGCTCGCAGTGGAATGATGTGCAGGGTGTCTGGCAGCGCTTCCCAGTAACGGATATCGGCGCGCACATTGGCCGCCGCGGACATGCCCTGGGCCGCCACGCTCACCAGGCTGATGGCGGCAAAGCCGGCCCCCAGCACGCCGCCAGCCGAGGCACTGGCGCCCGCCAGCAGACTGTTCTGGCTGACCGAGCTGAGGTTGGTGCCAATGTCGCGGGTGGTGGTTTTGTACTGGACCTGGCCCTCAACAATACGGTCGATGGCGCGACCGCCGCGGGTGGACGCCTGGAAATAGATATCTTCCATCGGGTATAAGGTTTCCCAGGTTTCGCCGGCCTGCCATTGCGCGCCCACGTCCGGGAAGTCCTTGCCGCGGCGGTACACCAGCTGGTAATGGCCGACGCCATCGCCCAGTTTGCGGGGTGACTGGCCGGTTTCCACGATCAGCAAGGCGTTATGGTCGTCAGCAGGAATGGGCGCATCCGGGCGGAACGCCATCAGTTCCTGAAAGTGCTCTTCCGCCAGCTTGTTGCTGTCCATCCGCAGCGCAGCCCAGCCGGCAAGATAAATCAGCGCCGCGAAATCGGCACTGTTCTGCTCTTCCTCGGCAAAGGCGTCCTGTAGCAGACCACTGATAAAGCTGGCTCGGGCGTTGCCATAATCGCCCTGCTCGAGAAAAATCAGGCCCAGGTAGAGGTACACCATGGAGCGCTCGTAAGGCTCGCCCTTGAAGTCTTTTTCGGCTTCCTCGTACCAGACGCTGCGGGCCTTGCGGGCGGCGTCGTCATCGGCGTAGATACTCTCAATGCTGACCCTGGCGCGATCCAGTGCCGCTCTGGCTTCGTCCAGGTGGCCGGCACGATAGGCCTTTAGGCCGATCTCCATCAGGTTGAGCACTTTGTTCCGGCGCCCCTCCTCATACAGGTTGCGATAGTCCTGCTGTACCACCGTGGGTTTGCTGGCGATGACCTGTTCCTGGGCCGCAGTCAGACTCGAGCGATCGTAGGTCTTGGGGCCGGTGGCACACCCCACCAGCGACAGCGACAGAATGGCGCTGGCCAGCAGGGCCGGCCGGCGCTCAGCGATAAACAACATCGTCCCGACCTGCTTTGCGCATCTCGTAGAGGCCGCTCCAGATGATGGTGCCCAGTTCCATATCGACCATCTCGAAACTGATCTGGCTGTAACGTGACTGGGTGCCATCACTGCGATCGGCGGCATCCAGTGAGGTGATTCGACCGGCCAGACGGTAGTCGGCACCGGCCTGTGCCGCGGTCTCGCGGATGGTGCCACCATCCACGGCGCCGTCGCGCTTGAGGTCGCGTTCTTTCTGCACCATGGCAGCGTATTCACGCCCCACGAAAATCATCCGGCCATTGGAGGCGCGGTTCAGTTCAATGCGCAGACGGTCGGTCAGCATATTGGTGTTCACCACTGAGGAGCTTTCGTTGCGCATGTACTCGTTATCAATAATGATCCGCGGCGGAATGTCCCGGCCCGCCAGCATGCGGTTGGCCAGCATGTCGCGCATCATTTCGTCGGTGACTGCCACAATGTCCTGGCTTTCGATGCCGACACCGCCCACGCGCCCGGTGGTGGAGGCGTCTTCGTACACGGTGGCTTTGCCACGGGTGTTGTCAATCTGGCCGGCGCAGCCGGTTAGCAGGAGCGTGGTTGCCGCGACAGCGGTGAACAGGCATGTCTTGGTATCCATCTTCATAGTCAGTCTCCGATCAGTAAGTGGAAGCCAGTACGGCACCGAACTCCGGGTATATCTGTGAGGTGGCCTTCACCGCGTCGTTGAAGTTCGCAGTGGTGCCATACTTTCGCTTCAGGTAGCGGGCCATATCAGTGAGCGAATCGAAGCTGCGGTCTGAGGATGCCTTGATGGCTTCCCAGCCGCCGGATGCGGAGATCGCGGTTTCCCGCCCGGTTTCCTTGCCTATTTCAGCGCCCACCGCGCCACCGATCAGCCCACCGAGTCCGAAGGGCACGAAATCCAGGGCCTTTTCAGCGGCATAGGCTCCGGCCATGGCGCCAGCGGCGGTGCCGACGGATGCCCCCATACTCGCGTTATTGGCGAGATTGACCCATTCCGCGAACACATCATCGCTGGTGTAGGGGCTCAGGTAGGGACCAGCGTTATCTTTGCGAACCAGCCTTTCCAGAAGCTGCTCTTCGGTGAGCATCTGCCCCTGGGCATCTTGCAGCGGGCCTGTTTTCGCGGCTGCGATCAGCTCGGCTGAGCGCTCTGTGTTGGACATGTAGCTCACGATGCTGGCCGGAACACCGTTCTCCACCAATGTGCGACGGTGCTCGTCAGTCATGTTGGGGTAGTAAGGCCACTGGGCCCGCTTTTCGGCATAGGTCTCCAGCAGGTTTGTGACCAACTGGGGATTGGTGTCAGCAAACACCGTGCGGTATCTGGTCTCAACTCTGCGGGTTTCCTGGTTCCACTGAGTCAAGTCCGCCGGATAGCTGCTGACGACCTTGCGCAATAGCTCAGCTTCCTCCTCGCCATTATCCAGAGCTTCTTTGATTTGCCAGCCTTTTAGCCCGTCAGGCCCAATCAGCCAAGCCTGCGCTTCCAGTGGAAGCACGTTAATGTAGCCGGGCAGTTCAGCATAAGTGCGATGGTACTCCAGGCGGTTATCCACGGGGGCAAGGGCGGCAATGCCGGCGACTGCCAGTGGATTGAATAACGGAGCGTCGCCGGTTTTCACAAAGGCTGCCAGGGCGTCAGGATCGTCTTTCGCTATTCGATCAAACCGAGGTTGCTGCCCGGCAATTGTATCCGCGATGTTGCGGGCATGAATGACACTGATGGTCTCCAGGGTGTCCGTAAGATCGGCCTGATCGGTTTCATAGAGTGAGCCGAGGAAAAGCATGGGCGTCGGAAAGTAGACACTGAAATACTGCTTGATGCTGTAGCTTGCCGAGCTGGTGGCGAGTGTCTCGCCGTCCCAAACAACCTGCAGAGTGTCGGTGTACTCGTGGCCATCGACGGCGGGAACCAAGGTCAGGGTGAGCAACGATGCGAGAAAATTCAGTCCGGATGTGGTGATGTAATTGGCCGACTGAGACTGCACAACCTCCACGGCCGGTAAATCGTCTGCCGCAGGTATGAGCCATGGTTCGAGTATGGGGGAATCCGTGGTGAAGGGAGTAGTTTGTTGATAGGCCTGGGCGTTTTTATCGAGAGCACTGTCATCCAGTTTATAGACGGCACAGCCTGACAGCGCGAGTGTTGCTAGTGTTGCCGTAAAAACGGCTTTCCATTGGCGGGCGGAGCTTTTTTCCATGGTTGGGTACCTGAGTCTCATGATGCGATCGCACGACGCGCAATGTTTGCTGCAACATTCCGCGAATTGTGACGCAGTCGTTGTTTTGCATTACAGATACTTCATGTTGAGGGATCGGGGAATACCCTAGGCAGGGTAGGACTATCGTTTGGCCCGATAAGAGTTGTGGCCTTTGACGACAATGAATGCAAGTCATTAAATTTTATATTAAAGATGAGGTTGCGCGCAGATTGTAAAATTTCGCAAAATCAGGCGCTGAGTCGGCGCAGGGGGGCGAGTTTGAGCGCTGATGGGGTCAGCGCTCGTTGTCTTCCACATCCTCCGGGTGCTCCTGCTTGTAGCGCTCCCACTCTTCCCAGTCATGGGGCGTGCCGGCATGGGGCCGGCGCAGGTGTTTGGCATGCTCCAGGGCGTTGTGGCGCAGGCTGTGGTCTCGCTCTTCCTCTTCCTTGTCGAAACCGTACTTTTTCAGGAACTCATCGGGGCTGATGGGCATGGGCGATCACCTCCGTCGGTGAAATGAACTCCTCAAGAGTACGATGCGCCCGTCTCCTCGGTTTTTCAAGTTGCGGTATCGGTGCTCTCGGCATCTTTGCCGGCGACGATTTCCTCGGCACTCACCAGTTTGAAGTTGATCTGTTTCCGTTCCTCATCCACGTCCGCGAAGGTCACGGTGACCGGCTGTTCCAGCTGGAAAATCCGGCCGTTCTTGTTGTGGATCAGGCGCAGGGTGACGGGATCGAAGCCGTATTTGCCGTCCAGGGTGCGGCAACTGACAAACCCTTCCAGGCCATTGGCGTCCAGGCGCACAAAGAAACCGGCGGGCACGGTGCGGCTGATGACACCGGTCATCGGGTCGTCGCCCAGGGTTTTGGCAAAGTCGCTCTTGAGCCAGCTTTCCAGACTGTTGGCGGCCTGGCGGGCGCGGATCTGGGTGGTCTGCAGTTCCGCCAGCTGCTCGGCGCTTAGCTCGCCCATGGCTTCCTGCCACAGCACTGCCTTGATCAGACGGTGCACGTAGAAATCGCTGAACTTGCGCAGCGGCGAGGTGAAGGTGGTGTAAGCCGCCAGCCCCATGCCTTGATGAGGCGCGGCGTCAAAGGCCAGCTCCGCGCGGGCCAGCTGGCGGGAGAGGATGGCCTTGACCGGGACGTCTGCGCTCACATTGTCGGTGCGTTTCATCAGTTCGCGGAAACCCGCGGCCGATGTGGCATCCACGCCTGACAGGTTCGGTGCGTAGCGTTCGAGCAGGGTGCGAACGTTGTCGGCACGGTCATCCCGCAGGCCGGGATGCTGGATAAACAGGCCTTTGGCCTGCTGACTGAGGAAGTCGGCCGCGCAGCGGTTGGCAGCCACCATGCATTCCTCCACCAGCCGGTGGGCTTCGTTCTGTACCGAGGGTTCAATCAGCCGTACCCGTCTGTTCTCGTCCAGCCGCAGGCGGAACTCCGGGCGATCGGCGCTCAGTAGCGCGTGTTCGTTGCGCCATTTGCGCAGGGCGGTGGCGATCTGGTGCAGCTGGTCCAGGCTGTTGGAGACAGCGTCCGGCAGCGCCTTGATATCGTCGTCTTCGCGGCCTTCGATCAGGTTGGACACCAGCTCATAGCTGAGCTTGCCCTTGGACTGGATGACCGCCGTGTGGAAGCTGTACGCGCCCAGGCTGCCATCGTTGTTGACCTGCAGATCGCACACCAGGGCCAGACGTTTGACCTCCGGCATCAGCGAGCACAGGCGGGTGCTGAGGCTGTCCGGCAGCATCGGCAGCGGTTCACCGGGGAAGTAGATGGCCGTTGCCCGGCGGTAGGCTTCGGCCTCCGCCGCGCTGCCGGGTTCGATCACCGCGGTAGGATCGGCGATGGCAATCGACAGCTTCCAGCCGGTGGCATTGGGTTCCGCCAGCAGGGCATCGTCCATGTCCTGAGTGCCGGGGCTGTCGATGGTGACGTAGGGCAGGTCGGTGCGATCTTCACGATCCGCGGTCCGCGCCTCGATGGTGGCCTCACTCAGAGCTTCCGCCTGTTGCTGCACCGCCTCCGGCCAGGTATCCGGCAGATCGAAGGTGGCCAGCGTCAGCGCTCGCTCGATACCGGCATCCCCGGGTTTGCCGAGTACTTTGAGAATCTGGGCCTGGCCCTTGCCGTCCTTGATCGGATGCTTGTGAATGCGGCAGTAGATGAAATCGTCCGGACTGGCGTTCATCCGCTCTTTTGGCGGAATGAAGATCCAGCGATTGATGCCGGGGGTTTCCGGCACCACGAAGTGCCCTTTACCCTTGATCAGATAGCGGCCGACGAAGGTGTCGAGACTGGTTTCCAGCAGTTCGTCGATCACGCCCTGGATCTTGCCCTTGTCGCCTTCCTGTTCGGTGACGTTGACGCGGTCGCCGGGCAGCACCTTCAGCATCTCTTCCGGCGGCAGGAACACGTCCCGACCCTCATCCAGCGCTACGAAACCGAAACGTCCGTTGGTGGCTTTGACGGTGCCGGGAAAGACCACCTTGTTTTCTTTGATGTCGGTTTTCAGCTGGCGCAACTGGCTGAGAGCGTCGGCATTGAGCATGAACGGAACCTGGCTGGCGAAGTTGTGAGTGTCAGGGCCGAAGTATACCGGTTATGGCCGGGCACGTCAGACCTCTTACACAACCGCAACGCTGGCGGGGCGTCAGCTAGCCCGACGCCCCGATTCAGGTCTGTGGCGCCTCAGTTGTGTTCGGCAAATACCCGGGTCTGGCCCTGCTCGTTGAACAGAATAACCTTGTAGTGATCCTTGCGGTCACCCATTTCCATGCCCGGTGAGCCTGCCGGCATGCCCGGAACACTCAGGCCGGTGGCTTGGGGCGCTTCCGACAGCAGGCGCTTGATGTCATCCGCCGGCACGTGGCCTTCAATCACATAGTCACCGACAAAAGCGGTGTGGCAACTGCCCAGCCCGGCAATCAGCCCGGCATCGGCCTTGATCTTGCCCATGTCGTTGGTGTCGGTGGCCGTGACCTCAAAGCCGTTGTCTTCGAGGTGATCGATCCAGTCACTGCAGCAGCCGCAGGTGGGGGACTTGTACACATGGATACTGTCGGTGTCGTCCGCTGCCAGCAACGGGCTGCTGACGAGGGCACTGAAACCGAAGGCAATGGCAAGGCCGAGCGCTTTTTTACGCAGAGTCATAGGGTATTCCTCAATGATGATGGCTGTGATCGTCGGCAGCGCCAGCGGAGGACGGTGACAGCCAGAACCACCACACAATCGCTGCCATCAACAGCACGCCACTGGCGTTGACCAGGAAGGTTTCCATCAGTTCCGCTCCTCATGCTGACCGGTGTTCGGTGTCTGGCTGGTCCGGAACAGCCGCAGACGGTTGGCGTTGGTGACCACCGTGACCGACGACAGCGACATGGCCGCGCCTGCCAGGATGGGGCTCATCAGAATGCCCCACACGGGGTAAAGCAGGCCGGCGGCGACCGGTATCCCCAGGGCGTTGTAGATGAACGCGCCAAACAGGTTCTGGTGAATATTACGAACGGTGGCGCGGGATATCTCAATGGCATCCGGCACGCCGTGCAGCGAGCCCCGCATCAGGGTGATGGCGGCGCTCTCGATGGCGACATCGGTGCCGGTTCCGATGGCAAAGCCCACGTCCGCGGCCGCCAGTGCCGGGGCATCGTTGATGCCGTCGCCCACCATGGCCACGGTGTACCCTTTGCCGCGCATGGCGCTGACCACTTCGGCCTTGTCTTCTGGTAGCACTTCGGCGCGGTAGTCGTCGATGCCGGCTTTGGCCGAAATGGCTTTGGCGGTGGCGTTCACATCGCCGGTCACCATCATCACCCGGATCCCGGCCTCGTGCAGGCGGCGGATGGCCGCTCTGGAGTCCGGCTTGATGGCATCGGCCACTCCGATCACCCCCAGCACCTCCGTACCCAGGGCCAGGAACAGCGGCGTGCCGGCTTCCTCGGTAATGGCTTGTGACGCTTCGGCCAGCGCCTCGACAGACAGGCCTTCGGCCTCCAGCCAACGGCGATTGCCCAGACGCAGGGGCTGGCCATTAAACTGGCCCTGCACGCCTTTGCCGTTCAGTGCCTCGAAGCCGGTGACGTTCTCTGGTTGCACGCTGCCTTTTTCGGCTTTGCCCATAATGGCCTCGGCCAGCGGGTGTTCGGAGTGCCGCTCAAGGCCCGCGGCCAGTGCCAGCAAACCTTGCTCATCGCCATCGCTGGCGTGCAGGCGAGTCACCGCTGGGTGACCCTCGGTGATGGTGCCGGTCTTGTCGAGAATTACCAGGTCCACCTTGCCGGCGGTTTGCAGCGCATCGCCCTGGCGGATCAGCGCGCCGTATTCCGCGGCCTTGCCGACACCCACCATCACCGACATCGGCGTGGCCAGGCCCAGGGCACAGGGGCAGGCGATGATCAGCACGGTGGTGGCTGCCACCATCATATGGACCACCGCAGGCTCCGGGCCGACGTTGTACCAGACCAGCGCCGCCACCACCGCAATCAGCATCACGCTGGGCACGAACACCGAGGAGATCGTGTCTGCCAGACGACCGATCGCCGGTTTCGAGCCCTGGGCTTTTTTCACCAGTTTGATGATCTGGGCCAGTGCGGTGTCGCTGCCAACCCGGGTGGCTTCGTAGATAATGGCGCCGTGAGTGTTGAGGGTGCCGGCGGAAACGTCGTCGCCTTCACCCTTGCTGACGGGCATAGGCTCGCCGGTCAGCATGCTTTCGTCGATGCGGGTGCTGCCCTCGGCAATCACGCCGTCGACCGGCAGTTTTTCCCCGGGGCGTACGCGAATATGATCGCCTTTGCGTACGTCCTCCACTGGCATGTCCCGTTCCTCACCGTCGCGAATCACCCGTGCGGTTTTCGCCCGCAGGTCCAGCAAACGGCGAATCGCCTCGGAGGTCTTGCCCTTGGCCCGTAATTCCAGCGCCTGGCCAAGATTGATCAGGCCGATGATCATGGCGGAAGCTTCGAAATAGACATGGCGCGCCATTTCCGGAAGGGCGTCCGGGATACTGGTCACCACCATGGAGTAGAGCCAGGCCGTGCCGGTACCGAGAGCAATCAGTGTGTCCATGTTGGCGTTATGGTGGCGGAAGGCTTTCCAGGCGCCGATGAAAAAATGGCCACCGGTGGCAATCATCACGCCCAGGGTAAGCACGCCCAGGTTGAGCCAGGTCACCTGATTGTCGGCGCTGACCATCATCGATCCGAAGCCCATGCCCCAGACCATGAGCGCCACACCCAGGCCCAGGCTGATGGCCATTTTGATCAGCAGGGTCCTGTACTGCTTGCGATCGTCCTGCTGGCGGCGGTCGTCGGCTGCGTCTTCGTCTTCGATCACGCTGGCCCCGTAGCCGGAGCTTTCCACCGCCTTGATCAAGGCCGCGGGGTCGGCATCACCGCTGGCGGTCGCGGTGTTGTCTGCCAGGTTCATGTGGGCTGCGGTTACCCCATGCACCGACGTCAGTGCTTTCTCTATGGTGTTCACGCAGGACGCACACGTGGCGCCGGTGACCGCCAGGTGAATCTGCCGGTCACCGGCGGCCGGGGTGTCGGCCTGTTCTTCCCGGTCATCGGTGGACTCCACGGTGACCGCAGCCGGTTCGGACTCGTGTGGGTGTTCCTCGTGCCCGGCCTGCCGCTCTTCGCCGTGACCGTCTCCGTGGGGGGGCAGAGGTTTTGCCAGATAGCCGCTGTCGCTGACCAGCCGCGCGGCTTCATCCAGATCAATGTCTTCCGGCAACGCCACGATCTGGGTTTCGAGATTGACGGCGACATGATCGCCGTTGCTCACCAGGGGCTGCAACGCCTTACGGATTTTGCTGGCGCAGCCCTGACAGGTGGCGCCGGAAATGGCGAGGGCGGGGCGTAATTTGACGGTCTGATTCATGTCGGTTTACTCCCTGAAGCCGTTAACGGTGGCAGGTTCATCCCAGTGTTCGATCAAACGGCAAATGGTGTGGCCGTCCGGGGTGCCATCCGGCATGGCCTGCCATGCGGTCAGCGCGGATTTCATGCGATCGCGCAGCTGGTTGAGTTCGCGGATTTCCCGTTCCACTTCCTCCAGCCGTTGCTCGAAGACCTCCCGCACCAGCGGGCAGGGGGAATGGTGGTCATCGGCCTGATTCAGGATGGACCGGATCTCGGGTAATGAAAAGCCTAATTGCCGCGCCTTGCGGGCGAAACGCAGGCGGCGTAGATCTTCGGAATCGAACTGCTGGTAGTTGTTATCCGGATTACGCGCCGGGCTGAGCAACCCTTCGCGGGTGTAGAAGCGCACAGTGTCGGGTTTTACCCCGGCGGCCTTGGCAATGTCGACGACTTTCATCGTTCTACCCATACGGTGGTTTGGTATGAGTATAGTCTAAAACCTGTGAGCTACTCACAGGTCAAGGGTTACATTGGCAGTTGGCGTTCAGGTGTTCCTTGCGCGCAGGAAGACACTGCAGCTACGGCACTGGTCTGGCGCCATCAGCTTCGCCTGCCAGCCGATGCGGTGGCCGCAGGCCGGGCAGGCAAGGCGCAGTTGCAGGGCGATGATTGGTGCCACCAGGGCCGCCAGCAAAACTCCCAGCGGTCCCCAGCTGTCGCCACTGGATAATCCCAGTTGGCTGCTGAAGATCAGAATGATTACCAGCGCGAAGAAAGCGAACAGAAAGTAGTTGCGGTTCCAGCGCTCCCAGCGGCGCAGTGCCCGGTCCTGCTCGGGCGAGAGGTAGGTCTGTGTCATTGCGTTATTCCCGGAAAGTGTTGCCGGAATTCTGGCGAACAAGCGTGACGATTACAATCCGCTCCGGGCCGGGGTATCGGTAATCATGGAGCCTTCGGACAGGGCTTTCTCCAGCGCGGCGGCGGGCACCGGCCGGCTGATCAGGTACCCCTGGGCAAGGTCACAGCGCTGGTTTTTCAGGAACACCAGCTGTTCCATGGTTTCGACCCCTTCGGCCACCACGCGGATGCCCAGGTTGTGCGCCAGGTTGATCACCGCGCGGGTGATGACGGCGTCGTCGTGGCGTTCGGTGACCTCGGTGATAAAGGAGCGGTCAATCTTCAGCAGATCCACCGGGAAGTCCCGCAGGTAGCCGAGCGAAGAATAACCAACGCCGAAATCGTCGATGGCCAGTTGCACGCCCAGCTGGTGCAGTTTCGACAGCTGGTCGCGGTTGTGCTCGATGTTCTGGATGAAAATCTCTTCGGTGAGCTCCACTTCCAGCCGGCTGGAGGGCACACTGTTGCTTTCCAGCGCCTCGCGGATATGGTCCACCAGGCCTTCGTCGTCCAGCTCGCGGCCCGACAGATTCACCGCAATCCGCAGATGCTCGAAGTCGGTACCCTGCCAGCGGGCGAGCTGGCGGCAGGCGGCCATGACCACCCAGCGACCGATCTCGGTAATGCGGCCACTTTCCTCGGCCAGGGGGATGAACTCAATGGGTGGGAGCAGGCCGCGGCGCGGGTGTTGCCAGCGGATCAGCGCCTCGACGCTGTGAATCTCTGCGCTTTCCAGTTCCAACTGGGGCTGGAAGTAGAGTACGAACTCGTCGTTGGCGAGAGCCTGGCTGAGGTCCTTGTCCAGCTCCAGCCGCATGACCTCGCGATCCTGCATGCCTTCGGTGTAGAACTGGTAGGTATTCCGGCCCTGATCCTTGGCCCGGTAGAGCGCCACATCGGCGTTGCGCAGCAGGGTATCGGCATCAAGACCACTTTGCGGGTAGACCGCGATTCCCATGGTGGCGGTCACACTGTGAGCGTCGCCCTGCACCTCGAAGGGTTCGGCAAAGATCTGCTTGATCTGGCCGAGCAGGTTGATCACATCGTCAAGATCGTCGACGTGCTGCTGGCAGATCATGAACTCGTCACCACCGGAATAGGCCACCAACACTTTCTCGTTGCTGAGGCCGTTGAGCCGTTCCGACACCTTGATCAGCAGCTCATCGCCGAACTGGTGGCCAAGCGAGTCGTTGAGCATCTGGAAGCGGTCCAGATCCATCATCACCAGAGCAACCTGTCGCATCTGCCGGTCGGCAATATTGAGGGTGTGGGTGAGGTCTTCCATGAAGAACCGGCGGTTGGCCAGGCCGGTGAGGGCATCGGTAGACTCCAGTCGCGCCAGGTCCTGCTGCACCGCCTTGCGTTGGTCAATTTCGGATTCCAGTTCCCGCCGGGTTTTCAGCAGCGCCTGGTTACGTTTGAGGATCAGCTGCACCAGCAATGTGGTCAGGCTGGTCAGAATGCCCATGAATAATACGGAAATGAACGTTGCCAGCGGCCAGACGCTGCGCTGGGATTCCACCCACGCCGCAGACGGGGTAACTGTTAGCGCCCAGTCCAGCGTGGGTAACGCCACGGGTACCGAGTGGGAAAACGCCGGTGCAGTTTCGCTGGAGGTGTTGAGTTCGTGCGCAAGTTTGCCATTGTCGGTGATGCGTATCCGGAAGGCGTCAAGCACGCGGCTGGTCAGCAAGTGGCGAGCCAGGGTCTCCATCTGGAAGACACCGGCAACGAACCCTTTATTGTCGGCGCCGGCGTACACCGGCACGTAAATGACCAGCCCCCGGCCGCCCTGGCGCAGATTCAGCACCCCGGAAATGTCGATCTCGCCGCTGGCCTGGGCCTGTTCCAGCGCCTGTCGGCGCTCGGGGTTGATCGCGACATTGAAGCCGACTACGTCTTCGTTGCCGGACAGGGGCTCAAGCCAGCGGATAATGAAGTCCCGGTCAATCCACTCGATGGCCTGATAAATTCCGAAGTCTTGAAGGTAGTTACGAGCATCGTGGCTCCAGATTTCTTCGGGCATGTCAGGGTTAGCTTCGAGGCGCCGTGCTAAGCGGCGAACGGCTTCCAGGTGGACCAGAAACTCGCGTTCCAGATTGGTGGCCATGGCCTGGGCCTCGTTGTCGAGGCTGGACTGAATCTGATTCCAATCCTGTTTTTCGATGCCGTATTTCAATCCGGACGCGGTGGCCAGAAAAACCAGAATGATCAGCACCGGCAACAGAGGGTGCAACAGCCCCTTGACGACGTTGTTTGTCACTGAATCAGGTTTCTCCACGCTGGACTCCGCTCCGGTACGTCAACAACGTAACATATCGGCAGGTATCGACCGATTATGAGGGTTCGTTGCGGTTGCCGACCAGTATTTGTTATATGCCTTCTTGTAACGAAATGCCACCGGGACCCTGAGACGGTGCGGATGTCACCGCGCGGGCGGGACCCCCAGCCGGGGTATTTCCTGTTTCGGGCACCGATCCATGATCACCATCAGCCCGGCCGCTTCTGCCTTATCGGCACCGGCTTCGTTGATCACGCCGATCTGCATCCACACCACCGGTACCTCGAGTTCGATGGCGGCGTCGATGACCGGGCCAGTGCGGTCCGGAGCCAGAAACAGCTCCACCATGTCGGGTTTGACCGGCAGTGCGTGAAGGTCCGGATACACGATTTCCCCCAGCAGGGTCTGACCCGCCAGCTTCGGGTTAACCGGAATCATCCGGTAGCCGCGGCTTTGCAGGTAGGCCATGACGTCGTGGCTGGGGCGGTGGGATTTATCGCTGGCGCCGACCAGGGCGATGGTGCGTACGGTCGACAGAATCTGCCGCATCCGGTCAGGGTTGGATCGGGACATGGTGTGCGGGTGCTCTTGTGCTGCGCCGACTTGCGGCCGTGAGTCAGGGTTTGGAGCGGTGAGCTTCCAGAGTCACCGACACCGACTCGGCGTAGCGTAACGCGTGGGGCTTGTCGATTTCTACCGCAGCCCAGGTCACGGCCGCGTGCTCCATCACAATCGCCAACACCTCGTGGGTCAGGCGCTCCAGCAGAGCGAAGCGGTTGCCATCCACATGGCGGATGATTTCCTTGGTGATGGTGCGGTAGTTGAGAGCGGCGGCAATGTCGTTTTCATTGATGGCGTTGGTGCCGTCGTAGGACAAACAGACGTTGATCAGCACATCCTGCTGGTTGTTGATCTCCTCCTCCTTGATGCCGATGTAGGCCCGAAGGAGCAGATTCTTGATGCGTACAGTGGCCTGGTGATCTCCGGTGACGTCTGTCATGCCATTTCCTGCGTTTTCGGTGCCGCCTCAGCGGCTGATGAGATTCAGAAACTCCGTTCGTGTTGCCTGGGACTTGCGGAAAGCGCCCAGCATCATCGAAGTTTTCATCCGGGAGTTCTGTTTTTCCACGCCCCGCATCATCATGCACATGTGCTGGGCCTCGATGACCACGGCAACGCCGTTGGCGTTGGTCACGCTCTCGATGGCTTCCGCAATCTGCCGGGTCAGGTTCTCCTGAATCTGCAGGCGGCGGGCATACATGTCGACGATGCGTGCAAACTTGGACAGCCCCAACACCCGGCCCTGGGGCAGGTAGGCGATGTGGCATTTGCCGATGAACGGCAGCATATGGTGCTCACACATGCTGTACAGCTCGATGTCCTGAACCACCACCATTTCATCCATGGCGGATTCAAACACCGCATTGTTGACCAGCTCGCTCAGGTCCTGCTGATAGCCTTGAGTCAGGAACTGCATGGCCTTGGCAGCCCGCATGGGGGTGTCCTGAAGACCTTCGCGGGCGGTGTCTTCGCCCAGTCCGTTAATAATGTCGCGGTAGTGCCCCGCTAAATCGTCAAGGGGTGTGCTCATAATCGGTTCCGGTGTTCCGTGTCTGAATCAGGGCGAAAGCTTAAGGCAAATTGCCGGGCATCTCTACGGTTTACGGTCGGGTGACAGGAAAAGACCACCGCTGGCCGGGGTGACGCCCGCAAATTCCACAACCGACTATGGCGGTACCCGGCGGTTTGTTCTAGAGTTTCAGGCTGTAACGGTTTTCCGGGAACAGTGCATGGATCAGGTGATGGCCGGTAATTCGGCGGCTGCCCACGCGAAGCAGCAAACAGGCACAATGGAATGGTGGCAACAGGGCGGTAAGTGGTTCAGCTACGAGGGCCATGCCATATTCAGCCGCATGGCGGGGCAGGGCGAGCCGCTGGTGCTGTTGCATGGTTTTCCGACCGCAAGCTGGGACTGGAACCGGGTCTGGCCCATGCTGACCCAGAATCACAATGTCCTGGTACTCGACATGCTGGGCTTCGGGTTTTCCGACAAGCCTGCCGGCTACGACTACAGCATTGAGGATCAGGCCGACCTGTTCGAGGGCTGGATCGAAGGGCTGGGGCTAACGAGCGTGCATCTGCTTGCACACGATTACGGCTGCAGTGTGACCCAGGAGTTGCTGGCCCGGGAACAGGAGGGTGGCCTCGGTTTCCGCATCGCCAGCGTGTGCTTTCTCAACGGCGCCCTGTTTCCCGAAGTGCACCATCCCCTGCTGATTCAGAAACTGCTGCACAGCCCACTGGGCGGCCTGATCAGCCGTGGCTTGACCCGCCGCACCTTCGAACGTAATTTCCGCCGCCTGCTCGGGCCGGCCAATCCGCCCGATCGTCAGGATCTGGACGATTTCTGGCACCTGCTGACCTACAACAATGGCCGCGGCATTCTCCATCAACTGATTCATTTCATGGAAGAGCGGCGCTGTCACCGCAATCGTTGGGTCGGCGCGTTACAGCAGGCAAAACAGCCCATGCGGTTAATCTCCGGCATGGCGGATCCGGTGTCCGGAGCGGCGACGGCGCGACGCTACCGTGAACTGGTGCCCAATGCTGACGTGGTCAGCCTGCGTAATGTCGGCCACTATCCGCACTTCGAAAGCCCCTGGGATGTGTTTACCGCCTACCGGGATTTCCGCCGCAAGCCGTGAGCTCAGAGCCGGCTGGCTGCTGACCCGCCAGTTCGCTAAACTCCTCCCGAAATTACTGGGGAGAACCATCATGACAGCCATCCACACCCGAGCGCCGGCATTAACCGTGCGCGCCGGCCGCCGTGCTCTGCAACGCCTGCAGGACAACCCATTGTCGGCGGCAGATGTGCATGTCATTCCCGGCGCCGCCGGTGGCCCTAAGGCGCTGGGGCTGTCAGGACTGGACAAGGCGATTTTTGGCGACTGGCTTCCCGGGGTGCCGCAGGAGCGCTCGCTGATCGGCTCCTCGATTGGCAGCTGGCGGTTTGCGGCGGTGGCGTCGACGGACAACCCCAAAGCCCAGCTGGCAAAGCTGGCGGAGTTGTACACCTCCCAGCGGTTTTCAAAGGGCGTCAGCGCCGCGGAGGTCAGTCGCAAGAGTGTGCTGTTTCTGGAAGAGCTGCTGGGCGGCCACGAGGACTACCTGCTGAATCACCCGTTCTATCGTTTGAATGTGGTGGTGGTGCGCAGCCGCGGCATGCTTGAGCACGACACCCGCGGGCGGCTGAGTCTGGGGCTCATGAATGCCATCAGTGCCAATATGGTGAGTCGCCGCCATCTTGGCCGTTACATGGAGCGGGGCATTATTCACGACGCGCGGCTGAAAACCCCGGTGTCGAAGTTGGTGGATTTCCCCAGCCACGAGGTGGCGCTGACGCGGGACAATCTGCTGCCGTCGTTGCTGGCGTCCGCGTCTATTCCCCTGGTGATGGCGGGGGTGCGCAATATCCCCGGGGCGCCGGAGGGTGTCTACCGCGACGGCGGATTGTTGGACTATCACCTTGATCTGCCCTATGAGCAGCCGGGGATCATCCTGTATCCGCACTTTACCGATAAGGTGGTGCCGGGCTGGTTCGACAAGACGTTGCCCTGGCGTCGGGGGGATGCCACGCGGCTGCAGGATGTGCTGTTGGTGGCGCCCTCTCAGGAGTATCTGGCGTCACTGCCGGATCGCAAGTTGCCGGACCGGAAGGATTTCGAGAAGTACGTCGGCGACGATGCGGGGCGCGAGCGGGCCTGGCGCCGGGCGATTGTGGAGAGTGACCGGCTGGGGGATGAGTTTATGGAGCTGGTTGAGCGCGGGCGCTTGGCTGAGGTGGTTCGGCCGCTCTGATTTGGTTGGCCGTGTGGTCTGGTAACCTGGGAGTTTCGGGCCGTTGGAGGCCACCGAGTCAAAAAGGAGAAACGGGGTTTCTTTTAATTTTTTGACTCGGTGGCCCCCAACGGCCCTTGTTTCAACTGGGGTGTTTGACCGTTGGTTCTACGCTTGTTGGGGGCGGATCGCTTGTTTTTGGGGCAGGCCGGCGGCCAGGGCGGCGGCGGTGGCTACCAGAGCTGCGGAGATCCACAGGCAGGCTTCCAGGCCGTGGTTCTGGTAGACCCAACCGGAAAGCACGGTGCCCAGCAACCGGCCGGCGGCGTTGGACATGTAGTAAAAGCCGACATCGAGCGAGACGCCGTCGCCGCGGGCGAAGCTGACGATCAGGTAGCTGTGCAGTGACGAGTTAACGGCGAACAGCACGCCAAACAGCAGCAGGCCGCCGATGATTACCGGTTGCGGGGGCAGGTCGGCGGTCAGCCCTGAGGCGATGGCTGCGGGGATCAGGGCCAGTGCCGCCGCCCAGGCAACGGCGGGACCACGGCCGGGGGTGTGGGTATTGCTGCTACCGGTGATCTTTGGCGCGAGGGTCTGAATGAAGCCATAGCCGATGATCCAACTGGCCATGAAGCCACCGACCTGCGAGTGATCCCAGCCGAACACCGTGTTCAGATACACCGGTAACGCCACCACAAACCACACATCCCGGGCGCCGAACAGGAACATTCGGGCGGCGGACAGCACGTTGATGGCGCGGCTCTTTGACAGGATCTCTCGGAACCTGGGTTTGGCCGTGCTCTTGCCCAGCTCCTGTTTCAACAGGAACAGGCTGGTCAGCCAGACTAGCCCGAGGGCCACCGCCATGATGATCACGGCACCCGTGAAACCGGCGGTCATCAGTAATACACCGCCGAGGAAAAAGCCCACACCTTTGAGCGTGTTCTTGGAGCCGGTGAGGATCGCCACCCACTTATACAGAGTGCCTTGCTGTTCATCCGGCACCAGCAACTTGATGCCGCTTTTGGCAGACATCTTGTTGAGATCCTTGGCGATGCCGGACATGGCCTGGGCGGCCATCACCCAGGGCACGGTGAGCATGGCGGCCGGCACCGCCAGCATGGCCAGCGCCACGATCTGCAGGAACAGGCCAATGTTCATGGTGAGGTTCAGGCCCAGGCGTGCGCCCAGATACCCCCCCACCAGGTTGGTGACCACCCCGAAGAACTCGTAGAAGATGAACAGCAGCGCGATTTCCAGGGGCGAGTAACCCAGCTGGTGGAAATGCAGCACCACCAGCATTCGCAGGGCGCCATCGGTGAGGGTGAAGGCCCAGTAGTTGCCGGTGATGACCAGATACTGTCGGATGGCGGCCCTCATGTCAGGCAGAGCCTACCCGGCGCGCCAGCTCGGCGGTACGGTTGGCGTAGCCCCACTCGTTGTCGTACCAGGCGTACAACTTCACCTGGGTGCCGTTGACCACGAGCGTGGACAGGGCATCAATGATCGACGAGCGCGGGTCGGTCTTATAGTCGATCGATACCAACGGGCGCTCCTCGTACCCCAGGATACCTTTCAGCTCACCCTCGGCCGCCGCTTTCAGCAGCTGGTTCACGGTGTCGCGGTCGGTGGGCGTGTTCACTTCAAAGACGCAGTCGGTCAGTGATGCGTTGATCAGCGGAATCCGCACTGCATGGCCATCCAGGCGGCCCTTGAGCTCCGGGAAAATCTCGATAATGGCCGTGGCGGAGCCGGTGCTGGTGGGGATCAGGGAACTGCCGCAGGCCCTCGCCCGGCGCAGGTCCTTGTGGGGGGCGTCGATAATGGTCTGGGTGTTGGTCAGGCTGTGGATGGTGGTGATGGAGCCGTGCTTTATGCCCAGATTTTCGTGGATCACCTTCACCACCGGCGCCAGGCAGTTGGTGGTGCAGGAGGCGGCGGTCACGATGCGGTCGTTGGCCGGGTCGAAAATGTCGTCATTCACGCCCACCACGATATTCTTCGCGCCTTGCTCTTTCACCGGTGCGGTCACCACTACCCGCTTCACGCCCTGGTCCAGGTAAGCTTGCAGCACACTGACCTTTTTGTTGATGCCACTGGCCTCGATCACCAGATCGCAGCCGGACCAGTCGGTCTCGCCGATGGTTTTGTTATGGGTCACGCGGATACGTTGCTCTCCGATCACCACGTGAGTGCCGTCGGAGCTGGCCTCGTGATCCCAGCGTCCGTGCACGCTGTCGAAATTCAGCAGATGGGCCAGTGTGCCGGCATCTGCGCCGGGGTCATTGATGGCCACAAACTCCATCTCCGGCCATTCCCAGGCCGCCCTCAGTGCGAGCCGACCGATGCGGCCGAAGCCGTTGATACCTACTTTTATCTTGCTCATGGGGGTTCTCCTGAACTCTGATAATTCGAATCAGCCGCGTCTGACCCTGTGATTGCCTGTTTTTCAGACCGACGGTTGTGGAAACCAGTGCCGGGTGCGGTTGGCAAAGGCGACCAGTGACAACATTACCGGCACTTCCACCAGTACCCCCACCACCGTGGCCAATGCGGCGCCGGAGGTCAGCCCGAACAGGCTGATGGCCACGGCCACCGCCAGCTCGAAAAAGTTGGAGGTGCCAATCAGCCCCGCCGGCGCGGCGACGTTATGGGGTAGCGCCATTTTGCGCGCGGCAAAGTAAGCGATAAAGAAAATGCCGTAGCTCTGGATCAGCAGCGGGATGGCAATCAGGCCGATGGCGTAGGGGTTGTCCAGAATCCGGTCGGCCTGCAGGCCGAACAGCAACGCCACGGTCGCCAGCAGCCCCAACACGGTGGTGGGTTTGCTGTGTTGCAGCCAGTGTTCCAGTTTATTGTGACCACCACGTAACAGGTGTCGGCGGGTCAGTATGCCGGCAATGAGCGGGGCAACCACATAGAGCATCACCGACAGCAGCAGGGTTTCCCAGGGCACGGTGATTGATGACAGGCCCAGCAGGAACGCGGCAATGGGGGCGAAGGCGAAGATCATGATGATGTCGTTCACCGACACCTGCACCAGGGTGTAGCCGGAATCGCCTTTGGTCAGATGGCTCCAGACAAACACCATGGCGGTGCACGGGGCCACGCCCAGCAGGATCATGCCGGCGATGTATTCGGTGGCGGTGGCCGGGTCCACCAGATCGGCGAACAGCACCTTGAAGAACAGCCAACCCAACGCCGCCATGGTGAAGGGTTTGATCAGCCAGTTGATGACCAGTGTCAGGATCAGTCCCTGGGGTTTGCGGCCGACGTTTTTGATGGCGGTGAAATCCACCTGCACCATCATCGGGTAGATCATGGCCCAGATGAACACCGCCACCATCAGGTTGACGTGGGCGTAGGTCAGGTTGGCGACGAACTCGTACAGACCTGGCAGCAGGGTGCCGGTGGTGATGCCCAGCAGGATGGCCAGGGCGACCCACAGGCTCAGGTAACGTTCGAATAATCCCATCAGGCGCAGTCCATTTTTACGGGGCGGTCCGGCATGGTGGCCAGCCGCGTCAGGCTCGGTTCGAGAAACGGGGAGTTGGCCGCTGCGGTGTCTCGCAGTACCCGGTGAACCCATTCTGGCAGGGCCGGATGCAATCGGTAGTAAACCCATTGGCCGCGTCGTTCGTCATCCAGCAGGGCCAGTTCACGCAGCTGGGCCAGATGGCGGCTGACTTTCGGTTGCGGTGCGGCCAGTGCGGTGGTGAGTTCGCACACGCAAAGTTCTGTCTGCTGCTCGATCATCAGCAGGATGGCCAGCCGGTTTTCTTCCCCCAGTGCCTTGAACACGGCCGCGGGGTCGTAGCTGACGGCTTGGCGGATTGATTGCTTCTGCACCATTACAGGTTGTGGCACCTTTCGTGGCTGCGTCGCTAAAGACAAAGCAGCAGATTAATATATGTTTTTCTGCATATGCAGTTTATCGAATATGATGATATTGCAATTCACTACCAGTGGCAACGGTAGTCCATGCAGCAGCTGTACTGGCTGAACCACAGGATTCTGATCCTCATGGCGCAGGAGCTCAATGCATCCCGGGTCGCGCACTGAGGCGGTAACCGGTGAAACCATGGAGCGGATCCTGCAGCGCGAGAACCCGAAGTGTCACCGGAACCGCGTTGGCCTCGGGGCCGGCGGACAGCAGATCCAGATCAATCCGCTGCAGCGCTTTTTCGCTGCGGGCGGCTTCCAGGGTCCGCTGGAGGTTGGGCTGGGAGCGGGCGCTCACCAGTTCCTCAAAGCGGGTTCCGGCCAGGTCAGCGGGTGCCCGTTGCAGCCATTCGGCCACTTCTGCGGAGACGAAGCCGATTCGCCCCTGCTCGTCCAGTTCACCAACGATGGCACCCGACAGTGCCACCAGGTCGCGACTGCGTTGTTCACTGTCGTTCAGGGCCTGACGCAGGATGGATTTCTCCACCTGGTTGTTGTCCAGTTGCTGTTCCAGTTTTTCGGTCAACACCTGTTGCCCGCCAAGTTGCCCACGCAAGCGGACGATGCGGGCACATAACAGCAGTGTCAGCGCCACCCCGAGCGCGGTGATCAATGCTCCGGCAAGCCAGGTGACGATGCGTACACGGTTGGTTTGCGCCCTCAGCACGGCCGTGTCGGGAATGGTGGTGATCAGCCAGTGATGATCCGGCAGATTGACCTCGGAGCGCAGCGACAGTGAGCCGTCCAGGGGCGCCGAAGTGCCACGCAGGAACAACGGCGTTTTGCTGTGTCGCTCCAGGGTATCCACCCGGATGGTCAGCAGATTCGGCGATGCGTCTGGAAACACCGACGCCAGCCAGTCCTCGATCTTTGGTTCCGGAGATTGCGCGGCAGCCCGGGCGTGCAGGCGCGACACCAGGGCATCGTGCTGGGCAGAATAGGCCTGCTGAGCCAGCGTGCGGGTGTGGTCGGCCATCAAGTAGGCCGTGCTGGCGGTGACGGCGAGCCCGAAGGCCAGCACCAGAAGGGGCACCCAAAGAAACGGGCGCCACAGTGACCAGGTGCGTTGAACCGGGCTTCTCTCGAAGTGGTTTGCGGAGCGAGGGCTGTCCATGGCCGGGTCCGTTCAGGCGATCAGCGATGTCCTACACTTTAGACCAGTGTTGCCCGCAGCGAAACGTCCGCGTTCAGGAACGTGCGGGGCGGGCGCTGCCGTAGATCAACAGGAACACGCTGAATGCGGTGACCACCACGGACGGCCCTGCCGGAGTGTCCAGGTGCCAGGACAGGCTCAGCCCGCCGCCCACCGCGACGAAGCCGAACACCATGGCCAGCAGGGTCATGTGTTCCGGGCTATGCGCCAGACGGCGGGCCGTGGCCGCGGGGATAATCAGCAGCGCAGTGATCAGCAGTACGCCGACAATCTTCATGGCCACGGCAATCACCAGCGAGAACATCAGCATCAGCACCAGGCGCAGACGTTCCACCGGTATACCTTCAACCCGCGCCAGTTCCTCGTGAATGGTGCTCATCAGCAGACCTCGCCACAGCGTGGCCAACAACACCAGAATCACCGCCGCGCCGCCGTAGATCCACAGCAGGTCGTTGCGGCTCATGGCTAACAGATCACCAAACAGCAATCCGGTCAGATCCACCCGCACGTCCGGCATGAAACTGAGGGTGACCAGGCCGATGGCCAGCGCGCTGTGGGCGAGGATACCCAGCAGGGTGTCGGTGGCCAGGGTGCGGCTGCGGGAGAACAGCACCAGGGCAATGGCCAGTACCACGCAGGTGATGATCACGCCCACGTTCAGTGGCACGCTGATCAGGAAACTCAGGGCGATGCCCAGCAGCGCCGAGTGGGCCAGGGTGTCGCCGAAATAGGCCATCCGGCGCCAGACCACAAAGCAGCCGAGGGGACCGGCGACCAGTGCAACACCCAGGCCGCCGATCAATGCGCGCCAGAAAAAGTCATCAAGCACGGCGTCAATGATGGGCATGGCCGCACTCCTTGTGGTCATGGTGGCGCTCTGCGTCCACCACATCGCCGTGCAGATCGTGGTGATGGTTGTGGTGGTGATGGTAGACCGCGAGGCTGTCGGCAACCGGCTGTCCAAAGGTTTCGATGAACGCAGGATCGTGGGAGATGTCCGCCGGGTAGCCGCTGCAGCACACATGCTGGTTGAGGCAGATCACCTTGTCGGTGGCGGCCATCACCAGATGCAGATCGTGGGAAATCATGATGACGCCGCAGTGCAGATCGTCGCGGAGTTGACGAATCAGGTCATACAGCGCCGCCTGACCATTGATATCGACACCCTGGGCCGGCTCATCCAGCACCAGAAAGTCGGGCTTGCGTGCCAGCGCTCGCGCCAGCAGCAAGCGCTGCCGTTCGCCACCGGACAGGTGATGAATGGAGGCGCCCATCAGGTGCCCGACGCCGGTTTTGTCCAGGGCCGCCTGGCACTCCTGCAGGCTGCGACCGCTCAGGCTCATAAACCGTTGCACGCTCAGGGGCAGCGTGGTTTCCAGGTTCAGGTGCTGTGGCACGTAGCCCACGGTGAGGCGGTCGGCGAGGGTGACCGAGCCGGAGGTGACCTTCTGTATGCCCAGAATCGCCTTGATCAGGGTGGTTTTTCCGGCGCCATTCGGTCCGATCACGGTGATGATATCGCCGCGATGCAGCGTAAGGCTGACCCGATCCACGATGGGGCGGCCGTCAAACGCAACGGTCAGTTGATCCAGTGTTACCAGCGGTTCAGTCATTGCCGGCGTCCGCCTGGCAGCGTGGGCAAAGCCCGGCCACTTCGATGGTAACGTCCTCGGGGCTGAACGCTTCGGCCGAGGCGGCTTCAGAAACCGCGCTTGCAACTGCGGGGGCTGTCAGCTCCAGCACGTTACTGCATTGGCGGCAGATCAGAAACAGACCGTTATGATTCTTGCCGGCGTGGGTGCAGCCAACAAAGGAATTCAGTGAGGCAATGCGATGCACCAGCCCGTGCTGCTGCAGAAAATCCAGGGCGCGGTACACGGTGGGCGGGGCGGCGTTGTGGCCATCTTCCGCCAGTACCGCCAATACATCGTAGGCACCCAGTGGCTTGTGAGACTGCCATATCAGCTCAAGCACCCGTTCCCGGGTCGGTGTCAGCCGGGCGTTGTTCTGCTGGCAAATGGCGCGGGCATCGGCCAGTGCCCGGGAAACGCAGGCATCGTGATTGTGGGGGCGATAGGGAAGAGCGTTGGCAGACATGGGGCGCTGTCCTGGAAAATTTGCAACATTATAACATTTGCAAAGGACAGTGCCATCCGCCAGATCCGGTCAGCGCTTCAATCAGCGAACAGCGTCTGCCGCCAGCGATTCCAGGTACTCCAGATTCGGAATCCACGCAGTATCCCCTTCCACCACCACCTGCATCAGATCGGCAGGCCCTGCCTCGCCATCAAGACGGCGAATCTGCTCTTCGGTCAGGCGGGTTTGGCTGGGAATGCCCTGGGTTACCAGCGCCATGAAAGGCACTCGCTGGTGGTGGTCGCTGACCGTGTTCAGCACCACGATACGGCCGCGATTGTCACCGGGAATGGTGAGCGTTGCGCCGTTGGCGGCGTCATAGGAAATTACCGGCAGCGCCAGTCCTCGCCAGTCGAGGTGGCCCACCAGCCACTCCGGCGTGTTGGCACCGGCATCGTTGCTGGCGTAATCCACCACCTCGGCAATGGTCACGTTGGGCAACAAAAGCTGTCGGCCGTTCATCGGGATGATAACGCAGGAGAGGGTTTGGCTGTTTTCACTCATTACTCATGTCCTCAGGCGGAATCCCTGTTTTGCCGGCCTTTAAGCAGGCAGGATTCTTCAATCGTTTTGACCAGTTCCCGCGCCAGTTGTTCGGGTGTGCCACAGAAGGAGGCGCACCCGGTCGCGGCGACCGAGTCCGGCATGGAGCTGTTGCCGCAGCTTTTGCTTTCCTGCACCCAGATCCTGCTGCCATAAGCCTTCAGCATCGGGGCGGCAATAGCGCCATCGTTACCCATTCCGGAGAACAGGATAGCATGGCAGCGGGCGCCGAAATGATCGGCAACGTTGAGCAGGACCTGGTCGATGGAGGGCCCGTAGGGGCCCGGCCACGGCGAGTCCTTTTCGGCCAGCGCACCGGCCTCATCGAGGTTCCACTCCCGCTCCACTGGCATCATCACCACATCGCCGTTTCGGATGCGGTAGCCGGTGCGCGCTTTTTTCAGCTGATAGTGGGCGTGGCGGCCCAGTACCCGGGTCAGAACCTCGGTGAAATTGCCATCGATGTGCTGGGCGTATACGAA
Organism: Marinobacter sp. M-5; assembly: GCF_032911545.1. Lineage (NCBI taxonomy): Bacteria > Pseudomonadati > Pseudomonadota > Gammaproteobacteria > Pseudomonadales > Marinobacteraceae > Marinobacter > Marinobacter sp. M-5. Next base: position 783,015 of record NZ_JAWJEK010000002.1, read on the forward strand.
ACCCACAGGCAGGCCTGCAGGCAGGTAATCAAGAAAGGTTTTGACCGCCGCCGGACCGCCCAGTGAGGCACCAAGAATCCAGATCTCCTCGGCTATGGAATCCGGCGCTGCCGGTATGATCCATTGCGACAGCACGGGCGCCGGGGTGTCCGTTGGCGCCTGCCCGGCGAGTTCTTCCAGACTCGCTTCCGAATCCAGCTCCTCCAGGTGGCCCAGCTGTTGTTCCAGTTTGTTCAGCAGCCGCCGTTCCCAGCGGAAATAGTCGATGGAGCCTGGCTTGGGTGCCGGGTCCAGCCCGAACAGCACGGGTACATCGGTGTTTTCCAACAGGTGATCGAACAGTACCGGGTGGTCGGCTTCGTCTTCCAGAGTGATCAGCCAGAGGCTGGCCTCCGGAAATTCCGGGTAACCCTGCAGACGCTCCGGATCGCCGGAAAAACACACCTCCAGGCCGAACTTTGACGTGGCCGCCTGCAGACGGTGACGCTGCAGGACGATATCCGACACGATCCCGACCCTGAGCCGGCCGGCAAGGCCGGTCATCACTGATTACCGGTCAGCCGGGAAATGGTCTCAAGCAGCTCGGTTTCCTGGAACGGCTTGCCGAGATACTCGTTTACGCCGATGGCCAATGCCCGCTCGCGGTGTTTTTCCCCGGTTCGCGAGGTGATCATGCAGATCGGGGTGTCGCGCAGGTTGTCGTCGTGGCGCACAAAACTTGCCACTTCGAAGCCGTCCATGCGTGGCATCTCGATGTCCAGCAGGATGATGTCCGGTTTGTGATCCTGCAGCTGCGCAACCGCATCGAGACCGTCTTTCGCGGTCACCACTTCCATGCCATTGCGTTCCAGCAGGCGCGAGGTGACTTTCCGCACGGTCACCGAGTCGTCCACCACCATTACCACGGTGGCGCGCTCAATGTAGCGGGCGGATTCGCGGGCTTTCTCAAGGCTGGCCAGACGCTGGCGCTCGGACAGAATGTCGGAGCGGATCATCGCCGGCAGGTCGAGAATCACCACCACGTTACCATCACCCAGAATGGTGGCACCGGACACGCCCCGTACCGAGCTGAACTGCGGCCCGAGGGATTTAACCACGATTTCACGGCTGCCCATCAGGTTGTCCACCTGCAGGGCCATAGGCTGTTCCGCACCGCGCACCAGAATGACCGGCAACGGCAGGGCCTGGCCCTGGAGTTTCGGGTGGTGGTCACTGTTCAGCAGGTTGCCCAGGTACTGCAGGCGATACTGCTGGCCGGCGTACTCGTACATCGGGGCGTCCGGCTTGTAGTATTCCTCGAGCTCATAGGTGCTGACCCGCACGATACCCTCGATGGTGTTCAGCGGTATCGCGTAGAAATCCTCACCGGTGGAGACCATCAGTGCACGGTTGACCGACACGGTGAACGGCAGCCGCACCGTAAAGGTGGTGCCTTTGCCGACGGTGGAGTCAATGTCGAGGCTGCCGCCAAGCTGTTTGATCTCGCTGGCCACCACGTCCATGCCGACACCGCGGCCGGAAATCTGGGTGACCTGCTGGGCAGTGGAGAAGCCCGGTTGCAGGATGAACTGCAGGACTTCCCGCTCGCTCAGCTCTTCATCCTTGCCCAACATGCCCTGGCGGATGGCCTTGTCACGGATCACGCTGGACGGAATGCCGGCACCGTCGTCGATCATCCGCAGCACCACATCACCGCCCTCGCGGGTCAGTGACAGGGTGACTTCACCGGTGTCCGGCTTGCCGGATTTTTTGCGATCGGCCGGCGTTTCAATGCCGTGGTCCAGGGCGTTGCGCAGCATGTGCTCCAGCGGTGCAATCATCCGCTCGAGGATATTGCGGTCCATTTCCCCTTCCGGGTTGCGGACGTCGAATTCCACCTTCTTGCCCAGCTCGCCGCTGATCTGGCGAACGATCCGGCGCAGGCGCGGCACCATCGAGGAGAACGGAATCATCCGGGTCTTCATCAGACCTTCCTGGAGTTCCGTGTTGATGCGTGACTGCTGCACCAGCAGGGTCTCGGTATCTCGCATCCGGTCGGACAGGGTTTCCCGCAGGTCGGCAAGGTCTGACGACGACTCGGTCAGTGCCCGCGACAGCTGCTGGATCGAAGAGTATCGGTCCATTTCCAGCGGATCGAAATCGTCGCCGTAGTCCGGCCCGTGTTCCTTTTCCGCACGGAACAGGATCTGGGTTTCAGTCTCGATTTCCATGCGCCGTAACTGCTCGCGCAGACGCTCGATGGTGGCGGCCATTTCATCCAGGGTGTGGCTGAAATCGCTGCTTTGTTGCTCGAGGCGGCCACGGGTAATACTGGTCTCGCCGGCCAGGTTGACCAGTTCGTCCAGCAACGGTGCCGAGACCCGGATGGTTTCCTGGGCGGCACGTTGCGCCTCAGCGGCTTTTTTGCGCGGCTTGGCCAGGCCTTTTCCGGTCTGCGGAGCCGGCGCCGGTTCCGCTGGTTTGGTCGCGGCGGGGGCCGGCGTGTCGGTGGGCGGTTCCGGTTTTTGTTCCGGTGCCGGGGTCGGCATCGGGCTGCCCTGTTCAACGCTTTGGCGAATACCGCCCACTAACGCCACGATGGTGTCGTTGTCCGCGGTGATGGCTTGCCAGGTGCTGTCGTCCGGGGCGTTGCCACCGAGATCGATCAGCCGGGTCTCAAAGGCGTGGGCCTTGTCGCCCAGTTCGCGCAGCTGTGACAGCCGCGCGCCCCCCTTGAGTGTGTGCAGTGCCCGCTGGGCTTCCTGATTGAAATGGTGGTTGGTCGGTTCCTTGCGCCAGTCATCGAGCAGGTGCTCGAGCTGGTCGAGAATTTCCCCGGCTTCCTCCAGGAAAATCTCCAGGACTTCCGGATCCACCTCGGTCTCTTCGGATTCCGTCGGCTCAGCGTGAGTGTTCTCTGCGTCCCGATGGGCGTCGCGGAAGGCACGCCACAGATCGTTATCGGCAACCGGCTTTCCGCCTTCTTCCAGGCTGGTCAGCATCTCTTTCAGGCGGGTGAGCGCCCGGTCACTGAGGGTCAGCAGGATGGCCTGATTGCTGTCGCCGCTGATCAGCGGGTCGAGGGCATCGGACCAGGCTTCCGCGAGATCGGCAATCGGATCCACATCCGACAGTCGTGCACCGCCCTTCAGGGTGTGCAGCTCCTGTTGCAGCTGGGTCACCCCGGTGAGCTCGTCCGGTTCCTCGCGCCACTGGGCCAGGCACTCACTGATGGCGCCCTGAATCTCCAGGCCTTCATCGAGGAAGATGCCGATTAGTTCGTCGTCGGTGGCCTCGGGAATGGCCTCGGCCATGCCCGGCGACAGATCAAAGTCGTCGCTGTCTGCAGGCTCCGGCCGCGCTTCGGCCGGTTCCGCTGTTTCGGTCAGATCCTCTTCCGCCAGGGATTCACCGGCAAGAATCGCTTTCACCTGCATTACCAGTTCGTCTGCCGGCGGGCACGGTCGCTGGGTGGCGACCTGTTCCACCATCTGGGCGAGGCGGTCATGACAGGCGAACAGCAGATCGTTCATGGCGTCACTGGCGTCCAGCTGACCTTCCGCCACCTTCTCGAACAGATCCTCGAGAACGTGGGTCAGGTCGCCGATGGCATCGACACCGGCCATGCGGGCGCCACCTTTGAGGGTGTGCACATCCCGTTGCAGCTCGGCGGCAACGTCCCGATTGGAGGGATCTTCACTCCAGGTGTGCAGGGCGCTGCCGGTGGAATTGATCAGGTCGTAGGCTTCTTCCAGGAAGATGCCGATCAGTTCCGGGTCCATGTGAGACAGATCAGAGGCCTGGAGCTCGTCGTCGGCCTGATCCGGTGTCGGTTCGTCGTCACCTTCGGCGGATTCGTCCAGATCCGGCAGCGGCAGTTCGTCATCCGTGTCGGGCTCCGAGGTTTTGACATCGGTCACCGGCCGCGAGCCCGTCGCGCTGTCCATGTACTGATGGATTTCACCGATCAGATCCGGCGCCGGGCGCGGGGTTTCCTGTTGTTCCAGTGCGTCTACCATTCCGGCGAGGCGGTCATGGCTGCGGAACAGCAGGTCGGACAGTTCATCAGTAATCGATAGCCGTTGCTCGGTCAGCCCCTCGAACAGGGTTTCCAGTTCGTGAGACAGGTCGCCGACCGCGGGAATGTCCGCCAGACGAGCACCCCCCTTGAGGGTGTGCAGATCCCGCTGGAGCAGGCGTAACTGGTCGAAATTGCCCGTGTTGTCGCTCCAGCTCTGGAGCGTTTCCGCGGAACTGTTGATCAGGTCACGGGCTTCTTCCAGGAAGATTTCTGCCAGTTCCTGATCCGTTTCGTCGTCAGTGTCGGCGTCGTGTTGTTCCTGAGGCGGTTCATCAACGGCAAGGGTCGGCAGCTCGGCTTCGTCCAGGTCGAAACTGAGATCGATCTCTTCCAGGTCGTTGGTGAACTCTTGCTCGAACGGGTCGGGTTCCTTCGGCGTGGGCTCCCCTGCGTCGGCAGCCAGGGCCTCCAGTTCGCCGATGAGTTCATCCCCCGACTCGGTGGCCAGGCCCGCGGCGACCTGATCCATCATGTTGATCAGTTGTTCGTGGGCGGCGCGCACGGCGGTAAAGAGCGTGTCGTCCGGCGTCACATTGCCGCTGGCGGCCTGCTCGTACGTCTGTGACAAGGCCGCCGACAGGCCGGCCACATCGGCCAGGCCAGTGTCTCGGGCACCTGCGGTGAGCTGCTGGAGCTCGGTGCGCAGAGTTTCAACCGCAGCAATCCGCCCCGGGTCCGCGGCCCAGTCGTCCAGAATACGGTCGGCGTCGAGCAGAATGTCCAGCCCCTCATTGAGGAACAATTGCACGAGTTGCGGTGCGGACGGCTGGCTGGTCTGCTTGTTGTCGTCACTGGTGTAGCTGCGCAGGGTGTCGGCAGAAATCTGTGCCAGTCGCTCGAGATAGTCGTCGGTGCCCGCCAGCGGTGCTTGCGGGTCCGCTCTGAGCTGGCTCAGGCCCTGATTGAGGAATTCACAGGCGTCGGCAATCAGCCCGGTGACTTCACGATCGGCCCGCTTATTCTGGGCCCGCGCCTCCTTGACGAAACGCTCCAGCGGCGTAATGACCGCAGCGATGGGCGCGATGCCGGCAGTGTGTGCGCTGCCCTTGAGGGTATGAAGTGCCCGCGACAGATCGTCGGTGTAGGCCACGGTGGCCTTTTCGCCCGCGCCTTCCAGAAATGCCTGAAGTGTCTGCAGGTGCGTTTGCGCTTCGCTCTCGAAAATGCCCAGCAGAACCGGATCAACACCGTTGTCGTCGACATCGGAGATCAGCGACAGCAGTTCTTCAGAATCACTGTAAGCGCTGGTGTCGGTCGGTTCCGACGCCGGCATGCTGGTCGCGTCGGGAATCTCGCCGTTGGCAAGGGCGATGGCGCGGGCCTCGAGTGCGCTAATGTCCACGCTTGCTGCGCGGCGTTTTTCGAAATCTTCCACCAGTGTCGGCAGCACAGCGGTGACGTCGTCCAGCAGGGTGGCGATGTCATCGTTCATGAAGATGCTGCCATCGATGATCCGGTTCAGCATGTTCTCAACCGACCAGGCCAGCTCACCCACCACCAGGGCACCGACCATGCGACCGCTGCCTTTCAGGGTGTGGAATGCACGGCGAACTTCCGACAACGCGGTGCGGTCGTCGTGTTGCCGCAGCAGCATCGGCAGGTATTCGCGAATGGTGTCCAGGACCTCGCCGGCTTCCTCGATAAAGATCTCGAGAATCTCGTCGTCAATAAGGTCGTCATCGTCTTCGGCTGACGCCGATGCGGCGGCGACCGGTGCTTCGCCGACCTCGGGGGCGGGTTCCGCAACGGCGGTGTCTGCCGCATGTTCACCATCGGATATGCGCGTGGTGGACATGGCTTCGGCACGCTCGATCAGCTGTGCCACGTCGCCACCGCTCTGACCCTCGCGGAATTCGCGAATCAGTGAGGGCAGGCGGGCATTGACGTCGTCAATCAGTGAAAACAGCTCGTCGTTGGGCTTGATGGTCTGATCGATCACCCGGTTCAGCAGGCTCTCCACCGACCACGCCAGCTCACCAATGCTGGCAGCGCCCACCAGACGGCCACTGCCTTTCAGGGTATGGAACGCGCGACGAACTTCGGTCAGGGCCTCACGGTCGTCGTGATTCTGGCGCAGCCGTGGATAGAACTCGTGAATGGTGTCAAGAACCTCTTCAGCTTCTTCCACGAAGATGCCGAGAATCTCGTCGTCCAGCAGTTCGTCGTCGGAGGTCTTGTTTTCTGCGGCCACCGGCTGCTCTTCCAGCACTGGTAACTCTGTCTCCACTAAGGGAACGTCTTTATCTCCGGCCTGCTGCCAGGTCGGTTCGGCGCCCACCGGGAAGCCCAGCGACGCCAGGCTGTCCTCGGCCACATGGAGAATGCTGTCGTTATCGCTGATACCCTCGGCCAAACGCTCAAGGTAGTACTCGATGCTCGTCACCGCGTCGGCCAGGGTATCGAGCTGTTTCCAGTCCGGTACCTGACGGCCACCGAGCAGCACGTCGGTGATGTAGCGCTCGGCGGAACCGAGCATGTCGGCCACCCGCTCAAGGGGAATGAGGCCGAGGCCGCCGCGAATGCTGTGCAACAGGCCGGGCACGTGTTCGATTTCCCGCACATCCCATTGGGAGGCGATGAAATTCACGATTGCAGTTTTCACCTGTTCCAGGGTGTTGCGGGATTCCCGCAGCAGCGCTTCACTGGCTTCACCCAGCTCGCGGCTGCCCATGTTGACGGTCTGTTCGCCATCGGCGGACTCACCGGTTTGCTGGTAACGATCGCTGTCCAGGCCGGCCAGGCTGGCTTCGACATAGAGCAGGGCGCCGGCGATATCCATCAACGTGCCGTCGTCGACGACGTCGGACTGGCGGGCCAGTCGTTCCACCAGTTCAATCTGCTCGTTCACCACCCGGCGTGGAATGCCCAGGCCCAGTACCGCCAGGGTATTGGCCACCTGTTTCAGGCCCGGTAGCAGGTCTTCAAGCTCATCGTTCTGGCGCAGTTCAGCGCGCACAAACAGATCCAGCTGATCCTTGAGTTTGGCCAGCTCTTCGTTGAGGGCGCTGACCACCGAGTGGATGGCTTCACGGCCGGGACCGGAGACCCGAGTGCGGGCGGCGTCCACGTCATCCTCGGACGGCAATGCCTGATCCAGCTGATAACGGCGGCGCAGGTCGGACACCAGCGGCGTGTCGAGATCACGTGCGCGGGCCACGTAATACAGCAAGTGCTTGAGCATTGCCTCGGGCACCGCCTGTTGCAGAATGTCCACATGCTCATCGGTGAGGCGGCGGATTTCCGCATCCAGTTCCCGCAGCAGGGATTTGACCGCGGTATTGACCGGGTTGGCGTGTTGCTGGAGGGTTTCCACGAACGCGCCGGCGGCCTTCCAGAGTTCGCCGCGGGGCGTTTTCTGGCACAGACGGATCAGGCGCTGGATGACCTTCTGCATGTAATCGAAATGGGCGTCCAGGTCGGCTTCGCGCACCACGCCGGCGAGGGCAAACTGGTACATCTGGCGCAGCTTGCGGATGTGACCCAGTACTTTGGGGTCCTGCAATCGCTGGGAGGCATTGGCGGCGGCACGTTGCCGCGACGGGCCCAGGTCCGGCTTGAACAGTGAGGTATCCGACAGCAGGGATTCACCCCGAGCGGCACGCAGGTCGTTAAGCAGCGGCAACAGCACCATGGGAAAGTCGTCCTTGCTGCTGGCAAGGTGCTCCAGGTACTGGGGCAATTGCAGGATGGCCTGCATCAGTACTTCAACGGCATCGTCCACGTTGGTAACGGTATCGTTCAGTACCGCCTGGGTGAGCTTCTCCATTTCCTCGGTCAGCAGGGCAGCGCCATACAACTCCACCATCTGCAGGGTGCCGTGCACCTGATGGAGGTAGTTGAGGCAGAAGCGAAGCCGCGCGGTATCGTCGCGGTTTTCGACATACGCTTCCAGTGCCTGCTGACCCTGGGTCAGCGTGTCCTGTATTTCGCCCCGAACCCAGTCCAGGGCGATGCTGTCATGGTGATTGCCCATAACCACTCCGGTTATTCTTCGTCAGTCTGGCGTTTGATCCACGCCAGCACATGTTCCGAGGGTACCCTCTGTAAGCCAGGGGGCTGCCAGTCGGTCAGCTCCCCTTGGCCCAGGACCAGCAACCCCCCGGGCGCCAGCCTCTCTGCAAGTCGCTTGACGATTTCCCGCCGGCGCCAGCGCCGGAAGTAAATCAGCAGATTCTGGCAGAAGATAATGTTCATGCCGTGCATGGGTGCCTGATTCAGGTCCAGCACGTTCAGTCGGGTGAAGCACACCCGCTCGCGGATGCCCTCAACCATTTCCACGGAGTTCCGCTCCGCCGGCCGGAAATACCTGGCCTTGAGATCGTCATTCATACCCGCCAGTTTGCGGGCGTTGAACAGGCCCTTCTGGGCTTTCTCAATCGCCGGTTTGCTGATGTCCGAGCCGGTCACGCCAAACAGCGGCGGAAGTTCCAGCTGGGTCATGCATTCGTTCAGCACCATCGCCAGCGTGTAGGGCTCTTCTCCGGTGGAGCAGCCCACGCTCCAGGCTTCCAGTGGTCGCCGTTTCAGCTGTTCTCGGGGCCGGGTCAGGACAAAGTCCGAGACGAACCGGAAGGCATCGGGATCCCGGAAGAACCGGGTTTCCTGAACGGTCAGGCGGTCAACCAGAGTTGCCCACTCGACAATGGCATCGGGGCCGGAGACGATTTTCTCGTAATAGGCCTGATAACTGCTGCACCCGATTTCGCGCATACGGATCCCGAGATTGGTCTCGAGAAACGAGCGGCGACCGGAGGAAAGCGTAATCCCGGTTCGGTGTTCCAGCAGTGTTTGCCACTGGCTGAACTGCGCCTCATCCATATAGGGAAGTCGGCGCAGGGACCAGATGCCCTCGGCAGTTGACAGGTCGTTGCGTGTTTCAGCCATAAACCGTCAGTCGCCTCGGCAGTGTGATCAGCCCACCACCGGGACGTCGCTGTCTTCCTCTTCGTACTGTTCCGACCCTTCTTCCTCGGGCAGGGTGAAGCCGGCAACGGAGGACCGCAGCTCGGACGCCATTTCTGCCAGGTTCCCGATGGACTTCGCGGTCGCGTTGGTACCGGAGGAGGTCTGGGAGGTGATTTCCTGGATAACGTTCATCGTGTTGGAGATGTGTGCTGCCGAAGACGACTGCTGACGTGCAGCGTTGGAGATGTTCTGGATCAGTTCCGCCAGAGACATGGATACGTTCTCGATTTCCTCGAGGGCGATACCCGCGTCCTGTGCCAGACGGGCACCACGGACCACCTCGGCGGTGGTGTGTTCCATGGAGATAACGGCTTCGTTGGTGTCGGACTGGATTGTTTTAACCAGTGCTTCAATCTGCTTGGTGGCTGCAGAGGAACGTTCCGCCAGTCGCTGTACTTCGTCCGCTACCACCGCGAAGCCCCGGCCCGCATCACCGGCCATGGAGGCCTGGATTGCTGCGTTCAGGGACAGGATGTTGGTCTGGTCGGCGATGTCGTTGATCAGCGATACGATATCACCGATTTCCTGGGAAGATTCACCCAGGCGCTTGATCCGTTTGGACGTTTCCTGGATCTGCTCACGGATGTTATCCATGCCGCGGATGGTGTTCTGTACCACTTCCGCGCCTTTCTTGGCGATCGCAACCGACCGCTCCGCAACCGCGGAGGATTCCGCAGCGTTGGAAGATACCTGGTCGATGGACACCGCCATCTCGTTAACCGCAGCGGAGGCGCCGGCAATTTCCTGGGCCTGGTGCTCGGAAGCATCCGCCAGGTGCATGGCCGTGGCCTGGGTTTCCTGGGCGGCGGAGGCTACCCGTACCGCGGTGCCACGAATCGCCTGAACCAGGCCGCGCATCTGGTCGATCGCGTAGTTGATGGAGTCGGCGATGGCCCCGGTGAAGTCCTCGGTAACCGTGGCCTCCGTTGTCAGGTCACCGTCGGCCAGGTCGGCCAGTTCGTCCAGCAGTCGCAGGATCGCGTTCTGGTTCTGCTCATTCTGTTCCTGGGTGGTTGCCAGACGCTCCTGGGCTTCGCGGTAGAGCACTACACCGATCAGGACAACGATACCGACCATGGCGGCCAGCAGGATAAACGCCAGTGTCGGGCTGATCAGCCGGGAGCCGGCCTGCCCGGTAAACTGGTTGGCCAGAACCGAGATGTCGTCCAGCAGGATCTGGGAATTCTGGAAGATGTCCGAGGCCGCGGTACGCACCTTGAAGAGGTCGGGAGAAGCTTCAAGGATGGCGTCAACGTTCTGGGACACGAACTCGAACAGTTCGCCGACCGCTTCCAGGCCGTAGATGGCGTCTTCGTCGTCTACGCGGGAGATGCCCATGGCGGGATTGCCTTCCACCTGGCCCTGCAGTACGCGGCCAAACAGGCTGGCGTCACGGCCAAAACGGTCGGCGGCGATAACCGCGTCTTCATCACCGGAAAGAACGTTGTTGACCGAGCGTACGATCCGTTCCGCGAGTAGTGACTGACGCTGGGCCAGTGCCACCTGTTCGGCCGGCGCGTTGTTGTCCAGCAGGATCTGTACGATGTCGTCGTATTCCACCTGCAGCTGGGGAATGGTTTCGTTCAGGGTGCGTGCCACTTCGTGGAGGCCGAGTACCGCATCGCGGGTGGAGAGGATGCTGTCGGCGTTGTCACGAACCACGTCCCAGTTGGTTTGCACGCTGCTCTGGCGGGCAATCTCGCTGGGAGGCAGGCCGGTTTCCGGGTTGCCATCAACCACGTAGGACCACAGTTGCTGGAACTCGTCACGGGAACGACGCAACTGATCGAACGCGGAGGCGGTGCCACCGGCGGCTTCGGTCGCGTTCTTGGCGATCTCCTGTGACAGTACCCGCAGCTCGGAGGCGTGGGCGATGTATTCCTGATCGTTCTGGCTGTCCTTGTTGATTATGAACAGAACCACAACAAGCAGGACGGTGAGTGCAATCAGTGCGGCAATCAGGCCGGCAACGAGTTTGTTGCCCTCCTGTCCCATACTGAATCTTCCGGCTGTGTTTTTCATTTTCTGGCTCCCGGCCTTTTCATTATATTGGCAAGTTTGCTTTTGCGAGCTTGGGCAGCAGGGATGATGCTCCTGCCATTGTCATCATCCTTACCACTGCGCAACGTCCAGAAACCGTTCGTCATCCACCAGGTCGGCGGCGGAGAACACTTTCCAGACTTCTTCGTTTCGTTCATAACCGCCATTCACAAACGGCTGAACGCTGCCGGGAACCCCTTCGGGCGAAGCCACGAAGTTGTCCCTGGCGAAATACTGCATACCGGACACGCTGTCGACCACCAGTCCACTGAACACATCACCCTGTTCCACCACCAGCACCCGGCGCTCCCGCAGACTGCGTGAGGATCGGGGGATGTCGAAGAAACCAGCAAGATCAACAAGGGGAAGGAGGCGGCCACGAACATTGGCGGCGCCCATCATGAACGGCTGAACCCCCGGAATGTGCGTAAACCGGGGCACATGGAGAATTTCAGTGACCTCGCCCATGGGCGCGACGTAGCGCTCCCCTGCCAGCACAAAGCCGATGCCGTTCCAGAGTTCGACGGCTTCTTGCTGTTCCGGCAGACCGGCCGCCATGGACCGGCTGCGCTGGGCGATATCCGTCAGAACGGCAAAAGGGGCGGCCTGGGCGGACATGCTTACTCCACGGTTAGGGATCAGGCAATCAGACTGTTAATGGTCGTGATCAGATCATCTTCATTGACAGGCTTGACCAGATAGCCTTTGGCGCCCTGACGGGTACCCCAGACGCGGTCAGTTTCCTGATCCTTGGTGGTGACAATAACCACCGGAATAGAGGCAGTTTCCGGAGCGCGGGTGAGCTGCCGGGTGGCCTGAAAACCGTTCAGGCCAGGCATGACTACGTCCATCAGAACCAGATCCGGAGTTTCAGCGCGCGCTTTGGCGACGCCATCAGCACCGTTATCAGCAGTCATTACTTCATGCTGGTGCTTTTCCAGAATGGTTGAGATTTTTTTAACCTCGGTGGGGGAGTCATCAACAATCAGAATGCGGGCCATGATTTCCTCAGAGTTTCTTTACTTCGGCAGATTTACTGTTCCGCCTGCGGTACATACTGGCGGATGGTGTTGAGAAGCTCGTCCTTGCTGAACGGTTTGGTCAGGTACTGGTCAGAGCCGACAATGCGGCCCTTGGCCTTGTCGAACAGACCGTCCTTGCTGGAGAGCATGATGACCGGCGTCTTTTTGAAAGAGGAATTGTTTTTGATCAGGGCGCAGGTCTGATAACCGTCCAGGCGGGGCATCATGATATCGACAAAGATGATATCCGGCTGGGAATCGGCGATTTTCGCCAGAGCGTCAAAGCCGTCAGTTGCGGTGATGACCTCACAGCCGACCTTTTTCAGAAGGGTTTCTGCGGTGCGACGAATGGTCTTGCTGTCGTCGATCACCATAATCTTCAGATTCTCGAAGTTGTCATCCATTGTCCAACTGCCTTGCGCTCTGCGACTGTCATTATTTTAAACGTGGTTTTTAACACAAACCTTAAGGTTCTTCTATAAAGCCCGCTTATTTATAGAGGATCGATCGCCGGATAAAAAGCACAACTTTGTGACTAAATGTACTTCTGCCCGCAACGTCACGTAATACACAGCGGATTTCTCCGGATGCATTCAAAGCTCGGGTACAATACCATCTGTGTTCACAGCATAGCACTTATTCAATCCTTCGCTCTGCTGACCGGTTCGTGTTTTTAAACCCTGGAGCTCAAGAGGCATTATGACAGTCCGACTCGGGATCGTGATGGACCCCATCGAGAAGATCCACTTCAAGAAAGACAGCTCTCTGGCCATGTTGCTTGCCGCTCAGAAACGCGGCTGGGAAATCGAATACATGGAGCTGCCGGACATGTATCTGAAGGGCGGGCAGGCGAGGGCGCATACCCGTGACCTGACGGTGCACATGGATCCGGAGAACTGGTATGCCTTCGGCGCTTCGCAGGACCGGGCACTGGGCGACCTGGACGTGATCCTGATGCGTCAGGATCCGCCGGTGGATCGCGAATTCCTGATGGCCACCTACATCCTCGAAGCTGCCGAGCAGCAGGGTGCGCTGGTGGTGAATCCTGCGGCCACCCTGCGGGACTGCAACGAAAAGCTGTTTGCCGCCCAGTTTGAAGACCTGACACCGCCGCTGATCGTGACCCGTTCATCGGCCCGGTTCCGGGAGTTCTACGCCGAACATAAAGACATCATCATGAAGCCGGTGGACGGCATGGGCGGGCGCTCGATTTTCCGCATCAAGGAAAACGACGCCAATCTGGGGGTCATTATTGAAACCCTCACCCAGCACGGTGCTCATCAGGCGATGGCGCAGAAATTCATCCCGGAAATCAGCGACGGCGACAAGCGCATTCTGCTGATTGATGGTGATCCGGTGCCCTATGCCCTCGCACGTATTCCCTCCCATGGCGAGAACCGTGGCAACCTCGCTGCCGGCGGCCGGGGCGAAGGCCGTGAGCTGACCGCGCGGGACCGCGAGATCTGTGACCGTGTGGCGCCAGTGATTAAAGAGAAGGGGCTGATGTTCGTCGGGCTGGATGTGATTGGTGATTACCTCACCGAGATCAACGTTACCAGCCCCACCTGCATTCGCGAGCTGGATTCCGCCTTCGGCATCGACATTGCCGATCAGTTGATGGGCGCCATTGAGGGGCGGTTGAAGTAGCAATGGCTGGACAGGTAAGCGATTTCGACCGGTTTTCCTTCACGCTGTTTATGGCGCTGGCGGTTCATGCGGTGGTGGTTCTGGGGATAACCTTTGCGCCGGAGTCGCCGCGCTCGTCGGCGCAGACCATGGAAATCACCCTGTCCCAGTTTGACGACGAGACCGATCCCGACGAGGCGGATTTCCTTGCCCAGACCAGCCAACAGGGCAGTGGCACCGAGGAGGATGCGCGGGAGATGACCTCGCCCCAGCCCACGGACGTGAGCCAGCCCGAGATCGCCGAGGTGCAGCCGGAGCCACCGGCACAGACCGAACCGGTTACCCGCCGGGAGCAGGCCGTGGTGCAGACGCAGGCCGCCAGCCGGCGTCAGGTGAGCCAGCCAGACGAAACCGTGGAAGCCACCGATGAGCCCTTGCCGGTGCGCCAAAAAAAGAGTCTGATGGAACGTAGTCTGGAGATTGCCAGCCTGGAGGCGCGTCTGGATGCCCAGCGCCAGGCCTACGCGAAGAAACCGCGGGTGATGCGGGTGACCGCTGCCTCCACCCTGCGCTCAAGTAACGCCTGGTACGTGCAGAACTGGATCAGCAAGGTGACCCGCGTGGGCAATATCAATTACCCCACGGAAGCCCGACGTGCAGGCATTTACGGTACGCTGCGAATGCTGGTGTCTCTGAAGAAGGATGGCACAATCAAGGAACTGGTTATCCTGCAGTCGTCCGGAAGCACCGTGCTGGACGATGCCGCCATCGGCATCGTCCGCATGGCTGCGCCCTTTGCGCCATTTCCGGACGAAATGCGAGAAGAGGCGGATGAACTGGAAATCATTCGAACCTGGTCTTTCCAGCGGCGGGGGCTGACATCCGGATGACGGCATCGAAACACTCTCCCAACAGTCTGCGGCACCACTTTCTGGTGGCGTCGCCCTATCTTGAAGATCCGCGCTTCCACGGTGCGGTGATTTACCTGTGCGAACATTCCGACGACGGCGCACTGGGGCTGATGATCAACCAGCCGTTGGACATTCACCTGGGTGAGATCCTCGAACAGCTGGACATGGACGGCGGCGAGCTCGATCTGCCGGTGTTCAGTGGTGGTCCGGTGCAGCCTGAGCGCGGCTTCGTGCTGCACGGTCCGGGCACCACCTGGCATAACACGGCGCGGGTGACCGACGACGTCATGCTGACCACGTCGCGGGATATTCTGGAAGGCATTGGCGGTGGCGAAGGCCCGGACGAATTTCTGGTGGCCCTGGGGTACTCCGGCTGGGGTGAGGGTCAGCTGGAGGAAGAGTTGGGCAGCAATGCCTGGCTGACCTGCCCGGCCACCACTGACCTGCTGTTCCGCACACCGTGGGAAGAGCGCTACAGCGCGGTGTTGAAGTTGATCGGCATTGATCTGAACCAGCTGAGCGAGTCGATCGGCCATGCCTGAGACGGGTAACCAGCGGGTGATGGCGTTCGATTTCGGCACCCGCCGCATTGGCGTGGCCACCGGCCAGCAGATGCTTGGCACCGGCCAGCCCCAGGCCATGATACCTGCCCGTGACGGCATCCCCGACTGGGAGGTGATCGCCCGGTTGCTGGCAGAATGGCAGCCGGATCTGGTGGTGGTTGGCCTGCCCCTGAATATGGATGACAGTGAAAACGACATGTGTGCCCGCGCCCGAAAATTCGGGAAACGGCTGCACGGCCGCTTCCATGTACCGGTGGAAATGGTGGATGAGCGCCTGACCAGTTTTGAAGCCAAGGGCGAGGTCATGGCCAGTGGTGGCAGCCGCGACTTCGGTCGCCACGGCGTGGACGATCGCGCCGCCGTACTGATTCTGGAAACCTGGTTTCGCCAACAGTGAGGGAATAGATGACCGCATTGCTTGATATGAACCGGCTGTTGGATGAACTCGAAGCCGGCCTGCGTGAGATTATGGCCGCACGGGGTGTGGCGTCGCCGGCACTGATCGGTATCCGCACCGGTGGTGTCTGGGTGGCGGATGTCATGCGCAAACGTCTGGGCCTGGAAGAGCCCTATGGCGAACTGGATATCTCCTTCTATCGCGACGATTTCAGCCGCATCGGACTGAACCCGAAAGTGATGCCCTCCAGCCTGCCGTTCAGCACCGAGGACCGCGACATCATCCTGATCGACGATGTCATTATGAGCGGGCGCACCATTCGCGCCGCCATGAACGAGGTCTTCGATTATGGCCGGCCCGCCAGCATCATTCTCGCCACTCTGGTGGACCTGGGGGCGCGGGAATTGCCGATCCAGCCGGATGTCACCGGCGAGGTGCTGGCCCTGGAGAGTCACCAGCGGGTGAAACTCCGCGGCCCCGAGCCGCTCCACATCGAATTGCAGGAAACCGGGCAGTAACCACCGCGAAACGACCACGCGCACAGGCGAACAGGCGACCCATGACTGTAGAACAAGCACCCAACCGATCCCTGCAGCTGACCGCAGACGGCCAGCTGCGTCACTTCCTCACCCTCGACGGGCTCGACCGCGCCCTGCTGACGGACATCCTCGACACCGCCGACTCGTTCATCGAAGTGGGCGAGCGCAGCATCAAGAAGGTGCCGCTGTTGCGGGGCCGCACCGTGGTGAACCTGTTTTTCGAATCCAGTACCCGCACCCGCAGCACCTTCGAACTGGCGGCCAAGCGGCTGTCGGCCGACGTGCTGAATCTGGACATCAACACCTCCGCCACCTCCAAGGGCGAGTCCCTCTCGGACACCCTGCTGAACCTCGAAGCCATGGCCAGTGACATGTTTGTGGTGCGGCATTCCCAGAGCGGCGCGCCGCACTTTATAGCCGAGAGCGTGACCCCGGGCGTGGCCATCATCAACGCCGGTGACGGTCGGCATGCCCACCCGACCCAGGCCATGCTCGACATGCTCACCATCCGCCAGCACAAGGGTGGCTTCGAAGGCCTGAAAGTCGCGGTGGTGGGTGACGTGCTGCATTCCCGTGTGGCCCGCTCCCAGATCCGCGCGCTCAACGAACTGGGCGCGGCGGAAGTGCGGGTGATCGCCCCCGGTACGCTTTTGCCGCGCGACGTGGAGAGCCTCGGCTGCTCGGTGGAATATGACATGCAGAAGGGTATGAAGGACCTCGACGTGGTGATCATGCTGCGGCTGCAGAAAGAGCGCATGGAGGGTGCCCTGCTGCCCAGCGAGCGGGAGTTCTACCGCCTCTACGGCCTCAATCAGGCCAAGCTGGCACTGGCCCATCCCCAGTGCATCGTGATGCACCCGGGGCCGATCAATCGCGGGGTGGAAATTGAGTCCGCGGTGGCGGACGGGCCGCAATCGGTGATTCTGGACCAGGTCACCAACGGCATCGCTATCCGTATGGCGGTCATGTCCATGGCCATGGGTGGGCAGGTCGCTGAGCGTAATCAGAAACAGGCCGGGAGGGCGCAGGCGTGAGCGTAACCAATGACACCCCCGGGCTGTCCCTGAAGATAACCAATGGCCGTCTGATGTTGCCCGGCCGTGAGGAATTGACCAAGGCGTCACTGGTGGTCGCCGACGGCGTGATCACTGCGTTGGGCGCGGCGGCAGACACCGTCAGCGCTGATGAGGTGTTCGACGCCGCCGGCAGCATCGTGGCGCCGGGGCTGGTGGATCTGTGTTGCAACCTGCGGGAACCCGGCAATGGCCAGAAAGGCAACATAGCCTCGGAAACCCGGGCCGCAGCAAAGGGTGGTTTCACCACTGTCTGCGCGTCGCCGGAGACCTCGCCGGTTAACGATTCCGGAGCGGTCACCCATCTGATCCGTGACGGTGCCCAGGCCCGTTCGCCCATTCGGGTTCTGCCCATTGGCGCCATAACCCGTGGCCTCGACGGTGAGCTGCTGAGCGATATGGCAGGGCTTGCGGGTGCCGGCTGTGTTGCCCTCGGTAATGGCAGTCGCGGGGTTCGCAATGCGCGTATTCTGCGTCGCTGCATGGCCTACGCCCAGACCTTCGGCATGACCGTGATGTTCAGCCCGGAGAATCAGGCTCTGGCCGCCGACGGCTACGCCCATGACGGTCTGGTGGCGTCGCGGCTCGGGTTGCTCGGCATTCCGGAAGTGGCGGAAACCACCGCCGTGATGGAGATGTTGCTGCTGGCGGAGGAAACCGGCGTTCGCCTGCACCTGAGCCAGCTGTCTTCGGCGCGCAGTGTCGACATGGTGGCGGACGCCCGCCGTCGTGGTATTGCGGTGACGTCGGATGTGGCCATGCACCAGTTGCTGTTCACCGAACATGCTCTGGCCGGCTTTGACAGCCGTTTTCACGTGCGCCCGCCGCTGCGGGCCGAGTCTGACCGGCAGGCGTTGCTGGCCGGTGTTCGTGACGGCGTGATCGATGCCATCGTCAGCCAGCATCAGCCTCACGATTCTGCGGCCAAACAGGCGCCGCTGGGGGCCACCGAGGCGGGGCTGTCCACCATCGAGAGCGTGCTGTCCATGGGGCTGATGCTGGTAGACCGTGGCGAACTCAGCCTGCCTCGCCTGCTGGCGGCGCTGACCAGTGGTCCCGCGGCCATCCTCGGTGAAACGGCCATTCTGGCGGAGGATGAGCCCGCCAACCTGTGCGTGTTCGACCCGGATGCCCGCTGGACGCCGGACCCGCACACCCTGGTTTCGGCCGGGCGCCACGCGCCGATCCTGGGCAATGCATTGCCCGGTGTGGTCCGACTTACGCTTTGCAACGGGCACCTGGCCTGGGGCGGGGATGCCCGCTGAGGGCTGCCCATTCCGGAAATGCGGCAGAGGTTGCCCAACCTCTGTCGAACCCATCACAGATTCTCACCTTTTTGCTGAAAAGCCCTTGAAGGCAGGCACCTGTGCCAACGTATTCTTGTGGGGACCGACCTAACCTCGGTCAAGGAGCTCACGATGATCGGATACAACAGGATGTGTCTGACGTCTGACAATAATAATTCAGGAGTTATCCCCGTGAAATCAGCTAACCTCCCGCACAGGGTGGCCGCCGCGGCCGCGTTGTGTGTCAGTCTCTTGCTGGCGCCTGTCAGCCAGGCCCAGGAAATCCCTCTCGAAAGAAGCTTTTGTGTGTTTGACCCGGTGGGTGCCAATGGCCCGCTGTTCGCCATCACCAAAACTTTCCAGCCCGTCGCCCTCAAAGAAGGCATCAAGCTGAATCTGCGCGCCTACACGGATGAGAAAGTGGCCGCGGAAGACTTCAAGGCCGGCCAATGCGATGCGGTGCTGCTGACCGGAACCCGCGCCCGTGAATTCAACAAGTTCACCGGTTCTCTCGAGGCCATGGGCGCCGTGCCTGGCGAAGAGGAAATGCGCCTGCTGTACAACACCCTCAGTCAGCCCAAGGCCCGCGAGCTTCTGATTGATGGACCTTACGAGGTGGCCGGGGTGTTCCCCGGCGGGGCGGTTTACCTGCACACCCGTGACCGCGCCATCGATTCGGTGGAAAAGCTGCAGGGCAAGCGTATAGCGACTCTCGACTTTGATAGCGCCTCGGTGCGCATGGTGCGTCATGTAGGCGCCTCGGTGGTAGGGTCCAACTCCGCCAACTTTGCCGGCAAGTTCAACAACGGCAGCGTGGATCTGGCCTATGCGCCGGCTGTGGCCTACACCCCCCTTGAACTCTATAAGGGCGTGACCCCGAACGGTGGCGTGTTCAAGTACGCCCTGGCCTACATGAATTTCCAGGTGATCATCCACCGTGACCGTTTCCCGGATGCGGCCGGCCAGATGGTGCGGGACCAGTCGATCAAGCGCATCGATGAAGCCTACAAAATCATTGCTCAGGCTGAAGCGGAAATCCCGGACGACGTGTGGATGCACCTGCCACAGGAAGACACGGCGGAGTACGACAAGATGCTGCGCAACGTGCGCCTGTCATTGCTGGAAGACGGTGTCTATGACGAGCGGGCGATCAGACTGATGAAGGCCATTCGTTGCCGCGTGGACGGTGCCCGATCCGAGTGTGCGTCCTGAGAAGGGTTTGCGCAGAAATGCTGAAGAGAAACGGTGAAAAGGCCCGCAGCCGCGGGCCCGATCCGATCAGCTGATCGAGTCTTTCAGGGCCTTGCCGGCCTTGAACCCGACGGTCTTGCTGGCAGGAATCCGGATGGTGGCACCGGTCTGTGGGTTGCGGCCATCGCGGGCTTCGCGGGCGCGAATGTTGAACGTGCCGAAGCCGATCAGCGTGGTGTCTTCGCCCCTGGAGGCTGCAGCCGAAATCTGGTCCGTGAAGGCATTGATCACCTCGCTGGCTTTATCGCGGGTGAGGCCGGTTTTGTCGGCAATGGCGGCTGCCAGTTCAGGTTTGCGCATCGGGTACTCCTTGTTGTCGTTGTTTTGGTTATACACCGGCGGCAAGCCAGCCGCCGGCTGAACCAATCTATAGTGGTTCCGGTGCGTTTGTGCAAACCCGCGCCGGGGAAGTCAGGGCAGCCTTCGCTGCCAATTGCGGTGCGGTTCTCATAAAAACACGGGGTTGTCCGCCATAATGCGCACCTGGTTACATACTGTAACAGAGTGCGGGTGACAGACCGGACGGCCCGTTTCTCTCGAAAATAAGAAAAGAAGGTGCAGAAGTTATGACAGATCTCCAGCAAGCAGCCACATCGCGGTTGCCCGGAATGGCCCGGCTGCGCGGACTGACCGCCGCCGTCGTCGCCAGTGTTGCACTGAGCGGTTGCGGCGTGGTGAATCACATGATTTACAAAACCACCGGCGACGTCATGCAGGGTTTTTCCAAAAACCACACGGTGCCTTACCTGCTGGAGAGCAGCGATCTGGCGATGGGGTGCTCCATGAGTGAGGCCACCGCGCCGCTGTTGATGTCGTTCGGCCGTGTAACCAGCGAGCCGGACCAACTGGCGGTGATGCTCTATCTGTCAGCGGGTGGCTGTTCCGAGGAACATGCCCGGGAATACGAACTGCAGGGACTGGCGGCACTGCGCGCGATGAACGCGGACAGCGCAGAAGACGCCATGATCCGCCAGAAGCGGGCCCATGCTACCGCCGCCAAGCGATATTTCCGGGGTTGGCAGCACCACAACACCTTCTACGGCGAGCCCGGCAACGGCGAATGTCCCGACTTCGACGACGATCTGGACGAATTTATCTACCTCGCGGGCCTGTTGTCCGGTCTTCAGGCCCTGAATGCCGAAATCCAGTCCACCTCGGCCATCGGCGTGCCCAAGAACGTAGGCTCCATGGTGGCCCGCGCCACCAGCTGTCTGGACAACGAAAAATGGTGGGGTGCGCCGATGGCCCTGCGCGCCACCGTCTGGGCGATGATCCCCGGCGCCACGCCGGACGGTGAGGATCCCTTCCAGCGACTGGAAATTGCCGACCGTCAGGGTGAGGAAGCCGGCGTACGCATCAGCCATGTGTTCCACGCCATCTCTGCCCAGAACAAGGGCGATAACGAGCGTCTGCGCAACGTGATCCGCACTCACGCGGAATCCCTCGACGAAACACCATCCAATGAACAATGGCGCTTTGTTGATGCCATGGCCACCCAGATGATTGTCGCCATCTCCGACCGCCTGTGGGTCGAGAGCAATGGCCATCGTACGCCGATGGGCCAGTTGGGGACCTTCTGGGATGACGAGGGCGACGCCGTCGAAACCATGGATCTGGACGATTTGCTGTAACCACTATGCCTTCAGAACGCGCGGTTGTGTCTCAGGTTGGTTTTCGTCGCAGCGGGCTGGAGTGGCTCTCCTCTCTGCCCGCGTGTCTGCTGTTGCTGTCGGTGGTGCTGTTTTCCACCAGCAGTGACATCCATAACCAGATGTTGCGGGGTGGGGAGCAGTTGTGGAGTGGCTATTACAAACTCCGCATGGACCCCGTACAACCAACCTGTGATCCCGGCCGGGATATAGACGCAGCGGTGCAGAGGGAGTTGGCGGATGACAGCGCCGCGGATCCCATGGCGGCTCTGTTGGGCTCGGTCGAGAAAGACCCGGCCGACGTGCGCCTGGCCATCGAACGCTCGGTGGCGAATTGCCAGGCCAGCTTCGCCAGTTACGAGGATCTCACGGACAAACTGACGCCCGGGGTCAAAGCTTACCGCGCGGTGGAACTGTTCGTGGCGGACCTGATTGCCTTTGGCCTGGAGTCGCAGCGCTTTATCCTGGTGATTCTGGTGATGCTGTGCGCCGTCACCGCGACCCTGACCCGTCATCACATCGC
This sequence comes from Marinobacter sp. M-5, assembly GCF_032911545.1. Lineage (NCBI taxonomy): Bacteria > Pseudomonadati > Pseudomonadota > Gammaproteobacteria > Pseudomonadales > Marinobacteraceae > Marinobacter > Marinobacter sp. M-5. The sequence continues at coordinate 804,920 of NZ_JAWJEK010000002.1, forward strand.
CATGCGGGCCATGGAAACCCGCCTCGATTACACCGTTTCCCACACCTTGCAAACCGTGGCCAACGCCATGCTGCTGGGCTCGAGCGTGATCTTCCGGCAATCCAGTATGGCCAGTGAAACGCTGATGTCTGGCGAGGAACTGCTGCTCCATAACCTGTGGATTACCGGCTTCGCCTGTCTCACCCTGGCCAGTCTGTTCCGGCTGATTCGTGTACCTGACGACCTGCGGCCAGGCGGCAGCCTGAACGAGGCCATGCTGGCGGTGCCGTTGTACACGGTCATGTGCCTGATCTCCGGTACCTATTTTGCGCTGATCGGTCATGCCTCCGGCATTGGTATCTATCTGGGCAAAATGATGGAGCTGTCCGACATGTTCCTCAATGTCGGGCTCTATGTCTGGGTCGGCATGATGCTGAAGCAAACCCGCCTGGCCACGCTGGTGTTCAATGTGTTCCGGCCGTGGAAGATGCCGCCGGAGATGCTGGCGCTGGTGGCCGTGCTGGTGGCGGCCATACCCACGGCCTACACCGGTGCTTCCGGTATTTTTGTCATCGCCGCCGGTGCGGTGATCTACAGCGAACTGCGTGCCGCCGGTGCTAGGCGCCATCTGGCTCTGGCCGCCACGGCCATGTCCGGCTCCCTGGGTGTGGTGTTGCGACCCTGCCTGTTGGTGGTGGTGATCGCGTACCTGAACCGTGAAGTGACCACCGACGAACTCTTTGGCTGGGGCATCTGGGTGTTCGTGCTCACCGCCACCATGTTTGCCATGGTCGCGCTGACGGTGAACCGCCAGAGCGAGTTCAATCTGGCGCCGTCTTCGCAGGCCTTTCCGGCGATGATGCAGGCGCTTCGCCCACTGATTCCCTATGCCCTGGTGATCACCGGTGTGGTGCTGGTGTACCGCTTCGCACTGGATGTGAAGATGGACGAATTCTCCGCGCCACGGTTGCTGCCGGTGATCATGCTGGCCCTGCTGGTGTACGAACACGTTACCCTGAAAAACCGGAAAGCGCGCGCCAGCGGCGAGGTTCACCATCAGGGCCTGGAGCGCAGCATGCGCTCTGCCACCAACGACACCACCGCCGAAATCGGTGCGCTGCTGTTACTGCTGGGCCTCTCCGTCAGCATTGGTGGAGTGATCGAACGCTCCCACATCATGGAAGCCTTCCCTCAGGCCTTTGATAGCGCCTGGTCGGCCATGCTGCTGATGGTGGTTATCCTGGTGATCCTCGGCATGATCATGGACGCCTTTGGCGCGGTGATCCTGGTCACGGCCACCGTGGCCACCATTGCCTACAACAGCGGTATTCACCCCATTCACTTCTGGATGGTGACCCTGGTGGCGTTCGAGCTCGGCTACCTGAGCCCGCCAGTGGCGCTCAACCACCTGCTGACCCGACAAGTGGTGGGCGAAGCGGAAGTGCTGGCGGCGCAGCAGGAGGAGGGTACGTTCTATCAACGCCACGAGCGCATCATCATGCCGCTGATTGCCATGGGCATCTCGCTGGTGCTTGTGGCGTTCGTGCCGCTGCTGTTCTACGCCTGACAGGATATTTGGGCTGCCATGCTCCGGACGTTTTACCGCATTGCAGCCCTTTCTTCACGGCACTCATAAGAGCCCATTTCAAACTCCCGGCAGATCCAGGGCCGGTTGTCATAGATGGTGCACAGGAAGGTTTCCCGATCCAGGGCCGAGCACCAACCATCGGCTAGTCGCTTCATGGTTTCACCGCCCCATTCATCGAACGCTATATGTCGCTCGGGAACCCCGGTATCGGAAATGATCATGACTTCGAGACGGCAGCAACAGGCTTCGCAGTTCGAGCAGGAAATGTCCGGGGCGGTTACGTTTTTCAGGGGAATCTTCATGAATACGGGATCGGCTCACGGTCGTCATGGGGCTTCAGTGTTCGCCATCCTATCAAAACGCCGGGGCGGGTGCGTGGCCGTTGGCGCGCCACTATGGACGTTGCTGGTCAAACGCCCTTGCCGCGTCCCGCTCTCCGGGTGCGTAGTGCTGTTGCAGTAAGACCTCAATCTGCCGGTCTTTCTCCGCCTGGTCCAGGCCGGCGTTATCGATCAGGCGCTTTTCCGCCTGAAACGCCTGGTAGCGCTGTGCCCACGCGTTCTCGAACTCTGCCAGCTCGGCCTGCGCTTCCGTCCGGGGCTCACCGCGCTCTGTGGTGTTATCGTCAGCAGCGGTCCCGTTTTCGGGTTGGCCGTCATCGGTGTCTGCGAACAGCCGGGCGGAGAGCTCCGGTCCAAACCATTCCTCACGCAACTGAGTGAGCCGCGCCTGGGCCTCCTGCTGGTCAGCCATGGTGGTGACCGGCCCGAGGTCCTTCATCAGGCGAGCCTCCGCCTGTTCCAGGCCATAGAGGTGGGTGATGATGAACGCCAGGTCTTCCGCCTCCGCTGTGGAGAGCTCCCGTTCGATCAGACTGGAGAGTGTGTCGAGGTCTTCGCGGCCGAGGTGTTCCGGCATGCTGGCCACGAAGGCATCAATGGCGGCACGGCCCTCCCGGTCCAGCGTGAAGTCGTACTGGAATGACGGCGCGACGCTGTTCTGAAACACCTCGCGCAGGTGTTCGAGTTCTGCTTCCTGTAACCTGGATGCCGGTTGAGCAGCGGCGTCTTCTGTACCTTGGTCGCCGGTCGTCGTTGCAAAGACTGGGGGCGCGGTCTCGGCTTTGTTCTCTGGCTCCCGGCGGTCGGCAGGGTTCAGAGAAGCCGTTTGAGGCGTTACAGCGGGGGCGGGTTGCACCGCGCGGTTATCGCGCTCCGGCGCGGCAAAAAAGACGTAGGTCAGCAGCAGGCAGACACTGCCGACCCCAAGCAGGGTGACGCCTGACCGTATTTTCGCTGACCCGCTGTTTGCCGCCATGGTTCTTTTTAGTCCGTGGGTCGGGTAACGTGTTGATCGTTGAACACGATCGAGGCGTTGTCGGCGAGTTCTTCAAGTTTCTTGTCCAGCTTCTGGCTCACCAGCTCCGCCCGGATCAGCTCCCGTTCTTCCTCGTAGCTTTGCTTCGCCATGACCTGCTTGTCAATTACCTGAACCACCTTCCAGTAGCCATCCTGGAACACCGGGTCGTCGGCAAATTCGTTCACCGCCAGCTGCCGGACGATGGCGTTCACTTCCGGCGCAATGTCAGTATCCCGCAGCCAGGGCGTCTCGATCACGTCTGCATCGCTGGCGCCTGCATCGTTACCGGCTTTGAGGGCGCTGAGGAACTTCATCGCACGGTCCGGGTCGGTGGTGCGCCAGATCATGAAGCGGTACATGGCCTGCTCGCGTTGCTTATCGTAGTGCTGGCGTATGTCGGATTCGTCAATCTCGATGGCGGCCATCAGCTGTTTGACGTACAGCTGTGCCAGCAGGGTTTTCTCGGCCATCGCCATTTCCACTTTAACCCGCTCGGACTCGTGCAGGCCCTGCCGGGTTGCCTGCTGCGCCAGCACCTCCGTCATCACCAGATCTTTGGCCGTTTGCTGGCGGTTCATCTCGGCATCAAAGCCGTCGTCGTAAGCCTGTCTTTCGGTGGTGTCCTGCGCCCGGGAACCCAGCAGGAAGTGGTAGAGATTCGCCCCCAGTGGCGTCCCGTTGACCGTGGCGAACACCTCCGGGTCTTCGGTATGGACTTGATGGGTGGATTGGTGTTGCTCGTCCGCCTGTAGGCAACCGGCAAAAACCAGCAGAAGGCCAAGCGCCTGGGGCCACATCAGTTTGTTCATTCATCGCCTCAACTTGGAAAAGGGGACGGCTCCCATACGAAAATGAGCAAGCCAGTTTGCCTGGCTTGCTCACCCGGAATTCCCTGTCCTGAAGTGCGTTAATCAGAGCGCAACGCGCCGTGAATTACAGGAAACGCCTGACGTCGTCGTAAACGCCTTTCCAGACCATCAGCGTCAGGTGACCCACACTGGACGTACGGAGGCTGTTTCCGCACTTTGCATTGGTCTGCGGGATGATGATCTCATCAAGGGCGGACCACAGGGACACATCACACCCGCGGCCGTTGAGAGACTGCAGGAACGAGGAGTTGTAACGCATCTCGGAACAGGCCGGGCTCCAGCAGCCGTAGGCCCAGGCCGTGCCCTTGTGGGGCGTACCGAGTGTGACCAGGCGGTTGGTTGCCGCAGAGCCACCTTCGAATACCCGGTACCAGCGTGAGACCAGGCCCCCGTTGGAGTGGGCAATGATCTTGGCCTTTCGCCAGCCGTGGTTCGGGCGGATGTTGTTAACGAACGCCTTCAGCTCCTTGGCGCTGGTCTTGTTGCTCTTGCCCAGGCTGTTGTAGCCGAACTTGTACAGGGCGCAGGCCGGTGTGCCGTCGTTCTTGAAGCGGTTGATCATCACGTCAAACTGCGACTTCCAGCCTGAATATCCGTGAACGAACACGATCGGATCGGCGTTGCAGGCCGCCTGGGCAGAGCCGGCGAAGAGCAACGATGCCAGCAAGGCCAGCATGGACAGCTTTTTGATGGGGTTGATCATGGTGTTGTCCTTTGTTGTATTTATTTTTAACGCGTTGGGCTTTGGAAACGTTGAAACTACAGCCACGAAATGGTCTCACCGGAGGGGCTCGGTGCCACTCCGGTTGATCAAATTTAGACCAGTGCTCGCGGCATCAGCCATCACCCGTATGGGTGATCCTGACGAGGATGTGACCTGGTTCACGAATCAGGGGGGTGGCAAAGCGCCGGTGTAGAAGGGAGCGCAGTCGTTGTTGGTGACGGCTTGCACGCCGCGCTCGACCAGGTTGAGCATCGGTCCGGTTACCGCCACCAGAACATTGGGCTTGTCGATTTTCGGGTCGTGGAACGGACCGGTGATCTGTTGCTCAACTACCGCACACCCTTCGGAGTCGACCACCGCCACCTTCAGTTGGTGGAAGCTGGCGTTGCCAAAGTCGAGGCCGCCGCTCAGCGCGAGGCGGTGTTTCGGGGTGCGGAAGGCCACGTCACTAGACCGGGCCACACCGGCCTCAATGGCCCATTCCGACACCATCTGTTCAATGGTGGTGCTGCCCTCACTGCCTGCCAGTAAACCGGTGAACGCGTAGCCCCGGGTCACGGCAAGCCCCACCGGCCCGGCCAGAAACACGGCCCCGACATCGATCAGGTTGAAGCGTTGGGTTTCGGTGTAATCTTCCAGCTGCTCATCCAGATCATAGCCCTGAAAGGTCAGTTCGGTGGCGCTCATGGTGAGTTTGCCGCTGGCGCTCTGTCGTAGCGCTGGCAAGGACGCGCCAGCGGTCTGCAGGTCAAGCTCAAGATCGATCTTGCCGGTGGCCTGCTGATCCGGATTCAACAGCCGGATGAAGGCGCCGAAATCGAACCCGTCCAGCCGCTGCTCAATCCGAAGGGTGGGTGGGCCGGCCGAAAAATCCGCTGCGATTCGCCCCGACAGCGCCCCATCGAACGCTACTGCGGTTAGCGGATCCAGAGTGAACGCGCCCTGGTCACCCTTCAGTTCGACCGACAGGTCAGAAAGCCGGAACCGGTCCCTGCTGAGCGATTGGCATTGCATGGCGCCTTCGGCTGCGAGCGTGGCCAGCACCTGATCAACCGTCCCTCCGCCATGGCGGAGGACGTGCAGGTTCACATCGCACTGCGCCAACTGCCAGTCGGTTTCTGTGGTTCGGTCCTGGTAGCGGAGGCGGGCATCGGTCACCCGCAGCTGTTGGAGCGAGAGCGCCCCGAGCTGCCCGGGATCCGGTCGGGCGAGGTTCAATTCACCCGAGCGGTTCTGCTCGACGGTCAGTTGCGGTTGATCGAGGTGCACGGTCTCAGGCTGCAGCGTGCCCCTCAGCAGTGGGGTGATGGCAAACCCGACCCGGAGGCTTTCTGCCGTGGCCACGGCCCGGTCCTGGTGGCGTACTTCCAGTTTCTCGACAGACACGCCGGGCCCCGGCAGCAGGCTGAGTCGCGGCGAACGATGGATCTGCACCTCCATGCCGAGAGATTTACTGAGCCGGGCTTCGAGTTGCTGCCGGATCTGGTCGCTGTCGATCAGCAGCCAGGCCGCCAGGGCCACGGCCAGAATCAGCAGCGCGACCAGCGCCAGAACGATCCTGACCACGTTCCGAAATGGATGATTGCCGATTGGCATCGTCAGACCTCCCTGTCGTGCTGCCCTGCAGGTTGCATCCCACCCAGTTTAGAAACACCTCGCCGACCTGCGCAACGCTTTTTCTCAGACCCCGGCGGGTTCCTGAGTTAACCGCTCCCAGGTCTGAACCATCAGTTTTTTGCCGGTACCCCAGCGATACCCGCCCAGCGCGCCACTTTGCTGAATAACCCGGTGACAGGGTATCAGCAGGGCCACCGGGTTCGCGCCAATGGCGTTACCCACCGCGCGGGCGGAGTTGGGGGCATCCAGCGCGCGCGCAATCTGAGCGTAGCTGGCCAGCGCGCCCGGAGGTATGTGCAACAGGGCCCGCCACACTGCGATCTGGAAATTGGTGCCGCCAACGTGGAGCGACAGTGGCCGGTGCACCGACCCCGCATCGCCGCCGAAAAGCGCCTCGATCACCCGGCGCGGTGCCTCGGGGTTTTCCCGAATGACACTGAGCGGCCAGGCCCTTTGCAGACTCGCCAGCAACGTGTCCAGGTTCTGAAAGTCCATGAATTCCGCGCGGCACACACCGCGCGGCGTGACAGCCACAAACATCGGTCCCAGTGGGCTGGGATGCACGCCGTACTCAATCTCAAGCTGCTTTCCCTGGGATTTGTACTCGCCGGGGGTAACCGCTTCCAGCTGCACAAAATGATCATGCAGCCGGGAACTGCTGCTTAACCCGAGTTCAAGTGAGGCGTCGAGCAGAGAGCGGGACTGAGCCAGCAGGGTCTTGCCACGTTCCAGGGTAAGAACCTGCAAGAAGCGCTTCGGTGTGGTGCCGGCCCACCGACAGAACAGCCGCTGAAAGTGAAACGGACTCAAATGCACATGGGCGGCAACTTCTTCCAGGCCGGGCTGTTCCGGGGCGTGATCGACAAGATACGCCATGGCGCGTGCGATTCTGTCGTAGTCTGTCATGGCGCAATCTCTCAATCACGATTTATGGGGGCACTCGCTATCGTAATAGGCCCGGCGCTGACTGCCGACCCGAATCTTGCGGTATCGCAGCTTGTGCCCGTTTTCAGAAGTGTCCGCAGCAGCGGGGCAGAACGCCACTCGCGTTGGATTTCGCCAGGCCGGCTACCTGGCCATAAACCGCTGGTAAACCGACTCGTAGCGCTCGGCGGAGGCTCCGCTCAACGTCGACTGATACAGTTCCTTTGCCCGGGATTGCACCTTGAGTTCGGTAAATCTTACGTTCAATAATTCGATGATATCCCGGCCCCGGTCATCCCGAGTGCAGGCATAATGCAGTTGGCTGTATTCCGGCGTCTCGGTCAGCGGTCTGAAGGTGAAAGCCTTACTGGCCTTCTGGTCGGGTGTTAACTGATCCACTTCGGAGGCGGTGCCCAGTATGGCTACCAGTCTGCCGGTCAGAAGCATGCCAGCCAGCACTTCGTTGGTCCTCGCACTGCCATACAAGTCAGTATTCTCCGGGTCGTCCTCCTCGTAGGTCCGCAGTAGATCGTCCACCGGTTTACTGTAAGTGCGATGTTTCAGATACCCGATAGGGCCAAATCCGGAGCTCAACACGGCAACGAGGCTGACCGGCCGGTTGGGGTCAGACTGATCGCCGGGCAACCTGGGCAATGCGTCTGTGCGGACGATCAAACCCTGTGACAGCATGGGAATAATCGGTCGGGAAAAGTGAAAGAAAGGCGCTCTTTCCGGGGTTTTGATCAGTGCCTGTGAACAAAATGACCTGCCCAGTTTCGCGTTGTACAGGATCCGAGAATAGTTTGCCTGAGTGAATCGATGATCGTACTCGGGCAACCCTTCGATCAGTTCACTGTGCAGTTGGTCGAAATAGCCAAAGTCGCCCCTGTCTGGATGCTTGTGAAAGGGCGGAAAGTAGGGGGCCAGCCATTCAACGACCTCCCGTGATTCGGTGTTTTCCTGGCTTTTCGCGTTTTCCATCAGGCCCAGCAATACAACCACTGCCCCCAGCAGGCCTTTAAAGAGAGGTGATTCAACGGCCGCCGGGGTGCGCCTGTGCATTGGATAGATCCTCGCAAGGGGTTAACGCCATACCAATCACAGCGCCTGAGACACCAAGCGACTCGGCCAGGTGCAACCCTACGGAAGGCTGCGGAGCGTCTCACGCAGCCGCTGGCCTGACTCGTTAATTATGGCCGTGATGGGAACAACTGGCCACATACCAATACGCCGAGAATATCCCGTAAAGGAAGTTCAGGAGAACCACCACAACGGGCATGGCGATACCAAACTCCAAGCCCAATACACCTTTGTTCATTGAAGGAAACACAACCAGCAGCACCATGGCTGAGGGTAAAAGGCTAGCGGCCATGCCACGCAATACTGTGTGAGTTTTCCAGACAGGTATCAGTAACAGCAGCATCCATAACCCACCCCAGATCATTCGCTGATACAACCAGGGCGCTGTAAAATCGGGTTTCATTGAAATACCGATCAGGTCGGATAGCCCGACCTTACCCATAAACCAGATATTAAAGCTGTCCAAAAGCCCGCCTAAGGCTCCGCCGGTAAACGCAGCACTTACGTTACGGATGTATTTCATTGAACTCTCCCGGCTTTCTATTCGCTCAGGCAACCTTGAGCGTCAGCTGCAGTATGGCGCCCGCTCCAATACTCGAAGGGCCGCATCAAACCCGGAATTTTCAGATCGTTTCCGCGAAACCCCGCGACGGAAAGGGAAACGGTTGCAAGGATGCTCAGACCCATACCCACCAGCATGAAAATATTGTTGAGGCCATCGTCTGAAAGGTAAGGGATGCTCGTACCTGCGTCACGAACCGCAATACGAATCCCTACAGCCAGTGCCGCCAAAAGCATGAGGTAAACAAATGTTGATAGCCAAAGATCCATGACCTTCAGGAGGGTCATCTTGCTGTGGGTCAAATCGAAACGACGAGCCGATAGCAGGAAAAGGACCACCAACGGTACGTACAGCCAGAAATAAATGTAGAAAATGATCAAGCTGACCAGTGGCACCGTTCCAGCAATGAGGCGTTCTTGAGGGCTTACTTCCATGTGCTGATGGTCTCCTTGAAATTAACGCCCGGCTCACGCGCCGGTTTGGAGCCGCGAAGCGGCGGAACAGCGGTCGCTGTGCAGTCGATTGTTAAAGCCTGCCAAGCCAGAACTGCGGACCAGGAATTCGGCTTCCGCTGCCGGGTGAAACGAATAGTTCATTTGATCAGTGCTCTAGCCTTCCTCATGACATCTTCACCGGACACGGCCTGAACTGAGCCATTATCGAGCTCTTCGCCTCTACGGCGGGCCTCAAGCAACCAATCTGACCTGAGTTCTTCTTCTGACGGAGACTCCAGACTCAACACCAGTCGCTGGATCAATTGGGCTCGCTCCTCTTTCGGGAGATGTAGCGCCTCGTCTTCAATTTTCTGGAGATTCATGGAAGAAACCTCTCGTTCGCGTATTACTCAATTTTGACACGGATGAGTACCGGGTGCCACGACTCGGTTTTTTCGCTTTAACGTTTGTATATGAGTCCCAATGATCACTTTTCCCCTGACTCATATCTCAATTCAACGATTCCCCAAAACTAGGAAGAAAACCCCATAAGGTCAATAAGTTCCGGGCGTTTTCCTGGCTTTGCCTATGCGGGGGGCTTTTCTGAAGGCATAAAAAAAGCGCCGTGCTCAGGGAGCAGGGCGCTTTTTCTGGAGCGGGCGGGTTGTTACAGCTTGGGCCCGGCTGCCACGATCGCGTCAGACACATCAAACTTCTTGAAGTTCTCCACGAACTGACCGATCAGTTCGGCGGCCTTGGCGTCGTAGTCTTCCTGGCTGGCCCAGGTGTTGCGCGGGTTCAGCAGGTTATTGTCTACGCCCGGCACGTTCACCGGCACTTGCAGGTTCAGCGACGCCAGGTGCTCGGTTTCGGCGTCGTCCAGGTCGCCATTCTGGATGGCAGCGATGATGCCACGGGTGGTGGGAATGCTGAAGCGCTCACCCACACCGTAGGAGCCACCGGTCCAGCCGGTATTGACCAGGAATACCTTGCTGCCGAACTCGTCCATGCGCTTCATCAGCAGCTCGGCGTATACGCCGGCCGGGCGCGGGAAGAACGGCGCACCGAAGCAGGTGGAGAAGGTGGACTTCAGTTTGGAGGAGCTGCCCATTTCCGTGGAACCCACCAGCGCGGTGTAGCCACTCAGGAAGTGGTAGGCCGCGGCCTCCTTGCTGAGGACAGACACGGGCGGCAGTACGCCGGTCATGTCGCAGGTCAGAAATACAATGTGTGACGGCTCGCCGGCACGGTTCTCGATCACGCGCTTCTCAACGTGCTCCAGCGGGTAGGCGCAGCGGGAGTTTTCGGTGAGGGAAACGTCGGTGTAGTCCGGCTCGCGGGTGTCTTCGTCGATCATCACGTTCTCGACGATGGCACCAAAGCGGATGGCATCCCAGATGATCGGCTCGTTCTTCTGGCTCAGGTCGATGCACTTGGCGTAGCAGCCGCCTTCGATGTTGAATACGGTGCCCGGGCCCCAGCCATGCTCGTCGTCACCGATCAGGAAACGATCGGGATCGGCGGACAGGGTGGTCTTGCCGGTGCCGGAGAGGCCGAAGAACAGGCAGGTTTCGCCGTCTTCGCCGACGTTGGCGGAGCAGTGCATCGGCAGGACGTCTTTCTCGGGGAGCAGGAAGTTCTGTACCGAGAACATCGCCTTTTTCATTTCACCGGCGTAGTGCATGCCGGCCAGCAGTACTTTGCGCTTGGCGAAGTTGATGATCACGCAGCCGTCGCTGTTGGTGCCGTCACGCTCGGGCACGCACTGGAAGTTGGCGGCGTTGAGGATCTGCCATTCCTGCTTGTCGACGGTGTTGTAGCTGTCCGGACGGATGAACAGGTTGCGGCCGAACAGGTTCTGCCAGGCGGTTTCGGTGGTCATTTTCACCGGCAGGTAATGTTCCGGGTCAGAGCCCACGTGCACGTTGGACACGAAGCGGTCTTTCTCGGTGATGTAGGCTTCAACGCGGTCCCAGAGAGCGTCGAACTTGTCGGCGTCGAACGGGCGGTTGATCGGTCCCCACTGGATGTCGTCGGCCGTGCTCGGCTCTTCGACGATAAAGCGGTCCATGGGAGAACGGCCCGTGCGCTCACCGGTGCGAACAACCAGTGAACCGTTGGAGGCCAGCTGGCCTTCGCGTCTTTCCAGTGCCAGCTCGACCAGTCGTGCTGAACTCAGATCATTATAAGTGTTGCTCACTTCGACCTCGCCCTCGGGATGTCTTCATGATTGCTCAGGCCGCCCCCCAAAATTGACGGAAATCTGAGCAATCGGGTCAATTCAGGCGCGCTATTATGCCAGAGACGCCGGTAAAAAACGACAGGCCGCAAAGCCGCGTCAAATCTCGCTTTCGGGCCAATCAGCCGTGGCGTCAGTGTAGCGTATGGCCGGTGAAAAGATGATCGATATCGTTCCTATCGAAGCGATAGTGAGCGTGACAGAACTGGCAATCCATCTCGATGGAGCCCTGTTCCTCGAGGATGCTGTAGCACTCGTCACGGCCAATGGCTTCCAGCGCGCCTAGGGTGCGTTCCCGCGAACAGCTGCAGCGGAAGGCGACCGGTTCGGCGTCGAACACCCGCACGGTTTCCTCGTGGAACAGGCGGTGCAGCAGGGTCTGGCTGTCCAGTTCCAGCAACTCTTCCGCTTCCACGGTGCGGGCCAGGTGGTTGATGCGGTCCCACAGGTCTTCGTCGTTGTCGCTGGTGCCGGGCAGGCGCTGCAGCAGCAAACCGGCGCAGGTGGTTTCATTGGCGAAGATGATCAGGCTGGTGGCCAGCTGCTCGGACCGCTCGAAGTATTCTTCCAGACAGCCGGCAAGGGTCTCTTCCTCGCGGGGAACCACGCCCTGGTAGCGCTGGCCGTCGTCCGGGGTGATGGTGATGGCCATGCGGCCTTCGCCCAGCAGGTTGTGGAAGGATTCTTCCATCACTGCGTGTTCATCAAAACGGGCCAGACCACGGATCATACGGTCGTGGCTGCATTCCGCCATCAGCGTGCGCAGCGGGCCTTCGCCCTGGGCCTGCAGTGACAGGGTGCCCTCGAATTTGAGGGTGCTGCTCATCAGTACGCTGGCCACCAGGGATTCGCCGAGGAGCTGGCGCACGGTGTCCGGGTAGGGGGCCTGGCTGACGATTTCCTGGTAACTCTCACTCAGTTGCACCCAGGCACCGCGCACCTGGCTGTGCTCGAAGATAAATCGCTGGAACTGGTCCCGGGATGCCATGGTGATGTCTCCTGAAAAAAATAATGTGATAAACGGGCAAAGGGAATACGGACTGGCTGGCCAATCGGGCGCAGCGCTGAATCAGATGTTGTTCTGTTCCCGGAATCGCTGGATGTCACGGCGGTCCTTCTTGGAAGGGCGCCGGGCCGGCGGCAGCTGCGCGGCCTGCATGGTTTTACGCTGCCACGCCAGATCCTCGCGACGTTTCACGCTGTCGTCGGTTTCGTGGTAAAGCGCCTGGGCTTCGGGGGCACCCCGGCGGCGGTCGCTGATGTCATCTACGATGATGATGCGTTCCTGCCAGCCCAGCCTGAGGGTGAGTTTGGCGCCGGTTTCCACCAGCCGTCCGGGCTTGCAGCGCTGGCCGTTGTAGTGAACCTTGCCACCTTCGATGGCTTCTTTGGCCAGGGAGCGGGTTTTGTAGAAACGCGCTGCCCACAACCACTTGTCGAGGCGGACTCGCTGGTCGTCAGTGCTGCTGGTTGCCGTCATGTCTCCTCACCTGATGAGCGTACGACCATATTATAACCGGCTCATTCGCCTGATGGCAGGGGCTGTCGCTGGCGCAACGCCGGCAGGACTTCACTGAAGTGGTGGATAGAGGGAATCTCCGGGTGCTTTTCCCGGGCTTCCTGCTGGCTGTCGGGCGCCAGTATAGCCAGGCACTGGGCAATGCCGGCGGCGCGGGCGCTTTCCAGCACCGGGAAGCTGTCGTCCACCATCAGGGTGTGTTCGGGGCGGTAGGGCTCATGGCCGGCCAGGTCGCGCCAGAACTCCGGGTCTTCCTTGGGTTTGCCCAGGTCGTGGCTGGAGATGATGCCGTCCACCCGGGTGTCCAGTTGCGTGTGGCGCAGTTTCAGCGCCAGCGGGTCTGGGTGGCAGTTAGTGACAATCACCGAGCGCAGGCCGGCAGCGCGAACCGCATCCAGAAATTCGGTGACGAACGGGCGGTAGCCGATGCGATCTCCCACTTCCGCTTTCAGGCCGGTGATGTCCAGCTGCAGGCGGTCACTCCAGTAATCGGTGCAGTACCACTGCAGTGTGCCGCGCTCCGCCATGATCATCGGAATCAGGGTGTTGCGGGCTTCGTCGGGGCTGAGATCGTAATGCTCGGCGTAGCGCGCAGGCAGGTGCTCGAGCCAGAAGTGATTGTCGAAATGCAGATCCAGCAGGGTTCCGTCCATATCGAGGAACACCGTGTTGAGAGAGGACCAGTTCACCATAAACGAAAACAGCCTGAAGTGAGTGTCACTTCAGGCTGCCGAATCCGCCGGGGTTTGGCAAGCGGGGATATTACGGATCAGTTGCTGTCTTGCTGGACCGGCTCGGCGCGGCGGCCGGTACGGCTGCAACCCAGGCAACGCACGAACGTGGCCTTGGCCGGGCCAACCACCAGCACTTCACCGGCTTCGCCGGCGTTACCGCCCAGGGCAGAAAACGGCAGGGAGACCAGGTAAACCGCGGTGCCTACGATAGTGGTGGCGAACAGCGCGGGGCGAACCAGCAGTGCGTCACCGGTCATGGCAAGCGCCGACGGCGTTTCGTCGATCGCCTGGGCGTGGCCAAGGGAGGAAAACGTGAGCAGGCAAACTGCCAGGGTGGTCATTACTGCGCGAGAAATCTTGCCGGTCATTTCGTGTGTCTCCTGAATCTTGCCTGTCTTTCCTGTACGTCGGCTTGGGAGCGCCGGGCTGCAGGCTATGTCTTATGAAGTCTGATTGTAGCCTACGAACGTGGATACTCTGTTAACTATGAATCATATTTGCGCATTTTCAAACGAATTTCCTGTTTCGCCGTGCATCAGCGCTGGCAGCGTCCGCAGTAAACCGTCGAGCGCTGGTTCATGCGGATCTCCTTCAGCGGGGTGCCGCATTCCGCGCAGGGCAGGCCGCCGCGCCCATACACCAGCAACGACTGGGCAAAGTAGCCGGGCTTGCCGTCGCTGTTCACGAAATCCCTCAACGTGGTGCCACCCATCAGAATGGCCGCGCTCAGGGTTTCCCGGATGGTGTCCACCAGGCGGTTGTATCGGTCCAGGCTGATGCGCCCGGCCTTGCGTTTGGGGTGGATGCCGGCCTTGAACAGGGCCTCGTTGGCGTAGATGTTGCCCACCCCGACCACCACGTGGTTGTCCATAATGAACGACTTGACCGGCGTTTGTTTGCCCCGGGACAGCCTGAACAGCAGGGCCCCGGTGAACTCCGGTGCCAGCGGCTCAGGGCCCAGGCTGGCCAACAGCGGGTGCTGTTCCGGCGTGGCGGACCACAGCCAGCAGCCGAAGCGCCGCGGGTCGTTGAACCGCAGGCGGATACCGCTGTCCAATACCAGTTCCACGTGATCGTGGGTCAGCGGTGGGGCGTTGTCGGTGATGACCCGCAGGCTGCCTGACATGCCCAGGTGCACGATGGCCGTGCCGCTGTCGACCCGTAACAGCAGGTATTTGGCCCTGCGCTCCACGCTGCGGATGGTGGCCCCGGTCAGGTGTTCGTCCAGTTCCCGGGGTATGGGCCAGCGCAGGCTGCGGTTGCGGATCGTCACCTGCTGAACCGTGCGCCCTTCGCAGTGGGGCGCGATGCCGCGGCGGGTGGTTTCAACTTCGGGTAATTCGGGCAAGCGGTGTTCTCCGGTCAGCGGGGGGGGAGGGACGATCTGAAACCGGATAAGTGTAATCAGTAACAAATATTCGTCCAAATCCTGTTGTTGAGGCTTACATCTGTACGCTAAAGTGATCGGTACGGTTTGCCGGTGCCATTGCCGGGCGAGCCACGATATTTGATTGAGGATTTTGTATGTGGTTTAACGGTCTTCTTGACCTTTCGGTGATGCAACTGATTCTGGTTGCCCTGGGTATGACCCACGTCACCATCGTTAGTGTAACCCTTTACCTGCATCGCCATTCGGCGCACAACTCGCTGGATCTGCACCCGGTTCTGAAGCATTTCTTCCGGTTCTGGCTGTGGCTGACCACCGCCCAGAACACCAAGGAATGGACCGCTATCCACCGCAAACACCACGCCAAATGCGAAACCGAGGAAGATCCTCACAGCCCGGTGGTTCTGGGTATCCGTAAGGTACTGTTCGAAGGCGCGGAGCTGTATGCCGATTCCGCCACTGCAGAAACCCTCGAGCGTTATGGCCAGCGCACCCCGGAAGACTGGGTTGAGCGCAACGTTTATAGCCGCTACAGAATGCTGGGCATCACTCTGATGGCGGTGATCGACCTGCTGCTGTTCGGTGTGCACGGTATCTGGATATGGGCCGTGCAGATGATGTGGATTCCGGTGTGGGCCGCCGGTGTGGTCAACGGCATCGGCCACTGGATGGGCTATCGCAACTTTGAATGCGCCGACAACGCCCGTAATATTTCGCCCTTGGGCATCCTGATTGGCGGCGAAGAGCTGCACAACAATCACCACACCTATCCGAATTCCTCCAAGCTGTCCCGCCGCTGGTTCGAGGTGGACATTGGCTGGGGTTATATTCGTCTGTTCCAGCTGTTCGGTCTGGCCAAGCCCAAGGGCTTCAAGCCCATTGCTCATTATGTGCCGGGCAAGCAGAACGTGGATGTTGAAACCGTTCAGGCCATTGCCAACAACCGTTTTGACATCATGCGCCAGTACCGCAAGCGGGTCATGGAGCCGGTGTTGCGCCAGCAGAAGTCGCTGATGGACGACGAGATTCGTCCCCGTTACCGCAAGCTCAAGCAGTTGCTGTCTCGTGAAGTGTCACTGATCAAACCGAAAGAGCAGGAGCACCTGGAAACGGTGCTCGAGCGCAACGCGGTTCTGCGTCAGATCTACGAGATGAGCAACGAGCTGCAGGCGCTGTGGCGCAAGCGCGGCGTAAAGCCTCAGGAGAAGATGCAGGCACTGATGGACTGGTGCAAGGAAGCGGAAGCCAGCGGCATCCGTTACCTGGAAGACTTCGCAGCACACCTGCGGGCCTATTCTCTGCGCCCCGCTGCGTAACCGCTGCCTAGATGTCGGCTGACTCCCCAGCTCTGAACAGACAGTAGGTGACCTGCCCGGCGGACTTCTGCCGGTGCAGGGACCAGCCGTCCGGAACCTGGGGGGTTGGCATCTCGCTTTCATGTTCCACATAGACCCAGCCCCCCGGTCTGACCCAGCCCTGATCTGCGATCAGCGGGAGCAGCGTTTCCAGCCAGCCCTGGCGGAACGGTGGGTCCATGAACAGGATGTCGAAGGGTTCCGCCGGCGGTTGCGCCAGGAACGCATCAACACTCTGGCAAATCACGTCTCCCGACTCCGATGTCAATAACCTGAGGTTACTGCGTAGTGCCTGGGCCAGTGCCGGTGTGTGATCGACAAACACGGTGTGGCCGGCACCGCGTGACAGGGCCTCCAGACCCAGGGCGCCGGAGCCGGCGAACAGGTCGAGGCAGCGGCGGCCGGCCAGGTGGTAGTTCAGCCAGTTGAACAGGGTTTCCCGGGTACGGGCCGGCGTGGGGCGTACCCCACCGGCTTCGGGAAAACGCAGCTTGCGGCTGCGCCAGTCGCCACCGATGATGCGCAATTCACCGCCGTTGCTGCCCGCTCCGGGTGCCGCGCTGCGTGTCTGGCGCCCGCCTTTCTGGTGTTTCGGTTTCTGGCCCATGGGGTGCTGCCTGCCGGTGTCTGATGAATGGCGGTATGGTAACGGAAATTCCTCCGATCGCCATCCGGGGCGTGGGCGCAACCGCCCCAATTCCCGCTGACAGTCTGCTAGAATGTCGGCTTTCTTTTCTCCCGCCCATTTTCAACTGATGGTATGGATATGACCGCAGAGTGGATTGCAATCGGCCTTCTGGGCCTCCTCGTTTTCATTTTTGCTCTGGATCTGGCCGGCAACTATCGCCGGGTGCCCCGCCCGAAGCCGGTACCCCAGAAAAAGCCGGAACCGCAGCCGGGCGCCGAACCGGTTGCTGCGCCCGCTGAGCCGACTGAGGAAGAACCCGCAGCGCCAGTGGCAGAGCCGGTTGCCGACAAGGTCGAGGAGGCAGCGCCCGCACCGGAACCGGTCGCCGAGGAGCCGCCCACCAGCGTTTTCGAACGTATCCGTCTGGGGCTGGGGAAAACCCGTGCCACGTTGTCTTCCGGCCTGTCGGATCTGTTTGCTGTGGGCAAGAAGATTGACGAGGACTTGCTGGAAGAGATCGAAACCACGTTACTGATGGCCGACGTGGGGGTCACCGCCACCTCCGAGATCATTGAATCACTGACCGACAAGCTCGAGCGCAACCAGCTCAAAGATGGCGCCGCGTTGCGCACGGCGTTGCGGGATGAACTGCGCGGGTTGTTGTCCGGTGTGACCAAACCGCTGGAGCTGGATGGCGGCAAGAAGCCCTACGTGATTCTGATGGTGGGCGTGAACGGTGTGGGCAAGACGACCACCATTGGCAAACTGACCAAAAAATTCCAGACCGAGGGCAAGTCGGTGATGCTGGCGGCCGGGGATACCTTCCGCGCGGCAGCGGTAGAGCAGCTGCAGGTCTGGGGTGAGCGTAACAATGTGCCCGTGGTGGCCCAGCACACCGGTGCCGACAGTGCCTCGGTGATTTTTGATGCCATCCAGTCGGGCCAGTCCCGCGGTGTGGATGTGGTGATCGCTGACACCGCCGGCCGCCTGCAGAACAAAGACAACCTGATGAACGAGCTGGAAAAGGTTGTGCGGGTAATGAAGAAGCTGGACGACACCGCGCCCCACGAAGTCATGTTGGTGCTGGACGCCGGTACCGGCCAGAACGCCCTGAGCCAGGCCCAGGTGTTCCAGCAGGCGGTGGGGGTCAGCGGCATTACCCTGACCAAACTGGACGGCACCGCCAAGGGTGGTATTGTGTTCGCTATCGCGCGCCAGTTGCAGTTGCCCATTCGATACATCGGCGTGGGTGAGCAGGTGGACGATCTGCGCAGCTTCGACGCAGAAACCTTTGTGGATGCCCTGTTTGACGACCAGTAACAGCAGTAACGACCGATGATTGAATTCCGTCAGGTCACCAAACGCTACGACAGCGACCATACCGCCCTGCGGCAGGTGAACTTCAGCCTTGCCCGGGGCGAAATGGCGTTTCTGACCGGCCACTCCGGCGCCGGCAAAAGTACGCTGTTGAAGCTGATCATGGTGATGGAACGCCCCAGTGCCGGTGAGGTGGTGGTCGGTGGCCAGGTGCTCAATACTCTGCCCAGGCGCCAGATTCCCTACATTCGCCGCCATATAGGCGTGGTGTTTCAGAACCACCAGCTGCTGTTCGATCGCACGGTGTTCGACAACGTTGCCATGCCGCTGGAAGTGATGGGCGTGCCGGCGCGGGACATCGGTCGCCGGGTACGTGCGGCGCTCGACAAGGTCGGCCTGCTCAGCAAGGAAAAAATGAACCCGCTGCAGTTGTCTGGCGGGGAACAACAACGGGTGGGTATCGCCCGGGCGGTGGTCAACAAGCCGCCGGTACTGCTGGCGGATGAGCCCACCGGTAACCTCGACCCGGAACTGTCTGCCGACATCATGCATCTGTTCGGTCAGTTCAGTCAGGTCGGGGTCACCGTGCTGATCGCCAGTCACGACATTGCCCTGATCAACGACATGCAGCGGCGAACCCTGACCCTCGACCATGGCGAGCTGACTGCCGGGGGTGGCCGTGGCCGCTGACTCCCGCAAGCAGAAAGGCGCTAATCAGTCCAGCTCACCGCTGCAACAGCAGGCGGAAAGCTACCTGGTCCATCACCGCAAGGTGGCCCGCGACAGCGCCGAGCGGCTCTGGCGTACGCCGGTGGCCAGCATGATGACCTGGACCGTGATGGGCGTGGCGCTGGCGCTGCCGGTGGCCTTGCTGTTGCTGTTGACCAGCCTTCAGGGTGTCAGCGCCGGTTGGGAGAGCAGCGCCCGTATCACCGCCTACCTCAGCGAGAGCGCAACGCTGGACGACGCCCGGGCATTGCAGGCCGAGGCGCATGCCGACAGCCGCGTGCTGGAAGTGGAGCTGATCGACAAGGATCAGGCGCTGGCGGAATTCCGCGCTTCCTCCGGACTGGACGACGCCCTGGATTACCTCGAAGGTAACCCGTTGCCCCATACCCTGCTGGTCACGCCGGATGAGGCGTCACGCACCGCCGGTGGCGTGGAAACGCTGGTGACGCGTCTGCAGGGGATGAACGGTGTGGACCGGGTTCAGGTCGACCTGGGCTGGCTGCAGCGCCTGAACGCAATGACCGATCTGCTGGCCCGCGCAGTGTGGGCGCTGGCCCTGTTGCTGGCGGCGGCGGTGGTGCTGGTCATCGGTAACACCGTGCGGTTGTCCATCGAAAACAGGCGCGATGAAATTCTGGTGGCTAAACTGGTGGGTGGCACCGACGCGTTCGTTCGCCGCCCGTTTCTGTACACCGGGGCCTGGTTTGGCCTCGGCGGTGGGGTGGTGGCCTGGGTGCTGTTGCAGCTCTCGTTATGGTGGCTGAGCGGGCCGGTTGAGCGACTGGCAGGGCTGTACCGCAGTGATTTTTCCCTGAACGGCCTGACCTTTGAC
This sequence comes from Marinobacter sp. M-5, assembly GCF_032911545.1. NCBI lineage: Bacteria > Pseudomonadati > Pseudomonadota > Gammaproteobacteria > Pseudomonadales > Marinobacteraceae > Marinobacter > Marinobacter sp. M-5. The sequence goes on from NZ_JAWJEK010000002.1 coordinate 824,796, forward strand.
GGCGCGCTGGCGTTGCTAATCGTGGCGATGCTGTTAGGCTGGCTGGGCGCGTGGGTTGCTGTGAAGCGCCACCTGGACGCCATCGAGCCGGGGGAGATCGCCGGCGGCTGATCCGGGGTTGCGGTAAAACCGTATTGAAGAATCTGTCTTTCGCGGCGTAGTGTGGCAACCAGGGAAGGACAGCGAGGGTTTTCCAGATTGTTGTTTTGTAACGGGTTACTGGGAAACACAAGGAACTTATCAAGGTCTTGGCGGTCTAAGTGACAATTGGTATATTTAGCGGCCGCCAGGTTCGGAGGAAACAAGCATGGGTACGAGTTTACAGCTGATTGACAGACTGGTTCCGGGTGCGAATCTCGAGTCTTACATCCAGGCTGCGAGCCGGATTCCGGTACTGACCGCTGATGAAGAGCGGGATCTCGCCGAGCGTCTTCATTATGAAGGCGACGTAGACGCGGCACGCCAGCTGGTGCTCTCTCATTTGCGTTTTGTGATTCACATTGCCCGCAGCTATTCCGGTTACGGGCTGGCCCAGGCCGACCTGATCCAGGAAGGCAACGTCGGGCTGATGAAGGCCGTCAAACGCTTCAATCCGGAATTCGGTGTGCGTCTGGTGTCGTTCGCCGTGCATTGGATCAAGGCTGAAATTCACGAGTTCATCCTGCGCAACTGGCGCATCGTGAAAGTGGCCACCACCAAGGCCCAGCGCAAGCTGTTCTTCAACCTGCGCAGCCAGAAAAAGCGTCTGGCGTGGCTCAGTCACGACGAGCTCAATGCCGTGGCGGCGGATCTGGGTGTGGAGCCGCGGGTCGTGCGCGAAATGGAAGGCCGCCTGGCCTCCCACGACACCGCGTTCGATGGTCCGATGGACGATGATGACGACAACGCCTATCAGGCTCCGGCGCATTACCTGCAGGACCATCGCAGCGATCCGGCGGTGCAGCTGGAGAACGCGGACTGGTCCGAGGATTCCAACGGCCGCCTGATGCAGGCCCTCGAGCATCTGGACGAGCGCAGCCAGGATATCCTGCGGGAGCGTTGGCTGACCGAGAGCAAGTCCACGCTGCATGAGCTGGCTGACAAGTACGGGGTGTCTGCCGAGCGTATTCGCCAGCTCGAGAAGAATGCCATGAAGAAGATCAAAGCGAGTATGGTCGAAGCGGCCTGACGCTCACGAATTTTTGGTCTTTCTGACGCCACCACGCTGTTTCAGCCTGGTGGCGTTTTTGTTTGTATAATTGATTTCAATAAACCTTGGGGTGGAATCCCCTGCCCACCCACTTCCCCGGCATTTGGAGTAAGGTTCAAAAGCGATGACTGAAAAACAATTGCACATAGCCTTTTTGGGTATTGGTCTGATGGGTGGGCCGATGACTCGGAATCTTCTGGATGCGGGATTTTCAATGACGCTCTGGAATCGCACGGCGAGCAAGTGCGAACCGTTCAAGGATCAGGCCACCATTGCCGACTCTCCGGAACAGGCGGTCCGGGATGCAGATGTGGTTATCACGATGCTGGAAAACAGCGAGGTGGTGGAACAGGTATTGGTCGAGCAGGGTGGAATCACTGCGCTGAAATCCGGCGCGCTGCTGATTGATATGAGTTCCATCCAGCCCTCGGTGGCCCGTCGCCATGCCGGGCTGGCCGCAGAGCAGGGCGCGGGGTATGTGGATGCGCCGGTCTCTGGCGGCACCGTGGGCGCCACTGAGGCGCGTCTGAGTATCATGGCCGGTGGGTTGGAGCAGGATGTGGATCGGGCGCGCCCGGTGTTTGAGGTCTTGGGCAAGTGCACGCGGATCGGGCCGGTGGGGTCGGGCCAGCTGGCGAAGCTGGCGAATCAGGCTATTGTTGGTATCACCATTGGTGCCGTGTCGGAAGCGTTGCTGCTGGCGGCCCAAGGCGGCGCCGATCCCGCTGCGGTGCGGGAGGCGTTGATGGGTGGCTTTGCCGGCAGTCGGATTCTGGAGTTGCATGGCCAGCGCATGATTGATCGGGCGTTTGCCCCTGGCGCCCCGGCGCGGATTCAGCTCAAAGATATGCGGATGATTCTGGATGAGGCCCGCGCCGAGGGGTTGACCTTGCCGTTGTCTCAACAGGTTCATAATGAATACCTGTCGCTGATCGCCAATGGCCACAGCGATGTGGATCACAGTGGCCTGTTGCTGGAACTGGAACACCTCAACGGCACGCTGCTGGGCTCAACCGTCTCGGGGTCAAAAAGCGCTCGCAGCGGGAACAGGGAATAAGCATGCCGAAATTCGCCGCCAATCTGTCGATGCTGTTTACTGAAGTGCCGTTCATGGAGCGTTTCGAGCAGGCCCGCATGGCCGGTTTCAGGGGCGTGGAGTATCTCTTTCCTTATGCCTGGCCGGCGGAGGAGCTTCGCCGGGCGCTGACCACCAATGGGCTCACCCAGGTGTTGTTCAACCTGCCGCCCGGCAACTGGGACGCGGGCGAGCGTGGCATTGCCTGCCTGCCGGACCGGGTGGAGGAATTCCGTGAGGGTGTGGTCAGGGCCATCCACTACGCGCGGGTGCTGGACTGTCGTCAGGTGAATTGCCTGGCCGGAATACGCCCAGCCGATCTGAGCGAAGAGCAGGCCTGGCAGACACTGGTCGCCAACGTGCGCTGGGCCGCAGAGCAGCTTGAGCCCGAGGGCATCACCCTGTGCCTCGAGGCCATCAACTCGCGGGTGGATATGCCCGGCTTTTTCCTCGACACCTCGGCCCGCGTTATCGGTCTGATCGAAGAGGTGGACGCAGACAATGTGCGCCTGCAGTATGACCTTTACCACATGCAGATCATGGAGGGTGATCTGGTTCGCACGTTGGAGTGCCTGATGCCCTGGATCGGCCATGTGCAGTTTGCGGATAATCCAGGTCGGCATGAGCCTGGGACCGGAGAGATTAACTTTTCGAATGTTTTTAACGCGCTGGATGCCATGGGTTATTGCGGTTGGCTGAGTGCTGAATACCGCCCCGCCAGCACAACCACCGAGAGTCTGGGGTGGTTTCGCGATCATCCGTGACCGTCGCCATAGGCGACACCCTCTTACAAGATCGTAACTGGCCGCATTACAAACTTATTCGTACCCTGTTTGTAATGTAACGGCTAACAAGTAATCCGCTATCGGGAGGATAACCGGTGAAAGCGCTGGTAATTGAAGACGATCAGGATGTAGCAAACTACCTTGTCAAAGGGCTGAAAGAATCGGACTTCGTGGTAGACCACGCGGCTGACGGCAAGGAAGGCATGATGATGGCGGCCAGTGAGGATTACGACATCATGATTGTCGATCGCATGCTGCCAGGCATGGACGGGTTATCCATCATCAAGACCGTGCGCGCCACCGGCAACCAGGTTCCGGTGCTGATTCTCAGTGCGCTGGGCGACGTGGACGACCGGGTGGAAGGCCTGCGCGGCGGCGGCGACGATTACCTCACCAAACCGTTCTCCTTCACCGAGCTGCTGGCGCGTATTGAATCGCTGGTGCGCCGCAACCGGCAGTCGGCGGAAACCGAGACGGTATTGCGGGTGGCGGATCTGGAGATGGACCTGCTGGCGCGAACCGTCAAACGGTCGGGGCAGAACATCGACGTGCAGCCCCGGGAGTTCCGCCTGCTGGAATACCTGATGCGCAACGCCGGTCAGGTAGTGACCCGAACGATGCTCCTGGAGAAAGTCTGGGACTATCATTTTGATCCACAGACCAACGTGATTGATGTGCATATCAGCCGGCTGAGAGCCAAGATCGATAAGGAATTCGAGACTCCGTTGCTGCAGACGATTCGGGGTGCTGGGTACATGCTCCGTGAAACTGCTTAGTCAGCTCCGGACCTCGTCCTTCCAGCTAGCATTGCTGTACATGGTGGTGTTTGCCACCTCGGTGTTTTTGCTGCTGGCGTTCATTTACTGGCGCACCGCCGGCTTTATGACCGCCCAGACGGACCAGACCATTGAGGCTGAAATTGCCGGCCTGGCGGAGCAATACCGCGGCCGGGGCATCAATGGTCTGATTACCATCATCCGTGAACGTGTTGCCCGCGACCCCAAGGCCAAGTCCATCTATCTGCTGACCACCGACGATTTCCTCAAACTGGCCGGTAACGTGGAAACCTGGCCGGAGGGGGCGCGCTCGGAAAGCGGCTGGATCAACTTTACCCTCAACGAATCCGTGGGCTGGCAAGGGCCGGAACGCCTGGCCCGGGCGCGTATCTTTGAAGTTCAGGGCGGTCTGCGGCTACTGGTGGGCCGCGACGTGGACGAACTCACCAACCTGAAACGGGTGATCGAAACCGCCATCAACTGGGGGATGGGCATTACCCTGGCACTGGCCCTGCTGGGCGGCTTCCTGATGAGCCGAAGTACCACCAAGCGCATCGAGGTGATCAACAACACCTCCCGACGAATTATGAACGGTCATCTGTCACTGCGGATACCCACCCGTGGAACCGAGGACGACTTCGACCAGCTGGCGGAAAACCTCAACCAGATGCTGGACCGCATCGTCTATCTGATGGAAGGCATTCGCCATGTCTCCGACAGCATCGCCCACGATCTGAGAACCCCCCTGACACGGCTGCGCAATCAGCTGGAAAACACCCTGATGTCGGTCGATAACGATGAGGCCCGGGAGCAGGCCGGTCGTGCCGTGGCCGAAGCCGATCAGCTGCTGGCCACGTTCAATGCGCTGCTGCGAATTGCGCGTCTGGAAACCCGGGGCAACGCAGCAGATATGAAGCCAGTGTCGCTGGATGAGCTGGTCAGTGATGCCTGTGAGCTATACGAGGCGTTGTCAGAGGACAAGGAACAGGTGTTCCAGCAGGCGCTGGACACGCAGGTGCTGATCGAAGGTGACCGGGATCTGCTGTTCCAGATGGTCAGCAACCTGATCGACAACGCCATCAAGTACACCCCCGAAAAAGGCATGATCCGGGTGTCGGTCCATCGCGACGGCACGGATTCAGTATTCGAGGTGAGTGACAGCGGTATCGGTATTCCGGACGACGAGAAAGATCAGGTTTTCCAGCGCTTTTACCGGGTCGGCAAGAGCCGTTCACTGCCGGGTAATGGCCTGGGGCTGAGCCTGGTCAGTGCGGTGGCGGAGATTCATCAGGGCAGGATTGAACTGGCGGATCATCACCCGGGTGAGGAGTATCCCGGGTTGACGGTGAGCATCCGTATACCGGCGTACAATCCGGTCAAAAAACGGATCCGCGCCGCCCAGGCAGACGGCCCGGAAGGCGCCGGCAACGGGGAGTCGAAGAACGCCCCGTCAGAAGCCTCCCGCGCCTAGCAGGAACACCCGGATCAGTGGCCGGACACGCCGCGGAAGCGGTTCACCCGAGCCATCACCGGGCCGATAACGGCGTCGGTGCGGGTTTCAACGAAGGACAGAATGCCTTCAACCTGTGAGCGGCGGCGATCAATACGTGCCTGAATGCTGTCCCACTCGCCTTCCAGATGCTTCTGCTCAACCATCAGGAAAGCCGCCAGATTGTGGCGGTTTACCTTGCCGGTAATGCCGTACTGGTCCAGGCGGTAGCCCAGGGCGTCCAGGCTGTTCAGTGCGGTGTTCATCAGTTTCTGGGTGTTCATGTCGGTTCCCCGTGTTTGTCGTCAGGAAGATCATAGAATTCTGAGCCTGAACGCTATGCCGATTCTCTAGAGTGCGCAACCTAATCTGCGTTGCACCCTACCCTGACCAAAACGTAATAGCGCAGACAGGACCGTGTAATCCCCCGTGTGCAAAATAGAAACTGTTGAATTGGGAGCAGGCGGTAATAACCGCTTGCTTCCCCCTCCAGCACAGCGCTAGCCTTACCCCGTTATTCAACGGGGTTTTTTTATGTCTCAACGCACAGACCAGTCCACACCGCCCCCGCGGCGCAACCGCTACATTACGCCTCAGGGCGAGCAGGCCCTGCGGGAAGAGCTGCGTTATCTGTGGAAAGAAAAACGCCCGGAGGTGACCCAGGCGGTGCGTGAGGCAGCAGCCCTGGGCGACCGTTCGGAAAACGCCGAGTACATCTACGGCAAGAAACAGCTGCGGGAAATTGACCGGCGGGTTCGTTTTCTCAGCAAACGCCTGGACGAACTGACGGTGGTCGACCGCTTGCCGGACGACCGCAACAAGGTGTTCTTTGGCGCCTGGGTCACCATCGAGCATGAGGACGGTGACGAACAGTGTTACCGGCTGGTGGGCCCGGACGAGTTTGATCTGGGGCGAGGGTACCTGAGCATCAATTCCCCGATGGCGCGGGCGCTGATTGGTAAGCGCCTGGACGATGAAGTCGGCGTGCGCACGCCGGACGGCTGGCAAACGGTGGTGGTCACCGCGATCCGCTATGAGGAGCCCACACAGGACGCGTGAAAACCGTCACAAACCTGACGACTGGCCGGGTGTTTAGTCGCCTTAGGCGATAGACTGATCAAAATTTGGCAAATTGATCGGTTTCTGGCAGTCGCGTCGTGCCGTCACCCAGGGTGAAACGACCAGGCTGCCGTCATAAGGCGGATGGTATGGATGCGCGCACGCTCTCGACAGTAAACGGTGTTACAGCAAGGGTTGGCCCGTTGCTGACTCTCACGCTCTCCCTGGCCGTCGCCCCGATGCTGGCGGCACAAGCCCCGGTGGCCGGGGGCGAAGAAGGGCAAGCGGCCTTCGATTATCGCGAACGCTCAACGGTCGACACGATTCCGTTCCGCTCCATGGGCGAGGAAACCCTGGCCAACACCGTCATCGAAGGTGGCCTGCAGGCGCCTGCCGCCGGTGTGCCGGTGCAGCCCCGCACGGATGAGGACTTTTACCTGGACCCACTGGCGCTGCAGCCCCGTGATTCACGTACGGATCTGGGGCGCTTTGAAATCCCGGTAGAGTTCCGGTTCAGCAATCCTAAATCAATTCCCGGGCAGACCCACAGCAACAACTACATCATCCGCCCGCCGGAGAATCGCACCTACGACACCCAGAACATCAATATGACCGGCCGTTAGGCGGCGACGATCTGTTCTGACGGTGTTTTCCCCAGCACATCCTCGTAGAAGAAGGTCAGGGCCTGGCTGGCCTGATTCAGTCTTGCCCGTGACAACTGGATCCGGTCCTTCAGATAGCTGAGAAACAACTGGCGGTCGGCCGTGGCCAGATTGTCCGGATCCTTCAGGCCGTGAAACAGCACGAAGCGGGAAATCCAGTGCAGGTAGGTCTGCTCGGCGCGCTGGTTGAGATCGTGTTTGCGGATGGCGTCGTTAACGCGGCCAACAAGGCCCGGCTGGGATTGTTCCAGCGCCTCGGTCATGTTCATGGTGGAGCTTCCAGATGCGTCGTTGTTGTTATCGTGCGCGCATCTTATGACAATCGTTTGAATGTCGCAAAAAACTTTCCGGGCGGGACAGATCGCGGGGCCCGGGCAGACAGCAGCGGCTGTACCCTGGGCCCCGAAAGCCGGTTTATTTCACCGAGTTGAGCTTGTCGATGTACTTCTGCATGGCTTCGTCGCTGGAGGTGCCCTTGAGCTCCGCCCACGCGTCGTATTTTGCGCGGCCCACGAAATCCATCATGCCCGGGCGTTTGCCGCTGACGTCGCCTGCGGTTGCCTGCTTGTACAGAGCGTAGAACGCCAGTTTCATTTCATTGGAAGGCTGAAAGTCGCCCTCGGCCGACTGGATGTAGTTCACGGCTTCGTCGAATTGGGTTTTCAGGTCACTCATCACGGGTTCCTTGTATTGTTGGGGAGCGTCCGTTATTGACGGTCTTGCGGAGTATAGCCAGAGCCGCGTGGATCGTCATTGACTGATCTGCCTTGGCAAAACTTTGCCCAAGCGCACATTTCGACCAAAAGCTGGCCAATTTTTGCTTGAGCGGAAAGTGAATCGTGTGTAAGGTTTCCGCCGTTGTGAGCCAGGACGGTTCGCACCAGGGATTGAACTACTGCAAATGATTTGCACAGGGAGCAAGCGCATGTCTTCAAAAGACGGTTCCGTCGCGCCTAAAGAGCGCATCAATATCAAATACGTCCCCGCCACCGGTGACCAGCAGGCAGAAACTGAGCTGCCGCTAAAAATGTTCGTGGTTGGCGATTTCAAGGGACAGCCCGAAGAAACCCCCATCGAAGACCGTAAAGCCATTTCCGTCGACAAGAACAACTTCCGTTCTGTGATGAAAGAGGCCGGTCTGAGCCTGACCACGTCCGTATCCAACAAGCTGGAAGACAACGCCGACGAACTGCCGGTGAACCTCGAATTCCAGACGCTGGACGACTTTTCCCCTGACAGCATTGCCCGCCAGGTGCCGGAGCTGAACAAGCTGATCGAGCTGCGCGAAGCGCTGGTAGCCCTTAAAGGCCCGCTGGGTAATGTGCCGTCATTCCGCTCCAAGCTGCAGGAACTGCTGGACAACGAAGACGCCCGGGGCAAGCTGTTGGCCGAACTGGATCTGGCCACAGAAAAAGCCGAGTAATCCGAAGGCTCGCAATTCATTCTCGAGTAAAATCAAAACGTACTGAAGGGATGTAGTATGTCTGATACTGCCGTGCAGCAATCGGCTGCCTCCGAATCCGTAGCAGAAGGGTCCTTGCTGGACCAGGTCATGGCCAACAGCCGTATGGCACCGGCCGACGAAGGCTACGATGTGGCGCGCAAAGGGGTGGCAACCTTTATTGCCAACCTGCTGAACAGTGAAGAGAAAGGCCAGCCGGTCAACAAGGCGCTGGTGGACCAGATGGTGGTTGAGCTGGATCGCAAGATCAGCGCCCAGATGGACGAAATCCTGCACGCACCCAAGCTGCAGGAACTGGAATCGTCCTGGCGTGGCCTGAAGCTGATGGTTGATCGCACCGACTTCCGCGAAAACATCAAGGTGGACATTCTCCACGCCACCAAAACCGAACTGCTGGAAGATTTCGAGTTCGCACCGGACGTCACCCAGACCGGTTTTTACCAGCACATTTATTCCACGGAGTACGGTCAGTTCGGCGGTGAGCCGGTTGGTGCGGTGGTGGGTAACTACGCGTTCACCCCGTCCACCCCGGACATGAAACTGCTGCAGTATGTGTCGTCTGTCGGAGCGATGGCCCACGCGCCGTTCCTGTCCTCGGTGGCGCCGTCGTTCTTCGGCGTCGACAGCTACCAGGAACTGCCGGCCATCAAGGAACTGAAAGCGGTTTTCGAAGGCCCGAAATACGCCAAGTGGCGTTCCCTGCGTGAGTCCGAAGACGCCCGCTACCTGGGCCTGACCTCGCCGCGCTTCCTGCTGCGGGTGCCTTACGACCCCACCGAAAACCCGGTACGCAGCTTCAACTACAAGGAAGAAGTGTCCGCCGACCACGAGCATTACCTGTGGGGCAACACCGCCTACCTGCTGGCCACCCGCCTGACCGAAAGCTTCGCCAAGTACCGATGGTGCCCGAACATCATCGGTCCCCAGAGCGGCGGTGCAGTGGAAGACCTGCCGGTGCACCTGTTCGAATCCTTCGGCCAGCTGGAAGCCAAGATCCCGACCGAAGTGCTGATCACCGACCGTCGCGAATACGAAATGGCCGACGAAGGCTTTATCGCCCTGACCATGCGCAAGGGCAGCGACAACGCGGCGTTCTTCTCCGCCAACTCGGTACAGAAGCCCAAGCAGTTCCCCAACACCAAGGAAGGCAAGGAAGCGGAAACCAACTACAAGCTGGGTACGCAACTGCCTTACATGATGATCGTCAACCGCCTGGCCCACTACATCAAGGTGCTGCAGCGGGAACAGATCGGCTCCTGGAAAGAGCGCCAGGATCTGGAGCGGGAACTGAACACCTGGATCCGCCAGTACGTAGCCGACCAGGAAAATCCGCCCGCGGACGTGCGTAGCCGTCGTCCACTGCGCGCCGCGCAAGTGACCGTGTCTGATGTGGAAGGCGACCCGGGCTGGTACCAGGTCTCCCTGGCCGTGCGCCCCCACTTCAAGTACATGGGCGCCAACTTCGAACTGTCACTGGTTGGCCGGCTGGACAAGGATTAATCCATGTTCCATCACCCGGCCAGCGACGGATCGCAGGCCAGTAGCGGCAGCCTGTTTGAACGACTGGAACAGGCCGCCGCGCCGGCCGGCCAGAGCATGGGCGAAGTCACCCATGTGATTGAATCCATCAAACGCCACCTTGTGCGCCTGCTGAATGCCCACCCGGGTAACAGTGCCAGCGTACCGGACCTGGGCCTGCTGGATTTCAACGACGCCACGCTCGGCACCCACGATCTGAGTGTTCAGATCCGCGGCGCGATCCGACAGTGCATTGAGAAGTTTGAACCCAGGGTGAAGCGGGTGGATGTGGTGGCCTTGCCACCGGGTCCGGACCCGCTGCAGTTGAAGTTCCAGGTGACGGTGTATCTGAACATTGCAGGAAGCGATGACAGAACAACGATCGATTTGGTACTGGATGACAAGCGCTACTACAGAGTGATGTAGCTAGTTTGCAGACAAGGATGAGAGTGGGCCCGCCCGCTCGGAGTCAGCGGGGAATGGTGCAGTAGTCTTTATGAAGTTGAATCGGTTTTACAGGGACGAACTCAGTTTTCTCAGATTACAGGGCCGGGAGTTTGCCGATGCGCATCCTCAACTGACCCGTTTTCTTTCTGAGCAAAGCACCGATCCGGATGTGGAGCGCCTGCTGGAAGGCTTTGCCTTCCTGACCGGCAAACTACGGGAAAAAGTCGAAGACGAATTCCCGGAAATCACCCATTCGCTGCTTAACATGCTGTGGCCCAACTACCTGCGGCCAGTGCCCAGCTGCACCATCATGCGTTTTGACCCGCAGCTGCATGCCATCAGTGAGCGCCAGCGGGTGGACCGACACACCGAAATCAAAAGCCGGCCACTGGGCGACGCCACGCGCCAGACCCAGTGCCGCTTCCGCACCTGCCGTGCCGTGGACGTATACCCGGTCAGCGTCGCGGCGGCCCACGCGGAACACTCGCGGGAAGTGTCCTCCGTGACCGTGGACCTGGCTCTGCATACGGACCAGCCACTGTCGTCACTGGGCATGGACAGCCTGCGGTTCTACCTTGGCGGCGAAAGCCACATTGCCGAGACCCTGTTCCTGTGGCTCAACCATTACCTTGAGCGCATTAAACTTGTGGTGGGCGACTCGGTATACAGTATGCCGGCGTCCCAGCTGCAACCGGTTGGCTTCGGCAAGGACGAAGCCCTGTTGCCATATCCTAAGAACGCCTATCCGGGTTACCGCATCCTGCAGGAATACCTTAGTTTCCCCGAGGCCTTCCGCTTTGTGGATGTCCATGGCCTGGCGCGTCGGTTGCCGCCGGTGCAGGCGGATGAGATCAGCCTGCGTTTCCACTTCAGCCGCATCCTGCCGCCGGACGCCAAGGTGCGGGAAGACAATTTTCAGCTTTACTGTACCCCGGCGGTGAACCTGTTCACCCACGAAGGCGAGCCGGTGGATCTGAACGGACGCCAGACCGAGTACCGGATTTCACCCTCCAGCCGCTCCCCGGACCACTACGAAGTGTTCAGCATTGAGCAGGTGGAAGGCTGGCTGGAAGGCCGCTCAGGGCGCGGTGAGCCACGCATCTATACCGCCTTTGAAAGCTTTCAGCACGAAGTGGAGCGGGATCGTGGTCGCACCGCACTTTATTACCGGGTAAAAGCGCGAGACAGCGTTCGTGGTGACGGCTTTGATCATTACATGTCGTTTGTGCGCGGCGATGAATCCGAGTGCATGAGTCGTCAGGAAGCCATCTCCCTGACCCTGACCTGCACCAACCGCCAGTTACCAAGCCAGCTGGCGGTGGGCGAGATCTGCATGGCCACCGAGAGCACGCCGGCCTTCGCCACCTTCAGCAACATTACCCGGCCGACGGCTACGTTGCGGCCGACCCTGGATGGCAGCCTGTTGTGGACGCTGATTTCCAACCTGTCGCTGAACTATCTGTCGATGCTGGACGTGGACGCCCTGCGCACGGTGCTGCGGGTGTACGACTTCCGCGCGCTGGTGGACCGGCAGGCGGAGCGGGTGTCCCAGAAGCGGCTGGCGGGCATTGCGGGTATCGAAACCTCGCCGGTGGATCGCATGGTGCGCGGCCTGCCGGTGCGGGGTATCCGCTCGGTGCTGAAGCTGGATCAGACGGCGTTCGCCTCGGAGGGCGACCTGTACCTGTTTGGCACGGTGCTGAGCCAGTTTTTCGCGCTTTACGCGAGTATCAACGCGTTTCACCAACTGGAAGTGGTGAATACAGACAATCAGGAACGGTACACATGGACGTTACAGCAAGGTCAGCAGCCGCTGATGTAGCCGAGCTGCAACCCGTTCTGGGCAATGCGCGGCGCTACAGTTTTTTTCAGCTGGTGGATCTGATTCACCGGCATCACGGCGACGATCTCGAACGGGCGCAGGACGACCAGCCCCGCCGTGAGCGTATTCGCTTCTCGGCGTCTGCCGGTCTGGGTTTTCCGGGCAGTGACGTGGTCTCGGCCTTCTCGCCGGAGCACGAGCATGCGCCCTACCAGATGGAAGTGAGTTTTCTGGGGTTGCACGGCTCCCAGTCGCCCCTGCCGGGCTATTACCTGGAGGATCTGGCCTGGGAGGCGGGCCAGGATCTGGGCATTCGCCGTCACTTTCTGGATTTTTTCAATCACCGGTTGGTGACCCTGTTCCATCGCTCTTGGCGCAAATACCGCTACTACGTGCGCTTTCGCCCCGGTGCCTCGGACGGTTTTTCTGAGCATATCTTCGCGCTGGCTGGGCTGGGTGATCGCCGTCTGCGGGACGCAACTCCGGTCAACTGGTCGAAGATGCTGGCCTACGCAGGGCTGATGGCGGGTCGCAGCCGTTCGCCGGATGTGGTCAGCGGCATTGTCGGTCACTGTTTCGATCTGGACGACGTCAGCATCGAGCAGTGGGTGCTGCGCCGGGTGACGATTCCGCAGGACCAGCAGACCCGGTTGGGCCGGTCCAATGCGGCGTTGGGGCAGGACACATTGATCGGAGCCGGCGTTCGCGACCGCAGCGGCAAATTCATCCTGCGCCTGCGCAATCTGGATCGTCAGCGCTTCGCGGATTTCCTGCCCAACGGCAAAGATCATCAGCGTCTGGTGAAGCTGGTGGAATTCACCACACGGGAGCAGCTGGCTTACGACCTGGAATTGCAGATGCGCCCGAAAGACGTCAAGCCGATGCAGATGGGCGCGGACGTGCGGCTGGGCTGGAACTCGTTCGTGACGCCGGAAAAGGCACGCAAGCTGCCGGCGGTTCGCCTTCAGATTCGTCGCTGATTACAGAGCAAGGACACAGCAAATGGACATGCGTCAGTCACTGAAACTGCAGATAAGCAACCCCACCGCCGTTGGCAGTGGGCTGTTGCCGGAGCACGAATTTACCACCGCCGGTGGCTCCATCGGTACCGCCACCAGCGACACCTGGCGGTTGTCGGCCCATCGTACCGGGGCCACCGCCGGCCACGCGGAGGTGCGGTTCATCGACGGCGTTTTCTGCCTGATTGACCGCAGCGGTCGCACCTACATCAACAGCGCCAGTCAGCCCCTGGGGCGCGGCCGGCGGGCGAGGCTGAAAAGCGGCGATGTGATCACCATCGGGCGCTACCAGATTCGGGCCGAGCTTGGTGAAGGCCGCCCGGCGGTGGCGGATCCGTTCGCTGACGAGCATGCAGAGGATCGTTCCCTGGTGAACGTGGAAGAAGGCTCGCTGGTCCGGTCAGAACGTCAAATGCTTGAAACCGCGGGTCATGAGCCCCTGCGCGGCCTGGCACCGGCCGCCGGCGAGCCGGTCAGCGATGATCCGCTGGACCACTGGCATGAGCAGGATACACCGGAGCAGGAAACACGGGCAGCTTCGCGAGAGCGGACGCTGCTGGCGGACCGTCCGGAATGGTTCGCCGCGGACGGTGAAGTGACCGATCAATACCGGGAGCATCGCGATGTGGCGATGGGCTTGCCGGTCAGGCAGGGAGAGCACAACAGCATGACGGACCAGACAGCAACGCCAGTGCCGGCGCATTCACACCGGGAAGCTCACAGAGAGTCGGGTGATCACAGCCGCCAGCACATCAGCGGCGCGCCCCTGCTCAAGGGCATGGATACCGAACTCGGCTTTGCCGACAGCGACGAGATGCGGCTGTTTCTGGAAGAAGCCGGGCAGACCCTGAAGGCCACCGTGGAGGGGCTGCTGGCACTGCACCAGAGTGAGGACAGCCGCCATCAGGCCCTGCGCACCCGGTTGCAACCCATTGAAGACAACCCGCTGCGGCTGGGAGAGGACTACCAGAACACGGTACAGACCCTGTTTGCCAGCGAACGCAGCCCGGTGCACCTGTCCGCACCGGCGGCGGTCAGCGAAAGCCTGCAGAGCCTGCGTCATCACCAGCTGGCCACCCGCCAAGCCATCAGCGAGGGGCTGGAAGCGATTCTCCATGCCTTTTCGCCGGAAGCTCTGCTGCGCCGTTTCCACGGTTACCGCCGCGGCCTGCAACAACACGAGGACGAGGGCCATTGGGCCTGGGGCATGTACGAGCATTATTACCGTGAACTGAAATCCAGTCGTCAGCAGGGTTTCGAGCGCCTGTTTCAGGAGGTGTTCGACCAGGCTTACGACCAGCATTTGCGTCAACTACAGAGGGAGAACCTGTTGTGAAATACAGTAAAGGGATTTTACTGACTGCCATTCTGGTGCTGGTGGGGTGCAGTACCCCTTACAACGCCGTCTCGAAAACCGCCAAGGTGCTGTGGGACCCGAATATTCCGGTGGGTTACCCGGAGGACCTGCCCAGCCGTGTGGATCTGACCATGCTGGCGGAACCGGATGTGAACCCCAACGAATCATTGGCGCCCACGCCGATCGCTTTTCAGGTCATCGAGATGCGCGACAGCTCCATGCTGATGGCGGGTGATTTCGACCAGCTGCTGAGCGATCTGGAGGATTCACTGGGCCAGAATTATATCGATCACGACGACTATTCCCTGGTGCCGGGGCAGTTCCGCTTCATCGAGCCGTTCGAGGTCGACAGCGACACCCGTTTCATCGGCATCATCGCGTTCTATGCCTATCCGAACCTGTCCCAATGGAAGAAGGTGGTCAAGGTGGACCCGATCGGAGGACGCTATCACCTGCTGGTCAACCTGCGTGAGCGGGAAGTGAAACTCAGACGTTCGGACGAATCCTGATGGCTGTTATGAATCGCGTAGTCTGGAGTGACGGGCTGTTCATCAAGCCCCAGCATTTCCAGCAACAACAACGGTACCTGGAACACCAGATCAACGAACGGGCGTTGGCGGTGTCTGACTACCTGTATGGCTTCAGCGACCTGGCGCTGAATGACGAGTACCTGAGCTTCGGTCGCATCGGCCTGGTGCATGCTCGTGGTCTGTTTCCGGATGGCACCCGTTTCAGTCTGCCCCAGGACGACGTGATGCCGGAGCCGCTGGAAATCACCGACGCCTCCGTGGCCAACCAGGTGGTGTATCTGGCTTTGCCACTGGGCAGCGAGGCACTGGCGGAAGTGGAGTGGCCGGAAGCTGCCATTGCCGGTCGTTTCCGCGCCCACAGTGAGGAAATCCGCGACCTGCATTCTATTGACGGCGATGCCCATGCCATTGACGTGGCCCGGGTTGCGCCGCGGCTGATGCTGGAGCGGGATGATCGCAGCGCCTACGCGGCACTGGCCATTGGCCGGATTCTGGAGAAGCGCCCGGACGGCAGCCTGGTGATGGACCCGAACTTCATGCCCACCATGCTCAGCGTGCGCGCCGCGCCCCGCTTGCAGCGGTTTGTCGGGGAAATGGCCGGGCTGATGAAAGAACGTGCCCGCAACATTGCCGAACGGGTCGGCGCGCCGGGGCAGGGCGGCGTGGCGGATGTGGCGGATTTCATGCTGCTGCAGATGCTCAACCGCGCCCACCCCCGCTACATGCATCTGGCCCGGCTGCGGCAGCTTCACCCGGAGCGTCTTTACGAAGCGCTGCTGGAGCTGTGCGGCGAGCTGGTGACTTTTACCGATGAAAGCCGTCTGCCACGGGATTACAGCGCCTACGACCACGACTTGCCGGAGAGTTCGTTCACGCCGCTGATGCAAGTGCTGCGGCAGTCTCTGAGCACGGTGCTGGAGCCGCGCGCGCTGGCCATCCAGCTGCAGGAGCGTCAGTACGGTCTGACCGTGGCACCGATTCAGGACGCTCAGCTGATCGGCAATGCCGAGTTCATCCTGGCGGTGAAAGCCGACATGCCGCTGGACGATTTGCGCAAGCAGTTCACCCAGCAGTGCAAGGTGGCGTCGGTGGAGAAGATCCGCGATCTGATCAGCTTGCAGTTGCCGGGCATTCCGCTGTCACCACTGCCAGTGGCCCCGCGCCAGCTGCCGTACCACGCCGGCTTCGTGTACTTCCGCCTGGACGACCAGAGCCAGGCCTGGCAGATGCTCGACAACGCCAGCGGCTTTGCCTTCCACGTGGCAGGTAGCTTCGCGGGTATGGAAATGCAGTTCTGGGCAATCAGGAGCTAAATCATGGCAGAGGCACAGGTGAAGGATTCACCCTACGGCAGTAGCCCGGGCAACAAGGACACCGGTGGCAGTGCGTTCAGCGATCTGATGTTTGCGGATCGTAACGACTCGGACCGCAGCAGCAATCGTGAGTTTGCCAACGATCAGTTCCAACTGCGCGGGCTGGAAGACAATCGGTTGATCGATGCCGCCACGCCGCTGCTGGGGCTCGTGATCCGGGTGCGGCGGCTGGCGGATTTCCGCGAAGTGGAAACCCTGTACCGGCAGGTGGTGGACGACGTGGCCGCCATCGACCGGGAACTGGTGGAGCAGGGCTACGAGCGCCCCACGGTGGTGGCTTATCGCTACGTGCTCTGCGCCTTCATTGACGAGGCCGTGCTGGGCACCGACTGGGGTGCTCACAGTGTGTGGTCACAGCACTCGCTGTTGTCCCGCTTCCACAACGAAACCTGGGGTGGTGAAAAGGTATTCGCCATTCTGTCGCGCATGGAACAGGAGCCCCAGCGCTACCGCGACATGCTGGCGTTCATTCACCTGTGCCTGTGTCTCGGTTTCGAGGGCCGCTACAAGGTAATGACCAATGGCCGTGAGGAATACGAGCAGATCATGCGCGGCCTGCACGAGCAACTGAAGAGCCTGCGGGAAGCCGATGAGGCACAACCGCTGACGGACCCCCTGGCCCATGTGTCACCGGCCCGCAACCGCCTGCGCAGCGGCCTGCCGATCTGGGGCATCGGGGGTCTGTTTGCCCTCGCCATGGCCGGCATCTTCTCGCTCTACAACATGGCGCTGAACGAACGCATCCGGGATGTGCTCAGCGTTCTGGAACAATTACCGAAATAAGGATATCACTGTGATTCGGGTAGAACTGCCGGCGCTGATCGGGCGCCTCAACGACATTTGCCGCCAGGGGCTGGAATCCTCTGCGGCCCTATGCATCAGCCGCCAGGGCGCGGAAATCACCCCGGCCCACCTGCTGTTCAAGCTGCTGGAAACCCCATTTTCCGACGTGCGCCAGATCCTGGAGCACGCCGGCATCAACCATCAGCAATTGCAGCCCCTGGTGGGCGACAGCCTGAACGGCGAACCCCAGACCGCCGAGCCCTATCCGTCATTCTCGCCACTGCTCGTGGACCTGCTGCAGGACGCCTGGCTGCTGGCCTCTGCCGAGTTCGGCCATCAGGACCTGCGCTCCGGTGCCATCTTCCTGGCGTTGCTGCTGAACGCCGACCGCTATCTGATGCCGCAGGTGAGCAAGGCACTGGTCGAGATCAACCGCGAGCACCTGCGCAAGCAGTTCGACCGGGTCACCGAAGGCTCTGTGGAGCGCCCGCAACTGAACGAAAAAGACGGTGGTCAGCCCGCCGTTGCCACCGATCTGGACCCGCTCAAACGCTACGCCACCGACTTCACCAAACTGGCGCGCGAGAGCAAGCTCGACCCGGTGGTGTGTCGCGACGCCGAAATCGACCAGATGATTGATATCCTCTGCCGCCGCCGCAAGAACAACCCCATCGTGGTGGGTGACGCCGGCGTCGGTAAAAGCGCCGTGGTGGAAGGCCTTGCTTTACGCATCGTCAGCGGGGACGTGCCCGAACGGCTGATCGGTGTGGAACTGTGGACCCTGGACATGGGCGCGCTGCAGGCCGGTGCGTCGGTCAAAGGCGAATTCGAGAAACGCCTCAAAGGCGTGATCGAGGCGGTCAAAGGCTCCGCCACCCCGATCATCCTGTTCATCGACGAAGCCCACACCCTGATCGGCGCCGGCAACAGCGAGGGTGGCTCCGACGCCGCCAATCTGCTGAAACCCGCGCTGGCCCGGGGCGAGTTGCGCACCATCGCCGCCACCACCTGGCGCGAGTACAAGAAATACTTCGAAAAAGACCCGGCCCTGAGCCGCCGCTTCCAGCCGGTAGCGCTGGACGAGCCCACACCGGGCGAAGCCGTCCACATTCTCCGTGGCCTGCGCACCGTCTACGAAAAAGCCCACAAAGTCCTGGTTGCCGACAGCGCCCTGAAAGCCGCGGCGGAAATGTCCGCCCGCTACCTCGCCGGTCGCCAGCTCCCGGACAAAGCCATCGACGTGCTGGACACCGCCTGTGCCCGGGTCAGCCTGAACCTCAGCACCCCGCCGCGCCGCCTCAGCCATGTGCGCAGCGAACTGCACCAGATGGCCATGGAACAGGACCTGATTGCGCGGGAACACACGCTCGGTCAGGCCGTGGACGCCGAGCGGGAAAGCGCACTGGCAACCCGCATCGCGGCGCTGAAAGAAGAGTCTGCAGAGCTGGCGCAAAACTGGAACGACCAGCGTGAACTGGTCACCCGCCTGGTGGATATCCGCGAACAGCTGTTGACCGAGGGCGCAACCGTTGAGGAATCGGCTAACGACGAAGTTGAAGCCGTTAACGAAGAGCGCCCGGACCTGAAAAGCGAAGCCGCCGCCATCGAACAGGAACTGGCGGAACTGCAGGCCGACGAGCCGCTGGTCCACGCCCGGGTCGACGCCCGCCAGGTGGCCGAAGTTATCGCCGACTGGACCGGCATCCCGGTTAACCGCATGACCACGGACGAACTGGAAAAGATCACCCATTTGCCGGCGTACCTGCAGGCCCACATCAAAGGCCAGGACACCGCCATTGAGTGCCTGCACCAGCACCTGCTCACCGCCCGCGCCGACCTGCGTCGCCCTGGCCGGCCCATGGGTGCGTTTCTGCTGGTGGGCCCCAGCGGCGTCGGCAAAACCGAAACCGTGGTGCAACTGTCCGAGCTGCTCTACGGCGGCCGCCAGTTCCTTACCACCATCAACATGTCCGAGTACCAGGAGAAGCACACCGTCTCCCGCCTGATCGGCTCACCTCCGGGTTATGTGGGCTTCGGTGAAGGCGGTATCCTGACCGAAGCCATCCGCCAGAAACCCTATTCCGTGGTGCTGCTCGACGAAGTCGAAAAAGCCCATCCGGAAGTGCTCAACCTGTTCTACCAGGCCTTCGACAAGGGCGAACTGGCGGACGGCGAAGGCCGCCTGATCGACTGCAAGAACGTGGTGTTCTTCCTCACCTCTAACCTCGGCTATCAGACCATCGTCCACCACGCCGACGAACCGGAGAAGATTGAAGAGGCCCTCTACCCGGAACTGGCTAACTTCTTCAAGCCGGCGTTACTCGCCCGAATGGAAGTGGTGCCGTACCTGCCATTGGGCGAAGACACCCTGAACCGCATCGTCGGCGACAAACTCCAGCGCCTGGCGGACCAGATCAAAAACCGCTACCACACCGACGTGGTGCTGGAAGACGGCCTGGTTGAAGCCATCCGCAGCCGGGCAACCCGAAGCGAGAACGGCGCGAGGATGCTGGAGTCGATCATCGAAGGTGAGTTGTTACCACCAGTATCGCTGGCGTTGTTGGAAAAGCTGGCGGCAAGAGAACCGGTTAAAAGTGTCACTTTGGGCGTAGAAGAGGAAAAATTCACCGGGGTTGTTGCTTAAGGCAACTGGGAAGTAGCGGGCCCTGTGGTTCGGCTTTCCAAATACCCTGCGGAGCCATGGATGGCGGAGCGGAGCGTACAGGGATGTATTCACAGCGTGTTTTGGAAAGCCGAACCATAGAGCCCGCGATCGGCGAACTCAACATCTCAGGGAAAAGAAACATGGGACGGATGCAGATGGAACTGCACACCGGCATCGACCTGGCGGTGGCACTCATCCGACAGGACAATCTGCCGGATTTGCTGAAAACCGCCACCCGACAGCTGGCAAACGCCTTCGGCCTGACCCACTGCTGGGCGCTGGAACTGGACCTGAGCGGCCGCACCCTCCATTGTGCCGAACTGGACCAGGACGGCGAATTCGACTGCGCCGACTTCAGCCACCCCTTTGCCCACGTGCTGCAAACCGGCCAGCCCAGAGAGCTCAGCCGTGCTGCCAGCTACCGCCTTGATCACAGCGGATTCCAGGCATTGCTGGATGCCAGCGACCGCCCACGGTCGTTCTGGCTTGAACCCATCAAAGGTGACGACGGCCGCACCCTCGGCATCCTCGTGCTTTGCCACGACGAGCCCGAGTGGGACAGCATCACCGCCATGCCGTTGTACCGGGGCCTTAAGCAGCTGCTCACTCACCAATGGGTCAGCCAGTTGCAGAACCGCGACCAGGTATGGCAACGGCGGTTGCTGAAGCGCTCGCTGGACCACCTGCACGACGCGGAAACCGTGCGCCAGCGTTGCGAACAACTTGCCGGCAGCCTGGTGGGCAACTCCGCCGACATGACCCACCTGCGGGCTCAGATCATCCGCGCCGCCGGCAGCCAGCTTTCGGTACTGGTGCAGGGTGAAACCGGGTGTGGAAAGGACCTGGTGGCGAAAGGGATCCACGATTTTTCCGATCGCGCCAGTGGTCCGTTTGTGGTGGTGAACTGTGCCGCCATTCCCGACACCCTGCTGGAAAGCGAGCTGTTCGGCCACACCAAAGGCGCGTTCTCCGGGGCGGACAAGACCAAGGAGGGCCTGCTGGCGCAGGCCGATGGCGGCACCCTGTTCCTGGATGAGATTGGCGACATGCCCCTGGCACTGCAGTCCAAACTGCTGCGGGTGCTGGAAAGCCGACAATTCCGCCCGCTCGGTGCCCAGCAGGAAAAGCACTCCGATTTCCGTCTGGTGGCCGCCACCCATCAACCTCTGCAAAAGGGCATTGAAGACGGCCGCTTCCGCCGCGATCTGTTCTACCGGTTGAGCCAGTTCCCGCTGCGGGTCACACCGCTGCGGGAGCGACCGCAGGACCTGGAAGCCCTGTGCCGTCACTTTATTGCCAATTACCAGGCCCGCGAAGGCGCCGGTCCCATGGGTATCAGCAGCCATGCCCTGCACGCTCTGGGTCGCTACAGCTTCCCCGGCAACGTGCGGGAACTGCGCAACATCGTCGAGTTTGCGTGTCTTCAAACCCCGGTGGGTGACGACATCCAGCCGGAGGTACTGCGTCTTGATGACCTGTTCGCCGAGCCCGCCCGCATGGTCTACGCCGAAGAGGACGCCGCTGGTGTGCCGGGTGTGCCGGCGGCTGCCGACATACAGGATCTCAAGGCAGCCTCCCAGGCGTTCGAAGCTGCGGTTATCCGCGAGCGGCTGCGTCAGTACGACGGCAATCGCGCCCAGGCCGCCGAGAGTCTGGGGTTACCCAAGCGCACGCTGGCCCACAAATGTCTGAAGTATCAGGTCGCTGAATGATGATAAGAACATGTCTCTACCGGTGGATACTGCCGGCTTTGTGGCCAGTGGGCGTGGCGCTGTCCGTGGCACCGGCGCTGGCCGGCCCACTCGAGCAAGCCCAACGGTGCACCGAGCAACCACAGCGACTGGAACGGCTGGCTTGTTTCGACGATATCTTCGGCACACCGATGGACGTCACTGGCGGCTCCGCCGACCCGCAGAGCGAGCGCCCGCCCCGGTGGGAGCAAGCCTATGCCCAGGAGCAGGCGCGAACCCCCGGTGATGGTCCTCTCTACAGCCATACCGGTGACCAGGCTGGCCATCTGGTGACCCTGGCTGCACTGGGCACCGAGCCTCCGCGCCCGGTTCTGGCGTTGCAGTGTCATAACAACATCACCGAGCTGTCGCTGATGCTGCCGGATCCGCTGGATGCGGAACGCCTGCGGTTCGGCTTTGGCGGGAATGAGGCTCTGTGGCGCGTGCGGGACAACGGGTTTGTGCTCAGCGGCGGGCGGGGGTTGCCGGCCATCCGTGTCGCCCGGGCGCTGGCTGGCCGCACGGACGCGCATATCACCTCGTCTCACTCTGCGGTGGACGGACTGATGTTTGATCTGGACGGCTTTCGCCAGGCCATTGGTCCGCTGCGGGCCGAGTGTGGCTGGTAATGAAATCGAATTTCGAAAAGCAGGTTTTTGAATGCAGGTAGTTGAACAGCATCCGTACGTGGAACAGGTACTGGCCCCCATAGGTGGCGAGTCCGGCATGGGTGAGCCGCTGGGCGACGATGTCACCCTCGAGTTCCTGGAAAACGAGATCATGAAAGTGGGCTCTCTGGCCCACAGCGACATCGACTGGCTCAAGGTGGAAAGTGAGTCGCTGCGAGTGCTGTCAGATCAGAGTAAAGATCTGAAAGTGTTTGGTTTCTTGCTGGTCAGCCTGCAGCGTGGCGGCAGCGGTGAGCGCTTCGCGCTGTCACTGTACCTGCTGAACCGGGTGCTGGAGACCTGGTGGGAGAAGGCCTGGCCCTACCCTGGCGATAAGGGCAAAAGGGCACGCAGGATGATGTTCACCCAGATGTTGCAGCGCGCCGGCAAGGATGTGGGTGCCCTGTCCTTTGATGGGGGCGTTGGCGACGGCCAGGCCTTTTGCCTGAAAGCCATCGAACAACTGATCCGCCAGGCTGCCGACCATGAGCTGGCGGATGACGGCTTGTACGACCTCAAACGGGCGGTGGAGAAACTGCCGGCGGCAGCGGAATCTGCACCGGCGTCCGGTGCAGAGCACTCCACAGCCAGGCCGACACCGCCTGCGGCCAGTCACGCGGCCATCAATACCACCTCGCCGTCACTGGGCGAGCTCACTCTGGACCCCGCCAACGAGCGGGCCACCCGGCAGAGCCTGCTGAAAGTGGCCGACCTGCTGGTGGATACCGACCCGGGATCCGCTCTGGGCTATCAGCTGCGCCGCCATGCCATATGGCAGAGCATCGCCACGGTGCCACCCTCCCGTGACGATGTAAAAACCGACCTGGCAGCGGTCAGCGCGGACCGGGTGGCGGAGTATCGGGAGACGCTGGCGAAGGCCCCGGATATGGACCTGTGGAAACGGATCGAGCAAAGCCTGTCGGTGAGCCCGTTCTGGCTGGATGGCCACTGGCTCAGCGCCCGGGTGGCGGAAGCGTTGGGGTACGCCGCCTGCAGCGAAGCGATCCGCGCCTCGGTGATGGCGTTTGTTGAGCGTCTGCCCCGGTTGGCGGGTATGACCTTCAACGACGGCACCCCGTTCCTGTGTGCCGAGGCCGCCGACTGGATGCACACGGCCCCGGCTATGTCTGGCACCCCCGGTGGCGCCAGCCCCTGGGAGCAGGCCTACGATCAGGCCCGTGAAATGGCGGGCAACAAGGGCCTGGCAAAAGCCATGCAACTGATGGAAGACGGTCTTTCCGGCGCCCGGGAACCCCGCGAACGCTTCTATTGGCGGTTTGCTAGTGCCCGGCTGCTGAAAGACAACGGCTTGAAAACCCTCGCCAGCCAGCAGATTCAGGATTTGCACCAACAGACACGGGGCCTGGCCCTGGAAGACTGGGAACCGGGGCTGGTTTCCAAACTCGAAAAACTGGTTTAACGGATTTTGCCTTAAGCACACCCTTTATCAGGAATGGATGCCATGTGGAGACAAGCATTACTCATCGGTCGACAAATTCTTCCCTACCTGCGCAGTGCCGCGCCGGTCACCCTGGCGCTCGGGGTGATCGTGCTGCTGGTGGCCACCTGGTGGCTGGGTCCGCGCCTGGAAATCGGCGGCGAATACCCGCTGATGGCCTGGCAGATGCGGGCGCTGGTTACTCTCGGGGTGGTGTTGCTGGTTGCCATGGTCTGGGCCACGGTGCTGGCCCGCAAGCTGGGCAAGATCAACGCCGTCAAAGCCGAGGAGCAGCGCGAAGAGGAAGATCCGATCCTGCCGCTGGAGCGTCGTCAGGCGCGGCTGTTGGACCGTCAGCTGCAGGCGCTGAAGAGCAATCTCCCCGGACGCAAGGGGCTCTACCGTCTGCCGTGGTATCTGGTGATGGGGCTGGAGGAGGCCGGCAAGACCAGTCTGATCCAGCGTTCCGGCCAGACCTACACCCTGACTAACGTGACCCGGAATGCCCGCGCCGACCGCAACCCACTGGGCTTCGAGTGGTGGATCGGTGACCACGGCGTGTTGATTGATCCCGACGGGGAACTGCTGAGCCAGAACCAGGGCGAGGGTGCCACCGCGGAATTGCAGCAACGTTTGTGGAAGCATTTCATCCAGTGGCTGGAGCGCAACCGCCCCCAGCGCCCGCTGAACGGCGTGGTGCTCACCGTGGATCTGGCTCGCCTCAGCACCGGCAGTAAACAGCAGCGTAAAGCCCAGGCGATTCTGCTGAGAACCCGCTTGCGGGAGTTGATGGAAACCCTGGGCTCGCGGTTGCCGGTGTATGTGAGCTTCACCAAGCTGGACCTGCTTTACGGTTTCGGGCCGTTCATGCGGACTCTGAGCAAGGCCGAGAGGGAGCAGCCGCTGGGGTTCACCTTCCCGCTGGCCGCCCAGCTTGAGGGCGATGACTGGCGGGCGGAATTCTCCGACCGCTTTACCACCATGGTCGAGCAGTTGAACACGCGACTGCCCGATGTGATGGCGGCGACCCGCGACGCCGAAGAGCGCACCGCGGTTTACTCCTTCAGCCGTCAGCTGGCGGGCCTGAAACCGGTGCTGGAGCAGTTTCTCGCGGATCTGCTGACAGAAGACGCATTCTCGACACCGGCACTGGTGCGCGGCACCTACTTCACGTCGGTATTGCAGGAAGGTGTGCCGGAGGATGCGTTTGTGTCTGCGGCGGCGGCGAATTACCACCTCTCCGGCCCGATTCAGCCGGCCCAGCGCAGTGGTCAGTCAGCCAGCCTTTTCATCCAGGGGCTGTTCCCGGATGTGATCTACCGCGAGTCCGGGCTGGCCGGCGATAACCGGCGGGTCGTCCGCAGTCGCCGTCGCCGGGTTGCGGTAGCCGCGGTTGTCGCGCTATCCGCCGGGCTGGGTATGACCGCCGGCTGGCAGCACTATTTTATCAAGAACGCCGCAGCGGCCACCGCTGTGGAGCAACGGGTTCGCAGCTTTATCGACAACTGGCGGCCCATCGGTTACGAGCCGGACACCACCGGCAGCAATCTGCTGCAGCCCCTGGACGAACTGCGTGAGGCCACCCTGGC
Organism: Marinobacter sp. M-5; assembly: GCF_032911545.1. NCBI lineage: Bacteria > Pseudomonadati > Pseudomonadota > Gammaproteobacteria > Pseudomonadales > Marinobacteraceae > Marinobacter > Marinobacter sp. M-5. The sequence goes on from NZ_JAWJEK010000002.1 coordinate 850,232, forward strand.
GTTTGGCGATTACCGGCAGAGCTGGCCGGTAGTGACCGATATGGGGCTGCACCAGGGCCAGAAGGTGGGCCCGGAAGTGGAGGCCTCCTATCTGGACATGCTGGCTTACCAGTATCTGCCCGCACTCATGCTGGGGGTGATGGGGGAGATGGCCGAGGCACCGGATCACAGTTCCGAGCGGCTGGATCACCTGCGGGTTTTGCGGATGCTGTACGATGCCAGTGGCCGGCGTAATGACATCGTCGCGGATTACATGAGCGATTACTGGCAGAGCCAGTTTCCGGGCCAGCGGGATCTGCAGCAGCGTTTGCGCAGCCATCTGGACTACGCCATGGCGCACACCGACCTGGCGGACCAGGTTCGGCAGGGGGATGTCACCGCCGACATGGCGCTGGCGCCGTTCCGCAGCAGCGTGCAGTGGGCACAACACGAGCTGGGCCGTATCGCCACCACCGAACGGGTCTATGAGGACCTGGAAAAGGAAGCGGCACGGGAGTTCGGTTCGCCCCTGGATCTGGCCAGAGCCTCCGGGCCGGCTTTTGGCACGGTGTTCACCACGTTGGATGAGCGCGGGCAACCCCTGCAGGACGATGTGGCCGCCGATCCGCTGGTGATCCCATCGCTGCTCACCCGCGAGGGGCTGGACTCCTGGTTTCTGCGCAAATCCGATGATGTGACCGAATTGGCACTGGTGGATGCCTGGGTGCTGGGCCGCCGTGATGACGTCGACTTCAGCGAATCCGACGAGGCGAAACTGACCGCAGATCTGCAGTCGCTCTACGCCGAGCACTATGCCGAAGCCTGGCGGCGGGCGCTGAGCCGTGTCGACATGCAGAGTTTTACCGATTTCAATCACGGCGTGCGGGTTCTCGAGAGCCTGACCAGCGGTCACCAGCCGTTGCAGCAGTTGCTGGGACAGGTTACCCATCACACCCGCCTGGTGCCCGACGGTAGCGACCTTGACGGTGACAGTGAGGCCGAGAGCGCAAGTGCGAAGGCCGCCCGTAAAGTACTGGAGCAGTCGTCTCACTTCGCCATGGTTCAGGAGATTGATCGCCAGTTTGCTGAGTTCAATCAGCTGGATCGCAAGCAGGGTGACAACCCCAGCGATCTGGAGCAATTAATGGTGGTGCTGGGGGATCTGCATGAGTACATGCGCGGCATTCAGGAGTCGCCGGATCGTGGCAAGGCTGCATTGCAGGCGGCCCGTGCCCGCATGGGGCTGCAGGGCGCGGATCCGATCTTTACCCTGCAACGGCTGGCGGATAACCAGCCGGCGCCGCTGGACCGCATGCTGGACAAACTGGCCGCGGAGAGCTGGCGGGTGGTGCTGGACCAGGCCGTGGCGCAACTGGAGCGCCAGTGGTACCGGGAGGTTTACCAGCCCTTCCAGCAAGCGCTGGCCCGACATTATCCGTTCAACCCGGGCGCCGGGCGGGATGCCGCGCTGCAGGACTTTGAACGCTTCTTCGCGCCAGAGGGTGTGCTGGATACCTTCTACACCGACAACCTGAAGCTGTTCCTGGAAGATCACCCCGAGCATCTGGGCGGATCGCGCCGTGCCGGCCTGGTACGCAACGATGTCAAAGCGGCGCTGGCAAAAGCCGAGGACATTCGCCGCGCCTACTTCACCCGCAGCGGCTCGCTGGACGTTGAGTTTGCGCTGGAACCCCTGAACCTGTCTTCTAACAAACGCCGTAGCGTGGTCAACGTGGATGGCCAGTTGGTGGAGTTCAGCCACGGGCCCAGCCAGAGTATTCCGCTGGTGTGGCCGAACACCCTGCGCGACAGCGTGGAGAGCCGCATTACATTGGTACCGACTCAGATTAACCGCTCACCCCGCAGCCTATCTGAAAACGGCCCCTGGGCACTGTTCCGCTTGCTGGACAAGGCCGACATTACCGGCGTCAGCAGCAGCTCGGTGGATGTGAAATTCCAGCTGGACGATGGTCAGATGCGATACCGCCTGCACGCCGCCAGTAATACCAACCCGTTCACACAGGAGCTCCTTGCGGGGTATCAGATACCACGCAGTCTGTATTAAACTGTCGGCCGCCTTGCACAGGATGGTGCCGGGCGGCCATCAGCTTGAGTTTTTGACGCACTACATTCTTCAGGGACCGAAGACATGCCCCAGGCAAGCGGACTGCAGTTCACCGCCACCATTGGCGAATTTTCCTCTGATCATTTTTCCGTTGTCGGCTTCCAGCTGACGGAACACCTGTCCGACCTG
>NZ_JAWJEK010000003.1:0-453384 GCF_032911545.1 Marinobacter sp. M-5
CAGGTCGGACAGGTGTTCCGTCAGCTGGAAGCCGACAACGGAAAAATGATCAGAGGAAAATTCGCCAATGGTGGCGGTGAACTGCAGTCCGCTTGCCTGGGGCATGTCTTCGGTCCCTGAAGAGAGGTATGTATTTCCGGGGCTCATCCTGAGCGAAACCGATTATAACGATCAGGCCATGGAATGTAACCCCGCGGTCCACAGGTTGAGAGGTTGACCTCAAACCCGATCTGCTGCACTCTCTGCCCCACACAATCTGGTTTCATTATGCAACCGATAACCCGAACAGGCAACAATGGAGAATGTCAGTGAGCGACGTTAAAAACCACGCAGTTGTGCTAAAGCAGCGTCCGCAGGGCGAAATTCAGAACGGTGATCTGGTGATGGAAGAGCGCCCCGTTCGCGCACCGGGAGAAGGCGAAGTGGTCGCCCAGGTGCTTTGGCTGTCCCTGGATCCCTACATGCGCCCACGCATGAACGATGCCAAGGGTTATATGGATCCCATCGCCATTGATGAAGTTATCGTCGGTGAAAGCGTGGCGCGCATCGTGGAATCCCGCTCCGATACACTCAAGGTGGGTGACCTGGTGACCTGTTATTCCGGCTGGCAGGAATACGTCACCTTCCCGGCGAATGCGCCGATGGTCTACAAGATTGAGCAGAAAGAGCATGTGCCGCTGCAGACCTACCTCGGCGTGGCCGGCATGCCGGGTCGCACCGGGTACTGCGGCCTGGTGTATGTGGGCAAGCCCAAAGCTGGTGAAACCGTGGTGGTGTCTGCGGCATCCGGTCCGGTTGGCACCGTGGTTGGCCAGACAGCGAAAAAAGAGGGCTGCCGCGTTGTGGGCGTGGCCGGTGGTCCGGAAAAATGTCGGTTTGTGGTGGACGAACTCGGGTTTGATGCCTGTGTGGATTACAAAGCGGGGAATCTGGAGGGCGACCTGAAAGCCGCCTGCCCGGATGGTATCGACATCTATTTCGAGAACGTCGGCGGCGCGGTCACCCGGGCGGTTGCGCCATTACTCAATCCGGGCGCGCGCGTGCCCATCTGTGGTTATGTGTCCGCCTACAACGCCACCGATATGGCCGAAGTGGAGACGCCGTTCCACGTGCTGAAAGCCCTGGATCCGGTTCCGGAGCACCGTTTCTTTCTGGTGACCGAATGGCAGGACAAGCATCAGGAAATTACCAACATTCTTGCAGACCGTATCGCCAGCGGCGAACTGAAGTACCAGGAAACGGTGGCTGAAGGGTTGGAAAACGCGGTTGAGGCGTTTAAAGGTATGCTGAAAGGCAGGAACTTTGGTAAGCAATTGGTGCACATTGCTGATTGAGGGGATTGGTCGGATTGCGCTTCGCTAATCCGACCTGCACTCTTTGCTGATCCGGCCTACGTACAGCCGGGTCAGGAGTTTACGCTCAGCAGCACTTTGCCGGTGTTTTTGTTGGCGGCGACGTAGGCCATGGCCTCCGCGGCTTCTTCGATGGGCCAGGCGTGATCAATCATGGGTACGATCTGGCCGGAGCTCAGCAAGGGCCACACATGGCGCTGCAGCGCCTGCATCACCTCACCTTTTACCGCGACGGGCCGCGATCGCAGCGTCGAGCCGATCAGCCGATGGCGCTTGATCAACATTACCCCAAGATCCACTTCCGCGGTCCGGCCACCCATCAGGCCGATCAGTACAATGCAACCATCCACGTTCAGCACTTTCTGATTGTCGGCCATGTAGCTGCCGCCCACGGGGTCCAGCACCATATCGATACCGCCCCATTTCCGGACCGCGTCCACAAATGAGCCGTTGCGACGGTTCCAGATGCCCGACGCCCCCAGTTTCTGGCACACCGCCAGCTTCTCATCGTCCCCTGCCGTGGCAAACACCGGGTTGCCGAAGGCAGTGGCCAGCTGTATCACGGCCGTGCCCAGACCACTGGCTGCCGCGTGCAATAACACTTTATCGCCCGGCTGCAATTCCGCTTCCTGATATAGATTCAGCCACGCCGTAGCAAACACCTCCGGCACCGCCGCTGCTTCCTTCAGGGACAGACCTTTGGGAACAGGCAGCACCTGAACCGCAGGTACGACGACGCTGGTGGCATAGCCACCGCCGGTCAACAAGGCACACACTTCGTCACCCGGGCTGAAGTCGCTCACGCCCTCACCCACGTCGGCAATGGTGCCACTGACTTCCAGTCCGAGAATCTCGGACGCCCCCGGGGGTGGCGGATAGACGCCGGCTCTCTGCATCAGATCAGCACGATTGATAGCGGTCCACGCCACATCTATCCGGACATGGCCTTCTGGCAACTCGGCCGGGGCCTCGACTTGCTCCCAGCGCAATTCGTCACCGACAATCCTGATCGCTTTCATCATATGCGTACGCTCCGGTGGATCTTTCGTTAGCCGGAGAGCATACCGCGTCATCGCCGATGGTTACAGAGCCTCTACGCGCGATTGGACAACCACACGCTCTGATAGGGTTTGAGGGTAATGGCGCCACTCAGATCATCCAGGCGCAGCCCGGAGATCAGGTCGACCCACTCATCGGTACCGATCAGATTAATGTCACTGAGGGCAATCTGTTGCACCTCGTCGCTGATGTTGTGAATGCAGAATATGGACTGGTCCCGACGCATGCTCTGGCGCCAGAACCCGAACACCTGCAACCCCAGGTGCAGGGTGAACTGCGTGGCGTTCGGGTGAAATGCCGGCTGGCGGCGGCGGATGGCGATCAGCCGCTTCAGCTCCTTGAACGCCTTGCTGTGATGGCTGAGGGGATCGGCCAGCTCACTTTCGATCACGTCCAGGTTCCATTGACCGCGGTTGATGGAGCGCAGGCGGCCGGTGTGCTCTGCGCGCTCGTAATCGTTTTCGGTAGCCAACAGACTGTGGATATAGAACGCCGGGATGCCCTCGAGCGCCAACATCACGGTATGGGCACAGATGAAACGTGGTAACTGCCAGTGATCGGCGCCGCCTTTGACCGTGCCCTTCAGCGCATCGTAGAGCGCAATGTTCATCTCATAAGGCTGATCGCGGCCGTCTTCCGTTCGGCGATAGGACACTTTGCCACCAAAGGATTCCATGGTGTTGATCAGCCCCTGCTTCTCTTCCTCACTCAGCAGGCCATCGGTGGGGCGCAACCCCACGCCGTCGTGGGAGGCAATAAAATTGAGGTAGGTAGTGCCCATCTGGGCCGGCGGCATGCTCATCAGCCAGGTTTTCAAGTGGCGGCAGTTACCGGTTATCAGAGTATGGATCAGCAGCGGCGGCAGGGAGAAGTTGTAGATCACATGGGCTTCGTTGGCGTTGCCAAGATACGTGAGGTTTTCTCGGTTAGGCACGTTGGTCTCGGTGATCACCACCGCCTGCGGGCTGTGATGCTCAATCAGTAGCCGCAGAATCTTGATCAGCTCATGGGTCTGCTGCAGATGAATAGACGGTGTGCCCGGCTCTTTCCACAGGAACGCCACCGCATCCAGCCGGAACATGATGACGCCGTGCTCCAGGTATCGGCGGATGATGGCGACAAATTCCACCAGCACCTGCGGGTTGGCAAAATTCAGATCCACCTGATCTTCGCTGAAGGTGCACCACACGTAGCGCTCGCCGTCTTCAGTCATTACCGGGTTAAGCAACGGGGACGTGCGCGGGCGCACCACCGCGCTCAGATCGTCTGTCAGGCTGGCCTCAAAGAAGTAGTCCTTGCCCGGGTCCACACGCTTGCGGAAATTCTCGAACCAGCGGCTACGCGCCGACATGTGATTGATCACCAGGTCCGCCATCAGTTTGAAGTCCCCGGCAATGCGTTCGATGTCGTCCCAATTGCCGTGGGATTCATTCACCGCCAGATAGTCCATGACGGAAAAGCCGTCGTCGGAGCTGAACGGAAAAAACGGCAGAATGTGAACGGCCGACACTGTGTCTGCGAGGCAATCGGTCAGAAATTCGTGGAGGGTAACCAGCGGCTTTTCGTCGGCACGGCGGATGGTATCGGCGTAGGTGATCAGCACCACGTCGGATTCATCCCAGTTGTTCTGATGGGCCGGAGGCGGCTCCTGATTGGGGGCCAGGCGCATGGTTTTGAGCAGTTTTTCCGCCAGAAACCCACAGTCGAGATCCGGATAAACCACGTCCAGCATACCCGTGAGTTTGGATTTCAGTGGCTCGCTCATGGGCGGAACTCCTCGTTGTCCAGGTCCACCGCCTCCATCAGCTGTTCCTTGATGTCCGGGATGGCACTGGCCACCCGGTTCCAGCTGGGAATAAACGGCGTGTCCATAGGATTATCGAGGAAATAGGCCCCCGCGCGCATCACATTTTGCGCGAACAGCTCCACCGCTTTCTCTTCCTTGTGCCGATCAAACGTCAGGCCGTTGATGATGGCGTCGTTCTGGTAGGTTTCGACGAAATCCAGCGCAATGCGAAAGTACGCCGCCTTGATGGTGCGGAACTTTTCATTGGAGAAAATCTCACCGTTGGTGGCCAGTTTGCGGAACAGGGCCTTGGAGATGTCAGTGCTCATTTTAGACAGACCACGGCTGGCGTCTTCCGGTGACAGCTCCTGATGCTTGTGATCGTAGGTATCGGCGATGTCCACCTGGCACAGGCGATTGGTGGCGTAATTGCGCTTCATTTCTGACAGCACCCCCACTTCCAGCCCCCAGTCACTGGGGATACGCAGATCGTTGATCACGTCGGTGCGGAAGGAAAACTCGCCGGCCAGCGGGTAGCGATAGCTATCCAGATAGTCGAGAAAATCGTTGGGGCCGCAGACTTTCTTCAGCGCGCGAATGAGCGGGGTGACCAGCAGACGGCTGACCCGGCCATTCATTTTGCTGTCGGCCACACGGGCGTAATAGCCTTTGCAGAACATGTAATTGAAGGCCGGATTGGCGACCGGGTAAATCAGCCGTGCCACCAGATCCCGCGAGTAAGTCAGGATATCGCAGTCGTGCAGGGCCACCGACTTGCTGAGCCCGGACGCCAGCACATAGCCAAAGCAATACCAGACGTTGCGCCCCTTCCCCATCTCCGTGGGCGCCAGGTTCTGCTCACGCAGCTTCAGATCGATGGCGCGCAGTCTCGGGCCGTCGTTCCAGAGCACCTTGAAGTTCTGAGGGAGCTCGGAAAAATACTCCAGCGCATGGCGGTACTGCTCTTCGTTGGCTCGATCCAGGCCGATGACAATCTGTTCCAGGTAGGGCACCTTCGCCAACTCGCTGACGATGTGCTTGAGTGCCGGTCCTTCCAACTCCGAATACAGCGACGGTAAAACCAGCGACATGGGCCGCGCCTTGCGGAAACTCATCAGTTCCTGCTCAAGATCCTCAACCGGGCGCCGGGTAAGATTATGAAGGGTGGTGATGATGCCGTTCTGATAAAAGTCGCCCATGGCGGTCTTCCTCTGGTCCTGGGTGGAGAGTTCAGTAGCCGAACTCAACAAGAATATTCAGTAAACAGTCGTTCCAGCCTGCCGGGCCGGGTTTGAGGGAGCGCATGGCGTGGCGATCGGAGGTCAGCTCCACCTGATCGGACTGCACACCGCGGATAATCACCGGAATGTTCACCGCTTCCAGCATGCGCTGATCGTTGGGGCTGTCGCCCAGCCCGATGGTCACCCAGGACGTATCGCGCGACTGCTCCCGGTATTTACCCAGCAAGAAACGGACCCCATCGGCTTTGTCGAAATTCCCCATGGCGTGGAGAAAGCGCCCGCCTTGCACCAGTCGCAAACTTTCGGCCGCCAGTTTTTCCGTGAACTCCGCCAGCTCCTCGTCATTGCCCTGCCACAACAACGGCTCGGTTCCGAGGCGGTCTTTTGCAAGCTCCGCAGAGGCCAGTGAGAGCCCGGACATGTCCGCCAGCTCCTCAGCCGACATGTCGGCAAATCCGCGAAACTGGAATCCCTCAGCCCGAAAATCCTGCAACACCGCCAGCACCTGTGTGCGGGATGCCCCAAAATTCACCACCTGTTCCTCCCCCGGTCCAAAACAGTTCGCCGGGATCACCACGGCTGCACCGTTTTCGACAATGAACGGGTCGTGATTAGACAGCTGTGTCCGCACGTCACGAATCTCTGATGCAGTCTTGCTGGAGTTCAGAATCAACGGAACCCCCGCCTCGGCCAACCGCCCCAATGCCGGTACCGCAGCTTTCCAGTCGTAGGTGTCGTGATCCAGCAAGGTGCCGTCCAGATCAGTAAATACAAGCAGATGGGGCTGTTCCATAGCGTCTGACTCTGATCAGTTTGGTCGGGTTGTGAAAACGGGTAAGCCAAGCCGGTGATTCTCGGCGACGTCCACCACCACATCCGCCCGCGACGGCATTTCCGTCAGGCAACGGCGAGTGATGCGCTCGTAATGCATGATAAAACGGGCCACCTCGTCATCGCTCATGATTCTCAGAGTTCGCTCTCCGCCGCCCTCTTTTGGTGCGGACTCAATGCGGCGCGCCAGCTTGTGCTCCTGAAGTGTGCGCCATTCCAGAACACACTCCATGGACGGCGCTTTGAGCATGATCAGCGTATCCATCTGCCCGAAGAAAGACCGGTAACTTTCACTCAGGCACTCATTGACGTATTCACGCCACACCACGTCCGGGTCCTCCGCCAACTCAAGGGCGTTGACCGGGTTGGCCAGATCCCGGTGGTCCGTCTGCGGCACTGCCCCCAGACACCAGCCTTCCACCAGAATGACATCTGCGGGACCCTCGAACACCGGCCAGCGGCTCTCAGGACAGCGGTCGTCTGTGGCCTTATCAAAGGCGGGAACGGGCACGCACTCCCCGGGGCCGGCCGCTATTAACTGGTCCAGCAGCCGCTGGCCCAGCGCAACGTCGTGGGTGCCCGGCACGCCCCGGGTAATCAGCAGCGGATGCACGGTGTCGGCAAGGTGTTCGCGCTCGGCCCGGGTGAGGTAAATGTCGTCCAACGAAAAACTGGCGGTGCGGCAATCGAAATGCCGATCCAGTAACTGCCGCAAGAACAGGGTGAGTGTCGATTTCCCGGTACCCTGGGCGCCATGAAGCCCTACAACCACGGCTCGCTGCGTTGTCCGGCGTAGCTCGAGTATGTGCCTGGCCAGCGGCAGAATGGTCTGCTCCACCGTAGTCACGTAGGATGACGGAAGGGCTTCCTGATCAATCAGCGCCTGAACCATGGTCATAAGAGGTTGGTCAATCACGTAGTTGTTCCTGCACGCAGTGTGTTTGCATGGCGATGAGCGGGCCTCTTGCTGCTTTATAGCTATCACCAGCACGTTTTGTACCAGATGGGAGTATAGGCGTTACATGAGTCACAAGGGTTTCAAAGTGGAACATCGCTATCTGGAGCTGCCGGACAGCTTCTATACCCGGGTACAGCCAACGCCCCTGAAGGACGCCCGCATGGTGTGCTTCAATCACGCGCTGGCCAGCGAGATGGGATTTCACAGCGATCAGCCGGAAGACTGGACCGGCGTGGGCGCCGGCACCGAACTGCTCGACGGCATGGACCCGGTGGCGATGAAATACACCGGCCACCAGTTCGGCACATACAACCCGGATCTCGGGGATGGCCGCGGCCTGCTGTTGTGGGAAACCATCGGGCCGGACGGCCGCCGCTGGGACTGGCACCTGAAAGGCGCCGGCACCACGCCCTACTCCCGCTTCGGTGATGGCCGCGCCGTGCTGCGCTCCACCATCCGTGAATACCTGTGCAGCGAAGCCATGGCGGGCCTTGGCATTCCCACCACCCGCGCCCTGTTCATGGTCAGCGCCCGCGACCCGGTGCGCCGTGAGTCCATCGAAACCGCTGCGGCGCTGGTGCGCGTGGCCGAGAGCCACATCCGCTTCGGGCATTTCGAGTTTGCCGCCCATCACGAGGGTAAAGAGACCCTGAAAACACTGGCTGAGCATGTCATTGCCCTCCACTTCCCTCACCTCATCGAACTGCCGGCGGATGAACGCTACGCGCGCTGGTTCGAGGAGGTGATTCAACGCACCGCGCGGCTGATTGCCGATTGGCAGGCAGTAGGCTTTTGCCACGGGGTCATGAACAGCGACAACATGTCCATCATCGGCGACACCTTCGATTATGGTCCCTACGCCTTCCTGGACGATTTCGACGCCGGCTACATCTGCAACCACACCGACCAGGGCGGACGCTACGCCTACAATCGCCAGCCCAATATCGGTTTTGTAAACTGCCAGTATCTGGCCAACGCGCTGCTACCGATTATGGACGAGGACACCCTCCGCCGGAGCATGCGGCATTATGAAACCACCTACAACGGTCGCTTCCTGCAGAACATGCGGGACAAACTCGGGCTGGCACGGGAGGACGAGTCTGATCTGCCGCTGATCATGGACACCTTCAGCATGCTCCACGAGCACCACGTGGATTACACCCGATTCTTCCGCGGGCTTTCCAACCTGCACGGCCTTGGCACCGCACCCATCCGCGATCTGTTTGTGGATCGCAGTGTGGCGGACGAGTGGCTGCAGCGTTACCAGGAGCGCCTGCAGAAAGAGACCCGTGCCCACGATGAGCGCGAGTTCGCCATGCGCAAGGTGAACCCCAAATACATTCTGCGCAACTACCTGGCCCAACAGGTGATCCAGGAGGCACAGAACGGCGATTACGAACCGCTGAAGGAATTACTGACGGTGTTGCAGAAGCCGTTCGACGAACAGCCAAAATTTGAAGGGTATGCGGCGCTTCCCCCGGACTGGGGGAAGCACCTCAACATCAGCTGTTCTTCCTGAATTCAGGCAAGAACCGCTGACCGGCCTTACACGGCCTTGGCGGCGATGATCTTCTCGTGCCACTCGACCGGGCCGGTCTGGTGCACGGAGGAGCCTTTGGAGTCCACGGCGACCGTCACCGGCATGTCTTCCACTTCGAACTCGTAGATCGCTTCCATGCCCAGTTCCGGGAAGGCCACCACTTCGGCGTGCTTGATCGCCTTCGATACCAGGTACGCCGAACCGCCTACCGCCATCAGATACACCGCGCCAAACTCGTGAATGGCATCAATTGCCACCTGACCACGCTCGGCTTTACCGATCATGCCGGTGAGGCCGGTTTTCTCCAGCATGGTCCGGGTGAACTTGTCCATGCGCGTGGCGGTGGTAGGGCCGGCGGGGCCGACCACTTCCTCGCGTACCGGGTCGACCGGGCCCACGTAATAGATGAAACGACCTTTCAGATCCACCGGCAGCTCTTCGCCGCGCTCGATCATGTCCACCATCTTCTTATGGGCGGCATCGCGGCCGGTCAGCATCTTGCCGGACAGCAGCACAGTTTCGCCGGGCTTCCAGTCTTTGACATCTTCCGGGGTGACCGTGTCCAGGTTCACGCGGCGCACGCTGTCGCCCACTTCCCAAGTGATTTCCGGCCAGTCTTCCAGGCTCGGTGGGGTCTGCAGTGACGGGCCGGTGCCGTCCAGCACGAAGTGCGCGTGGCGGGTGGCGGCGCAGTTCGGAATGATCGCCACCGGCTTGTTAGCCGCGTGCGTGGGGTAATCCTTCACTTTCACATCCAGTACCGTGGTCAGGCCGCCCAGACCCTGGGCACCGATGCCGAGCTCGTTGACCTTCTCAAACAACTCCAGGCGCAGCTCCTCGGAGCGATCGGACGCGCCACGGGCCTGCAGGTCGTGGATATCGATGGGATCCAGCAGCGACTCTTTCGCCAGCTCCATCGCCTTTTCGGCGGTGCCACCAATACCAATACCCAGCATGCCCGGCGGACACCAGCCCGCGCCCATCTGCGGCACCATTTTCAGCACCCAGTCCACCACCGAGTCGGACGGGTTCAGCATGGCAAATTTGGTCTTAGCTTCCGAACCGCCGCCTTTCGCCGCGACGTGCACGTCAACCGTATTACCGGGCACAATCTTGTAGTGGATAATCGCCGGGGTGTTGTCTTTGGTGTTGGTGCGTTTGCCGTCCGGGTCCGCCAGAATAGAGGCGCGCAGCACGTTGTCCGGATGCATGTAGGCCCGGCGAACGCCTTCGTTGATGATGTCATCCAGCGCCATGTCGGCATCCCACTGCACGTCCATACCGACGGTGACGAACACCGTCACGATACCGGTGTCCTGGCACAGTGGCCGCTTGCCCTGGGCACACATGCGGGAATTGATCAGGATCTGCGCCATGGCATCCTTGGCCGCCTGGGACTCTTCTTTCTGATAGGCCTCATACACAGCCTGAATAAAATCTTTCGGGTGGTAGTAGGAAATGAACTGCAGCGCGTCCGCTACGCTCTCAATCAGGTCGTCCTGGCGGATTACGGTGGTCATAGGCGTCTCATCAGTGTTGGTTTAGTGATGACAAAATCGGAAGCCGGAGTTTACCAGAAACCGCCGGAACGGGGCATGCGACCGTGATGGAAAAAAGGTACTATCGAAAAAAAGGTACCATCCTAAGTAATTTACCAACAAAAAGATCAGGAGACACCGTGACCGACCTCGTCCTCACTGAACAACAGGGCCACGTGCTGGTGGTGCGCATCAACCGGCCAGACCGCAAGAACGCCCTGACTCACGCCATGTACACCGCCCTCGGCGACGCCGTTGAACAGGCCCACGAAAACGCTGCCATTCGGTGCGTGCTGTTCACCGGCAGCGAAGAGTGCTTCACCGCCGGTAATGACCTGAGCGATTTTGCCGCCGGCCTGCCCGGTGCTTTCGAGGAAACCCCGGTCGGCCGTTTCCTGTTTCTGCTGGCCACCGCCACCAAGCCCGCGGTGGCCGCCGTCAACGGCCCTGCCGTGGGCATCGGCACCACCCTGCTGCTGCACTGCGACATGGTGTTCGCCGGCAACAACACCCGCTTTCAGATGCCCTTCGCCAACCTCGGCCTGTGCCCAGAAGGCGGCTCCAGCCTTTTACTGCCCTCCTGGCTCGGGCGGGTGCGGGCCGCCGAACTGCTGATGCTAGGCGGCGCCTTCACCGCTGACGACGCTTACCGGCTGGGGCTGATCAACCGGATCTGCGAACCGGCAGACACCGAAGCCACCGCGCTGGACACCTGCCAGAAACTGGCCGCCCAGGCACCGGCCGCCCTTCGCGCCACCAAGGAACTGCTCAATCGGCCCACACTGGAAGAGCTCAAAACCACCATGCTGGTCGAAGGAAAGAAATTCAGCGAACGTCTGAAATCGCCGGAGGCAGCAGAAGCCTTCAAAGCCTTTATGGAAAAGCGTACTCCCGACTTCTCAAAATTCGACTGAGAGCCTTGTGGAAACTCGACAAACGTCTAAGCGCCAACTATTTTTCATTCAGGCCAATTTCCAACTGTGCGCCAAGTCTTTGAAACGCCAGAATCACACTTTTGGCTGATCAACAGTGGCCGTGCTGCCGCTATAGTCGAGGCTCCAGAAATTGGCACAAAGCGCTGACTACAATTTCAGAGATGAACAAAAGAAGAACAGGCCTCTGGCAAAGGGTTTACCGGACCATACCGGCCCCGTCATCGGCCGATCATAACGACACAACAACAGGAAAAGGTTCCACACCCATGTTCAAGAAAACACTAATCAGTCTTGCCGTGGCGTCTTCCCTTGGGCTGACGGGCTGCTTCGATAGCGCCGACTCAGGGTCGAATGCGAATCCGGATTTTAAGATCAATAACCCAAATTTTTCAGGCAAAACCTGGCCGGTGTTCAATCCCCTGACCAGTGAGCTGCCCGTTCCGTCTGATCTTCAGTTTGAACAGGGTGAGGGGGCCGACGGAACGCTCTCCGGATCTGCCGAAAACCCAATCACAAACGCACTGGACTTCATGGACGGTTCGTCCACCACGGCGCAGTTCGACATCAAGCTCTCAGGTTCCATCGATCCGGACTCGTTGAACTTTGCGCCGGTCATCCAAGGTGAGGGCGGTGCACCCGCACCCAACCCACAACAGAACGTGTTTCTTCTGTCTCTGGATTTCCCGGGCGGCGACTCCCTCCTCAACAGCGGGAGCTTCTATACAAACCTTATTGCCGAGCTGGTTGAAGATGGCGATATTTCTCCAGCACCAACTCGCACCTCGTTCCCCGGCGAAACGCCTACCTTTGACCTGGGACTGGCCTTCCGTGAAGCCCAACAGAACCCCGGTGCCGCGACAGCGGGCGCTGTTTTCGATTTTAATAACGAATTCCGGGCAGAAGTGGTCTCACTTGATGGTGGTACCGATAATGTTCTTCGCATTACCCCTCTCCGCCCGCTTGACCCGAAAAAGAAATATCTGGTCGTGGTCACTAACGAAGTCAAAGATGACAATGGCGATGCCATCGTAGGGTCACCTTCGTACCAGAATATTGGCAACCCGGATGAGCCGCTGGGCAACGCGGCGCTGGCTCCGGTTCGCGGGGCTATTCAAGGTTGGGAAACCCTTGCAACAGGCTATTTCAACGCGCTGACAAACCCCAGCCGTGAAGCCGCTGGCCTGTCGCCTCTCACTGACGAGAATCTGGCTCTGACTCTCACCTTCACGACGGGCGGAACCGAGGATGTGCTGGAGGCGGCAACATCACCAGCTCAATTCTTCTACAAGAGCGCCATCGTAACGACTCGCCAGGAGGCGATTGCCAAATACCTCGCCGAGAACGCAGATGAGTTCGAAACACTGAGCGCGTCCGAGCAGTACGCCGCTCTTGCAACAGCGGCAGGCACGGCCATCATGACTGCTACCGATGCCGGACTTCGCGGCGTAGCAAGCGCAACAGCCGGCAATTTGGCTATGGCAGGTGCCGATTTCAGCAATCCAGAGCCCCGTCCGATCACGCCGATTGAAGCAAGTCGCGTCCCAGCGAGTGCCGCTCTTGGGGCTTCCGCAAACGCGAGCACCATCTTCCAGGCAGGCATTGCGCTTCCATACTATTTGCCTGTCCCGACTCCCACTGACCCATCCAATCTGAATGCAACGTGGGAGGCCTCCGCAACGGTTGGCGGCATTATTGATGCGGGCGCTGGCAACGATGCCGGAACCACGCCCCCATCAGATAAGGTAACGTTCCGCTATCCTTTCGCTGAAGAAAAAGAAACGGTTTTTGCGCCGCTTCTGATATCAGTGCCCGATGACGGAACTTGTGGTGCTGCCAAGCCCTATGACGTTGTCATCTACCAACATGGCATTTTTGGCAACCGTTCCCATAGCCTTGCCTTGGGCAACCAGCTCGCGGGATCGTGCTTTGTCACTGTAGCAATGGATCTCCCGATGCATGGCATCGCACCTAAGCTCGCGACCGGAGCACTCGATCCCTCGCTGGCATTGAGCGTTGATGTTGCGCAGGTTGATGGCGCGTTTGTAGATAGTCCGCTGCCCATGAATGAAAGACATTTCGGCTGGGGTCAGACCGCAAACGGCACACCTGCTCGCATGCAATACTCCACCAGTGCTGACTCAGCTGTTGGCTCATCTGCCCAGTTTTTCCTGAACCTGGCTAACCTGCCTGCCGCACGGGATAACAATAGACAGGGCGTCGTCGATCTGCTCAACCTGAATGCCAGCCTCGTTAATCTGAATGGGCTCGACCTAGACAACGCCGACTCCGACTCAAACCCAGCAACGGGAGGCGGAGATGTAGACGTAGGCACTGGAAGCAAAGTCTACTTCGTGGGTCACTCTCTTGGCGGCATACTCGGCACCTCTTTTGTTACCCTCGTGAATGGTGCCGCTCAGGAAACCACAATTGGCAACAGCAATCTGGTTCCGTTCGCGGCAGCGGCTTACGTGACGCCTGGTGCAGGTATTGCCAAGCTTCTCGAAAACTCCCCGTCAATTGGCTCTACGGTGTTAGCCGGCCTCGCAGGCTCAGGGCTCACACAAGGAACCAGCAATCTGGAATTGTTCTTCAATGTGTCTCAAGCATCATTGGACAGCGTCGAACCTCATAACTTCGTAACCTCGCTGACCGACAGTGGGATCAAAGTCTACCTGAACGAAATCTACGGCGATGGTTCTAATCGCGCTACTCAGGACCAGACCATCCCTGTTGCCGCAGACGTCGCTTATGCTGGTGACTATACTGCGCCGCTTGGCATGGCACTGCCTGCGCCCCTTGCAGGTACTGAGCCACTGATCATGCAACTGGAAGCTGAGACGATCACTGGTAATGGCGCGTTAACAGCTGACGCGAACGTCGTCCGATTCACAGCTGGTACGCATACAACCATCATTCAGCCCACGGACGCAGCCGGAACCGCCGTATTTGCCGACATGGCCACTAACATCATTTCATTCTTCGCAAATGACGGTGGTGCCATTGCCTTCAATAACGGCAACTTCGTGAAACAAAACGAACCGAGCCCTCAGAACCCCTGATGTTTGTGAGGCGCTGAATTGAAAAAGCCCCGGCACATGCCGGGGCTTTTTTATTACCGTTGTGCTAAACGTTAGTTGGGCTTTATGTAGTGTAACTTCACTCCATACTCTCAAACTCATCCTGCGTAAGTTGCCCATCACTGTCCTGATCCAGCTCCATCATCATGTCGCGGGTATCCTGACCGGACATGCCAGCTTCATCGGGGTTGCCAGCGGCGGTACTGCCATACACGTTGAGTTCGTCTTCGGTAATCACACCGTCCTGGTTAGCGTCAAGTTCGTCAAAGGTTGCAGTACGTGCGCCCGGTCCGGCGGCGCCGGTTTGTTGTTCCATCGGGTCACTACTGCCAGTTGCGTCTTTTCCCATGTCGCCGGTGTCGTCGGCGGCGTAAACGGCAGGGACAGCGAGCGCCAGGGACATCATGGCGGACAGGCTCAGGGTTTTAATGCTCATCAGACACCTCCTTGATCATTTTTTGATCTATGGTTGACTGCCTTTCCATTAAAGACCGGGACCAGCCAAATTGCCAATGACTCTTTAGTAAGATCGGCGCGTTCTTAGATCATTAAAGTATGTCGTCGTTGTCTGCCCCCAGCTTTTTGCCTACATAACCGGCCGAACAGGTGGTCTGGCTGAACTTGATCGGAAAGCCGATCTGGCGTTGTTCACTGCCGTCATCCCGGGATACGCCGATCACCATATTTCTGGCCTTGAGTTGAGGATGTTCCGCGGCTTCGGTAATGGTCAGCACCGGTTCCACGCAGGCGTCCTGCTCGGCAAAAATCGCCTGCCACTCGGCCAGGGTTTTCTCGGCAATTCTGGATTTCAGCGCGGCTTTCAGTTTTTGTTGGTGTTCGGGGTTCTGGCTCAGTGCGTAGCTTTTCAGCTCGTCCAGCCCCAGTGTCGCGCACAGCCGGGTGGAGAATTGCGGCTCCAGACTGCCTACCGAGAGCCAGCGGCCGTCGGCGGTCTGGTAATAATCGTAGAAACTGCCGCCATTGAGCAGGCTGCTTTCCGGTTTCTGTTCCTGACCGCCCGCCAGGCAGGCGGCGCCCGACATGGCGTTCAGGGCGAAGGCGGCGTCCGTCATGCTGACATCCACAAACTGCCCTTCCCCGGTCTGCTGGCGATGAATCACCGCCGCGAGCAGGCCCATAACCGCGTGGTGAGAGCCACCCGCAACGTCTGCGATCTGGATGCCCATGGGGGGCGGGCCGCTCTCGGCACGGCCGCAATGGCTGGAGACACCCGCCAACGCCAGGTAGTTGATGTCATGGCCGGCGCGATCGCGGTAGGGGCCGGTCTGGCCGTAGCCAGTAATTGCACAATAAATCAGGCCCGGGTTGATGGCCTTGAGGGCTTCATAACCAATGCCTAACCGGTCCATTACCCCGGGACGGAATTGCTCGATCACCACATCGTATTCGCTGACCAGATTCTTGATGATGTCGGTGCTGCCCTCTTTTTTCAGGTCCAGCCCCAGCGACCGTTTGCCACGATTAAGAAAACCGTGGGCCGTGCTGACACCGCCGTCGTGTGGCGGCATCACCCGGGTCAGGTCCATGCGGTCCGGCGCCTCCACGCGCAGTACGTCGGCGCCCATGTCCGCCAGCAGCATGGTGGCGTAGGGGCCGGGCAACAGGGTGCTGAAATCAAGAATCTTGAGGGAGGTCAAAGGGCCTGCCATGGAATGTCTCCTTGTGGGTTGTTACCGCTATCGTGACCGTTTTTACTGAGCAGGCCAACTGCGGGTTCCGTCATTCCGGTTGGCCATTTCTACCAGCTTTCCGACGGTCCGGCGGTTGCATTGTGGCCCGGGGGTTTTATGATGGGCTTCGTTTTCCAAGGAATTGCGAGCGGCATGTCCAACCTGACGGTTTCACGGCATTTTGTAGAGGCATCTCTGATTGGCGCAGAGCGTGCCGGTTTCGATACCCGCGATATGTTGCGGGAAGCCGGTATTTCGCCGGATTTGCTGAAAATCGAAATGGCCCGCGTCAACAGCGACCAGTTCAGCCGCCTGATGCAGCTGATCTGGACCCGCATGGATGATGAGTTCATGGGACTGGGCCCTCGCCAGTGCCGGGCCGGCACCTTTGCCACCATGTGTGCACTGGTGATGGATTGCCCGAACCTGGAGTCCGTGTACAAACAGGCGTTCCAGTTCTCGCGGCTGTTCGAACCGATGGTGTGTATGAAACTCGAGGTGGACGACAAAGTGGCCAGGCTGGTCACGGTGATCGAAGGCGAGATCAACGATCCGCTGTATTTCATGCGGGAGAGTCTACTGGTGATCTGGCATCGCCTGGGCAGCTGGTTGGTGGGCCAGCCGGTCGAATTGCTGAAAGCGGAGTTTGACTACGCACGCCCGGACCACGGCGATGAGTACCGCCACATCTTCCGCTGCCCGCTGGAGTTTGAAGCGAGCCGCACCGCCCTCACCTTTGACAAGCGCTTCCTGAGCGCGCCGGTGATTCGCGACCGACCGGAAATGCACCAGTTTCTGAAGACCTCCCCCGCGGACCTGCTGTCACGACCCGACGAGAGCAACACCTTCACGGGTCGGATCCGCGCGCTGATCGGCCGGGATTTCTCCAAACCGCTGCCGGACTTCGAGTGGATCGCCGCGGAGCTTCATACCAGCCCGCAAACCCTGCGCCGCAGGCTCAAACAGGAGAACACCTCGTTCCAGGAGATCAAGGATCTGCTGCGCCGGGACATGGCCATCTACTACCTGGGCCGGCAGGACTTGCCCATCAACGACATCGCCAGCAAGGTGGGCTTTACCGAACCGTCAACGTTTCATCGCGCCTTCAAGAAGTGGACAGGGGTAACGCCCGGCGCCTACCGCGAGGGCGAACGGGCCAGCGCCGGCTAAGTCTTGTGCGGCGCTTGTCAGCCCGGGCTCTGCAGGATTCTGATCAACCGTCCGAGTGTGCTGGCAATGTCCTCGGCTCGATTCCGGTCGGGACCAAGCTTCAGCAACCTGGAACCGTCCCGGGGGTCATAAATCCAGCAGGTCGCTGCAGGAGCCGACTGGCAATCCCACTCCACTTGTGGGCTGATGCCATACACCTCGATAGCGTTGGTGTTCTTGGTGATCCGCTGTTCCCCTTCGCGCCGGGATTCCTGAATTTCAATGAGGTTCTCGCCAGCGGCAACCCGGTAGCTGACGTCTGCAGGCACGTCGAGCCTCACCACCCGCTGGTCGGCCCGCCACCCGGCCAGATCCAGCAGACTGTTGAGGTGCAACGTCAACGCCTCCCGGTCAGTGTCCACCAGGTACAAACGCTTCAGGTCACCCAGTACCTGTGAATCGGCAGGTTCAATGATCGCCACCGGCTCGCTCTGGGCCGACCGGTTCTGGTCCTTGCTGGATCGTTCCTTGCGCGCCTTTTCGATGGCGGTGATGCGCTTCAGCGATTCCTGATAATGCGCGCCCTCGGACCCGGCCTTCGCTACGTAGGCTTCCAGGGCCGATTGGGCTTCATTGAGATGATCGGATTCCTGCATCACCCGGCCACGAAAATAGTAATAGTCCACCGGCTTTTCACCTTCCAGACCCTGAAGCCGATTCAGGTATTCACCAGCCTCGCCCCAATTGTCGCTGTCGACAGCTTCCTCAGTGGCCAACATCAGGCGGCGCACTTCGTGCTCCGGTGCCAGCGATGTACCCTCCACACTGACGCTCACCAGCAATGAGGCCAACACCAGGCTGCGAAGCGCACTACGCCCTGTTCCGGATACCTTAATCATCGCCTCTACTCCTGCTGATTATCTGCGATTTCTTTTTTAACACGAACGCCAAGCTCTACAAAGCGGTTGGCCTGTGACACAAGATTCCCCCGCCCGCGGGTCAGGGTGTTCATGGCCGCATCGTAGCTGCCCTGTGCGGTATTCAGCTGCGTGCCCAGCTTCTCCATGGATTCCACGAAGACCCGCAGCTTGTCGTAGACCGCGCTGGCACGGTCTGCAATCCGCCGGGCGTTCTGGCTCTGGCGCTCATAGCGCCAGATATTCTCGATGGTCCGAAGCGTGGCCAGCAAGGTGGTCGGTGTTACTACAATAATCTTTCGCTCAAAAGCTTCTGCGAAAAGGTTCTCGTCCTGCTGAAACGCCGCCACAAAGGCCGGCTCAATGGGCATGAACAGAAACACAAAATCCGGTGAGTGAAGGCCGTTGAGTTGACTGTAATCCTTCTCGCTCAGACTGCGGATGTGGGTGCGAACGGCGTCCACATGCTGGCGTAAATGATCGCCTCGGACCGCATCGTCTTCTTCATTGACCCATTGCTGATAGGCCACCAGCGACACCTTGGAGTCCACAACCAGATGGCGCTTGTCCGGCAGGTTCACAATCACATCGGGTCGCAACAACTGGTGGTCGCTGTCGCGGAAGCTGCCCTGGGTTTCGTATTCAACGCCCTTGCGCAGGCCGGAACGCTCCAGCACCCGCTCCAGAATGAGCTCCCCCCAGTTACCCTGGACCTTCTTGTCGCCTTTCAAAGCGCGGGCAAGATTAGCAGCCTCTTCGGTGATCTGTCGGTTAAGGTCCTGTAACGATTTGATTTCACTTCGCAAGGCCTGCCGGTCCCGGGTTTCCGACGTGTACACATCCTCCACCCGTTTGCGAAAGTCCTGTAACTGGTCCCGGAACGGATTCAACAATGAATCCAGACTGGTGCGGGTCTGCTGGCTGAACCGCTCACTTTTCTGGTCGAAAATACGATTCGCCAGATTCTCGAATTCCTGCTTCAGGGCATCCCGGTTGCGCTCCAGCAACGCGACCTTCTCGGACGTGGCCCGCCGCTCGGAAGCCAGCGTCACCTCATGCTCCCGCAGCGCCATACGGGCATCTCCCAGCTCCGCTACCAGCGCATCAAGCTTGCGGGCCTGTTCCGCATTTTCGGCTTCCAGTCGGGCAATCTGCCCACGGCTGTTGCGCAGCAGCAGAATGATCAGCAAACCAACCAACAACAACAGGGCGGCAATAACAATGACGATGCTGGGTTGATTCCGGATGGTTTCTGCAATGGCCTCGGGCACGTTATCCTCCTGTGCGCTGCGTCCACTTATGGACTCAGACGGTAATATAAACTAAAACAACGATGTGTTCTGTCCAGGTAGTCATCATGTTAAAAGAACTCTGGAGAAAACTGGGATCGGAATTCTCGCGCTCTGGCTATGCTGGCGCTCAGAACCGCGGTCATGATGCCCGCGGCAGCGCGGGGTTCAGGCTCCTGCCACACATCACCCACACCGGAGAATTTCACCTTGAGCGTCTGACCCAACTGCTCAAGAGCCGCTATGGCAAGACCTTCGACAATTCCGGCGACACCGGCGATCAAGCGATCCGGGAGCTGATTCGCTATGCCGCACGCATTCAGGATAAGGACGTCCAAAGGGAGCTATTACTGTTCTATCTGAACTGCTCGCCGGTCATTCAGGAGTATCTGCGTTCCGAGGATGTTCTGGGACACCACCACTTCGTTAACGAACCCTGACATCCTCCCCAAAATCGTAAAATATTCTTACCCTTAACCAACTGTAAAGCGAACACACAGATCGGTTGTTGTATACTCCTGCAGCAAGTATCTTACTGCATTTGTTTGCAGGTCATAACGGCGAGCCCAAGCGGGTAAATTGAGGGTTCGCAGGCTCAGGGGTTTTAAATGTTTTCAAAGCGTTTTGGTTGCGGGAAGCTACTGGCTGTCTTCGCTTTTTCGATTGTGCTTACCGGTTGTTCAGCGAATCGATATCTGATGGTGCCCAAGGACAATCTTGATGATTTGAAGGGGGCAGTGCAGATTCAGCGGGCCACACTGGTCACCATGGAAAGCAACGCTCACGCCCGCCACGGGAAAATCGTTGAGGCCAACAGCGAATCCACCAAGACGATCCTGGAAGCGATCGAGCAGAAAATCGAGAAACCGACCTGCCCGGTGGTGCCGCAGCGGGCCTGTCCGCCTGCAGCTCGGGACACCCAGGCCAAAGGCCGTGCAGACCGGCTCAAAGGTAAGGTGATCGTAGGCGAGCTCGAAAAGTTCTATCTGGCCGGACCTGGACTGGTTTATGACGCCCGCATCGACAGCGGCGCCGAAACCTCATCGCTCGATGCCCGGAACATCACCCGCTTTGAGCGGGATGGCAATAACTGGGTTCGCTTCGATGTGCCGGTGCCAGGTACGGAAGATCTCGTTACCATGGAAAAGGAAATTTCCCGCAGGGTGAAAGTGATTCAGAGCAGCGCAGATGAGGCCGACCGCCGCGTGGTGGTCGAGCTTCAGTTTGCCATTGGCGATCACCAGCAAGTCGCGGAATTCACGCTGACGAACCGGAGCCACCTGACACACACCGTCCTGATCGGACGTAATATCCTCAGGGATGTCATGCTGATTGATGTCGGCAAAGAGTTCGCCACCGAACTTCCGGAATCACTCACCCAGAAAAACGGGGATGACTCGTGACCGCACGTTCCCGCATTCCGTTCTTTGCCGCCATCGTTCTGTTGATTGTGGCTGGCATCTCCATCGCCACCTGGCGGCATATTGAACTGGGCATTCCATGGCTGACCGGTGAGCAACAACCGGTGTGGATGGTGGAAGCCAGAATCAACTTCGAGGCCAACGGTGAGCCTGTGCTTGCCAGCCTGAACATCCCGGAGCAGTCCCCGGGCTTCCGTATCCTGTCGGAGCAGGCAGCCTCTCCCGGTTACGGGTTTTCGGTCGTCGATAAGAGCGGGAGTCGCCGCGCGGAGTGGTCCAAGCGTAATGTACTCGGTGAACAGACCCTGTACTTCAAGGCGCAATTCATCCCGGATCCCAACGCCAACCGCGACAGACCCCGGCGCGCACCGAAGCCGATCGCCATATTCTGGGAAGAGCCCCAGGCCACCGCCGTGCGGGAAATCCTGCAACAGGCCGAAGAGCGCTCCAGCACTCCGGAGAGCATGACGCGGGAACTGATCCGCCTGATGCAGCCGGAAGATGACCAGGCCCAGAACACCACGCTTCTGGTCGCCGGCACCAACTATCTGGACCTGCTGGTACGGATGCTGAACCACGCCGGCATTCCGGCCCGCACAGCTGACGGTCTGAAGCTTGAGGACGCCCGCCGCCGCCAGGCTCTCACCCCTTACCTTCAGATCTACAATAATGAGGAATGGCTGACCTTTGATCCCCGAACCGCCGAGCAGGGTCTCCCGGAGAACATACTGTTGTGGCGCCAAGGCGCAGAGTCGCTGCTGGACGTGGTGGGGGGCGACGGCTCTAATGTGAGCTTCTCGATCCTGCGACAGACCATCCCGGCACTGCAATTGGCCGCCATGCAATCGGAAAAGAACGGCCTGGGTTTCCTGAGCCTTTACCAACTGCCGATTGAGGAGCAGAGCATGTTCCGCATGCTGTTGCTGCTGCCCCTGGGCGCCTTGATGGTTGCCTTCATG
This sequence comes from Marinobacter sp. M-5, assembly GCF_032911545.1. Taxonomy (NCBI): domain Bacteria; kingdom Pseudomonadati; phylum Pseudomonadota; class Gammaproteobacteria; order Pseudomonadales; family Marinobacteraceae; genus Marinobacter; species Marinobacter sp. M-5. The sequence continues at coordinate 21,744 of NZ_JAWJEK010000003.1, forward strand.
CGAATCGTGATCGGTATTCGCACCTCCGGCACCTTCATGCCGGTGCTGATTGCCGTCGCCTTTGTCCAGACCACTCTGGTGCCCGGGCTCATCGCGTTCACGTCGGTGGTCGCTATCGGCTTGCTGATGCGCGGCTATCTGTCCAGCCTCAATCTGTTGCTGGTGTCGCGGATTTCCGCGCTGATTATTCTGGTGATTTTCATCACCGCCGGGCTGAGTATCGCCGGCTATCATATGGGCTTTAACACTGGCATGACCGTGACCTTCTTCCCGATGGTGATTATTGCGTGGACCATCGAACGCATGTCCATTCTGTGGGAAGAAGAAGGCGCCCACGAGGTGCTCGTTCAGGGTGCAGGCAGCCTGTTTGTGGCGGTCTGCGCATTCCTGGTGATGGACGCGCCCCTGTCACGCCACCTGACCTTCAACTTCCCCGAGTTGCACTTCGTGGTGCTGGGATTGATTCTGTTGATGGGTCAGTACACCGGGTACAAGCTCAGTGAGCTTCGGCGCTTCACGCCGATGAAGGTGTACGACTGATGGACTGGATTTCACCCCGCGCCCTCACACGCCTGGGCATGTTGAATATGAACCGTCGGAATGTGGATTACATTTCCCGGTACAATGAACGCACGTCCTACCCGATGGTAGACAACAAGCTGAAAACCAAGCTTGTCGTGGCGGAGTACGGCGTCAAGACGCCCAAGCTGCTGCAGGTCGTGCGTCAGCAGCACGAAATCCCCCACTTTCGCGACATGGCAGAGGACTTGACCGGCTTCGCCATCAAGCCCGCCAAAGGCTCCGGCGGCAAAGGCATCACTGTCATCACCGGCCGTGATGAGGACGAATTCGTCAAGGCCTCCGGTATGCGTGTGCCAGCCGCCTTTCTGGAACGCCACCTGTCCAACATTCTCGCCGGCCTCTACTCACTCGCCGGGACGCCCGATGTCGCCATTGTAGAGAGCCTGGTGCAGTCTGTGCCGGGCCTCGCCAAGTATTCGTTTCAGGGCGTGCCGGATATCCGCATCATCATCTTTCAGGGCTATCCGGTGATGGCCATGTTGAGACTGGCCACCAAAGCCTCTGACGGCAAGGCAAACCTGCACCAGGGCGCCGTAGGGGTCGGCCTGGACATCGGCACGGGACAGAGCCTTAACTCGGTACAGTTCAACCGGCCCATTACCCTGCACCCGGATACCGGGCTCGCCCTGGAGAACATCAACATCGCAGATTGGGAAGAGATGCTGACCATGGCCTCGCGCTGTTACGAAGCCACCGGGCTCGGATACATGGGTGTGGATCTGGTTGTGGATGCGAACGAGGGTCCACTGCTGCTGGAACTGAACGCCCGCCCTGGTCTGGCCATTCAGATGGCCAATGGCCGCGGCCTGCTGCCGCGACTGAACGCGATCGAGAACCTCAAGAAACACCACTTCACACCGGAAGCCAGAGCGCGTTACGCCATGGAAATCTTCGCCAGCCGTCGCTAACGGGCTAAACGCGCGTTCTGACACAAAAAAACCGGAGCAACTGCTCCGGTTTTTTTGTGTCAGACAAAGCTGCGGGTTACAGCTTGCCTTCCGCCATCAGCAATTTTCGCTCATGGGTAAGGCCCTTCAACAGACCCCAGGTCATGATCAACAGTATGACCGTGAACGGCAGTCCAGCGGATATGGCTGTGGCCTGAATGGCACCCAGGGCGTCAGCACCGCCGCCGAAGATCAGGGCGGCCGCGATAGCGCCCTCCATGACTACCCAGAACACACGCTGTGCAGTCGGTGCGTCCGTCTTGCCACCGGCGGTGATGCTATCGATCACCAGCGAGCCGGAATCCGAAGATGTCACGAAGAACACCAGCACCAGCACAATGCCAATAAACGAAATGATACCGGTCAGCGGCAGGCCCTCGAACATCTGGAACATGGCCAGCGGCACGTCCGTCAGGCCGTTCGCTGCCAGCTCACCGACATTCTGCTGAATCTGCTCCAGAGCGGTACCACCGAAAGCACTCATCCACACCACGGTGATCAGAGTCGGGATGACCAGTACCGCAGTGACAAATTCACGAACCGTGCGACCCTTGGACACCCGCGCGATGAACATGCCTACGAACGGTGACCAGGAGATCCACCACGCCCAGTAGAACACAGTCCAGCCGTGGAACCAGGTTTCGTCCTCACGACCGAACGGATTGCTCAGGGGAACTATGTTGGCCACGTAGGTGGAGGAAGTCACCCACAAGGTCTCGATGATCGCCATGGTCGGGCCGGCGAAAATAACGAAAAAGAGCAGAATACCGGCCAGCGCCATGTTGAAGTTACTGAGAATCTTCACGCCGCCGTCCAGGCCGCGGAGCACCGACATCAGCGCGACCGCAGTCACACCGGTAATGATGGCCATCTGGGTGTTGATGCCGGACGAAATGCCAAACAGGTAATCAAGACCGGAAGCCGCCTGTTGGGCACCGAACCCGAGCGAGGTCGCCAGACCGAAAATGGTGGCAACCACAGCCAGCACATCAATGATGTGGCCCGGCCAGCCCCAGACCCGGTCCCTCAGCAGCGGGAAAAAGGCGGAGCGGATAGTGAGCGGCATACCTTTGTTGTAAGCGAAAAACGCCAGTGACAGAGCCACAATGGCGTAGATCGCCCAGGGGTGGAAGCCCCAGTGATACATGGTACCGCCCATGGCCATGTCCAGCGCCTCAGGGGTATTCGCCTCAGTATTGAATGGCGTTCCATACCATCCGGTGTAGTAGGCAACCGGCTCAGCTACGGCCCAGAACATAAGGCCGATGCCCATGCCCGCGGCAAACAGCATAGCGAACCAGGACATTGTCGAGAATTCAGGCTTGGCGTCCATACCCCCGATCCGAATCTTGCCCACCGGCATGAAGATCAAAGCGAAGCACACCACCACAAACACGTTGGCGCTCAGCAGGAAAAACCAGTCAAACGATTCGATGATGCTGAGCTTGGTGCCATCAAGCAGGTCTTTCGACTCGCCGGGGAAAACCAGCGTTCCGATAACGAACAGAACCACCAGTATCGCCGTTATCGGGAATACCGGTGCATGAAGGTCGAGGCCGAAAGGATTTATATTATCCTGGCCTGCGACGTAATCCGTCTGGTACTCGTCTTTTACAACGTCGCCCACGTTTGGAGCCTCCTGTGCGGATGGATTACTGAAAATTAAGGTTCAATGGTCGTGAAAAAGCAAGTCTAATGTTTTGAGCTCAAAACATCAAAGACGTGATTTTGACACGGTCGACCCAGTCGGAGCGGGAGTCTGAACGACAGTGCAAGCCGTAGTTCGTTACACTGAGCGGAGATAGTCAACGGATAACAGAGGAAATCATGGAGAAAACCACCACGTTCCCGGTCAGATATAGCGCGTTTGCGCTGAGCATAGCAGGACTGTTCATCACCCTTCCCCTGGCGGTTTATCTTCAGGGGTGGTACCTGCTGCCGCTGATATTTGGGGGTTTGACGGCCTTGGGCCTGTGGGACGTCACACAGCGCAAACGCACGGTAAGCCGCAATTATCCGATTCTTGCTAACGTTCGCTATTTCCTTGAATCCATTGGACCGGAAATCCGCCAGTACTTCATTCAGTCCGACACGGAGGAGCGACCGTTTTCCCGGGAACAGCGAACCATCGTGTACCAAAGGGCCAAAGACGTACTCGACAAGCGCCCTTTCGGCTCTCAACTCGGAATGTACGACGAGGGCTATGAGTGGATGAACCACTCTCTGAGCCCGACCCGGTTACCCAACAACGACTTCCGCATCGTGATCGGCAAGCAGTGTGCCCAACCCTACAGCGCGAGCGTTTTCAACATTTCGGCCATGAGCTTTGGCTCACTCTCCGCCAACGCGATCCTCAGTCTGAACGCCGGCGCGCGCAAAGGGAATTTCTACCACGACACCGGTGAAGGCTCGATATCCCGCTACCATCGCCAACCCGGTGGCGACCTGGTCTGGGAGATCGGTTCCGGGTACTTCGGGTGCCGGCACCCGGACGGCAGTTTCAACGAGGACATGTTCGTTGCCAACGCCACCCTCGATCAGGTGAAAATGATAGAGCTCAAACTATCCCAGGGCGCAAAACCCGGCCACGGCGGCATTTTGCCCGGCGCAAAGGTTACACCAGAGATTGCCGAAGCCCGGGGCGTTGCCGAGGGAGAGGATGTGGTTTCTCCGGCCAGTCATTCCGCATTCAGCACCCCCGTGGAGATGCTGGAATTCATCGAGCGCTTACGGCAGCTCTCCGGCGGCAAGCCCGTTGGCTTCAAGCTCGCCATCGGTCACCCATGGGAATGGTTTGCCATCGTCAAAGCCATGCTCAAGACCGGGCTGAAGCCCGACTTTATTGTGGTGGATGGCGGTGAAGGCGGAACCGGTGCGGCACCCCTGGAATTCATTAACCGGCTCGGCATGCCGATGAAAGAGGCCTTACTGCTGGTTCACAACACACTGGTGGGCACCCACCTCCGGGACGACATTGCCATTGGCGCTGCCGGCAAGATCACCTCGGCATTCAATATCGCCCGCACACTGGCTCTGGGGGCCGACTGGTGCAACTCTGCCCGGGGCTATATGTTTGCGCTGGGCTGCATCCAGGCCCTGAACTGCCACACGGGGCGCTGCCCGAGCGGCGTGGCCACACAGGACCCCAGACGCGGCAACAAACTGGACGTGCCGGACAAGAGCGAACGGGTATTCAACTTCCACAAGAACACACTGGACGCCCTGCAGAACCTGCTGGAAGCCTCCGGACTGCGTCACCCCTCCGAACTGGGCCCTGAGCACATTATTCAGCGTACCTCGAAAACAGAAGTGCAGTCTTATATGGACTTGCTGCCCTTCCTCGCGCCGGGCGCCCTTCTGGAGGGAAAAACCGGGCTTCTGGTCTTCGACAAGTACTGGCGGGACGCTGACCCACACACCTTCGGGGCGCCGGAATTCGTCCTGCAATTGCGCGACACCAAGTTGCGCTAAAATTTGAACCAAAATGGCAAAACGCTGTTTATTTTTGATTTGGGCTGGTGTAGACTTCGCTCCCGCTAAGCCACTGAGATAACTCCCATCTTTGGTTGTTTAACAGTCTGGATTAGCGTTTCGGGGCGTGGCGCAGCTTGGTAGCGCACTTGCATGGGGTGCAAGGGGTCGTAGGTTCAAATCCTACCGTCCCGACCAAAATCCCTGAATAAAGCCCGGTACCGCAAGGTTCCGGGCTTTATTCGTCTTCAGACATAAAAAAACCGAAGGCTCACCTTCGGTTTTTTTATGTGCTCTTCGTCATCAGCGCAATGGCGCGTTCAGCACGTCCAGTACGTCCTCCAGTTCAGTGATCATCTGACGGATCAGCTGCTTGTACTGGGACGTATCATCCTTAACCTCGTGGCTGCTCAGCTTCTGCTTCGCGCCGCCGATGGTGTAGCCCTGGTCGTACAACAGGCTGCGAATCTGACGGATGGTAATGACGTCTGCCCGCTGATAATAACGCCTGTTACCCCGGCGCTTGACCGGCGACAGTTGCGGAAACTCCTGCTCCCAGTATCTCAGGACGTGCGCTTTTACCGCGCACAGCTCAGCGACTTCACCGATGGTGAAATAGCGCTTGCCCGGAATGGTGGGCAGCTCGTTGTTATGACTCGGTTCCAGCATACGTCTCTACTTTCTGTTTTAGTTTTTGACCTGGTCGGAACGTCACTACGCGTCGCGCACTAATAGGAATCTCTTCACCAGTTTTCGGGTTACGTCCCGGCCGCTGTTTCTTGTCGCGCAGGTCAAAATTACCGAATCCGGACAACTTCACTTGTTCGTTATGGCTGAGTGCGCCTCTGATTTCGTCGAAAAAAGCTTCCACCATTTCCTTTGCTTCGCGCTTGTTCAGGCCCAGTTCGTCGTACAAGCGCTCGGCCATTTCCGCTTTCGTCAAAGCCGCCATCTGCTTAACTCCTTAATGTTGCTCCCAGCTCCGCCTTCAGCGCGTCGATAACACCGTTGAAGAGCGAGTGCACTTCTTCTTCATTGAGCGTGCGTTCGGGATGCTGCCAGAACAGGCTGAGGGCAAGGCTCCGATTACCTTCACCCAGGCTTTCACCTTCATAAACATCAAACGCGCGCAAGGCCGTCAGGCGCTCACCGGCGTGCTGTTTCGCCACACGCTCAACATCCGCAAACGCCACATCGCTCCCGATAATAATAGCCAAATCTCGCCGAACTTCCGGAAATTTTGAAATTTCTTTGAAATTAGGCACATATCCCGAAACGATCGACTCCAAGAATAGCTCAAACATCAGGATCGTGCCATTAAGTTCAAGATTTTTCTGAACTTGTGGGTGCAACGTGCCAAACCAGCCGACGTGTTCGCCATCCCGGACCAGTTCCGCCGTTTGCCCCGGATGCAATGCCGGATGCTGGCTGGCGCTAAACTCGACCTGGATCCCCAGCAGGCGGAACAGGCTTTCCAACTCCCCTTTTACATCGAAGAAATCGGCGTTTCTGCGACCGTTTGCCCAGTTTTCAGGCAATTGACCGCCGACCACGACACCCGCCAGCATGGGCTGCTGATCAATACCAGCGCCGTTTTTCACAAATCTCAAGCCGGTTTCGAACAGCCGAATACGCGGTTGCTGGCGGTTCTGGTTGTGGGAGACCGTTTTCAGCAGTCCGCTCCACAGGCTCGTGCGCATCACTGACAGATCCGATGAAATCGGGTTCGCCAGCGCGATCCCTTCACGATCCGGATCGATAAGCTGCTGAACCCTGGGATCCACGAAGCTGTAAGTGATCGCTTCCTGGTAACCGCAGGCCACGAAATAGTTCTGGATCGCAGAAACCGGGCGCACGGCTTCTTCCTGCACGCGCAGGCCGAGAGCACCCACAGGCTCGGTGACCGGCAGATTGTTGTAACCGAAAATACGCCCGACTTCCTCGATGAGATCCTCCTCAATGGAAAGGTCCGGACGGAACGAGGGCACACTGACGCGCCAACCGTCTTTCAGCAGCTTGTCGATGTGAAGACCCAACCGGGTGAGAATCTCTTCGACGGTGGTGCGGTCGATGGCGAGACCGAGAACGTCCGCCAGGCGCCCCTCCCGGAGGTCGATCACTCTGGCATCCGGCAGGTGCGTGTCACTGATGACTTCCACGACGTCACCCGGCTCACCACCGACGATGCTTATCAACAACGACGTGCATCGCTCCATAGCGTCTCGCGCTAGCTGATAGTCAACACCCCGCTCGAAGCGGTGGGAGGCATCGGTGTGCAAACCGTAGTGACGGGCCTTGCCAGCAAGAGTAATGGGGTCAAAGTAGGCGGATTCGAGGACCAGATCCCGGGTGCCCGCATTAACACCGGAGTTCTCACCCCCCATCACACCCGCGATGGCCACAGGTTTTTCATGGTCGGCAATAACCAGTGTATCTGCTGTCAGCGCCACTTCCTGACCGTCGAGCAGAACCAGCTTCTCGCCCTGCTCCGCCATCCGGACCACGATGCCGCCGCTGATTCGATCACGATCGAACGCGTGCATGGGCTGGCCCAGTTCGAGCATAACGTAGTTGGTCACGTCCACGGCGGCATCAATGGAACGGATACCGGAACGACGCAGCTTCTCCTGCATCCACAGCGGCGATTCCGCCTCAAGGTTCACGTTGCGCAGAACTCGGCCTAGGTAACGGGGGCAGCCAGCGGGCGCCTTGACGGAGATGTTAGGCACTTCCGAGTGCACCGCTTCTACCGGCGCAATCTCGGGCATGTCCACAACCAGGCTGTTCAGCACCCCCACTTCCCGGGCAATACCCCGGATCGACAGGCAATCAGCGCGGTTTGGGGTGAGATCCACGTCAATGGTGACGTCATCAAGCTTCAGGTATTCGCTGAGTGACTTGCCCACCGGCGCATCCGCCGGCAACTCCATCAGGCCCTCGTGGTCCTCTGACAGCTGCAGCTCGGCGGCAGAACACAGCATGCCCTCGGAAGGCTGGCCACGGAGCTTCGCCTTCTTGATTCTGAAGTCGCCCGGCAGCGTCGCGCCCACCTCGGCAAACGGTACCTTGAGTCCGCTTCTCACGTTCGGCGCACCACAAACCACCTGTACGGTGTCGGTGCCGTTGCTCACCTGGCATACACGGAGTTTGTCAGCATCCGGGTGAGGCTCTACCCCAACGACTTCACCGACCACCACGCCCTGGAACTGGCCTGCCACCGGCTCGAAACCGTCCACCTCCAGACCTGCCATAGTGATCTGGTCCATCAATGCCTGGGTATTGAGATTCGGGTTTACCCACTCGCGCAGCCACTGCTCACTGAATTTCATGGTATTTGCCTTGTCCTGATGCGGTTTTGCCGGATAGATCGGTTGCCGTGAAAAGCGGTTTAACGGAACTGGCGCAAAAAGCGCAGATCGTTCTCGAAAAACATGCGCAAATCGTTAACGCCGTAGCGCAGCATGGCCAGGCGCTCCACCCCCAGACCAAAGGCAAAGCCACGGTATTCCTCGGCATCTATTCCGCAATGTTCGAATACTTTCGGGTGCACCATGCCGCAGCCCATCACTTCCAGCCACTTGATGCTGCCGTCGGCCTCCCGACCCCACTCGATGTCCACTTCCGCGGAAGGTTCGGTGAACGGGAAATATGAGGGACGGAAACGGACTTTCAGATCGCGCTCGAAAAACACCCGCAAGAACTCCTCAACGGTGCTTTTCAGGTCGGCAAAGCTGACATCCCGCTCAACCAGCAAGCCCTCCACCTGGTGAAACATGGGGGTATGGGTCATATCCGAGTCACACCGATACACCCGCCCCGGGCAGATCATGCGAAACGGGGGCTTGCCCGCTTCCATGGTGCGGATCTGTACCGGTGAGGTGTGGGTACGAAGCAGGGTGCCGGGATTAAAATAGAAGGTGTCGTGCATGGCGCGGGCCGGATGGTGGCCGGGAATATTGAGGGCTTCGAAGTTGTGGTAATCGTCCTCGATCTCCGGGCCCTGTTCCACGGTATAGCCCGCGCGGGCGAAGAACTGTTCAATACGCTGAAGGGTGCGGGTGACGGGGTGCAGGCCGCCCAGGTCCTGACCGCGGCCCGGCAACGTTACATCAATGGATTCACCGGCCAGCTTCTGCTCGATCGCAATACGCTCCAGATCGGAACGGCGGGCATTGATGGCTTGCTCAACCTGACCCTTGGCCTCGTTGATTTTCTGGCCGGCAGCAGGGCGTTCTTCCGCGGAAAGCTTGCCCAGGGTTTTCGCCTGCTGGGTAATAACACCCTTCTTGCCAAGGTATTCAACTCGAATATGATCAAGTGCCTGCAAGCTGTCGGCGCCTTCTACCGCAGCCAACCCGTCCTGAACCAGTTGCTCCAGGTTTTCCATTGACCCTGCTCCAAACCAGAAATGGGAGTACGAAAACAAATCTCTGTAAACAAAAATAGGGGAAGAGCGCGCCCTTCCCCTATTAGAGGACGTCTCCATGACCACATGGGGACGCCCGGATCGATCAGTAATCGATGAAAGAGCTTAAGCGATCACAGGGACGCTTTGGCCTTCTCAACTACGGCAGCAAAAGTCTGCTGCTCGTTCATGGCCAGATCGGCCAGAACTTTACGGTCGATCTCAACGTTAGCCTTCTTCAGACCAGCGATCAGACGGCTGTAGGACAGGCCGTTGGCGCGGGCACCCGCGTTGATACGGGCAATCCACAGGGCGCGGAATGCGCGCTTGCGGTTACGACGGTCGCGGTATGCGTACTGACCGGCTTTGATAACCGCCTGCTTGGCTACACGATAGACGCGGCTACGCGCTCCGTAATAACCCTTGGCCTGATTGAGAATCTTCTTGTGACGACGACGTGCTACCACGCCACGTTTTACACGAGCCATACTTTAATCCTTCTACCTTTAAACCTTTTCAGGAATGGTTAGCGGCTGAATCAGCACGCCGTCATACGCTTGATGGAAGCCACGTCAGACTTGGCAATCAGCTTGGTACCGCGGAGCTGACGCTTACGCTTGGGGCTCTTCTTGGTCAAGATATGACTGGTGAAGGACTGCTTGTGCTTGAAGCCAGTGGCGGTTTTCTTGAACCGCTTGGTGGCTCCGCTTTTGGTTTTCATCTTAGGCATTTTTTAAAACTCCGCATTCTATTTTTAAATAAAACAAAATGTGCCCCTGAACGACAAATCCCCCGCAGTCGCGGGGGATCATCACCCGATCAGGTTCACTTCTTTTTGCGGGGAGCCACAATCATGGTCATCTGCCGGCCTTCCATTTTCGGCCGCATCTCAACCGTTGCAATCTCTTCGATGTCCGTTTCAATCCGACCCATGAGCTTCATACCGATTTCCTGGTGTGCCATCTCACGGCCACGGAAACGAATCGTGATCTTGCCGCGGTCCCCGTTTTCAAGGAAACGTACCAGGTTGCGTAGTTTGACCTGATAATCCCCCTCTTCAGTTCCTGGACGGAACTTAAGCTCTTTGACCTGCGTCTGCTTCTGCTTTTTCTTGGCAGCCGCTTTGGCCTTCTTGTCTTCGAAGACCTTCTTGCCGTAGTCCATTATCTTACAGACGATCGGATCGGAATCCGTAACCTGCACCAAATCTAGAGTGGCTTCTTCAGCCAGCCTTATCGCCTCTTCGATCGAAACAACCCCAACCTGATTGCCTTCGGCATCGATCAGACGGACTTCAGTTGCATCGATATTCTCATTGATTGGTGCCTTTGGTGTACGACCCCGATTCGCTCGCTGTTTAATAATTAACTCTCCGTTTTGGTTCTGCCCTTGCGTTGAATGTCATCAGCCAGCAGCTGTTCAAACGCTTCAAGCGACATAGTTCCCAGATCTTCACCTTTGCGGGTTCTCACCGCAACGGCGTTGTTCTCGATTTCCTTGTCTCCGACAACAATCAAAAAAGGAACTTTATTAATAGTGTGCTCGCGGATTTTAAAGCCGATCTTCTCGTTTCTCAAGTCAGCATTAACCCTATAGCCCAAAGAATCCCACTTTTTCGCCAGATTCTGACAATAATCACGCTGATTATCGGTGATATTGAGGACCGCAACCTGGGTTGGTGCCAACCAGGTGGGGAATGCGCCTTCGTATTCTTCAATCAGAATACCGATGAAACGCTCGAACGACCCGAGCACCGCGCGGTGCAGCATGACCGGCGTCTTGCGCTCGGAATTGTCTGCCACATACTGGGCGCCAAGGCGGCCCGGCATTGAAAAGTCCACCTGAATGGTACCGCATTGCCACACCCGGCCGATACAGTCTTTCAGGGAGAATTCGATTTTCGGACCGTAGAATGCGCCCTCCCCCGGCAACAATTCCCAATCCACACCCTCGCGGTTGAGCGCTTCTTCCAGAGCAGCCTCTGCCTTGTCCCAGACTTCGTCGGAGCCAACGCGCTTTTCCGGCCGAGTCGACAGCTTGTACAGGATTTCAGTGAAGCCGAAATCCTTATAGATTTCGTGGAGCATCTCGATAAACGCCGAGACTTCCTGCTGGATCGCGTCTTCCTCACAGAAAATGTGCGCGTCGTCCTGAGTAAACCCACGCACCCGCATCAGGCCATGCAAGGCGCCGGACGCCTCATTTCGGTGACAGGAGCCGAACTCCGCCAAGCGCAGAGGCAGTTCCTTGTAGCTCTTCAGGCCCTGGTTAAACACCTGCACGTGGCAGGGGCAGTTCATCGGTTTGATTGCGTAGTCGTGCTTTTCGGACTCAGTGGTAAACATGTCGTCCTTGAACTTGTCCCAGTGCCCGGACTTTTCCCACAGCGCCCGGGAGACCACCTGGGGTGTACGAATCTCCTGGTACCCGTGGTCATGCTGCTTGCGACGCATGTACTGTTCAATTTCCTGGTACAGCGACCAGCCGTCCGGATGCCAGAACACCATGCCGGGGGCTTCTTCCTGCATGTGGAAAAGGTTGAGCTTCTTGCCGATCTTGCGATGATCCCGCTTTTCCGCTTCTTCGAGTCGGTGGAGGTAGGCTTTGAGGTCTTTCTTGTTGCCCCAGGCAGTGCCATACACCCGCTGAAGCTGCTCGTTGCCGGTGTCGCCCCGCCAGTAGGCGCCGGCTACCTTGGTCAGCTTGAAGGCTTTCAGCTTGCCGGTACTGGGCACGTGCGGGCCGCGGCACAAATCAATGAAATCACCCTGACGGTAAAAAGACAGATCCTCATTTCCGGGGATGTCCTCGATGATGCGCACTTTGTATTCCTCGCCCATATCATCGAACAGCTTCACCGCCTCTTCCCGGGACATGACCGAACGGGAAACCGGGATATCCTGCTTTGCCAGCTCTTCCATGCGCTTTTCGATGCGCTGGAGGTCTTCATTGGTAAACGGGCGGTCGAACTTGAAGTCGTAATAGAAGCCGTTATCGATAACCGGGCCGATGGTGACCTGGGCCGCCGGGAACAGCTCTTTCACCGCCATGGCCAGAAGGTGAGCGGTGGAATGACGGACAATGTCCACTCCCTCTTCATCGCGCTCAGTGATGATGGCCAGTTCAACGTCGTCTTCGATCGGGTAGCTGGTGTCCACCAGCTTACCGTTAACCCTGCCAGCAAGGGCGGCTTTGGCCAGCCCAGCACCAATATCGGCAGCTACGTCGTGAACAGTAACAGATTCGGCAAAACTGCGGTGACTGCCGTCCGGCAGGGTAATAACAGGCATGATGTGCTCCTAACGCGCAAAGGTCTCAGCGGTGATCCGTACCAAAGATCACATGGTGGCGACACAACGTGACACAAACCAAGGGTCGCATTCGCTGCGGAGTTTACCAGAAAAAAACCCGGCGGGTTAACGCCGGGTTTTCCGAGACAGCCGGATTGATCAGGCCGTTGCCACCTGCGCGTCTTCCCGGCTTTTGCGGCGCAGTTGACCGAAGGCGAGCAGCCCCAGGAGCATCAGGGCCGGTATGAACATCAGTTCCTTCGGCGGTCGATCGAGTTTTACCTGAACCGCGTCAATGGTCCACCCGAAGCCAATCCCGGCATCTTCGGCCTGGCTGCCGAACTCGACAAATTCCACGGCCATACGCTCACCGTCAGGCCGCAACTCGATGCCGGCCGCCATCAGACGCTCTTCCGGTGCATCGCCCGCGGGAATCTCGAGTTTGAGGTAGGTGGTGACATCGCTGCCGTCCAGCGACATTCCCGACGCTTTCAAGACGATGTTGTCGTCAGCGGGCACGGTCTCCACATACTCCATGATTTCTGCACCGGGACGCTCGTCCGTCGGCGGGTACACCATGTCCCACCAGAATCCCGGCCGGAACATTGTGAACGTAATCAGCACTAGCAACAGGCTTTCCCACTTGTAGCTCTTGGTAAACCAATAGCCCTGTGTCGCGGCCGAAAACACCAGCATCGCGGTAACGGCACCGAAAATGGTGACGAGCAAATCGAACCACCCGGTCAGCCCAATCAGCAACAACTGGGTGTTGAAGATGAACATAAACGGCAGAATGGCGGTACGGATGTCATAGGTAAAGCCCTGAATACCCGTTCGTATGGGGTCTGCGCCAGAAATTGCAGCCGCGGCGTAGGCCGCCAGCCCCACGGGCGGCGTATCATCCGCCAGGATACCGAAGTAAAACACAAACAGATGCACGGCAATGAGTGGCACCAGCAAGCCGTTCTGGGCGCCCAGCGTGACGATGACCGGAGCCATAAGAGTCGACACCACGATGTAGTTGGCCGTGGTTGGCAGCCCCATGCCGAGTATCAGACTGATGACAGCGGTGAAAATCAGCATCAGCAACAGATTGCCCCCGGACAGGAACTCCACGAACTCTGTCATCACAAGACCAATACCCGTGAGCGTGACCGTACCGACCACGATGCCCGCAGTCGCCGTAGCAACGCCAATACCCACCATATTACGAGCACCGGTGGCCAGCGAATGCACCAGATCGACGAAGCCGGTCTTGCTGTTATCGAACAACGCGCCCTGCTTTCGGAAGAATGCCAGTAACGGCCGCTGGGTAATCACGATAAAGATCATGAACAGCGTGGCCCAGAACGCCGATAACTGGGGCGAGAAACGCTCGACAGTCAGGCACCAGATCAACACCACCACCGGCAGCAGGTAATAAAGACCGGTTTTAACCGTCGGTCCCATCTCCGGGAGTTCGCCCATCGCTGCGTCCGGGTCATCGATTTCCAGTTCAGGGAAACGCGTGGCGTAGGCAACCAGGGCGACATACACCAGCAGCAGAACGGGCCCAAGGACCCAGATCGCAGCGTCGCCAAGCCAGGCCTTCGTCCAGCCGACGCCGTAGTATACCGCCAGGGTCAGTACGCTGAGCCCGATCAAAAGCACGACCCAATTGAGCATGCGCTGCGCCAGCGTCGGTCGATTCAGACGTTCCATGCCCTGCATGTTCAGCTTGCAGGCTTCGAGATGGACGATATAGATCAGCGCCACATAGGAGATCAGTGCCGGCAGAATCGCGTGCTTGATCACTTCCAGATAAGAAATACCCACATACTCCACCATCAGGAAGGCGGCGGCCCCCATGATCGGTGGTGTCAGCTGGCCGTTGGTGGAGGCAGCCACCTCCACGGCACCCGCTTTGGTCGCGGGGAAGCCCACACGCTTCATCAGCGGAATGGTGAACGTACCGGTGGTAACCACGTTGGCAATCGAGGAGCCGGAAATCACGCCGCTCAGGCCACTGGACACCACGGCCGCCTTGGCCGGCCCGCCACGCATGTGCCCGAGCCCCGCATACGCAACCTTGATGAAATAGTTGCCGGCGCCCGCGCGCTCGAGCAAAGCGCCGAACAGCACAAACAGGAATACAAAACTGGTGGAGACGCCCAGCGCTACCCCGAACACCCCTTCGGTGCCGAGCCACTGGTGCGACGCAAGCTTGTTGAGACTCACGCCCTTGTGCGCAATTACATCGGGCATGTAAGGGCCGGCAAGTGAATAGGTAATGAACACGCCGGCGACAATGGTCAGCGGAAGCCCCAGAGAACGGCGCGTCGCCTCCAGCAACAGCACCAGACCAATCATGGCAACCCACAGGTCCATGGTGGTTGGCAGGCCAGGGCGGGACGACAAGGCTTCGTAAAATACGTAAAGGTAGGATGCGCAGAAGGCCGCAACCAGAGCCAGAATCCAGTCATAGAACGGAACATCGTTAACATTCCGCCCCTTGATCATCGGGTACGCCGAGAACGCCAGGAACACCGCGAACGCCAGGTGTATCGACCGCGCTTCGGTGGAATTGAACAATCCAAAATTGAAGATATATGGCAGTGGTGACGCTATCCAGAGTTGGAACAACGACCAGACCAGGGGAACCATAAAAAGAACAATCGCGGCATTACCACTGGCGGCCCTGCCTCCGGTCTCGGTCTGCAGAATCTGCTCTACTTTGCCGCCATCTACACCAGCCCCGTTAGCCGGGTCGCTTGTTGCCATAAAAAGATTCCTGCTACATGAAAGATTAATCGCCCCAGAGACAACACAGCGGGCACGTGGCCCGCTGTGTTGAGGCGCAGACAGATCAGTCGATCAGGCCGGCTTCCTTGTAGTACTTCACAGCACCCGGATGCAGCGGTGCACTGTTGGCATCGGTCACCATCTCACTTTTGTCGAGATTACCGAAGGCCGGGTGCAGGCGTTTGAAGCTGTCGAAGTTCTCGAAAACAGCTTTCACAACGGCATACACCACGTCGTCCGGTACATCAGTGGAAGATACGAACGTTGCAGCCACACCAAACGTTGTCACATCGTCATCGCTGCCACGGTACATACCGCCGGGAATAACGGCTTTGCGGTAGTAGGGATTGTCATCGATCAGCTTTTTGGTTGCTGCGTTATCGACGTTGACCAGCACACTGTCACAGGAGGTCGTGGCTTCCTTGATTGCACCGGAGGGGTGGCCCACGGTGTAAAAGAAAGCATCGATATTGCCATCGCACAGCGCCTGGGACTGTTCCGCAGCCTTGATCTCAGCCGCCAGGGAGAACTTGCTCTCATCCCAGCCCATTTCCTTCATCAACACTTCGGCGGTGGCGCGCTGACCGGAGCCCGGGTTACCGATAGACACACGTTTACCTTCCAGGTCCTCAAAGGTCTTGATGCCGGAGCCCTTGCTGGCTACCACGGTGAACGGTTCCGGGTGCAGAGAAAACACTGAGCGCAGCTTTTCGTCCTTGCCGGCGCTCTCGAACTCGCTGGAGCCGTTGTAAGCATGGAACTGCCAGTCGGACTGGGCGACAGCCAGGTCCAGCTCTCCTTCGCGTATGGCGTTCAGGTTGTAAACGGAGCCACCGGTACTCTCAACGGAACAACGAATACCGTGCTCCTTACGGTCCATGTTGACCAGACGACAAATCGCGCCACCAGCCGGGTAGTAAACACCGGTCACACCACCGGTGCCGATGGTGACAAAGCGCTGCTCCTGAGCGGTAACCGCTGATGAAGCCGCGCCCAGGCTGACTGCCGCAGCAAGCGCGAGAACGGAACTCTTGATTTTTAGCGTCATGGGATCTTCCTTTTTTCTCATCGTTATCATTTATTGCCCACGGTCGATCGCGGACAAACTACCGGTTCGAATTGAAACATAGACCACATCGGATGATAAATAAAGGATGCATTAGCTGCCTAACCGGTTGAGCAGGAACCAAAAAAGCCCGCAAAGCGGGCTTTTTTGGTGGTTCAGGCAACGCTTATTTCGATGCGCGCGCCTTCGCCAACATGCGATCCGGGCGCAGCAGGAAGCGCGCCAGGGCCGGTAGCAGCCAGATGGCTCCGATCATGTTCCACAGGAACATAAAGAACAACAGGAAGCCCATGTCTGCCTGGAACTTGATGGGTGAGAAGATCCAGGTCACCACACCAAGACCGAGAGTCACGCCGGTAAAGATGACCGCCTTACCGGTGGAACGCAGCGTCTCGAAGTAGGCATCCTGAAGCGTCTTGCCTTCCAGCAGGAACTTCTCCAACTTGCTGTAGATGTAGATGCCGTAGTCGACACCGATACCCACGCCCAGCGCAATTACCGGTAGCGTCGCCACCTTGATGCCGATACCGGACACCGCCATGATCGCCTCACAAAGAATGGAGGTCAGGCCCAGGGGCACCACGATACACAGCACCGCCCGGATCGAGCGGAATGTCAGGAAGCACAGGAAGCTCACCACGCTGTACACGAAGATCAGCATCATGTTCTTCGCGCTGGAGATGACTTCGTTCGTCGCCGCCTCAACACCCGCGTTACCGGCTGCCAGCTTGAAGGTGTGCTCCTCGTTGCTGTTGGCCTGGGCAAATTCCTCGACACGCTCAACGACGGTCTGCAGGGTTTCCGCCTTGTGGTCCTCGAGGAACACCAGCACCGGCGTCAGATCGCAGTTGGTGTTGATCAGCCCGGCCGGAGCTTCACGGATAGACGCGTTGATGATGGTCTGGTTGCGGGAAATTTCATACCACTTCCAGCTGCCCTCGTTGAGCGCCTTGGTCACAATCTTGGAAACATCTGCCAGCGATGCCGTCGACTGGACGCCCGGGGTGTTCTGCAATTCCCATTGCAGATTGTCCATGGCCCTCAGCACGTTGTACTGGGTGCACTGCTCTTCAGGCGTCTTGACCATAACGACCATGACATCGGCGCTGGTCGAGTAGTTATCGATGATGTAAGCGTTATCCAGATTGTAACGGGAGTCCGCCCTCAGCTCGGGTGCACCCTGATCCAGATCGCCTACCTTGAGGCCCTGCTTGTAATACAGGCCCAGCCCAAGGCCGATAACGGCAATCAGCAGGGAGATAGGTGCCACGCCCGGATGGGCGAAGTAAGACATGACACGCCACTTGCGATCCTGTTTCTCGCCGCGGTTCTGAACGTTACGGATACCACCCTTGGTGATCCCGATGTAGGACATGATCAGCGGGTGCAGAACCAGATTGGTGATGATCACGATGGCCACACCCAGGCCAGCTGCAACGGCGAGATCCTTGATCACGTCAATTTCGATGTACAGCAGCGTGAGGAAGCCGAAGGCATCGGAAATCAGAGCGAGCATACCCGGAATGTACAGCGCCCGGAACGCAAGCCTGGCGGCAGTGATCGGATCGAAACCCTTGGCCGCCTCGGACGCCATGGCGTTCACTATCTGAACGCCGTGACTGATACCGATGGCGAAGACCAGAAAGGGAACCAATACCGAATACGGATCCAGACCGTAGCCGAGCAGTTTGAGTATACCCAACTGCCAGAACACCGCGATGATCGAAGAGAACACCGGGACCAGCGTGCCGGCGATGCAGCGGGAATACCAGAACAGCAAGAGCGTGGTCAGCAGGATGGTGATACCGGCGAAGTAAGCAATGGAGCCGATACCTTCAATCAGGTCACCCACTTTCTTGGCAAACCCGACAATGTGAATTTCGATGTTGGGGTTGTCGGCGCCGTACTTCTGGCGGATTTTTTCCTCAAGCTGGCGGGAAAACTCGCCGTAATCCAGCGGCTCACCCGTGTCCGGATTGTTCTCGTACAGCGGTGCGTACACGATGGTCGAGCGGAAATTGTCCGAAATCAGGCGACCGACTTCGTTGGAGCGCAGCACGTTCTGGCGCAAAGCCTCCAGGCTTTCCCGGGAACCGTCATAGTTATCCGGAATGACGGTACCGCCCTGGAACCCCTGCTCTGTGACCTCTACCCAGCGGACGTTGGCGGTCCACAGCGATTTGAGCCCGGAACGATCAACGCCGCTAAGGTAGAAAACCTCGTCGGTGATCTGCTTCAGGGTTTCCATATACTCTTCGGTGAAAATGTCGCCTTCCTTGACCTCCACCGCAATTCGCACAAAGTTGCCCAGGTTCTCCAGGTCATTTCTGTGTTCGAGCATGTTCACAATGTATGGATGCTCAAGCGGAATCATCCGCTCAAAACTGGCATCCGGCTGAATCTTGATGGCATTATAGCCAAGAAACAGTGTCAGTATAAAAAACGCAATCAGGATGATGGCCCGATTGTTGAAGATCAGACGTTCCAGGAACGGCTCCGCCTTCGGTGTCGTCAGGTAATGTTCGCCCTTGTCGTGCTTCGGGTTCGACATTCAAAAGCCCCTCTATTATCCGTTCTGTTGTTGCCGCATCAGGGCGTTATTGAAGGTTCTTGCCACGGGCATCGGTGAATTTGACCCCACCTTCACCAACCAGGAGCAGGTCTGTCCCAGATGTCGGAACCACACCCATCACGCTTTCCCGATCATTGCGGAAATACGGGCGAAACGATTCGCCGCCGTTCGTACTCATCAGCACAACGCCACCGTTACCCACTAGCGTAATGCGCCCGTCTTCGGCCACAGAGCCACTCATCAATGTTGCGCCAGCCTCGTTGGTGATCATGTTCCAGGAGCGCCCCAGATCGGTAGAACGCATCATGTTGCCACGCAGTCCGAAGGCAAGAACCTCGTTCACCTGGCCGGTTCCGATGACACCGAACAGGGAGCCTGGATAAGGGCTCTCGCGACGCTCCCAGGTGTCCCCGCCATCTGTCGAGACATGAATCTGGCCAGCTTCGCCCACGATAACCAGGGCACCGCCGGTAATCTGCGTAATGCTGTTCAGGTGGAAGTTCTGATCGTTCTCGATCTCAGCCGACATGTCCTGCCAGCTCTCGCCACCGTCAGTGGTGCGCAGGATCATGCCGTAGGCACCGATCACAAATCCGTGGCTGTCGTCCTCGAACCAGACATCCAGAAACGGATTCACCGGACCAATATCCAGATCGGCTTCCATGTTTTCGACCGCAAAGAAGAGGTCGTCCAGCGCCCACTCAAGATCGCCCTTCTCTTCCTCAGGCGCCTCTTCGATCCGCTCTTCCATCTCGGCAATCTGTTGCTGCTTGCTTTCGATCGCAAGCTCGGCAGCCTCAATACCAGTGAGTTGCAGCTCCCAGGTTTTCCCCTGGTCGGAAGAGTGCAGCACCACACCACTGTGGCCGACGGCCCAGCCGTGCTCATCTGTGCCGAAGTCGATGCCAGTCATGGTGACTGATACGGGAACCTGCCCCTGCACCCAGGTCTGACCTTCATCATCGGAAAAAATGATGTGGCCCCGCTCTCCGGTGGCCACCAGCCGGTCACCGGCCCTGGTCACATCGTTGAGCAGTGATTCCGGTGCCAGCAGCGTCGGCCGGGATGGGGTTTCGATGATATCTGCAAGCGCAAACACCGAGGGGGCGGACAATGCCATGGATACTCCAAGACACGCCGCACCCAGAGTCTTGCACATCAACCTTGTAGCCATTCAGATTGCCTATATGTTGTTTTGGACAGTGTCTCTCTGGTGCCGGAAACCGGCCAGCTTCATAAACATGCCGGCAACCTTTCGGTTACCGGCAGATCGGTTCGCCACGCCCTTTGGGCGAGGACATTGTCCGCGGGGCAAGATTGCCTCAGCGAACACTCCGACGGCGCAGGGACGCCGGCGAGAAGTAGCGTTTGTTGGGGGTCTCGTCTGTAAAAACCCGGGTATTGGGCTCTTCGGTATCAAGACCCAAGACATGGTAACGACGTGCCTGCAGGTCATGGTACACATCCAGTACCGTCCAGACGCCCGGCAGTTCATAATAGTTCTTTGGCAGGCCCATGGTGACGCGCCATAGTTCGCCGCGACCGTCGTACTGATCGACCAGAACGATATTCCAGCTGTCTGCGTCGATGTAGAAACGACGCTTGCCGTAGATGTGACGTTCCCCGTCTTTGAGCGTCGCTTCCACAACGTGAACGCGATGCAGCTCCCAGCGGGTCAGGTCCGGGTTGACGTGGGAGATACCGAGAATCTCGGAATATGAAGTACCTTTTTCACCGATACGGTAGTTATTGTACGGAATGTACAGTTCCCGCATGCCCTCATAGTCCCAGTTGTAGCGGTCGAGAGCTCCGTTGAAAATATCGGTGTCATCTGCCGTACGCAGATTATCGGCGGCAGCAATCGGCGAATCGTAACCAAGGTTCGGCGCACGACGCACCCGACGCTGGCCGGCATTGTAGCCCCAGCCGTTACGGGGATTGATGATCTGGTTCAGGGTTTCGTGAATCAGGATGGCACCGCCGGCCAGACGGGGCGGCGACTGGGTGAACGACAGATAATAGAATATGACGTTGTCCAGATCCTTTTCGCTGCCTTCCGGATTGTAGAAGTTGAAAAAAGCTTCCTGCTGAGAGGTTACCAGCGAATAATCGCCGTCGGTCTGAACAGCGACCTCACTGGACCGACGGGTCACGTTCACGCCGCGCCAGCGGGTGAGATGATTCCAGATAGCCTGCCACGCCTTTTCTTCATTTCCGCCGTGCAGGATCGGGAACGGGTAGCCACCGAAGGCCCCGTCAAGGCCCTCACCACGGCCTACGATCTCGGCGTTGACCGCGTTTTCACGGGTATTCCCCGCAACCCAGTCCGGCACCGCGTGCGTGCGACGGCTTTTATAAACCGGGATGTTGAACGTTGTGGGATAGGTGTCAATCAACGCTCTCACGCCGTCAGTCAGGAATTCGCTGTACTGATCCACGTTGGCAGCATTGATGGTAAACAGAACTTCGTCTTCGGGGAACGGATTGATGTGGTGTTGGCCGCTGCCGTCGTAACCGGACGGCGGCGTCGTCAGGCCACCGTCCCACGCCGGAATCGTCCCGGCGTCGTTGCCCGCCTTGACAGAGCCGAAGGGGGTCAGATCCTGCCCCAGCCGCGAAGCTTCGGCGGAGGAGACTGCGGCCATGGCGGGAGACGAGGCCACTGAAAATGCAAACAGACTGCCCAAAATGAAGTTCTTGTTATATCTCATTTTAAAACCTTAATTCCGTCTGGAGGCCCTTCGAAGGACCTTTTTATTGTCGTTTCATGGTTTACCGACTATTTCACAGAGTAGACGATTGGCCAATATTGTCTATCGACCGAAAGTGCGATTTTGTATCCGGGTTGCTCCCTCAGCCCGCCAGACTCTTGTGAACCACCTCATAGACGTCACGTGAGAGGCCGGTTTTGTCGCGGATCAGCTCCAGCGCTGTTTTCATCTGGTCGCCGTGAACCGGTGCGAATTTCCTCCAGCGAGTCAGTGGAGAAACCAGACGAGCGGCGATCTGCGGGTTGCTGTCATCAAGACGCGTCACCTGTTCCGCCAGGAACCGATAGCCGGAACCGTCAGCGGCATGGAACGACGCGAGGTTCTGGCCGGCAAACACGCCAATCACCGAGCGAACCTTATTGGGGTTTTTCCAGTCAAACGCGTCGTGAGTCATCAGCTGACGAATCTGCTCGAGGTTGCCGGTAGCTGGATTCGAGGCCTGCACTGAGAACCACTGCTCCACCACCTGCGGATCCTCTGAATAGCGCTGATAGAACTGTTCCAGGGCCTGCTCACGCTCACTGACAAAGCCTGAATTCACCAGCGCGCGCAGCGCACCGAGCCGGTCGGTCATATTATCTGCTTCACCGAACTGCCGGATGGCCAGGTCCCGCCCCTCTTTGTCGTCAATATGAAGCAGCCACGCCAACGCGGTATTGCGAAGGCTGCGCCCGGCAACCTCTTGCGGAGACAGACCGTAGTCGCCTTTAGCGCCGTGCCGCTGATAACAGTTGAGCAAATCCGGCCGCAGTGCGCCAGCCAAATGGCCGAGCACGCGCTCCCGCGCCTGGTGAATGGCCTGCACGTCCGGACTGTTTGCCAGTTCGATCAGATAGGCCTCTGACGGCAGCTGCATCATCTTGGCTACCAACGCCTGATCCAGAGATTCATCCGACAGCAGCTGGCGATAAGCGGCTGCCAGCCTGGGCTCTATCTCCGCATCGGCGGGAGCCCCAACCAATGACTGGATTACGTCAACCGCCAGCCGCTGACCGGCATCCCAGCGATTGAACCCGTCCGTATCGTGGCTCATCAGGAACAGCAATTGCTCCCGGGTCCAGGGGTAGACAACCCGCACCGGTGCGGAAAACTGTCGCAGCAACGAGGGCACCGGGCGCTCTGAAACGCCGGTGAATTCGAACGTGTGGCTGGCTTCTGTCAGATCCAGCACCCGTTCCGCCGGAGCCTCACCGCCCTCACCGGCCAGATTCAGCGCCATGTCCCCGCCCTGGCTGTCGAGCAGTCCGAGGGCAAAAGGTATGTGCTGGGGCTTCTTGCCTTTCTGCCCCGGAGTGTCGGGAATGTTCTGCGTAATGGTCAGGCTGTAGGTACCGCCCTCGTCGTCGTAATGGTCACTGACGTCAAGTACGGGTGTGCCGGCCTGTTCATACCACAATCGGAACTGGGAGAGATCACGCCCACTGGCGTCCTCCATCGCTGTCACAAAATCGTCGGTGGTGACGGCCTGGCCGTCATGCCGGTCAAAATACAGATCACTGCCCTTACGGAACAGGTCCGGCCCCAACAGGGTGTGGATCATGCGCACCACTTCCGCGCCTTTCTCATAGATCGTCAGCGTGTAGAAGTTGGAAATCTCCATATAGGAGGCGGGGCGCACCGGATGCGCCATGGGACCGCCATCCTCGGCGAACTGAGCCGTTCTGAGCAGCGTAACATCCTCGATGCGCTTGACGGTGGGCGACCCCATGTCGGAGGAGAACTGGGAATCCCGGAATACAGTGAAACCTTCTTTCAGACTGAGCTGGAACCAGTCGCGACAGGTCACCCGATTGCCGGACCAGTTGTGGAAGTACTCATGAGCGACGATTGCCTCGATGCGCTGGAACGCCAGATCGGTTGCAGTGTCCTGGCTGGCCAGCACGCAGGAGGAGTTGAAAATATTCAGCCCCTTATTCTCCATCGCCCCCATATTGAAGTCATCCACGGCAACGATCATGAAAATGTCCAGATCGTACTCACGTCCATAGACCTGCTCATCCCAACGCATGGAGCGCTTCAGGGAATCCATCGCGTAGTCGCATTTCTCGGCGTTGCGGGGTTCTACGTACATGCGCAGGTCAATAGCCCGATCCGATACGGTGGTGAAAGTGTCGCGTTTTTCCACCAGATTGCCGGCCACCAGGGCGAACAGATAGCAGGGTTTCGGGAACGGATCTTCCCAGGTCACATAATGACGACCGTCGGCCAGATCCCCCTGCTCGGTGTCATTGCCGTTCGAGAGCAAAATCGGATAGGCGGTCTTGTCGGCCTCAATCCGCGTGCGGAAGCGGGCCATCACATCGGGCCGGTCCGGAAAATAGGTAATGCAACGAAATCCCTCGGCCTCACACTGGGTGCAGAACATACCGGACGACTTGTACAGCCCCTCAAGACGGGTGTTGTTCTGGGGCTCGATCCAGGTCACCACCGCCAGCTCGAACGCCTCCGGGACGCCTGCCACCACCAACCGATCACCGAGATCCTCGTATTGCCCGGCGCTCAGGGGGGTGCCGTTGAGGGCCACGGATTCCAGCCTCAAGCTGTCACCATCCAGCTCAAGCGCGCCCGAGCGGTCACCCGAGTCCGGGTTACGTCGCAGGGACAACACGCTGTGCACGCGGGCACCGTCCTCGAACAGCTCGAAGCGGAGGTCGACGTGGTCCACCAGAAAGGCCGGCACGCGATAGTCGTTCAGATAAATGGTCTGTGGCTGGCTGGTACGCATTCGCTGTCTCCAGAAATTCGTTGCGGGCGGCACGGATACACGATGCTCTCGCCCGATCGGTAGTGACGGGGGTCAGGACTTGGGAAATACCCGGAAGCGCACGTCGTAGCCGGTGTACTTGCGGATATTGATCACACCGGTATCGAGCATCAGGTACTGCCCCTTGATCCCCTCAAGAACGCCTTCTGCCGACGGCGCCTTGTCGAGATTATGGGTTTTGATCTTCTGCGGCCAGACCTCAACCGGGTAACTGAGACCCAGTGCCGGCTCGTCTGTTGTCCGCAAGGCATCCTCGCCGTGGGCCGCTCTCAACTGCGCCAGATCATCGACAATCAGCGCCAGCAGACGTTCACGCTCTGCGGCCAGGTCCAGATCGGCGACGTCGCCTTTGAGCATAGCGCGCCAGTTGGTGCGGTCTGCCACATGCTGTTTGCAGGCGACCTCAACAAATCCCGCCAGTTGCCGCGTGGCGACCCTCAGCATCGGAATGGCATCCACCGCGCCCTGGTCGATCCATCGGGTGGGCACCTGGGAGCCGCGGGTAATCCCGACTTTCAATCCTGACGAGTTTGCCAGATAGACCACATGTTCCACCATACAATGGGTCTCGCCCCATTCGGGCTCACGACAGGTGCCCTCATGGTAGTGGCACTTCTCCGGACTCATGATACAGGTGTCGCAAGCCGCCAGTTTCCGGAAGCAGGGATAGCAGTAGCCCTGACTGAAACTCTTCTTAGTCTTGCGGTCACAGTGGATACAGCGAATGACACCGTCATAATCGATCTGCACCGGGTGGCCAATCAACTCGTTGAGCGGAACCCGGGTATCTCCAACGCGGACCACGTAATCCACCGGTTTACCCGCCTCTGCAGGCATTTTCCGCAACCGGCCACTGACATCCACCAGTGGGCTCAAGATTTGACCTCAACGAACTGTGACGGATCCACCGCGGCCTGACTCGAGCTCTGTTTCACCGACGGGTCACAGGCCGTTCCGGCTTTGCGGCCGCGGTCCAGGTAGCCGGTGCGCTCAGTTTCGGGAATGTTGTGGAGGTTCTCGTAATAAATCACCGCCTCCAGACTGATCTCCCGCTGCTCGGGGGTCAGCTTGCGGCCGTCGGGCCACTTGCCGAGCTCGAGTGAACGCCGCAGGTTGGCGTAAACCGTCGGGTCCAGCCGTTCGATCAGTTCTTCATAGGTCATCTTGGCCTCCTGTGGGCGTGCCCAGAAAAATTATATGCAACCGGTTGACAGATATAAATGATAACCATTATCATTATTGCACCAAATGACGAAGGTCGTATTCATTTGGTCTCTCTCATCAGGAGCTTTAAGCTCTTTTCATGCCTCGCCTTTTGGCGGGGCTTTTTTTTGCCGTCGTTATCGTGCGGGGCGGCGTACAGGCATCGTGACCGCCAGTGCCAGCCCGGCAATAAACCCGCCCAGGTGAGCCTCATTGGCCATGCGACCCAACCCGAGCATTTCCGGCAACGGTGTAAATCCGATCACCATCCAAACCACGGCGAACGTCACCAGCGCGGGCGGAAACTGGAATCGTGGCAGCCGGCGCTGGCTGAGCCAGCAATACCCGAGAATGCCGTAGACCACGCCCGACAGGCCGCCAAACAGCGGCCCGGACACGAAATACTGCAAGCCGTTAGAGACCAGGCTGGCAAACACAACCAACACCAGCAGCCGAGCCTTGCCATCAAACCATTCAACCTGGCTGCCGAGGAACCAGAGCATCACCGAATTGAAAATGATGTGGGTCCAGCTGAAATGCAGAAAATCCGGCGAAATCAGGCGCCAGACCTGGCCTGCGGTCAGCGTTTCTCTGAGCGCCTCTACCCTTGCTGACAGGGTGTTCCAGGCAAAGTTCTGGGGATCCACCATCATCAGCACAGTGGACAGCTGACTGCGCCCCATATCCGTGACCCAGGCCACTGTCGCGGCGATCACGATCATCGCCAGCACCAGCGGTGCATGGCGGGGTGACGGCTGCCATCGGCCAGCCACAAAAACCGGAGACTGGCTGGTCGCGTTGACCGCTTGCTGCACCTCTGGCTCGGAGAGGAAGCGATCCAGCGCCTCCAGCACCGGGTCGGTATGATCAGGGTTTTCCAGCCAGAGCACCTGGAACCCGCCCTCTTCGGTAATGCGGTGGCCTACCCCCTGCTCCCGCAACCACTGACTGAAACCCGCCAGGTCCAGGCTGGCATCCAACTGTTTGACACGATACACCGGCTACCTCGCCACGCTGTCTTCGCTGGTGGGGTAATCCGACCGCTCCGGTCGATCCACATCCACCCACACGAACTTGTCTTTGGACAACGTACGTTCACCATCCATGCGATAGGCCACTAACCGGCCATATTTTACGGCGCTGTAATCGATACAGGCGACATTGGCCTTGAGGGGTGCCGGGCTGCTGTCCATCCAGTAATGACCGACAAACACCGGTGGCTCCCCTGCGGGGTAGGAAATCAGCTGTTTGCGCTCCTCGTCGGTCAGTTTCATGCGTGCCACTTCCGGCGGCAGCGGGTCCGGCTGGAACACAACGTCAGCGTAGGTCTGCGGGTTGTCTGCCCAGAACTTGGTGCGGAAGAACTCCCGCACATAGCCGTCTTTACCCGTAATCTTTACCCCTTCGGGCAGGCGCAGATCCGTTCCCCGCAGCAGCGTATCCATGACCTGGCCGGCAAACGACTCAATGGCCGACGAGGCGTGCAGAAAGTCCTCATCAATGCAGGCACCGCCCTGGGATTGCTTGAATTTTTCAATCAGATCGCCGTCCCAGCATGCGTGCACCACCCGAAACCCGTCCTCTTCGATAAACAGAGGGATGGTGTAGAACCATTCAAGAAATTCATTCCACTCATGGGGGTAATGATCAAACTGCTCAAGGGTTTCCCGGATCAGACGGTCATGGCGGGCATTGTGTTCACGCAGCCACTTCCGGCCGCTGCCGGGGCGGGCGCGAGTGCAATAGCCCAACGCGTTGTATTCGTGGTTACCCATGACAATGCGCGCCGACCCATGCTCTACCATGTCCCGAACGAGGTGCAGCGCCTCACGGATGCGCGGGCCGCGATCGATGATGTCGCCAATGAAAATCGCCTGCCGCTTCGGGTGCTGGTAAACACCGTTGATCTTGCGGTAGCCCATCTGATCCAGTAGTCGGGTCAGTGTGTGGCCGCATCCGTGGATATCACCAATAATGTCGTAGCCGCGACTCGCGGCGTTTCCCTGTACTGGCATGCTCAACTCGCTGCAATCTCACTGGCCCAGCCCAGCTTATCGCGGCATGTGGCGTAAAAATTGTGATCAACCGGATGGATCAGGCGGATCTTGAACGGCTTTTTGGTGATACGGATGATGTCACCGGGCGCACAGGCAATGTTCATCTGTCCGTCGAAACTGATCTGGGGGTAGGTTTCGTTGGTTTCGCCGATCACCAGCTTGATCTCGCTTTTACCGTCGACCACGATCGGACGGCTGCTGAGAGTGTGGGGGAACATGGGAACCAGTACAACCGCGTCCAGCTTGGGGTGCATGATAGGGCCGCCCGCCGAGAGCGAGTAGGCGGTGGAACCGGTCGGTGTCGATACAATCAATCCGTCCGAGCGCTGGCTGTATACAAAATGCCCGTCGATAAACAGGTCGAACCCGATCATCCGTGTCGATTTACCAGGGTGCAACACCACATCGTTGAGCGCTGTACCAAAGCCCAGGGGCTGGCCGTTACGCTCCACATTGCCATCCAGCAGAAACCGGGTTTCCTCGATGAACTCTCCCTGCAGCACCTGGCCCAGACGCTCTTCCAGGTCAGAGGGCGAAATGTCCGTCAGAAAGCCCAGGCGACCACGATTCACGCCGAGCAAGGGGATTTTGGATTTTGCCAGCTCACGCGCGGCGCCCAGCAGGCTGCCATCACCCCCAACGACAATAACCAGATCACAGATTTCACCCAGCAGTTTCTTGCTTGCCACCTGGAGTCCATGGCCCGGCAACATACTGGCGGTGTCTTCCTCGATAATGACGTGATAATTATTGTTGACCAGGTATTGCTTGAGCTGGCGCAGGGATTCGACCACTTTGACGCTGCCCATACGGCCAATGACGCCGATATTCCTGAATTGATCCATGTAGCTTCCTGTGGTGTCGGGAATGGAGCCGGCCAATAACGCAACGCCGGTGACCGTCTCGGGACAGTTTAACGAAAGTTACCGGGAATCTGAAAAAAGACTCAGTCTGGAGGACAAATCCGTTCAGGCTGTGACCGGCTCACGGTGTTTTTCACAGCGGTCGTCGGTACCCGCCTGGAAATCCGCCGGCTGGCTTACGCGCATCACCGGCTCGCCACAGGGCTCGCCGTCGTCGCCCGGATGCAGGCACACCGGGTTTTCGTAATGCTCGAGCCATTCGCGATAGGCGGGTTCGTTGAGACCACACCGCTCGGCGGCGTAAGCCACCGGATTGCGAAAGTAGGTTTCAATATCCTCGTACGGCAGAGTCAGGTGCCCCACCCCGGCGTGATACGCCACCAGGAAAACCGACTGCCGCTGCAGCTGCTCCATCACCGAGTTCTCTACCGGCTCCTGGTGCCGGAGGTCATAGTTTTCCTGCTCGAGAGCCACGATCTTTTCGTCCCTGACCTCCAGCTCCCGCTTTTTGCGCTCCAATTGCTCCCGGATCAGAACCATTTCTGCATCGCTGTTGGCGTCCTGCCGAACATCCTGCTCTGCGTTACGGGCAATCTGCTCCTGCATGGTGAGGTACTGCTCGTTACGCTCAGCCAGGCGCGTCTTCAACTGCTCATTGCTCAACCGCTGGCGCTCATATTTCTGCTCAAGCGCCGACATCTCGCTGCGCAGCGCCTGCATTTCCAGGCGATGCTCGCGCTGGATATCAGCCAGTGAATCCCGGTGCACACTCTGCAGCGTCTTGATGCGCAGCCGCTGCTCACGAATCAGCTGGGCCAGGCGGGCCCGATCTGCAGTCTCTGCCTGCGGTGGCTCGGCGGCCAGGGTGGGAATCTGTTCTTCCTGTGCGGGCTCAACCTTGCGGAACTTGAGACTGTTAGCCTCAATCGCCTTGCGGATGAATTGAAAGGTATTGCTGCCCGGAGTCATATCCGGATCCCAGAGCTCTGGCGCTACAGCGGGATCCGGACATTGGCTGCGACATACGAGGCGGATAGGGCCGGCCCCCATGTCAGGCCCCTTGGCGCCCACCAGAGCCAGTTTTTCGATGGGGATATTCCAATGGCTATCGGCGCGGCCTTCCTCGTCAAAGTAAATCCGGAAAAACACCAGCGAGCGGACCAGAAGATCGCCCCCAAGGTTTACCAACACCGCCCTGACGTCGGTTTCCGCCAGGTCTGAAAGCCCGACATAACCGTCCAGAAAAGCACCAAACTCTGTCGCCCGCATTTGCCGCGACACGTTGCTGCCATCCATGAAAAACACCGCCGAATAACCATCACTTGCCTGGTCGGCAGATACCATCGTTGACTCCCCGCTCGTTCAAACCTGACACCAGAACGCCCGGCACCCCAGACTGTTCCATCTGAACGGTACGCCGCGAACATGGGTGCCAGCAACCCGGCCCGGACCCTGCAGGGTCTCGGGCCAGATTTTATTATCTGACTGCTCTAACCATCATAGTCTAGCGAGACTGACGGCGGGGGACAGCGAAAAACTGAAACGTTTTGTGATCAGATCTCCGCGGCGAGACGACTGCCCTGATCGATGGCACGTTTGGCGTCCAGCTCTGCCGCCACATCCGCACCTCCGATCAGGTGAACCGCAAGCCCGGCCGACTCCAGACCCTGTTGCAGCTCTCGCAGCGGCTCCTGACCGGCACAGAGGATGATGGTATCCACCGGCAGCAGTCTGTCTTCGCCCTGCTCTGCGCCCTTGGGAGTAACCGTAATGTGCAGGCCCTGATCATCAATCTTGCGATACGTCACGCCGGGCATCATCTGAACCTGCCGGTTCTTGAGCGAGGTGCGGTGAATCCAGCCCGTGGTCTTACCCAGATTTTTACCGACTTTCGACGCCTTGCGCTGCAGCAGATACACCTCACGGGCCGGCTCCGGTAATTCCGGCGTCACGCCCTGAATGCCGCCGCGGTGCTCAACACTGAGATCAACGCCCCACTCCCGCATGAAGTGGTCCGGATCCAGGGCCGCCGAGGAGCCTTTGTGGACAATGAATTCGGACACATCAAAACCGATACCACCGGCTCCGATGACCGCAACCCGCTGGCCGACCGGCTTACGCTCCAGCAAGGCATCCAGGTAGCCGATCACCTTGGGGTGATCCACACCCTCTATTTCCGGGATGCGCGGCATCACACCGGTAGCCAGCACCACATGCTCAAAACCGCTGGTCTTCAATTCCTCGGCATCAACTCGCGTATTCAAGCGAACGTCCACGCCGTGCTTGTCCAGCATGACGCGAAAATAGCGCAGGGTTTCATAAAATTCTTCCTTGCCGGGAATACGCTTGGCAACGTTGAACTGACCGCCAATCTCGCTGCCCGCATCGAACAGGGTCACCTGATGACCACGCTCCGCTGCCACGGTGGCGAAGGCCAGACCGGCAGGACCGGCACCGACAACGGCGATGTTCTTCGGCGCCGCGGTTTTCACGTAGGTCAACTCGGTTTCGTGACAGGCACGGGGGTTGACCAGGCAGGACGTCAGCTTGCCACTGAAGGTATGGTCCAGGCAGGCCTGGTTGCAGCCGATGCAGGTGTTGATCTCGTCAGCCCGGTCCTGAGCGGCCTTCAGCACCAGATCCGCATCCGCCAGGAATGGGCGCGCCATGGACACCATATCGGCGTCGCCGTCCGCCAGAATCTTTTCGGCCACATCCGGCATGTTGATACGGTTGGTGGTGACCAGCGGAATTGACACCTCGCCTTTCAGGCGCGCAGTGACCTTGCTGAACGCGCCCCGCGGAACCGAGGTGGCGATGGTCGGAACCCGCGCTTCGTGCCAGCCGATCCCGGTGTTGATGATGGTCGCGCCGGCCTTCTCGATTTCTTTTGCCAGGTGAACCACTTCATCCCAGGTGCTGCCATCTTCAATCAGGTCCAGCATGGACAGACGGTACACCAGAATGAAATTGGCCCCGACCCGCTCACGGACACGACGCACAATCTCGATGGGCAGACGAATTCGATTCTCGTAACTGCCACCCCAGCCATCGGTGCGGTGGTTGGTGTGGGAGACAATGAACTGGTTGATGAAATAGCCTTCCGAGCCCATGATTTCCACGCCGTCGTAGCCGGCCCGCTGGGCCAGGGCGGCGC
Organism: Marinobacter sp. M-5; assembly: GCF_032911545.1. Taxonomy (NCBI): domain Bacteria; kingdom Pseudomonadati; phylum Pseudomonadota; class Gammaproteobacteria; order Pseudomonadales; family Marinobacteraceae; genus Marinobacter; species Marinobacter sp. M-5. The sequence goes on from NZ_JAWJEK010000003.1 coordinate 53,673, forward strand.
AGTCTGCGTAAGCCTGAATCTGTTTCTCGATGCCGGCTTCGTCCAGTTCCCTGGGCGTGAACGGATTGATCGGTGCCTGAATCGCTGACGGTGCGACCAGGGATGGCGAATAGGCATAGCGACCGGCATGGAGAATCTGCATACAGATTTTGCCATCGGCGTCATGAACGGCTTTGGTAATGACCTTGTGCCGGTCCGATTCCTCTTCGTTGGTCATTTTCGCCGCGTGCTGAAACACACCACCCTCTTCGTTGGGCGCAATGCCCCCGGTCACAATCAGCCCCGCACCGCCGCGTGCGCGCTCGGCATAGAAAGCGGCCAACCGGTCGAAGCCGTTTTTGGCTTCCTCCAGACCGGTGTGCATGGAGCCCATCAGGGTCCGGTTACGCAGGCGGGTAAAGCCCAGATCCAGCGGCTCCAGCAGATTCGGGTACTTGGTCATGCCGGGTGTTGATGCTGCGGTCATTGTCTCTCTCCTCGGGGAACACCGTGGTCAGGAAATCTCGGTAGCCGGTCATGTCGCCGGCGCCTGTCTTGTTGGTGTCTCTAAATTACCGATGCCCCTTGCTTTGAACAATATCCCTGAATTACATTTTATTATCCCTGGATAACATGTAAGACAAAGGCATCCATACACACCATGATGAACCAGGCCGGCAGAAAGCCTCGAAATTCACTCGGCGACATCAGCGTGCTCTATGTCTCCGTGCTCATGCGGGCCATTGCCGAAGAGGGGCATGATGCTGCCGCCTTGATGGAGCGATTCGGTCTGACCAGTGAGACCCTCACCTCTCCCGATGCCCGCATCAGCATTCCGCGATTCATGCGGCTCGGGCAGGCAGCCATCGAACTGACTGGCAACCGGGCGATAGGCCTGACCATGGGTGAGCTGACGCGGCCAGTGGATGCAGGCATCGCCGGACTGGCCGCGCAATGCGCACCCACCACAGCAGGCGCCCTTGCCACCCTGATTCGCTACAGCCTGCTGACCAGCCGCAACAGCCGCGGCGCAGCCAGCACCACGGGAAACGGCGAGCAGGCGCACTTCTACTCCATTCGTCCCTACAATGTGTTCAATTATTTCGTGGTGGATTCTGTTCTGGCAGCCTGGACCCGCTTTGTGCGCATTATCAGCGGTGAACATCGGGCGCTGGAGCGGGTAACCATCGAGTACCCGTCCATCGGCCTCGATGACGCATTCGAAGCCTGGTTCGCCTGCCCGGTGCAGTTTGGCGCCCGTCATAACCAGTTGATCCTGGCTCCGGGCGTCGGGTCGCTGCCGTCGCGACAAGCCCAGCCTGCCATGTACGCGTCACTCACCCGGCAATGCGACGAGGCGCTGACACGTATACGCGGCGGCTGGACCACCGGGGACCGGGTACGGGATCTGCTCATGCCCTTGCTGCAGGGCACCACGCCCTCACTGGACACCGTGGCCACACGGCTGGGCACCTCCCCATGGACGCTACAGCGGCAACTGGCGGAGGAGCATACGGGATTCAGGGAGCTGTTGGACGATACCCGCAAAGATCTGGCCGGCGACTACATCCGGGAAACCCGAAACGCACTGGCCGAGATCGCCTGGCTTCTCGGCTTTGCCAACCCGGCGGCATTCCACAAGGCTTACAAACGATGGTTCGGCATCAGCCCGGGCGAGCACAGAAAACAGTTTCATGAGGAACAGACGCGCAAAGGGATACGCTAGAGAATAAGGAACAGGGAGAGAATCGGAATTCAGAGAGAAGGAAAAATGGCGGAGCGGACGGGACTCGAACCCGCGACCCCCGGCGTGACAGGCCGGTATTCTAACCAGCTGAACTACCGCTCCGCGTGAGCCATCACCTTCAGGATGCAACCGCTTTCTCGTTTAAGATCAAGCTCTTCCATCCACCACAATCAGGGGCCTGACTGCTTGGTGACAACGAGGGCGCATTATAAAGACGCCCCCGTTTATGTCAACGCTTTTTCCGAAAAAACTTCACAGACGTTGACCCAATTACATGGCATCAACCATCGCGTCCTTGCCCTGTGCGGTTTTGCGGTATTCGATCGGCGTCATGCCGGACCAGCGCTTGAATGCACGATAGAAGGTGCTGGGCTCTGAAAACCCCGTCAGATAGACGATCTCGTCAATGGACTCATCGGTCGTGGCCAGCAGCTGCCGCGCCAGGCGGTAGCGGAAATCGGCAAGCACCTGGTTGAAGCTGGTCTCGGCTTCGGTCAAACGGGTGCGCAACGTGCGGGGCTTGATGCCCAGCCTTTCGGCCACCGCATCCAGCGTGACCTCACCGCTATCCAGCAGCTCCGCCACGATACGTTCGACCTGGCCAACGATGTCTTTTTTCTCGAGCCGGGCAACCTGCTCACTGGCAAAACGTTCATGCAGGTCCAGCAGCTCGGGCTCGGCATGGGGCGAGGCGTGGGAAAGCATCTCGACGGGGAAGTACAGGCGGTTTTCCTCGGCGCCGAACACCACCTTACAGCCGAGAATCTCCTCCACATGTTCATGACCGGCTTCACGTTCATGTTCAAACTCAATGCGGGATGGCCCAAACTGATCGTTGGTGATCGATTTGAAGAAAATAATAATGCCCTGCACGAAACACTCGTTGAAGTGCCTCAGCCGGCTGATTACCTCGGAGGCGGCGTCCAGCACCATGCAGGCCTCATCGCCTTCGATGAAAAAATCGGTGTTGGCGGCATCGCTGAGCAGACGCTGATAGTTCTGTGCCCGGCGCAGACCTTCACCAAAGGTGGGACTGCTCAGAAACAGATACTCAAGCACCTGCCCTTTGTAGGCAGGGAGCAGCTGCCCCAGATGCAATCCGATGTCAGGGTCACGGGATACATCCTCGACGGCTTGCCAGAAGTAGACCTGAGCGCTATGGGGGGTTCTTAACTGATCGGTGTATACGTAATTTTCGTCAACACCCAAACGGCTGAATATCGCATGCGTGTCGATACCTTTCCTTTTCATCGCCTCGTAGATCAGACGTAACATCACTCCTGCGTCACGAAGTTCCTGCATAACATCCCGCTTTATAGTTGTGTTTGGATAACGCCTTGGCCCATCGGACACTCTCCGCTGTGAGCCAAGTCAATGTCGGATCTGGCCGGGTTTGCCAGACTTTGAGACTTTGGTCTCATATTAAAGCATATCAGGCCACGCGCGCACAGTTGTACCAGAATATGTAAAACGTCCTCGCTTTTCAGTCACCAAACGCCCTATAACTGTTTCAACGTGTTGGAGTTTCAATACCATGCCGGATATCTCGATCTATCAGAACACCCCCCCCTCGCTCTGGTCACTGTATGGCAAGGCCGTTCTGCCAAAGGGGCAGAGTGCCGGCTCCGACATCGTCATTCCCGACCTGCGGGCGCGGCTGGTGGGTGTCAGCACAGCCAACGATAACCTCGACCGCTATCGCAAAGTGTGCGGCTTTTCGTCGCAGACCAGCGTGCCCATCACCTGGCCGCACATCCTGGCATTCCCGCTGCACCTGAAACTGTTGACCGAAAAGACCTTTCCCCTGCCCTTACTGGGACTGGTGCACCTGCGCAACACCATCACCCAGCACCGTCCCATCGGCATTGGCGAAACGCTGGATATTGATGTGCGCCTGGGCGGCCAGAAACAGGGCTCGAAGGGACTGGAATTTGATCTGATCACCGAGGCGCGGTCCGCCGGCAGGCTGGTGTGGGAAGAAAACAGCACCACTCTGTTCCGCCAGCCCCAAGCCGGCGGTTCATCCGGTACAGGCCAGCCGCCCGAACTGCAACGCTTTCCCAATACCGTGAACATCAAGGCACCGGAATTCATCGGCCGCCAGTACGCCGGCGTTTCCGGTGACCGCAATCCGATTCACCTACACGCGCTGACGGCCAAGGCCTTTGGATTTCCCCGCGCTATCGCCCACGGCATGTGGAGTAAGGCACGGGCCCTGGCCTGCCTGGAACAACAGCCGGGCTGGAACGGCACCAATGTGACGGCCAGCTGCCAATTCAAGAAACCCCTGTTCCTGCCAGGCACTGCTCAACTGAACTGGCAAGCCGGCTCCGGAAACTGGGATTATCAATTGCTGAATGCGAAAGGGGATGCACCTCACCTGACCGGTGAGGTGAGCTGGGGCTAGTCAGCCCGGCAGGCGTTGGCGACAGCACCGGCAACGGGTAAAGTGAAATAGAAACGGGCGCCGCCATCCTCGGGGCGCTCGAAGCCGATGTCACCACCCTGCGCCTGGATCAGCGAGCGGCACATCGACAGCCCAATGCCCATACCGTCCTGCTTGGTGGTGTAGAACGGCAGGAACAACTTGTCCTCAGCGCCCTCCGGCAATCCGGTACCGTGGTCGCGCACCTCAATGCGCACACAGCCGCTGCCACACAGGGCCGCAGACACCTCCACCGGAACGGATGACCCCGTGCCGCGGGTTGACTCCAGGGCGTTACGGATCAGGTTGAGGGCCACCTGCTGGACCTGGATCGGATCCGCCAGCACCTCAGGCAGGCTGTCGTCCACCGTGACCTCAATGCCACCTTCGTTATTGCGCATATCCACTTCCGCAAACTGGCGGGTGTCTTCCAGCAGCGCCGGAACCGACAGCACCTCTTTGCCCGTCGCCGGTTTTTTCATGAACCGGCGGATGCGGCGGATGATCTCACTGGCGCGATGGGACTGAGCCTCGATTTTGTCGAGGGTTTCCTGCAGCAGCTCCCGGTCAAGGGTGTCTTTCGCCGTCATGCGTTTGGCAACGCGGGCGTAATTAGTGATCGCAGTCAGCGGCTGATTGACTTCATGGGCAAATCCCGCAGCCATTTCCCCCATGGTGGACAGCCGCGACGCGTGGGCCAGCTGATCACGTTGTTCCTGCACCAGCTCTCTGGCGGCATCCAGCTCCTGCTCGTTCTCCAGCTCGGTGGTAATATCCCGGAACACCACCACCGCGCCGTACAGGGTGTCCCCTTCCAGTTTTGGGGTAGAGCGGTACTCGGCCGGAAACGAGCTGCCGTCCGCCCGCAGCAGAGCAATGTCACGCTGGTTTTCAGCCACACCCTGCTGGCAGGTGGCCTGCACCGGCAAAAGCGCAAACTCGTCACCGCTGGTCGCCATATGCAATTTGAAGAAGTTTCGGCCAATCAGTTCCTCGACCGGGCTGCGCATGATGAGTGCCGCGGCCGGGTTGGCAAACACGATGTTGCCGCCCGCATCGAGCCCGTAGATCCCTTCGCTGATGGCATTCAGAATGCGGGCCTGATCGTTCTCGAGCTGACGGTTGCGGGCCTGCAGCTCTCTTTCAAGGCGGATAACGCGGGCGTGGGTCTTGACCCGGGCAATGACTTCCTGGGCCTGGAAAGGCTTGGAGATGTAATCGGCGCCGCCAAGTGAAAAACCTTTGACCTTGGCCTGGACATCGTCCAGCGCAGAGAGGAACACCACGGCGCTGTCGGAGGTCACGGGGTCGGCCTTCAGACGCTGACACACCTGATAGCCGTCCAGTTCCGGCATCATGATGTCCAGCAGGATCACCTCCGGCTGGTGACGATGCGCCAGATCCAGGGCCTTTTCGCCATCGTTTGCAATCAGCAGGCGATAACCTTTGTCTTTCAGGGTTTCATAGAGCACTTTCAGGTTCTGGGGATTGTCATCCACCAGAAGAACCGTTGTCTCTTCAGTCTCGCTGACAACTGCAGTCATATAAAAGGGCCGGTTGGAAAATTATCCGTATCATGCCGGCCGAATCAACGGGCGTCGATAAGGTCCTTTACGGACAGGACCATACGAACCAGATGCGCGAGGGAGTGGGTGCCCATCTTGTGCATCACCCGGGAGCGGTGAATCTCGACGGTACGCTGGCTGATCTCCAGCTCGATGGCGATCACCTTGTTGGCCTGACCGGCAATCATGCGATCCATAATCTCATGCTCACGCGGGGTAAGGCTCTTGATGCGTTTGATAATTTCCTGTTTCTCATCCAGCGACTTGCGCTGCTCCAGATCCTGCTCCAACGCCGCCTCTATCTTTTCCAGCAACGCCTCTTCCCGATAGGGTTTCTGGATGAAATCCACGGCCCCTTCTTTCATTGCATCGACCGCCATGGGCACGTCGCCGTGACCCGTCACAAAGATGATGGGCAGAATGGAGTGCTTTTCATTGAGCTTTTTCTGAAGCTCCATGCCGTCCATGCCCGGCATGCGGATATCCAGCACAATGCAGCCGGCCATCTTCTCGGAATAGTCTCCGAGGAACGCGGTCGCATTCTCATAGGTTTTTACTGGCTTGCCATCGGACTTCAGCAGCAATTCGAGGGAATCCCGAACGGCCTCGTCATCCTCGACCACGTAAACGGATTGCTGGATATCAGTCATGTGCACTTGCTCTCCTGTTCTTTATTATCAGGGCCGGTCAGTGGATCGACGGATCTTTATGCTCGTCCCGGGCGTGCTCCTGACGCTCGTGCTCGCGCATCTTTTCGAGCCGTTGCTGGATAATGCCAAAAACACTCTGCTTCGGGTACCGGCCGTTCTCATCGGCTTTACCGGCGGGTTTGCCCAGCAACAGGGTGATCGCCTCTTCCGCACGCGCCACAGAATATACGGCGAACTGGCCTTTTCGCGTTGCCTGGACCACCTCACTGTCCAACATCAGGTTCTGAACATTGGTAGACGGCACAATGACCCCCTGAGTTCCAGTCAGACCGCCCTTAAGCTGACAGGTATTGAAAAAACCCTCAACTTTCTCGTTCACGCCGCCAATCGGCTGTACTTCGCCAAACTGGTTTATCGAACCGGTGATCGCCAGATCCTGCCGCACCGGCAGTTCCGACAACGCGGATACCAGCGCACACAACTCCGCCAGCGACGCGCTGTCACCGTCGACTTCACCGTAGTTTTGCTCAAAGGTGAGACTTGCCGACAGGTGCATGGGGTCATTCACCGCAAAGTGCGCTGCCAGCCAGCTGCTGAGAATCATCACACCCTTGGAATGGATGTTACCGCCGAGTTTGACGTCTCGCTCGATATCCATCACCGCACCGTCTCCATAATAGCAGGTGGCCGTAATGCGGTTGGACAAGCCGAACTCGAAACCGCCGGTGGATAACACCGACAGCGCATTCACCTGCCCCACACAGGTGCCAACAGTAGACACCAGCGTTGAGCCGTCACGGATGGAATCGTAGAACTGATCGCGAATCCGGCTGCTGCGGTATTTGGCACTCTCCAGCGCCCGCTCCACGTGCAAATCCTGAATCAGCTTCGCCCCGGCCTGGCGGGCCCAGAAATCCGACTCCCGCAAGAGATTGGCAATATCCGCGGCATGCAGGGAGAGCCGGTCCTGGTGTTCCGCCATACGAGCGCTGTATTCAATAATTCTTGCCACCGCCTTGTTAGAGCAGTGCAACAGTTTCTTTTCACTGACCAGGCTGGCGATGAATTTGGCGTACAGAATCTGGCTGTCATCCGAGCGGTACATTTCGTTCTCAAAATCCGCCGTGACCCGGAACAGTTCGCTGAACTCCGGATCGTAATCCTGCAGCAGCAACCAGGTTTCCCGGTCACCGAACAGCACCAGTTTCACTTCCAGCGGGATGGCTTCCGGCTCAATGGAAATGGTGCCTGACAGCGTCAACTCCCGCTCCAGGGAGTTGATCTGTATCGACTTGGAACGCAAGGCCCGCTTGAGCGCGTCCCACACAAACGGCTGCTCCAGCACCTTGATGGCATCCATCAACAAGTAGCCGCCGTTAGCACGATGGATACTGCCCGGCCGAATCAGGGAAAAATCGGTGAACACAGTGCCTTTATAGGTGACGTTTTCCACGTAGCCGAACAGGTTGTGGTAGGTGGGGTTATCTTCCACAACCACCGGAACCTCGTCCGTTTTCTGATGCACCAGCACGTTGACCAGATAGCGGCGGGGCATCTTCTTATCGAGGGAGGCATAGGCAATCGCCGCCTGCTCCTCGTTGTCCTCGAGGAAAATATCGAGGTTTTCAGCCATATCCTTGCGAACCGCCTCGATATACTCAACCACTTCGGGCAGTTCCTTGTACCGCGCCACCAGCTCATCCAGCTGATGCCCGGAAATACCCTCGAGGGTTTCCTGATTCAGGGCCTGCTGTTCTTCGGCGTAGTCCTGCTCCCAGTCCGCCAGCTTGCGCAGCGCCTGACGCAGCTTTTTCTCGAGGCGATTAATGTCCTCTTCGAATTTGTCCCGTTGCTGATCCGTCAGGTTCTTGAACGACTCCGCCGTGTGTGGCTCGTCGCCGTTCATAGCCACCAGACGATACCCGCCGGGTGTGGAAATGGTCAGGCTGACTTTCTTGCGACGGGCCTGAGCGGCCACCTTTTCCAGCTCGTCTTCCTGCTTCTTGCCGTATTCGCTTTTCAGCTGTTCAGAGCGTTCCAGAAAACTGTCACTGTCGAACGTCTGGGGGATGATTTTCATCAGCCGCCCCATCAGCTTTTCCATGTCCTGCTTGAGCGTGGTGCCCTTACCAGCCGGCAGCCGCAGCACCTTGGGCACCCGCGGTTCCTCGAAGTTCGCCACATAGCACCAGTCATGGCTACTGTGTTCGGTGTCCACGTGATGCTCAAGGTAGCGAAGCATCATGGTGCGCTTGCCAAGCCCGTTGCGGCCGACCGCGTAGACGTTGTACCCGCTGTGGGGCATGGCGAGCGCGAAGCGCACGGCTTCCTGGGCGCGGTTCTGGCCAACAATTTCCGCCAGCGGCTCCAGTTGCCGGGTGGTTTTGAACGGCAGATCTTTTAGAACACAGGCTTTGTAAAGCTGGTGCAGGGACAGTGACTTCAAGGTTCGGTCCTGTAACGGTCAGAATGCCTGGCGATCACCCGCTCGGGGGCGGAGCCGCCTTCTGGTTTTGTTTATGGGCGGTCATTGTAGAATCTGCTGCCGGCTATGTCGCGTTCCAGCCAAACATTTTCCAACCGACGTCCGACAATCCGGTTTTTGTTATTCAGTTCACAATTTCAGCCCTGGTTATTTTTCAGACAGCTGTTCCAGAACTAAACTTCATCTCCCGGCGGACGTCCGGGCTACAACAATCATAAGAGTCGCAATGGATGCTGATTGATGATGAGTGATTCGGCAGACCGCAGAATCAAGGACCGTTACCCCGCCATGTGCCTGAGGGTCCGACTGCGTGAGCGCGGTTTTTTCGGCCGGGGGAAACACCCCACGGCGGTGACCTGTCTCGATATGAATCGTTATGGCATGGCCGTGTTGTGTCCGCGGCCGGTTGAGCCCGGCGCCCGGCTTCATCTGGATTTTGATGGCAAGTACATTTCAGAGTCGCGGGTGGCGGCGGAGGTGGTGAATTGTCAGGCGTTCCAGACCGGCTATCGGGTCAGTATCAGGTTCAGTTATTGCTGTGACAAGCGCGGCTACTCTCGGACCGTGGACAATGCCTTGTCGCGAATCGAGGGCTTTTACAACCGTTTCGCCGGTTAGCATCGGCGCCGGTATGAGCGCATCCGCATCAATTGTGCTTCTGTACCGCTTTTTGAAGTCGCTTCTAGAGAACTCCGGCATCCAGGCTGGCGGCTACATACATCCCCAGTTCCCGGCACTGTTCCTCGAATTCGTCTCGGTAATCACCGCGGCAAATCAAAGGTTCCTGAATTAGCTTCCAGCGCAGACCGGTGGTGATGCTCTCAATGGCGCGATGGGTGCCGGTACCGTCATGACCGGCGCGAATGCAGTAAGTAAAGGGCAGGCCCTGGGTTTGCTCCAGGCAGGGATAGTAGCTGCGATCAAAGAAGTCCTTGAGAGCACCACTCATGTAGCCGAGGTTTTCCGTGGTGCCAAGGATAATGGCGTCACAAGCGAGAACGTCATCGGGGCCGGCCTCAAGGGGCGGTAGAACGGTGACGTCAACGTTTTCGATATCCGGATGTCTGGCGCCCTGCTCTATGGCATTGCGCAACTTGAGGGTGTTCGCAGAGGGCGCATGGGCGACGATTAAAAGTTTCTTTGCCTCAGTCATGATTAAACCTCCCTATCGTAATCTCCGACTGCCCCCTCACCCCAACCCAAGTGCCTGATCAGCGCAGAGCCTTCCCTTCCGGACAACGCTACAAGCACATCCATGTGCGCTTGATCTCCAGGTTTGGCGCATGCCCCGCCAGAAATCTGGAGATCGACAAAAGACCAACCGATTAAATCAGTTCTCCGTTCGTTTCTGCCGACTCGGCTTTTTCAGCCTCGGCGGCGGCATCTTTCTTGGAAACCGGTTTCGGCATCAGCTTGTCGCGCACCTTGGCTTCGATTTCGTGGGCGATGTCCAGGTTCTCTTCCAGGAATTTGCAGGCGTTGGCTTTGCCCTGACCGATCTTGTTGCCGTTGTATGCGTACCAGGCACCGGATTTGTCGACGAAGCCTTCTTTTACGCCCATATCGACCACTTCCGCCATGTGGTAGATACCCTTGCCGTACATGATCTGGAACTCGGCCTGTTTGAACGGCGGAGACACCTTGTTCTTCACCACTTTAACGCGGGTTTCGTTACCCACCACTTCGTCGCCATCCTTCACCGCACCGATCCGGCGGATGTCGAGACGTACGGAGGAATAGAACTTGAGCGCGTTACCACCAGTGGTGGTTTCGGGGCTGCCGAACATCACACCAATCTTCATACGGATCTGGTTGATGAAAATCATCAGGCAGTTGGCGTGCTTGACGTTACCGGTCAGCTTCCGCAGCGCCTGGGACATCAGGCGGGCCTGCAGGCCCACGTGGCTGTCGCCCATCTCGCCTTCGATTTCGGCTTTCGGCGTCAGCGCCGCGACCGAATCGACGATGATGACGTCAACGGCGTTGGACCGTACCAGCATGTCGCAGATTTCCAGCGCCTGCTCACCGGTGTCCGGCTGGGACACCAGCAGTTCGTCCACGTTTACGCCCAGCTTTTCAGCGTAAACCGGATCAAGGGCATGCTCGGCGTCCACAAACGCGCAGGTTTTACCGGCTTTCTGGGCTTCGGCAATCACCTGGAGGGTCAGCGTGGTTTTACCGGAGCTTTCCGGGCCGTAGATTTCACAAATCCGACCGTAAGGCAGGCCACCTATACCCAGCGCGACATCCAGACCCAGAGAGCCGGTGGAGACCGCAGGAATGGCTTCGCGAGGCTGGTCGCCCATTTTCATGACAGCGCCCTTGCCGAACTGACGTTCGATCTGACCCAACGCTGCGCTCAGTGCTTTCTTGCGGTTGTCTTCCATCGGTGCAAAACCCTCATGCCTGTATATTTAAACAGTATTAAAACATAACCGGTTGGCAAGACCAACCCCTGTTTTCAGGATCGCTTCACATACTCGCTAACCCCTTGCAACGCATACAGAACCGCCTGTCGCCGCACAGCATCGCGATCGCCCTCGAAGCGCTCCCGCTTCGCTTCCGTGGTGTCGCGGCTGCTGCCCCAGGCAAACCAGACGGTGCCTACCGGCTTTTCGTCGCTGCCCCCACCGGGGCCGGCAACGCCACTGATGGCAACGGCGACATCAACGCCGGTGACGGCCAGGGTGCCGGCCACCATGTCCCTGACGACCGGCTCGCTGACCGCACCAAACGCCTCGAGGTTCTGCTCAGGCACGCCAAGCAGCTCGTGCTTCGCCGCATTGCTGTAGGTCACCAGACCACCCTGCACATAGGCGGATGAGCCGGCGCGATCGGTCAGCACCTTCGCTACCCAGCCGCCGGTGCAGCTTTCGGCCGTGGCAATGGTACATTCGTGCTGCATCAACAGATCGCCCAGCGTCGCGCCTGCCCTCTCAAGATCCGAATCGGTGACGGACATATTGATCTCCTTCGTTTCATCCGCGGCATTATTTTCTTACAATCCGGGGCTCCGTTTAAAGCCAATGGATCCGGACGCCTTCATGTCAGCAGCTCAGACCGACCTCTCCCACCACACGCCAGTGATGAGGCAGTACCTCAGGATTAAGGGCGAGCACCCCAACGAACTGGTGTTCTATCGCATGGGGGACTTCTACGAGCTGTTTTACGACGACGCCAAAAAAGCCGCCGAGCTGATGGACATTACGCTCACCGCCCGTGGTCAGTCCGGGGGCAACCCCATTCCCATGGCCGGTATTCCCTATCACTCCGCTGAAGGTTACATTGCCCGGCTGGTGCGGGCAGGTCAATCCATCGCCATCTGCGAGCAGATTGGCGATCCTGCCACCAGCAAAGGCCCGGTCGATCGCCAGGTGGTGCGCATTGTCACCCCGGGCACCCTGAGCGACGACGCCTTCCTGGAAGACCGGCGCGACAACCTGCTGGCGGCCATTTTTAACCAGCGGGAGCGCTTTGGCTTTGCCTCCCTGGACATATCCAGCGGGCGTTTCGCGGTGTCGGAACTGGACGATCTGGAAGCGCTGCAGGGTGAGCTTCAGCGCCTGCGCCCGGCGGAAATTCTGATCAGCGAAGACTTTCCCTACCAGGAAGTGCTGGACGGCTTTACCGGCGTGCGGCGCCAGGGGCCGTGGCTGTTTGAATCCGACACCGCACGCCGGGTAATTACCCAGCAGCTGCAGGTACGGGATCTGAGCGGCTTCGGCTGTGAAGAGCTGACCCTGGCCGTCTGTGCCGCCGGCTGCCTGCTCCAGTACGCCAAGGAAACCCAGCGTACCGCCCTGCCCCACATTCGCAAGCTGACTCGTGAGCGCCGGGAGGAAGCGGTGATTCTGGACGCCACCAGTCGCCGCAATCTGGAAATTGACACCAACCTGATGGGTGGCCATCAGCATACCCTCGCCTGGGTCATGGACCGCACCGCCACTGCCATGGGTGGTCGCGAGTTGCGGCGCTGGCTGAACCGGCCGTTGCGGGATGTGGACGTGGTGCAACAACGCCAGCAGGCGGTGTCGGCGCTGCTGGAGGGTTTCCACTACGAGCCGGTCCACGACCTGCTGAAAACGGTAGGCGATATCGAACGGGTTCTGTCGCGGGTTGCCCTGCGCTCCGCCCGTCCGCGGGATCTGGCACGGCTGCGGGACGCCTTTGCGGCCTTACCGGATTTGCAGGAAACCCTGAAGCCGGTGAATTCCCACCACATCGTCAAACTGGCCACGGTGATCGGCGAATATCCGGAACTGGCGGACCTGCTCGAAGGTGCCATCATCGACAACCCGCCGGTGGTGATCCGCGACGGCGGCGTGATTCGCGAAGGCTTTGACGAGGAACTGGACGAGCTGCGCAACATCAGCGAAAACGCCGGCCAGTACCTGCTGGATGTGGAGACCCGGGAAAAAGAGCGTACCGGCATCAGCACCCTGAAGGTGGGCTACAACCGCGTTCATGGCTACTACATCGAGATCAGCCGCGCCCAGTCCGGGCAAGCACCGGTAGATTACATCCGTCGCCAGACCCTGAAAAACGCGGAGCGTTTCATCACCCCGGAACTCAAGGAATTCGAAGACAAGGCCCTGAGTGCCAAAAGCCGTGCTCTGGCGCGGGAAAAATCGCTCTACGATGAGGTTCTGGAAACCGTCGCGGCGCAGCTCGCCCCCCTGCAGGATGCCGCCCAGGCTCTGGCGGAACTGGACGTACTGAGCAACTTCGCGGAACGGGCCACCAGCCTGCGCTTTACCGCGCCGGAATTCAGCGAGATGCCGGGCTTCGATATTGAGGAAGGTCGGCACCCGGTGGTGGAGCAACTGCTCAGCGAGCCGTATGTGCCCAATGACCTGCTGATGGATACCCAACGCCGCATGCTGGTGATTACCGGTCCCAACATGGGGGGCAAGTCCACCTACATGCGCCAGGCGGCGCTGATTGCCCTGCTGGCCTACACCGGCAGTTTTGTGCCGGCCAACCGCGCCATTCTCGGGCCGGTAGACCGCATATTCACGCGCATGGGCTCCTCCGACGACATCGCCGGCGGCCGCTCAACCTTCATGGTGGAAATGACGGAAACCGCCAACATTCTCCATAACGCCACCGAATACAGTCTGGTATTGATGGACGAAGTGGGTCGCGGCACCAGCACGTTTGACGGCCTGTCACTGGCCTGGGCAACGGCGGAGCACCTGGCGAAGGAAATTCGCTGCTACACCCTGTTTGCCACTCATTATTTCGAGCTCACTCAATTGGCGGACGACCTGCGCCACGCTGTGAACGTCCACCTGACGGCCACCGAACACGACGACAGCATCGTGTTCCTGCACAATGTCCACGACGGCCCCGCCAGCCAGAGTTATGGTCTGCAGGTGGCCAAACTGGCGGGCGTACCGCAGGATGTGATTCGCAACGCCAAGGTCCAGCTGGCCAACCTGGAAAGCGCCAACGCTGCGGCCCCGGCACAGGCCACGACTACCGCGGCGCCCGCCACTCGGGCTGTCCGTGAACTACTGGCCAGTGAGACCGCCTGGCAGAGCGACATGTTTGCAGGCGCGGAACCGAGCGCGGTGGAAGAAGCGCTGAAAGATCTCGATCTGGACGATCTCACGCCGCGGGATGCGTTAAACCGGCTCTACCTGTTGAAGGAAATGCTGCAAAATAAGCGGTAAAAGCGGCCAGATTGACCTATGTAATAACGTTATAGCAGGGTGACGCTTGCGGGACCGGGGGCTGCTCCCTACAATATCGCGCAATTATTATGACCAACTGATGAGACTGACCACTGGACCAGGGACCTGACTATGGCCTTTATCGTTACTGATAACTGCATCAAGTGTAAATACACCGACTGCGTAGAAGTATGTCCGGTTGACTGCTTTTACGAAGGCCCGAACTTTCTGGTAATCGACCCGGACGAGTGTATCGACTGCGCTCTGTGCGAACCGGAATGCCCGGCTGAAGCTATCTTCTCCGAAGACGAACTGCCGGCCGGTCAGGAGCAGTTTGTTGAGCTCAACGCCGATCTGGCGGGCAAATGGCCGAACATCACGGAAAAGAAAGACCCACTGCCGGATGCGGAAGAGTGGGACGGCAAGCCCGACAAACTCCAGTACCTGGAGAAGTAACGGTAGGCGTTTGAATGCAAAAATAAAAAGGGAAGCCTCGGCTTCCCTTTTTATTCGCCTGCCGGAAACCCGCTCAGTTCCCCGCCAACTTTACCCCCATGGCAACGAAAAAACCGCCAGTAAGCGCATTCAGGGTGCGCTTGAATCGGACACTGGCGCCCATGCCCCGAAAACGCACCACTACCCAGGCCAGACCACTCTGCCATACCATCGCCACCGCGAAATGCACCCCCGCCAGCACCATGGACTGCTGAAGTACACTCCCGGCCGGATCGACAAACTGGGGTAACAGTGCCATGTAAAACAAGGCGGTTTTGGGATTCAGAACGTTAGACAGCAGCCCCTCCCGGAACGACTGCCGACGGTTCACCCTGCGCCGCGGCGCCGGCTGCTCCGGCCGCCCAGGCTCATTTCCCCGGGCCATGGCCTGTCGCAAGGAGCCGATTCCCAGCCACACCAGATAACAGGCGCCCGCCCACTTGAGCACAGAGAACGCCCAGGCGGTTTCCACCAGCAGTATGGAAATACCCAGGGCAGACAGGGTGGCATGCAGAAACAGCCCGCTGCAGATGCCGGCACTGGTCACCCAGCCGTCCGCCAACCCGCCGCGACCCGTGTTTCGCATCACCAGCAGGGTGTCCACGCCGGGGGTGACGGTCAACAGGGTGATGGCCACCAGATAGGCCCAGAACAGCTCGGAAACCAACACGCTACGCCTCCATCAAGGTGCTGATGGGAGCCTTGGCGATCAGGCTCCCTGAGACAGAATCTTCTTCGCCGCAGCAGACTTGTAGAACGAGGACAGCCGGCGACGCAACAGCGCTTCAACATAACCCGCTTCACGCAACACGTCCACGATTGGCAGGGCGAGTGCGTCGACCTCGGCCATGATCACATCGCGGTTTACGCCGATGTCGTTGAGCAGATCCATGATCGGACGATCGCCATACTTGGCATACAGATGCGCGACCACCGCGCGGGCACAGCCCAGGAAGTACTCGGTCTTGCGGAACCGCAGCCAGAACTCATACCCCAGTACCACAAACTCCTGAAGCTGAACATCGCCCAAGCCTTCCTGCAGTTCGGCAATGGTACGATCCTCGACCGAAACCCACACGGCCATCACGCTGTCCCGGAGCTCATCGTCAGACAGTGCGCGGTGCAGAAACTGTTCACTGCGGGCGATCAGCCCCGGCAGGCTCTCCGACAGCCACGCCTTGAAGCGGCGTTCGAAAGTTTCATCCAGGCCGGGAACAGCCTTGTTGGCCATGCGCTTGCCGAACTTCATCATCGAACCCACGCCGGGCACGGATTTGGTGATCAGGTTGTCTTCGTAGAGGTAATTGACCAGACCGTGATACACCACGTTGGATACCAGTTCCTGGTATACCGGATGCGCCATGATTTCACTGATGATGCGCTCGCGCTGATGCCTGAGCTCGAGGAATTCTTCCAGCAGACCGGTGGCCTGCTCACGGGACATGATGTCGCCCAGCGTGGTCGTTTGCTGAACCGGCGCATTCAGCACCTCGGTGGCCATCTCCGCCGCCAGCTCCGGAATGCCAGCATCCAGTTCCATGTCCACCACGATGCGCTGGATCACACCCATGATCTGTTCTTCGGAGGTCAGCCCGCCCAGAGTAATCTCACTGGCGTGATTCAGCAGCTCATCGACTTCCTGCTCCAGAAACTTTCGCAGCTTGGCGCCTTTCAGGGCAGCCATTTCGTGCTTTACGTGCTGTTCCAGCAGTGCATTGGCCAGATCACCGGCTCCCTGCGTTGTCGTGTCTTGTGTCATGGTGTCGGCTGTCCTGTTATTAAAATGAAAATTCAGACCCCCAAGGCTATCACGAAGACCAGCGGTCGCGGTTTGCCAAAAATACAGCGGGGGAGTCGCAGGCCGGCCAGTTCACACTGACCGCCCGGACTTTTGGACTAGCGGGCGGGTTACTGGAAATCGTTGAATGTGTGTGGTTCCGCAGCCAGCGACAGGCACAGACTGCCGGGCCCGATATAGATGCTGCTGGTGATGCCCATCTGGGACAGGAGCAATTCCACACCGTTGCGCTCACAGGCATCGCGCAGCCGGTTCAGCCCGGGCAGATCTTCGATCTCTGTCCAGGTCAGGCCACAGGACAGGCTCACATAGGGCGTCAGCAGCCCGGCGTCCACCCGCGCCGCCGCGTAGTTCATGACCTTTTCCGCCGCCATGTCAAAACTGCGGGTTTTTGCCGCCGGCTGACCTTCCGCGCCCTGCCCAAAAATCACCGGCGTGATGTTCAGCGCCTTGCCCAGAAATGCCACCAGGGCGGACACACTCTTGTCACCGCGGCGACGGGCCCGTTCACGGATGTAATGCAGGTCCCGCGGGATCACACAGGTGTAGATCTTGTCTGTGAAAGTTTCCACCTCATGCCGCAGGGCGTTCTTCGACACCTTCTGATTGATCAGTCTCAGGGTGTGAGCCGCCAGCAGGCCTTGGCCGGCAAAGATCTGCTTGCTGTCGATCACCCGCATGGCAAATTTGCCTTCCCGACCCGATGCCTTACGCGCCTCCTGGTAATGGGACATCACGCTGTTCATCGCCTCGGTGGCGTTCTGGTAGATCAGGCTGCGGCTCCGGGTCACCGTCTCGCAGATAGCCACATCAAACTGGGTGACGATTTCCTCCATGAACAGGTCGTGAATCTGCTCCGCGCTGAACGCACGGGTTTCGGCCTGATGGCCCTTCTGCAGAAGGCCACTCTGGTAGAACTCCTGGGTCCGTACCGGGTCGTGATCGTCGGTGTAGGTCTGGCCGTCGATAACGGCCGTGACGGGGAGAATGAACAGGTCGTGCTTGCGGGTGAACTCGTAAGGTAAGTCACACGCAGAATCCACGATAAGACCAACTCGCATTGGGGTGCCTCCAGCTGCGGGATGTTCCCCTTCCCGAAAGAATCGGGAACTCCCTTTATTGTCATTGTTTTTAGCTTGGTCAAGTTTCACACAAAGTAATCAGAAATTCAGCAGCCGCAATTTATGGCCGCGGTATGGCCGCTTCAAGCTCCCTCAGATTGGCCCTCAGCAGCGCGCGGTTGTCTTGCTGCCAGGGGTGAAAGCCCTTGCGGAAGTAGGCCAGGAACTCGGGCAGGCAGTGCCGCAACACCCCCGGCTTCCCCCACAGAAAGTTCATCCCACCGAGCCAGGTGCTCAAACTCCATAGCTTGCCATCGGTTTTCAGCAGGCTGCAGGTGTTAAGGAAGGTGTACTTGAAGAAATTCCAGGTCACGAACAGGAAAACGATACGCCGCAGGCGCTCATTGCCAATGCAGTGGCGGTAGACATCAAAAGCCACGGACTTGTGTTCGGTTTCCTCGATGGCGTGCCAGCGCCAGAGCCTTCTCATGGTCGGCGTTGCGCCATCCATCCACTGCGGGTTGCGCAGTATCGCGTTGGCCAACACCGCGGTGTAATGCTCGGCGCCACAGGTACCAGCCAACTGCCGGCTGGGGGGCAGGCGCCCGACCCAGTCCATGTGTTTGCGGAACCGCTGATCCAGTTTGTCAATCTCGTAGCCACGGGCTTTCAGAGCTTCGTTGTAGCTCTTGTGCTCCCGACTGTGGAGGGCCTCCTGGCCGATAAAACCGCGGATCTCCTCCTTCAGTTTGGGATCGTCAATCTGGTCGCGGTACCGCCGCACCGCATTGATGAACTGTTGTTCGCCGTCCGGGAACTGCAGGGAAAGCGCATTGAAAAACGCCGTGCGGAACGCGTCGTTTCCGTGCCACAGGGTTTTCAGTTCGTCGGTCACATCAAAGCGAATGTGCCGCGGGGCGACGGACACGTCATCCGGCGTGGAACTGATGGTCATCACGAACTCCTGCTTCTTATGGTTGTGGAGCGGCGAGTGAAATTTTACCAGCTATAGCAGTGTAGACCTGGAAACAGTATGGACGAAAGCGGTGGGACCCGTGCGCCGACAGATTGTCATGAAATGACAGGTCGTCAAAACACGAGGGCCAGAAGGGGGCCTGACAGCACCACATTAACCGCCGGGGGGGGGTGCGGTTATTCGAGCTCTTTGGCCTGATCTCGCAACACGAATTTCTGGATCTTCCCGGTGGAGGTTTTCGGCAACTCCGAGAACACCACGGTCCGCGGTACCTTGAAGCGGGCAAGGTGCTCGCGACAGAACCCAATAATGTCGCTCTCACTGACCTCGCCGGCTTCGGGTTTCAGGGTCACGAAAGCGCAGGGCGTCTCTCCCCATTTTTCGTCTGGACGAGCGACCACCGCGGCCTCAAGCACGGCCGGGTGACGATAGAGTGTGTCTTCCACTTCGATGGTAGAAATGTTCTCACCACCGGAAATAATGATGTCTTTCAGGCGGTCCTTGATTTCCATGTAACCGTCCTCGTGCCACACCGCCAGATCCCCGGTGTGGAACCAGCCGCCACGGAAGGCCTCTTCGGTCGCCTTGGGGTTCTTCAGGTACCCTTTCATCACGGTGTTGCCACGCAGGAAAATCTCACCGATGGTTTTACCATCCCTGGGCACCGGTTCCATGGTGCTGGGATCACCCACCATGGTGCCGGCCAAAGTGTGATAACGAACGCCCTGACGGGCTTTCTTGCGGGCGCGATCGTGCAGCGGCAGCGCATCCCATTCGGTTTTCCAGGCACACACGGTGACCGGACCATAGACCTCGGTCAGCCCGTACACGTGGGTAACCGCAATGCCCATCTCCTCAACGGCGCCGATCACCTGGGCCGGCGGCGCGGCACCGGCGGTCATGGATTTCACCTCGTGGTCAATGCCGGTCCTGGCGGATTCGGGCACGTTCAGCAGTGCGTTGAGCACAATCGGCGCTCCGCACATGTGCGTGACCTGGTGATCGCGGATCAGCTGCAGGACCTTTTCCGGCTCAACCCGACGCAGGCACACGTGGGTGCCGGCCATGGCGGTGACCGTCCAGGGAAAACACCAGCCATTGCAGTGAAACATCGGCAGGGTCCAGAGATATACCGGGTGCATGTCCATGGACCACACGGCCTGGTTGCCCAGCGAGTTCAGGTAGGCGCCGCGGTGGTGATACACCACACCCTTGGGATTACCGGTGGTGCCGGACGTGTAATTCAGGGAGATGGCATCCCACTCGTTTTCCGGGAAACGCCAGACGTAACCGGGATCACCTTCCAGCAGGAAGGCCTCATAGTCCAGTTCACTGACCTGAACGCCCTCGCCGTATTCCGGGTCGTCCACGTCAATCACCAGCGGCGGGCTGTCCAGACGGCTGACCGCATCACGGATAACCTCACCGAATTCACGGTCGGCAATCACCACTTTGGCCTCGCCATGACCCAGCATGAACGCAATGGCCTCGGCATCGAGGCGCACGTTCAGGGTGTTGAGCACCGCGCCGATCATCGGTACGCCGAAATGGCACTCCACCATGGCCGGAATATTGGGCAGCATCACCGCAACGGTATCGCCACGCCCGATGCCGCGCCCTGCCAGCGCCGAGGCAAGACGACGGCTGCGGTCGTAGGTCTGCCGCCAGGTGTAACGCAACGCTCCGTGGACCACCGCCGGGTAATCCGGGTAAACCGTGGCGGTACGCTCAATGAAATCGATCGGAGACTGAACCGCGTAGTTAGCGCCGACGGGTGCGAGACCCTGGTCAAAAATCGAGGTCATGGATGTAGGTCCTCTGTGATTTGCATTGTTCTTGTCACGTCGTGAGGGGGCGTGCGTTTTAACAACGAGACTTCAAATGAGTAAAAGGGTATCCGACAGGCCGGCGATCAGAAATTGCACCTAGGTAGTACAGTGTAGCCGTCAGCAGGCCGATAACCATCACGCCCATTGACGGAGCCCGCTGTCGCTCAGACAGTTACCGGTTCAGGGACTCCCCGGCCAACTCCCCCAACCGGCGCACTGCCTGCTCAATCCGGTCCGACCAGGGATTCGCGCTGTTAATCCGCAGGCAATTGCTGTACTTATCCGCCGTGGAGAACATCATCCCCGGTGCCACGTTGATGTTTTCCTGTCGGGCCCGGTAATACACGTCCGTGCCGGTGTCCTTGCCCGGCAACTGCACCCAGATCACAAAGCCCCCCTGAGGCCGGCTGACGGCTGTGCCCTCGGGGAACCAGCGGGCCACTGCGGCGCGCATGCGCTCCGTGCTCTGGCGGTAGTGCTGCCGGGCCGACCGCAGGTAACGGTCGTATCCGCCCTGCTCGAGAAAATGCCCCACCGCCAGCTGAGGAATACTGGCGGTCGCCAGATTCACAAAATACTTGTGCTGCCTGGCCTCCGCCATATAGCGGCCCGGTACCATCCAGCCCAGTCGCAGCCCCGGGGATATGGTTTTGGAGAAGGAATTGCAGTAAATCACGTTGCCGGTTCGATCAAAGGCTTTCGCGGGTCGCGGGCGCTCGCCGCTGTGGAACAGGTCACCGTAGATATCGTCCTCGATGAGCGGGACTCCCGCGTCCTCCAGCATGGCGACCAGCTGCTGCTTGCGCTCGTCGGGCATGCACGCCCCCATCGGATTGCTGTGATTGGTCACCACCACGCAGGCTTTCACCGGCCACTGTTCCAGGGCCACCTGCAGCCCCTCGAGGCTGAGCCCTTCCGCCGGGTGGGTGGGCACCTCGATTACCCGCAGGCCGACCACCTCCAGCGCATGAAGAATGCCGGGAAATGAGGGTGATTCCACCACCACGATGTCACCGGGCACAGTCACTGCCCGCAAAGCCAGAATGATGGCTTCCTGAGCGCCGTTGGTGGCAAGCACGTCATCGGCGGTGATGGGCACGCCCAGAGTGGCCATGCGCTGGGCCAGCTGTCGCCGGTAGGACTCCTTGCCGGGGAACGCATAATCCTGATACTCCAGCCCTCGCCGCGCCGCCCACAGAATCGACTGCTGGATCTGGCGCACAGGCAGGAACTCCGGGTGCGGCACCGCGGCGGCAAGCGGCACCATGCGCTTCTGCTCATCCACACACAGCTCAAGCGCCATATCCCGAGCGCTGACGGGCATCGGCCGTGCCCGATATCGCTGCATGATCGGCTCAGGCGCGTCCCTCGCCGGCACGCGCACGAAGAAACCGCTGCGCTCCCGGGCCTGTACATACCCCCGGCCTTCAAGCGTCTGGTGTGCCTGCAATACGGTCGAGATGCTGACCCCGAACTGACGGCTAAGAACCCGCACGCCGGGCAGGCGCTCGCCTTCGCGATATACGCCATCGCGAATCAGGGCCTGGATCTGATCTGCCACCTGATTATAGAGAATCCCCATAACGCTATCCTGCCAGAGCCGCGGCTGTCACGGGCAGTACAGATCACCCGGATTCCGACCGGTACAGTTCTCCTGGCAGATCATCTGTACCGGTTCAAAAACAGGTTATCTGAATCTGTAATGGATGTCAGCGACGACTCAAAATGGCATCGTCAAACAACGGAAGAGGGACTTTCGCCATGAACGCCTTGAACCGGGGCTTGCCCGGGACCACCGAGCCATCATCGACAGGCATCAGCAGAAAAGATCTGCTGGCACTCTCCACCCACTTGCAACAACCTGCCGTGCTCAACGGCAACCGCGCCACAACACAATGGCTGACAGACCTCGGCTTCCGGATCAGCCAGCGGCGCCCACACCACTGGGTGCTGACCCACACCGATGCCCTGCCCGAATGGCACTTATACAGCGACGCGGAACTTGAGGGGTTTGCCACCGGCAAAGCCCACGAATACGCTAGACGACTTCTGAAGGAGACATGCCCATGAGTTTTCCGATCTACCAGCTTGACGCCTTCACCGGCGAACTGTTCGGCGGCAATCCGGCTGCCGTCATGCCTCTGGACCACTGGCTTGACGACGCCACCCTGCTGGCACTGGCGGGCGAAAACAACCTGTCTGAAACTGCCTTTTTCGTTCGCGATAACGTCAGTGCCGAGGCCGACTTCCACATCCGCTGGTTCACCCCAAGCGCTGAAGTGCCCCTTTGCGGGCACGCCACCCTGGCCAGTGCCTGGGTGATCTTCAACAAACTGGGCTGGTGCGATGAACGCATTCGCTTGCGCTCACAGAGCGGCATTCTCGGGGTGCGGCAAAACGCCGACGGGTGGCTAACGCTCAACTTTCCGCGACTCGATTGGCAGGAGGTGGCCACACCGGATCTGCTGAAACAGGCACTGCCCGGGGCACCCGGCACCGCCCTGTTCGTTCCCAACGACACCAACTACCTGCTGACCCTAGAATCGGAACAGGCGGTGCTGGACGCCAATCCCGACATGCGGCTACTGAAACAGCTGGGCAACCAGGGCGTGATTGTGACGGCCCGCGGCGAGAACTGCGACTTCGTCAGCCGCTACTTCGCACCCGGGTTCGGCATTGATGAAGACCCGGTCACCGGCTCTATCCACAGCGTTCTGGTGCCCTGGTGGGCCGATAAACTCGGGGGCACCCGCTTTCTGGCTCGTCAGCTGTCGGCACGTGGCGGTGAGCTTCGCTGCGAACTGAAAGGCGATCGGGTCGAGATTGCCGGCCAGGCCGCCTTTTACATGGAGGGACAGGTGCATCTTTAGCGCGGCAAGTTACAAAACCGACATGGTGTTGTGTGATAGCTTCCGGGTAACTCAGAGTATAACCCGCAACCATAGTCGAAAGGAGCCTGAACCATGACACAGACGAAAGCGTTCGCAGCGCAATCCCCCACCTCAGGCCTGGCGCCTCACAACATTGAGCGCCGGGCGCCCCGCCCGGATGACGTCGCCATCGAGATCGATTACTGCGGCGTATGCCACACCGACATCCATTTCGCACAGAACGACTGGGGCGTCACCGAGTACCCGGTGGTTCCGGGTCACGAGATTGTTGGCCGCGTGACATCGGTCGGGCCGCAAGTAAAAGCCTTCAAGGAGGGCGATGTGGTGGGTGTAGGTTGCATGGTGGATTCCTGCCGCACCTGCTCCGCCTGTGATGCGGGGCTGGAGCAATACTGCAGCAACGGTATGACCGGCACCTACAACGGCGAGGACCGTCACGACCACTCTATCACTTACGGCGGCTATTCCGAACGCATCGTGGTCAGCGAACGCTTCGTGGTGCGGGTGCCGGAGAAACTGGACATCAAGGCCGCCGCGCCGCTGCTGTGTGCGGGCATCACCACCTATTCGCCACTGCGCCATTACGGCGTCAAAGCCGGCCACAAGGTGGGCGTTATCGGTATGGGCGGCCTTGGTCACATGGGCGTGAAATTTGCCAAAGCCCTGGGGGCCGAAGTCACCATCTTCACCCGGTCCGAGAGCAAAGTCGGCGAAGCGAAGAAGCAGGGCGCCGACCATGTGGTGGTGTCCACCGACGAGGACCAGATGGCGGCTGTCGCCGAAACCTTCGACTTCATGCTCGATACCGTGCCGGTCCAGCACGACCTGAATCCGTACCTGAACTGCCTGACCTACGACGGCACTCATATCATCGTCGGCTTGCTGGAACCGGTGGAGCCACCGCTGGAAGCCGGAGCGCTGGTGTTCAAACGGCGGGTACTGGCAGGCTCGCTGATCGGTGGCATGCCGGAAACCCAGGAAGTGTTGGATTTCTGCGCCGAGCACGACATCAGCTGTGACGTGGAAATGCTCGACATCCACAACATCAACGACGCCTACGAGCGCATGAAGAAAGGCGATGTGAAATACCGCTTCGTCATTGATATGAAGACCCTGAAGAACGGATAATACCGTTTTTTAAGGAGTTTTCATGGCCGCACACTACGATGTCATCATTATCGGCGCCGGCGCGGCTGGCCTGATGTGTGCGGCAACGGCCGGTTACCGGGGCCGCAGGGTCCTGGTAATCGACCACGCCAACAAGCCGGGCAAGAAAATTCTGATGTCCGGTGGCGGGCGTTGCAATTTCACCAACCTCAACAGCACGTCGGCCAATTTTCTTTCCGACAACCCCCATTTCTGCATTTCTGCGCTGAAACGGTACACGCCCCAGCACTTTCTCGAGCTGGTGGACCGCCATGGCGTGGAATACGAAGAAAAAGCACCGGGTCAACTGTTCGGCAAACACAGCGCGAAAGACATTCTCAATCTGCTGCTGACCGAGTGCGAATGGGCCGGTGCAGATATTCGGCTGAAAACCCGAATCGGAGACATCACCGAGACCCCCACCGGTTTTCATCTGGCCACCGGGTCGGGATCGGTCACTGGCGACTCCCTTGTCGTTGCCTGCGGCGGACTGTCGATTCCCACCATGGGGGCCAGCGGTTTCGGGTATGACATCGCCAGACAATTCGGACTCACAGTGCTGCCAACACGGGCCGGATTGGTGCCCTTTACCCTGCACCCGGAATTGAAAGAGCAGCTGGCCCCGCTGGCCGGCATCAGCTGCGAGGTTGATGTGAGCTGTCGCAACGATCATTTCCGCGAACCCATGCTGGTGACCCATCGCGGCCTCAGCGGCCCTTCGATGCTGCAGATCTCCAGTTTCTGGCAGCCCGGAGACGGTCTTGCCATCAACCTGCTGCCCGCCTGTCCGGTTCAGCAGGACCTGCTCGACCTGCGCAAAAACAGGCCTCAAGCCACCGTCGCACACTATCTTGCTCAGCATCTGCCGAAACGCTTCGCCAGTGCCTTCAATGATCTGCATGGCTGGACCGGCCCCCTGCAGGGCTACAAGAACAGCGACATTGATCAGGTAGCAGCTACACTGAACCAATGGGCCATCAAGCCCGCCGGTACCGAGGGCTATCGCACTGCGGAAGTCACTCTCGGCGGCGTCGACACCCGTCAGCTGTCGTCCAGAACCATGGCGACATTGGAGCGTCCGAACCTGTATTTCATCGGTGAGGTGGTGGACGTAACCGGCCATCTCGGCGGCCACAACTTCCAGTGGGCATGGGCGTCAGGCGTGGCGGCAGGAAACAGTGCGTAATGGATGACATCACCCAGCAGTTTCTGAACACCAACCAGACCGCCCTGCGCCTGGCCCTGGCGCTGCTTCTGGGTGCGGTCATCGGCCTGGAGCGGGGCTGGGGGGCGCGCGAGCAGCAAGCCGGCGAACGCATTGCCGGCATTCGCACGTTCTCGCTGATCGGTCTGCTCGGGGGCATTTCCGCAGTTCTGAGCGCGGAGATCACCCAATGGGCATTTCCGGTTCTGCTGATCAGCGTGGTGGCAATGGCACTGGTGGCCTACAGCCAGCGCCTTTCCCATATTCGTAATTTCAGCATTACCGGCACCGTCGGCATGGTGCTCACCTTCTGCTACGGCGCCATCGCCGTTGCCGTGGACCCGGTCATCGCCATCGCGGCGGCCGTGATCACTGCGGTGATTCTGGACAGCAAACAGGAAATTCACGGCTTCGTTAATCGCCTACAGGCCCACGAACTGGACGCAGCGCTGAAGCTGCTGCTGATCTCGGTGGTGATGTTGCCGCTGCTACCGAACGAAAAGATGGGGCCCGGCGGTGTGCTGAATCCCTATGAAATCTGGTGGCTGGTGGTGCTGATTGCCTCTATTTCCTTTGTGGGCTACTTCGCCATCCGGCTCGCCGGCATGAAAAAAGGCATTCTGTTCACCAGCCTGTTTGCCGGGCTGAGTTCGTCCACCGCACTGACCCTGCATTTCGCCCGGCAGGCCACCCGGGCGCCCGAGCTGAGCCCGCAGTTCGCCAGTGGTATTCTGATTGCCTGCGGCACCATGTTTCCCCGCATTCTGGTGTATTGCGCGCTGATCAACCCAGCGCTGTTATCACTGCTGGTCTGGCCCGTGGTGATCATGTCCGCATTGCTCTATGTGCCGGCGCTGGTAATCTGGAAACGCCATGAAGCCAAGCTGGAGGTCTCTCAGCCGACACTGACCCAGAACCCGCTGGATCTCAAATCCGCAGTCGGGTTCGGCATCCTGCTCACAGTCATTCTGTTACTGGGTGAGCTGTTGCGGGACTGGCTGGGCAATCTCGGCATCTACATGCTGGCCATCACCTCCGGCATTGCCGATGTGGACGCCATCACCCTGTCACTGACCCGGATGTCCCAGGACGCCATTCCCATGACCACGGCGGTGATTGCCATCGTCATGGCCGCCGCCACCAACAATCTGGTCAAGGCCGGCATCGCGGGCAGCCTGGGCACCCGCCAGCTGGGACTGCTGGTGGGCGTGCCCATGACGGTGTCGCTACTCGCTGGTCTGACGACGGCGTGGCTGCTTTAACGAGCCCGGCGGAAGGTCAGGTTGTAGCGATTCTCGTCTGTCAGCGGATGCTGGCCGGCTTTCAGGCGCAGCACACCGTGGTAAAAACGCCGCGCCTCGCCACCCCATACAACCACGTCGCCACTGACTAACACCGTATTCAGCGGCCGCTCGCTGCGCCTGGGACCACCGAACTGGAAGGTGGCCGGCACACCGAGTGATACCGACACAATGGGCTGGTCAAAATCCTGTTCGTCCTTGTCCTGGTGCAACCCCATTTTGGCGCCCGGCTGGTAACGGTTGATCAGACAGGCATCCGGCTGGAAGTTGGCGTAGCCGGCCGCGGCGGCAGCACCTGCGGCAAGCCGGCGGAAACTCTCAGGCATGTCCGGCCACGGCTGCCCGGTTTGTGGGTCCGTTGCCTGGTAGCGATAGCCCGCCCGGTCCGTCACCCAGCCCCAGCCACCACAACAACTCATGGCCACCGACATGGTGTGGCCACCCGGAGTCTGCATCCGCCGGAACGGCGACTGCTCGGTGACCTCAGCAATACTTCCCAGCAAGGCTGCCTCCTGCGGCAATGCAAAATGCCGAAGGATCACCGCCCCCGGGCAGATGGCCTCTGTCCATGGCTCCGGCAGTTCGGCTGCAAACAGGTCCGACGTTGTCACATGGGCCTCCCGTTGGGTCTCCGGAAAAGAAAAAATGCGCGGCACGGTCTACCTCATCAATGTCCGGATACGTTCTCTCATTGGCTCAAGGATCAATGATGTCCGCAAAACATCAGTCAACACAGGCATCCTCGGATGCATATGGGCGCGGAAGGTCGATGACGTAGATGAAAGCCTGTTCATGAAAACTGACTGAAAACCCGTATACTTTAGCGCTTATCTATCGTCTTTGAAGGGATATCCATGCTGT
This sequence comes from Marinobacter sp. M-5, assembly GCF_032911545.1. Lineage (NCBI taxonomy): Bacteria > Pseudomonadati > Pseudomonadota > Gammaproteobacteria > Pseudomonadales > Marinobacteraceae > Marinobacter > Marinobacter sp. M-5. The sequence continues at coordinate 81,761 of NZ_JAWJEK010000003.1, forward strand.
TTGCAATCATCATTGGTGGTCTGATCGGGTACGCGTTCGGCAAATTTCCCGGCTTTCTGATAGGAGCGGCCATTGGCGCATTCCTGATGCAGCGGCTGAAACGCCGGCTGCTGGGTAAGCTGCAGAGCATCCAGTCCGGCTTTGTGGATTCGGTTTTCGCAGTCATGGGCGCCCTGTGCAAAGCCGACGGTGTGGTCAGCCAGGATGAAATCCAGATGGCGGAATCCCTGTTTGTGCGTTTCCGCCTGTCAGAACCGCAGAAGGCATCAGCCAAAGCAGCATTCAACCGCGGCAAAGAGGCAGACTTCGACCTCGAGGCCGAGCTCAGCCATTTCCTGACCGTGACCGGTGGCCAACCGGCACTGCTGCAGATGTTCCTGCAGGTGCAGGTCTCGGCCGTAGCCGCTGACGGCGTAGTACACCCGGCAGAGCACGAGATGCTGGTGCGTATTGCCCGCGGCCTGGGCTTGCCGGAGAGCCAGGTGGATCAGCTGGAAGCAATGCTCCGTGGTGCCCATGCAGGTCAGGCAGGCCGTGGCCAACCCTCATCCGCACAACAGGTAGACGACGCCTACAAGGCCCTCGGGGTTTCACCCTCCGCCAGCGATGCGGACATCAAGAAGGTGTATCGCAAACTGATGAGTGAAAACCACCCGGACAAATTGGCCGGGCGCGGATTACCGGAAAGCATGCGGGAAATGGCGGAAGAGCGCACCCGCGAGATCTCCCATGCCTACGACGTGATCAAAGACGCGCGCAAAGCCGGCTGAGTCGGTTTGCACTTCGGAGTTTCCCGATATGACATACCGTCACGTTAGGAATTGGACTAGAGTGTTGCAACAACGCTCAGGAGCCACACCATGACCATGCGGGAACAACCGGATACCATCCACGCCTTCCAGGACGATGCTCTCGGCGATCATGACGCCACAGCGATCGCCGATCTGATCCGGCGGGGCGAGATTTCAACAGCCGAAGTGACCAGCGCCGCCATCGCACGCGCCCGGCAGGTTGAGCCCTTTATTCAGGGCATCGTCTTCGAGGCGTTCGAGAAAGCCGCCAAAGGGCCGGTGCGTTCTGTCGATGGTTTCTTCCACGGCGTACCGACATTCATCAAGGACAACATGGATGTCATAGGCATGCCGACACGCCACGGCTCTGCCGCCGTTCCCCCCGAGGCCGCCACGACAACCGGCGCCTTTGCGGAACAGATGCTGGCCCAGGGCTATGTCTGCCTCGGCAAGAGCGCCCTGCCGGAGTTCGGCTTCAACGCCAGCACCGAGCATGCCGGAGCACCGCCGTCCCGCAACCCCTGGAATCTGGCCTACTCCACTGGCGCCTCGTCCGGAGGTTCCGCTGCCCTCGTTGCGGCGGGGGTGGTACCTCTGGCGCACGCCAACGATGGCGGCGGCTCCATTCGCATTCCGGCCGCCTGCTGCGGCCTGGTGGGCCTGAAACCCAGCCGTGGGCGGCTGGTGGACAACGAAGCGGCGAAAGCCCTGCCCATCAACATTGTGTGTGACGGCGTGGTGACCCGCAGTGTTCGCGACACCGCCCGCTTTTATGCCGAGGCGGAAAAGCACTTCCGCAACCGCAAGTTACCGGAACTGGGTCTGGTGGAGGGTGCGTCGTCACGCCCGATGACCATTGGTCTGGTGCTGGATTCCATCAATGGCCATCCCACCGACCCGGCAACCCGGGAGACCGTTGAACACACCGCGCGATTGCTGGAAGGTATGGGGCATCGCATCGTACCGATGGATGTGCCTATTGCCTCCACTTTTCCGGACGATTTCGCCCGCTACTGGGGAATGCTGGCTTTTGGCGTGAAGGCCAACGGTCGCAAGCTGATGCACCCCGGTTTCGACAAATCCAGGGTGGACGGACTGACCCAGGGGCTGGACCGGCTGTTCCGCAAACAGTTCTACAAATTGCCTGCCACGCTCTGGCGACTGCATCGCTCGGCGCAGGATTACGCCGCTGCGGTTGAGGACTACGACGCCATATTGACACCCGTGCTGGGCCACACCACCCCGGAGATTGGTTACCTCAACCCGGAGCAGGATTTCGACCAGCTTTTCGAGCGGCTGACCCGCTATGTCAGCTTCACACCGCTGGCTAATACCACCGGTGCACCGGCCATCGCCTTACCCATGGGCCAGACCCTCAATAACCTGCCGATTGCCGTGCACCTCATGGGGCGTCACGGTGGCGAACGAACCCTGCTGGAGCTGGCCTATGCCCTGGAAGAGGCCCGGCCGTGGCCATCACTGGCACGATCCATCACCCGATCGGTGACACCCCCTCCGGTTGCCGCCGTCTAGTGAAAGGTCCGAGGTAGTCTAGAATTAGACAGGTCAAAACTGCGCTGCCACTATGGAAGTGATGTGGCAGGCGCGAGAGAAAGGAACCAAACTGCCGCAAACACCGTAGTTTTCCAAAAGGATGGGACTGCAGCACAATGCGAGACAGCGACACCTTTGTGACCTATCACAAAGCCCTGATGGAACTGAGCCACGACTCACACTTCATCGGCCAGCGGCGGCACCTGAAACTCGAGGCGCTGACCGCGTTATGCGGTCGCCTGATGGGCGTCGAGCGGGTCAGCGTCTGGATCTTCCCACCGGAGCGGGATCGCATTACCTGTGAAACCCTGTTTGACGGCCATGAGGCTGCGAGCAGCGGTGAACCCTGCGCCTCGCCAGCCACCTCCAACACCCACAGCACTGACCCGAGCCCGATCAGCCTCTACCGCTCGGATCACCCCAACTATTTTCAGGCCATTGCCGAAGAGCGCATCATCGCCGTCGACGATGCCCACACCGACCCACGCACCGCCAGCTTCAACCCGGACTACCTTACCAGGGTCGGCGTTCATTCCATGCTGGACACCCCGGTTTTCGAGGGCTCGCGGCTGAGCGGCGTGATCTGCCTGGAGGCATGTCACCCAAGGCAATGGACGCTACCGGAAATGTCGTTTGCCGTCGCCATTGCCGATACCGTCAGCCTGATCAACACCCATGAACGCTGGATGAACTCCAAGCGGGCGCTGGACTACATCAGCCGCTTTGACTCCCAGACCGGGCTGGCCAACATGGACTCTCTGCGGGAGCGGGTCTCGTACCTGGCCGGGAAGATTAACAGGCGCGGTCAGGGCAGTCTGGCCCTGATCTGGATCGACGTCGACCGCCTGAAAACCATCAACGATGGCCTCGGCCCCCAGGTTGGCGATGCGGTGATTGCCGAAATCGGCCAGCGCCTGCGCAGCCTGCGGCTGCAGGGCAAGGATCTGCTGGCGCGAATCGGCGGTGATGAGTTTGCATTGCTGATCCGCAACCACACCAAGGCAGACTCCATTGGCGACACTGCGCTACAGATTCAGGACGTGATACGCCAGCCGATCCGGGTGGCGGGGCAATCGCTGAGCGTCAGCGCCAGCCTGGGCATCTGCCATTTGCCGGAGGACTGCCAACGAGCCCGGGAGCTGCTGCGGGGTGCCGAGGCGGCCATGTATCACGCCAAGCATCTCGGCCGGGCCCAGGCCACGGTGTTTGATTCCGCCATCCAGATCAGTGCGCAATCCCGCTTTGCTCTGGAGCGGGAACTGCGGGCGGCCATCAACAACCGCGAGCTGGACGTGTTCTACCAGCCGATCCTGGATGCCTCCGGCAAGCGTATGGTCAGCATGGAGGCGCTGGTACGCTGGAATCACCCGAACCGGGGCTGGCTTGCCCCCATCGAATTCCTCGACATTGCCCGCGGTGGCGGGCTGATGTATGCGCTGGGGGAATGCGTGCTGACGCGGGTGTGTGACAACTGGCGTGAAGCCAGCGACCGCGGCCTGCAGTTGCCGGTGATTTCCGTCAACCTGTCGTCGGAGCAGGTGTTGGTCGCCGAGCTGCCCGACAAGGTCAAAGCCCTGTGCGCGGAACACGCGATGCCGGTCAATGCCCTGCAGTTCGAGGTCACCGAAGACTCTATCCAGGGCGATTTCAACACCCTGGCCGGCGTGCTCGAGCGGCTGGTGGAGGCCGGGGCGGAACTGGCCATTGATGATTTCGGCACCGGCTACTCCTCTCTGGCGCGACTCAAAAGCCTGCCATTTTCACGCATCAAGATCGACCGTTCGTTTATCAACCAGCTGCCCGACGATGAAGACGATTGCGCCATCACGCTGTCCATACTGGGTCTCGCCCGCGGTCTCGGGCTGATGGTGGTGGCCGAAGGCGTCGAAACCAAAGCTCACGAACAGTGGCTGGTGGAGCAAGGCTGCGATTTTCTGCAAGGTTACCTGTACAGCAAACCCCTGCCTTTCACGGAGCTGACTGAACGCTTCTTTCAAGGCCACTGAAACCCGGGGAATATCGCCAACACCCGGGTAAAACTGTCTTCAAGAAAACTCTCGATTCTGACAGCCGCGCCCGTCACCGGGTGCCGGAACCCGATGCTGGTGGCCGCCAGCATCAGCCTACCCTCGCCAAAACGCTCGGCAAAATACCGGTTGTGGCGCCCTCGCCCATGATTGGCATCTCCAATGATGGGGTGGCTGATGTGTTTCATGTGCCGGCGCAACTGATGCTTGCGCCCAGTCTCCGGCTTCAGCTCGACCACCGCATAGCGGCTGGATGGGTAGGTCTCCACCTGCACGGGGACTTCCGTGGTCGCCAGCCTGCGGTAACCGGTAACGGCTTCCCGCACAGGGTGTTCCATCCCCTTCAGCCGCCGGTCCTCCGGTTCCTCCCGCAGCGGGTGATCAATTACCCCCTGCTCCGCCGGCCAGCCTCTGACGACCGCCAGATAGGTTTTGCTGACTTCCCCGGCCATCATCTGCTGGCCCAGCACCCGCGCGATTTCCGGATCACGTGCGAACACCAGTACACCGGACGTGGGCCGGTCCAGACGGTGCACCGGGTACACATGCCCGCCGCCGTTCAGGGCCCGGGCGTACTGCAGTGCAAACTCGGTTTCGTGGCGGTCAATGGGGCTGCGATGCACCAGTAACCCCGCCGGCTTGTGCACAACCAGCACCGCATCATCGCGATACAGCTCTGTCAGGGGATTGTTCGGCATGAATTCACGTAACTGTCATAAAGAAAGAGGTTGGACTGCCGATATTACCTTTTCACTCTTCGCGCTAACAGGACACACAACCATGAGCTGGTATTCCCGCAGCATTCTCAATCGCGTTCTATCGATCATTCTGGCTGCGAATCTGGTGGTTGCCCTGGTTGCCATCATCTACTTCAACCACTCGCTCCAGGCCCGGGACGACTACAACCACCTTGCCAGCGTGGAAATGGTTCATGCGCTGGAGGCCCAGGACATCCTGGGCGAATTCAAAACCCAGGTCCAGGAATGGAAGAACGTGCTGATCCGGGGATCTGATCAGGGCCAGAGGGAAAAATACTGGAAACAGTTCCAGTCCCAGGAAACGCTGATCCAGAGTCAGTTAAACAGCCTGATCCCCCAGCTGACAGACGACAACGCCCGCAATCTGATGACTCGTTTTCAAAGTGCGCACCGTGACATGGGCACGGCCTACCGTCAGGGTTACGAAGCCTTTGTGTCTTCCGGTTTTCGCGCAGGGGCAGGTGACCGCGCCGTACAGGGCATTGATCGTGAGCCGTCAAAGCTGATCGAGGAGGCATCACAACGGGTACGCACCATCGGGCTGCAAGACGCCGAAACCCTGAACACCACCGTAACCAAAAACACATGGCGGGTGGGTACGCTCATGATTGTTGCCATCGTGCTGGGCACTCTGGCCTGCGTTATCGTGCTGCTGCGCTCTGTGGTCAGGCCCACTCAGGAACTGATCGGACAACTGCACCGACTGGGTGAGGGTGACCTCTCCGAGCCCACACGGATTCACAGAAAAGACGAGCTGGGCAAGCTCGCGGACGCCGCCAGAAACCTTTACGCCTTCTTGTCAGAAACCGGACAGCTTATGTCGCAGAATGCGACCAGCCTGCAGAAAACCGGTGGGCTGATCAAAGCCAATGCCGATACCGTCTCCCACCAGTCTGATCAGGCGCACCAACGCATTGACCAGATTGCCACGGCGATGAACGAAATGTCAGCCACCGCGCAGGACGTGGCACGGCATGCTGCCCTGGTTGCCAGTGAAGTTCAGGATACGTCGGCCAGAACCGATGAGGCCGACCGGCAGATCAACAGTGCCATGGCCAGCATGGACCGCCTCGCTGACCAGATCCGCAGCTCGTCCGGTACTGTGAACAAGCTGGCGACGGACGGTCGTAAAGTTGGCGATGTCATGAAAGTGATCCGCGAAATCGCCGATCAGACCAACCTGCTTGCCCTGAATGCCGCCATCGAAGCCGCAAGGGCCGGTGAGGCGGGACGCGGCTTTGCCGTCGTGGCAGACGAAGTGCGCACCCTCGCCGCCAAGACACAGGACGCAACCGTCGAGATTGACCGTATTATCGGAACCATTACCATGGGTTCGAGAGACGCCACGGAATTCATGCAGGCCAGTGAAGTAGTGAGTCAGGAGAGCAGCGAAGCCGTCGCCGCCGTTCGCAACACGTTGATGGAGATCAACCAGCGCATGGTCAGCGTTAACGACGCCACTGCTCAGGTTGCCACCGCCGCGGAAGAGCAAACCAGCGTTACTGAGGATATTAACCGCAACATCACCGAGGTGGCGGATATCTCGGAGACAATGAACCGGGCCGCCGAAGAGAACCGTCACTCGGTGCCCGAACTGGAGCAGATGGCCTCCGCTGCGCGCCAACTGGCCGACCGGATCAGGCTGCCTTCCTGATCCGGGGGTCTGTCAGCGCCTGCGGAACAGGCGATGAACGCCCTGCCCCGCCTTGTCCCCCAGCACCAACAGGGCCGGGGTCAGCAGCAGCGTCAGTACCGTTGCGAAGGTCAGACCACCGGCGATGGCGCTGGAGAGCTGGGTCCACCATTGGGTAGACGGTGCACCGATGCCCAGTGACGGCGTCAGCAAATCGATATTGACGCCCAGCACCATCGGCGTCAGACCAAGCACAGTCGTCACCGCGGTCAGCAGCACCGGTCGCAGACGCAGACAGCCGGTCTCCAGTGCCGCCTCGTAGGCTGCCATGCCGCTCTTGCGCATCTGGTTGTAGGTATCGATCAGAATGATGTTGTTGTTCACCACAATACCGGCCAGGGCAATGATACCCATGCCCACCATTACAATGCCGAAAGACTGGCCATTGAGCAGCAGCCCCAGCAGCACGCCGGCAGTGGACAGCACAATCGCGGACAGGATCAGGAAGGTCTGATAGAGGGAATTGAACTGGGTAACCAGTATCAGCAGCATCAACGCGATGGCCACCAGAAAAGCCGTGGCCAGGAAATTGGCCGCCTGCTGCTGATCTTCATTTTCGCCAGCCACCTGCACAGTCACGCCCTGCGGCGGTTCCGGCATGTCGGCCTGCAGGCTGCGCAGCAATTCATCCACCCGGCGCCCGGGCTCAAGGTCTGACTTGATGGTGATGGTGCGCTGGCCGTCCACCCGCACAATGCTGCCGGTTTTCTGGCCGGGCTCCAGAGCCACAAACTCTGACAATGGCACCTGCCCGCGTGCGGTGTTGATGGTCTGACGCTGGAACTGGTCGAGTTCGCGCCAGTTATTGGGTACCCGCACGGCAATATCCACCTCATCGCGGACATCCTCCGGCCGGTAGGTGGCCAGCACCAGCCCGTTGGTAATCAGGCGAACGGCGCTCCCCACGCTCAACACATCGGTACCAAACAGCGCTGCGGATTCCCGGTCTACCTTCAACTGCCATTCAATGCCGGGCAGACTGCGATCGTCTTCGATATCCACGAATCCGCCCATCGCCGCCATTCGCTCCCGCAGCTGATCCGCATAGGCATTAAGCTTATTGCTCTCCAGACTGCTGACCTTCAGCTCGACAGGTTTGCCATCGGCGGGGCCGCCCTCCTGTTTGCGGAATTCCAGTTCGATACCGGGAATGTCTGCGGTGCGTTCCCGGAAGTCCTCGAGAATGTCGCTTGCCGGCCGGCGGGTGAACCAATCGTTGAACTGGAATTGCAGCACCCCGATCACATCCGGCGCCATCTGGTTACCGGCGGCGACCATGGAGCGGGCATACAGAGCTTTCACTTCAGGCATATCCTGCAGGCGTTGCTCGACAGTACGAACAATGCTGTCTCTCTCCCAAACCGACAGATCCCCCCGGGCTCTCACCTGCACCTGAGCGGAATCCGGCTCCACGCTGGGAAAGAACTCCACCCCGTAGTTGAAGCGGGCATAGCCGGCGTAGATCACCACAATCACCGCCAATACGCCCAGCAGGGTAAAGCCGGGATAACTCAGCAGAGTACCCAGCACCTTGCGGTAACCGGCCATCATGGCGCCGCCACTTGCACTGTGCCGGGCCCGGCGGCCACCGCTGACACCGCCAAGCACCGGCAGGAACACCAGCGCCATCAACAGCGAAGCGGCCAGGCAGATAATCACCGTGATCGGCAGGAATTTCATGAATTCACCCACCACCCCCGGCCAGAACAGCAAGGGCGCGAAAACCGCCAGCGTGGTTGCGGTGGAGGCAATAATCGGCCAGGCCATCCGGCTTGCGGCGTCAGCCCAGGCAGAGCGCACCGTCTGACCTTCTGACAGGTTACGGTCTGCCAGCTCCGACACCACGATGGCGCCGTCCACGAGCATGCCCGCAACCAGGATGAGACTGAATAACACCACGATATTCAGGGTCAGCCCCATGCCCCAGATCACCAGAATGCCGGTGAGGAATGCACCGGGAATGGTCAGGCCCACCAGCACCGCTGAGCGCGGCCCCATGGCGGCGATGACCACGATGATCACCAGCACGATGGCGGTCAGCACGTTGTTCAGCAGGTCACTGAGAATGTCCCGTACTTCGGTGGACTGGTCCATGATGTAACGCACTTCGAGTTCGTCCGGCAATTCAGATCCGGCCGCCTCGATCAGCCCGCGCACCTCGGCAATGGTTTCGATGATGTTGGCGCCTGCGCGTTTGGACACTTCCAGCACCAGAGCTGGCTCGCCATTGATACGGGCAAATCCGGTGGGATCCTTGAAGGTGCGCTGCAACATGGCAACATCACCAAACGTGACCACAGTGTCTTCACTGACCTTAATGGGCATGGACATCACGTCTTCGATATTCTCGATCACGCCGGGCACCTTGATGGCCATCCGCCCCGCGCCGGTGTCCAGGCTGCCCGCTGCCACCAGCTGGTTGTTGCGGGTGACCAGCGAGGCCAACTGGTCAAAATCGACGCCGTAGCTCTCCAGCACCTGCGGATCCACCACCACTTCCAGCAGGTCTTCCCGATCCCCGCCGATGTCCACTTCCAGCACTTCGGGGATGCCTTCAATCGCATCCTGTAACCGACGGGCGATGGTAATCAGTTCACGCTCGGAAAGCGGTCCGGAAAGCCCGATCGACAGCACCGGAAACAACGACACGTTGATCTCGTTCACCCGCGGTTCGTCTGCCTCCTGGGGAATCTTGGCGCGGGCAGTGTCGACTTTTTCGCGCACATCCTGCAATGCTTTGTCCGGATCAAAGCCGGCATCGAACTCCAGCATGACCGAAGCGTGTCCCTCGGAAGCCGTGCCACGCATTTCCTTCACCCCTTCCAGGGATCGCAGCTCCTGCTCCATAGGCCGTACCAGCAATCGTTCGCCATCCTCAGGGCTGATGCCCTCCAGCGTCATGGACACGTAGATCATTGGGATGGTGACGTCGGGGTTGGCTTCCTTGGGGATACTGTAAAACGCAGCCACGCCGCCCAACAGCAGAAAGGTCAGCGTCAGCAGTGTGGTGCGGCTGCGGTCAAGCGCCGCGTGAATCAGTGCGCGCATACGGATCAGCCCCGGTTACTGTCACGGTCAACCGGCTCAACTTCCTGGCCGATCGCGACAAATCCGCCGCCACGGGTGATCAGCCGGATTTCATCCGGCAACCCACTGACCCAGGCGCCATCGGTGGTCACGTTCAGCAATCTCACCGTGCGGAACACCACCTCATCGCGATCATTCACATAACGCACACCGGGGCGGCCGTCGTCACCGAGAGACAGGTAGGCCGGGGAAATAAACGTCGCGCGGGTTTCCGGCAGAGCAATGCGTAGGGTCGCACTGCCACCGGCAACGCGTTTCAGCTCAGGGTTTTCCACCGTCACTTCAACAGCGAAACTGCGGGTGTCAGGATCAGCGGCGCTGGCCACGAAGGTCACCTCGCCCTCCAGCGAACCGCCGTCCAGCAGCCGAACCATAACCTTCTGCCCCTCCTCGACCTGGCTTACCGACTGCTGTGGGACTTGTCCGGTTGCCTTGAGGCGATCCACCTGCACCAGATCCAGCAGCGCAGTGCCCTGCTGGACGAGACTGCCGAGATCCACATGGCGGCGGTTTACCACGGCGTCGAAGGGCGCGGTGGGCGTCAGATCTCTGGTCGCTTTGCGCACGGTTGCCAGCTCCGCACGGGCACCGGCCAGCTCGCTTTGCAACCCGAGGATGTCGGACTGGCTCGCCAGATTGCTCGCGCCCAGGCGTTGGGCGGCGGCAAGATCAGCCTCCAGTTTACGGATCTGCGATTGCCAGCGTTCAACGCCCGCCTGGCGACCATCATCAGACAGTCGCAACAGCGTCTGCCCCTGCGCTACACGCTCGCCCTGACGCACCATCAGCTCTTCAACTGTACCGCTCACCCCGGCACTGATGGCCACCGTCCGCCAGGGTTCCAGCTGCCCCTGCAGCATCAGCCCGGGCTCATACAGGCGAGCCGCAAGGGTTTCCACCTCAACCCGGGTGCGCTCCGGGGCCGGTGGCTCTTTCATCTCCGGCGCGTCCTGCTGCGCCACTTTGACCTCGCCACTGGCCATCCAGAGCACCAACCCGATTACGATCAGTAATGCCAACCCCAGGGAGCCCCACCTGCTCTTGCTCATGTTCTTCTCGTTTATTGCGCATGCGTTGTATTTGAAAGGAGACAAACGGTATCACAAAAAAGTGACATTAGGGGTTGCGTCAGTGGCCAGGCTCGGGTTAACTTTTGATGATTCTTAACCCAGCTTGAGTCGTCGCCCGAATCTCATGAATCTTAACGCTGTTATCGTCCTTGTGAAGCTTGTCCTGGTGGTCGTGGTACCGTCCGGGGGCTCTTGCGTGGACAAGCGGGTGAGATAGCGACAAACCTGACAAGACACCAAGAGCCCCCGGCACCGAAAGGTCCCGGGGGCTTTTTTTTGCAGCAAGAAAAAAGGGAAAAACGACCATGAACGGCGCACAGCACATTCTTGACGCGTTCCACCGCCACCACATCAGCACGGTTTTCGGTTATCCGGGCGGCTGCATCATGCCGCTCTACGATGCGCTGGTGGACGATGTGGGCGTAGAACACGTACTGTGCCGCCACGAACAGGCCTGCGCCCTGGCCGCCGACGGCTACGCCCGCGCCAGCGGCAAACTGGGCGTATGCATTGCCACCTCCGGTCCCGGCGCCACCAACCTGATCACCGGCGTCGCCAACGCCCACCGGGACTCCATTCCGATGCTGGTCATCACCGGCCAGGTGCCGTCCGGGCTCATCGGTACCGACGCCTTCCAGGAAACCGACGTGCTGGGCATGACCCTCGGCATCGTTAAACACAGCTACCTGATCGACGACGCCGACACCCTGCCCACCGTCATGGAAGAAGCCATGGCGCTGGCGCAGAGCGGCCGGCCGGGGCCGGTGTGGATCGACATTCCCAAAGACGTATTGTTGACCGAGGTTGCCGCTGCGCCCTTCCCTTCCAGCGAGCCACAGGAAAGCGGTTCCAGCTGCCCCGACCTGACCGATGCTCTGGCCATGCTCCACGCCGCCCGCAAGCCCTTGCTCTACAGCGGCGGCGGCATCAGCCTGGCCCATGCCGAAGACGGCTTCCGCGTGTTTGCCGAGTCATCCGCCCTGCCGGCGGTGGTCACCCTGAAAGGCATCGGCAACCCTGGCAAACACAACCCTCACAACCTCGGCATGCTCGGCATGCACGGCTCCCGCGCTGCCAATAAGGCAGTGGACGAGTGCGACCTGTTACTGGTCATCGGCGCCCGTCTGGACGACCGCGCCACGGGTAACCTGAATGGCTTTGCGCCCAACGCAAAGATGATTCACATCGACGCCGACGCCGCCGAGATCAACAAACTGCGCCCGGCGGATCTGGCCATAAAAGGCGAGCTGAACGTCATTCTGGAACATCTGACCGGCGCTCTTGAGCGCGAACCACTGACCATTCCAGACTGGCAGAAACAATGCCGCACCTGGCACACCACCGGCGGCTTCAGTGCTGCAGACAACGAGGAACCCCTGGCCCCGATCACCGGCCCGGCGTTCATCCGCCAGCTTTCCCGCATCGCACCGGACGACACCCTCGTGGCCTGCGATGTGGGCCAGCACCAGATGTGGGTCGCCCAGCACTACGAATTCGACCACCCCCGCCATCACCTCACCAGCGGCGGCCTGGGCACCATGGGATTCGGATTGCCGGCCGCCATCGGCGCGCAGTTTGCGGATCGTGCCAGCACCGTGATCAACGTCACCGGCGACGGCTCGTTCATGATGAACGCCCAGGAACTGGCCACCATCCGCCGTTACAACCTGCCGGTGAAACTCATCGTGATGGACAACCAGTGTCTGGGCATGGTGCGCCAGCAGCAGGAGCTGTTCTACGGCAACCGCGAAAGCCAGATCAACCTGGACGACAACCCCGATTTCGTGGCTATGGCCCGCGCCTTCGACATCCCGGCCCTGCGCATCGAGCGCACCGACCAGATCCGCCGCGGCATCGAAACCATCCTCGCCTACGACGGCCCGATGCTGCTGCACGTGGCCATCAGCCGCGAGGACAACGTATGGCCGATCGTCAAACCCGGCGCCAGCAACCGCGAGATGATCGACGAAACCCGACGCCCCAGCACGGCAAACAAGGAGCACGTAGCATGACCCCGCAAGCGGATACCTCGATACCGAGTTACACCCTCAACTGCCGCATGGCCCAGGAAACCGCCGCCCTGGAGCGCCTGTGCCAGGTGATCCGCATTCGTGGGTTTCGCATCGCCCGAATGGCAGTGGAATCCGCCGGGGAGCATCTCGACATCGCCCTGACCCTTGAGGGCTCCCGGCCGATTGCCATGTTGCAGTCGCAACTGGAGAAGTTGCATACGGTGGTGGACGTCGCCCTTGGTCAGGGTGCTGTTGCCCGGTCTCGGTCGGCGTGACCCGGGTTGGGAGTTGATTTCTGTAGCCTGTGGGTTGCGGGGCGGGTACGCGGGGATGCGAAGTAAAAGACAAGAAATGAAAAGCAGAAGGTGTCTGAGCGAAGCGAGTTCTTTTTCCAAGAAAAAACTCCACCTGCCACCCCGCAAGCCCGCCCCTAAACCAACAGGCTACAAGAGGCAGGCTACTCCCAAACCTACCAGGCCTTGTAGGGCAAAAACTTCCCATTCAAAGTAACAACCACGCGATCCCCCTTGGGGTTCTCCTCCTTCTCGATGTCCATGGTGAAATCGATCGCACTCATGATGCCGTCACCAAATTTCTCATGGATCAGTTCCTTCATGGTGTCACCATACACCCCCACGATTTCGTACAGGCGGTAAATCAGCGGGTCCTGGGGCACGGCGCTGTCCCAGGCTTTCTTCGGGCAGACCTGCAGTGCTTCGGCAATCGACTTCTCCAGTCCCAGGGTCTCACACACGGCAAACGCCTTGTCCTCCGTCATGCTGTTCATCCCCAGGCAGGCCGAGGTGGTGAACACCGGCGACATGCCGATGGCCTCGGCCAGGGCTTCCCAGGACACGCCTTTGGTGGCCTTGGCTTCCAGGATTTTTGCAGTCATCAGTTCTTTGTTCATCATGGGTGATTCCTCTCTTGGCAATTAACGTCAGGCGTTTACCGCGCGGGCGGCAGATTCGGCTTCAGACTCTGTGGCTGCGGACGCAGCGGTAGCATCCCCCCTGGCGGGCTCGACGAACTTCGGGCTGCCGTCTTTTTCCGGCAACGCCGAACCGCTGCGGTTGACCAGGAAGTCCACCAGGTAATCCCGGGTCTTGTGGTAGGCCGGGTTCTGGAAAATGGTGGCGCGCGCCCTGGGGTGCGGGATGTCGACTTTCACGCTCTCGGCGATACGGGCATTGGGGCCGTTGGACATCAGGAAGATGCGGTCAGAGAGCAGAATGGCTTCGTCCACGTCGTGGGTGATCATGAACACGGTCTGACGGGTTTCTTCCCAGATTTTGACCAGTTCGTCCTGAATCACCCCACGGGTAAGCGCATCCAGCGCACCGAACGGCTCGTCCAGCAGCAACAGTTCCGGCTGCGTGGCGAATGCACGAGCAATGCTGACCCGCTGGCGCATACCGCCGGAAAGCTGGGAGGGTTTGCGGTTCAGCGCGTGATCCAGCCCTACCATGCTCAGGTAGCGTTCGCTGTGTTCTCGAACCTGCTCCTTGGACCACTTCGGCCAGCGAGCGCGGACGGCGAACACAATGTTGTTAAGGGTGGTTTTCCAAGGCAGCAAGCTGTAATTCTGGAAGACCACGCCCCGCTCCAGCCCGGGGCCTTTCACTTCCTTGCCGTTCATCACCACGTTGCCGGAACTGGCTTCATCCAGCCCGGCCAGCACGTTCAGGATGGTGGATTTACCGCAACCGGAGTGACCGATGATGCAGACAAACTCACCTTTCTCCAGGGCAAAGCGGATATCCTCGAAGACGGTCAGATCGCCGCCCTGGCCGTCCGGATATACCTTCGACAGACCATCTACTTCCAGGAATGACTTATTCATAACAGCGCTCCCTTCGGAGGTTTGAGGCAGGTACCGGCTCGCCGGCACCGAACCGCTCATTCTTTGTACTCAACCATCTTCTGGGCCTTGCCCAGGGCAAGATCCAGCACCATACCCACCACCCCGATCATCACGATGGAGAAAATCACACTGGCCAGATCCAGGTTGTTCCACTCGTTCCACACGTAGTAGCCAATGCCGGTGCCGCCCACCAGCATTTCTGCCGCCACGATCACCAGCCAGGCGATACCGATGGAGATCCTCATACCGGTCAGGATGGTGGGCGCCGCAGCCGGCAGGATCACCGTGATGGCGGTGCGCAAAGGCCCCAGCTCGTGGGTACGGGCCACGTTCACCCAATCCTGCCGCACATTGGCCACGCCAAAGGCGGTGTTGAGCAACATGGGCCAGATCGAGCAGATGAAGATGACAAAGATGGCGGAGGCATCGGAATCCTGAATGATGAACAGCGCCAGCGGCATCCAGGCCAGCGGTGAAATCGGCCGCAACACCTGGATATATGGGTTAAGGGCTTTGTACATGAGCGGTGACATGCCGATCAGAAAGCCAATGGGCAGTGCGATGGCCATGGCCGCAAGGTAGCCGGTGAGCACCCGGTAAACCGAGTAACCCAGCTGAATGCCGATGCCCTTATCGTTCGCCCCGGCGTCATAGAACGGGTCGGACAGCTCGGCCCAGGCGAGCTTGATCACCGCTGACGGTGGCGGCACCCGGGATTCCTGATCAGCACCGCCCATCAGCATTTCATACTCGGTCATACCGGTCTGCGCTTCCGGAGGCTGGGTCGCCATCTCCCAGATGCCCAGGGCCAGGATCAGAAACGACACCGACAACAGCGCCGCCCGCACATTCAGGGAAGCCACGATCACACCCTCCCGATGGCAAAGCTGCGGGTGTACTCTTCCGCACTTTCCGGATCAAAGGTCTTGCCCATGATGGTGTGAGTCTTGTAGGTCTCGCTCGGAGCGCTGTAACCCAGCTCCTCCATAATCTTCCCGGTTTCGCCGGCCAGGTAGACTTGCTCGGCAATGCCCTTGTAGTCCACGTCGCCTTCGATATAACCCCAACGCTTCATCTGGGTCAGAATCCACACCCCCATGGAGTGCCACGGGAACGGGTCAAAGTCGATGCGGTCCGGCACGTTTTTCACCTCGCCCAGGCCATCGGCATAGCGACCCGTGAGAACCTGTTGAATCACCGGTACCGGCTGGTTCAGATAGTTCTTGGGCGCAATGGCCTCGGAAATTTCCTTACGGTTCTCGGGAATGTTGGAGTACTGGGTGGCGTCGATGATCGCTCGCAGCAGCGCACCATAAGTGTTTGGATTCTCGGTGGCGAACTTCTGGCTACAGGCAAAGGCACAGCAGGGATGACCTTCCCAGATATCCTTGGTGAGCATGTGGATAAAGCCTACTTTTTCCCACACGGCACGCTGGTTGAACGGATCCGGCGACAAATAACCGTCGAGGTTACCGGCCCGCAGGTTAGCGACCATCTCGGGTGGCGGTACCACACGGATCTGCACGTCTTTATCCGGGTCGATACCGTTCTCAGCCAGGTAGTAGCGAAGCAGGAAGTTGTGCATGGAGTACTCGAAAGGCACCCCGAACTTGAAGCCTTTCCACTGTTTGGGATCGCGCTTGTCTTTGTGATCCACATGCAGAACGATGGCCTGACCGTTGATGTTCTCCACCGCAGGCATGATAAACGGCTCCGGGGTCGACCCTGCACCCATGCTCATGGCCAGGGGCATCGGGGTGAGCATGTGGGAGGCGTCGTATTCGCCCGCCAGGGATTTGTCCCTCGCCACCGCCCAGCCAGCGGTTTTGGTCACGGTGACGTCAAGACCATAGCGCTCATAAAAGCCCATGGGATGCGCCATGATGATCGGCGTGGCACAGGTGATGGGCACGAACCCGACGTTCAGCTTGGTCTTCTCGAGCTTGCCAAGGGATTCCTTCACCGCCGCCTTGGCTTTATCGAGCGGGAATACGGTGGAGACCAGCGCAGCCGCTGAACCGGCGCCCATCATTTTCATGAAGCTGCGGCGAGAGTGGTCGTTGTGACCGAATACCGAGCGCACCACCGCGCTCTCAATCGCCCGGTCCATCATCGCCTCGGAGTCCATGGCGCCCTCGGTAGCGTCCTGGCGGGGGGCCGACTGCAGGTTCAACGAGGTCGACGGGGCGTTCTGCCCGGTCTTGCATTCCGGGCAGCCGCAGGTTTTTGCATGAATCAACGACTTGTCGCCGTCAAACGGATTGCCAAGGCTTTTCGTGGTCATGGGGCACTCTCCCTTCTCTCGGATGATGTTGTGCACTCTTGCAGTGCAACCAATTGGCGACTCTGACCCCCGAGCACATCAGGCCGGGGCGGTTGCGCGTTCTGGGAGAGATATCGCAGGGTTTGTGCCAACTACCGATATTTTTTTAAACCCATGTTTTCAAAGCTCTTTTATTTATCCTTTCTGAACACACCCACTACGAATTATCGTAATAAACGAGATTTCGTAGGCATCGCTACGATTTTTCATAGTTGGCACGGGGTTTGTTCTGTTGTTTTCATGATTAACGAGGACAGCCCCATGCACCCGGAACACCCCGTCAACAACCATGCCTGGATAGACCACCTGCCGGAGGCCGCATTGCTGGTGGATGCCGCCCAGGATCTGATCGTTGCTGCCAACAGTGCCATGGGCCGGTTGATGGGTATCGACCGGCAGTCCCTGAAAAGCACCCCCTGTACCCGCTTGTTCGCCGACCAACGCCCCCAGTTGATTGCTTTCACCGAGGAAACCCTGTTCCGCAGCCACGGCTGGAGCCGGGATTTCATGGTCAAACACCGGGACGGCCACACCGTTGAGCTGGAGATTTCCGCCTCACGGGTCGGTGAAGCAGAATCCCAGGAGCTGCTGCTGTTGCTGCGGGACCGTCGCCAGTTACGAACGCTGCGGGAGCGCCACGACGCCAACCATTATCATCGTGGCGGGCTGCTGGAGTGGCGGCGGGTAGAAGAGCTGTTCAAGGACATGGAGCGTGAGAACCAGCTGATTCTTCACGCCGTCGGGGAAGGTATTTACGGCGTGGATGCCGAGGGCCGCACCACCTTCGCCAACCCGGCAGCGGAGCGCATGCTGGGCTGGCGCATTGATGAGCTTATGGGTCGGGTCATTCATCGTGTGGTCCACCACTCTCACGAGGACGGCAGCCTCTATCCACTGAAAGAGTGCCCTATTTACGCCGCCTTTCGGGACGCCAGCATCAAACGGGTGGGCGAGGACTGGTTCTGGCGCAAGGACGGCACCGGTTTCCCGGTGGAATACACCAGCACGCCCATCCTGGACAACGGCCACCCGGTGGGCGCAGTGGTTGTGTTCCGGGACATCTCCCCGCGGCTGCAGGCCCAGAAGGAGCTGCAGAAAGCCCTGGAGGAAGTGGAGAGTCTCAAACACCGGCTGGAAATGGAAAACGCTTACCTGCAGGAAGAGCTCAGTGCGGAATACCACTTTCACGAGATATTTGGCCAGAGCGACGCCATCAAGGCCATCGTGCGCCGCATCGGTATGGTTGCCCCTACCGACGCCAATGTTCTGGTCACCGGCGAATCCGGTACCGGCAAGGAGCTGATCGCCCGCGCCATTCATCAGTCCAGCACCCGCCGTGACCGACCACTGATACGGGTCAACTGCGCCGCCATTCCGAAAGACCTTTTCGAGAGTGAGTTCTTCGGCCACATCCGCGGGGCCTTCACCGGCGCAGTCAGTGACCGGGTGGGCCGGTTCGAACTGGCGGACGGCGGTACCCTGTTTCTGGATGAGGTGGGGGAAATCCCTCTGGAACTGCAAGGTAAACTGCTGAGAGTATTGCAGGATCAGCAGTTCGAGCGGGTGGGCGAAAACCACACCCGCGCGGTGGATGTGCGGGTCATCGCCGCCACCAACCGGGACCTGAAGGCGGAAGTGCAGGCCAAAACCTTCCGTGAAGATCTCTACTTCCGCCTCAACGTGTTTCCCATCGAATCCGTGCCGCTGCGGCGGCGCCAGGAGGACATTCCCATCCTCGCCCAGGAATTCCTCAACCGCGCCTGCCAGAAATTCAATCGCCCGCCCCTGGCGCTGAAGGAAGGCGACGTGGAAACCCTGAAGGCCTACCACTGGCCGGGTAACGTGCGGGAACTGGAGAACGTGATCGAGCGCCAGGTGATCACCGCTGACGGCCACCTCGATCTCGACCTGGCCGGCTCCGACTCCAGCGCCCGACCGGTGACCGCGCAAGCGCCGCCGGCCCGCCATTATCAGGGCGACCTGATGACCGAGCGGGAACTCAGGGAACTGGAAAAACAGAATCTGACCCGCGCCCTGACGATGAGCGCCGGGCGGGTGTTCGGGGACGACGGAGCCGCGGCGCTGCTGGGGGTGAAGCCCACCACCCTGACCTCACGGTTGAAAAAACTGAAAATCGAGCCGCGACAGTTCCAGGTCAGGTCGGCGTGACACCGACCTGATTCAGGGCGTACGTAATCACGATCCAGAGCACCATCACCAGCGGCAGATAACGCCCGACGAGGTAGATGCGCCATTCCCACCAGCGGCTCTCGGTGCCCAACACCGTGCGGATCTTCGACGGTGGGATAAACCAGCAGAACATCGCAGCACCCAGCACCCCGGAGAAGATGATCACATTGCCGCCGGCCACCCGGTCAATCACATCCAGCACCGGCTCACCGGCAATGGTCCACTCCAGTGGCGTGAAGCTCAGGGCCGAGGCCGTACCCAGCACCAACATCACCACGGTGACCAGGGCCACCGCCGTGGTGTTGCGTAACCGGAACTCCTCCGCTACCGCCGCGATCATCACCTTCAGCCCGGCAAGGCTGGAACTGAATGCAGCCAGAAAGAACAACCCGAAAAACAGAACGCCAACCCAGTAGCCGCCCGCCACATCTGCAAACACACGGGGCAGGGTAACAAACGCGAGCTGGCTGCCCTCCGCCGGCTCCATGCCGAAACTGAAAACAAACGGAAAGATCATCCAGCCGGCCAGCAGGGCCACGCTGGTCTCCGTGCCGGCCACCACCAGGCAGGCCCGGGGTACGTGGGTCTGGCGCGGGATAAAGCTGCCGTAGGTCACCAGATAGCCCTGCCCGATGGCCAGCGTGTAGAACGCCTGGCCGAATGCAAACGCCCACAGCGTGCCACTGGCCAGCCGGCTCCAGTCCACCTGAAAAAAGAAATCCTTGGTCTGCTCCCAGCCAGGCGTGCGGCTGGCAAAGACCACCAGCCCGATCATCACCACCAGCAACACCGGCATGAGGATCTTGGACATCTGCTCAATGGCTTTCACATCCCGGGCCAGGATAATTGCCCCGAGCAGAGTGACTGCGATGAAATACCAGAGCGAGTTATAGCCGGCGCTGAATTCACCAAACACCCGCAGGTCGTCGGTGGCCGCGTCCACGGCATAGCCCAGCGTCCAACCGGTGATCACCAGGTAGTAGCTGGTAATGGCCATGGTAATCAGCACGACAAACCAGCCGTACACCACGCCAAAGCGGTTGACCTGCCGGTAGGTCTGCACCGTGCTGCCCTTGGAGAGCCGGCCGGCGGACACCTCCAGAATCATGATGGGCAGCACCACCACAATCAGCGCCAGCAGGTAAGCCACCACAAACGCGCCACCCCCGTTCTCCCCCACCATGTAGGGAAACCGCCACAGATTCCCGAGGCCGACTGCGGCAGCGGCCATGGAGGCCACAAAAGCGGGCTCCGAGCTCCATTGTTTGCGGGACTCTTCAATAAACTCGTGGCGTTTTGGCACGGCGCTCCGATCTCCGTTTGCGATGTCTTCCCTGCCTTGGAGCCTAGCAAATGAGCCGTTTTGGCGCATGATCGGGGTCAACGTGGCCCAGGTTTGACTCGTGCGGGCGGGTACGCGGGCTAAAGGTTAAAAGCAGAGGGGGTTTGCAGGTCGGAATAGTTCGTAGGTCTCTCGGCGCGGGCCTGCCACCCCGCAGGCCTGGCCCTCAACCGGCAGGCTACAAAGGACCGCGACCTCCCAGATCAAATCAACTCAAGAGCAACAGCAGTCCCCTCGCCACCCCCAATACACAGCGACGCAACCCCACGCTTGAGGCCACGCTGACGCAAAGCATTCATCAGGGTAATGATGATCCGGGAACCGGAGGAACCGATCGGGTGGCCCAGTGCGCAGGCGCCGCCGTGGACGTTGACCTTTTCCGCCGGAAGCTTGAGCTCGTTAATGGCCGCCAGGGTGACCACCGCGAAGGCTTCGTTGATTTCGAACAGGTCCACGTCGTCAACGGACCAGCCGGCTTTGTTCAGGACCTTCTCGATGGCGCCGATGGGGGCCAGGGTGAACTCGGCGGGCAAACGGGCGTGGGTGGCGTGGGCCACGATGCGCGCCTGGGGTGTCAGGCCCCGGGCGTCGGCTTCGGCGGCGGAGGCCAGAACCAGGGCGGAGGCGCCGTCGCTGATGGAGCTGGAATTGGCGGCCGTAACCGAGCCGTCCTTGGCAAAGGCCGGCTTCAGGTGCGGGATTTTCTCCGGTTTGGCGTTGCCCGGCTGCTCGTCCACGCCCACCTCGGTGTCGCCACCGCGGCCGGCGACGGTGACCGGGACGATCTCGTCGCGAAACCAGCCGTTTTCGATGGCCGCCAGGGATTTCTGCAGGGAGCCGATGGCAAACTCATCCATCGCCTGGCGGCTGATGTCGTACTTGTCGGCGGTGCGCTGGGCGAAGACGCCCATCAGGCCGCCCTCGTAGGCGTCTTCCAAGCCGTCGAGGAACATGCTGTCCATCACCTGGCCGTGGCCCATGCGCATACCGCCGCGGGCTTTCGGCAACAGGTACGGGGCCTGGCTCATGTTTTCCATGCCGCCGGCGATCATGATGTTGTTGGTGCCGGCCCTGATCTGGTCGTGGGCCATGATCACCGCCTGCATGCCGGAGCCGCACATCTTGTTGATAGTGGTGCAGCCGGAGCTGTCGGGGATGCCGGAGGCACGGGAGGCCTGGCGCGCCGGGGCCTGGCCCAGGCCGGCGGGCAGCACGCAGCCCATGATCACTTCCTGGATATCCGCCGGCTGCAGGCCGGAGCGCTCAATGGCCGCCTTGATGGAGACCGCCCCCAGCTGCGGCGAACGCACCGAGCTCAGGGAGCCCATCATGCCGCCCATGGGGGTGCGGGCGGAGCCTGCAATCACAACGCTGTTGTCACTCATAACGGTTCCTCACTCAATCAGGCTTTGCCCAGTACCGAACGGGCAATGATCTCTTTCATCACTTCCGAGGTGCCGCCGTAAATCCGCTGCACCCGGGCATCAATAAAGTTCCGGGAAATCGGGTACTCGGTGGTGTAACCGTAGCCACCAAACAGCTGCAGGCAGCCGTCCGCCACCCGGCACTGCATTTCCGTGGCACTGTACTTGGCCATGGAAGCCGTCGGGGCATCCAGTTCGCCGCGGTCGTACTGATCGATGCACTGGTCCACGAAGGCCTTGTTCACCCGGTAATCGGTTTCCATGCGGGCGATTTCAAAACGGGTGTTCTGCAGTTGCGCCAGTTTCTGGCCGAACAGCTCCCGCTCCTGGGCATAGGCAATGGTCAGGTCGAGGGAGCCGCGGGCCGCTGCCACACCAAGGGCGCCGATCACCAGCCGCTCGCGGGGCAGTTCCCGCATCAGGTACATGAAACCCTGCCCTTCCTCACCCAGAAGCGCAGAGGCCGGAACCCGCATATCGGAGAAGAACATCTCCGAGGTGTCGCCGGAGTGCTGGCCGATCTTGTCCAGATTACGGCCCTTGCTGTAACCCGGCAGCGAGGTGTCGACCAGGAACAGGCTGATGCCACGGGCACCGGCTTTCGGGTCGGTCTTGGCGGCCACGATCACCATGTCCGCGTGCTGGCCGTTGGTAATAAAGGTCTTGGAGCCGTTGAGGATGTAGCTATCGCCATCCTTCACCGCATGGGTGCGGATCGCCTGCAGGTCACTGCCGGCCCCCGGCTCGGTCATGGCGATCGCGCCAACCGCCTCGCCGGACACCAGCCTGGGCAGCCACTGCTGGCGTTGTTGCTCATTTCCCATGTGGCTGAGGTACGGCGCCACGATGTCCGAATGCACCATCACGTTGGTGGACAGAGCGCCGAACCCCAGACGGGCGAGCTCCTCGCCCACTACCACGGAAAACTGGAAGGGGGCCCCGATACCGCCCCACTCTTCCGGTACATCGACACACAACATGCCGGCGTTGCCGAGGGTGTTCCACAGCGCCCGCGGCACGATGCCGGATTTCTCCCAGGCTTCGTAATGCGGCCGCACCTCGGCTTCCAGAGCCTTGATCACCGACTCGCGGAACATCGCCAGTTCTTCTTTATCGACAGGCATGGTCATGAATCTCTCCTGCAATTGAATGCGATTACTTGGGCGCCATGCGCAGGGCGCAATCCAGACGAATCACCTCGCCGTTCAGAATCGGGTTGCGCACCATCTGGTCCACCATCATGCCGAACTCTTCCGGCTTACCCAGGCGCTTCGGGAACGGCAGCGTCGCCGCCAGGCTGTCCTGCACCTCCTGGGGCATGCCCGCCATCATCGGCGTCATGAACAGGCCCGGTGCAATGGTGTTCACCCGGATACCCTCACGGGCCAGCTCCCGCGCCGACTGCAGCGTCAACGCCACTACCCCGCCCTTGGAGGCACTGTAAGCGGCCTGCCCGATCTGGCCCTCGTAGGCAGCCACCGAGGCTGTGTTGATAATCACGCCCCGCTCGCCATCGCCGTTGGCGTCACGCTGGGCCATCTCGGCGGCGGCCAGACGCAGAATGTTGAAGGTGCCAATCAGGTTGACCTGAATCACCTTGCTGAAGTTCTCCAGCGGCATCACCCCGTCACGGCCCAGAATCTTTACCGCCGGTGCGATACCGGCACAGTTCACCGCAATGCCGCAGTGGCCGTGGGCCTCACGTGCGGCAGCGAGCGCCGCTTCCGCGCTCTCTGGGGAGCTGACATCACAGTGCACAAACAGCCCATCGATGTCCCGGGCCACCGCCTCGCCCTGCTCTTTCTGCAGGTCGAGAATCGCCACCTTACAGCCAGCGGCCGCCAGCGCACGGGCCGCGCCTTCGCCCAAACCGGAAGCGCCACCGGTTACAATGGCCGGTACATTCTGAAATTCCATCGTCTGCTCCTCGCAATATGTATCAGATCATTCAACTCGAAAAACGGGTTTTGACACCCAGAAATTACTTTACGTTTACGTAAACTTTATCTAACCTTACTATAAAAAGGAAATCGCCATGGCAGAAAAAACCACATACAGCATCAGTGAGCTCGCCAAGGAGTTTGACGTTACCACACGGAGCGTCCGGTTCTATGAGGATCAGGGCCTGCTGAAACCCGCCCGCAGGGGGCAGACACGAATTTTCAGTTCCAAGGACCGGGTTCGGCTGAAGCTGATCCTGCGGGGCAAGCGCATGGGCTTTTCGCTGGCCGAAACCAAGGAACTGTTCGACCTGTGGGACGAAACCCTCACGGGGAACGAAAAACAGTTACTGAAGATGCTGGCCATTCTGGACAACAAGCGCGCCCAGCTGGAACAGCAGAAAAACGACATCGCCCAGGCAGAAATGGAAATGGAAACCGCAGAAACCCGTTGTCGCGAAGCCCTGGCGGAACTTCAGAAACGTAAAGAGTCACAGAATAAACAACCATCATCAGAAAAAGCGGGGGCCTGATCCCCGCGTCAATCAATTCGGAATACCAAGGTAGCCAACCATGCAATCACAATACTCAGAGCTCAATTTCGGCCTCGGCGAAACCCTCGACATGCTGCGCGAACAGATCAACGGCTTCGCCGCCGCGGAAATCGCCCCGCGGGCGGAAGACATCGACCGCAACAACGAATTCCCCATGGACCTGTGGCGGAAAATGGGCGACATGGGCCTGCTGGGTATTACCGTCAGTGAAGAATACGGCGGCTCCGACATGGGCTACCTGGCGCACGTCATCGCCATGGAAGAAATCAGCCGCGCCTCCGCCTCCGTCGGCCTGTCCTACGGCGCCCATTCCAACCTGTGCGTGAACCAGATCCACCGCAACGGCACGGAAGAACAGAAGCAGAAATACCTGCCCAAACTGATCAGCGGCGAACACATCGGCGCGCTGGCCATGTCCGAGCCCAACGCCGGCTCCGACGTCATCTCCATGAAACTGTCTGCCCGCGACGAAGGCGACCACTTCGTACTCAACGGCAACAAAATGTGGATCACCAACGGCCCGGACGCACACACCTACGTCATCTACGCCAAAACCGACACCCAGGCCGGCTCCCGCGGCGTCACCGCCTTCATCGTAGAACGCGACGCCCCCGGCTTCAGCCGCCACCAGAAACTCGACAAACTCGGCATGCGCGGCTCCAACACCTGC
Organism: Marinobacter sp. M-5; assembly: GCF_032911545.1. Lineage (NCBI taxonomy): Bacteria > Pseudomonadati > Pseudomonadota > Gammaproteobacteria > Pseudomonadales > Marinobacteraceae > Marinobacter > Marinobacter sp. M-5. The sequence continues at coordinate 107,060 of NZ_JAWJEK010000003.1, forward strand.
GAACTGGTCTTCCAGGACTGCAAAGTGCCCCGCGAAAACATCCTCGGCGGCGAAGGCAATGGCGCCAAAGTCCTGATGAGCGGCCTAGACTACGAACGCCTGGTACTTTCCGGCGGCCCGTTGGGCATCATGCAAGCGGCCATGGACGTGGTGGTTCCCTACATCCGCGAGCGCAAACAGTTCGGCCAGGCCATCGGCGAATTCGAGCTGGTCCAGGGCAAAGTGGCGGACATGTACACCTGGATGAACACCGCCAAATCCTACGTCTACATGGTAGCCATGTCCGCGGACCGCGGCGAAACCACCCGCAAAGACGCCGCCGGCGCGATCCTCTACTCCGCCGAAATGGCCACCAAACTGGCGCTGGACTCCATCCAGCTGCTGGGCGGCAACGGCTACATCAACGAATACCCAACCGGCCGCCTGCTGCGCGACGCCAAACTCTACGAAATCGGTGCCGGCACGTCTGAAATCCGCCGCATGCTGATCGGCAGAGAGCTGTTCCTGAACAAGTAAGGCCAGCTCCTTCGTTCGCCTAGCGCGGACACCTGCACCCAATGTATGCCAAGGGGCTGGTGGGCTGTCCTTCCGGAAATTTCGAAGGCCATGGATGGCCTGAGGGAAGCGCACATGGATGTGCTCGCAGCGGTTTCCGGAAGGACAGTCCATCAGCCCCGCGCCCCCAACTTTTGAGGGATCAAAAAACCATGACCGTGCTACAAAGCAAAATCAACCCAAGGTCCGAAGAGTTCCAGGCCAACCAGGAATCCATGGCCAAAGCCGTGGCCGACCTGCGGGACAAAGTCGCCACCATCCAGCAAGGCGGCGGCCCCACCTACCAGGAACGCCACCTGGCACGCGGCAAACTGCTGCCCAGAGAGCGCATCAACCGCCTCCTGGATGAAGGTTCCCCCTTCCTGGAAATCGGCCAGTTCGCCGCCTACAACGTCTACGACGAAGAAGTCCCCGCGGCGGGCGTCATCGCCGGCGTCGGCCGCGTCTCCGGCACCGAGTGCATGATCATCGCCAACGACGCCACGGTGAAGGGTGGCAGCTACTACCCGCTGACCGTAAAAAAACACTTGCGTGCCCAGGAGATTGCCCTACAGAACCGGCTGCCCTGCATCTATCTGGTGGACTCCGGCGGCGCTAACCTGCCCCGGCAAGACGAAGTGTTCCCGGACCGGGACCACTTCGGCCGCATCTTCTACAACCAGGCGCGCATGTCGGCTGACGACATCCCCCAGATCGCCGTGGTTATGGGGCTGTGCACCGCCGGTGGCGCCTACATGCCGGCCATGGCCGACGAATCCATCATCGTGAAGGAACAGGGCACCATCTTCCTCGCCGGCCCGCCGCTGGTGAAAGCCGCCACCGGTGAAGTCGTCAGCGCCGAGGATCTGGGCGGCGCCGACGTACACTGCAAAATCTCCGGCGTAGCCGACCATTACGCCGAGAACGACGCCCACGCCCTGGACATTGCCCGGCGCTGCGTGTCCAACCTTAACCGCCGCAAACCGGCCGATGTGCAAATCCAGAAACCCCGTGCGCCGCTGTATGACGCCGAGGAAATCTACGGCATTGTCGGCACCGATCTGCGCAAACAGTTCGACGTGCGCGACGTCATCGCCCGCACCGTCGACGGCTCCGAGTTTGACGAATTCAAACGCTACTACGGCCAGACCCTGGTGACCGGCTTCGCCCACATCCACGGCTACCCGGTGGGCATCATCGCCAATAACGGCATCCTGTTCAGCGAGTCCGCCCAGAAAGGCGCGCACTTCATCGAACTGTGCTGCCAGCGCAACATCCCGCTGCTGTTCCTGCAGAACATCACCGGCTTCATGGTGGGCCAGAAGCACGAAGCCGAAGGCATCGCCAAGCACGGCGCCAAGATGGTTATGGCCGTCGCCTGCGCCAACGTGCCCAAGATCACCGTACTGATCGGCAGCAGCTACGGCGCCGGCAACTACGGCATGTGTGGTCGCGCCTACAGCCCTGATTTTCTGTGGATGTGGCCGAATGCCCGCATCGCCGTGATGGGCGGTGAGCAGGCCGCCGGCGTGATGGCCACCGTTCGCCGCGATGGGCTGGAGCGCAAGGGCGAAACCTGGAGCGAGGCCGACGAAGCCGCGTTCAAGAAACCCATCGCCGACACCTACGAACACCAGGGTCACCCCTATTACGCCAGTGCCCGGCTCTGGGACGACGGCGTGATCGACCCGGCCCAGACCCGTGAAGTCGTGGCCCTGAGCCTGTCTGCCACCCTCAACCGACCCGCCAAGCCCACCCGCTTCGGCGTGTTCCGGATGTAATCGGGAGGACTGACATGACAGACAACGACTCTGCAGTTCTGCTCAGACACCGCGACGGCGGCATTGCCGAGGTGGTACTCAACCGCCCGGACAAGCGCAACGCCTTTGATGACGTCATCATCCAGCAGCTGATCGGCGCCCTCACCGACGTGGACACCAACAAGCATGTGAAGGTGGTCATCCTGCGTTCAGAGGGCAAGCACTTCTCCGCCGGTGCCGACCTGGGCTGGATGCGCCGCATGGCGGACAACAGCCGCCAGGAAAACCTGGACGACTCCCGCGAACTGGCGCGGCTGATGAACGTTCTCAACCACCTGTCCAAACCGGTGATCGGCCTGGTTCAGGGGGCGGCGTTTGGTGGCGCGGTGGGCCTCGCCGCCTGCTGTGACATCGTGCTGGCCACCGAAAAAGCCAGTTTCTGCCTCAGTGAAGTGAAGCTCGGCCTGATTCCGGCGGTGATCAGTCCCTACGTGGTGCGCGCCATCGGCGAACGCCAGGCCCGCCGCTACTTCATCACCGCTGAGATCTTCTCCGCCCAACAAGCCGAACACTTCGGCCTGGTGCACGAAATTTGTGCCGACGTGGATGCCATGAACCGACGCTGCGACGAATTACTGCTTCAGCTTGCCCTCAACGGTCCCGAGGCCATGCAAGCCGCCAAGAATCTGGTGTTCGCCGTCAGCCACAAACCGATCAGCGGCGAGGTCATTGACGACACCGCGCACCGCATCGCGGATATCCGGGTGGGTGAAGAGGGTCAGGAAGGGCTCAGCGCGTTCCTGAACAAACGCAAGGCCAACTGGGTTCCGGAGGAAGACTAATGTTCAGTAAAATTCTCATCGCCAACCGTGGCGAAATCGCCTGCCGGATCATCCAGACCGCGCATCGCATGGGCATTCGCTGTGTAGCAGTCTATTCAGACGCCGACGCCAACGCGCGGCACGTGGCCATGGCCGACGAAGCTTTCCACATCGGCCCTGCGCCCAGCTCCGAAAGCTACCTGAAAGCCGACAGAATCATCGAAGTTGCGAAAAAAAGCGGTGCCCAGGCCATCCACCCGGGTTACGGCTTCCTGTCCGAGAACACCCGGTTTGCCGAAGCCTGCGAAACCAACAACATCGTGTTCATCGGCCCGCCCTCCTCAGCTATTGCAGCCATGGGTTCCAAATCCGCCGCCAAGGCGATCATGGAGAAAGCCGGCGTGCCGCTGGTACCGGGCTACCACGGCGACGACCAGAGCCCGGACACCCTGCGTAAGGGAGCCGAACAGTGCGGCTTCCCGCTACTGCTGAAAGCTGTGGCCGGTGGCGGCGGCAAAGGCATGCGGGTGGTGGAGCGTATGGAAGACTTCGACGACGCCCTCGCGGCCGCCAAACGGGAATCGAAGAACGCCTTCGGCAATCCGGACATGCTCATCGAGCGCTACCTGACCCAGCCGCGCCATGTGGAGATCCAGGTGTTCTGCGATCGGGACGGCCACGGTGTCTATCTGGCCGAGCGGGACTGCTCCGTGCAACGACGCCACCAGAAAGTGCTGGAGGAAGCCCCGGCCCCGGGCCTGAGCGAGGAAACCCGCAAAGCCATGGGCGAAGCGGCGGTCAAAGCCGCCCAGGCCATCAACTATGTGGGCGCCGGCACCGTGGAATTCCTCTACGACGTGGACGGCTCTTTCTTCTTCATGGAAATGAACACACGCCTGCAGGTGGAACACCCGGTCACCGAAATGGTCACCGGCCAGGATCTGGTGGAATGGCAGTTGAAAGTGGCCTGGGGCGACCCCCTGCCGTTGGAACAGGCCCAGGTGAAAACCCGCGGCCATGCTCTGGAAGCGCGGATCTACGCCGAGGACCCGGACCAGGACTTCCTCCCGGCCACCGGCACCCTGCGCTACCTGAGTACGCCGGATGAAAACGTCCATGTGCGCGTGGACACCGGCGTTACCGAAGGCGACGAGATCAGCATTCACTACGACCCGATGATCGCCAAACTGATCGTGTGGGACGAAACCCGCGACCAGGCCATTAACCGCATGGTGCAGGCGCTGGAGCACTACCGCATCGCCGGGGTGAAAACCAACATCCGTTTCCTGCATGCCCTGGCCGACGCCCAGCCGTTCCGGGAGGCCGAGCTGACCACCGGATTCATCGAGGACCACCGCGAGCTGCTGTTCCCCAAATCCCGCCTCGACCTGCACAAAGGGCTGGTACTGGCGGCCGGCTTCCTGCTGGAACAGCGCAAATCCCGCGAAGTGGTCAGCACCGACCCCTGGTCGCCGTTCGGCCGCCAGAACGGCTGGCGCATGAACTCCGAATACGCGCAGCCCATGCACCTGCTGGTGGGTGAAGAGGTGCACGAACTCAAGATCCTCGAGCGGGACGACCGCTACCAGGTAATGGTCGGCGGCAGCATCTACCACCTCAACTGCAAGCTGGATGACGACTCCCTGCAGGCGGTGATCAACGGCCACCGCATCAGCGTGCACGGCAACCTGCACAACCACCAGCTGGTGCTGTTCTACGAGGGCGACACCTTCCAGTGCAACGTATTCCGTGAAACCTTCGGCGCCGAGGAGCTGGCCGGCGAAGGCAGCCTGGAGGCCCCGATGAACGGCGCGATTGTCGCGGTGCAGGCCAAAGTGGGCGACCAGGTCACCGCCGGCCAGACCCTGGTAATCATGGAAGCCATGAAAATGGAACACGCCATCAAGGCCCCGGCCGACGGCGTGGTGACAGACATCTTCTACGCCGAGGGCGACCAGGTGTCCGAGGGCGCGGAGCTGATCGCCATCGAAACCAGCGACGAGGAGGCGGCGTAACATGGCCTTCCCGAACCGGGTCCGACTGGTGGAAATGAGCCCCCGCGACGGCCTGCAGAACGAGCCCGGTGACGTCATCGCCACCGCCATCAAAACCGGGCTGATCGACCGGCTGGCTGACTGCGGCCTCAGCCACATCGAGTCCGCCAGCTTTGTGTCGCCGAAATGGGTACCGCAGATGGGCGATGCGGCGGACGTGATGGCCGGCATCAACCGAAAATCCGGCGTGCGCTACTCGGTGCTCGCCCCCAACCTGAAGGGCTTCGAAAACGCCCTGGCGGCCGGGGCAGACGAAGTGGCGGTGTTCGGGGCCGCGTCCGAATCCTTCAGCCAGAAAAACATCAACTGCTCCATCGCCGAAAGTCTCGATCGCTTCCTGCCAGTGATGGAAGCCGCGGGCAAGGCAGGTATACCGGTGCGGGGCTATGTGTCCACCGTGCTCGGTTGCCCTTATGAGGGTGACATCGCCCCGGTACAGGTGGCCAAAGTCGCCAAAGCTCTGGCGGACATGGGCTGCTACGAAATCTCCCTGGGCGACACCATCGGCGTGGGCACCCCGCTCAAAGCCAAACGCATGCTGGCAGCCGTCGCCGCAGACGTACCCATCGAGAAACTGGCCGCCCACTTCCACGACACCTACGGCCAGGCCCTGGCCAATCTTTACGCCGTACTGGAAGAGGGCATTTCGGTGATTGACGCTTCCGTCGCCGGCCTAGGCGGCTGCCCCTACGCCAAAGGCGCCTCCGGCAACGTCGCCACCGAAGACGTGCTATACCTTCTGAACGGACTAGGCATCAAAACCGGCGTGGATCTGAGCAAGCTGGTTACCACCGGTGACTGGATCAGCAGCCAACTGAAACGCCACAACGGTTCCAAAGTCGGTCAGGCGCTCGGAGGACGCTAGCAGCGTTTCCTATTACAACAACAATGGAGGCAGAGACCATGATCAACACGCTCCCGAGCTACACCAGTGGCACCTCAGAGACGCCATTACTGGGGATGACCATCGGCGAAATGCTCGATCGCACCGCCGGTAAGTACCCCGACACCGAAGCCCTGGTGGCCCTGCACCAGGACATCCGCTGGACCTACAGGGAATTCGTGGAAAAGGTCAACGAAGCCGCCCGCGCCTTCCTCGCCATCGGCGTCAAACGGGGCGACCGCGTCGGCATCTGGTCTCCCAACCGCTACGAGTGGACCGTTACCCAGTTCGCCACCGCCAAGGTGGGCGCCATCCTGGTGAACATCAACCCGGCCTACGGCGTGCATGAGCTGGACTACGCCATGAATCTGGCCGGTATCTCGGTGCTGGTTACTGCCGACAGCTTCAAGGCCTCGGACTATCGCAAAATGGTCTACGATCTGGGCCCCCGAGCTGAAAACGGCCACACCGGGCAAGCTCAAAGCGCAAAAAGTGCCGGAGCTGCGCGCCGTGATCAATCTGGATAAAGACCAGCACGACGGCATGTGGACCTGGGCCGAGTTCACCGGCTTTGCCGATGACGTCAGCCAGCTGGAACTGGACAAGGCACAGAGCCAGCTGCAGTTTGATGACCCCATCAACATCCAGTTCACCTCCGGCACCACCGGCAATCCCAAGGGCGCCACCCTCACCCACCACAACATCCTCAATAATGGCTACTTCGTGGCCCACAGCCAGCGCTTCACCGAGAACGACCGGCTGGTGATCCCGGTGCCCCTGTACCACTGCTTCGGCATGGTGATGGGCAACCTCGGCTGCATCACCCACGGCGCCACCATGATCTACCCGGGCGAGGGCTTCGAGCCCAAGTCCGTACTACAGGCCGTGCACCAGGAAAAAGCCACTGCTCTGTACGGTGTGCCCACCATGTTCATCGCCGAACTGGCCGAGCCGGAGTTTGAAAGCTACGACCTCTCCAGCCTGCGCACCGGCATCATGGCCGGCTCTATTTGCCCGGCGGAAGTGATGAAGAAGGTCAACGGCAAAATGCACATGAAAGAAGTTCAGATTGCCTACGGCATGACCGAAACCAGCCCGGTGTCGACGCAGACCAGCTCCCTCGACCCGTTCGAGAAACAGGTCACCACCGTTGGCCGCACCCAGCCTCACCTGGAAACCAAAATCGTCGACCCCGGCAGCGGCAACGTGGTGCCCCGTGGCGAAATTGGCGAGCTGTGCACCCGTGGCTACAGCGTGATGCTGAAGTACTGGAACAGCGAAGAGAAAACCCGCGAAGCCATCGACGACGCCGGCTGGATGCACACCGGTGACCTGGCCACCATGGACGAGGACGGCTACATCCAGATCGTCGGCCGCATCAAAGATATGGTCATTCGCGGCGGTGAGAACATCTACCCGAAAGAGATCGAAGAATTCCTCTACACCCACCCCGCCATCGAGGAAGTGCAGGTCACCGGCATTCCCGATGACAAGTACGGTGAAGAACTGATCGCCTGGGTGAAGCTGAACCCGGACGCCGATCCGGTCACCGGCGACGAACTGCGGGAGTTCTGCAAGGGCAAGATTGCCCACTTCAAGATCCCGAGGAACTACAAATTTGTGGACGCCTTTCCGATGACCGTCACCGGGAAGATCCAGAAGTTCAAGATGCGGGAGATTGCTATCCAGGAGATGGAGCAGGGAAACTAGAGGCCACTTGAGCCTCAGCCAAGTTGCAACCCATTGTCAATGAAGCGCTGTAGCATAATGCCATAAGTACCATCAGGTACTTCGCGGGAGATTACCAGGGGGCTTCCCGAGGCCCCCGCAGGGTTGCCTGCAAGGTCAACCAGACGATACTTTTCGGGCCGTTGCTTTTTCTCGTCCCTGACGATCATCAGTTTCGGTTTACGTCGACTCTTCGGGTTCGCGGCGATCACGATGGCGACCTCACCCGTTTTGAGCTCAACAATGGCTCCCGGCGGGTAGATTCCAATCATTAGCACGAAGGCTTTTGCCAACTCAGGGTCGAACTGCGTGCCACTGCAGCGATGTATGATTTCCAGGGCCTCCATCGAGGAGCGACCACGGTCGTAAGAACGATTGCTTGTTATTGCGTCATAGGTATCGACGATCGCAACGATTTTGGCGAAATAGGGTATCTGATAATCAACCAGCCCTCTGGGGTACCCTTTGCCATCAAGGCGCTCGTGGTGGTTATAGGCAACATCAATTGTCGCATGCACGACCCTGGGTAAAGCCATAAGCATATCCCTGCCCCAGTTTGCATGATTCTGCATAATACCGTATTCCTCTGGCGTCAGGCTTCCCGGTTTTTGCAGTATCTCGTCGGGTATTTTAGCTTTCCCGATATCATGCAAAAGGCCACAGAGACCCAACGTTTTTATCTCCTCTTCAAGCAGACCAAGTCTCTTACCGAACGCAGCGGAGAGAATGGAAACATTCAAGCAATGCTCAGCGGTGTATTCATCTTTGTGCTTCAGCTTGGTCAGCAGAAGCAGGGCATCGTCATTCCTGAGGATACTTTCAACGCATCGATCAACCACTTCCCTTGCTTTGTTGACGTCCAGGGTCCGCCCGACACGCATCCCATTCATAATGTTCTGGGCGACGGATTTCGCGTCGCTGTAATGGCCCGTCGCCCTGGTAATCTCGTGACCCACATCCACTTTGTTTATGTAGGTGACTTTTCTCCGCCGCGCGACCTCGCTCGTCTGCCGATTTTCACGATTGCGCGAGGCTCCGGCTTGATCTCTGGCTCGCGATGCTTTTGAAAATATCGAAAATTTGGATGACGGTTTCGGAGTCGATGCAGGCAGGGACGGCGTTGCCTGGCCCTCGATCTTTCTTTTCCCCTCAATGACGACGCGGTCACATTGCTGCTGCAGGGCGTCCACATCCTCCTGTTTCTGGACAATAAATCCCTGCAACAGAAAGGTTGTTTCTTCCCAAGGCCTATCAAGTCGCACAACGTGCATGCCGATTCTGAGTTCGGTTACAGGAATTTCCAGTTCGACACGTTCATATCTCATCGAGGACCCAGCCATTACGTCAGGTTAACACCTAGTATACGGTTAGATTCCAACGAATGACGTAAAACATTGTGAACAGATCAGCACCATTGGCAAGACCAAAAATCAGATGAAAGTAGAGCTGTTTGCCCCACCCGATTTGCAGACGATGCAGTTGGTTTGGTGGCAGGTTTTAGGGTGCTCCCAAATCTGGCCACAACGCTTAATCAACACACCCGGCCCGAATCCTCTCACACTGCTGCCACCCACCATTTCGATCCGGATACGCCCGGGCGGAATCATAATGAAAACTCATCCTGTCCACGCCACCCACTCGCGCGTCATCAATCAGCCGTTCATCCGCATCTGCGAAGCCAGACTCACCCGGAACCTTTAACCAACGATCAAACCAAGCGACGGTATAGTGGGTAATAGAAGGTCTGCCCCACCCGCCCGAGCATGCATTGCGGGACACATCCGGGCACCAGGAAGTAGCCGGAAATTGCGGTAACAGGGAGAAATCGAAGTGTGTGGTGCCCTGGAAACCGAGCGTGTAAACCGGCACATCGGCGGCTTTCCAGGCCTCGAACGCGACCTTGGTGCCAGCTGGATCCGGCGGCACCAGATAAGGAAGCGGCGCGAATCCGTAATCCGCAAAGAATGACATGGCCGGTGCCCTGGGTGCGAATTCCGGGAGAACGCCTTGGGTGATGGCCAGCAGCAGGACGTCGTAAAGCGGAGCCGGCAGCTGCAGATTCGAAGCGGTTGTCAGGCCCTCTCCTGTGGGGGTGATTAGACTGTCCCAGGCGACTACCGCATCCACCGGGTTATTCTCATCCATCAGCCCGGGCCAGGGCTCTGCGCCTGGCGCGCCATAGCCCTGAACCACAGATACGCCGATAGCGCCGAGTGAGTGCCCCGCAATACCAAGACGCGTGTGGTCCAGCCGCGACCATTCCGGGTTATGGTCAAATACCTCGGTGGGCATTGCGTCCTTGCAGGCTTGCGAATGGGGATAACGCTGACTGGGCGTGGAGCGAAAGAAATCGATGGCATCCACCTGCCCTTCCCAAAAAACTTTGGGGTTCAGGTTGCCGCCCTGCTCCAGCAGCGGTGTCTGAAAATCGGACCTGCCTTGGCCCCTCGGGTCGTAGGTGAGCACGGCATAACCGGCCCGAACCAACGCCTGTGTTGCCCAACTGTAGGCGGTTTGCGGTGCCTGCACCGAGCCGTTGGTGATGACGATGGTCGGCACCGGGTTGTCCGCAGCCGCGTGTTTTGGCACCCAGACCGTGCCGGACAACCGGGCGCATTCCCGGTCATAAAATACCACATCGGTAACGTCCGCTTCGTTCTGGTAGAAACCCTTCCCATCTGGCCCGTTGGCTTCGGGGTACCGATACGGATCGCCCGCACAGGGCAAGCCATAGGTCGCGCACAAGGGTGAAAGCGGGGTGTTGAGAGACAGGGACAGCAGCCACGACGGGTCCAGGATGGAGCGCTGCACCAGATCCTCAACGTTGAACAGGGTTTGTTCCAGATACCGGCGCTGGAACGGGATGGAGACCTGTTCCGTTAGTGCCTCCAGGGTTTTTGCGTAGTTGGTGGCCTCACAATCGCCCCAAGCGGCACTTGGGGCGCTGGCGTCATCACAACGCGTGTCGAGGTTTTCCGGTTGAGTGGGCACCAGTCGCTGGGGTCTGGGTGAATCATCCGGCGCAACGGCTTCTTCTCCCATGACTGCCTGCGGCGGGCTCGGAGCCTCTGCCGTGGACGAAGAGGACGAGCCGCCACACCCCGCCAAAGCCAACGCTGACAGTAATAAAGCCGTCTGTTTCATATCTACACCCCGTGAATCCCTATCATCAAATCCTGCGCATAGGATAAAGCTCTTGGAGCGGGCGGCCTTTGTCCCAAGTGGTCAGTGTGATCATTATTTGGGTCAAGTGGCATCAGATAACCGGGTGCAGCACCTGGGGTTGTCACTGAAACACACTCAGTTAAGCTGGTTGGAATTCACCCAGAAAGGTAACTCGCAACCATGGGACAACTATCCGAAACAGTCAGAAGTAGCCAACCAAGCATTCCTTCACTCGACGCTGAACGCGTCTCGTTGATCGAGCGAGCGGGGTTAACGGTCAAACAGCTGGAACCTCTTGGCGTTGAAGTCTACGGGGCCGATGTTCGCGCCGGGCTTCCCAAGCCTGTGATAGAGGCGCTGGAAGTGGAGATGGCGAATCGGGGATTCATCGTCTTCAAGCAGCAAACCGATCTTGCCGCCGAGGAGCTGGTTGAAGTCAGCAAATGGTGGGGCGCTCACGAGATCCACTCAACCCACGGCGTCCACCCTGCAACACCCGGTCGAAACAGGCACATCTTCCGCTGCTCCAATGACAGCCGCCACGGAATTCTGGGTGTGGGTCCCCAATGGCATAACGATGGCAGTTTTGAGGCGGCCACATTCTCGCACTCCGCGTACTACATGGCTCGCGCGCCGGAACAGGGCGGCGGTACGCACTTCGCGCACCAGGGCGCCGCCTTTGATGCGCTTCCGAAGGAAAAGCAGGCCTTCTGGGAGCGTCTTGTGTCGGTGAATTCAGCGTCCAGCGTGACGCATCCCGTCGTCCACACGCACCCGGTGTCCGGAAGGAAGAGCGTGTGGCTTCACCTTGGGATGACCGGTGCCGTTATCGAGCGGCTGCCGGAGGACGGTGTCACGATTGATGAGCTGAAACAGCAGCCCGCGAGCGTCGACCAGTTTCGTTTGTTGACGGAGGGCGAAATGAAGACGCTTTTCAATGACTACAACGATCTGATGAATGCGTCGTTCGAGCGGGGGTACGGGATACGCTACCACTACGACACGGGTGACCTGCTCTACATCGATAACTGGGCGGTGGCCCACAGAGCCGCGCCGGAAGCGCACATGCCGGCTGAACAGCAGGGGTTGCGGATCATGGACCGTGTCACGATCAAATCAAAACAGGACCTGGCGCCACACTTTGGTTTGCCGCAATACATCAATATCAACGGGCCTCACCCGTTCAACAAGGATGGCGTCTGGCAGGCCGGTGGCGTCGGGTTCCTGTGGAAAGACGACATCCGCCTGCAAAACTGACACGGTTGGCCGAAATTCGGTATGCACTCGCCAGGCATGACGACGACAAGCCCGCAACACGAGAGCCGACCTGCCTAGCGCTCTCTGTTTGATGGTTCCTCGTTCAAATACTGCAATTGCGAGTCATACGCTGCCTGAAGCCCGGTTTCCGGCTCCTCGTCATCATCCTGTGCCTCGGCAATGGAGCGCGGATACAGCGGCGACAGGATCGATACCAGAATCCCGACCATGGCGAACAGGGCAAACCCGTTTTCGTAGCCGACTTCCTTCACCAGCATACCGACGATGGGCGATCCGGTGGCCTGTCCCAGCGAGACCGCCATGAACGGCAACACCGGACCCATGGACAGCCGCCCCGGCAACAAACGGATACTGGTCATCAGATACAGCCCGGTCAGGCTCATGTAGGCAAGACCGAAAACCAGGGCAGAAAATGCCGCAATCATCAGCTCACCGGGGCTGGCCGCGATCAATGCCAGGCTCGCGGCCAGCATCATCAGCATCAGCGCCTGGGTAATGGCCGGGTTATTGCGATCGGCCAGGTCGGCCACGGCCGCACCGCCCAGCCCTGCGATGCCAACCGCCAGCCACAACCAGCCCGTGGCGCTGGATGGCAATTCACCAACCGTAACCACAAGATCCGGCGCGAAGATCCAGTAGGCCGCAGAGACAAACCCCATAGCGAAGGCAAACAGCGCAAGCCGGAACAGCCGCGACCACTGCAACAGGCTGATGGCGGGCGCCGGTGCCGTTCTGGTGGGCGACACCCTCGACACCGACGGAATCACGACCAGTGCGGCCAACAACCCGACGATTGCCAGGCCAGCAAAGGCGCCGTAGGCAAAACGCCAGGCATCGGTCAGAAACAGCACTGCCGGCACCGCCAAAGCGATACCGATGCTGGTGCCGGCGTTCATGGAGGCGCTCACGCGACCGTGCAACGACCGTTTTACCTTCGCCTGCATGGCGGCTGTTAAGGCCGGCATCATCAGGCCCGTGCAGATACCACAGGCGAACACGCCAACGCCAAGCGACAAGGCTCCAGACGCCTGGCTGATCAACGCCAGACCGCCGGCACCAAAGCCACAGGAAAGCACTGCCGTTCTGCGGGCGCCAAGACGGTCAGCCGCCAGCGGAGCGACCAGGGTGGCCAGCAGGAAACTGACCAGTGGCAACGCACCAATAAGGCCGATCAGATCTGCAGTGAGTTCCAGTTCCTCCCGTATCGGTGGCACAAAGAGCCCGAAGGCAAAGCGGGCAAGCCCATAACTGATGGCGATCAGCGCTGCGCCGAAGATCGCAAATTTTGTGCTTGAGAGTGAGGTCATGCCGCCTCCGTCGGTTCCGTCGCAACGTCTGGCCAGGTAGGTAAGTATAGAACCAATAAACCAGAGTTTACTTACCGTGAGGGAATCCATGGGGTGATTCAATTTCGGTTTCCCGCAGGCCCACCGAGATCAGGTACTATCTGTTTTTTTATTCGGCACCGATTCCGCTTTCATTGACCACAAGAGAACTTGATGACCTATTCCATTGCAATAATCGGCAGCGGTATGGCGGGCCTGGCGGCTGCCTATCGGGCGCGCCGCGCTGGCCACCACGTTACCGTGTTCGAAGCCCGCAACAGCCATGGCATGGATGCCCATGCCCTCAGGGTGGATGGCGGCCTGGTGGATGTGCCCCTGAGGGTGATGAGTCCCGACGCCTGGCCCAGTGTGCTTCAGCTTGCTGCCGAGGTGGGTGTGGGCACCTTCCAGGTGGACGTTCATGCGTCGTGCAGTTGGACAAGTCGGCACACCTGGTTCCGCAGTGGCGAGGTACCGATCCTGGGCTGGCCCTTTCTGGGCTCCTGGCGCTACCTGAACACGCGCGCATTGGGCATGGCCAGCGGCATCTGGCAACTGAGCCGTCTGACCCGGAAACTGGCGCGGGCTGACACCGACGCCACCCTTGGCGAAGTCCTGCAGCAACAGCGCTTTGACCCGTTATTCTGGCGTGGGTTGGTGTTGCCCCTGCTCTCCACCATCTGCACCTGTGACGAGAAACATCTGCTGAACTGGCCCGCGGCGCAATTGCTCTCGGCTCTGCACGGCATTCTCTACGGTTCCGAACTCTATCGTCTCAAGGGCGGGACCGGGGCGTTGGTCGAGGGTCTGGCCCGCGACCTGCCCCTGCATTGTGGCAGCCCGGTGGCACAGGTCGAGATCAGCGACGCCGGCGTCAAAGTCTATAACCAGCGGGGCGACGGCGGTGTGTTTGACCGGGTCATTGTTGCCACCCAGGCCAATCAGCTGAGTTTTCTGAATGACAGCCAGTTTGATGACGAGCGGAGAATGCTGGAAGACATCGGCTTCGATGCCGGCGAGCTCTGGGTGCATCAGGACCCGCGCTTTATGCCCGCGAAACAGGAAGACTGGACCGCGCTGAATTTTCAGATGGACGAGGCGTTGGAGAAGCCCATGTTTACGGTATGGGTCAACAAGGTGGAACCCACACTGGCGAACAGCGCACCGGTTTTCCAGACCTGGAACCCGCTGTTCGAGCCGGACCCGGACACGGTACTGGCACGGGTGCCGCTGGAGCGCGCCGTGGTCCACTCCGGCACCGCCCGGGTCCACGACGCCCTCAACCAATGGCACCGTCAGCCCGGGCGCAAAGTGTTTTTCTGCGGTTCCTGGGCCTACGAGGGCGTGCCGCTGCTGGAATCCGCCGTGCGTTCGGCCAATGCGGTGGTGGATGCGATCATGACAAACACAAACGACGTGTTATAGCGTCGCCGTGGGCAGTTCACCACCCAGCATGTTCTCGACCACGGCCGCGTTGTAGAAGGTTTCAACGGTCTGGATCTTGTCGTCCCGCACCCGGAACCAGACCGCGAGCCGCACGTCTCCGATCGGTTCAAAGTGGGTGCGGTAGTCCAGAATGGCAAACACGTGCTCGCCGTCGGCACTGAGCTGACGGACGACGAGATCTTTCTGGATGGCCGCCATGCCGAACTGGTAGGCCAGCATGTCATCCGGGCGAAGGAAGCGCATATTCGGCCCCACGTATTCAAACCCGTCAGTCACCAGCAAGGCCTTGGCCTCTTCAAAACGCTGGGCGTGAATATCACCGATGAATTGCGCCACGATGTCTTTTGGCTGCATGTGCAGACTCCGTTTCTACGATGGGGACGATCCAGTCTTCCGGGATCCTGCTCCCGCCATGGTAGCAAAAAGTACAACGGGACCCGCAGTGCATTTTCCAAGCCGCTTGCTACCAGGGCAGCTCCTCGCCGTTGCTGTGCCAGAAAGAACCGGTATTCTCCAGATTGAGCGCTTCAATGCGCTCGGCGAGGCCTTTGGCAGACTCTTGCGGGCTAATCAGCCCACCGAAATTCACCATGCGGGTCTGTACATAGCCAGGGTGAAGCTGGGCCACGGCAATGCCTCTGGGCTGCAGATCCATCGCCAGAGATTTTCCGAAGGCGTTCAGCGCTGCCTTGGACGCACGATACCCGTATCGACCGCCGGAATCGTTGTCAGCGATGGAACCCATGCGGCTGGTGATGTTGGCAATCTTGCCGCCGGACGGAATCTGTGACACCAGCGCCTCAGTCACCCGCAACGGTGCGTAAGCGTTGATCTCCATCTGGGTGCGGATCGAATCGAAGTCGATGCTGCCGAGCTTTTCATCCTGCAGCAGGCCGGCGTTGTTGATCAGCAGATCGATGGACTGGCCTTTCAGTTCAGTGGTGAGCGTCTGGATACCGCTGTCGGTGGTGACGTCCACCCCCTCAACAACGCGGGTCGCGATGGCATTCAGTTCGTCGGATGTGTGCCGGCACACACCGATAACAGCGCAACCTTCATCCGCGTAATGACGTGCAAGCTCGAGACCGATGCCACGATTGGCACCGGTGATGACGACGGTTCTGCGATTGGCCATGGGAATCTCCTCAACGGTGAAAACGTTCATTCAAACAGAAAAGGGACGCCCTCAGGAACCCCGTTTCTCCACGTGGTCGATCCAACTTTCCGACACCCAACTGCGTAACTGGTTACCTCCCAACAAAAAAGACCGCTACTATGGGTAGCTTTGTTTTCCGTAAAACAGGTGAGCGGTGACAGCACGAAGGCACAAGCAATGGCCCGCATGGATAGCGCTGTTATCCATGGTGCTGATCTATGTGGGGCCTTTGATTACCCAGGCGCAGCTGAACCCCGAAGCCGGGCCAGCCGCCCTGAACAGCCACCACAGTGATCACCACAGCCGCGAGCACAGCCCTGCACCTTCATCCGGGCAAACGGACCATTCCGATCCACTGCAGCATCTGGCCCATGGCGAATGCGGCTACTGCGTGCTGCTCAGCAAATTGCCGGTTCTTTCCTCCCAGGGCACGGCCGTTCCATCCAGCGCGCCCGCCGTCAGCGGCACCGGCCTTCCCGGTTTGCTGTCGCCCCCCCGCGCAATAACCCGCTTTTTGAATGCGCCTGTGCGCGCACCACCGGTCATGGTCTGACTCTCTCCCTTACCCTTTTTAGTCTGTATTGAGGAAGACCATGAACGAAATCCACAATTCCAGCGCTCCGCGCTGGGGCTATGCTTTGCTTGTACGCCTGCATTTTTATGCTGGCCTGTTTGTCGGACCCTTTATTTTTGTGGCGGCGCTATCCGGCGCCCTGTTCGCCCTGACGCCGCAAATCGAAAACTGGCTCTATTACAGCGAACTGACCACCGAGACCACTGGCACGGCGAAGCCGCTGGCTGACCAGATCCTGACGGCCCGCAGCCATATCGGCGACGCAGCCACCCTCGCCGCCGTCCGTCCTGCCCCAGAGCCAGGTGAAACCACCCGGGTCATGTTTGCAGTGGACGGTTTGCAACCTTTCGAACACCAGGCGGTGTTTGTCGATCCGGTGTCTCTGGACGTCCGCGGCGAACTGGTGGTGTACGGGACCAGCGGCACCCTGCCATTCCGCATCTGGATCGATTATGTTCACCGCCACCTGCATCTGGGCGAGGTAGGGCGCTATTACAGCGAACTGGCCGCCTCCTGGCTCTGGCTGGTGGCCCTTGGCGGCCTTGCACTGTGGTGGCGCCGACGGCGCTCGAACCTTACCCCTCAGGTGGCCAACGAGCGCGGCACGCTGCGCCAGTGGCACAGCGGTATGGGCGTGGTGCTGTTGCTGGCATTCCTGTTCTTCTCAGTCACCGGTTTGACCTGGTCAAAATGGGCAGGCGCCAACATTGCCGAATTACGCGCCCAACTGGACTGGGGCACACCCGGGCTGAACACCGAGCTGATCGGCTCCACGCCTCAGCAACATCAGCACGGAGCACACGCCGGTCACGGTATGTCCCCGGTAATCACCGCAGGCGAGGATAATGCCGCCGCGTACGATGCAGTGCTGCAACAGGCACGGGCGGCCGGTATTGATGCCGGCATGGTGGAAATCAAGCCCGCCACAAACGTATCCCGCGCTTGGGTAGTGCGTGAAATCGACCGCAGCTGGCCGACCCAGGTCGACATGGTAGCCGTTGACGCCCGAACCCTGACCATCACCGATCGGGTGGATTTCGAGACTTTTCCCCTCGCCGCCAAACTCACCCGTTGGGGCATCGATGCCCACATGGGCATCCTGTTCGGCCTGGCCAACCAGCTGTTCGTGGCTGCCTGCGCGCTGGGACTGTGCGTGATGATTGTGCTGGGGTATCGAATGTGGTGGTTACGCCGGCCAATCCGCTCTGACCAACAGCGCCATCGCCCGCAACGGGTCTGGACCGAATTGAAAAAGGCACCGGCGATGGCACTGGTGGTGATGACGTTTGTTGCCTTGGGCCTGGGACTCTTCGCCCCGGCGATGGGCGTCAGCCTGGCGGTCTTTCTGGCACTGGATGCGGCCCTGGCGTTGCGGGATTCTAGGCGCTTAAAAGTGCCTTGACCTGAGCGAGCCAAAACCGGCAATCTTCAGGTTCCCGGCCACTGCGCCAGCGACTACCCAGGCGACGTATGGATTCTGAATCTCGACACCCTTCCGATGAACATCACACCCCCCCGGGTAACCCCGGGGTGGTGCCCACGGCAACATCCTCTGACATCGGCCAATTGATCCAGCGGGTGGTTCGGCGGGATCGTTCCGCCTTTGCCCAGCTCTATGAAGCCACCGCCCCGAAACTTCTGGGTACCGTGATGCGTATCGTAAGAGACAGGGCTTGGGCAGACGACGTGATTCAGGACGCCTACATCAAGGTATGGCAGAAAGCCGGGCAGTACGACGCGGCCAAAGCTTCACCGATTGCCTGGATGGCCTCCATTGCCCGCAACAGCGCCATCGACGAGCTGCGGAAGCAACCGGCACGGCGCTCCATGGGGGATGAGGAGATTGACGAAATCGCGAGTGTCCAACCGACAGCTCAAGCCGAGCTTGAAGAGCAGCAGGCGGTTAACAGCCTGAACAGCTGCATCGACGAACTCGAGAAAGACCGCCAGGACATGGTTCGCCTGGCTTATCTGAATGGCTGGTCCCGTGACGAACTGGCTGCCCACTTTGATCAACCGGTAAATACCGTGAAAACCTGGCTGCACCGTGCATTGAAACAACTGAAAAGGTGTCTGGCACCATGACCGACCATGACAATCTCGATACGCTGGCGGCGGAGTTCGTGCTGGGAACGCTGCCCCCGGAAGAGCGGGCCTCCGTGATTGCCCGCCGCGAGGATGACCAGGCGTTCGATGACCTGATTCTCGCCTGGGAAGAGCGTCTGGTGCCTTTGCTGAATGAGGTGACGCCCATTCAGCCCGGTCCGGACCTGCTTGCCCGCGTCGAAAAGCGCCTGGACGAGCTTGAGGCCACAGCGCCCGTGTCTCTTCGGAGACCGCCAACCGCAACCGTTACTGCGCTGCAACAACGGGTACGCCGGTGGCAGTGGAGTACCGCCGTGACGTCTGCCGCTGCGCTGGTCCTGGTGGCCGTGCTGGCCTTCCAGCCAGCGGAACAACCACAATCTTTCGTGGCGGTGTTCCAGCACGATGACCAGCAACCGGCCTTTATGCTGACGGTGGATCTGGACAACCGCCAGTTGAACATTCGCCCGGTCACCGCCGAGCCGGTGCAGAACAGGTCCTATCAGCTATGGATCAAGGCCGATGAGCTGGGGCCAGACCCACGCTCGGTAGGTGTACTGACCAACAACATGACCATCGACCAGTCGGCACTCAGCCAGTATGACCCGCAGCTTCTGAAAGAGGCCACCTTCGGCATCAGTGTCGAACCTGCAGGCGGTTCACCGACGGGCAAGCCGACCGGGCCGGCGATTCATGGCTACCTGTACCCCACCGCCGAAGGCAATTCGGGTCAGCGGTTCTAAAAAAAACCGGGGCAAATGCAACTTTTGAATTATCCATGCGTATCTTTCGGTACGCCCATCCGATAACAAACCAATGATGGGGATAATTGAAAATGAGGAGAACGCAATGAGCACGCACTTCAAAAAGAGCACATTTCTCACTGCAGCCCTGCTGTCCACAGCACTGACTTCCGGCGCAGCACTGGCCATGGATCACGGGAAAGTAGGCGTGAAGGCTAGCGATCAAGACGTCAGCGGTGGCACTGTTACCGCCAAGAAAGTGATGGCCGAGAAAAACGGCTGGCTGGTTGTGCACCGCACCGACGAAGCCATGAAGCCGGGCCCGGTGGTTGGCCACGCTCCCATCAAAATGGGCAAGAACATGGACGTAGCAGCGATTCTGACCGAGGAAGTAGAGTCCGGTGAGATGCTGATGCTGATGGTTCACAGCGAGGACGGTGGCAGCAAGACCGGCATCTTCGAATACACTCTCGGCGCCAAGGAAGACGGCCCGATCCGTAAAGACGGCAATCTGGTCATGAAGACCGTCACCGCGAAATAAGACTTTTCGCGACAACCCGGCGGGCTCTGGCCTGCCGGGTTGGTCATTACCGCTTTGCCGCTCCTTCCACACTGACTCTATCCCGTACCGACTGAATCCACTTGTAGAAGACGGGCACCAGTAGCGTACCAAGAATGGTCGCCGCCACCATACCACTCAATACTGTGACACCCAGGCTGACCCGGCTGGCCGCACCGGCACCGCTGGCGAAGACCAGTGGCAACACGCCAAGCACGAACGACAGCGCCGTCATCAACACCGCCCGGAACCTCAACACCGCCGCCTTTTGCGCCGCTTCAACAGTGCTCATCCCGGACTGCCTCAGCTGCATGGCAAATTCCACGATCAGGATGGCAGTTTTGGTCGATAGCCCGACCAACAGCACCAACCCCACCTGGGCGTAGACGTTATTGGCCAGCCCCAGTAACCAGAGCCCGCCCATAGCACCGAACATCGCAAGGGGTACCGCCCCGATGACCGCCAGCGGCAACGTCCAGCTCTCGTACTGGGCCACGAGAAACAGGTACACAAACACAATGGCCAACAGGAAGATCACGGTGGCGAGACTGCCCGCCTGTATTTCCTGCAGGCTCTGCCCTGCCCAGCTGAACTCATAACCCTGTGGCAATTTCTCTGCCAGGGTTGCCATGGTGGTCAACGCATCGCCACTGGCGAAGCCCGGGGCCGCCTCCCCCGATATCGTGACCGATCGCTTGAGATTGAAATGCTGGATGCTGGACGGACCGAGCACCGGCTCCAGCGATGCCAGAGTGGTCAGCGGCACCATGTCACCCTGTTGATTGCGCACCTGGTAATAGGACAGGTCCTCCGGCTTTTGGCGGAAACTCCCTTCCGCCTGCAGCAACACCCGGTAGTTCTTACCAAAGCGGGTGAAATCGTTGACGTACAGCGAGCCCAGTTGCGTTTGCAGCGTGGAGAAAATATCCGATAGCTGAATACCGAGCGCCTTGGCTTTGTTGCGATCCACCTGCAACAGATACTGGGGGATGTTGGCGCGGTAGGTGCTGTAGACCCGGGTCAGCGCCTCCTGCTGGTTGGCCTCGTAGATCAGGCCGTTCATAACCTGCGAGAGCTCGGCCACATCCCGGCCCAGATTATCCTGAAGGCGGAAATCGAATCCCGAAGACGTACCCAGCCCGGGAATGGGCGGCGCATTGAACACCATCACCTGGGCCTCCGGAACGGTCCAGAGCCTGGATGACAGCCGCGGGATCACCTGCTGCAGTCCCAGGGCCGGATCTTCACGCTCCTCCCAGTCTTTCAGCATGATAATGCCCAGACCGTTGTTGGAATTGGTCCCACCCAGCAACGAGAAGCCCGATACGGTAATGAAATCGGTCACTGCCGGATCTTCCAGTACCATGTCTGTCACTTTCTTCAGCACCACGTCGGTTCGCTCCAGCGCGGCGGCGTCCGGCAACTGCACATCCACAAACAGGAAACCCTGATCCTCCGGTGGCACAAACGCTGTGGGCACGGCCTTGAACAACCCGGCACTGGCGACCAGAACCGCCACCAATCCCACCGCCACTAGCGCGCCTTTGCGCAACAGCCGGCTCACCACACCGTCGTAACCGTTGGTTCCGCTGACGATCATACGTTCGAACGGCCTTAACCAGCGAACCGGCTGGTTTCCGCCACGCCCCAGCAAGGCAACGCACAGGGCCGGACTCAGGGTGAGCGCGTTGATCGAGGAAATGACGACAGCCACCGAGATGGTGACGGAGAACTGCTTGTACAACTCACCGGTGATACCCGGCATGAACCCCACCGGCACGAACACCGCCAGCAACACCAATGTGGTGGCGATCACCGGGCCGGAGACCTCCGCCATGGCCTTGGCCACCGCGTCGCGAATGGGCAGTTGCTCTTCCTGCAGGATTCGCTCTACGTTCTCGATCACCACGATGGCATCGTCCACCACAATACCGATGGCAAGCACCAGGCCGAACAGGGTGATGGTGTTGATGGAATAGCCCAGCACCGCCATCACCGCGAAGGTACCGATCAGCGATACCGGAATGGCGATGCTGGGGATCAGCGTGGCACGCCAGTTCTGCAGAAACAGGAACACCACCAGGATCACCAGGGCAATGGCCTGAAACAGGGTGACGATTACCTCGTCAATGGAGCGGCTGATAAATTCGGTGGTGTCGTAGAGAATGCTATAACCAACACCGTCGGGAAAACCCGGCTCGGCATCCGCCACCACCTTTTTCACCCGCTCTGCCACCTCAAGGGCGTTGGCATTCGGCAGCTGGTAGATCACCAGAAACGCCGTGTCCCGATTATTGAGCCGGGCGGTGGAGGCGTACGACCGGGACCCGAGCTCGATCCGCCCGACATCCCGCAACCGGACAAACCCACCATCGGATCTGGCGCGGAGAATGGTCTGGGCGAACTCGTCCGGGTCGGATAAGCGCTCGCGGCTCTGGATGCTGTAAACGAATTGCTGCCCCGCCGGCACCGGCGATTGTCCCAGCTTGCCAGCCGCTACGATCTGGTTCTGCTCTCTGAGCGCTGCAGCCACTTCGGCAACGGTGATGTCGAGGGATGACATGCGCTGGGGATCCAGCCAGATCCGCATGCTGTAATCCTTGGCGCCCATCACTTCCGCCGAGCCCACACCCGGCACGCGGCCCAGAGCTTCCACCAGGTTGTTGGAGGCGTAGTTGCTGAGGAAAACGCCGTCCAGGTCTGGTCTGTCAGAGGTCAGGTTGATACCCATCAACATGTTGCCGGCCTGTTTGCTGACCACCACCCCCTGTCGTCTCACCTCGTCCGGCAGGAACGGCTCGGCCAGGGCAACGCGGTTTTGCACATTGACCTGTGCAATGTCGGTATCGGTACCGCTTTCAAACGTCAGGGTGATCTTGGCCGCGCCATCACTGGATGCCGTTGATTCGATGTAGATCATCCCCTCTACCCCGTTGAGCTGCTGCTCAATCGGGCGAATGACCGCTTCCTCCACCACCTGTGAACTGGCGCCGGGCAGGGTTGCGGACACCTGAACCTGAGGCGGAGCCATATCGGGGTACATGTTGACAGGCAGCCCCCGAAGGGCCAGCAGTCCGGCCAGGGTAATCAGGATGGAAATAACAAACGCGAATTTCGGCCGCCGAATGAAGACGCTGCTGATCATTGGCTAACCTCGCCTGCAGCGGTGAGGGCACCGGTGTCCGGATCAATCCGCTTTGATACAGGGTTGACGGCAACCCCGGCGCGGACTTTCTGCAAACCTTCCACTATCACCTGCTCGCCAGCCTCCAGCCCGGTCTCGGCCACCACCATAGCACCGCGGCGGGGCCCTGTTGTGAAGAACCGCTGGGCCACCTTTTGCTGGTCGTCCACCACCAGCACGAACTTGCCTTCAATGGTTTCCTGCACCGCCACCTGTGGCACCAGGATGCGCGCCTCACCCGCCTGCCCTTCCACGTGCAGAGTCACATACAATCCGGGCAGCAGCACCGCGTTGGAATTGGGGAACACGGCTCTCATTGCAACAGTACCGGTACTGGCGTCGGTGCGGACACCCGCGAAGTCCAGCGTACCGCCCTGGTCGTAGCGCTTACCATCCGGCAGGGTGAGATACAGAGACAGGTTATTGACGATCGTCTCGGCTTGCTCACGTCCCGCCCGGCGAAATGCCACGTAGTCTGCCTCGTTGAGCTGAAATTCCACGTAGATGGGGTCGGTAACAAGAATTTCAGCAATGGCGCCACTGGCGGGGCTGACAACTGCCCCCACATCAAAATTCAACTTGCCGATCCAGCCGTCAAAGGGCGCTTTTATTTCGGTGTAACCCAGATTGTTGGCCGCCTTTTCCACGGCTGCTTCGGCTGCCTGCAACCGCCCCTGTGCCGCGCTGAAACGGTCCTTTAATTTGTCCAGATCGGACGCGGACAGGTAGCCTTTGCCTGCCACGTCCTGGCCTCGCTGGAGGTTGGTGCTGGCCGACTGCAGCTCAGCCCGGGAGGCGATCAGTTCCGCCTCGGCCTGCCTGAGATCGGCCCCAGCGTTGGTGTTCTCGAGGCGAACCAGTAGCTGCCCCTGCTCGACCCGAGAGCCTTCCTTGAACTGGATCTCCCGGATTTCCGCCTCGATGCGGGCGGATACATCCGCTTTAGCCGACGCCGCGGTTCTGGCGACAAACTCCCGCGAGGGCCTCACCTCGGCGTTCTCCAGCACCACCACCGACACAGACACCGGGGCCGCCTGCGGCGGCTCAGTGGATTCCGAGCACCCAGTAAATAAAGCAAGGGCGGCGAGAGTGAGCAGAAAAACAGATGGCTTTGATTGGACAAGCGGGCGCAAATACAGAAATCTGGACATCAAATACTTCCCTGATTTAATGGGCGGGACAGAAATGGGTGTACTGTGTTGATATAAATCATAGCCAACCCCTTAACAGCTGACCACGTTTCCGTTACGAATTCGGTCGTCAATCGATTTCAGGGACGGCGCCCTCGCCGATTACGCACAACACCACAAGGACCGCACACTATGAGCAGCCCCAAACCCAGTACCATCCGTGTCGGCCGTCGCTACCGCGCCAATCGCCTCGACGGCCCTTACGACGCTGTTGTGATCGGCTCCGGCATTGGCGGGCTAACCACCGCCGCCTGCATGAGCAAGCTGGGCAAGAAAGTAGCGGTGTTCGAGCAGCATTACACTGCCGGCGGCTTCACCCATAGCTATGACCGCAATGGCTATGAATGGGACGTGGGCGTGCACTACATCGGCGATGTGGGGGCAGACCACACCCTGACCAAGCGACTGTTCGACCACATCACCGACGGGCAACTGAAATGGGCTCCGATGGACAGTCACTTCGACCGGATTTTCATCGGCGATCGCCATGTGGATCTTGTGGCCGGCCCTGATCAGTTCAAAGCAGAACTGCTCAAAGCCTTTCCGAATGAAGAGCAGGCCATCGACACCTATCTGATCTATCTTAAAAAGGTGGCCAAGGCGATGCCGGGACTGGTCATCGGAAAGGTGCTGCCGGATCTGGCCGCTGGCCCCCTGCGCAAGCTGGTGAACCGGGCCGCGCCGTCATTCCTCAACCGCCCCACCCGTGAGGTGCTGGAGGGGCTGACCAGCAATCAGGACCTGATCGCCGTGCTGACCGGCCAATGGGGTGACAACGGCCTGCCACCGGCGGAATCCAGCTTTATCATCCACGCCCTGATCGCACGCCATTACCTTTACGGCGGGTATTACCCCATCGGAGGGGCTTCGGAGATGGCCAAGACCATCATTCCGGTAGTCCAGCAGAGCGGCGGCGAGGTGTTTACCTACGCCGACGTCACCGGAATCCTGATCGAGAAAGGCAAGGCGGTCGGCGTGCGCATGGCGGACGGCGAAGAAGTCCGCGCCCCGCTGGTGATCAGCAATGCCGGCGTGTTCAACACCTTCAACAAGTTGTTGCCGGACTCCGCGCCACACCGGGACTATTACCAGCAAAAGCTGACCACCGTGGAACGCTCCATGGCCAGCAACTGCTTGTATATCGGGCTGCAGGATACCGCTGAGAACCTCAAACTGCCGAAGACCAATTACTGGATCTACCCGGGCCCCGACTACGAGAAGCACGTCAGCGATTTCATGGTGAAGCCGGAAGATACCGACATTCCGCTGACCTACATCTCCTTTCCGTCTGCCAAAGACCCGAGCTTTGCCGAGCGCTATCCGGGTCGGGCAACGATTGAGATTGTCGCTCCGGGGCCTTACGAATGGTATGAAAGCTGGGCGGACAAAACCTGGGGCAAGCGGGGCGAAGATTACGAAGCGCTGAAAGAAGCTTACGCGCAGCGACTGCTGGCCAAGCTTTACGAGAAGTTCCCGCACCTGGAGGGCAAGGTGGATTATTACGAGCTGTCTACGCCGCTGTCCACCGACTATTTCTGCCGTTACAGCAAAGGCGAGATTTACGGCCTGAACCACACCCCGAGCCGCTTCGAGCAGGACTGGCTAAAGCCCAAAACCCGAATTCCCGGCCTGTACCTGACGGGCCAGGACGTGATGACCTGTGGCGTGGCCGGGGCGATGATCGGTGGGCTGCTGGCCACCGTTGCGGTCAGTGGCCTCAAGGGATTGCCGTTGGCGAAGAAGATGTTCGTGGGCTGACCCCGGTTACTCGTCGCCTTCTTCGGCATCACGGCGGCGCTCCTGGCGCTCCCACTCTTCCTCTTTGGCGGCGTCGATGATTTCCATCAGTTCATCGACGTTTGCCGCTACGTCACTGTGCTCGAAGCGCCCCGTCAGTTTGCTGTCCGGGTGCAACCGGCCGGCCTCATAGAGCGCCCAGATTTCCTTGCCGTAATCGGTCTTGAGCAGTTCCGGCGCAAAGCGCCCAAAGTAGCGGCGCATGTTATCAACGTCTCGCTCCAGCATGCGCTCCGCGTTGTTATTGCCGGCGGCATTCACCGCCTGTGGCAGATCGATGATCACCGGGCCGTTGCGATCCACCAGCACATTGAATTCCGACAGATCGCCGTGGATAAGTCCGGCGGACAGCATGCGGACCACCTCAGCAACAATCTGGGCGTGATAATCCCGGGCCTGCTCCGGCAACAGGGTCACGTCGTCCAGTCGCGGTGCCGCCTTGCCTTCTTCGTCCGCCACCAACTCCATCAGCAGCACGCCGTCTACAAACCCCAGGGGCTCCGGCACCCTCACGCCCGCCGACGCCAACCGGTATAGCGCGTCGACTTCGGCATTGAGCCAGGCGTCTTCCTGCTCCTTCTGGCCGTAGCGGGTTTTCTTGCTCATGGCCCGTGCCCGCCGACTGTTGCGCACCTTGCGGCCTTCCTGATATTCCACAGCCTGTTTGAAGCTGCGCTTCTGCGCCTCCTTGAACACCTTGGCGCACCTCAGGATATCGCCACAACGCACAACGTACACCTGCGCTTCCTTGCCACTCATCAACTGGTAGAGCACTTCGTCCACCATGCCATCATCGACAAGGGGCTGTAATCGCTTCGGTACTTTCATAACACTCGCTTAGACACACCATAGATTGCGGTGATCATAGCATTCCCGCTTCACAATGCCGACAGCAGGTCCGCCCGTTGCCCACTCACACCCCGAGCCGGTCCCGCAGCGCGTAATACCATGCGCCAATCGCGGTAAACGGCACCCGCAATGCCCGCCCGCCGGGGAACGGGTAATGGGGCAGGCTGGCGAAGGCATCGAAGCGCTCGGCCTGGCCCTGAATGGCCAACGCCAGAGTTTTGCCCGCTACGTGGGTGAAGGTCACGCCATGGCCGGAGCAGCCCTGTGAGTAGAAGACGTTGTCGTTCAGACGACCCATTTGCGGCAGGCGTGACAGCGTCAGCAGGAAATTACCGGTCCAGGCGTAGTCGATCTTGACACGGCCGAGCTCCGGGAACGTTTTCAGCATGTTGGGGCGCACCAGCCGCTCGACGTTGGCCGGGTCGCGGGCGCCGTACACCACACCGCCGCCGTAGATCAGTCGCCTGTCGCCGGAGAGACGATAGTAGTCGAGCAAATAGTTGCAGTCCTCCACACAGTTGTCTGCGGGGAGCAGCCGATTAGCGAGATCGTCGTCCAGTGGCGCGGTCGCGATGATCTGCGAACCGCAGGGCATGGATTTGGCCCCCAGTTCCGGCACCAGCCCGCCCAGGTAGGCATTGCCCGCCAGCACCACGAACTGTGCCCTGACCTCACCGTCCCGGGTTTTCACCGTGGCCGGCTCGCCAGGGATAATCCTGATCACTTCCGAATGCTCATGAATGACACCACCCCGGGATTCCAGCGCAGCCGCCTCGCCCAACGCCAGATTCAGGGGGTGGATATGCCCGCCCGTATGGTCAATGGCACCCCCTTCATAGCGATCGGTGCCGATACGGTCGCGGATGGCTTTCCGATCCAGCAGCTCAAGCTTGTCATAGCCGAACCGACGCCACAGCGCCTGCTGGGATTCGAGGTGCCCCAGCTGGCGCGAATTCAGTGCAGCAAAAATACCGCCTTCTTTCAGATCACAGCGAATGCCGTAATCCTTCACCCGCTGCCGGATGATCCGGCTGCCTTCAAAGGCCATCTCTGCCAGCAAGCGCAGGTGATCCGGGGCGGACTGGCGTTCGATGGTATCCAGGTCCCGGCTGAAACTGTTGACGATCTGACCGCCATTGCGCCCAGACGCACCCCAGCCTACCGTCACCGCCTCCAGCACGACTACCCGGAAACCTGCCTCTGCCAGAAACAGTGCGGTCGACAAGCCGGTGTAACCGGCACCTACCACACAGACGTCGGCCTCAATGCTGCCCTGCAGGGCCGGGCGTATCGGTGCCCGATTCGCCGAGGCGGCATAGTAGGACGGAACCGGTGGATGCTGGGTCATTTGGATGGCGCCATAGAGGATCAGGAGAGGTTCGTGAGGCGGCCGGAAACAGCGGCCGCCGACGCCAGTTTATGCCAGGCCCGAACATTCGGGAAGACACGTTCTTCTACCTATATCAGAGACCGGGATTGGCCCCGCAAGTGCTGCTATGATGGCTCAATTCCCTTGCCTGCGAGGCAGCCATGACCCAGACCAACCCTTCCGCCTCCCCCGCCGACCTGGCCGGGTGGCAAGCCCTGGCAAACCAGCTTGCGTTCGAGAATCGCGCCTATCTCAACGGTGATTACCAACCAGCGAGCGGAGGCGAAACCTTCCCGTGCATCAGCCCGCTGGACGGCCGCGAACTGACCCGGGTGGCCAGCTGCAATCAGGCCGATGCCGACCTTGCCGTTGCTGCCGCCAGAGAGGCCTTCGACAGCGGCGTGTGGAGCCGGTTGGCCCCGACCCAACGCAAGGCTGTGCTGCAGCGTTTCGCCGACCTGATCGACGCCCACGGCGACGAACTGGCCCTGCTGGAAACCCTGGACATGGGCAAGCCCATTGCCCACGCCCGCACGGTGGATGTGCCGGCCACCGCACGGGCCATCCGCTGGACCGCGGAAGCCATCGACAAGGTGTACGGCGAACTCGCTGCTACCCCCCATGACCAGATCGGCATGATTTCCCGCGAACCCATCGGCGTGGTTGCCGCTATCGTGCCCTGGAATTTCCCGATGATCATGGCCGCGTGGAAGATTGCCCCGGCCCTGGCCACAGGTAATTCGGTGGTCCTCAAGCCCTCGGAAAAGTCGCCGCTCAGCGCTATTCGACTCGCGGCACTGGCTCACGAGGCCGGTATCCCCGCCGGGGTATTCAACGTGCTGCCGGGCTTTGGCCACACCGTGGGCAAGGCGCTGGCCCTGCACATGGACGTGGACTGCCTGGTGTTCACCGGCTCCACCAACGTGGCCAAACAGCTGATGATCTACGCCGGCCAGTCCAACATGAAGCGGGTGTGGCTGGAAGCCGGCGGCAAAAGCCCGAACATTGTTTTCGCCGATGCCCCGGACCTGAAAAAAGCCGCCGCTGAAGCCGCCAGTGCCATCGCTTTCAACCAGGGAGAGGTCTGTACCGCAGGCAGCCGGTTGCTGGTGGAAAACAGCATTCGCGCCGAGTTCATCGGTCTGATCCGTGAGGCCCTGACCACCTGGCGACCCGGCCATCCCCTGGATCCGGGCACGACCTGTGGCGCCATCGTCGATCAGGCCCAGCTGGATCGCATCATCGAGTACATCGGCATCGGCCAGGCTGAGGGCGCCACGCTGGTGGAAGGCGGCCAGCGGGTGATGCAGGACACCGGTGGCCTGTTTGTTCAGCCAACGGTGTTTGACGGCGTCAGCAACGGCATGCGCATCGCCTCCGAGGAAATCTTTGGACCGGTGCTGTCGGTGATCGGATTCGACACCGCCGAGGAAGCCGTGGCCATCGCCAACGATTCCATCTATGGCCTGGCGGCCGCGGTGTGGACGTCAAATATCAACACCGCCCACAAGGTGGCCAAGGCACTGCGCGCCGGCAGCGTGTGGATCAACCATTACGACGGTGGCGACATGACCGCCCCGTTCGGTGGCTTCAAGCAATCGGGCAACGGCCGTGACAAGTCCCTGCACGCCTTCGACAAGTACACCGAGCTCAAGGCCACCTGGCTGCTCATTGAGTAGCCGATACTTACACGGTGTGCAGGTACCAGAGGTATTCAAGATCCGAGATAGTCATCTCGAACTCGTTCAGTTCGTGTTCCTTACAGGCCACGAATACATCCAGGAACGGACTACCGAGATACTCGGCCATCACGGGCGACTGCCCCAGCTCCCGCAAGGCATCCCGCAGGTTGTTCACCAACGTGGCTTCGTGCTGCTCGTGGGCATTACCCACGGTGACCGGCGGCGGCTCAATCCGGTTGGTAATGCCGTAGTGCATACCCGCCAGTACAGCGGCCATCAACAGATAGGGGTTGGCATCGGCGCCCGCTACCCGATGCTCGATACGCAGAGCCTCCGGATCGCCGCCTGGCAGGCGTAAGGATGCCGTGCGGTTGTCCACGCCCCAAGTGGCGGCACTGGGCACGTAGTATTCCGGGCTGAAACGGCGGTACGAATTGATGTTCGGGCAAAACAGCGCCATGGCGTCGTTCATGGTGGCCACCAGCCCGCCGATGGCCCAACGCAGCATGTCATTGGGCTGCTCCGCATCCCCGGCGAACACGTTGCGACCGTCCCCGTCGACCAGGCTCACATGCAAGTGCATGCCGCTACCGGCCTGGTTGTGGTAAGGCTTGGCCATGAACGTGGTGTCCATTTCGTGGTCGTACGCCATATTCTTGATCAGACGCTTGAGCAGGGTGGCGTGGTCGCAGGCCTGCACGGCATCATCCACGTAATGCAGATTCACCTCGAACTGACCGGGCGCGGATTCCGCCACCAGGGCGTCGGCCGGCAGCTCCTGTTCGTGAGCGGCATCCAGAACATCCGCCAGGAATTCCGCGTATTCGTCCAGGTCGTCAATGGAATAAGCCTGGGTACCCGCCGGGCGTTTACCGGAAATAGGCGACTTCGGCGGCTGGGGGCGACCGGCCAGGTTTTCCTGATCAATCAGGTAAAACTCAAGCTCAAAGGCGGCCACCGGGGTCAGCCCCAGATCTGTAAATCGCCTGACGATGTTCTGCAGCACCACGCGCGGGTCCGCAAAAAACGGCGTATCCCGGTCCAGCTCGTACATGGTGAGCAGTAACTGGGCAGTGGGTCGCTTCTGCCAGGGTTCCATGGTGAGGGTGTCGGCGATCGGCAGGCACACGCGATCGGCCTCGCCGATGTCCAGGCCCAACCCGGTTTCCTCAACCGTGGTGCCCTGAATATTGAGCGCAAAGATCGACGCCGGCATGGCCACACCCCGCTCGAACACCTTGGCCAGCGCCGACGGGTCCACCCGTTTGCCCCGAACAATGCCATTCATATCCGGAATCAGCAGGTCAACAAACTGCAGTTCGGGGTGCGCCTGAAGGAACGCGGCGGCGCTCGCAAAACCAGAACCCATAAGAAAAGCCTTCCACAACTCAAACAGGCCTGTGGCGAGGAGCCGGCACAGGGGTGTTCAACGCTTCTTTATCCTGTTTTCCGGGGCAATTTGCAAGATAGGGATATACCACAAGCGCAGGCAACGGCAGGGTTTCCACGTACCAAACCGTTACCCGGTCGGGGCCTCTCGTCACCAAACGGTCACGGCAACGTAACGCCCTGCTCTGATAGTGAGCATGCAGTACACTTCATCGCATAGGGAGCTTGTTATGAAATTACATGCGTTACTGACACTGGCACTGCTGGCCGTGACCTTCTCCGCCGCCGGGGCTGCCCCGGGCGGGCACGACAAGGGCAAGAGCTGGACCCCACCGGGCCTGGAGAACTGGCAGAACAAGTGGCCAGACCTCGACGGCAAACCCCACCGCGGCAAACGCCAGGTCCACTTGGGCCCACGGCCCCTGTGGCTGGTGAGCGATATGGACGAGGGCCCATTGAAAGAGACACTGCAGTCCTGCCAGGGCAAAAAATTCAAACCCACGGATTTCTCCATTGGTCACCGGGGCGCGCCGCTGCAGTTTCCCGAGCACACCCTTGAGTCCTACGTGGCGGCAGCACAGATGGGCGCGGGCATTCTTGAGTGCGACGTAGCCTTCACCAAAGACCGTGAACTGGTCTGTCGCCACGCCCAGAACGACCTTCACACCACCACCAATATCGTCGCGATTCCGGCACTGAACGCCAAGTGCACCCAGCCGTTTGTGCCGGCGGATCCGGACACCGGGACCGAAGCACAGGCCGAATGCCGCACCAGCGATCTCACGCTTGAGGAGTTCAAATCTCTGGAGGGCAAGATGGATGCCTTCAACCCGATGGCCACCACGCCCGAGGACTACCTCAGGGGCATCGCCGACTGGCGCACCGAGCTGTACAGCAGCCGCGGCACCTTGCTGACCCACCGGGAGAGCATCGAGTTGTTCAAGGCGCTGGGCGTGAAGTTCACCCCGGAGCTGAAAACGCCGGTCGTGGAGATGCCCTTTGAGGGAGATTACAGCCAGCAGGATTACGCCCGCCAGATGATCCAGGACTACATCGATGCCGGCGTGAATCCCCGGGACGTCTGGCCCCAGTCATTTCTGCTCGATGACGTACTGTTCTGGGTCAACGAGACTCCCCGTTTTGGCGCGCAGGCGGTGTTTCTGGACCAGGCGCCGCTGACGCCGGAGAACGCATCTCTGGCATGGATGGAAAACCTCTCTGCCCGTGGGGTGAAGGTGCTGGCACCGGCGCTGTGGAAAATGCTGACCCTGAACAGTCACCAGGAAATCGTTGCCTCGGAGTACGCCAGGAACGCCTCAGCCGCAGGCCTGGATCTGATTGCCTGGACAGTTGAGCGCAGCGGCCCGCTGGCCGCCGGAGGTGGCTGGTACCACCAGACCATCACCGACGCCATCAACAACGACGGTGATGTTTACACGGTGATTGATGTACTGGCCCGTGAAGTCGGTGTTATCGGCATTTTCTCGGACTGGCCGGCAACCACCACCTTCTACGCCAACTGCATGGGGCTTGCCGATCGGGGTCGCTGACCGACGATCACCCTCGCCGCTCGGTGCGGCAGCGCACCGACACCGCAGTTACCACTGTGTGACTCTGACCAACACGCATGTCAGAAATGATTCGTGAGGAGTCACCGGTGGATCTCAAAAACGAACCCCGTCCTGGGCGTTTCTCCGGCACAGGAGGGCCGCGGAGATGGAAATACGGTTAGCAGAATTTATCCGGGCACACATTGAACCGATCCTTCAGGACTGGGAGGCGTTCGCCAGAACCATCCTCCATGCCAGACGGATGGACAAATCCGGGCTGCGGGACCACGCCAGGCTGATGCTCCTGGAGGTTGCTGACGATCTCGATTCACATCAGAGTGAGCGTGAACAGGCCGCCAAATCAAAAGGTCAAGGCCCTGTTAAAGAAACGGAGACCTGGGCCGAGGTGCATGGTGGAGACCGGCACACCAGCGGTTTCAGTGTGATGGAGACCGTTTCAGAGTTTCGCGCCCTGCGCGCGAGCGTAGTGGCACACTGGACCAGAGCATATCCGACCGTTGCAGGCCAACAGCTTGAGGACCTCACCCGCTTTCATGAAGCCATAGATCAGGCCGTTGCCGAATCACTGGAGCATTACACCACCGCAAAAGAGATGGAAACCCGGTTGTTCGGTGCCGTGCTGGTGGCATCACCTGATCCGATCTGTGTGCTGAATGCAGAGGGCACATTCATTTATGCCAACGACGCCACCACTGATCTTTTGGCCCTGGAGCCCGGGGCCATCATCGGAAAATCTGTCTTCGACCTCGGCTTTTCATTCGCCGCACAGTTCCAGCGCCGGCTACAGAAAGTGACTTCTGGCAAGTCCACCTATCGCGGCAAACTGGTCCACACGTTTGCGTCTGGCCAGGGTGAACGATTCGAGTACCTGCTGGCGCCCGTGCTGGACGATGATGGCAACACGGAGGCCACCGTATGCATGTTCCGCGACATTACCGAACAGGCCCTGGCGGAAGAGAAAATCTGGCACAACGCCCATCATGACCTGCTGACCGGCCTGCCCAACCGACGGCTGTTTCTGGACCGGCTGGAACAGGAGGTCAAACACGCGAAGCGCAGCGGCCTGCCGCTCGCGGTGCTTTTTATGGATCTTGATGGCTTCAAGGACGTCAACGACTCGCTCGGCCATGAAGCGGGTGACCGCGTGCTCTGTGACGTGGCGGGACGGCTGTCCGGCTGTGTGCGAGAGGACGACACCGTCGCCCGGCTGGGGGGCGATGAATTCACCATGATTCTCACGGGTGCCCGACATCAGAGCGATGTCTCCCACGTTGCCCGCCTGATTTTCGATGCGCTCGCCCTGCCCTTCCGCACGGGACCGCGCCCGGTTCATATCTCCCTCAGCATTGGGGTGTCGTTCTATCCCGGAGACGCTGACACTCCGGTGGCCCTGCTGGAAGCCGCGGATCAGGCCATGTACAGGGCCAAACAGTCCGGGCCCAACCAGACGTGTTTTTACCAGGCAGCGGCGAGGGCGGTCGTTTAGGGCGACTACGCACAACCCCCGACCTCCTGCCCTGAAATTTGTGTAGCGCACAGGGCATTCTCGTGATACATATCGCGCGAATACGGTGGGTTCTCTCTGTTCTTCACCGCCGTTTCCAGGACAAGCCTCAAAGGAGCCGCACTGCGGCCACCCTCAGCAGACCTGCACAACACCGCGTGCGTCCTGCACGCTTTGTATCCATCCCTTTTCAGTGAGGGACAACACCGATGTTGAAGTTGTGTAAGCCTAAGGCGCTCGCCGCCGCTATTGCTGTGTCACTGGGTGCGTCTTCTGCCGTCGCGGCGGAAGAAGTGCGTGTGTACAACTGGTCCGATTACATTGCCGAAGACACGCTGGAGAAATTCACCGCGGAAACCGGCATCAAGGTAATCTACGACGTTTACGACAGTAACGAGATACTGGAAGCGGCTCTGCTCTCCGGGCGCTCCGGTTATGACCTGGTGGTGCCCTCGAACCACTATGTGGCCAAGCAGATTTCGGCTCAGGCGTTCGAGAAACTGGACCCCACCAAACTGCCCAACATGGCTAACCTGAACCCGGACCTGATGGACGACCTGGAAAAAGTCGACCCGGGCAGCCAGTTTTCCCTGCCTTACCTGTGGGGCACCAACGGCTACGGCTACAACGAAGGCCGGATTCAGGAGGTTCTGGGTGACGACGCGCCGACCGATTCCTGGGCCCTGGTCTTCGATCCGGAAGTGACCGGCAAGCTGGCCGCCGGCGGCTGCGGCATCGCCATGCTGGATTCCGGCGAAGAAATGGTGCGCGCGGCCATGGCCTACATTGGCCTGGACCCGAACAGCGTCAACGCCGACGACATCAAGAAAGGCGGTGAGGTGATCAAGGCCATTCGCCCGAACATTACCTACTTCCACTCGTCCCGCTACATTGGTGATCTGGCCAACGGCGACCTGTGCGTGGCCGCCGGTTATTCCGGCGACATCCTGCAGGCCGCTGCCCGCGCTGAAGAAGCGGAAAATGGCAACGTAATCCGCTACACCATTCCGAAGGAAGGTGCGGTGCTGTGGTTTGACATGATGACCATTCCGGCCGGTGCGCCGAACGTGGAAAACGCCCACAAGCTGATGAACTTCCTGATGCGCCCGGACATCATCGCGGACGTGACCAACTATGTCTGGTACGCCAACCCCAACAAGCCCGCCAACGAGTTTGTGGATCCGGAGATCCTCAGCGACACCAGCATCTACCCCACCGATGAGGTGATGAAGAAGCTGTACATCATGGAAGGTCGGCCCCAGGGCGTTCAGCGCCTGATGACCCGCACCTGGACCAACGTCAAGTCGGGTCGTTAAGGGGTGGATAACGGCCACAACACCTCCGCGCAAGCGGAGGTGTTACTCAGCATTCAGGGCATTTCCAAGAGCTTTGACGGCACGCTGGCCGTGGACAATGTGAGCCTGGACATCCACAAGGGCGAGATTTTCGCCCTGCTGGGTGGTTCCGGCTCCGGTAAATCCACGTTGCTGCGCATGCTGGCAGGCTTTGAGGCGCCCAACGCCGGGCATGTGGTACTGGACGGCCAGGACATTACCGCCCTGCCCCCGTACCTGCGACCCACCAACATGATGTTCCAGTCCTACGCACTGTTCCCCCACATGACGGTGGAGCAGAACATTGCCATGGGGCTGAAGCAGGACAAACTCCCCAAAAGCGAGATTCGCGACCGGGTCGAAGCCATGCTGAAACTGGTCAAGATGGAGTCCTTTGCCCGGCGCAAGCCCCAGCAGTTGTCCGGTGGCCAGCAGCAGCGCGTGGCACTGGCCCGATCCCTGGCCAAGCGCCCGAAATTGCTGTTGCTGGACGAGCCCATGGGCGCGCTGGACAAAAAACTGCGCACCGAGATGCAGTTGGAGCTGGTGGAGATTCTGGAGCAGGTGGGCGCCACCTGCCTGATGGTCACCCACGATCAGGAAGAGGCCATGACCATGGCCAGTCGCATCGCCATCATGGCCCAGGGCCGTATTGCCCAGGTGGGATCGCCAATCGATATCTACGAAAGCCCGAACAGCCGCATGACGGCGGAGTTCATTGGCTCAGTCAATATCTTCGAGGCGCACATCCGGGAAGACGAAGCGGACAGCATCACGCTGACCAGTAACGCACTGGATGCACCGGTGTTCATCGACCGGGGTGTGACCACGCCCGCCGAAACCACCAGCACGCTGGTGGCCCTGCGACCGGAGAAGATCTACCTCACCTCCGACAAGCCCGAGGGCGACACCAACTGGAGCCAGGGCACGGTGGATAACATCGCCTACCTGGGCGATATCACCTCCTACTACGTCAAACTGGCCAGCGGTCAACGGGTGCAGGCCACCATGGCCAACGTGGAGCGCCGCGGTGAACGGCCGACCTGGGGCGACACAGTGTTTGTGTCCTGGGAAGCCTCCAGCCCTATCCTGCTGTGGAACTGACGCCGTGATCAACAAGCTGATGTCCACTCCATTCATGGAGCGGGTGCGTGCCCTGCTGTTCCACCGGCGCGTGGTGTTCGGTATACCGTTCCTGTGGCTGTTGCTGTTCTTCCTGCTGCCGTTTGCGCTGGTATTAAAGATCAGCTTCTCCTCGGCGGTGATGGCCATTCCGCCCTACCAGCCGGTGTTCTCTTTCGTCGACAACACTGTGTCGGTGGTGGTGAACTTCAGCAATTATCTCTTCCTGCTGTCCGACAGCCTGTACATCGCAGCATACTGGGGCTCGGTCAAGATCGCGTTTATCGCCACCCTGGTGTGTTTGCTGATTGGCTACCCGATGGCGTATGCCATGGCCCGGGCCTCGGCCCGCATGCAGCTGGTGCTGCTGTTGATGGTGATGCTGCCGTCGTGGACCTCGTTCCTGATCCGCGTGTACGCGTGGATGGGCATCCTCGGCAACCAGGGGCTGCTGAATAATCTGCTGTTGTGGCTGGGGGTGATCAGCGAGCCGCTCAAAATGCTCAACACCAACTTTGCGGTGGTGCTGGGCATTGCCTACGCCTACCTGCCCTTCATGGTGTTGCCCATCTACACCAACCTGGTCAAGCTGGACGTGCGCCTTCTGGAAGCGGCCTCCGATCTGGGCTGTCGCAGCCTGACCACGTTCTGGGCGATCACCCTGCCGCTGTCCAAGGCAGGCATCATCGCCGGTTCCATGCTGGTGTTCATCCCGGCGGTGGGCGAGTTCGTGATCCCGGAACTGCTGGGCGGGCCCGATACGCTGATGATCGGCAAGGTGCTGTGGGAAGAATTCTTCAATAACCGTGACTGGCCGGTGGCCTCATCGCTCGCCATTGTCATGCTGGCGCTGTTGTTGGTACCGATCATCCTGTTCCACCGTTTCCAGGCCCGGGAGATGGAAAAACATGGTTAAGTCACGGACCTTCAGTTTTTCCAAAGTGATGCTGGTGCTGGGGCTGTTGTTCCTGTATCTGCCGATGCTGGTGTTGATCGTTTATTCGTTCAACGCCTCGCGGCTGGTGTCGGTGTGGGCCGGGTTTTCCACCCACTGGTACGGCGAACTGTTCCGCGACCAGCAGATTCTCTCGGCGGTGTGGATGAGCCTGCAGATTGCGTTTTATTCCGCGAGCATGGCGGTTTGCCTGGGCACCCTGTGTGCGTTCGTGATGGCCCGCTTCCAGCGTATGCCCGGGCGCACTTTGCTCTCCAGCATGATCACCGCGCCGCTGGTGATGCCGGAGGTGATTACCGGGCTGTCGCTGCTGTTGTTGTTCGTGCAGATGGCACAAACCATTGGCTGGCCGGCAGACCGGGGCATGGCCACCATCTGGATTGCTCACACCACCTTCTGCAGCGCCTATGTGGCGGTGGTGGTCAGTGCTCGTCTGCGCGAGGTGGACCGCTCGATTGAGGAAGCGGCCATGGATCTGGGCTGCACACCCCTGAAAACGTTCTTTGTGATCACCCTGCCGGTCATTGCGCCGGCGCTGGTATCCGGCTGGCTGCTGGCGTTCACCCTGTCACTGGATGACCTGGTGATTGCCAGCTTCGTGTCTGGCCCCGGCGCCACCACGCTGCCGATGGTGGTGTTCTCGTCGGTACGCATGGGGGTGTCACCCAAAATCAACGCACTGGCGGCACTGATCATTCTGGCGGTATCGCTGATCGCGTTTATTGCGTGGTATCTGATGCGCCGCAGGGAAAAACGACAAATGTCAGGGAGCTGAGCATTGAAACTGGCAGCCAGTCGGCTGCCAGTCTCTACGTGGCAAATCGCATCACCCGAGATTCTTTTTCACAAATTTCTGCACCTCACCCACGATGCCAGACCGGAAAGCAATCACGGTGATCACGAAAATCGCGCCCAGAATCGGATCTACCCAGTCTCCCAGCGGCCCCTGAGACAGCTGATACTCAAGATTCACCACAAAGGTTGCACCGACCACCGGCCCCAGCAGGGTGCCGGTTCCGCCGAGGAGGGTCATCAGGATGACCTCGCCGGACATATGCCAGTGGGCGTCGTTCAGGGAAGCCAGTTGGAAGACCACGGTTTTCATGGAGCCGGCCAGGCCCGCAAGGCCTGCGGAGATCACGAACGCGATGATCTTGTAGCGGTCAACGTTGTACCCCAGCGACACGGCGCGGGGCTCGTTCTGCTTGATGGCGTTAAGCACCTGGCCATAGGGCGAATTCACGATGCGCCGGACCAGCAGGTAACCGCCAAGGAACACGGCCAGCACAAAGTAGTACATGGCAACGTTGTTCTCCAGATCGATGAGGCCGAACAGGTGGCCACGGGGTACCCCGTGCAACCCATCCTCACCGCCGGTGAACGGCGCCTGAACAAACACGAAGTACAGCAACTGCGCCAACGCCAGGGTGATCATCGCAAAGTAGATGCCCTGCCTGCGAATCGCCACGATGGCAAACAGGAACCCCAGCACGGTGGCTGCCGCTGTACCGGCGATGATGCCCATTTCCGTGGTAAGCCCTGAATAGCTCGACAGCAGGTAACCGGTGGTATAGCCACCGGCAGCCAGGAAGGCTGCATGGCCGAAGGACAACAGGCCGGTGAACCCGAGCAGCAGGTTAAAGGCGACCGCAAACAGGGCAAAACACAGGATCTTCATCAGGAAGGTGGCGTAAATCACCGCAGGGGCGAATATCAGCAACGCCAGCACCACCAGATTAAGGATCATTTTTTTGCGTTGGTTGGCCTTGAGCTGACCCAGCATGGTTTTCTGAAGTTCAGTCTGGTTCTTGGAATTGCTCATGATTACGCCTCCGTCCCGAACAGGCCCGAAGGGCGAATCAGCAGTACAATCACCATGACCAGAAAGATCACTGCAGAGGAGAATTCCGGGTACACCACTTTGGTCAGACCCTCGATGACACCCATCAGCAGCCCGCTGATGATGGCACCGGCAATCGAGCCCATGCCGCCAATCACCACCACGGCGAACACCACGATGAGAATGTTGGAACCCATCACAGGGTTAACCGAGTAGATAGGCGCAGCCAGTACGCCGGCAAAGGCGGCCAGCATGACACCGAAACCGTAGGTGAGACTGATCAGCAACGGAACGTTGATACCGAAGCCCTGCATCAGCTGTGAATCCTCGGTACCTGCCCGCAGATACGCACCCAGTTTGGTTTTCTCGATGACAAACCAGGTACCGAAACAGACCACAAGGGCAACACAGATGACCCAGGCCCGGTAATAGGGAAGGTACATGAAATCCAGCCGGAACCCGCCTCTGAACACTTCCGGCATGGCGTAGCGCATGCCGGACACGCCGTAGATGTTGGTGAGGATGCCCTGGATCATCAGAGCCACACCAAAGGTCAGCAACAGGCTGTATATGTGATCCTGACCGCCGATTCGCCGCAGCAAGAAATACTCGATGGCCATACCGAAGCAACCAACGATCAGGGGAGCGACGAACAGCGCCACCCAATAATTAACGCCCATGACATCGAACATGATGACAGTGACCATGGCGCCCAGCATGTACATGGCGCCATGGGCAAAATTGATAATCTTGAGCAGGCCGAAGATCACCGCCAGCCCAAGGCTCAAAAGCGCGTAGAACGAGCCGTTGATGATCCCGAGCAGTAACTGGCCAGACAGCACGGCCGTGGGGATTCCAAGAATCTCGGTCATGTTACAAACTCCAAAAGCAGCGCAGCCACGAGCAGCGGTTTGCGTTTCTGCAGGTCAGGGGTCGCCTCGCCGGGACTGCGAGGCGACCCTTCAGTCAGTGCCTCAGTTACCGGACACGAGTTTGCACTTGCTCTCGGACAAGGGGCGGAACGCCTCATCGGCCGGAATAGTGCGAAGAATCTTGTACAGGTCCCACTCGTTTTCTGATTCTTCCGGAGTTTTTACCTCGGCAAGGTACATATCATGCACCATTCGACCGTCCTCACGGATCCTGCCATTGCTTGCAAACATGTCATTGATTGGCGTGTCCACCATGCGTTTGCGGACAACATCGGCGCTATCGGAGCCGGTTTCCTGAACGGCAGTCAGATACTGGATAGCGCTGGAGTAGATCCCGGCATGAACCATGGTAGGGCGAACGCCAGCCCTCTCCATGTAACGATCGGACCAGGCGCGGGCTTCCTCATTCATATCCCAATACCATCCTGTGGTGAGCTGGATACCCTGAGCAGTCCGCGCGCCAAGCGCATGTACATCGGTCAGGAACAACAGCAAGGCCGCAATGGTCTGGCCGCTTTGCGTAACGCCGAACTCGCCGGCAGTGGTAATTGCATTCGTGGTGTCGGCACCGGCATTCGCAAGCGCAACCACATCAGCCCCAGAGGATTGAGCTTGCAGGATATAGGACGAGAAATCCGATGTCGGGAACGGATGACGGCTGGTGCCGATAACCTCCCCACCGTTCTCTTCGACCACCCGGGTAACATCGCCCTCCAATGCGTGGCCGAAGGCGTAGTCAGCCGTCAGGATATACCAGCTTTTTCCGCCCTCCTGCACAACCGCCTTGGCGGTTCCATTGGCCAGCGGGTAGGTGTCATACACATAATGTATGTGGTTTGGCGTGCAATGTTCGTTACTGATACTGGATGCCGCAGAACCCGAAACCAGGCCGAGCGCGTTACTGCCATCCAGAAGTTTGGTGACCGCAATTGTGACCGATGAGGCAACCAGTCCCGCCACCATGTCGACCTTGTCATCCTCCAGCCAGCGTCGAACCGTGCTGGACGACGAGTCCGGGTTGTTGCGATCGTCGGCGCTGAGCACCTCAATGTTCGCGCCGTTAACTTTACCTCCGAAATCCTCAATAGCCATCTCGAGTGCGATCTGGCCGGTAGGACCGGCGATGTCCCGGTATGTCCCGGACATGTCCGCCAGATAACCGATCTTGACGGTGTTATCGGATATTTCAGCCTGGGCACCGCCCACAAGCAAGGCCGATGCGATGGCAGATGTCAGAAGCTTTTTTGTCATTGTCATTGTTGTGTCTCCGCTACTGTCGTTCTGTTGATGTTCAGGATTCGTTCTTGTTGCTTTTTTACATCTGTTGCACTCGTTTCTTTCTGAGCCCGGGGTTAAACCCCCAGGTACTTGTCCAGCGTCGATTGCTTGCTCTCAAGCTGTTCGGCGCTGATCTCCTCCACAATCTGGCCGTGCTCCATCACGTAGTGACGGTCTGCCAGGGGTGCGGCGAAATGAAAATTCTGTTCCACCAGGACAATGGTCAGGCCCTTGCTTTTAAGCTTGACCAGTACCTCGCCAAGCTTCTCCACGATGACCGGTGCCAGGCCCTCGGTAATCTCATCCAGCAGCAACATGTTGGCGCCGGTTCTCAGGATCCGCGCCATGGCCAACATCTGCTGCTCGCCGCCTGAGAGCTTGGAGCCCTGACTGGTGCGGCGCTCGTAGAGGTTCGGGAACATAGAAAAAATCTCCTCCAGCCCCATGCCACCGCTTCTCACCACCGGCGGCAGCGTGAGGTTTTCCATCACATTCAGGCCGGAAAAAATGCCCCGGTGTTCGGGGCAATACCCCACGCCCAGCCTCGCAATGTGGTGAGGCGCGCAGGACATGGTCTCCTCCCCGTTGATCATGATCGACCCGGTGCGGCGACCCACCATGTTCATGATGGCTTTCAGCGTTGTGCTACGGCCGGCTCCGTTGCGGCCCAGCAGAGTAACCAACTCTCCTCGTTTAACTTCCATGTCGATGCCATGGAGTATGTGAGATTCGCCGTAGAATGCATGCAACCCCGAGATGCGAAGCTGCTCATAGTCCCTGCGGGAAGCCTGGCTCATTCCGCTGTCTCCTGTTTTGTGGTCGCGGTGCCACCCATGTAGACCTCACGCACTCGTGGATCGTCGGAGACTTGCTGGTAATCGCCTTCGGTCAGGACAGCCCCCTGCGCCAGCACGGTGATCCGGTCGCACAGCTTGCTGACCACGCTCAGGTTGTGTTCCACCATCAGTACCGTGCGACCTTCCGCCGCCTTGCGTACCAGCTCCACCACCTGATCCACGTCTTCGCTGCCCATGCCCTGGGTGGGCTCATCCAGCAGCATCAGTTCCGGCTCCATCGCCAGCGTGGTGGCAAGCTCCAGAGCCCGCTTGCGCCCGTAAGCCAATTCCACGGTGATTGTGTCGGCAAAATCGGCAAGGCCGACGCTGTCCAGCAGCTCCATACAGCGTTCATTGAGCTTGTTGAGGCTGGCACCGGATTTCCAGAACTGAAAGCTGTTGCCCTCGAAGCTCTGCAGGGCCACGCGAATATTCTCAAGCGCCGTCATGTGGGGAAAAACGGCGGAAATCTGAAAGGAGCGAACAATGCCCCTGCGTGCGATGGCGGCAGATTTGAGTGAGGTGATGTCTTTACCGTTGAACAGGATCTTGCCACGGGTCGGAGGGAGGAATTTGGTCAGCAGGTTGAAAACGGTGGTCTTGCCCGCGCCGTTAGGCCCGATCAAGGCATGAATGTGGCCACGCTGAATTTTGAGATTCACGTCGTTTACGGCGACGAAACCCTTGAACTCTTTGACTAGGCCGCGGGTTTCGAGAACGAACTGGTCACTCATCGTGTCTTGCATCAGACTAGCGCTCCGGCGGAATGGAATAAGTCATGGTGGAGTGGGCCACGGGCTCCTCAATGCCCTCGGAATAAACAAACACCTCACCCACGCCCATAGTGCGCCCCACTTTCAACATGGTGGCCCGGGCCCAGATCGGGCTGTGGGCTGCCGGCTTGCGCAGAAAGTTGATGTTGAGGTTGGTGGTCACCGCCAAGGGCACCAGACCAATTCTGCTCAACAGCGCCGCGTAGAGCGTCAGGTCCGCGAGCCCCATCATGGCCGGGCCGGCAACGGTGCCACCAGGGCGCAAGTGGCCGTCGTCCACATCCAGTTTCATTTCCGCCCAGCCGTCTCCAAGCTTTTGCAGAGTGCCGTAGGCGGCTCCCTGGGGAAACTGCTGATCCAGAAAGGCCTTCAACTCCTCGAATGTGATCCTCATGCGTCGGTTTCATCCCTGGCAAGGTTGCGCAAAACGAAGCGCTGAATCTTGCCGCTGGGCGTCTTGGGCAACTCGTCGACAAACTCGATTTCCCGGGGGTAGGCGTGGGTGGACAATCTGCGCCGCACCAGTTCCTGAAGCTCGTCTTTCAGCGCCTGATCATCGGCCGGCTCCTGCCCCGCTTTGATGACAACGTACGCCTTGATGATCGACCCGCGCTTCTCATCGGGTTTGGCAACCACACCGGACTCGGCCACCGCGGCATGCTCCAGCAGCGTGCTTTCCACATCCGCGGGGCCGACCCGATAACCGGCGGTGGTAATGATGTCGTCATCCCGCCCGCTGAAGGA
Organism: Marinobacter sp. M-5; assembly: GCF_032911545.1. Classification (NCBI taxonomy): domain Bacteria; kingdom Pseudomonadati; phylum Pseudomonadota; class Gammaproteobacteria; order Pseudomonadales; family Marinobacteraceae; genus Marinobacter; species Marinobacter sp. M-5. Next base: position 151,520 of record NZ_JAWJEK010000003.1, read on the forward strand.
GAAGCTGCCGTCACCGTGGCAGATCACCATATCCCCGGTGAGGTAATAGCCTTTTACAAACGGGTCTTTTTCACCCCAGGTGTAGCCATCGAAGTGGAACAGCGGGGAGGCGTTCACATCGACCGCCAGTTGACCGATCTCGCCCTCACCCACTTCCTCGTTTTTCTCGTTCAGCGCCACCACCTTGTGGCCCGGCGACGAGTACCCCATGGAGCCCTGGCGCACCGGGTGCTCCAGACCATGGAAGTTGCAACAGGTCATGCCGGTCTCGGTCTGGCCGTAATGATCTTTGACCGGGCAGAAATGCCGGTTCCTGATCCAGTTGACCACTTCCGGATTCAGCGGCTCACCGGCGCTGCTGGCCACCCGCAGGCCGAGGTTTTCCCCTTCGGGCAACACCTGATCATTGGCTTTCAACAGCCGATAGGCGGTGGGCGCCGCGGCAAGGTTGGTGATCTTGTATTTGCGGATCATGTCGTACGTAGACTCGGGCGTGAACGCGCCCGGGTTGAAATGGGTGGCATGCCCCATCATCAGCGGGCCGACAACAGCGTAGTAGAGACCGTAGGCCCAGCCCGGGTCCGCCACGTTCCAGTATGTGTCGTTATCCCGCAGGTCGATGGCGAATCTCATATAGACGTAGAACGCCATCAGCGCCCGGGCAGGCACGGCAACACCCTTGGCCTTGCCCACCGTGCCGGAGGTGAACATCTGCAGGAACGGATCGGTGCCTTTGATCATCACCGGTTCGAACTCCGCTGGCTGTTCCGCCAGGGTTGCGGCGAAATCCGGAATGTCCGGGGCCGCTTCGGCTGCGCTGGTACAGATAACCGGAGGGCAGTTCTGCACGTCCGTCAGCTTCGGGTAATTTACCGGATCGGTCACCACCAGTTTGGTGCCGGCACGCTCCAGACGGTATTCAATGGCACCGGAACCGAATGCCGTGAACAGTGGCTGATACACAGCGCCGGCACGCAGTGCGCCGGCAATGACCACCAGCAGCTCCGGACTGCGGGGCAGCAGGCCCGCAACCCGATCACCTTTTCCGATGCCGCGGGACTTGAGGTAGTTGGCAAAGCGGGCAGATCGGGCTTTCAGCTCGGCAAAGGTGAGAACACCGTCGCCACCGCCGTCTTTCTCGTAGTAGAGCGCAACCCGCTGGGGATCATCCGCCCATTTGTCGCAGATTTCGTGGCACACGTTGAGCCCGGATTCCAGGCTTCCGTCCAGGATTTCCGCTTCCAGAGCGGCAGCGTCGGAGTTGCTGTAAACCGTTGCGTATTCCGGGAGGCTCATGACCAGCTCCTGTTGTTGTTATCATTGAATGCTGGCAGTAGGTTTAGCATAGGGTTATGTTTACGTAAAGGTAAACTTTAGGCTATACCGGCAGCCCAATAATCCCTCCCGATACGGGTCCCGAAAAGCTCAGATCCGCGCCATAACTAGGCGTCGCCGCCGGAGAGAATGTGTGTAAGGGAACCGCATTCGACCATCGGATCATCGCAATTAACGACGATGTCCGAGTGCGCGATGACATACCCCTTTCCCGTGATGTTATTGTTCACCACCTGATGATTACCCGCCTGCCCAACGGAGGTCAGCTCACCGATAAAACCGGTTTCTCGAAGGGAGACGGTTTCCAGTTTGTCCCCCGGTTGTATGCGCCCTTCATGGTTCATCAGAGCGAGTCGGGCCGACGTTCCCGTGCCGGTGGTGCTGCGGCAAATCACTCCGGGGTGTACATAGGTCGCCGAGCGGGAGCGATAATAGCCGTCTGCCACCCGCTCCACGGGCCCCATGAAATGCAGGAAGGGCAAGGGTCCGACATCGCCGAGGGTGTAGTGGGAAAACCCCCGGTCTGCCTGAATTGCCTCCACAATGGCGTGAGCGGTTTCCGCCAGCTTGCGCTCTTCATTCCGGGTCAGACTGAACCCGAGACCGGCGGCGTCAACCAGCGCGTAAAACCCGCCACTGTAGGCCACGCTGTAGGTCACCGGCCCCAGCGAGGGCACGTCGATAGACGCCTGGTAGGTATCAATATAGCTGGGCAGGCCTTCACAGGTGATGGCCTCCACCACGCCATTGTGTACTGTCGCTTCAATCTGGACGAGGCCCGCCGGGGATTCCAGCATGAAACGTTGCCGGCCTTCCCGCTTGGGTACGATGCCCGCTTCCAGCACCGCGGTTGCTGTACAGATGGTGTTAGAACCGGAGTAGATGGGATACCCCATCACCTCCATGATGATGTAACCGGCGGCCGCGCGTGGGTCCGAGGCTGGCACCAGCAGGTCCACGGACATTTCCGGGATACCGTAGGGCTCCTCCAGTAACAAGCGCCGCAAGCCGTCCGCATGGTCACGCAGGTACTCCATGCGGGCACGCACGGTATCGCCGGGCAGCTCCGCAATACCGCCGGTGACAATGCGGCTGACGTCTCCGCCTGCGTGGGTGTCCATTAACTGCAGGGTCAGTTCCGGTTTCATCATGGCCTCTCCACTGCGAATAATTTGCCGTGCTCTTGCCACTGACTGTCGGGAACAATCACGATCTTGCCAAGAAAATTGCTCGCCCGGTTCATAAAGTACTCCTCCGCACGGTGCAGATCGGACAACGCGAACGCGCCGTGCAGCACGGGCTTCAGTTGCCCTTCACGAATCCACGCCACCAGTTGCTCGGCTTCTTCACGGGTGCCATGGGACACCCCGAAAATCTGTACCTGGTAAAGGTAGATGCGGGTCCACAGGATTTCACTGATGTTGCCGCCACTGGCGCCGGCGATGCTTAACCGGGGGTAGGAGCTGCGGGCGTTCATGTCGAAGATCATGGCGTCGATGAAGATATCGGTCATCTCACCACCGACCAGGTCCATCACCGCATCAAAAGGCTTACCACCAGTTTCGGCCTTGACCCGGTCCACGAACGTGGCCATATCCGCACGGTCGAGCACGGCCTCTGCACCCAGCGTCAGCAACGCATCGGACTTGTCCTGCTGGCTCAGCGCATAGGGAATCGCTCCCAGAATGCGGCATAACTGGATCAGCGCGGTGCCCACGCCACCGCTGGCGCCGGTGACCAGCACCCGCTCACCCGCGGTGATACCCGCTGAGGTCAACATATGCATGGCGGTCTGGTAGGAACACATGCCCATGGCGGCCACTTCAGCGTCCGACAGCTCAGAGTTGGGTATGTGATGAAACTGCTCTGCGGGTAACGCGGCGTACTCGGCGTAGCCGCCGTCGGCGCCATGGCCGTAGTAGTCCGGCGTCAGGTTGATGTCGCGGCGTTCGTTGGCGTAGATGTTGAAGTCCAGCAGCCCCCGCTCGCCGAGGCGGCTCTCACTCACCCCCTCACCCACCGCCACCACACGGCCCGCGATATCGGCTCCCTGAATGCGGGGAAAACGCAGCGTGGGCTCTCCGCCCATCTGGAAAGACTGCATTTCGCCTTTTTTGGTGGGGTACAACCCTTCCCGGGCTTTGCGATCGGTGTTGTTCTTGGCGGTTGCGGTCACCTGAACCAACACCTCGCCAGGGCCGGGTGATGGCGTGGCCACGTCCCGGTACTGCAGCCGGTCGATACCACCATAACCGGTGAGCACCATGGCTTTCATGGTCGTCGGGATCATGGGCGGTGATCCTCCGTAATCGCTGAGTGAGAGGTATCACGTCAGCATAGGAAAGAATACCGCCACTGTCAGGGAATGCCGTTGGGGCCGGGCCACGCCTCAGCGGGCGATGACCCGATACACCGGCTGCAATCGGGGAATCTGTTTCAGAACCACCTGAATCACCGTCATCAGAGGCACCGCCAACAGCACGCCAACCGGGCCCCACAGCCAGCCCCAGAAAAAGATGGACACAAAAATCACCACCGGATTGATGGCCATGCGGAAGCCGTGAATCCAGGGCTCAATGAAGAAACCGACGAGCGTAGTCAGCGCCAGATAACCGAGGGGCGCGATGGCCATCATCCACAGCGCATCCAGACTGATGGCAGACACCACCGCCAGCAAGGCAATGGTGAGAATCACCCCGAGATAGGGAATAAAGCGCGCCAGGGCAGCCACGATACCCCATACCGCCGGGTCCGGAAGCCCCACCGCCCAGCTCATCAGACCGGTGGTGACACCGACCACCAGATTGCTCAAGCCCAGTACCCCAAGGTATTGCGCGATCTGGCTCTGGGAATCGCGGGTGATGCGCAGCGCAGTTTTTCGCTGGGAGCGGGGTAACTGCTTGACCAGGTTGCGGATCAGCCGGTCGCCCCCCACCAGCAGGAAATAGGTCAGGGCAAGGGCAAGCGCCAACCCGGCCACACCATTGCGGGCCTTGCTCATCAGCTGGCTTCGCCAGGATTCGGTTTGCATTACAACGGTGGTGGGTTTTTCCGCCTCTTCTTCGTCCGACAGATCCTCAACAGACTTTTCCACTTCCTTGGCGGATTCCGTCACCCGGTCGATCTGTTGCTTGAAACTGCTCTCCCCCACCAGCAACCGTGAGATTCCCTGGGGCGCTTTCTCCGCCCATTCAATGGCCGGCATGGCAACGGCAACGCCCACCCCCACGATACCGGCCAACACCATCAGCACCAGAAAAAGCGAGCTGACCATGCGCGGCACGCGCCATTTGAGGTAAGCCTTTTTGACCAGCGGTGCCAGCAGCAGACTGGTCAACACAGCAAGGATGATTGGCAGAACGATCTGATGAGCCAGGTAGAGAGTGTAAAGCACACCCAGCACGAACAACCCATGGATAGGCGTCGACAAGTCGGAAGAGAACAGGGGGCGTTGGGTCTCTGCTGCCGGATTGTGCTGGCTGGAGTGGTCGTCCATGATAGGCCCTGGTTACGTGTCAGAAAGCCGACCCGGACAATCCCGGGCCTGCAAATAAAGCGACCAGTCTACCCTGCCCAATGCGGGGCTGCACTACCACGCGAATTACGGGGGCTTAACGCCCGGTGTTCTGTCCGACGCGCTGGTACCCGCCCTGCACCAGTTGCCCGGATTGAACCAGCGTTTCTGCTTTACCGTTTCTGAGTGCCGGCACCACAAACATACCCGCGCCAACCGGGAAAAAGACGGCCCCGATGCCACCGACAATGAGTGCAATACCCCACAGCGAGAAAAAGCCATCGATACGGGCCGACTCCAGCTCACCGGGCGTGAACAGCACGCGAACGCTCTAGCCACGAGCATAACTGGCGGGATTACTGCCGCTGGAGGACTGAAACTCCACTGATCTTCCCTGCTCATCCTCAAATCGGACCACCGGATAATAGGTACCGGAGTCGCTGGATCGGGAATAGATCAGATCTGTGACAACGCCAGGCTTGGCGGTTGCCGTTTCGAGAAACGTCGAGGTGCTTTGAAAGGAGAAAAAGGCGCCAGCGAGCATGCCGAGGCCAATCAGCGTAAAGATCACCCGCAGGGTGTTGAACGTTTTCATATCAGTTCCTTTGATGGTTGTTTCCGTACCCGAGAACGGCCTGTTTTCGGGAAGTGGGGAATATACGTGGACTTGCCTACCGAAGCGCAGTGGGAATATGCCGCACGGTAGGGTGGCAGACCGTTGCGTCACGCAACCAATAACGGAGAGCTCGAGCCAGGGCGCAACATAAGTAGCGCCAATGGCCCTGCCTGGTCACTGGACGGAGATTCCCGGGAACTTCCTGACCCTCCCGGCCGTTACCAGCCTAGCCCCATCGGATTGTACGATATGTCTGGTAATGTTGCTGGATGGGTAAATGACTACTATCACGCGGACTACTACCAGAATTCAGAGAGAACCAATCCTGTGGGCCCAGCGGCCGGCAAAGCTGTTACCGTTGGCCCTGGCCTCAAAGGACCTGAGAGAGTCATGCGTGGCGGGGACTATCACGGCCAAATCATCAACAGCTCGACTGTTTCCCGACGAGTCGTGCCTGAATCGAGTGTACCTTTGAGTGGGGGGTCTCGTTGTGCGAGTATCTAATCGTGCATCACACAACAATCTTTGCTAAGTCTATTGGGCACATACACCGAAGTCGTTTATTCAGTTCCACACATAGACGCATGAGTTTTGGCACCGGCCAGGTTGCGCTTCATCAGAAAACGCACAGCATTACCAGTGATCCAGAACGAGCGCCATTGAATAGCCCCATTCCTGCGTTAGAAGGGCAAACGCCATCCGCGCGCGCGCACGCTTAAAAAAGCCGCATGCTCAAGTGTTACTCAATTGGTTCTGAGCTATTGACAACACAACGGAAGCCCTGTCTAGGCGAGTCTAACGATACGCCCGATCTTCCAAAAACCGTATCTTGCCCTCCAACTGTGTCTCCATGACCTGCCCAATCTCTTACGGTTCTCTCTCCCTTGCTTCCCGCCGGTCGTTCCGATGCGTGCGGGTTATCTCGCTCAGCAAATTGATAGAAGTCTTCGTAATACCAATCGCGGGTCCACTCCGGAACATTTCCCGTCATATCGTGAATACCCAGGGGGTTTGGGGGATAGCTTCCTACTGGCCTTCGTTCTAGCTCTACACTTGAATACACTAAACTGTTGCCCGACACAGGCGTTGATAGATCGACATACTGACTCGGCCGCCGCAAGTAAGGATCGTTCTCTAAACTACCAGTCTCAGTTGCATAAGGAACGGCATCGCCCCTGCTCCGGGCGGCATACTCCCATTGAGCCTCCGTTGGTAACGCGAACTCAAGGCCAGTCCGCTCTGCCAACCATGCGCAATAGCCCTCAGCCTCACTGAAATTCGGGCTCCGCGCTGGCTTGTGTCGGTAATTAGGTGACAAAGGGTCTGCATTGGCCGTGACCGGCAAAATCGCAGCTCTCGTAAATCCATTCTCGCTTGTGTACTGGCCAGCTCTGCCCTTGGCCCGAAGGTAAGTCATAAGTTCACCCCATGTCGTCTCATACTTGGAGATTGAATACCCATCGAGCTTGACCTTTATTGCAGGCTTATTGTTGTCCAGCAAAGAGTTAAATGGCTCACCGTCGTCGTTCCCTACGTCTCCAAAGTAGAATTCGCCACCTTCGACGTAGACGAGATTCTGTTGTGCCCGAGTGATCAAAGACTCAATCTCATCTGGGGAAGAAACATTCTCTTCAACTTGGTCTGAGCAACCGTAAACCGTAGAGAAAGCACAAACAGAAAACAAAAATGAATACCCATTAAACTTCATCAAAGACACCACTCCTTAAATCATGCAATACCGCAATTACGGCATGCAGCATGCGGATCTTGGCGCACCGGACCAACCAAATTCGCGGCTTTGCCCATCAAAATTTTTCTGAACAGATTGTAGTGCTGAGCGTTTTTTCCAATGAATGTGAACAAAGAAACGACGTTGGTATCGAAGCTATCTGGTCGAGACTCTCCGTCGGGGTTCATCCGCTTGATACTTTCCTCAAAATCTCTCCAACTCTGAAAAGATTCAAGAATTAAACCAATCGCACGGACTTTGGCTCTAGTTCCGTCCATCAGTTTCGGTGTGAGTCCGAAGTCATGAATCAACAATTCGAGGATCTGGCCCTTCACTTCTGGGGGGGAATGAAGAATGACGCTGGACTCACCTGCCGTGATATCCGTGATCAAGTTATTTGCGACAGTGGCTCCAAGCTGCTCCCTTCTCCTGGAGGTCTGAAAGGAGCCCAAAAACTCTCCATAAAATCCGTCAATCAGCTCAACGCCAGATTCCAGCATCCGAGTTGCGGCAATGGTGAACGAGACCCCCGTCCCCAGGGCATACAAAGCCAAACGACGATACCAAGTGAAAGACCTGGTTTCAGAATCGAACAGATCCAGATAACGATAATCGACATCACCAAGAGCCTTGTAAACAAAGTGAATCATTTCAAGTATGTTAGCGGGATCCACTTCCAGCGTAAAACTTCCAGACGCACCGACACCAACGACGAGGCCGGCATGAAAATTGAAGTAAAACTTTCCGGTCACCTCACTGAATCTCAGCTGAAGCTGAACCTCTCCCCCAATTCCAACTGCCCCCTCAACCTTCTTTCCTATTTCACAAAGCGTTTTCCAGTCTGACTGAGCTGAAAGAACGTCTGCCCATAGCAGTGCGCCAGCAATCTCACAGCCAGCACGGATGCCAGCAAATACACCCCCGTCAATCGATGCTCCTTGCCCACGTTCTCTGGCTGCAATGCCTTTCAGATTTGGAATGCCATCGCTGGAATCTACTTTCACATTTGCGGCGATCAGCGCAGATGCACCCGCAAACCCTGTCAACGATGCCCGCAGTCTTGCTTGAAAGTGCCCCAAAGAAATTTCTTTCCGTTCACCATCCCAGCCACCAACTCGGTAGAAAACTTTGACCTCAGACCGATTATTAACCGGGTAAGACTGTTCAACACCCACTTTGCCCTGAGCCAGAGAGTACTGCCCCTCCAGCTTAGCCTGTAGATGAACTTTACCTTTCCTCGGATCAAACTCGCCGGAAGCACTCGCGCCTGCCGCAAAGCGCATGAACTGAGCTTCCGCTGAGGCGTCAAATCCGGTTTCGTCTATCGCTTGCTGTCGAGCCTGTGCATCGCCCCAGATAGACCAGGATGCTTCATCGTAGAATTTGTTCAATGTCGTCATGAGCGCACCATTCTGATCTGGCTCCCACAACGTTGTATTGAATTTAACGTTCAATTCACTTCGAATTGCATCCCGGAGCTTTGCAGGATCCAAGCCGTTTTCGGTCAACCAACCCTGACTACGAGCTCGATCCCTCGCTGCGATGGAGTACCGACGCGGATGGTTCTTCAGCTTATCCGAGCGAACAAAAGTGACGTGTTTGTTTCCGGCCAGCCGTTTGATCTCAGTGATCGGAGGTATTGTCTGCATATCTCCAGTCAGCACCGACCGGGCTTCCAACTCCTCCGCCAGCCGCCCTTTCTCTTTCTGGACGTCAGACATAAGCTGGCCCTCACCCTCGGTAGGGCTAACTTCCGAATCCCGAGCGCCGTCATCGAGCTCCTCCAACCTTTCGTAAAATTCCCTGATTGGGGTGCACACGAACTCCTCTTCTTCGATCCACTCGGCGAGTTCTTCCTCTGTCAGCAAGATCAGTTCATCCGATCCGGTGACGTGAACCACATCCGCGATTTCCTCGCTACAGGCGGGCTCCTGAGTGACTTGGCCCACCTCGCAACTGGAGAAGTTCGCATCGTTCGCGGCAGGCAACTTCAGCGACTGCCCCGGGAATATTCTGTCCGGATTCTCAATGTCTGGATTCAACCTTAACAGGCTACTCAGTGTGGTTTGGTGACGCTGGGCGATTGCACCAAGGGTATCCCCCGATCGAACGACGTACTCAGAACTCATGAGGCAACTCCGTATGCCAAACGTTTATCCATTTCACTTAACCGCGCACTCGCCAACGTATTGGACTTCGACAGAATCTCCTCAATCTCTGCGCTATTGAGCCGCTCTCCATGGACCAGAGAGAGCTCCGCGTAGCGGCTAACATCCTTTTCAGTCCGAAAACCATGAGCATTGGCCTCGCGTATCAGACCGTCGAGGAGTGCCCGATCATCGACTCCAAGGTACTTGCCCAATCTACCCGTAAATTCATCTTTCGCGCCGATTGATAACGCCTCAATGTGCTGTTCAGCCAGCACGAACCAACCTTCGTCGGATGATTCTCGGTATTCGCCGGGACCATCTGTCGCAAATCGATGTAAGCATCCATCAAGATCGAAAGCCAGCCACTCCCCCACTGGACCACTAAAACGGGTGAGTTCCAGGTCACTAAACGCGCCCATCAGGCGTTGCAGCTGCTTGGGTGAGTAGAACCTCAAATAAGAAAACGCCCCGTCAGGCAGTTGAACACTCAATAAACTCCGCAAATGGCCAGCCACCACATCGAGCTCTGCCCCGGAGATCAGAGCGACAGCATGCCCTTGCCACTGTGCCTGCTCTTGCCATATTCGGGATGAGAGCGATGGTTTCACAAGGCAAGGACTTACCTCGATAGCGCCGTGGTGGGGCGTGCCCAGGTACAAATACTCCACTTCCGGCTGATCATCGTGCTCGTAAACAAACCTCGGTGCATCAAGAGCCGCGCCATCAAGCAGTAAGTAAGCATCTTGAATGGTGGTGTGATCGAGATCCGTCATGCAGGGCTTTCCTCGCAGGCACATTCTGCCATAGCGCAGGAACCATCAGACTGACGGCCGCATTGCTTCACCAACGCAACATCTTTCTTGGCTGCAGCCCTTAACGATGGCACAGAGCTAGCGACCGGTCCTGCGGTAGCCCTGGTATCGACCTCTGCCAGTTCCACATGGTCAGAGTTATTGCATCCCTCAACAAAGCTCGTTGGTAAAACCGTTGCCTCTGCTGCCGCGCCGGTTCCACTCCCTGGCCCACCCCCCGAATTCATCCTCACCAACGGCCCGGACACTGTCACCCCACTCGGATCCACCTTCACAAAACTGCCACCGGCCTTCAGCGTCACTTCGGCACCTGCTTCGATGACGATCTTCATGCCGGCTTTATGGTGAATTTCGCTGCCGGCTTCGATGAGCTGGTTTTTGCCCTGCTTGCTGTGGTGGCTGCCATTGGCCGTAAGGCTGTAATCGCCGCCAATGTGGTCGCGGCGTTCGCCGTCGACGGTGGAATGGTCGCTTCCTTTAATCTGAGCAAAGCGGTTGTTGTCGACGGTCAGATGGCTGTCGTTCTTGATGACTTCCCGGCGGTTGTTTTCGGTCAGCAGGTCCAGGTCTTTCTGGACGTGAACGTAGATCTGTTCTTTGTCGGCTTCGTCTTCAAACCGCAGTTCGTTGCTGCCCTCGCCCTTGTGGGTCTGGGTTTTTAATGTGGTGCGGGTTTTGTGTTCCGGCAGCGCGTACGGCGGTGTGTTGGTGGCGTGGTAGGTGCGGCCGGTGATGATGGGCTGATCCGGGTCGCCGTCCAGGAAGCTGACTATGACTTCGTGGCCGATTCTGGGCAGCGCCATAAAGCCGTATTGGCCGCCGGCCCAGCCCTGGCTAACACGCAGCCAGGCGCTTGAGTGTTCATCGTTCTTTGCGTAGCGATCCCACGGGAACCTTACCTTGACCCGGCCGTGTTCATCACAGTGGACCTCTTCGCCTTCGGGACCGGTGACAATAGCCATTTGCGGGCCATCCATCAGCGGGCGATGTTCGATCTGCGGTCGCCAGTTGCAGTCCGCGGGCACGGCCTTGAAACGGTTGCTGTAGCTGGTGGGGTCGGAACCGCCCTCTTCTTCCAGCGCTTGAGGCTGTTTGCCGGTGTGGACAATGCCGGTCAGCAGCCATTCCCGGTTCAGGGGCTCACTGTCGTGGTCGGTCAGGGTGACTTTGGCACCGGGGGTGAAATCGGCACGGTTGCTTTCACCGCTGGCGGTGCTGGCGTCGTTGCGCAGGGCATCCAGTCTCGCTTCGGTGAAGGGCTGGCCGCTGGCGTCGGCCTTGAAGCGGCCGGGGTATTGATAGCTCTGGTAATCCTCGCGGTGATTGAGGTCTGCACCGGCATTTTCGTGCATCAGCGCATAGGCGGGGTTCTTGAAGGTGTAGTCCTTCATGGCCACGGAGCTGGCGCGGACCCGTTCCTGACAGGCGAAGCGGAATATGCAGGGAGTCTTGGCACTGCCGCCGGCTGTGCCGTTGTATTCCACAGCGTCCAGTTTCGGGGCGTCGCCGTGGTGGTCGGCGATGATCAGGGCGGGTTGTTCACTGCCATCCACGGAACCGTGCTGGTAGCGGTAGTGCCAGCCTTCCTCGGCGGCCAGGCGCTCGACAAAGGCCAGGTCGCTTTCCCGGTGCTGCACGCAGTATTCCCGCTCTTCGGGCGTGCGCTTCAGATCAAACACGGTGTCGACGATGCCGCGCTCTTCCAGCAAGGTGCGCACAATGGTATCGGTGGTCTGAGTCTGGAAAATGCGGCTGTTGTGCATCAGTCCCAGGCGCCACAAGGGGGGCTGGAACACGACTTCGTAGCGGGTGCGGCGGTGGCCGCTGTCGCCGCGGGCGAATTCGTTGGCTACGCCGGTGAAGCGCCGAAACGGGACGCCGTCCTGCCACACCACCAGTTCTACGGTCTGCTCCAGCACGTCGGCGGCGGCGACCGAGGGGTCAGTGCTGGCCAGCTCAAGGTTGCCAGTGAATAATTCGGAGAGATGCTCCGTCACTCTGAAACCAACGACGGCGAAAACATCCGGGGGGAAATTGCCAATAACGGCGGTATACTGCAGTCCGCTTGCCTGAGGCATATCTTCAATCCTTGAAGGTATGTAGAGATCCTGAATCAGCCCGTCCTAGATAGCCCTGCTCCGGAGCCGGCCAGACTGATTTTACGTGCGGGAAAATTACCAGCACTGACACTGAAAATCTAGTCGCCAGTGCTGGAATTGAGGAGGGCATCCTCTCCGGACCGGGGGTTATTCCGGCGTGTAGAGCCGCTGTATGCTTGAGAAGTCCAGCGTTCCATTGCCCTGCCCGGCGTGCAGCTCGAACAGGTTGCGTGCCAGGGAGCCCATGGGGATGGCTGCATGATTCTTGACGGCATTGTCAAACGCCAGCCCCAGGTCCTTGTTCATCAGATTGACCAGGAACCCGCCCTCATAGCCCCGGGAAGCCGGAACACCCTCCATCACGCCGGGCCAAGGGTTGTAAACGTTCAACGCCCAGTTGCCGCCGGAGCTCTGCTTCATGATTTCGGACAAGACGGCGGGATCGAGCCCGTTCTTGACGCCCAGCGCCAGCGCTTCACTGGTGCCCGCCATCAGAATAGCCAGCATCATGTTGTTGCAGATCTTGGCCACCTGACCGGAGCCGTGTTCGCCGGCGTGGAATATGTTCTTGCCCATGCCTTCAAGAATGGGCTTTGCCTTGGTGAAGGTTGCTTCCGCACCACCGCAAATGAACGTCAGGGTGCCTGCCTTAGCGCCACCAACGCCGCCGGACACCGGGGCGTCGAGGAACGGAATATCCCGCGCTTTTGCGACCTCGGCAACACCGCGTGCGGTCTCGGGCGCAATGGTTGATGAATCGATCACCAGAGTGCCGGCCGGCAGGCTGGCCAGCAGGCCATCGTCACCCAGGTAGACCGCTTCCACGTGCTGACCGGCGGGGAGCATGGTAATCACACACTCTGCGCCAGCCGCTGCTTCGTGGGCCGTGTTTGCGGATTTCGCACCCTCGGATACCAGCGTTGCGACGGCGTCCTTGGACAGGTCAAACACGGTGACGTCATGGCCGGCTTTGACCAGATTGCTGGCCATGGGGCCGCCCATATTGCCAAGCCCGATGAAGGTAATTGTTGCCATAGTTCTTCCCCTTTCTTGTTGTATTCGAATGAGTGGGCCGGCTTGCGTTATTGAGTGAAAAAGTCGTCGATCCAGGCCGGGTCCATTTCCGCCAGAGAGGCATAGCGCCAGCGTGGCTGCTGATCCTTGTCAATTAGCAGCGCACGGATACCTTCGGCGAATTCGCCTTTCGTCAGGCACTTGCTGGAAAGCGTCAGTTCTTTATCCAGCACTTCCTGCAGGCTGTCGTGGCGGACGTTGTTGAGGTGCCGCCAGCACAGCGCCAGGGAAGTGGGTGAGGCCGTGGCCAGGGATCGGGTTGCTTTGGCCAGCCAGCCTTCACCGCTCGAGAGTTCGTGCAACTGGGCCACAATGTCTTCCAGCGTGTCGGCATCCGTCACCCGGTTGATGTCGTCAAAGTGGGTGCGCACCGGTGACTCCGGCAGCGCATCGGCGCTTTGTTGCTCGAACTGGCGCAGTACGCTGCTGACCACGGCATGGCTGTTCTCATCCAGCCAGTTCCGTTGTGTCAGGGCGGCCACGACTGACGCTTTCAGATCATGACGGATGAACCGGTCCGCCAGGCCCACATACAACGCGTCTGTGCCGTTCATGCGGGCGCCGGTCAGGCCCAGAAACAGCCCCGTGCGTCCCGGTGCGCGGTTCAGGAACCAGCCTGCGGCGACGTCGGGATACAGGCCAATGCTGCTCTCGGGCATCGCCAGTTTGGAGCCCTCGGTGACCACCCGGTGAGACGCCCCCGCCATAATGCCCATACCGCCACCCATGACGATGCCATGGCCCCAGCACACGATGGGCTTGGGGAAGGTATGGATGAGGTAGTCCATCTCGTATTCTTCTTCGAAAAAAGTGACTCCCTCACCCGCTCCGCTACCCGCTCCACGGGGCTCAGTCATGCTGCGATACAGGGCCACGATGTCGCCGCCGGCACAGAACGCCTTGTCGCCCTCGGCCTCCAGCCACACCGCGCACACGCTGCTGTCGTCTGCCCAACGCTTCAGTTGCGGCGTCAGCAGGCGGATCATTTCCAGAGACAGTGAGTTGAGGGCTTTTGGCATGTTCAGCCGGGCCACGGCAATGTATCCGCCGTCGGCGGTGGGCCACTCCTCGAAAACCATGGGTTGGGCAGTCATATCAACGGTTCTTCCATTCCGGTTTGCGCTTGTCCAGAAAAGCGTTGACGCCTTCCTTCTGATCCTCGGTGGAAAACAGCTCAATGAACAGTTCGCGCTCCATGCGCCAACCGTCCTCATGGCTGCGGCCGTCCCGGGCACTCATGACCAGCGTCTTGCAGCGGGCCGTTGACGACGGGCTCTGCTTGCACGCCATCTCAGCCAGTTCCAGGGCTTTCTCCAGACTCTTACCGGTGGCAACCACTTCTTCCACCAACCCGATCTGCAGGGCCTTGTCCGCCTTGACGCGCTCGCCGCACAGGATCATGCGCTTGGCCCAGCCCTCACCCACCAGCCACGGCAGGTTCTGGGTGCCACCGGCGCAGGGCAACAGGCCAACGCCGGCTTCCGGCAGCGCCATCTGGGCGTGCTCCTCGGCAATTCGGATGTCACAGGCCATGGCACACTCCAGCCCGCCGCCCATGGCATAACCGTTGACGGCAGCAATGGATACCCCGCGAAATCCGCTCAGTGCGGCGAAGGCTTCACCGAAGGCCTGGGCCATCCGGTTGGCTCGGGCTATGTCACCGTCGGCGAACGACTTCAGGTCGGCGCCGGCAGAGAAGAACTTTTCACCCTGACCGGTCACCACCAGGGCGAAAATGTCACGGTCTTCATTCAGTTCCCGGATGGTCGCCGTCAGAGCGGACAGGGAATCCCCGGTCCAGGTATTGGCCGGTGGGTTGTTGATGGTCAGTATGGCAATGTGCCCGCGTTTCTCGAGCTGAATCAGATCGCTCATGGAACTCTCCTTCTATCTGGTTTCCACGACTGCTTGAATGGTTTCGGCCCCGGTTACTGAATGGCTTCCGCCACGCCGTCATCCAGCAGTCGGCGGGCCACAATCAGGCGCATGATTTCGTTGGTGCCTTCCAGAATCTGGTGCACCCGCAGGTCCCGCAGGAAGCGCTCCAGCGGATATTCCCGGATATAACCGTAGCCACCGTGCAACTGCAGAGCGTCGTTCACCACGTCAAAACAGGCGTCGGTGGCAAACCGCTTGGCCATGGCACAATGCAGCGTGGCCTCGGGATCGCCATTGTCGAGCTTGAAGGCACCCAGGCGCACCATCTGCCGTGAGGCCACCAGGTTGGTGGCCATGTCGGCCAATTTGAATTGCAGCGCCTGGAACGCCGCCAGCGGCTTGCCGAACTGTTCGCGCTCATGCATGTAATTGCGGGCGCGCACCAAGGCCGCCTGGGCGCCACCCAGTGAGCAGGTGGCAATGTTCAGGCGCCCACCGTCGAGGCCTTTCATGGCGATGGCGAAGCCGTCCCCCTCATCGCCCACCCGGTTACTGGCGGGAATGCGAACGTTCTCCAGGCTGATCATGCGGGTGGGCTGACTGTGCCAGCCCATCTTCTCTTCGTTCTTGCCGTAGGCAATGCCCTCAGCATCGGCCGGAATGACAAAGGTGGATATGCCTCTGGCGCCGGAATCCGCTGCACCGGTGCGGGCCATCAGCACCAGCAGGTCGGTGGCACCGGCGCCGGAGATGAACACCTTACTGCCATTGATCACATAACTGTCACCCTCCCGCACGGCCTTGGTCCTCAGACTGGCAGCATCGGAGCCGGCACCCGGCTCGGTCAGGCAGTAAGAGGCCAGCCACTCACCGCTGGCCAGTTTCGGCACGATTTCCTGCTTGAGATCGTCCGAGGCGAAGCTGGCCACCATCCAGGTCGCCATGTTGTGAATGGTGATAAACGCCGCTGTGGAAGGACAGGCCGCAGCCAGCTCTTCCACAATCACCGAGGTGTCCAGCCTGGACAGGCCCATGCCACCAAGGGCTTCCGGGGTGTACATGCCCATAAAGCCCATGTCACCGGCTTCCCTGAGCACGTCTTTCGGGAAAATATGTTCTTCGTCCCAGCGCGCGGCGTGAGGCGCCATGGATTTCTCCGCAAACGCCCGGGCAGCCTCACGAAACGCCAGCTGGTCTTCTGTCAGGTTAAAGTCCATCGCTCATCTCCACTGTCCAGTCCGAAGGGCCCCCTCGGTCAGGAAGGCCCCGATCCCGTTAACGCAACTGAATGGAGAAATTGGCTTCTGTGGACGTGGCCTCACTGGAGAACCAGCGCGAGGTGACCGTCTTGGTTTCGGTGTAGAAACGCACGGCTTGCTTACCATAGGCGTGCTGGTCACCGTAGAAGGACCCCTTCCAGCCGGTGAACGAAAAGAACGGCAGGGGTACCGGGATGGGGATGTTCACACCCACCTGGCCCACATCAATCTCGTGCTGGAAGCGACGTGCACAACCACCGGAACTGGTGAAGATGGACACACCGTTGCCGTATGGGCTGCTGTTGATCAGTTCAATGGCGTCACCAAGGCTGTCCAGCTCCACGCAGGACAGCACGGGGCCGAAAATTTCCTCGTTGTAAATATCCATTTCCGTGGTCACACCGGAGAACAGCGTGGGCCCAACCCAGTTACCATCGGGCAGACCCTCCACGGTGCAGCCGCGGCCGTCCAGCAGCAGCCTGGCGCCCTGGGCTTCACCGGTGGCAATCAGTGATTCGATACGATCCTTGGCTTTGCAAGAAATAACCGGGCCATAACTGGCACCGGAGTCGCTCCAGGCACCCGGGCGCACCTTGGCCATGGCTTCTTTCAGCTCGGGGATCCACTGCTGGGCCTCACCTACAAACACCGCCACAGAGATCGCCATGCAACGCTGACCCGCGGCACCAACAGACGCGCCGACCAGGGCATTGATCACCTGTTGCTTGTCAGCATCCGGCAGGATGACCATGTGATTCTTGGCGCCAGCGAAACTTTGTACTCGCTTCATATTGCGGGTACCGGTTTCGTAAATATAACGGCCCACAGGCACGGAACCGACAAACGAAACGGCCTTGATGGCCGGATCAGTCAGCAGCACGTCCACTTGCTCCTTGCCACCATGCACCACCTGAAGAACACCTTTAGGCGCACCGGCTTCCTCGAACAGCTCCGCCAGACGCATCGGCGTTAGCGGGTCCTGCTCGGACGGCTTGAGAATAAAGGTGTTACCGCAGGCAATGGCCATCGGAAACATCCACAGCGGGATCATGGCCGGGAAATTGAACGGGGTAATACCGGCACACACGCCCAGCGGCTGAATCCAGGAGTGGGTATCCACTTCCCGGGCCACGTTCTCAACCGTCTCGCCCATCATCATGGAGGCCACGTTGGCGGCGTGCTCAACCACTTCAATACCACGCCAGACGTCGCCCTTGGCATCATCAAACGTCTTACCGGTTTCCTGTGACAGGATTTCGGCAATCTCGTCATGGTGTTCTTTCAACAATGCCTGGTAGCGCAGCATAACGCGGGCACGTTCGGACACTGGGACTTCTTTCCAGGACTTGAACATCTCGCTGGCACTGTCGATGGCCTTGCGCATTTCGCTATCGGTGGTGCACGGCGCTTTGGCGATGACCTCGTTGGTGGCCGGGTCGGTCACATCAATCCATTCACTGGCCTGGCTCTGAACAAATTCGCCGGCGAGATACAGAGGTACGTTCTTCATCATTTGTTCCCTGCTTGTTGTTGTACGGGGAAGTCGCCCGAACTGCCGCGGGACGACCACGTTTGAATTGATGCTAGCACAGGAATTCCGTACGCACCGATTGACTAAATTTCGCCCGTGATGGACTATCTTTCGATCAGAGGCCAAACAGTCGATTGATTCATGACCCAGACTTCCCAATGGCCAGTGCCGCCAGACAGCATTCGCTATGTGGTGCCTGCCCCCATTATCAGACTAATGTCGACCTACCCTCTCACCCGGGACCTGTTCCCGCTGGCATTTGGCCATTACCGCCGGGCCGCGGGCCATCACATGCACCGCGAGCACCACCACGACAATCTTTTGATTTACTGTACCGAGGGCAAAGCCTTCCTGAACGTCGAGGGTGAACCCCTCACGGTGGAGGCCGGCGATTTGCTATTGCTGCCTGCGGGCGCGACGCACCGCTATACCGCTGACCCGGACAATCCATGGACCATTCACTGGGTGCACTATACGGGACCGCTGACCGAGGACTTCCGCCATTACATGGGCTTCGACAACACCCGCATTCGACACCTTGGTCGTCAGCCCCGCCTTTTGGTGGACTTCAACGGCCTGCTGTCGGTGCGGCAGACCGGCTTTCGCACCCGCGGCCTGATCCACGCCGCCAATCGCCTGCGCCAGTTGCTGGCCGCCGTGCCCCTGAATGCGGATGAAACCAGCCACGAGCGGAAAACCGAGCTGGACACCATCCACAATTACATGAGGGAGCATCTGGATGAACGGGTATCACTGGAGCAACTGGCAGACCTGGCCGGGTTGTCGCCGGCGCATTTCGCCACCCGTTACCGTGAGCAGACCGGTACCCCGCCCATTGCCCACTTCCTGCACCTGAAGGTGGAGCGGGCTTGCCAGATGCTCGACACCACCAGCCTGAGCTTTGCCGACGTCAGCCGACGCCTGGGTTATGACGACGCTTACTACTTCTCGCGATTGTTCAAGAAAGTGATGGGGCAATCGCCGACAGATTACCGCCACACCAGCCGCCACTGAATGTAGATCGATCGGAAAAGGCGGTTCGGGCCAAGGTTGGGTCTGCCGCTATCTGCGGCTTTTGTTGCGCCCGCTGGAACGATACTCTAGGCCTTCACCTTGTATCCGTCCGCGGGACTGTCACCAAAACACGAGTAACACCATGGCTATGTACACCATTGAAATTGACGAAACCTTCAACGTACCGCGCAACCGGGTTTTCGCCCTGTTTGCCGACCACGAGCGCTTTGGCAAGCTGCTTGGCGCACCGGTAAAGCGTATCCATGACAGCGACCAGGCTGACCCCAATGGCCTGGGCTCTGTGCGCAAGATCGGCATCGGTCCCATCGGGCTGGAAGAGACGGTGATCGGATTCGAGCCGGATTCGCTGATCGAATACACCATCACCAGCTCCAGCCCGATTCGCAACCACCTTGGTCGCATCCGCTTCGAGGATTCCGGTGAGGGTCAGACCCGGGTGAACTACACCATCACTTTCGAAGATATCGTGCCGTTTACCGGAAAGGTGGTGAGCGCAGCCCTTGAGCAGGGCATCCGCAAGGGCATCAAGCGGGTACCGAAGCTGGCCTGAACCCTCGCTTTCCGCGCGATACGCATCGACCGGCTTCTGAGGGCCGGTCGGCTGTTCTGCTGCCAATGCCGGCCCGTTATAAGCACTTCCCCTATTGTCATAATGGGCCTTCGGACGAATACCTGCTGTTCTTTTCATACCAATCATGTGTACAGTCGTACACACAATAGAGTGAGGTCAGGATGACCCCTAACAAAAAACAGCCGTAGGGTTTCGTTTTTGTTTCTTTCTCTAAAAGGAGGCTCTGATATGAGCTTGCATACAAATCGTTTGATTGGTTTGACCCAGGAACGGGCGATGGAAGTAAAAACCGGCGTCACCGACCTGCACATTGGCTGGCAGAACGAGTTCGAGCAGCAACAGCAGAAGGACCCATCCGGACATAACCACCGCGCGCCGGTGGTAACCTGGAAGCGCGACGGCGTCACTTACCAGTTCGTACCGACGCTTGAATTCCGGGTGAATGTCACGGAAACGCTGTGGATTCGCCGCATTCTCGGCCTGACCGACGATCCCGACTTTTTGGTAGACAGCGAGAGCCTTGCTGCTGCCATCGAGGCCCAACTGACAAGTCGGGGCGTTACCCAACCACAGGGTCAGAGCACGGCTAGCGCCTGATCTCCCTGAAAACAGAACAGCAGCCCATCGCTGCTGTTCTGTTGCTTTCCTCTACTGATGTACTCCACTCGGCAGAATGTCCTTAACGGATACTGAGGCTGAAGGCACCGAAGGCAGGACCGCAACGGAAACGGTCATTATCCGTTAACCCTTCATGACTCAAACCTACCTTTTCACTATACATCCGATACCCGCATGTACCCGCAGACGCTGGGAAAACCGTCGTGGATCAAATGTCATCCGGAAAAGGCGGCAATTAAGCCTGTAATCCGAACGTTTTGTTCAGTAAAATCCGCCTCTTTCAGATTGATTCATGAGGCAGCGCAATGGGCAGAGCCTATCAGAACCGTAAAGAATCCATGGCCAAAACGGCCGCGGCAAAAACCAAGGTCTACAGCAAGTATGGCCGCGAGATCTACATGGCGGCCAAGTCCGGCGGTACCGACCCGGACGGTAACCTCTCGCTGCGCGGACTGATCGAGCGGGCCAAAAAAGACCAGGTTCCGTCCCACGTTATCGAGAAAGCCATCGACAAGGCCAAGGGCGGCGCCGGTGAAGATTATTCCACCGCTCGCTATGAGGGTTACGGCCCGGGCAACTGCATGGTGATCGTGGACTGCCTGACAGACAATCCCAACCGCACCTTTGGTGATGTGCGTCTGGCCTTCACAAAGACCAAGTGCAAAATCGGCACACCGGGCGCTGTCGCCCATATGTTCGACCATTGCGCCATCTTCGCGTTCAAGGGCGAAGATGAAGAGGCGGTGCTGGAAGCGTTGATGGAAGCCGATGTGGATGTAACGGACATCGAGAACGAGAACGGACTGATCACCGTGTTCACCCCGAATACCGAATACGCCAAGGCGCGGCAAGCGCTGGTGGATGCTATTGAGGGCATCGACTTCGACGCGGACGAGATTCAGTTTCTGCCCAAGACGTCAACGCCGGTGGAAGGGGATGACATCCCAATGTTCGAGAAATTTCTGGACATGCTCAACGAACTGGACGACGTCCAGAACGTGTTCCACAACGCCGAGCTGCCTGAGTAAGAGCATTCGCCGGTGTAAACACAAAAGCCCCGCTGCCTTCTCAGGCAGCGGGGCTTTTTACTGGCATTTTGGTATTACTGCGGCGTGGCGAACACTTGAGTCCAGTAGTTCTCGTAATCCACGTTAATGGCGTCCACGCGCGTCACGGCGAACTCGGTAAACCTCGGATCCATGATATTACGACAATGGCCCGGGCTTTCCAGCCAGGCGTCCATCACCGTCTCCACCTCGTCATATCCTGCTGCGATGTTCTCACCAACCACCGACCAATCGTACTCTGTTGCCGTGGCACGGGCGCCGACCCGCAAACCGTCCGATCCTATGTGACTGAAAAAGTTGTTGGTGGCCATATCCTGGCTGTGTGCCGTTGCTGCGGCTTCGATCGGGCAGTTGTAAGTCAGCGGCTGTGCCGCCGCAAACGATTCCGTACCGCAGCTGCGCGCAGTGGCACGGGCCGCATTAACCTGCTCCAGCATGGCGGCCTGGTAAATATCCACCTCGCAACCCTCGATCATCACCGTTTCGCTCTGGGTGGACTCCGTCGCGGTCGCAGAGGTCTCGGAACTGTCGGCAACGGCAGACGCTCGGCCGCTGTCGGTGCTGCTGCTGTCGCTTCCACCACCCCCCCCGCCGCATCCGACCAGCAGGAGTGCAGAGAAAGCCAAGGCTGGAACCGTCAATTTTATGGTCATATTACACCGTAATCCGCGTCAATTTGTAAGCAATGCTACGGTGTCTTTTCGGCGAAAAATGTGAGCACTTCAGCGGAACTACATTAAATTACAGAGACTTACTTTAAAGTAACGCGTCACTGCCACCGCGCTTACCCATGACACTTAAAGACAAGAATTTTCGGGGGCCACCAATGCGTTTGAGGCGGGTTGTCCAGTATGATTGTGACTTTGCGTGACACCCGAGGAGCGCCACCATGAGCCGTACCCCCGAAACCGCCCGAACGCCAAAACTGGTTATTCTGAAAACCGGCTCTACCTACCCGTCGCTCAAGGCGCAATTTGGCGACTTCGATCGCTGGTTTATGCGCGGCCTGGGCGGGGGGCTGGACATTACCGTGGTCAACGTGGCTGCTGGCGAGTCACCGGGTCACCCGGAACAGTGGGACGGTATTGTCGTGACGGGGTCGCCCGCAATGGTCACCGAGCAGGCACCCTGGAGCGAACTGACCGGGACCTGGCTCGCCCAGGCGGTTGATCAGAGGGTTCCGCTGCTGGGCGTCTGTTACGGGCACCAGCTGCTGGCTCATGCACTGGGCGGCGAAGTTGGGTATCACCCCAGGGGACGTGAGAGCGGCACCTATCAGGTGGAGCGGCTGGAGGCTGCGGAAACCGACCCGCTATTCAGGCACCTGCCCGAGCGCTTCAACGCTCAGCTCACCCATCGCCAATCCGTTCTGACATTGCCGGAAACCGCAGTGCTACTTGCCCGCAATAGTTTTGAACCACATCAGGCCTTCCGGGTTGGCCCCTGCGCCTGGGGGGTGCAGTTCCACCCCGAATTCACCGATGAGGTAATGGCGGCCTATCTGGACGTTCAGGCACCGGATCTGGAGAAAGAGCAATTGGATCCCCGGGCTTTGCGAGCGGCAGTAGCTGCGGCACCGGAAGCGAGCAGTCTGCTCGAACGCTTCGCCGAGCTGGTCCGCCAAAAGCAGTAGCACCACTCGACCTGTCAGACGACCCTCTCGCGAGAGAAATAGGCAGTCAGTGCGCGTGTGCAGTATAGTCTTCGGGGTTATGACTCAGGAGCCAGGAAGCTTGCCCATGACAGTGAAGTTCGTGATTGCCGCGTTGTTATTGCTGGTCGCCGGAACCGGCCTTTACCACACCCTGAAACCCCTCCCGAATGGCATCAGTTACAGCGGGCCCCTGGCACCGCTGGTAAACCCGACACTGCTGACCGACGTCACGGTGCACCAGGCCGACGGCAGTACCCGGCTGGAGCACACCATTTTTGACGAAGTTCTGCGCCAGATTGCCAACGCCGAACGATTTATCCTGGTCGATATGTTTCTGTTCAACGACAGCAAACCCGAGGGGGCCTCCGGCTACCGCCCCCTCGCCCGGCAGTTGACTGAGGCCCTGATCCAGCGCAAGCAAGCGCTTCCGGACATCCACATTGTGGTGATCTCCGACCCCATCAATACCTTTTATGGCGGCACCCGCTCGCCCTGGTTCGAAGCACTCAGCGAGGCCGGCATTTCCGTTGTGGAGACGAATCTCACCCGACTCAGGGACAGCAACCCCGCGTGGTCAGGGTTGTGGCGGGTGTGCTGCCAGTGGCTGGGGAATTCCCCGGATGGGGGCTGGCTACCCAATGCCCTGCAAGGCCAGCCGGTCACTCTGCGGAGCTACCTTGCCCTCCCCAACTTCAAGGCCAACCACCGAAAACTGATGGTCACGGATGACGGTGACGCGATGCGGGCGCTGGTGACGTCCGCCAACCCCCATGACGGCAGCAGCCGCCACAGCAACATCGGCCTCAGCTTCAGCGGCCCCGCCGTTGCGGATTTGCTGGCAAGCGAACGGGCGGTGCTGGAAATGTCGGGCATCGACACCGCCCTGATCAGCCGCACAATCGCTGACATTCCTGCCAGAGCTGGTGCCGCACCGGCCATGGGCGATACCGTCCAGGTGGTTACTGAATCCGCCATACTGTCCAGCGCGCTGGGCATGATCGCGTCCGCCGGCGCCGGCGATCGGGTGGATCTGGCGGTGTTCTATCTGTCCCATCGCCAGGTCGTTCAGGCACTGATTCAGGCGCATCAGCGCAAAGCCCGCGTCCGCATACTCCTGGACGCCAATAACGACGCCTTTGGCCACGAAAAGAACGGCATTCCCAACCGTCAGGTGGCGGCGGAACTGACTCGCGCCGGGATACCGGTACGTTGGTGCAATACCCGCGGTGAGCAGTGCCACAGTAAGCTACTGATAACCCGTGACAGCAGCGGCAATGCGGAAATCCTGCTTGGCTCGGCTAACCTGACCCGGCGTAATCTGGATGATCTCAACCTGGAGACCAATATCCACCTGCGGTTATCCGCTTCCTCTGCCGTCGCCACCGAAGCGATCGTTTTTTTCGAGCGCCAATGGCAGCAGGGCCCCGGTTCGACGCCGGTGATGAGCCAGCCCTATGAAATCTGGGCAGACGGGTCCGGACTCAAGTACTGGCGCTATCGGCTGATGGAAGCCACCGGGCTGTCCACTTTCTGAGGCACGAGGCCAACGTTCACATTCATGGCAGATTTTGCCGCGAACGTGATTGAAACGGCGGTTCAGGAACTTGCTGAAAAAATGGTAACCCCCTCTGCACTCCTTAACTGGCCTGAGCTCAAGCCGGATGTGCAACCTGCCTGCCCCCTCCGCCGGTTGCCATGCGGAAACCAACTGCTCTATCGTGGTCAACGGTCTATCACCAAAAAGAACAGGAGTTAGGGATGCAGGCAATTCGCAAAAACCTGAGACATGTGTCGTTCTTTCTGGCCATCCTGATGGCCATGACCACGGTCTGGTCATCCGCCGCAACAGCCGATGTGATAGGAACCGGCGAGTTGCTGACGGAACAACGGGCCGACATTGACCGCGAGTCGCTGCTCAGCATGCTTGAGCAGCAAGAGGTCAAGGACAAACTGGCCGATATGGGCGTCAGTCAGGAGGTGGTGGAAGAGCGTATCCAGAACCTGACACCGGCCGAGCTGGCCGAATTCGAGCAACAGCTGGCCCAGGCTGAAGTCGGTGAGGGCGTGGTGGGCATTATCGTGCTCTTCCTGTTGGTGTTCATCATCACAGACATGCTGTGTGCGACCAACATCTTCTCCTTCATCAACTGCATTCGCTGAGTCTACCGTGAGACTGTCAGACGGTATCCAGTGATCGCGCAACTCGCCTCAAACCTCGCCAGAACCTTCATCAGCCTTGTGCTGGTAACGGTTCTGGCCGGCTGCGCCAGCCGCCCGCAATGGCCGGCGCAACCCGCCGGCGACAGCCAGGCCAATCTTCAGCAGCGTTGGGTGCTCGATTCCGTACCCTTCTATCCTCAGGAAAAATATCAGTGCGGACCGGCCTCGCTGGCCATGATGCTGAATACCCGCGGCTTCAACACCAACCCGGACGTTCTCAAAGAGCTGGTCTACCTGCCCGAACGTGAAGGCAGCCTGAGGGTCGAGCTGGTCGCGGGAGCCCGAAGCCATGGCCTACTGGTGTATGAGCTTGATGGCAGCCTGGCCGCTCTGTTGTCAGAAGTCGCTGCTGGCAACCCGGTGCTGGTGATGCAGAATCTGGGACTGAGCTGGTGGCCGCAATGGCATTTTGCGGTGGTGATCGGCTTTGACCGGGACGAACGCAACATCATCCTGCACACCGATACCCGGGAACAACACGCCGAAAGCCTGGAGGTGTTCACTGCCACCTGGAACCGTGCCGACAACTGGGGAGCCGTCATGATGGCCCCGGACCAGCTGCCTGTCACCGCAGACCCTATTTCCTATCTGATGGCGGCCAACGACCTTGAAACCACCGGACGCACCCTGACCGCGATGACCGCCTATCAGACCGCAGAGGCTGAGTGGCCGGAACAGCCCGCCGCCATTATGGGCCAGGGCAACATTGCCTACGCCCGCTCGGACTGGCCGCAGGCCATAGGGCATTATCTGCGCATGACGGAACGATTTCCCACACTGGCACCCGGCTGGCATAATTTATCCCAGGCCCTCGGCAAGGCCGGCTGCGCCAAACAGGCCAACAAGGCGGCCAATTGTGCCGCACAGCTGACCCCGGACCGATTTCAGCCCACTGCCGGCAACAACGCGGTGGCATCTGGCGCCAGCAACACCCTATGCCCGGTCATCCAGTGCCCGGCCCCGGCCTCACCCTGAGCGGTCAGGCTTTGCGGAACAGGGCAACATCCTTCGCCGGCACCTCAAGTTGCCAGCCATGCACCCGCGCCAGCCATGCCAGAGTGGCCTCCCGGTAAAATACCACGTGGGTGGGATCCCGGCGGTAATGCCAGTTGGCAAACTGCCGGTCGTCGGTCTGGAAACAGGTCATCACGGCCAACCAGCCACAAGGCCTCACCAGCGA
Organism: Marinobacter sp. M-5; assembly: GCF_032911545.1. Taxonomy (NCBI): domain Bacteria; kingdom Pseudomonadati; phylum Pseudomonadota; class Gammaproteobacteria; order Pseudomonadales; family Marinobacteraceae; genus Marinobacter; species Marinobacter sp. M-5. The sequence goes on from NZ_JAWJEK010000003.1 coordinate 177,862, forward strand.
ATCCAGTTGGCGAAAAACCTTCGCCGGCTGATGCAGGTGCTCCACCACTTCGGTGCAGGTCACAAAATCGTAGGTGTGATTCAGCGCCGACGGATCAGCATGGAAGAACGGGTCGTAGAGGCTTATCTTCATCCCGGCCTGTTCGAGCATCAACGCCAGCGCCGGGCCGGGGCCGCAGCCAAAATCCAGCCCCTGCGCACCCACTTCAAGACGCTCCAGCAGGGGCGTGGTCAGCTTTGACAGGAAGCGGCGGTAACCCGGATCGTGCGGATCGTTGTCATGCAGATCGTAGACGTCACGTTCCCGATGCGCCGTAAGCCAGTGGGCTGGGTCCATCACCGTGGCTTCACACCACGGGCAGCGATGATACGCCGTGCCTTGCACCTGCTGAAAAGGCTTTAGCCGGCCGGTTTCACACACCGGGCAGGTTTGCGGTTCGATCAAAGACGCTCCTGATAATCTGAACAAAGTTTCATTGTGATATTCGGTCATGACCCGGCAACCGTGAATCGCTCGGGATCCGGTGCCCGCTATGAGCGTGTTGAACTTACCCTGGACAATGGCGACTCCGCCTGGGTCTAACGGCTGATGGAACCGGTATTGCAGGAATTGTCGGAAGAGCTCGATGACTAGTCCGCAAGGCCTGCCGCCGCGCGCAATTGCCGATCCAGAACCTGTGCATCCAGTGCCCCGGCAGCAATCACTTCAACCCGCGACATGTCACGTGCCTCGGTGGCGATCACCGACAATGCGCCGTCAGCCACATTGACCGCCCGCCAGCCTTCCAGGCAATGCACCACGGCTTTGAAGCGCGCCAGTCGGTCGTCCATCGCCATGGCCATGAGGGTGTTTTCGTCCAGCCGCAATTCGGGATGGATCTTCCACCCGACACTGACATGGCCCTGGCCCTGGTTGGTCACCTGCTGCCAGGGCTGTTCGTTGATATCCACCGGCGTTTCTGCATCCGCACGCTGCCCGTGATGGTGGTGTGCGTGAGGGGTGGTTACCTGCGGCAAATCGGTGTTGCCCTCAAGCCACTGCGGAGCTAGCCGCCCGAAACGGGTATGAAACACCGCCCGCCGCGCCGGCTCCAGCGCTTCTGCCCACTGATCAAAGGCGGCAATCTGCTCAGCTGTGCAGACATCGGTTTTATTGGCCACCAGAATGTCACTTGCTGCCACCTGATCACGGAACTGCACATTCTCGCGCACCCGGGCGTCCTCAAGCCGCCGGGGATCCACCAGACAAATGACCGGCCCCAGAGCCAGCACGTCCCGGTAGTGCTCACTGGTCAGGGTATCAAGGATCTGGGACGGGTGGCCCAGCCCGGTGGGCTCGATCAAAAGGCGGTCGGGCTTCGACTTGTGGATCAGTTGATTCAAACCGATCTGCATCGGCAGGCCGGCGACACAGCACATGCAACCGCCGGGAATCTCCCGCACAAACGCCCCCTCCCGTTCCAACAGCGCGCCATCGATGCCGACCTCACCAAATTCGTTAACCAGCACTGCCCAGACTTCGCCCTCGGGCCGCTGGCTGAGCAAGTCCAGTATCGCGGTGGTTTTCCCGACCCCGAGGAACCCCAGGATCAAATTGGTTGGAATAGGCTGTTTCATGGGCAGTCCGCAGGCAGAGAGACGTTTTAGAATGTTATACTATAACACCTTGAGACAGTATGGGCATTCACAATTTGTGAGCCTGGCCAGCCTCAGATCTGCACCTTGCCTCGCAGAGCCTTGGTTTTACCCTTTCGGGTTTTCTTGTCAACGCGTTTGCGCTGCGACGACCTGGTCGGGCGGGTTGCACGGCGGGCCTTCTGCTGTTTGACCGCCTCCAGTATCAGTTCTTTGAGTCGCTCAAGGGCATCCTCTTTGTTCAGTTCAAGGGTCCGGAACGACTGGGCCTTGATGATAACGATGCCCTCCTTGCTGATGCGCTGATCCGATAGTTGCATCAGCCGCTCTTTGTAGAACGGCGGCAAGGTCGACCGGAGAATGTCGAAACGAAGGTGCACAGCAGAGGCCACCTTGTTCACATTCTGCCCGCCGGCACCCTGGGCGCGAATCTGGGTTATTTCAATTTCCCAGTCGGCAAGTTCTACGGCGCTGGAAATTTTCAACATGACGGCATCACGGCTTCACATAGACTTTAGAAGGCATCGGCGGCAATCCTTCACTGGAACTGGATCAGGAAGGATGGAGTATCCCCTTCCCGCGTGCCACTAACTTAAAGAATACCGGCGGATAACACAATTTTGGCGGCGCTCTCCCCGCTGCCCTGTGACTGACGCCTTACCGTGACCCTGCTATCATCCGCTGAACATCAGACACGCCTCACCGTTTAACCGTTACAGGACACCCATGGCCACCGGAACCTCCACCCGTCTCAACAAATACATCAGTGAAAGCGGTATGTGCTCGCGACGGGAAGCAGACCGGTACATCGAGCAGGGCAATGTCTACATCAACGGCAAGCGCGCCACGGTGGGCGGTCAGGTGTTGCCGGGCGATACTGTCAAGGTCAACGGCCAGGTTATCGAGCCGCGGTCTGAGGACGAACTGGTGTTCATCGCAGTCAACAAGCCCGTGGGTATTGTCAGCACCACTGACAGTGCGGAAAAACACAATATCCAGCGGTTTGTGGGACATGGTGAGCGGATTTTCCCGATCGGGCGGCTGGACAAAGACTCCCAGGGGCTTATTTTCATGACCAGCAATGGGGATCTGGTCAACAAGATTCTGCGGGCGGGCAACAATCACGAAAAGGAATACCTGGTCACCGTCGATAAACCAGTCACCAAAGCCTTTATTGAGGGCATGGCAAACGGAGTGCCGATCCTGGGCACCGTCACCAAAAAGTGCAAGGTTCACCAGGAATCGCGGTTTGTTTTCCGCATCACGCTGATTCAGGGGCTGAACCGCCAGATTCGCCGGATGTGCGAGCACTTCGGCTACGAGGTGACCCGACTGGAGCGCGTCCGCATCATGAACGTCAGCCTGAAGGGGCTGCCGGTCGGCCAATGGCGGGATCTGACCCAGAAAGAGCTGGCGGAATTGTTCGACGCCATCCGCGATTCGTCCTCGGAAGCGCCGCCCGCCGCAAACAAGACCGCCTCCCGACCGGACAAGGGCGCCACCCGGAGATCCCCCGGGAAGAGCGCCGGCGCAACGTCGAAACCCTCCAGACACAAAAAACCCGGCAACAGAGACGCGGCAAGGCCCGGAAAACGCTCAAAACAGGCCAAACCCAAACAGCGCAGCGTCAAGCGTTGATCTGGAACAGAGAAAAACCCGTCCTTAAAGACTACACTGTTGGAGTATGCTAAAGGCCAGGATTAATTCGCCGAGCCAGGCCCATCTGAGTCGGTCAATTTCCTGCTGTAAACACAGTGATGAGGATGCACCGGTGAATGATCATACCCATGGCCTGAGTGAGTGGTTCGACCTGACCTTTATGGGGCATGGCCATTGTTACTTGTGGCGTCCCGATCTCGTTTTGCTCCATTCGATTTCCGATACGTTGATCGCTGCAGCCTACTTCACCATTCCGGTTGCTCTGTATGTTCTGATGGCCAAACGAAAAGATCTGGAATATCAGTGGATGTTCGTTCTGTTTGCCCTGTTCATCTTCGCCTGTGGCACCACACATCTTCTGTCTGTTTGGAACATCTGGCATGGCGATTACTACATTTCCGGCGCCGTAAAGGCCCTGACCGCCATTGTTTCCATTCTTACTGCCATTCTGATCTGGCCGCTGATTCCCAAGGCACTCGCCCTGCCCCGCCCAATGCAACTCCAGCAGGCAAACTTCGACCTGCAGTCTGAAGTCAATCTGCGGAAAATATCTGAAGGCAACCTTCTTACCGCACGCAATGAGCTCCAGAACCACGTCAAGCAGCTGCTTGAAACCAAGAAGCAACTCGAAACAGAAATTGCCTACCGCCGCGCCGCGGAGGAGAAAGAAAAAGCCAAATCCCTTGCCCTGGAGCGGTCAAATGAGGATCTGGAACAGTTTGCTTTCATCGCCTCCCACGACCTCAGGGAACCATTGAGAAAGCTCATGTCGTTTACCCAGCTGCTTTCGTCCGGCCGCTACGGCAGCTTCGACGAAAAAGGCCAGCAGTTTGTGGCGTACATCCGGGACGCGGCCGAGCGTATGGAAGCCCTGATCAACAGCTTGCTTGCCTATAGCCAGGTCACCACACAGAACAGTGAACTCGAAGAAGTCTCTTTTGCAGAACTGACCCGGGAAACCGAGCGAGACCTACAACTCAGAATTGAAGAGTGCGACGCCCGGATCGAAAAGAACATCGAGGGCTCGGTGATGGGCAACCGTTCCCAACTTCGACAGGTGATGCAGAACCTCATTGGCAATGCGATCAAATACCGGGCTCCGGACAAAGCGCCGGTCATCCGGATTACCGGCGCCCCGGTCTCGGAGCAGACCTACCGGTTGACCGTGGCCGATAACGGCATCGGTTTTGATCCGCAGTACAAGGACCAGATATTCGAGGTTTTCAAACGTCTCCATGGGCGGGACGAGTACGAGGGTACCGGCATGGGGCTGGCTATCTGCAAGAAGGTTATTGAACGGCATGGAGGCTCCATCACCGCAACAAGCAAGGTCGGCGAAGGATCAACGTTCCAGATCGATCTTCCCGTCCATCACATGAGGCAGTTCTCCGCATGAGACCCATCACGATTCTAATGGCCGATGACGATCCTCTGGATCGCATGCTGACCCAGGAAGCCTTCGAGGAGAGCAAATCCATTAATCCACTGTATTTCGTGGAGAATGGCGAGGAGCTGCTGAAATACCTGCGCCGCCATCCGCCCTACAACGCAGAAGAACACCCGTTTCCCGATCTGATTCTGCTTGATCTGAACATGCCGAAAATGGACGGCAGGGACTGCCTGGTCGCCATCAAGAAAGACCCGACGCTGAAGCATGTGCCGGTCATTGTTCTGACCACCTCGAACCGCGAAGAAGAAGTGTTCCGTAGCTACGACCTCGGCGCCAGTTCCTTCATCTCGAAGCCGGTCGATTTTGAAAAACTGGTCAGCCAGATACGAATCTTCAACAGTTACTGGTGTTCCATCGTGGAGTTGCCTGATGCCAGCGAACACTGAATTCCACGTTGTCGTCATCGAGGATGACAGTGCCGACTTCCTCATTCTGGAAAGCCTGCTGCTGGCTTCCCAACGCTTCCGTTTTCGGCTCACCCATGTGAAAAGCTTTCAGGAAGCCCAGCAGTACCTGACCAATCCCGCTCACGACATTTTCCTGCTGGACTATTTTCTCGGGGCGGATACCGCCATCGACTTCCTGAAAGAGGCGTCGCTGCTGCACATTTCGCAGCCGGTTGTGGTGCTGACCGGTGCTGATTCCGGACGCATTGACGACGAAGTGATCAACCTGGGCGCGGCCGACTTTTTGCCCAAGAATGAGCTGTCCACCCCACTGCTGGAACGCACCATTCACCATGCCATCGAACACAAACGCGCGGAAATCAATCTGGAGCGACTGGCCAAACGCGACCCCCTGACCGGGCTTGGCAACCGCCTGCTGTTCGAGGAAATGCTGGAGGCCTCTCTGGCCCGGGCCAAACGCAAAAAGGGCAAGCTGGCGGTACTGTTCCTCGATCTTGATCGTTTCAAGGAAATCAACGATTCCCTTGGCCACCCGACCGGTGACCTTTTGCTTACCCTGATTGCCGACCGCATCCGCAAGGTGATCCGCAGCTCGGATTTTGCCGCCAGAATTGGCGGCGACGAATTCACCATCCTGGTCGACGAAATCCACGACTACGAGGACGCGGCCCTGGTGGCCACCAAGCTGCTTGAGGCCATCGCGCCCCCCACGGCGATCCGCGGACACGAGATCAACATCTCCGCCAGTATCGGCATTGCGCTGTACCCGGAAAACGGGAAAACGCCGATCAAGCTGATGCAGAAGGCCGACATTGCGCTGTATGAGGCCAAACGGCACGGCATCAACCGGCTACAGTGTTTTACGGCGCGGCTGCAAACCGAGCTTGAGAAAAACATCAAACTTGAGAAAGGGTTGCGGCGGGCACTGGAGCACAACGAATTCGAGCTCTATCTGCAGCCCAAGTGGAACCTCGCCGACCGGACCATTATCGGATTCGAAGCCCTGTTGCGCTGGATCGAGGACGAAGGTGGCGTAAAACGCTTCGTATCCCCGGCCGAGTTCATTCCCATCGCCGAGAAAACCGGCCTGATCATCCCGCTCGGAGCCTGGGTGATCGAGCAAACCTGCCAGTTGCTGAAAGATTGGGAAGCGCGCGGCATTACCCAGTTTCCGATTGCCATCAACGTATCCCCGGTGCAGCTCAAGCCCGGCAACTTCGGTGCGTCGGTCAAGGCCGTGCTCGACAGGGAGGGCATACCGTCAAGATTGCTTGAAATCGAGCTGACCGAAGAAACCATGGTGGACATCAATTCGGAAGACGATAACGCCTTGGAAGAGCTCGATCAGATCCGATCAACCGGTGCCAAGATCTACATAGACGATTTCGGCACCGGGTATTCGTCGCTGAAATACCTGAAGCATTTCCCGGCCGATTACCTGAAAATCGACAAGAGCTTTGTCTCCGTCGATGGCATGGACTCTCTGGCTGAACCGGCCATTTGCCGCGCCATTGTGACCATGGCCGAATCCTTGGGGATGCAGGTGATTGCAGAAGGCATCGAAACTGAGGAGCAACTGGCGGCCCTGACCGCAATCCAGTGTAGCATGGGGCAAGGTTACCTGATTGCCAAGCCCATGCCGGCAGAGCAGGCTCTGCAGCTGGCACTGGGCCAGCAGGGCCGGAGCTCCGAACTCTCCGGGCAGCTGTCGTCGTCAGGGGGGCGGAATCGCCAATGAACATGCCCGCTGATCCGCAAAATGAGAGACAGATTGAACCCTGCTCGCCATCGAGACCGTTCAGGATCGCGCTTCTGGCGCCCCGGGAGGAAGAACGGGAGGAACTCTGCGACGCGCTGCAGGTCAACGGCATGGGCCACGAACTCATGGTTTTCAATGACGCAGACCAGTTGTTCGAGGTCATTGAAGCGGCCAGCATTAGCCGGGGTACCCGAAACGGCGGCCTCCCGAACCTGCTGATGATCGCCGCGGCGACCGGCACCCGCTCAACCACCGACATCCTTTCGCGCATCAAGGCCACGGCGACCATCAAGGCCATTCCGGTGATCGTCTTCTGTCCTCGCGATGTGGCGTCAAGCACACCACAGCTTTACCAGCTGGGCGCAGCGTCGGTGATTCGCATGCCGCTTCAGTTCAACGGCCTGATCGAAATCATCCGCGTTATGGAAGACTACTGGTTCAAGGTCGCACTACCACCCCCGGTCTGACCGAAGGGCCGGGGGTGGTGGATGCAATCCGTGCTATTTCTTTACCCACTGACCGTCGATCAGCACGAACTGACCCGGGGGCGTTTTCTCGATTGCTTTCTTGCCGGCCACGGTTTCTACCTGGGTGACCGGGATGTTGTGTTTCTCGGCAATGCGGGTGTATTCGTCTCTGCGGGCGCTGTTGATGGCCTGCGCCACCTCACGGGCCTCGCCACCGGCCTTGACCACGTCCAGGTAACCCGCTGGCGTCTCACCCACCGCCCCCTGCTGCTTTGCGGATTCCAGCTTCTGTTTAGCCTCGTCGAGGCTCATGGCAAATGCCGGCAGAGCCAGGCTCAATGCCAGAATTACCGCACCCAGTTGCATCAATCGTTTCATTATCAACTCCTTGCAAGCGCCGGCTTCGATTAGAACAGACCCTGTTCACTGAACAGCTCGTCCACCTCTTTGTCGACCTTGACGTAGATTTCATGCTGGATCTTGACGTTAAGGTTCACCGTAATGGGCTCTTTCGGTGCAGCCATCTGCACCGTGGGCGTGCACCCGTACATCGCCAACGGCAACATCATGATCATCAACATACGCACTGCGCGCGGCCGGAACGACCGCAATCCATTCATCATGGCACTGTCTCCTGCCCGGACTACTGCCCGGATTGTTGCAGGCGTTCCCGAACCCTCTCGGTCACCGCCTCATTTACCCTGCCGCTCAGCTGCAGGCTGGTTAACAGGGCCGGAATGTCTTCTTCAAGATTAATGTTCAGCACCACCGGTTGCCCGCCGCGGACGTCGGGGTTTTCACCCTCCAGCCGCAAACCGAGCACCAGCTTACCGGTGTTATCGTAGTCTATCGTGCTATCGAGCACCGAATAGTGAAAGTTTTGCAAAGCCTCCACCACCAGCTCCATGGCCTGGCTGCTTCCCAGCATGGCCTGCAGCCGCTCAGCGGGCAGTCTCAGTAATCCGCCCGGTGCCATGGCAGACACCCGGCCCTGCTCCACCTCAACACCGGACCCGCTGACCTTCAACGGAACGCGGCCGCTGAGCGTACCGGAGCCCGCCAGCCCCTCCGTCGGGTACACCTGCAAAAGCTTCGCCAGTGACACCTCGTACACATCAATGGGCAGCCGCCAGGGTTGTCGGGCAAGGTCAAACGAGCCGGGCGCCACTCGCAAACGGCCATCCAGAAACCCGGCCGTCGCCTGCTGAATGTCCAGAACGCCGGCGGCAAGCTCAGTCCGGGGCGCCCGGTATACTGCGAGCACACGCACCGGGCCGATACCAATACCGGAGTTGATCTGGCCGATCTCCATATCCCGGACACGGGCCACCAGCGCGTCCTGTTCCAGGCTGACCAGCAGGCGCCCATTCAGGCCGGAGACAGCGGTGCGGTCAATCAGGCCGCCCACCCCGTCGAAGTCCAGTTGGCCGTGCACCGCCAAGGGCTGGCCGGGGGCCTGGTGCACCCGAGCTTCCAACTGTATCTGTCCGGCACTCAATTCCAGCGACCCGGGCCAGTCCACAAATGTGGCCGCCATCGCCTTTGTGCCCTGCCCTCCACCGAGGGCCATCATCGCATTGGCCATCAGGAACGTCCCCATCCGATGTCTCGCAGCGACCTCTGCGGTCAGACCGGAATCGGCCCTTAGTTGCCCCGCGACCCTCACGTCGCTCAAGGGCCCCCTCACCGTGCCGTCGAATTGCCAGCCCAGGGCGTTCAGGGTTGGGTGGTGCAGCGCGCCAATATTCACTGCCACTTGACCGGTTATCGAACTGCGCTCAGGCAAGGTACCCGGAGTGTCCAGGTCCACGGTGAGGGTGACATCCGTCAGGTCCACGCGCACATCATTCAGTTGCAGTCCATTACCGGCTATGTTCTGAACGATCCGTGCCGCCCGCAGGCGGGAACCGGGCTTGAAGCGGATCCGGGCCACGTTATTATCCGCGTCAACGGCGGTGACCACATCGGCATGAAGGCCGGTAAATGACCAGCCTCCGGAGTGAATATCCGGTAGCGCCAGGTCAAATTGGCCCTGCTGCAGCACCAGCGACCAGCTCATGGCAAAGACAGGCTGAGTGAGCACGAGGCACATCGCCAGAACTGCCAGGTGGACCCGGGGCTTCCATGGCGAGAGGCCATCACAAGACAACATAGTGCTCCTGTCGATCAGGGCGATGACCCCTGGCGGGTTTTCATCAAACCGAAGCGCTCCACCACGGAATAAACGGATCCCTGATCGCCCCTTTTGCTTTCAAACAGGACAAAATCGGAGACAGTAAAGCTTCCGAACGAACAGCTCTGGTATTCGTCCAGCAACGCTGCCACGGAACCCGGCTGTTTGCCAAATCTCGCCAATGTCACATGGGGGCGAAAGCCCCGTTTCTCTGGCGTGAATCCGAGGCCTGTGATGCGGGCGGCCAGCGCTTCATGCATCACTGCAATCGGATTCAGCGGCTGCACGCCAGCCCACACATGGCGAGGATTGTGTGGCGGACCAAAGCTGCCAAGGCCGTGGACGTCCAGTTCGAAGGGCTCAAGCGGGAGATCCCTGGCAGCGGCCCGGGCATTCACCGCCCTGCCAGACTCCACATCCCCAAGAAACAACAGGGTGATGTGGAACTGATCATCGCGCTGCCAGCGCGCGCCGGCAACCGGCGTAGGCACCTGCAGCAGCCGTTGCCGGATAGCGGCGGGAATCTCGAGCCCGAAAAACAGCCGGTGCATTACGCTCCTCAATCTACCCGGGTGATGTTCTGACAGGAACTCGCCATCTTGAGCCTGCACAAGTGTACGCTTTAGAGTGCCAGCAGAACGAGGCCGAGAATCGCCAGCGCCAGCAGGAACCCGCGCGCGTAGAAATCCGGTCGGCGGTCGTCATCGCCGGTCACGACAGCCTCGGGCGCCGATGCTTCGTATTCCGACACCACCTGTCTGGCGCGGTACAGGTCCTCATCCGCCACATGAACGTTGCTGAAACCGGCTGCGCCGATTTCACCCATCGCCCCCTGCAGATACAGGCCGCCAACGTACGTCTCAATGCCGTTCGCCTCGATCAGACCGGCCACAATGTGCGCCTCGGTGATATCACGGGCTCTGTAGGCTATTTGCAACGCCTTGCTCCTTCTGTGATGGTTCCGGTAGGCATCCGCCGCACCGGGCGAGTATTATCTGAAGCATAGTTGAAGAGTCGTCGAAGCATAGTTTTCCGGGGGTTACCGGATTCATCTGGATACGGGCTGCGCCATGTTATGGATTGTGATTACCATCATCGGGCTGATCATTGCGATTACGCTGGTCCTGTTTCGGGTAGAGGACTTTTCTCATTTTGATCAGGACGAGCATTCCGTGCGCGAATCGCTGCCAAGCGAGGCCCACGAACAGGTGCTCGGGCGCATCCGCGACATGGGCAATGCATCGCGTGGGTTGAGGGGCAAAGCGCGGCTGGTGGCATTGCGCCAGCATATGGACGGCCTCAGCGAAGGTCTGGCGCTTGTCTCGGAGTTCCGTTTCAACGACCAACCCCGCGGCGAGTGGGTACTGGCGCCGGGAGCGGATAGCCAACGGCGGATTCTCTACATTCACGGTGGCGCGTGGGCCGCAGGCAGCCCCCGCAGTCATCGCGCCATTACTGACCGGCTCTCTCACATCGCTAACGCAGCGGTCTTCGCACTCGACTACCGCCTGATGCCGGAGAACCGCTTCCTGGACGGCGTAAGAGATTGCCGCAAAGCCTATGCATGGCTTCTCGACCACGGCCCTGATGGCGAAGCCGCTGCTGATTTCATGGTCGTTGCCGGCGATTCCGCAGGTGGCAGCCATGCCCTTGCCCTGATTGCCTGGATTCGGGATAGCGGCCTGCCGCAGGCCGACGCGGCCATCGCCCTGTCTCCCTCGACCGACCTGACTCTGACCGCACCCAGTAATCGCACCAACATCAACAGCGACCCACTGTTGGGACCGGTATTCGGCGGTTTGTCCAAGATCCCACTGCCAGTGATCTGGTGGGCCACGCTGGCCGCCTTTCGCGTGTCACCTACCAGTCCGGTGGCGTCGCCCCTGAGAGGCAACCTGGCCAATCTTCCGCCCACCCTGATCCACGCCAGCGATACCGAGATGCTGCTGGACAACGCCCGCCGGTACGCAGCCAAAGCGCGATCCATGGCATCCCCGGTTGAGCTGCACACCTGGCCCGGCATGGTGCACGTCTGGCAGATTTTTACGCCATTGCTGCCAGAGGCCAACGATGCCTTCGACGACATCGCCGAGTTTCTGGCGCACCTGGAAGCAGCACAGGATCACAAATCGTAACCTGACATCCCGGCGAAACCATAATAATCTGACGTGATGATCAGGCAGTCAGGACTCCAGCATGGGTAGGTCGTTGCGATACATAGTGATTGTGTGCCTTTCAGCGTTAGCACTTGGCGGCTGTGCCAGTAACCAGGCTGTGCAGAAGGGATCGCCTGACGGCTACGCCCACGCACCAGAGCCGCCGCCACAGCACTCCGCCAAAGCACAGAAACTCTGGCAGGTGTTCGAGCGCTATCAGGGCACGCCGTACCATTACGGGGGCACCTCGGCCCGCGGCTTTGATTGTTCCGGTTTTATTCTCACGGCCTACCGGGAGGGCCTGGGCAAGCAACTTCCACGCACCACGTCACAGATGCTCGCTTACGGAGATGCCGTGCACCCGGGAGACATCGAGCCCGGTGATCTTGTGTTCTTTCGCATCGGCGGAAAAGAGCAACACGCCGGCATCTACATGGGCGGAGACCGGTTTATTCACGCATCGACGTCGTCCGGTGTCACCCAGTCATCGCTGAACGGGTATTACTGGAAAGGCCGCCTTACCGAAGCCCGGCGCTTTGACTGATGCCGGGGATATCCGATTAATGCGCCCTTGCCACACCTGTCTCGGGTTGATCGCCACGCTGCTCTTAAGCCTGCCTGCTACCGCAGAGGTTGAACTCACCCCCGTTGCCGGCTATCGCATGGGCGGCGAGTTCGACGTCAACAACCGGACTGACAACGAAGACCGCCGCGTGGATCTTGAAGACAGCGTAAGCCAGGGGCTGTTGCTGAATGTAGACCTGAGCGAACCCGGCAAACAGCTGGAGTTCTATCTGGGAAGGCAGGAAACAACGGCAAGAAGTTCCGAGGGTTTACTGACACCGACCAGGACCAGCGTGGACCTCACGATTACCCAGTTGCAGTTCGGCGGTCTCTATTTTCCCGGCGGCACCACCACAGGCGGGTTCGTTTCAGGTGTGGCCGGCGTCACCCGACTGGACCCGAAACCCTCAGGCCTGGACACCCATCACCGCGCCTCACTGTCACTGGGCGGTGGTTACAAGTGGCCGTTGAACGACCACCTGCGGCTGAGACTGGACTTGAGGGGGCTTTACACCGTGCTGGATAGTGGTGGCGCGGTGTTCTGTTCCGGAGGCTGCAATGTCCGCTTCGAAAGTAACGGCTTTTTTCAGGTAGAGGCGTCCGCCGGGCTCGTCGTCCGCTTCTGATCAGGCCTTCTTGCGTCTCACGTACAACACCTTGTGCACCCGTGCGACGCACACCCCGGCCTCATCAACAATATCCACATCCCACTCCGGCAACATTTTTTCGCCACTGGCAGTGGCCTCTCGGATGGCCGCCACGCGCTCTTCGGTCAGCTCGAAACGGGCCGTTACCGTACCCTTGCCCGGGCGAATGAAGTCGATGCTGGCCGACTTGTCCCATACGATGTAGTCGTCCCCCAGCTTGCGCATCAGCAGCAACATGTACATGGGATCCACCATGCTGTAGAGCGAGCCGCCAAAATGGGTACCCACGTAATTGGTGTTGTACCAGTGCTGGCGCATCTCTACCGTGGCGGAGCTGAAGTCATCAGCGAGCTGTGTCACCTTGACCCCGGCGCCCAGATACGGTGCAAAGGTAGACAGAAAACGGCGCAGGGCGCCGGCGCTGGTAAACCAGCGTCGAAGAGTGGAATTCATCAGCAAACCTCGGTGGTCGGTCGGTTTCGGAAATACTGGATAGCCGGCCATCTTCAAGACAGCTGCCAGCCATTGCAAGCCATTTCATACGACCGTTTGAATGCTAGAGACCATTTCCCAGCGCAAGGTGCAGCGCAATCGCGGTCATCATCAGGCCGATCAAGCCATCGATGATCCGCCAGGCCAGCGGCCGCGCGAGAATCGGCGCCATGGCAGACCCGCACCAGGCCAGCAATCCGAACCACAGCACGGAGGCACTGCTGGCCCCGGCGACGAAGGTGGTGGCATCCGGCTGCTGGGCACCCACTGCAGGAATCAGCAACAGAGTGTCCAGATAAACCTGCGGGTTCAGCAAGGTCACAGCCAGGGTCGTAGACACCACCGCTTTCAGGCTTCGTTTGGTCGCTTCGCCGGTTTCCAGGGCAGCCCGGCCACGAGCAGCTCGCATAAATGCCTGAGCCCCGAGCCAGCCAAGAAACACCACCCCAAGCCAGCGCAGAATGTCCAGGGCCTGGGGCATCGCCATTAATGCTGCACTGACACCGAACATCCCCAACGTAAACAGGGTGACATCCGCCACCATGCAAACACCGGCTGACCACCAGTGATGCTCCCGGCGGATGGCCTGGCTCAGCACATACGCATTCTGCGCACCAATGGCGACGATGATTCCGCCGCAGACAATCAAACCTGTCAGGTAACTCTCCAGCACGCTCTACCCCCTTATCCAGTTGCGCAAGGCTGCCGCTCTGCGACTATACTCGGACGCTCGGCCTGACGATCGGACACTTCTCAGCCACAAGGACAAACGATTGGATCTGACCACACCCGCACTCCTGTTTCCTGCCATCTCGCTGCTGTTACTGGCGTACACCAACCGGTTCCTCGTTCTGGCGCAACTGATTCGCCAGCTCAAACAGATGGACACCGAGGAGGACCATGCGTTGATTGCGCGGCAGATCGGCATGCTGCGTAAGCGCATTGTGCTGACCAAGCGCATGCAGACCTACGGGGTGCTCAGCTTTTTCCTGTGCACGGTGTCGATGTTCCTGCTGTTTCTCGGCTCTGACCTGCCGGGCGTGGTGGCGTTCGGCGCCAGTCTGGTGCTGCTGTCGTTATCACTGCTCTACTCCCTTTATGAGATACAGATTTCGACCAACGCCATCAACGTTGAACTGGCCAGCTTCGAAGCGCGGAAAAGCTCCGGCAAGGGGGGTACCGACTACTCCTGACGCCCGGGACCGCCGCGGCGAATCCGCCTGACCCCGAACCAGTGCGGAAAGCGCAGCAGGCAGAACAGGGCGATCACGTCGTAAACCGCGTGCCAGAGCATCACCAGCACGATACTCTCAGACAGCAGGTAGGCCACCCCCAGAATCAGACCCAGCCCGGTGGCGATCAGGAAGTAGGTGAACGACACCCAGTGCACCAGCCCGAACAGCACGGACGCGCCCAGCACCGCCACCGCGGCAGGGGTGTGCATCAGCAACCCGCCCTGAACCGCGCCGCGGAACAGCAGCTCCTCGCCGATACCCGCCAGCAGTGACAGGCACACCAGCACCGCGGGCGAATAGCTGACCGCGAAGTCATACAACCCCTGCATCTGCCGCTCAAGGGTGTCCGGCAGCAATCCGGGAATGCGGGTACACCAAAGCAGACCGGCATAGGTCAGCGCCGCACCGATCGCCCCCCATAACAGGCTGTGCCAGAGGCCGTGACCCAGCAGCGGAACCGGGATATCGAGCAGCACAATGACCACCAGACCGACCACACCAATGGCGCTCTGAAAAGCCAGGGCGGTCAGCGCGGGTATTCCGGGTGGACGCCGGTTGCTCATCTGCAACTACTGATCGAACAGCGGCTTCACCGGGAACAGGTCATCGTATTGCGGCGCCTGTTTCTGTGCCTTGGCCTGGAAGGTTTTCATCATGTCGGTGGGGCGGAACATGCCGGCCTGCCACGTGGCCATGTACTTCAGGCTGTCTTCCACGCTGTGGTCGCGGCTGTAATTGAGCATTTCCTTGCAACCGGTCACCGCCAGCGGCGAATTGGCGGCAATCTGCTCTGCTACCGCCATCACCGCCACCAGCAGGGCTTGATGATCCGGGTACACCGAATTTACAAAACCCAGACGATGGGCCTCCTCGGCAGCACACTTGCGCCCGGTGTAGGCGAGTTCACGCACCACACCCTCAGGCATCAGTTTTGGCAGACGCTGAAGCGTGCCCACGTCCGCGGTCATGCCCAGCTCGGTTTCCTTGATAGTGAAGTAGGCATCCTCGGTGCAGTAACGGCTGTCTGCCGCGCAGACCAGATCCAGCGCACCGCCAATACAGCCACCGTGGATAGCAGCCAGTACCGGTAGACGGATCTGCTCCAGCGACGTCAGCGTGTCCTGCAACTGCAGCACCACGCGGCGCAGATTTTCCGCCATGCGGCCCGGATCACCGCTCATGGGCACCGATTTCGGGTCACTGAACACGCTCAGATCCATGCCCGCGGAAAAATGCTTACCGGTGGATGAGAGCACGATGACCCGGGCATCGGAATTGGCTTCAATGTCCTGCATGCAGCGGGGCAGTTCCAGCCAAAACGTCTTGTTCATGGTGTTCAGCGCGTCCGGGCGACTGAACTGCACATGGGCAATGTGGTTGGACACCTCAATGGAAAAACTCTCATAAGTTGCAAGTTCTGGCACGCGGCACTCCTTTTTTACGCAGATCGGATTCGGGTCAGCGCCGATTAAACCATGTTCCCGGGTACAGCGCCCACCCCCGGCCCGTCGTGAGCGCGCTATTGGCGCCCGGAACCTTTGCCGGGTGGAAATTTCCACCAGGCGAAGAGCACGGCCAATCCGAACAGGGAATACGCGACGATGAAAACCCAGGGTGGCGCCTCGTAGTACAGCAAACGCTGCAACCAGTGCTGTACAAAGCTGCCGGTGTACCCTGCTTCGCCGGCCTCGGCGCGCAGCCACATCTCCAGTGTGGTCAGGGGGCACAACACTCCCAGCCATGCCTGCAACACCACGACCCCGATCGCCAACAGGTGGAGGTAGCGAAACCCACGCCGGTTCACCCAATGCCAGCCCAGCCGATTGCCGACCAGAATCAGCACCAGCCCGCCGACCACGAACACCACGATCGCGACGTGAACGGCCAGCACCGCATCCGCCAGAATCTGATAAGGCATGGTTCGTGTCCTGCTATGACCGCCCGGACGGCATCACCACCCACTCCGGATCCTCGAACTCCCCGAGCGGATGGATTTCGACAAACGGCGCGGCGTTGCGGATGATCTCAGCAATGCGAGGATTCTTCCCGGATTCCATCGCACCCCGGGCCGCCTTGCTTTCCCAGGTGGCGATGGCGATCAAAGCGCGGGGGTCACCGATCTTCCGGTGCAGTTCCGTTCCACGTGCGCCCGGCGCCTGTTGTATCAACTCGCTGGCCCGCACCCAGGCGTCGGCGTATTCCTCTGCGGTGTGTCCTTCGCGGATACGAACTTCAAAGATAAATTTCATCATCCCTCCCCTGTGGATCGTGCTGTTCAGCCACACGTTGCACTCAATCACTGAGCCTGCTGGTTAATGCTTATGAGAAATACCTTTGCATTCCGCTCAGTCAGGAGTATGGTGACTCTCGTTGGAAAGATTTAGCAAAGCATTTCATCAATAAGACGCTTCTCTGTAGTTCATTCGTAGTGCAACGTCCTGTTTTTGACCACGCCAGTTTTTTGTTTCCCGCACAACGCTGATCTGACGTCATCGCGACGGTCAGGCGGCACACAAAATTTAGAATTCAGGATAGTTAAACTATGTCTACTGTTACCGGTACTGTTAAGTTCTTCAACGAATCAAAAGGTTTTGGCTTCATTACTCGTGAAGGCGGCCCCGACGTATTCGTTCACTACAGCGCCATTCAGGGCGGCGGTTTCAAGACTCTGGCAGAAGGCCAGCAGGTTGATTTCACCGTGACTCAGGGCCAGAAAGGTCCTCAGGCGGAAAATGTTGTTGGTCTGTAAATAACAGTCCACGCATTAAAAAAAGGCAGCTTCGGCTGCCTTTTTTCGTTTCCCTTGCCCCGCCCTCTCCGGCAGTCTCGCCTCACCGTTACTTGCCCAGCAACTCCCCGACCGGCCGCAAATCGACAACGTGATCGCACAAGGATTTTACGATCATCAGAATCGGTGTCGCGACGATCAGCCCGATTGGCCCCCAGATCCAACCCCAGAACAGCAAGCCGATAAAAATAGATACGGTGTTCAGACTCGATACATGACTGGTCATCCAGGGCGTCATCAGATATCCCTGAATGCTGGTGATCACCAGCGACACCAGGCCCACCACGAGCACCATGTCCACCGTCCCGAACTGTAAAAACGCCGCCAGACAGACGCCAATAAACACGAGAAACGGGCCAAGGTAGGGGATTCCGCTGGCGATACCCGCCGCAACCCCCCACAAACCCGCTTCCTCCACACCGATGGCGAGGAAGGCAAGCCAGGTGGCTATGCCCACAAACAAAGCCCCGACGAGCATCACAAACAGGAACTGCCGTACCTGGTGATGAAAATCGTTCATCAGCCGGGCCGCATTGCGCATTCGTTGGAAGGATGGACCGGACAATCGAATGACCTTTCGGCGATACAGTTTGCCGATGGAAAGCATGAAAAACACCAGAAACACAACGGAGAACAATTGCGAAAACAGCAACAATGCCGCGGACGAGCCGCGCATCAGGTAGTTCCGCAAATTGAAGGAATCATCCACGATACGTACCGGCGTTACGCCAGGATCGGAGTCTTCCTCGTCGTTCTTTTTGGCTGTTGACTCAATTTCCTTTACCGCTTTCTCCGCCTTTTCCAGCAAGTCCTCTTCCCCGCCCACCGGTGTCTGGGCGCGTATACGCTCGATTTGCTTCGCGGCCAGCGGGATCTTGTCCAGCATGGCCATGGCTTCACGCTGCAGAGGGATACTGGCCGCCGCGGCCAGAGCAATCAGCGACAGGATAACGATCCCCGCGCCAATGGCACGTGGAATCCGCAACCGTCCAAAAGCAGATACCAGAGGGTCCAGCGCATAAGACACCAGAACCGCCACGACCAGAGGCAACAGAATGGCTTCGGCCCAGTCGATGAAAAATACAGTGGCGATCGTGGCCAGCACAACCAGCGCCGCATCCCTCACCTTGACCGGACTTTTCCACACCGGTTCCGCCTGATCCGATTGTACATTTCGATCCTCGTCTTCCATGGGAGTCATCCTTATTGCTCTTACCACGCCAGCCAGATTACATGGCGGGCGCCTTTGCCCGGACGGTGAGCCCGCACGGTGACCGGATCCACTGAGAGCCCGGCGCGCTTCAGCCGCTCGGTAAAGGCCGGGTCCTGCCCTGCAGACCAGTACGCCAGAATGCCGTCCGGCCGCAACGCCGCCTGGGCCGCTTCGATGCCTGCCGTGGTGTACAGCCAGTCATTTTCCTTGCGGGTCAGCCCCTCGGGGCCGTTATCAATATCCAGAAGTATCGCATCGAAGGCGCTGACTGAATCCCGGATCAGCTGCACCACATCCCCCACATGTACCCGCGCCCGCGGATCATGCAATGGATAGCCAGCGGCCGATCCCAGGTGCCCACGATTCCAGGCCTCCACTTCCGGAACCAGTTCGGCGACCGTCACTTCCGCGTTGTCGCCCAGTGACTGCAACGCCGCCGCCAGGGTAAAGCCCATACCCAGACCACCTATCAGCACCCGCGGCGCCGGGTGATCCGCAAGACGCTCGCAGGCGAGCGTGGCCAGCGCATCCTCCGACCCATGCAGACGACTGTTCATCAGTTCACCGGTGGTGCCGGCGATTTTGATGGAAAACTCGTCATTGCGCTGCAGCAGCCTCAACTGGGTTCCCTTACCCGGGATGGTCGCGATGCCGAGTAGTTCAAAACGAGCCATAAAGTGTGTCATCCTAATGATTAGAGAGCGCCTATCATACTTCACGTTCCGGCTTCAGGAGTATGGCACCGCTGCAGCAGGCGGGCCAAAAGAGCGGCGTCTGACTTCAACAAAAACAAACTGATCTGGATAAGGCGAACTCTGTGACGGAATCCTCTGTGCGAATTGTGATTTTCGGCGCCGGCAGCATCGGCTGCTACCTCGGCGGCCGACTGCTGTCTGCAGGCGCCGATGTGGTGATGATCGGTCGGCCACGATTGCAGGAAACGCTCAAACAGGTCCCCCTGGTAGTCACCGACTATCAGGGCTTCAGCGCCCGCAGCCAACTCACCAACGACCAGTACCTCTGTGAGGCTGAAGCTGCCCGGGGCGCCGATCTGGTTCTGGTTACCGTAAAATCCGCCGCCACGGTTGAAGCGGGCAAACAACTGGCACCCTGGATTCCCGCCGGCACGCCGGTCGTCAGTCTGCAGAACGGCATTTCCAACGCCGAGCATTTGCAGGCGGCCATGCCGGAGGCCAACGTGCTGGCCGGCATGGTGCCCTTCAATGTGCTGCAACAGGAACCCGGTCATTTCCATCAGGGCACTGAGGGTCATCTGGTGGCCGAGCAACACTCGTCACTCGAAGCGTTTTTGCCCTGGTTTGAAACAGCGGGACTGCCGCTGGAGCTGAGATCGGATATCGAGTCAGTGATGTGGTCGAAACTGCTGCTGAACCTGAACAACCCGATCAATGCCCTGTCCGGCGTGCCTCTGCTGGAGGAATTGTCACAGCGGGGGTATCGCCGTTGCCTGGCCATGGCTCAACGAGAGACCATGCAGCTACTGAAGGAGGCGGAGATTCCCACCGTCAAACTGACCGGTCTACCCATGCGTCTTATTCCGCCGCTGATGTCTTCCCCGGACTGGCTGTTCACCCGGCTGGCGCAGAAAATGCTCACCATTGATCCGGTGGCACGGTCGTCCATGTGGGAAGACCTGCAAGCCGGCCGGCCGACGGAAGTGGACTGGATCAATGGCGAAGTCGTGAAGCTGGCAAACAAACTGGGGCGGCAAGCCCCGGTGAACCAGAAGCTGGTGGACCTTATCCATCAATGTGAAACACAAAGGCAGACATGGCGCGCGGACCAGCTGCTCTCGGCACTGCAACACCCCTGAAACGGAGTTGAGCCGGTATGTCCTCTGTCGTGATCTTCGCCATCTTCGCCCTGACCGTGATCGGTCTGAGCGTCTTTCGCTTGTTCTTTTACCGTCGATGGCGTCGTGATCGCGAGTTGAGAAAGGCGTTTCCGGACCACTGGCGAACGCTGCTAGGCGCGAACGTGCCGTTCTACTTGCAACTGCCCGAACCTGCCCGCCGCCATCTGGAACAGCGCGTGCAACTCTTCCTCGCCGAGAAAACATTCTATGGCTGTGACGGGTTTACGGTGGATGACAGAGTGCGGGTGACCATCGCCGGCCACGCCTGCCTGCTGATTCTGGCGCGCGCCTACTCCGATTTCGATGAGGTTCGCAGCATTCTGGTGTATCCCGGCAGTTACCGGGTTGAGCACGAAGAGGACGACGGCACCGTGGTCAGCGTGCGCGAAGAAATTCGCGCCGGCGAAGCTTCCGGCTATGGCCAGGTGGTGCTGGCCTGGGAGGAGTGTCTGGAGGGCGCAGTCCATCCCGAGGGCGACCACAATGTAATTCTCCACGAATTTGCCCATCAGCTGGATTACCTTGATGGCAGTGCCGATGGTGCCCCACCGCTCCGCGGCGAGCAGGCCCGCTATTGGCAGCGCACCATGTCGCAGGCGTACGAAAATCTGCGCACTTCACTCGCGCACCACCATTCGTCCTGGCTGGATCCGTATGGCGCGACCGAGCCCGCCGAATTCTTCGCGGTGCTCACCGAAGCCTTCTACCAGCAGCCGCAACATCTCAAGAGTGAACAGCCGGAGGTTTACGCGGCATTGTGTGGTTTCTATCGCCTCGACCCGCTGCGGCCCGACCTTCCGGAAACCTCCGGCACACCGTAAAAATCGTGTAAACATCAACCAATCGTGCCTACGAATAGTAAAGTAGAGATCAAGGCATCATCGAACGGTACCGTCTAATGACCCGATACCTGCTATGGCTATCGCTGATCACGCTCAGCACCGTCGCCCAACACACACAGGGCGCCCTGCGTTGCGGCTCTTCGCTGGTCAGCGAAGGTGACTGGCCGCTGGAAGTGGAAGAGCGCTGTGGCACACCGGACTACGTGGCAGAATACCCCACGGCGACCCTTCCGGGGCTCGGCGTTGTGCAAACCGAGGAGCACTGGTACTACAACCGTGGGCCGCAACGGTTCGTGCAACGACTGGTGTTTCGCAATGGCAAACTGACCGGTGTCGAGAGCCTCGGGTATGGATTCCATACCTCCGACAACGCCCGCTGCAGTTCACGGGCTTTACGACAGGCCTCGAATGAGTACGAGCTGGTGGCCCGCTGCGGCGAACCCATCTCGAAAAACATCGAATGGCGGTTTCCACAGCAGCATCGGCACGCCAACCGCTGGCAAAGTGCGCAACCGGTTCTGGTGCAGGAGTGGCTGTACGACTTATCGCGCAATCAGTTCCGGCAGGTGGTCACCCTGCGCAACGGCAAGGTCTCCAACGTGGAATCCCGTTCTGGCAGCCACTGAGTGCCGGGTCTGGCACCCCTTCAACGACCATCCCCCTTCACGCCCAGCCGGTCCAGATACAGGTGCAGTTCCTGCTCACTGAGATCTACATACTCCAGAACCCGGCCGTACAGCATCACGGTCGGCACATTGCGGCCATCCAGCTCCCGCTGGGTCTCCTGAAGCACATACAGAATGATGCGTTCGGTCCGGGTGAGGCCGTCCCGCACATCAGGAATGGTTTCCAGCAGGGTGTTCAGCTCGTCCGGACTCAAGGTGTGCTCAGTCTCAATTCAGATGGCTTCAGTCGCCGACGGTGTAGGAGAGTATGCGGGACAGGTGGCTGTAGGGCAGCCCGGTTTCCTCATGCCAGCGAGTAAACGCCTGTTGTGCCTGAACCAGCGCTTTCTTGCTGCCCGGGGTAGCATCCAGCAACTCTTCCCGCCGCAATCCGGCGACCACGTCAGGAGACAGTATAAAACCGTCCCAGCCCACCCGGCGCAAGAAATACTGAGCCGAGTTTCCGCCCAGACGCGCTCCGTTGCGTTTCAGCCAGAGCAGCAGGCCTACCTGATCTGCAGAGGGCCAGCTGGCCAGGAACTGACCAAAACTGCCGTGCTCGCGAGCGGTATCAACGATCAGCCGGGCATTTTCAGGCACTGTGCGGATTTTCTGCATATTACGGACAATGCGTTGATCCTGTGCGAGCGCCTCAAGCACTTCCGGCGGTACCTGCTGCCAGTAAAGCGGCACGAAGCCCTGAAACGCGGCTTCAAAGTCAGGCCACTTGCGCTCGATCACCCGCCAGACGAAACCGGCCTTGAAAATGCAGCGGGTTATCTCGGACAGGTAGCGGTCATCCCCCAGTAATTCCAGTTCACCGGGCTCAGCAACCTTGGGCAGCATGGCGCGCAGCGCCACTTCTCCACCTTTGCGAGCGGACGCCTGATCGTATATGCGGGAAAAAGACATAGAGTAGTTTCCGGAATTCTGGTTGTGGTTTGCTGAACGTGTGGTCCACTATAAAGGAAACCCCACGGATCAGGGAGACACGCATATGCCGCTTATCGGATGGGTATTCATTCTGCTGGCCATCGGCCTGGTGCTCGGCAGTCTGTTCATGCTGAGAGACAGCGCCGGGAAATTCCGCATCTCGGATGACAAGATGAAGAAGATCCAGGAACGCAAAGCCGAGCTGGAGGCCGAGGAAAGCGCCGAAGACAAGGAAAACTGAGCCGGTCAGTGGTGACCGTGCCCATGCATCCCGTTCTTTTCCTGCGGTTTCAGTGGTTTGCCATCGAGGGATCGCACAGTCAGCTCCACCTTCAGGCTGTCTGCACCGTCAAAACTCAGTGTCATCGGGACCGCCTCGCCCGCTTTCAGGGGGCCTTCGAGTTGCTCCAACATCAGGTGATAACCGTGGGGTTTGAGCTCAACGGTCTCCCCGCCAGGAATCGTCAGCCCGTTTTTCAGCGGCTGCATGCTCATGACTCCGTCGTTCATGATGCTTTGATGAATGGAGACATTGGCGGCCCTCGGTGTTTCAGCCGCGGTGAAGGTGATCTCGCTGTCACCGGTGTTGGTGAGGGTCATGTAGCCAACGCCCATGGGGGATCCCGGCGGCGTGGGGCGACTCCAGGGATTCTCAATGACGACCGTACCATGGCTGTGGTGATCGGCGGTGACGTACGGTGTTGTCATTGTGGTGCAGGCCAGTAGCAGACCGGCAGCCAGGTGTTTGCGACGTGTCATAGAAGCTCTCAGTGAGTTTGTCAGGTTGTCTCGTTCTTGGATTTTGTCAGGGTTTTCCCAAAGCTTCCACCAGAGCCCCAAGAAATCGGGAAGCCTCGCCACCAGTCGCAGCGCGGTGATCAAAGGTCACCGAAAGCGGCAAGATGCGCCGTACGGTCGCTGCCCCCTTGAAGGGCACCACTTTCTCCCGGATGGTGCCCGCGGCGACGATCGCTACCTGCGGCGGTGTCACGATCGGGTTGGCATACTGGCCGGTCATGGTGCCGAAATTGGACAAGGTAATGGTGGCCCCCTGCATTTCTCCGGGGGGAATCTTGCGGGTGGCTACCGCATCGCGCAGGTTCTCGAGGCCTTGACGCAGATCTTTCAGAGACCGGTGGTTCACGTCCCGCAACACTGGCACAAACAGTCCATCCGGGGTATCCACGGCAATGCCTATGTGCACCTCATCCAGCAACTGCCGGCTGAGGTTATCGCCGTCAAACCAGCAGTTCATCGCCGGCGAGGTTTCACAGGCGTTGGCGATGGCCCGCACCAGGCGCATGGTGATGTCCGTCCCCTTTTTCCAGTCGCCAATGTCCACGTCCTCGTAGATGGACACCGGCACTACCTGCGCGTGGGACAACGCCATGTTCCTGGCCATGGTGCGGCGGGTGCCCCGCAGCGGTTCGGAATCCCCCAGCTGCTTCTGGTGACTGGCGTGTTTGTGCACGTCGTCGTTGGTGACCAGGCCGCCCGGGCCGCTGCCCTTGATCTGCTCCAGGCTCACGCCCAGACGTTCGGCCAGGGCACGTACCCCCGGTGTCGCCCGGTTCGAGCGCGCACGTTTGCTGGAGGGCGCGGCACCAACAATGAACTGATCCTGACGGGAACCGGCTTCGGCCTTTTTCAGCTCACCCACCACGGTGCCGCCGTCATCGCCTTCGCCTTCGTAGGCTAGCAACGGCTCACCGGTGTGGATGATGTCGCCCGGTTCACCGTACAGCTTGGCGACGACACCCGCCTCCGGTGACGGCACCTCGACAATGGCCTTGGCGGTCTCCACGCTGACCAGCGCCTGGTCCACGGCCACGGTGTCGCCCACTTTTACATGCCATTCCACAATTTCCGCTTCAGGCAGGCCTTCGCCCAGATCCGGCAGTTTGAAGTTCTTCATAACGCGATCACCTGTTCCACGGCCTCCACAATGTCATCCACCTGGGGCAGATAGGCTTGCTCGTTGCGGTAGTAAGGCATGATGGTGTCGTAACCGGTCACCCTCACCACCGGTGCCTGCAGGTCCAGAAACGCCGCTTCGGCAATGGACGCGGCAATCTCCGCCCCGACACCACCACTGCGACAAGCCTCATGGACGATCACAGCTCGGCCGGTTTTGGCCACCGAGCACAGCAGGGTTTCACGATCCAGTGGGCTGACCGTAGCCACATCAATGACTTCGGCCGAGATGCCCTGCTCAGTGAGTTTGTCTGCCGCCTGCAGGGTTTCCATAATGGACGCACCCCAACTGATCAGGGTGACGTCGTCGCCCTCCCGCAGTGTGAAACAGGTGTCCAGGGGCAGCGCGTCACCGTTGTCAGTGACGCTCTGGGTTACCGCACGATAGATACGCTTGGGCTCCAGGAACACCACCGGATCCGGGTTGCGAATCGCCGCCAGCAGCAGCCCATAGGCGCGCTGTGGCGAACTGGGAATCACCACGCGCAAGCCGGGCACATGGGCGAACAGCGCCTCGGTACTTTCCGAATGATGCTCCGGCGCGTGAATGCCGCCACCGAACGGCGCGCGATACACCAACGGGCAATGCAACCGGCCACGGGTGCGGTTGCGCATACGCGCAGCGTGGCTGACCATCTGCTCCATACCGGCGTAGATGAAGCCCATGAACTGGAATTCCGCCACCGGTTTCAGACCCTGGACGGCCATCCCGATGGCGGCACCGGCAATCAGGTTTTCCGCCAGCGGCGTGTCCATCACCCGCTTGTATCCGAAGCGCTCCTTGAGGCCCACCGTCGCCCGGAACACACCGCCGTTGGTGGCGATATCCTCACCCAGCACCACCACGCTTTCATCGTGGGCCATCTCCCAGGCCAGGGCCATGTTCACGGCCTCGACCAGAGTGATGTCCTTCACTTCGCTGGCACTGGACCGGGCAACGGCTTTCTGCGCAGACGCGTTCATGCGGCACCTCCCTGCCCGGTGCGGGCACGATACTTGTCAGCAATCCGTTCGCGTTGGGCCTGCAGCGCCATCGGCACAGTTTCAAACAGGTAGTCCACCATCGCGGTCGGTGGCTCAGGCTCGGTCGCCAGATAGGCCTCAACCGCCCTGTCGACCGCCTCTTTGCATTCGGATTGCAATCGTTTTTCTTGCTCCGGATCCCAGAGGCCGGTGTTGTGGAGGTAATTCTGCAGGCGTTTGAGGCCGTCTCTTTCCCAGGCCTTTTTCAGTTCCTCGGCACTGCGATACCGGGTGGCGTCATCGGCGGTGGTGTGATCCCCGAGCCGGTACGTCACCGCCTCGATGACCGACGCACCTTTACCGCCATGGGCACG
This sequence comes from Marinobacter sp. M-5, assembly GCF_032911545.1. Lineage (NCBI taxonomy): Bacteria > Pseudomonadati > Pseudomonadota > Gammaproteobacteria > Pseudomonadales > Marinobacteraceae > Marinobacter > Marinobacter sp. M-5. The sequence goes on from NZ_JAWJEK010000003.1 coordinate 204,133, forward strand.
CGCCAGTGCCTGATCCATGGTTTCGGTCACCGCAAAGTAATCGTTGCCATCCACCACATGCCCGGGCAGTCCGGCCCCGATCGCTTTCTGTGCAATGGTCTCGGCACTGCTCTGAACTGTGCGAGGGGTGGAAATCGCCCATTGGTTGTTGATCACCACGAACACCACCGGCAAATGCCAGGCCCCGGCCAGGTTGATGCTTTCCAGGAAATCCCCTTTCGACGTCCCTCCATCCCCGACGCAGCAGACTACGGCACGGGCTTCACCGCGAATCCGGAAAGCGGAGGCCACACCCACCGCATGACAGCACTGGGTGGCAATGGGTACCGAGATGGGCAGGTCTTCGGGGCAGTGTTTCCAGGCACTGCCACGTTCATCGCCCCCCCAGTACAGCAGCAATTCCGTGAGGCTGACGCCACGCAGGATGTGCGTTGCCTGATCCCGGTAGTAGGGTACGAACACATCGGTACTGGCCAGGCTCTGGCCGATCGCGGTGCCAATCACCTCATGCCCGAGAACCGACGGGTAGGTCCCGCATTTGCCGGTGCGCTGCAAGGCGATGGTTTTGGTGTCAAAGGCGCGGGTCAGCACCATGTTGCGGTAGGCGGCCAGGGTACGTTCGGTCTGTTCGGCCTGAGGTGGCAGCTCGCCAAGTGGCTTGCCGTGATCATCCAGGTAACGGGTGCTGTCCACGTGAAATTCGTGGCGTTGTCTCATCCCATCCTCCTCTCCCCTGCCTTTTGGTGAAGGCGCTGACTGCGAAGAAAGCCTGCTTGTGGCGGGCCGGCCGGCAGTTCTGGGGTGGCTGTTTTGTTGGAACGCGGGTTTCGCGTTGCTGGGACTTGCGCAGAGGCCCCGAAGGCGCTCTGTTTAATATTTAGACGATGACCACGAATAGTTCAATACACCCGCGCGGGGAACCGCCTGCCAGAAGCTAACAACAGCTTAATGAAAAAGGAAAAATAGCCAGTCTAGAATAAAGCGACGTATCCCATCGTGAGGAGCACCACCATGAACGTGATGAACGTGTTGAACCAGATCATGCAACAGGCCTCAGGTAGTCCCTCTGGCGGCGGATCACAGAGCGGCATGGACCTGAACAAAGTGGTTCAGAACGTTGGCACGCAGTTCCGCGGCGGACAAGGAGGCAGCCGCGGCGTGGACGTCAAGAGCCTGCTTGGCGGCGGTGCACTGGGCCTGATGCTGGGATCGAAACGCGGGCGCAAGATGGGTGGCACGGCACTGAAATACGGCGCTCTGGCGGGCGTGGGCGTGCTCGCCTGGAAGGCCTATCAGAATTACCAGGACAACGCCCGGGGCGGCCCGCAACCCATGGCCACTCACAACCAGGGACAGCCGATCGAACAACTGCAGGGGCAGGCCCAGGAGCGTCGTGGACTGGAAATACTGCAAGCCATGATCATGGCCGCACGGGCCGACGGCCACATTGATGCCAACGAGCGCACGATACTGACCCAGGAAATTGAAAAGCTGGGACCAGACGACGAACTGCATGCGTGGATTCAACAGCAATTTGATGCCCCGCTGGATGCGGCGGAGCTGGCACGCAATGCCGACTCTCCCCAGGCAAGCCGTGAAATCTATCTGGTCAGCGCGATCATGATCGACAACCAGAACCCCATGGAACGGGCATGGCTGGATCAACTGGCAAACGCGTTAAAACTGGAACCGGAACTGGCCCGGCAGCTTGACCATCAAGTCCAGAGCGCCGCCTGACCGCGGCGCTGTTCAAGTCGGTCTCAGGCTTTTTTCACAAATTCCGATTTCAGCTTCATGGCGCCAATACCTTCGATCTTGCAGTCGATGTCATGATCACCGTCCACCAGACGGATGTTTTTCACTTTGGTGCCCACTTTCACCACCAAACTGGAGCCTTTCACCTTCAGATCCTTGATCACCGTAACGGTATCGCCGTCCTGCAGCTCGTTACCGTTGGCGTCGCGGATAGTATTGCTCGCTTCGGCGGCCGCGGCTTCCGCCTCTGTCCATTCATGGCCACACTCCGGGCACACCAGCTGTTCTCCATCTGTGTAGGCGTATTCGGACTGACATTGGGGGCAAGGCGGTAGCTGGGACATGCGCTGATTCCTGTAGCGGTAAAAAAGTACGCAGTTTACCAGAAACCGCCGACACCGGTTGCAAGGCCCATCAGGTTTCGGGCGAAACCCGCGCCAGAATGGTCGGGGCCTCAGACAATGGCAGAGCAATGATGACCCCCTCGTTGGACGCCGGAAACACCCCTGCGAGCCGGGTGATATTGACCTGATGAGACACCAGCACAACCGGCAGCCCCTCACCCAGCTCGTTGACCCGCGCGATGGTCTGCTTCGTTGCCATACCGCCATCCGCCCGATTGCGGAAGAATGAATTCAGCGACGGCCACTCCGTCACCTCCCCCACATCCATCCCGCGGGCCGTTTCCAGGCAGCGGCACCACTGGCTGGTGAACACCCGGGCCTCATCAATGCCCTGATCCCGCAAAAACGGCTTCCAGGCCTTCGCCTGCGCCCGCCCCTGATCATTCAGATTGCGCTGGGTGCTGCAGTCATCCACATCGAAGTTGGCCGGATCACCGGTGCCGGGCGCCAGGGCATGACGCAGCATCAGCACGGCCCGGCCTTCTCGCAGGGCTTCCCAGGCCTCCGACTCGTCGGCATTCACGGTTTGCGGTGCCCCAATTAGCGCCATCAACACAAAAACGAAAGCAAATCGTGCCATTCCTCAGACTCCCCTGAGCTGCTGTTTAACACGGCTCGGTCGCGGAGTTTTCCGTGAAGCCGGACGGCGCTCCTGCGGATCACGTTCCAAAAATGTCGGAGGCCATGGATGGCCGGAGATCAAGCGCACACGGATGTGCTCGTAGCATTTTTTGGAAAGTGATCTGCAAGAGCGCCCCGCGCCCAACTCGCAGGCCTGATCATAAATACGCGGACCAGAACTACCAGGCTCACAACAACAAACGGTAAACTCCTCCCCAAGAGCCAAACCGACAAAGGAACCAACCATGCCAATCTGGGTCGACGCCGACGCCTGCCCCGTACCCATCCGGGAAATCCTCTGCCGTGCCGCCACCCGCTGGCAAATCCAGACCACCTTTATCGCCAACCACGCCATCACCCTGCCTCCGAGCCCCTACATCAGCCGCCGGCAGGTCCCCCAGGGCTTCGACGTCGCCGACAACGAAATTATGGACCAGATGCACAAAGGCGACCTGGTCATAACCCAGGACATCCCGCTGGCCGCCGAAGCCATCGAAAAAGGCGCAGACGTCTTCAACCCTCGGGGCCAGGCGTTCACCAAAGAAAATATCCGCCAGCGCCTCGCCATGCGTAACTTCATGGAAGAGATGCGAAACGCCGGGCAGGTTACCGGGGGCCCCGCGCCGTTCAACCAGGGCGATCGCAAGGAATTCGCAGACAAACTGGACCGCTGGTTGCAACAGAACACCCGCAAGTGATAATGATTCTCTTTTAAACGATCAGTGAATCCGCTACCCTTGCCGCCTTTACACTTGCAGGCCGCTCATTGCCCGCGCGTTTCACAGGAGAGAAGCGGAGTATGTCTTCAACCAGCCACAACACCACCAGTAGCTTTGCCGCCCTGGCACGCCTGCTCAGGTATGCCCGGGGTTACCGCCGCCAGATCATCGCGGCCGCCACCTGCTCGGTCATCAACAAGCTGTTCGACATTGCGCCGGAAATTCTCATCGGCGTGGCCATTGATGTGGTGGTCAACAAGGAAGAGAGCTTTGTGGCCGGCCTCGGGTTTGAGACCGCGCAAGAACAGATCACCATTCTGGCCATCCTGACCTTCTTCATCTGGGCCGGTGAGTCCCTGTTCGAATACCTGTTTCAGATCCTCTGGCGCAATCTGGCCCAGCGGCTGCAGTCGGATCTGCGACAGGATGCCTATGAGCATGCCCAGCGCCTGGACATGAGCTTTTTCGAGGCCCGCAGCTCCGGTCAGTTAGTGGCCACCATGAACGACGACGTAAACCAGCTGGAACGCTTCCTCGACGGCGGTGCCAACGCCATGATCCAGGTGGTGGTCACCGTGATCGCTGTGGGCGCGGTCTTCTTTGTGCTGTCTCCACTGATTGCGCTGCTCGCCTTCACGCCGATCCCGCTGATCATCTGGGGCGCGTTCTATTTCCAGCGCAAGGCCGGCCCCTTGTACGCCGACGTGCGTGAAAAGGTGGGGGATCTGTCCAGCCGCCTCGCCAACAACCTCGGCGGCATTGCCACCATCAAGAGCTTCACCGCTGAAACCCGGGAAGCCCGGCGCCTGAAAGAAAGTAGCGAAGCTTACGTGGAGGCCAATCGCCGCGCCATTCGCATCAGCTCGGCGTTTATCCCGATCATCCGCATGGCCATTCTCGCCGGCTTCCTCGCGACATTCACCGTGGGTGGCATGATGGCCCTGAGTGGCGACCTGAACGTGGGCGCCTACGGCGTGCTGGTGTTCCTCACCCAGCGCTTGCTCTGGCCGCTGACCGGACTGGCGGAAGTGATTGACCTGTTCGAGCGCGCCATGGCCAGCACCCGACGCATCCTCGACCTGCTGTCGGAACCGGTCCACGTGCGGGACGCAGCCGGCAAGGCGCTCAGCGAGCCGGTTCAGGGCGAGGTCACCCTGAACAAAGTAAGCTTTCACTATCCCAGCAGTGGCGCCGGCATTTGCGATATCGACCTGCATGTACCGGCGGGCAATACCCTGGCGCTGGTGGGCGCAACCGGCTCCGGCAAGTCGACGCTGATCAAACTGCTGCTGAGATTCTACGACCCCAGCCACGGCGATATCCGCATCGATGGCCAACCCATTCAGGGCATCAGCCTGAAATCCCTGCGTAACGCCATCGGGCTGGTGAGCCAGGATGTGTACCTGTTCGAGGGCAGCATTCGCGACAACCTGACCTACGGCAAGCCAGATGCGTCAGACAGCGAGATCATCGACGCCGCGAAGACCGCCGAAGCCTGGTCTTTTATCGAAGCCCTGCCCGATGGCCTCGATACCCCGGTGGGGGAGCGTGGCATTCGCCTTTCCGGTGGCCAGCGACAGCGCCTTTCCCTGGCCCGCGCGCTGCTCAAGAATCCGCCCATTCTGGTTCTGGACGAAGCCACCAGTGCCGTAGACAACGAAACCGAAGCCGCCATCCAGCGCTCCCTCAAGCGCATTGGCCATAACCGCACGGTGATCATGATTGCCCACCGCCTGTCCACCATCGTCGATGCGGACACCATCGCCGTTGTGGATGCCGGCACGGTGGTGGAAAGCGGCACGCATCAACAGCTGCTGGACCACGATGGCGCCTACGCGGCCCAATGGCGGGTGCAGACCGGCCAGGTCTGAACCACCGGAGCTCTGTCTTAAATTATATTGATAGTAATTCGCATTTAGATTATTCTGCAGGCCCTCGGAGCTTATCCCTCTGAAACGTCCCACAAATCCGGGAGCCTGCATGTCTGCGTTCTTCAAAGTATCCGGCCTGGGTGTGCGCATCGGTGACGCCGCCATCCTTCGCAATGTCACTCTGGACTTTCGCGAAGGTGAAGTGACGGCACTGCTCGGTCACAATGGCTCCGGCAAGTCCACGCTGTTGAAAATCCTGGCGCGTCAGATGGCGCCGTCTGCTGGCGACGTCCGTGTGCTGGGCACCTCTTTCCAACGCACCGGTGCCCGCGAGTTTGCGCGTACGGTGGGCTACCTGCCCCAGCACCCGCCGGGAACCGACGGACTGACCGTGCGCGAACTGGTTGCTCTGGGTCGCTACCCCTGGCGGGGGCCACTCGGGCGTTACAACGCCGAAGACCATCGGTTGATCGACCAGGCCATCAAGGATACCGGGCTTACCCGGTTCCAGCATCGCTCGGTGGATACCCTGTCGGGCGGCGAACGGCAGCGCGCGTGGATCGCCCTGTTGCTGGCCCAGCAGACCCGTTGTCTGCTGCTGGACGAGCCCATCTCCGCCCTCGACGTGAAACACCAGGTCGAGACCCTGCGGCTGGTGCATCGCCTCGCAGAGGAACGGGAACTCACGGTGGTGGTGGTGCTGCACGATGTGGACCTCGCGGCCCGTTTCTGCGACCGACTGGTGGCACTGAAGTCCGGGGCGTTGGTCGCCGACGGCAGCCCCCGCAACATCATGGACTCCGGCATCCTCGAGTCTATTTACGGCGTGCCCATGGGCGTGCTCGAACGCGCACCGGGCCAGTGGGTGTCCTATGTTCACTGAACACCGGCCGGTTCACCTGGTTATGGCACTGCTGTTGAGCCTGGCCCCCATGCTGGCGGGTGCGGCTACATGGCAACATGAGTACGGCACGGTCAGCCTGGATGAACCGCCAGCGCGGGTGGTAACCCTCAACTGGGCGGCCACGGAAGCGTTGCTGCTCCTAGGTGTGACGCCGATCGGCATGGCGGATCGTGACGGCTATTCCGTCTGGGTCAAGGAGCCGGAACTCCCGGAGGGTGTGCACAATATCGGCACCCGCGTGGCCCCCAGCCTTGAGGCCATTGCCGAGCTGAAACCGGACCTGATTGTCACCAGTGCCGAAATGGCACCGGCCGCAGAACTGCTGGAGCGGATCGCCCCCACCTACGTCATCAGCGTGTACCGGGAAGGCAGCCGACCACGGGAGAAATCTCGTGAAATGCTGGTGACACTGGGGCAGATGCTGGGTCGCGAAGACCGCGCAGACGCCGTGATTGCCGATATCGAGGAAACCCTGGCGATCCAACGGCAACGACTGGAAACCGCAGACCTGAGCGACCGCCCGGTGGCTCTGGTGAATTTTCTGGACGACCGCCATGTGCGGATCTACGCCCCCAACGGCCTCTACCAGACCGTTCTGGACGGCCTCGGCCTGAGCAACGCCTGGCCGCGGAAGGGCAATTTCTGGGGATTTTCCGTGGTCGGTCTGGAAGCGCTTGCGCCTTATGGGAACAGTCGCATCGTGGTGATTTCCCCCCTGCCGCCGGGGCTCGCGGACACGCTGGCGATGAGCCCGTTCTGGACCTATTTGCCACCGGTAAAACAGCAGCAGATCTATCCGGTCGATACCACCTGGCCTTTCGGCGGCCTGTTCCAGATCAAACGGCTGGCGGTTCAGCTCACCGACAGCCTGTTGGCCGGAGGCCACGACAATGTACGCTGAGTCCGCCCGCCTGCCATCGGCGCGCCCGACCATCCCGGCCACGCTGCCCTTCGCGGCGGTTGTCCTCTGGCTGGGTGCCCTGGCCGCCAGTGCCATGCCCTGGCTCAACCAGCTGCAGCCCGCTGCCCTGGTTGCCGCCTTCTGGACCTTCGATCCGGATCAGTATTCCTCGGTGCTGGCGCACTACAGCTGGGCGCCGCGGGTGTCGATCGCCGTACTGATTGGCTGCGGCCTGGGCCTGGCCGGCGCCGTGACCCAGCAGATTCTCGGCAATCCACTGGCGTCGCCCACCACACTCGGGGTGGAAGCCGGCGGGCAATTCGGGGTCACGGTGGCCACCCTGTTCGCTCCAGGCCTGCTGGCCTTTAGCCCGGATCTGGCGGCACTGGCCGGCGGGCTGCTGGCCATCGGGCTGGTGATCGCGCTGACATGGCGCCTGGGCTTTTCGCCGGTCACCGTGATTCTGGCCGGGCTGGTGATCACCTTTTTCCTCGGTGCCATGAACATGGCCTTCCTGCTGCTGAAAGGCGAGTGGCTCGGCAACCTGTTTATCTGGGGTGCCGGCTCTCTGGTTCAGAACAACTGGGGGCCGTTCATGGATCTCTGGCCGCGGGTGCTGGTGCTGGCCATGCTGATGCTGGCACTGATTCGGCCCTTGCAGTTGCTGCAGCTGGGGCAGGCCTCCGCCAGCTCGCTGGGGGCAAAAGTCGCCCTGGTCCGGATGCTGGCCCTGCTTCTGGTGGTGGTCATGAGCACGACCGTGGTCAGTCGGGTCGGTGTCGTGGCGTTTATCGGGTTGGCCGCTCCGGTGCTGGCGCGCCTGCTCGGCGCCCGCACCCTCGGCAGCCGGCTGCTGTGGAGCACCTTGCTGGGCGGCGGCCTGTTGCTGCTGGCCGACACATTGGCGCACTGGGCCTCGACCTGGGGTGACGGCTCACTGGTGCCCACCGGTACGACCACCGCATTGATCGGCGGACCGGTTATCCTGCTGGCTCTGCAGGGCTTCAGAGACACCCACCGTATGCCGGGTCAGGAATCAGGCCCCGCCAGGTTCCTGCCGCAACGCCGGTCCCCCGTGCTGATTGGGGGTGCACTGGTCACCCTGCTGCTGGCCACCATCGTGATCTCCATGGGCTGGTCACCAGGCCTGGAAGGCTGGAACTGGACCCCGATCAGCCAGTGGCACGAGGCCTGGGTCTGGCGGGGGCCGAGATTGCTGGCAGCCATGCTGGCCGGAGTCGCGCTGGGGCTGGCCGGCACGCTGATACAACGGATGACCGGCAACCCCATGGGCAGCCCAGAAATGCTGGGCATCAGCGGGGGCGCGGCACTGGTGATGGTGGTGATCGTGCTTTCCGGACTGGAGGTGGGTCGGGTGGGTCAGCTGGGCGCGGCCACACTCGGTGCCGCCGCGGCCCTGGGCCTGCTGATCCTGCTGGCCCGCAAACACCGCTTTGCCGGCAACCAGCTTCTGCTTGGTGGCCTGGCACTGTACGTGTTCATGGACGCCGGCCTGCGACTGGTGATGGCCTCCGGCGGCCCCGTTGCGGCCCCGTTGCTGAACTGGATGTACGGCTCCACCTGGCTGATTTCGGAACATGAAGCGTTCGGCCTGATGGCCTTTGTGTTGCTGATCTGCGGGCTGTTGGGCCTGGGGGTGCGTCCGCTCACCCTGCTTCCTCTTGGCGACACCTCGGCCTCATCGCTGGGGTTGCCGGTGGCTCGGGCCCGACTGTTGCTGCTGTTGGTAGCGGCGGTGCTGACGGCTTCCGCCACGGTGGTGATCGGGCCGCTGAGTTTTGCCGGCCTGATCGCGCCCCATCTGGCCCGTGTGCTGGGACAGCAAACTGTTGGCCGCCAGATGATTGTGGCGGGTCTGGTGGGCGGGCTGCTGCTTGCCGTTGCCGATTACCTGTCCCGCATCGTGGTGTTCCCGGCTCAACTTCCGGCCGGGTTGTTGGCAGCGCTGGTTGGCGGCGTTTACTTCCTGTGGGGATTAAGCCGACATGGCCGCGCCTGACACCGACAACCGGCAATGGCCGCAACGCTACCACGACCTGCTGGCAAAGGCCGGGCTGGACCGGGATGCCGAACTGGGGGTAGCGCTGAAGGGAGCAATTAAGGGAGCGCTGCAACCACAGGAGCCCCGGCAGCCTGCCCTGATGTCTCTGGCACAATGCCTCAGCGAACCGGAACGGCTGACACGACAGATCCGCGATGACTATGCAGACGCGCAAACCGCCAGAGCCGTCACCGCGCGGTTATCGGTATTGCAGCAGGATCTCGCACTCAACATTATTGCGCCGCTGACCCTGCGGCTGTTTCTGCAGGGTGAAACGCCACTGCCCGATCCGGATCGCATCTTTTTCACAATGCTCCCGACGCGCACGGCGTTCGATGCTGTGGACACGCCCCCGACACGCTGGGGGATGACAAGCAGCGGGCCCCCGGTGTCGGTGCCCGGGTTTGTCAGCGGCATGGCAGCCCTCGCCAACGACTGGTATCCGATGTTCCGCAAGGTATTGGGGATCAGCCCGGGGGCCTACTGGAGCAGCATCGGTCTCGGGCTGGGCGCCCCTTTCTCGGTGGTCTGGAACCGGGCCGAACCCACGGCCCTGTGCCAGCTGGCGCAGGCCTGGCTCAAGCAGTTCGAGTGCGATGCCAATCGTTTTATCGACTGGATTCCCACCGAGTTCAGCCAGCAGCCCTGTGCGATTCCGCAGCGCAGAGGCTGCTGCCTGAAGTATCTGCTGCCGGATGGCGGCTACTGTGGCACTTGCGGCATCTACCGCAAGGACCGTATCGCCGCGGCTAGACGCCAGCCAGTGCCGAGCCAAGCAGCAGGATACTGGCCAGCACCAGAATAGACAGGCCGCAGCTTGCGGCCAGTTTCAGTCCTTCGATGGCTTCCTCTTCCGGTGTCATTGCGCCCTCCCTAATCGCTACCTGACGTCACCCCACCAATTTACATCACAACATTGCAAATGTTAATCGTTATCATTATTATTAGCGCCGAATTAAAACCCGGCAATGTTACTTGTTCGTCGGCGAGCATCTTCCATACAGACCAAAGGTAAGCTGTCCATGTTGTCTGAAAAATGCACCCGTGCACCCCGTGTTTCCTCTTTAACTGCGTCCGCCTGGCTCACGTCCGGCCTGTTGTTGACACCGCTTCTCGCTCCCGCTGCCCAGGCCGAAACCGCCACGCTGGGCGCCATCGAAGTGACCGGCGAGCGCCTGGAAGATCCCCGGGCACCGGTCGACGGCTACCGCGCAAAAACGGCGTTGAGCGCCACCAAAACCAGCACGCCGATTGCAGAAACCCCGCAGGCCATTTCGGTCGTCACCCGTCAACAGATGGAAGATCAGGGCGTCACCAGTGTGCAGGAAGCCCTGCGTTATTCCGCCGGTGTCGGCGCTGAACAGTTCGGCCTGGACAGCCGGGGCGACTGGCAGTCCATCCGCGGTGGGGATCCGGTGATTTTCCTTGATGGCATGAAGAAGGGCTTCGGTTTCTATAACCGCCCCCGCACCGAGCCCTACACTCTGGAACGCATTGAAATCGTAAGGGGGCCTTCGTCGGTGATGTTCGGGCAGGGCAATGTCGGCGGCATCATTAACCTGGCCTCCAAACGCCCGCTCGCGGAGCAACAGAGCGAACTGAGCCTGCAGGTTGGCAACAACGGCCGCAAACAGGCCGCCATCGACACCACCGGCCCGCTCAATGCCGACGGCACCCTGCTCTATCGCCTGGTAGCGCTGGGCCGGGACAGCGACACCCAGGTCAAACAGGTGGAAGACAACCGCGTGGTCATTGCCCCGTCCATTACCTGGCGCCCGAGCGACCGCACCGACTGGACCCTGATGGCGTTGCACCAGGAGGACCGCGGTGGCTCCACCACCCAGTTCCTGCCCCACGCCGGAACCGTGAAACCGGCGCCCAATGGCCTGCCGGACATTCCCATCGACGTCTTCATGAGTGAGCCGGATTTCGACCGCTATGACACCAAGGAAGATGCGGTAACGTCCCTGTTCAGCCACCGCTTCAACGACACCTGGGCCGTTCGCCAGAACCTGCGCTACTCGGAAAGCGAAGTGACCTACCAGTCAATCTACCCGTCTTTCCCGCCCACTCTGCGGGACAACGGCGATATTTCACGGGTGGCCTACGCCAATGAACCCAACCTGAAATCGCTGACAGTGGACAACCAGGTGGAGGCGGTCTTCGGCCCCGACAACTTCACCCACACCGTCATTGCCGGGCTGGATTACCAGCGGGCCGAGAGCGACGGTCGCACCGCGTTTCTGGCGGACATCGGTGATTTGAACCTGTACAACCCGGTGTACGGTAATGACACGCGCATCACCGATGCCGATTACAGCGACATTCCGGAAAACACCGTGCGTCAGACCGGCGCGTACCTGCAGGATCAGGTGGCCATCAACGAGCGCTGGATTGCCGTGCTGGGACTGCGCTACGACAACGCCCGTAACAAGACCGAAGGCGGGGAAAGCTTTGAGGACAACGAAGTTACCACCCGCGCCGGGTTGATGTACAAGACCGGCTTCGGGCTGTCGCCTTACATCAGTTACTCCGAATCGTTCGAACCTATCAACGCGCTCGACGCCTTCAACCAGCCCTTCAAGCCGCTGGAAGGTGAACAGATCGAGCTGGGCGCCAAGTATCAGCCAAGGGGATCCGCCAGCTTCTTCACGGCAACCGTTTACGACCTGCAGGAGAAGAACCGCCGCGCGCCTGATCCGGCCAACCCCAATAATCAGATCCAGAACGGGAAAACCGAGGCCCGGGGTGTGGAACTGGAGGCCTACATGGCGCTCAATCCGGGATGGAATGTTCTGGCCAGCTACGCCTACACCGACACAGAAGTGAAAGAAGGCGCCAATGAAGGCGCACGCCTGGCCAGTATTCCCGAGCACACCGCGTCTGCCTGGAGCCAGCACGACTTCGCCATCGCCGGTATTCCGGGATTCCGTGCCGGGGCGGGCGTACGCTATGTCGGTAGCAGCTGGGACGGTGCCGATGAGCTCAAGACCCCCGCCGTAACGCTGTTTGATGCCATGATTGGCTACGGCCGGGGCAACTGGGATCTGAGCCTGAACGTTAACAACATCGAGAACGAAACCTACTTCTCCACCTGCCTGGCCCGGGGCGACTGCTTCGTTGGCACCAAGCGGACGGTGATCGGCTCTGTGACCTACAAATTCTGATACCTGCAGCGTCTCCCTTCGTATCCGATGCTAGACTGCATTCATAATGGATGTTCCGGCAGACACGAACGAAGGGAGACGGGTACATGAACCTGGCCGCTCGAATCGCAACCGCACTGACGCTCACCGGTATTGCCACTGTCAGCCACGGTGCCGCGCAAACCTTCACTTCCGACAAAGCCACGTTCCAGCTGGAAACCATCGCGGAGGGCCTTGCCCACCCGTGGGCACTGGCCTTTCTGCCGGACGGCTCGCAACTGGTTACCGAGCGTAACGGTCAACTGCGACGCATCCGCGACGGAAAACTCCAGAAAGTCCCCATCGAGGGCCTGCCCGATCTGGTGGTATCCGGCCAGGGTGGGCTGCTGGACGTCATCCTGCACCCGGATTTCGAGAACAACCAAACTCTGTTTCTCAGCTACGCCCACAAAGTCAGCCGCGAGGGTATGACCACCCGCGTCGCCCGGGCAACCCTGCAGGGAGACCGGCTTGAGGATGTGGAGGTGATTTTCGAAGCCATGCCACGGGGTGACACCAGCCGGCACTTCGCCGGCCGCATGGAGTTTGATGCCGAGGGCCGCCTCTATGTAGCCGTGGGCGACCGCGGCAAGATGGACCGGGCCCAGCTAACCGACGACGACGCCGGTGGGGTTCACCGCATTACCATTGAAGGCGACCCCGCCCCGGGCAACCCGTTCCTCGACGATTCGGCGGTAAACGATTCTTTCTTCACCTATGGCAACCGCAATATCCAGGGTATGACCATTCATCCGGAAACTGGCGAGATCTGGAGCAACGAACACGGTCCCAGAGGCGGCGACGAGATCAACATCATCCGCGCCGGCAACAACTACGGCTGGCCGACGGTGACCTACGGCATTGACTACTCCGGCGCTACCATCTCCAACAAGACCACCATGGAGGGCGTTACCGATCCCCTGCACTACTGGGATCCGTCCATCGCTCCATCCGGCATGGCGTTCTATACCGGGGAACAGTTTCCGGAATGGCAGGGCGACCTGTTCGTGGGCGCTTTGAAAATGCGCAAACTGGTGCGTTTGCGCATTGAAGACGAAAAAGTGATCGAAGAGGAGGATTTGCTGACCGACCTCGGTGAGCGCATCCGCGACGTACGGATGGGACCGGACGGCGCCTTGTGGCTGCTGACCGACTCTTCCGACGGCAAGGTCTATCGCATCAGACCCGCGAAGTAGCGGCCTGCGGGACGCTTCACCACCGGGTATCAGTTCGGGTCGTTGGTTCTTGAGGTTTTCTCGAACTGGGGAATGGCATCGGTGATCTCGAACCAGTCAGATCTGGAACCCACGTAGACGTGCTGGGCGGGTGATTTACCCAGGGGTTCGTTGATCACACCAACACGCAGGCGCAGGACACCCGGGATGGCGTCAAGGCGGCTGTAAAGATGGCTGCCACAGCGACTGCAGAACGCTCGATACTTGCCGGGGCGGGACTCGTATTCCTGTATCCGGTCCTCGCCGCTCAGAAAACGGAAGCGAACTTTCTGGACCGGAGCGCTGGCGGAAAACGCACTGCCGTGGGCGCGGCGACACTGGCTGCAATGACACAGAGCGATAGGACCCAACGGGCCTTCGTATTCAAAGGTGATGTCGCCGCAGAGACACTGGCCGGTCAGCATGATTTACCCCTTCGTTTCGCGCCGCCGTGATGGCGGGCCCGGTTGAACGGTCGCCATGATACCTGCGGCCCACTTGAAGAACCAGCACGCGGACACCACATTACAACCACAGATTTCGCACAGGAGGACATCATGTCATTCAATGCACTTCCGAAAATCGGCATGGGCACCTTTCGCCTGAAAGGCAACGACGCCAGAGACGCTGTAAAAAGTGCCTTGTCCCTCGGTTACCGTCACATTGATACCGCCCAGATGTACGAGAACGAAGCAGAGGTGGGTGACGGCATTGTGTCCAGCGGCATTCCCCGCCGCGAAGTCTTTCTGACCACCAAGATCTGGCACGACAAACTGCACGCCAGCGATCTGATCAACAGCCTCCACAGTAGCCTGGCAAGGCTGAAAACCGATCATGTGGACCTTGCCCTGATCCACTGGCCGTCGCCGGACGATCAGGTGCCCATGGCCGAATACCTTGGCGCGCTGCGAGACGCCCAGCGCGAGGGGCTGGCGGAGCACATCGGTATTTCCAACTTCACCTGCGCGCAAATGGATCAGGCCAGGGACATTCTGGGCGACGGCGCCCTGTTTACCAACCAGGTGGAGGTGCACCCGTTTCTGAGCAACCGTAAAGTGGTGGATCACGCCCGGGAGCTGGGCATTCCGGTCACCGGCTACATGCCACTGGCCGTGGGCAAAGTGATGGAAGATGAAACCCTGATCCGTATCGGCAGGGATCACAATGCGTCGCCGGCGCAGATTGCCATCGCCTGGGTTGCTGCCCGGGGTGTGGTGCCCATTCCCTCCTCAACCCGCTCCAATCACCAGAAAGCCAATCTGGACGCACTGAACATCAGTCTGAGCACCGAGGACATGGCAGCCATTGATGCCCTGAACCGGGGTGAGCGGATCGCCAATCCGGGCTTTGCACCGCACTGGGACTGAGCGCCTGCGAGCAGGCCGCCCGGCCCCTTTGTGGCAGGCCGAGCGGCCATGGGCTCAGCCCGCGTAGGTGCGGTCCAGATAGTCAAGAATGCGTGACGACTCGAACAGGCTCGCGTCGGTATTGGGATCTTCCAGGTACGGAACCTGCACTCGTTGATGCTGCTGAAAGAAGACATCCCGCTTGCCACCGGGAATCGGCCGGTAGGGTCCGGGCTTGATCCGTTGTTTGGCGGGACCGATTTCTGTCCAGTGCTCTTTGCCCAGATTGTGCAGCGTGTAGGGTATCTCCAACTCGCACAGCTTTTCCCGCACCAAGCGTGAAAAGGGGCTGCCCTCGAAGCTCCACAGGTGCAGCGGCTGCGCCGGCGCCCGGGCGGCCTCTGCCCTCAAACCGCGAAGCCCACTGGTGGCCGAGGCGATCGATCCAAGAGCGCCCTGATGGGCCCTGGCACTGTAGAAGCGCGGCACTGGCCGGCCGGCGTATTCACGGAACAGGTATTCCACAATGGCGGTCGATTCGTACAGAACCTTGCCGGTGTTGTTGTCCACCAGCAGGGGGTACTGCTGCTTACCACCCATCGCCTCGGCTTCCGGGCGGAACCGGCGACCTCCCTTCGGGCAGGGACGAATGTCCACGTCGAGATTCAACGCCGTCAGCGCCTCCCGCACCCGGCGGCAATAGGGGCAGGCTTCCATGTCGTAGAGCACCAGGGGCTTTTCCGGCTGAGCAACAGACCGGACCACCAGACATCCGCGCCAGGCGGTGAGCGAGGAGGTGGCAACCGAGCCGAGAACATTCACATTGTGAAGCAACATATTGGGCATGAAACAACCTTACTGACGATGAAACAAAGTGGCCCTCTTATTACGCAGGCCTGCGATTCTGCATGGGCTCACGGGTGCCCATCAGGTGATCAAACCAGGGTTTTGTCACGCACCAGTTGGCGTTGGGATTCGGGCCCATGTGATGATCGTAATGCCAGGGCAGATGATCACGAGCCCACTCCGGATCCAGGTGGGATTTCTTGTGCACACGGTAGTAGTTCCAGGCACAATAATACAGAGTCCCCACAAAGAATGGCGCAACCGGCATCAGGGGCGTGACCGCCGCCGCACCGGCAAACAGGGCCGCTACCTCTTTGGTCTGGGCGTTCCAGGTGAGTGGCGGTTGCCGGTAATCCTCATCCAGAAACCCGTTCTTGCGAACGCTGCGGTGGTGGTCGTGCCAGTGAAACGCCCAGAAACTGTTGCGATCCCGCCCCATATCGTGAAGCACGTGCTTGTGAAACACCCACTCAACGGCATTGGCGGTGATCAAACCCAGCGGTATTCCTATCATGGCAGCCTCCCATCTCATTGTTTTCAGGAACCATTGATGGCCATAGTTCTAGGAGACGCGTTTTGACGACCGGATTCCATGACCCCACAGCCGGTGAAAGCCGCTTAAAATTGAACGCAGAGTCATTGACAGCACCCTGATTACGTTTGGCTCACCTAACTTGCTGATTCCAAACACTACTTACATGGGGTCACAAAAGTGCTGTATAAACAATGACACTACTGGCATTTATTAACGTCATGTAGAGCTTTTCCACATAGTACACACGACGAATTTGGGCTATTGTAATGGCATAACTCATAACGGGTCCGGCCATGCGACGTTCGGCGACTTTCCACTTCCAAAAATCAGTCTCTCGTTTTCCGCTGGCAGGTGCCCTCGCCCTTGCCCTGGTGGGTAATCCGTTGTCTGCCACGGGTGATGACTCAAACACCGCCAGCGCCAAAACCTGGAGCAATCAGGTACGGGATTTCGCCTCTGAATCACTCCGCAATGACGAAGCGTTGAGTGTCGCGGCTGTTCCCCTCAATGGCCCCGGTATCGACCAGTACATCAACGCCGATGCCCTGATGAGTCCCGGCTCCATTATGAAGCTGGTCACAACCTACGCCAGCCTGGAAATTCTCGGGCCGACCCATCACTGGAATACCGACTTCTACACCGACGGTGTCCTGTCGGGCAACACCCTGGACGGGAATTTCTACGTCAAGTTCGGCGGCGACCCGAAGCTTACCATCGAGCGATTATGGAGCACCCTGCGCGAGCTTCGTGGCATGGGTGTCACCGAAATAGATGGCAACCTTGTACTCGATGGCAGGTACTTCGAAATCGCCGGCGGGCTGCCGGCCTTTGATGACAACGGCAACAACCCCTATGCGCCCTTTCTGGTGGAGCCGTCAGCCTTCCTGACCAACCTGAACCTGCTGCACTTCCAGGTTCGTGCGGACGAACGCGGCACCCAGGCCTGGAGTACGCCCGCGCTCCCGGACGTGGTGATTGATAACCGTGTCACCGCCGTTGCCGAAGGGCCCTGCCCGTCCCGCCGCGGGTTCACCTGGGAGCCGGTGTTCCATGCCGATCAGCGCGTCACCGTGCGGGTCACCGGGGAGCTGCCACAGGGCTGCCGTACCACCGCCTACTTCTCGCTGCTGCCCCATGAGCAATATTCAGCATCTCTGGTACGCTCGCTGCTGTCGGAAATGGGCATCTCGGTGTCGGGTGACAACCTCAGCGGCCAGACGCCCGAGGATGCCCGTTTGATGTTACGCACCACCTCTCCCGATCTGGTCACCATGGTGCGGGATATCAACAAGTGGAGCAGTAACGTCATGGCCCGTCAGTTACTGCTGACCCTGGGCGCCGAACATCGGGCGGAAGGCGAAAATGATGACCGCGCCGCCGGCATCCGCGTGATCTACGACTGGCTGGAGAACAAAGGCGTTAACACCGCCGGCATGGTCATCGATAACGGCGCGGGCCTGACCCGCCACGGTCGCATCACCGCTCGCCAGGGCGCCCAGATTCTGCAGCATGCGTGGAACAGCCCGTTCTCCGCCGACCTGATGGCGTCAATGCCGTTGATCGCGATGGATGGCACCATGGCGCGGCGGCTGCGCAATGTCGGTATGGATGGCCAGGGGCGAATCAAGACTGGCTATCTCGAAAATGTCCGTTCCATTGCCGGCTTCACCCGCGACGCCAGCAACACCACCTGGGCTGTCGTTGGCATTGTCAATACCGACCCGGCATGGAATGGCCAGGCCGTTCTTGATCGCGTTCTGTACTCTCTGCATCACCGTCCGCCGGTCGGCACTACCCTGTCCCGCGCCAAAGGCAACACCAACATTCAATAAGCCCGGCGCAACCGCCGGGTTCCTTTCAATTTTCTTGCCAATCCTTCATGTGCGTTACGAAACCGGGTGCTACGCTTATTCGTAGCGCGCTCCTGTGAAGTAAGTCATCTGAGTCACCCGTCGATTCTGGATCGTGGCTGTACCAGAGGGTGGCTACCGTTCGGGCAGCGCTCAGTCACTGCCCATCACTGGAAGGAGATAGTGCATGAACAAGCATACTTCGAAGGCAGGCACCGCCGGTGTCCTGTGCGCCATGATTGTGCTGGGCGGCTGCGCCAGCTCAGGCGAGCCACCCGAAAGTGAATTGCGGGCTGCTGAAACCTCGGTGCAACAGGCTGTGTCCTCGGACGCCCGGGATTACGAACCGGTGCTGCTTAACCAGGCCCAGAACAAGATCGCAGACGCGGAAGAGCTGATTGAGCGCGAGGAATATCTGGACGCGGAGCGACTTCTGGAACAGGCCGATGTGGATGCCCAACTGGCGGGCGCCCGTGCCAACACTGCCAAGGCAGAACAGGCGGTGGAAGAGATCAACCGGAATATTGATGCACTCCGCCAGCGCATCGAAGACCGCCAGTAAAGGCCGCACCGGATAAAGGAGATTGTTATGAACAAGCGCAACATGACTCTCAGTATGGCTGTGGGCTTTTCTGTCTTCATGGCCGGCTGCGCAAGCACACCGCCGGAGAATGACAAGGTGAGCGAGGCTCGCGGCATCTACGAGGAAATTCGCAACGACCCCAATGTCGCTCGCAGCGGCGACCGCCAGCTCAGGAACGCAAGAGATCAACTGGCCCGCGCCGAGAATCTTCTGGAAGAGGGTGAAGAGACCATTGCGGTGGAACACGCGGCATACCTTGCCAAGCGGCACGGCGAGATCGCCCGTGAGCAGGGCCGTCGCGCACAACTGCAGGAAGAGATTCAATCAGCCGAGGCGCGCCGCAAGGAGCTGGAACTGGAGATGAGTTCCACAGCGGCTGAACAGGCAAGGCGGGAAGCAGAAATGCTTCGTGCCCGCATGGAGGAAATGGAAGCGGAGCAGACAGACCGTGGCATGGTCCTGACCCTCGGGGACGTGCTGTTTGACCTCAACAAGGCCGACCTCAAGCCGGCCGGCGAGCAGACCATTTCGCGCCTGGCAGACTTTATGTCGGAGTATGAAGAGCGTCGCGTTCGCGTAGAAGGCTACACCGACAGCACGGGCGAAGCGTCCTACAACCAGGGACTGTCCGAGCGCAGAGCCGAAGCGGTCCGTGATGCTCTGGTGGACATGGGGATCAGCCGCAACCGGGTGGAAACGCACGGTTACGGCGAAGAATACCCGGTCGCCAGCAACGACACGTCCTCCGGGCGCCAACAGAACCGCCGTGTGGAAATCGTGATTTCCGACGAAAACGGTAACATCGAAGATCGAATGTAAAGGCTGATCACAGGCTCACGGTTCAGGACCGTGGGCCTGCCCGCCGACACGGTCGAGTCGCCGTGTACTGAGTGCCGTCAGCTTGGCTGCCACTGGCGCGATAAAGGTCACCAGCGGAAAGGCAACGGCCCATGCGACAAGAAAGGCCGCAGCCCAGCGCCCGGCAAAGCCGGCGTCGACACCGGTGTTGATAAAGGTGATGACGGCAGACATCAGCAGTGACATCATGCCAGACATATAAAAGCCGAAGACAAGCTGGCGGATACGGGCAGGTTTAACACGAGGCATGATGGCTCCTGGGAAAGCCTGCGATCACATCTGTTAACGCCGGCATATCGTAAATAAAGAAAGTACGACCTCACATACTAGTGAGCTTGCAATCTTTATTCGATACGACTTTTTACCGACCCAGGCATGCTATGAACTTCCGACACCTGACCCTTCCCAGCGTGCAGCGCATCTTCCAGTGTTCCCTCACAACACGCACTTTACTGGCGCTTCTGGTCGTTATTTTGATCGCCGGCTGCAGCTCCACCAAACTGGCTTACCGCTACGCCGACTGGGGCATCGTCTGGTGGGTGGAAGACTACGTTACCCTCACCGGCGACCAGAAGCAGCAGCTCAACCGCGATATCGAGACCCTGAGGCAATGGCACTGCCGTGCAGAACTGCCCCGCTACCGCGCCTGGCTCGACGAGCTGGAGGCGGATGTCTCCGACGGCCCACCGAGCGAGACCACCGTGACCTACCACCAGAACCAGTTATTCGATTTCTTCCCCAGCCTGCTGGAGCAGGCCACGCCGGTGGCCGTCAACTTGCTTTCGAGCCTGAGCGATGAACAGGTCCGGGAGCTTGCCGCCAATATGCAAGAGAGTCAGCAGGACATGGAGCAGGAGTTTCTTGCCGATTCCCCACAGGCTACCGCCGCAGCTCGGGCGAAACGGACCGCCGAACGGGTGGAACGGTGGCTGGGCGACCTGAATGAAGAACAGCACAACATCGTGCGGGACTGGTCCGCCAGCCGGGGAGCACAAACCGAGATCTGGCTGCAGGGCCGCCGGAACTGGCAACTCGCGCTGCTGGACTTGCTGGAGGATCGGTCTGAACCGACATTTCCACAGCAACTGGAAGTACTGATTCTGAATTCAGAGGAGGTACGGGGCGAGGCCTACCAAACCATGATGCGTGAGAGCCGTGTCGCCATGGCAGACCTGATGCATGAGCTGATCCAGGCCGGCGACCGCACGACCCTTGCTCACCTGCAGGGCCGCGCAGAGGAACTGAACGGCGACTTCGAAATCCTGAGCTGTGCGCCGGAACCCGAAGTCGCCGGAAGCTGACCGGTTAAATGGTCAGATAACCGCCGTCAGCGTTGATGCACGCACCGGTGGTGTAGCTGGATGCGCCGGACGCCAGATACAGCACGGTACCGGCCATTTCACTGGGATCGGCCACCCGCTTCATGGGAATATGGGCCATGGCCTGCTTCTTGATGGCGTCGTTGGTGGTCAGGGCGCTGGCGAATTTGGTGTCGGTCAGGCCGGGCAGCAACGCATTGACGCGGATTTTCTGCTGCCCCAACTCCATCGCGAACGACTTGGTCATGGAAATCACGGCGGCCTTGGTCACTGAGTAGATCCCCTGGAAATGGCCCGGGTTAACGCCATTGACCGACGCCACGTTAACGATGGAACCCCCGCCGTTTTTCTTCATCAGTTGCGCGCCACGGGCACACATGAAGAAATAGCCGCGAATGTTGACGTCCACGGTTTTGTGGAAAGCCCCAATATCGGTGTCTTCTACCGGGCCGAAATAGGGGTTAGCGGCAGCGTTATTGACGAGAACGTCCAGCTTGCCATGGGCTTTCTCGATGTGTGCCCAGATCTCTTCAATCTGATCCATCTCACCGATGTGGCAAGCATAGGCTTCGGCACTGCCACCGGCCGCGCGGATACTGCTGGCGACGGCTTCACAGCCGTCAATCTTGCGGCTGCTGCAGATGACGTGGGCGCCGTATGCCGCCAGGGTGCGGGCAATGCTTTCGCCAATGCCGCGGCTGGCACCGGTAATCAGCGCCACTTTGCCGCTCAGGTCAAACAGGTCTTGGTTGCTCATAGTCACCTCAATACGTTATCGGAAGGTCACCAGGGCGGGGTCTTCCGCTTCCAGGTGGCTGTAGTTGTTGAACACCGCCAGATTGCGACGAGGACCGGAGTGCAGAACCCGGGACACGCTGGTATTGGCGATGACGTTGTTCATCTCCAGCGCTTTCTGGTCGCTCAGTTCAAGCAGGTGCTGGGCAATCACCGCGATGGGGCCGCCGGACGTGGAGACCAGCGTATCGCCACCATCGGCGTATTCGATCAGCGCGTCCAGGGCGGCAATCACCCGCGCACGGAACGCCGGCCAGGTTTCGGTGTAATCGCTGTCAAACTCACCGCCGACCCATCGCGCCATGGCTTTCTCGAAGGCCTGCTGGAACGCCCGCGCCGGTTTCGGGAACGCCGCCAGGTCTGAAGCCATGCGCTGGCGGTCCGCCCACTCCGGGCGAAGACGCTCAACCACCTGCATGTGATCGAACTCGTTCAGACCCTCAACAGCCTGCATATCGGGCAGCGCGTCACCGAAACCGCTGGCGATGGCCTCTACCGTTTCCCGGTGGCGCTCCATGTTGCCGCCAAACACTGCATTGGGCTGTACCTTGCCTGCCAGCCAGCGGCCCAGCACCCGCCCCTGCTCCCATCCGCGGGGCGAAAGCTGGTCGTAATTCTCCTTACCGAAACTGGCCTGGCCGTGACGAATCAGATAAATCGTCGCCATTAAAGAGAGCTCTCTGTGATCAGACGCTGGCAGCGTTTTTCCAGGTAATTGACGGCGTGACCGAACGCGGCAAAGCGCTTGTCTTTGGTCTGGCCGTGAAAGAAGCGGTAATAGATCTGCTGGACGATCACCGCGAGACGGAACAGGCCGTAGATCTCATAGAAGTCGAAGTTGTCGACCCGGAAGCCGGACTTGTCCATGTAGTACTCCACCACCTCCTTGCGGGTCAGCATGCCTGGCCGGTGGGTGGGTTGGCGCCGCAGCATCTGGAACGGGCCATCGTCGTCCGCCTCGATCCAGTAGGCCAGGCTGTTACCCAGATCCATCAACGGGTCACCAATGGTGGCCATTTCCCAATCCAGTACGCCGATCACTTCAAACGGGTTGTCCGGGTTCAGCACCACGTTGTCGAAACGGAAGTCGTTGTGGATGACCACCTGGGCGATATCTTGCGGCATCTTGTCATTGAGCCAGCTCATCACCGCTTCGAAATCCCCGACATCGTCGGTGCGGGCCTTGCGGAAGCGGTCGCTCCAGCCGACGATCTGGCGCTGGACATAACCGGCGCCCTTGCCAAGCTTGTCGAGGCCCGCCGCGGCGGCGTCCACGGTGTGCAGGTCAACCAGTTTGTCGATCACGTTCAGACAAAGCTTGCGAGTGTCTGCCTCACTGAGCTCGAAATCCTTGGGGAAATCCTGGCGCAGAATAATGCCCTTGAGCCGTTCCATCACGTAGAAATCGCAGCCCAGCACAGCGTGGTCATCACAGATGGCGATGATGTCGGGCACATATGGGTAGACCGGCTTCAGCGCTCGCATCACCTTGGCTTCGCGGAGCATGTCGTGGGCGGACTTGGCGATCTTGCCAAACGGCGGCCGCCGCAGCACAAAGGAACGGTCACCGTAATCCACCTGATAGGTCAGGTTGGAGGCGCCACCGGGGTACTGGCGGATAGCGGGCTCACCCTGCAGATCCGGAATGGCCTGCTTCATGAAGCGGTCAACAACGCTGGCGTCCAGTTCCTCGCCTTCGCGAATGTCCACGGCCTGGTCAATCTGGGTCATTCAGGATTCTCCTGTCAGCTTTTCAATCTCGGTCAGCGGCAGCACGATCAGGCTTTTCCGCCACCCATCTTGTTCATCCAGCGCTTGCTTTCCTGGTGCATCAGCCAGTCAAAGGCCCAGGGCGCGTGGCGTTTAACCATCCACATGCGACGTTCCTTGGCGTGGGGCAGCACCCAGAAATTCTTGTCTTTAACGGCGCGAAAAATATCCTCGGCAACATCTTCAGCCGTGATCGTGGAGCGCTTCATCAGCTTGTTCACGTTCTGCTGAATGCCGGGGATATCTGAGCGCATGCTGCTGGTCAGATTGGTCTGGAAGAATGCCGGGCACACACAGCTCACATGAATCCCGGCGTCCCGCAGCTCCTGGCTCAGGGTCTCGGACAAAGCGATGACGCCAGCCTTGGTCACATTGTAGCTGTCCATCAACGGCGCCAGCATCAGCCCCGCCATCGACGCCACGTTCACAAACGCGCCGGAACCCTGCTGCTTGAACTGGGGCGTGAACGCCTTGCAGCCACGCACCACGCCCAGCACGTTGATATCGAGGATCCATTCCCAGTCCGCCATGGTGGTGTCTTCAATCGACCCCGCCGATGCCACGCCGGCGTTATTCACGACCACATCGACACCGCCCCACTTCTTGACCAGATCATCCCGGACTTTCTCGAAATCGGTCAGCCTGCGGACATCACACTCCACAAAGTAGCCTTCGCCGCCAGCCGCGTTTATCTCTTTCTCAACGCCAACGCCCTGCTCCGGGTTAATGTCGCCGATGCAGACCTTGGCGCCTTCTTTGGCGTAACGCAGTGCGATGGCACGGCCCAGCCCGCTCGCGCCACCCGTGATAAATACTCTTTGTGTCATGGTGATTCCCGTTGTATTGGATGTTTAGTCAGCTTAACTCGGAGGTATACGAGAGTGGGCGGGGCTGGCCTTCTGAAACTGTGCGGAGCCATGGATGGCGAAGCCAAGCGTACATGGACGTATTCACAGCGTGTTTCAGAAGGCCAGCGCCGCCCGCTCTGCCACCGAACTATCAGTTCTTATACTTTCTCAATTCGAGCCTGGCCACCATCGCCCGGTGTACCTCGTCAGGCCCGTCAGCCAGGCGTAACACACGAGCATAGGCGAACAACTGCGTCAGCGGGAAGTCGTCATCACTGACCCCGGCCCCACCGTGAATCTGAATGGCCTGATCCACAATCGTTTGCAGCATGGACGGAATCACCGCCTTGATCATGGAGACTTCCTGAAGCGCCCCCATGATACCCTTGGTATCCAGTGCCCAAGCGCATTTCAGAGTCAGCAGGCGGGCCTGCTCAATAGCCATACGGGCATTGGCGATGATATCCGGATTGCCGCCCAGCTTGGCGATTGGCCGCCCGAAGGCCTCACGAGTAGTGGCCCGCTTGATCAGCAACTCCAGTGTGCGCTCTGCCGCACCGATGGCCCGCATGCAATGGTGCACGCGGCCGGGCCCCAGGCGTCCCTGGGCGATCTCAAAACCACGGCCGGGGCCGGCGATGAAGGCGCTCTTCGGCAGGCGCACGTTTTCGAACGCGACAACGCCGTGGCCATAGGGCTCATCGTAGGCACCAAACACCGGCAACATGCGTTCGATGTTCACTCCCGGGGTATCCAGCGGCACCAGCACCATGGAATGGCGGCGGTGCTTGTGGGCATCCGGGTCGGTCAGCCCCATGAAGATCGCGACTTTGCAGTCGGGGTGGCCGGTGCCCGTGCTCCACCATTTGCGGCCATTGAGCACGACTTCGTCGCCCTCCACCACCGCGGTGGCTTCCATATTCGTGGCGTCAGACGAGGCCACGGCCGGCTCGGTCATACAGAATGCGGAACGGATCTCGCCGCTTTGCAGGCGCGGCAGCCACTCAGCTTTCTGTTCCTCGGAACCGTAGTGGATCAGTACTTCCATATTGCCGGTGTCCGGCGCGTTGCAGTTGAAGATTTCCGGCGCGATGAAGCTGCGCCCGGTTTCCTCGGCAATCAGGGCGTAGTCGGAGTTGAGCAGGCCACAGCCATTTTTCTCGTCCGGGAAGAACATGTTCCACAAGCCCTGGGCTTTGGCCTTTGCCTTCAGTTCCTTGATCACCGGCAACACAACCCAGCGGTTATCCAGGGCTGCCAGTTCCCGGTGGTACTGTTCCTCAATCGGGAAAATCTCATCCTTCATGAACTGCTTCACGCGGTTGAGATAATCCTGACCTTTCTCGGAAATGTTGAAATCCATAACCCTGCCCTCGTCGTTTTTGCACCGATGCGCGTCACCGGTCATTTGCCATTGACCCAGTCTAGGGGCCACATCACTATTACGCGACTGAATTATTCTTATCGTTTATCATAAGCAGTACTTATTCAAGCAGCGGAACCTTCGGCATGGCACTGAACCGGCTGGACCTTAATCTCCTGAACGTTTTTGACACCATCTATCGGGAGGGTAGCCTGACACGGGCAGCGCGGGCATTGCACCTGACGCAGCCTGCCGTCAGCCACTCCTTGTCACGCTTGCGGGATCATTTTGACGACCCACTGTTCACTCGTCAGGGCAACCAGATGATTCCCACGCCCCTGGCGCGGCGCTTTCTGGAGTCCATGCGCCCGGGCCTGACGCAGATCCAGAGCGCGGTTAATCAGTTTCACGCCTTCGACCCTGCCAGCCAGCGCAAAACGTACTCTCTCGCGCTACGGGATATCCTGGAATCAACCTTCCTGCCGCAACTGATGCAGCGGCTGGCCGACTATCCGGAACTGGAAATTGTCAGCCAGCGCATACCGAGGCGGGATATGGAAACCCAACTGGCCGCAGGGAAACTGGATTTTGCGGTGGATGTGCTGTTACCCGTGAGTAACCAGACCGCCCACGAACGCCTTCGCAAGGATCGGCTGGTGGTTCTGGCACGAAAGGATCATCCGTTGGCGGAGGAGGCGATGACTATGGAGCGGTACATTGCCGCCCGCCATGTGCTGGTATCGTCACGCGCGGAGGGGCCGGGCATCGAGGATTTTGAGCTGTCCCGGCTGGGTGTTCAGCGTCACATACGCCTGCGCTGCCAGCATTATTACGCGGCCTGCCGCGTGGTTGAGAGCACAGATCTGCTGTTAACCATGCCCGAGACCTATGCGCGCATCATTGCGGAGCGGGCCAACATCCGCATTCTGACGCCACCGGCGGACTTGCCGGATCTGGACGTGCATCTTTACTGGCACAAGGCCTACGAGCGGGAGCCTGCACTGATCTGGTTCCGTGAGCAGCTGAGCCAGATCGCGTAGGCGATGACTCAGTAGGCGCCGACCAGAGCCAGAAACCCGAGGAAACCGGCAGCGGTGATGCCCAGGGACAGGGCCACAATACCAAAGCCCCACCAGATAGCCGCGCCACCGGACACCGTAACATCCTGCCCCTGAAGCGTTCGGTAGAAAGCAAAAGGCCCAAGCACGAACGCCCCCACCACCGCGAAGATCATGCCGACACTGATACCGGCGAATGTCCAGGTGGCCAGCACGGTGGCCCGGTCAGATGTACCCTCATTCACGCCCTGACGCAGCAGAAACTGCTTACAGAAAAACCAGATCAGACCAAACAGGACGATAACAAAGACAAGTCCGCCAACGACGGTGATTACACGATAGAGCAAGATGAGACCTCGATGTCAGTCAATCCGGAAAATAAGGTTCTGGAAGGGCTTCGAATGCCGGGCGGGCAAACAGATACCCCTGAAACAGCGCAATACCCTGAGACCGCAGCCAGGCGTATTCGTTCTCGGTTTCCACACCTTCCGCAATGATTCTACCACCGAGCATGCTCATCATGGTGATGATGCCGGCCACGACAGCCTGTTTATTCGGTTCGCGATCAACGTCACGCACCAGGGCCATATCCAGTTTCAACAGATCCGGGGGACTGGCCATCATGATGTTGTATCGGGAGTAGCCGGCACCGAAGTCGTCAATGGCCGTGCTGAACCCCATCTTCTTGTACGCCGCGATGATGGAGGCGAGATGCTCGACCGAGACCAGTTCCTCGTCCTCGATCACTTCAAATATGATCTTGGAGGTGTCGAAGTTGTAGGTTTCTGCCGCAGCCAGCGTGGTCCTGATGCAATACTCCGCCTGATAGACCGCATTGGGCATGAAATTGATACTGAGCTTCGGCTCCATGCCGAGCTTGGCCGCCAGCTTGACCGCTTTGACGCGGCAAATCTGATCAAACGAATAGCGGTTCTGCTCATTGACCCGTTGCAGTACGCTCAGAGCTCCCTCGCCCTGGCGCCCCCGCACCAGCGCCTCATAGGCAAAGACCGCTCTGGTGGTGACATCCACAATGGGCTGGAAGGCGAACGAGAAGGAGAAGTCCAACCCTTCGCCGCACGCACATTGCTCACAATGGGACTCATCAAACAGGACGGCTGGCTGATTCACTGACACTCCTCCGTTACCCATAGTCGGGCAAACTGCATTTGGAAACGCTACCCCGTTTTCACTATAGCTGCGCAGCTCGTCCCGGTAAAAGATCGATGACGTAAAGCTCTGGCATCCGCAACCCACATGACTACACTGACACATACAGTGCACGACGATGATCACGCCAACAGGAGTTTTTGAATGGCTCAGAAATCGCGAATCGCAGTCACCCCCGGGGACGGTATCGGCCCGGAAGTGGTCGCCGAGGCAGTGCGCTGCCTGGAAACCCTTCGGGCCAGGCACAACCTCGCCCTGGAGTGGACACGCTTTCCCTGGCCCTCCCACGCCTGGCATGAAGAACATGGCGAGTCCATGCCGGAAGATGCGCTGGACCAGCTCAAGGCGTTCGATGCCATCCTTCTCGGCGCCCTCGGCGATCCGGGGCCGCTGGATGACCCGCAACGCTACCTGCTGCCGGACAGCATCTCGCTTGCACCGCTGCTGGACATGCGCAAGGGTTTTGATCAGTGGGTCTGCGAGCGACCCGCGCGCTTGCTGCCTGGCGCACGGCAGTATCTCGCCGATAAGCGCGCCAAAGACATCGACATGCTGGTCATTCGCGAAAACAGTGAGGGCGAATACGTCAGCCAGGGTGGTCGCCTGCGCAAAGGCACGCCGGACGAAGTCGCAACGCAGATGGAGGTGTTTACCCGCCGCGCCACCGACCGCATTATCCGTTATGGCTTCGAGCAGGCGCGCCAGCGTGCCGGGGAGCGCTCACAGCAGGACCGCCCTCGCCAGTTCCGGACCCTCGACGGCCGCACCTGCAACAGCCAGGTGTGCCTGGTCACCAAGCGCAATGCGCTGCGTTACTGGGGGGACATGTACAGCGAGGCGTTTGAGCAGATCAGTCGGGAATATCCGGACGTGGCCACCCACCACGAACTGGTGGATGCGGCCTGCATGAAGTTTGTGCAAAGCCCCTGGGCTTTTGATGTGGTGGTGGCCAGCAACCTGCACGGCGACATCCTGACCGACCTGGCGGCAGTGCTGTCCGGTGGGATGGGCGTTGCACCCTCATGCAACCTGAACCCGACCGATCCGGACATGCCCTCGATGTTCGAGCCCACCCACGGCAGCGCGCCGGATATTGCCGGCCAGGGTCTGGCGGATCCCACCGCCATGCTGTTCACCACCGCCCGTATGCTGGACTGGCTGGGCCGCAGGGACCCGGCCGTGGACGCCGCTGGCAAGGCACTGTTTGAAGCGGTGGCCGCCGATCTGGCAGAGAATGCCGGCGCCCAGCGAGGAACCCGTGAGATCGGCGACGCAATCTGCCGTCGCCTGGCCTGACCCACATACCCCCGGGCCAGGTGGCACGGGGACTATTCAGACATCACAAATTCCAGTCGCCCGGGGGCGACCCGCACATCCATCGGTACCATGCCGAACATCCGCTGGGCGAAATCCGTCTCGTCGAGACGGTACACCGGCATGGTCTCCAGCATTTGCGCCACCGCCCGCATCACCGTGTCGGTGACCGGCTTGAGATCACCCTTGAAGAACGGCGAGTCGATGCTGCTATCCAGCAGCTGCAGGCGACGAATGTATACGGCCTTTTCCTTGGCGTCATAGACCGGCGCACCCTCGACTTTCAGGGAAATATCGACCGGGAGCCTGGTCATCAGCGCATTGAGTGCCACCTGCCCGCCAAGGTCGATCACAGCAACGTCACGACCGTCCGGTCCGAGAGTGATATCCGCATTACTGAGACTGAGGCTCAGAGGTGAACCGCTCTGCAACTGATCCCGGTCAAAGGTAGCCACAGCATCCTGAAGGTGCCGTTCCAGCTCACCCTCCGAGATGGAATACGGGGACAATGTGGCACAGCCACTGATCAGGGTGACGGCCAGTATCATCAAGGCCGATAAAACAGAGGACCGCTTGGCGAACATGCACATTTCTCCGGAGTGAACACGAATTCAAGAGGGGTAGACTATGCCATCCCGACGATCGGGAAGGTTAAGGATTTGTCAGGAAGCCCCTAACTGTTTTCCGCACAGGCTTCCACGTGAGGTGTCAGGTCATCGTCCATCCACACCTTCAACAAAATAGGCTGACAGCAGACCTGGCAATCTTCCACGTATTCCTGTTCCGCCTGTACTGAGGGATCGACGCTGATATCCAGCATCTCCCAGCAGTACGGGCATTGAATCAGAACCGAGTCCAGGGCTGACATGTCTACCTCAGAACTGTTGTTTGGCCATCCATGGAATCACCCGGTCAAACGCTGCTTCAAGCTTCTCACAGGTGGTGGAAAAACTGATGCGCACGGCGTTGGTGCAGTGTTCACCGAAGGCATCCCCCGGCACCATGCACACCCCGGTTTCCTTGAGCATGCGCAATGCCAGATCGGAACCGTCGACATGGCGCGGCAGATCCGGGAACGCAAAAAAGGCACCGCCAGGCTTATATCCGGTCAGGTGCGGTGTCTGTTCGATCAGTTCAACCACCTTGTCGCGACGTTCCCGGTAGATGTCGACCATATCTTTGACGCATTGCTGATCACCGGTCAGTGCTGCCACGCCGGCAAACTGCGAGGGCGTATTGGCCACCGAGGTAGTGAACATGTGAAAGCGCCGCAAGGACTTGATGGCGGCCTGACTGGCGATCACCCAGCCGACTCTTAGTCCGGCCATGCTGTAGGTTTTTGAAAAACTGCTGATGCACATGATGTTATCCAGGTCCATCGAGCAGTTGAGGACACTGGCAAAGTCCTCGTCATCAAAAATCAGGTGGTCGTAGACTTCGTCCGCATACACCTGGATGCCACGGTACGCACATTCTTCGAGAATGGTCTCCACCGTGCTGCGGGGGTAAACCGCACCGGTCGGATTGTTGGGGTTGTTCAGAATCAGCGCGAAGGTGCGCGGGCCCATGGCCCGGATCACTTCGTCCGGATCGAGCTGATGGTTATTCTCGGCGTGGGTGGGCACGAACTTGACCTCGCCACCGTTCATCCGGATCAGCGGTGCGTAAAGCAGGAAAGAAGGATCGGTCACGATAAACTGACGGCCCGGCGCCGACGTGGCGGAGATCGCCAGATACATGGCCTCGGTCGCACCGCTGGTGATCAGAATATTGTCGCGGGTCAGCTTGCGGTTATAGCGCTTGCCGTAGTAATCCCGCAGCGCCACCAGCAGCTCCGGCAGCCCGGCGTCCATGGTGTAGCCTGTCTGCCCGGCATGCAGGGCATCAACATAGGCATCTATGACATGCCTGGGTGTCGGCAGGTCTGGCTGACCAATGGAAAGATGAATCACATCCTTCATGGTCGCCGCCATATTCACCATGCGACGAATGCCGGGCACCGGCACGGCTTGCATGGCAGGGTTCCAACTGGCCTTGGAGTTACGGTATTTCACCTTTCTCGGCTTGGACTGGCCAGTGTCGTTGTTGGCGGCTTCTGCCATAAATCTACCTCCTGCGAACAGCGCAAAAAAGAAGCTACTCCTGCAGGTTAGCCAGTATGGAGGGGGCGTACAAGACATAACCTCAGAAAGATTCCACGCCGCCTGACATTGCCTGTTTGCAGCGCTCATATCCCTTTGTCTGACGAACTCAGGTTGACCGCCCGCGCCCCGCAAACCAGACTGTGACAGACAGGGTTACACCGCCAGGCAACCAGCCACCGGCACCCCGATTCCAGGTAACAGGTCCGCGGAGGAAAGATGACTCAACACAGCAAACCGGTCGTAACCGTTCTGACAGCACCGGGGGAACAGGAACCCCCGGGCATGGACGCACTGCGGGCAAGGGCCACGGTACGGTTTGCCTATGACGAACCGACTCTGAAAGACACCCTGCCCGGCACCGATGTGATGATGGTGACCGACTTCCGCACCGAAGCCCTGGAAGCGGCCTGGCCCGCCGCCGACAAGCTGCAATGGATTCACGCCACCAGTGCCGGGGTAGACGCGCTGATGTTCCCGGCCCTGACCAAAGGCCAGGTAACGGTGACCAATGCTCGCGGCATTTTCGACCGCACCATTGCCGAGTACGTGCTCTGCACCATTCTGATGTTCGCCAAGGACTTCCCCCGCTCAATCCGCCTGCAGCTGGACCACAAATGGCAGCACCGGGACACCGAACGGGCGCAGGGCAATCAGGTGCTGGTGGTAGGCGCCGGCTCCATCGGCCGCCAGATCGGCCGCCTGGTCAGCGCCATCGGCATGAAACCCCACGGCATTGCCCGCAAGGCCCGCCGTGACGACCCGGACTTTATTGCCGTACACAGCAACGAGGAGTTGTTCGAGCAGCTGGCGCTGGCTGACTACGTGGTCATCGCCGCGCCGTTAACGCCCCAGACCGAAGGGCTGTTTGACCGCAAGGCCTTCAAGGCCATGCGCCCCCACGCCCGTCTCATCAACATTGGCCGCGGCCCCATCGTCAAAACCGATGATCTGATTGAAGCATTGCGCAGTGGCGAGATCGCCGGTGCTGGCCTCGATGTGTTCGAGGAAGAACCCCTGGCCGAAGATCACCCATTGTGGGACATGGACAATGTCATCATGACCGCCCATATGGCCGGCGATTTCATCGGCTGGAAACGTGCCCTCACCGACCAGTTCCTGGAGAACTTTGACCGCTGGCATGGTGGCGAGGAGCTGTTCAATCTGGTGGACAAGGAACTGGGGTATGCCGGGAGCAAGCCGGATTAGCCTCCGGCGTAATCCGACACCCCCTGATTAACGACGATTACTCGCCGCAAACTCTCGCTGCAACGGCAACAAATCAAATACCCGCTCCGGATGATTCGGATCCACCAACTCGGTGGACGACTTGTAAACCCGTGGCGTCGTATGCAGCAGCTTCAGCGCCGTGCCATGGGGCATGGCCATGTAACGTTCGCCATGATTGTCCTCGAGCCACTTACGCACCCTGGGTGCCATGTTATGCCCCATCTTCGGGAAGAAATGGTGCTCCACATGGTGGCTGAAGCGAAAATGCAGGCGATCCAGAAGCGCATTACTGCGCAGGCTCATGGAGTTGTCCAGCGGGTTATTGGTTGCGGTCTGCGGACGCAGGAAATGGTTGGTGAGGATGTACCCCTGCCCCAGCGCATTGGCGACCATGAACGGAATCAACACGGTAAACAACGCCAACGGCCCCGAGATCACCGCCAGTACCGCCCACGCGGCCATACAGTAGAACGTCTGGCGAATCGCTTTGCCGCGGTCCAGCCCCTGAAACTGCTTACGCCGCTTGGCCTGGAACCACAGCACCAGTTGCGCGTGGAACGTGAACGAGTAAGTCAGGAACAGATAGCTGTACCAGGTGCCTGACCCTGGCGCCAGTTTGGTGAACTTCTTCTGTTTGGGATCGGTCTTGTAACGGCGCAGCGTACCAAAGCTGTCAGGATCGGAGTCACCGGTGTTGGTGTTACCGTGATGCACCACGTTGTGCCACTTGCGCCAGAACTCCGGGGGCACAATCATCGGGCCGAAACCCAGCCAGCCGAAGACATTCTGCCAACGTTTGCTCATGCCCAGGGCACCGTGCAGTACCTCGTGCGCCAGCAATGCCTGAGCACCGATGGTGTGCCCCACCAACAAACCCAGCCCCAGATTGGCATACCACGGCAAGCCCGCCAGCAGAATCGCCGCGATGCCTCCCCAGATAATCAACTGCAACGGGAGAAACCAGATCACCCGCCAGGTCTGCGCCTGGAAAGTATCCGCCGGCAGCTCCTTTTTCATTCTGTCCCGCAGCTCACGCTCATCGGGTTGTCCAAACACGGCATTACCCATCGATTCGGGTTTCACAGCAGCGTTCATTCGTCACCTTTCATTCTGAAAATAAAATTGTCCGTTACGCCGTTATTAATTTGAGCGTACATGTGTGAGCCGAATTTACAGAATGAAAGAGCCAATAACAATGGCAGATAGATTAATTTTTAATGACTTCTGAAAAATACGCGTACAGATGTACCGAAATAAATGAAAAACCTTCGCAGACGTTCAAGGCGTCGGGCGGGTCTGGCCCGACCGGCGCTGACTCCAGCGCACGAGCGCTATTCAAGGGCATAAAAAAAGGGAGCCCGAAGGCTCCCCGTTTCATAATCCCAAACCAGGTCAGCTCAACTGCCAGACAACGACTGATCCGATGGATCGATCTCCATCTGCTGAATCGCGATCACCGCCTGGGTCCGGTTCCGCACCCCGAGCTTCCGGAACACCGCCGTAATGTGCGCCTTAATGGTCGCCTCCGACACATCCAGATCATACGCAATCTGCTTGTTCAGAAGCCCCTCAGCGAGCATACCCAGCACCCGGAACTGCTGCGGCGTCAGCGAGGCCAGCTTCTCGGAGAAATCCGTCATGTCCGAATGCATCCGCTCGATCTTGTCCGCCACCCCTGCTGGCAACCAGACATCCCCCTCCAGGACCGCCTGAATCGCCTCGGTGATGGTCGGCAGCGGCGCCGACTTAGGAATGAAACCCGACGCCCCGTAATCGATCGAACGGCGCATCACCTGCATCTCCTCCGAGCCTGACACAATCACCACCGGCAACCCCGGGTACTGCCCGCGCATGAACACGAGCCCCGAGAAGCCGTGGGCACCCGGCATATTCAGATCCAGCAACACCAGATCCGCATCCGGGTGTGACTCCACCGCCGCCTGCAGCGCCTTGATGCTGTCAACCTCAACCGTTTGCGCATCAGGAACCGCCTGATTGACCGCCTGCTTCAGAGCTGCACGAAACAGCGGGTGATCATCAGCGACGATAATTGTTTGTGCCATTCAACCGATTCCTCACAGATTTCTGGCCTGCTGACAGACCTTATTTGAACGCACGACTGCTGATCAGATCGTCCACCACGCCCGGGTCTGCCAGAGTGGAGGTATCGCCCAGCTGGTCGTGCTCGTTAGCTGCAATCTTACGCAAAATGCGGCGCATAATCTTGCCGGAGCGCGTCTTCGGCAATCCCGGCGCCCACTGGATCACATCCGGAGAGGCGATCGGACCGATCTCCTTGCGCACCCACTGAACCAGCTCTTTCTTGAGCGCGTCAGATGGCTCCTGCCCCTGCACCAGAGTGACATAGACATAGATGCCCTGGCCCTTGATCTCGTGGGGGTAGCCAACCACAGCCGCCTCGGCCACCTTCTCGTGGGAAACCAGCGCGCTCTCGACCTCAGCGGTACCAAGGCGGTGGCCTGACACGTTCAACACGTCGTCCACACGGCCGGTAATCCAGTAGTATCCGTCCTCATCGCGACGGGCACCGTCGCCGGTGAAGTACATACCCTTGTAGGCGCTGAAGTAGGTTTGCTTGAAGCGTTCGTGGTCGCCGTAGATGGTGCGCATCTGGCCCGGCCAGCTGTCTAGAATCACCAGGTTACCCTCGGCCTTGCCCTGCAGGATCTCACCATTGCTGTCTACCAGCGCCGGTTTCACACCAAAGAAGGGCACGGTCGCCGAGCCCGGCTTGAGGTCAATGGCGCCGGGCAGGGGCGAAATCAGGATGCCGCCGGTCTCGGTCTGCCACCAGGTATCCACGATCGGGCACTGGCTGTTGCCGATCACCCGGTGATACCACTCCCAGGCTTCCGGGTTGATCGGCTCACCCACCGAGCCCAGCAGGCGCAGGCTGTTACGGTTGGTGCCGTTCATGCAGGAATCGCCTTCGGCCATCAGCGCCCGGATCGCGGTCGGCGCGGTGTACAGAATATTGACCTTGTGCTTGTCCACCACCTGACCCATACGGGAGCTGTCCGGGTAATTAGGCACGCCCTCGAACAACACGGTAACGGCACCGTTAGCCAGCGGGCCATACAGGATGTAGCTGTGGCCGGTCACCCAACCGAAGTCCGCCGTGCACCAGTAAACATCGCCATCATGGTAGTCAAACACGTACTGGTGGGTCATGGAGGCATACACCATGTAGCCACCAGTGGTGTGCAGGACACCCTTGGGCGCGCCAGTCGACCCCGAGGTGTACAGCATGAACAGCGGGTCTTCCGCGTTCATGGGCTCTGGCTTGCAGTCCGCCGATGCGGTCTTCATCAGGTCTTCGTAACGCTCGTCACGGCTGTCGTTCCAGGGCACATCGCCACCGGTACGGCTGACCACGACCACTTTCTCGACCTTGGCGGCGTCGTCATTCTTCAGGGCAGCATCAACGTTTTTCTTGAGCGGGATCTTGCGACCACCCCGAACACCTTCATCGGCGGTCACCACAAAGCGGGATTTGCCGTTGGCAATACGGGCACCCAGCGCCTCTGGCGAGAAGCCACCGAACACCACCGAGTGAATCGCGCCGATACGAGCACAGGCCAGCATCGCCACAGCGGTTTCCACAATCATCGGCATGTAGATGGTGACCACATCGCCTTTCTTGACGCCCAGGCCTTTCAGGGCGTTGGCGAACTTACTGGTTTCTTCGTGCAACTCGCGATAGCTGACATGACGGGAATCAGCAGGGTCGTCACCTTCAAAAATGATCGCGGTCTGGTCACCACGGGCGTCAAGGTGGCGGTCAAGGCAGTTGGCGGAGGCGTTCAGCTCGCCATCCTCGAACCACTTGATCGAGAGATTGTCGTAATCGTACGTGGTGTTCTTCACCTTGCTGAACGGCTTGATCCACTCCAGCCGCTTACCGTGCTCGGCCCAGAACGCGTCGGGATCTTCAATGGATTGCCGATACATCTGCTCGTATTGGTCACGGTTCAGCAGCGCGTGCTTGGCAACGTCCGGACTCACCGGATAGACCTGTTTCTCAGTCATTGTGCTCCCCCTATGGTTTAGAGTCTTTTGTCATTGTGATTTTGCTGGTAGTTCAACATGTGTGCCACCACACAATGAATTAGACTAACGTCCTAATGAGACTGAACTTTTCTACGAGACAGCCACTAAAGCCACACAAAAACAACGGCTAATCACGTTGTGTGGGAGTCTGAACATAGGATAGCTGCGGCAACACGAACCGCAAGGCGGGGCACCCGGGAGGAGCAGAAAGGCAAGAGAGAGCCGCGAGCCCGGCTTACAGACCGGGCCCGCGGACCGGATCAGGCGGCTTTTTGGCGAGTTTTGGCGGAACGCAGGCTGTAGAGCTTGCGTTCCGTAAGCGCGTACTGATTCAACCCTGCCAGGTGGATCTTGCGCAGGTAGACGGCCCAGTCGATCTGCCGTGCGTCCACGGGAAACAACATCCGGTCCAGCTCGCCCATGCGAGACGCCAGCGCCTGCAGCGCATCGTTACGGAAGATGTAATCCGGAGCGGTATAGAACCCGAAAATGGTGGCCAGGGAGCGGCTGGTATCCAGATTCCGCAGCATTTTCAGCTCACGGTTCTGACCCAGCAACTTCATCACCTGCCCGGTCACACTCAGTGGTATCCGCATTCCGCCGACCACCACATCAAACAGCTTGCGGTTAACGGCGATGAACGGCTTAGTGGGCCGACGATAGAAGAGTTGATCATAGGCGGCATGATTAGACCGGGATTCGGCCATCAGGTGATCGATGAATTCGCCCAGGGTGATCGGATTGCTGCTTCCGCTGCAGCACTGGTAGATGCGCCGCTGCGCCGTCTCGGCAAGCGCTTCCGCCAGCGAGAGGATAATGGCGTTGGCCACCATATCCACCGGAATAACGTCAATCACGCCGCTGCGCTTGCCCGGGAACAGAGTGACCTTCTCGCGGGCGTAGGCCAGAATGATGGCGTCGGCCACCTTCACACCTTCAATCCAGCCCGGCGCCGGTTCCTCCAGTGCACTTTCAATAATCGACGGCCGGACAATGGTCAGCGCGCGCTCATCCAGAGCCTTCATCAGCAGCTGCTCACCCAGCCATTTGGTGAAGGTGTAGGTATCACTCCAGCCGTAGCGGTTGGCTTCCTGAATGCCCAGATCCACCAGCTTCTTTTCCAGTACCTTGCCCGAATAACGGGAGCGGACGTCGGCAATCTTGTCGTCCAGCAGACGCACCAGCTCCTCGATCTCGTAATAGCCGGCATTGCTGCGGGGGATGTCCTCACCCGCTGGCTTGATGGTCGACTCGGTGACCTGTCCGGAATTCTTGCCATTCACATAACACGTGGACACCTGGATAACCGCCATTTTCCGGTTCAGCCGGGCCAGCTGTACCACGTTATTCAGACACAGGGTATTGATGGTCAGGGCCTTGTCCAGTTCCTCCCGGAAATTCACACTGGCGGCAGAATTGATGAACGCATCCACCCGGTTAGCGAGCGCGGTAAAGCGCTCTGCCGGCAACCCGAAACGGGGTTGGGTCACCTCACCGGTGATGCAATGCACCCGCTCCTCGAGAAAGGTTTCGAACGCATCGTTGTCTTGCTTGCGAAGGTGCTCGAACACCGAGGAGGTAGCGATCTCGTGGACAAAACGATCGCGGGCGTTAGGGTGGCGCTTGTTGCCCCGGATCAGCAGGTGAATGCCGCCGATATCCGGTACTGCGCGAATGAGTTTCTCCAGCACCACCTTACCAAGAAAGCCGGTGGTACCGGTCACCAGAACGTGTTTGCCACGCAGCTGCTCAAGAACGGTGGATGATGATGCTGAAGTTTGATGCTGATCTGCCATGCCGGGAACTCCTTCTCTTAACAATCTATGGCCACGAATGCACTTGTCCGGCCCCGAGCCACCTGGTATCTCTCCATCAGAGACACTGGTTAATGCACTGCATTAAGCGGGCCATCATTCGAAATAATGAGGTTAATATTTGCACGACTTCCATGACGATGCGGTGACACAGAGCAAAGTTACGCTACATAAAGAGTAAATAAAATGACGAAAAAATAAGGATCATTCCGGCCGGAATGGGAAGAGAATGGAACGAGGAATGCAGAAGATTTGACGTCAGGAGTCGTCGGCGTCCGAACCTGACAGCGCCCCCGACAACTGCTCCACAAAAACATCAGGGAGCGGCGCGAGTGATGCACGGCGCGCGCCCCATCAGTGCACATTTCCGATTGAGCGCCTCATAACGTAGCAGCGATGTATCACCGTTGCTGCCAGTAACATGCCAGTCCCAGCACGCAGGCTGACGTGATTGAAAAACCTGGCCACCTGACCGCCAAAGTCGCACCTTCTTGCGCCCGACCTTACCCGATAATCCGATTACCCTTTTCTGACGATACATTGTCGGACAGTCTGATTATAAATGTTGACTTGGTTTGCAAAGTATTTCTTTGCGTTACTTTGTGTATCCGGAAATGCGCGGTGCTGCACATATTTGCCCAAACGCCTTCACTAGAGTGAGTTCACGAACAGAGTGAAAGCACGCAGGCGTTGTCACCGGAAAGCCGACAGGCAGTCGAGCCAACAATCACAACAACGGTGACAGCAAACCACAGGATCTGAACAGGCAGCAGTCACCATGCGCGACAAGTACAAATACATCGGCCCGGTTTACGACTTCCTCAGCAACCTCTACAGCGGCAAGAACATTCACCGCTGCAAAACCGCCATGCTCGACGTGGAAACCATTCGCCCGGGCGCCCGCATTCTTTTTGCCGGCGTGGGTCATGGCCGCGATGCCATCCGTGCCGCGGAACTGGGCGCCGACGTCACCGTGGTTGATCTGTCGGAAACCATGTTGCGCAAGTTTGGTGGGGCGCAGGAGAAAGAGGCGCCGCACCTGACCATTCGTCGCATCCACAGCGACATCATGAAAGTGGATGAGTTCGAGCAATACGACATGGTGGTGGCCAACTTCTTCCTCAATGTCTTTGACGAAACCATGATGGTACGGGTACTGGAGCACCTCATCCGTCTCGGCAAAGCCGACGCCAAAGTGGTCGTGGGCGACTTCTGCTACCCCACCGGCAACCTGATCGCCCGGCTGTTCAAGAAAATGTACTGGTACATGGCGGTCTTCATCTTCTGGCTGTTTGCCAACAACGCATTCCACAAGATCTACAACTACCCCGAGCACATGCAGCGTCTGGGGCTTCAGGTCACCGAGAAGAAGCACTTCAAGCTTCTGAATATGAACTGCTACTGGTCAATCCTTGGGCAGAAGCAGGCATAACCGGCACCCGCAAACCATGCTCTGAACAAAAACACATCGGGGAGCATCACCATGTCAGACCAGATTCTTCCACTGGACGGAATCCGCGCGCTCGATGCAGGCGCTCTCAGCTTTGCTGAGCGTGTCGGCTATCTGAAACAGTACGGCGTGCACTCGCAGTCTTTCTCCACTCTTCAGCCTGGTATGAAGTACTTTGATGTGCCGGGCATCGGTTATGTTGCCTACATGCGCAAGTGGGGGGGCACCTTCGTGCTGTCGGACCCGGTCTGCGCCCCGGAAAATTTTGCGGTGATCCTGGAACAGTTCCATACCCGTTTTCCGAACGCCTGTTATATCCAGGTGTCCAAGGCCGTGGTGGATTTCCTTCATCTGCGCTTTGGTCTGTTCGGTACCCAGTTTGGCAGCGAGTCACGGATCCGTCTGCAGGACTGGTCAGTGAGCGGCAAGAAAAAGCAGATTCTGCGCACCGCCCTGAACCAGGCCGAGAAGAACGGCATCAGTGTCAAGGAACGGTTCAGCGATGATCACACTCGGGAGATCTCCGACGCGTGGATTCGCACCCGGAAGTGCAAGAGCAAGGAAATTCGCTTTCTGATTCGCCCGATGGAAATGGACTACCGTGAAAACGAGCGCCACTTTTATGCTTACCAGGATGGCAGGGCCGTGGGCTTTATCTATTTTGATCCGATCTACCGCAACAACGAGATCATCAGTTATGTGCCCAACATTTCACGGGCCAACGCGGATTTCCGGCAGGGCATTTTCTACACGCTGATGGCACACGCCATGGACGTGTTCAAGGCAGAGGGCGTGCCCTATCTGGATCTGGGACTGATTCCCCTGTCACTGGACCCGGCCACCGAGCATCAGGAAAGCCGGCCGCTCAAACGTCTTCTCCATGGCCTCTACGAAAAAGGGAACTCCCTATACAATTTCAAAGGACTGGAATTCACCAAGTCGCGCTTTCGCGGTGACAACTTCAAGACCTACTGCTGCCACCGCAGGACCATCCCTGCGCTGGAGTTCCTCGCCATGTTCAGACTGACCCGGTTGCTGTAATACCCTGCGCGCCGGGCCATGGGCCACAAACCTCCGCCGGGGCCAGCCCCATATTGGTCATATACGCCGTCAACCCGCTGGGCACGGGCCCGGAAAACAGCACCGCCCTGACTGGCGGCCCGGCACCGGGCGATGACGACACCAGAGCTCCCTGTTGCTCCAGCAGCGATTCCGAACGACGGGCAATAGCGTCGCCCGAATCCACCCAGAAACGCACATCGGGCAGGCAGGCCTCAAGCTGTGGGCGAATCAACGGATAATGGGTGCATCCCAGCACCACCGTATCCACCCCGCTGTCGCGGAACGGCTGCAATGCGTCACTTAATGCCGGCTGCGAAATTGCCTTGCCGGTTACCGCACCTTCAATCCAGTGAACCAGAGATGGGTGACCGATGCGCTCGACCCGGCAGTCACTGGCGAATTCCCGGATCAGACCATCCAGGTAAGGCCGGCGTACGGTCGCCGGTGTGGCCAGCACGCCAATGCGGCGATTAAGGCTGCACGCCGCGGCCGGTTTCACCGCGGGCACCACGCCCACCACCGGAATCCGGGTCATGGCCCGCAGCTCGGGCAGCACAACGGTACTGGCGGTGTTGCAGGCAACCACGATCAGATCACAGGGAAAAGCCTGTAACGCCGCAGCGATCAGTGTTCGGCAGCGCCCGATAACCGTCGGCTCTGGCTGATCACCATAGGGGAAGCCAGCGTTGTCCGCCACGTACACCAGCTCCACCGAAGGAAGCCGCTGACGGATACAGGCGGCCACACTCAGCCCGCCGATACCGGAATCAAAAACCAGAATGCGCGGCATGATCAGCGGCCCCGGCCCGGCAGTTTCATTGGCCGGGCTCCTGCAATGCCTCGACCATGTCGCGTATCAGGCGTCCGGCAATGGTAGTCACCGGTGGCACGGGCGGCATGTCACTCGGCAGGAACCAGTCAGCATGGGCCAGTTCGTCCTCCTGTAAGACCAGTTCCCCGCCACAGTAATCCGCAAAAAAGCCCATCATCAACTGATGCGGGAAGGGCCAGGGCTGAGACGTACTGTAGCGAATGTTGTTCACGTCCAGGCCGGTTTCTTCCTTCACTTCCCGCACCACGGCCTGCTCAAGCGTCTCGCCTGGTTCCAC
The DNA here is from genome assembly GCF_032911545.1 of Marinobacter sp. M-5. NCBI lineage: Bacteria > Pseudomonadati > Pseudomonadota > Gammaproteobacteria > Pseudomonadales > Marinobacteraceae > Marinobacter > Marinobacter sp. M-5. The sequence continues at coordinate 246,301 of NZ_JAWJEK010000003.1, forward strand.
AAAGCCGGCAATCAGACTGTAAAAATGCCGCTTTACCCGGGACGATCGGGCCAAAAGCATGCGATCGTCCCGTCGAATCATCACGATGACGCAAGGCGCCACACGGGGATACCAGGGAATGCCGCAAGGCTCACACCAGCGGGCTCGCTCCAGCGCATGCAGGCCGGTAACACCACCACAACGGCCGCAGTAGCGGTGATCCCGCCACCACTGCCAGACCTGGAAGGCGGTGCTCAGCATTTCGGTGGGTGCGCCCGGCATGCCGAGGATGGCGTCTCGCAGCGGGACCTCTTCCTGGTCGCCCTCGAAACCGGAATCCGCCTCTACCACAAAGCACGGCTGGCCTCCCCACTGCCCCAGGTTAACCGGCTCCACAGCCCCGGAGACCAACGGCCGCACCTGCTGCCACGGGCTCAACCAGTCGCCGTTGATCCGCAACACAGCGCTACCCCGGATGGCGAGCACCGGGCTATCCGGCTCCGGAGCACGGGTGGACCAGCCGGGTATCCAGGTTGTCATAGAGCGTATCCTGCAGCAGTGGGTGGAGAGGCCCCGGGTTCGGGACGATGCTTATCGCCGAAAATGTATCACACCAGACCGGCTGGCAGAACGCCGGGATGGCTTTGCGCTGTGACTACAACCAAGTAAACTTAGCGCCTGTTTTGGAAACCGGAGCAACACCTTATGCGAATTTTCCAGGCCCTTCGCAGCCTGATCCTCACTGTTTTCCGCAAGATTCTGTTTTTGTGGGTTCGAACGGATGTCAGTGGTAACCGGCGCGAAGCACTCGGGCTCGATCCCGACACGCCTGTTTGCTATGTGTTGCAATACAGCTCCATGTCCAGCCGCCTGGTCCTTGAGCAGGAGGTGCTCAGGGCCGATTTGCCCGGGGCAGAGTCCAGCCTGCCGGTCAAGAATGGCCCGGCACACTCCTTCTTTTTCCTCTACCGCCGCATTGGCGGAATGTTCCAGTCGCGGCAAACGCCGGTCCCCACCGCCCAGTTTCAGGCACTGGTGCGCTATGGCCTGGAACACCCGGAAAAGGATGTGCAGATCGTACCGGTATCGTTGTTCTGGGGCCGATCCCCGGACAAGGAGAAATCACTGGTCAAGCTGCTGCTGTCCGACACCTGGTCGGTGGCTGGCCGGCTGCAGAAATTCCTGATCATCATGCTGCACGGGCGCAACACCTACGTTCAGTTCAACCAGCCACTGTCGCTCAAGCAGGTCATCGACGAGTACCGTCACAGTGAGGAGCGCGCCAACCGTAAGCTGGCGCGCATTCTGCGCACTCATTTCCGGCGTGTGCGCCAGGCGGTCCTGGGGCCGGACCTGTCCCACCGGCGCACGCTGGTTGAGGGTCTGGTGCGAACCCAGGCGGTCAAGGAAGCCATCCGTGAAACCGCCCGCAAGGACGATATCCCGCCGGAAAAAGTGCGGGCCAAGGCGTACAAGTACGCCGACGAAATCGCCGCCAGCATGTCCATCGTCACCATCCGCTTTCTGGAGGTGGTGCTGGCCTGGTTATGGAACCGGATCTACAACGGCATTGCCGTTAACAACATCAACGTGGCCAAGGAAGTAGCCCAGGATAACGCAGTAGTCTATGTACCCTGCCATCGCTCTCACATCGATTACCTGCTGCTGTCCTATGTGCTGTACAAGAATGGTCTGATGCCGCCGCACATCGCTGCCGGCATCAACCTGAACATGCCCGTGGTCGGGCCTATTCTGCGGCGCGGCGGGGCCTTCTTCATGCGCCGCAGCTTCAAGGACAACCCGCTCTACGCCACGGTGTTCAATGAATACATGCACGTGATGTTCACCCGCGGCTATTCGGTGGAATACTTTGTGGAGGGTGGGCGCAGCCGCACCGGGCGCATGCTGCAGCCCCGTCCCGGCATGCTGGCAATGACCGTGCGCAGCTTCCTGCGCAATCACCGCAAGCCGATCGTGTTTGTTCCGGTCTATGTCGGCTATGAGAAGGTGATGGAAGGCCGCTCATACCTGGGTGAGCTGCGCGGCAAGAAAAAACAGAAAGAGAGTGTGTTCGGGCTGGCCAAGACCGTGCGCAAGCTGAGCAATTCCTTTGGCCGGGTGGCTGTGAACTTTGGCGAAGCCATTCCGCTGGCCGAGGTGCTGAGCGAAGTGCATCCGACCTGGCGTGACGAGGCCTATGACACAGAATACCGTCCGGCATGGCTGCCCGATGCCGTGGAAGCACTGGCCCTGAGAGTGGCGTCCAATATCAACGCTTCGGTGGCGGTCAACCCCATCGGCATGACCGCCACCGTGCTGTTGGGTGCGGAGCGCATGGCGATGGATGAAAGTCAGCTGATCCGCCTGATGGATCAGTACGCTGACCTGCTCAGGGCCTTCCCTTACGCCGACACGGTGACTCTGCCCGAAGGCAGTGGCAAAGACTGGGTGGCTTACTGTGAAAACATGGGGTTGATCTCCCGCCAGCCGCAGAAACTGGGTGACATCATCGCGTTGCAGGGCAGCAACGCCACCTTGATGACCTATTACCGGAACAACATTCAGCACCTGTTTGCGCTGCCTTCGCTGATTGCCAGTCTGTTCGAGAACAAAAACTCGCTGCAGCGGGAGAAAATCGTGTTTCTGGCCAACGTGGCCTACCCCTATCTGCAATCTGAGCTGTTTCTCAAATACCAGCCGGACGAAGTGGAAGGCGTCGTCAATCAGTGGATTGATCTGTTGATCGAGAAAGGTCTGATCTTTGAGAGGGAGGGACGGATCTGCCGTCCTGAGGAAGGCACCGACGCCATGTTGCGGCTGCGGGTGTTGTCGCGGTTCATCATCCAGACATTGGAGCGTTACCACATCGCCATCGGCATTCTGCGCAAGTACGGGTCGGGGCGAATCAGCGCGGCCGAACTGGAGGAACAGAGCACCCTGCTGGCCGAGCGGATGTCGATCCTGTTCGGCCTGAATGCGCCGGAATTCTTCGACAAATCCCTGTTCCGCAACTTCATTGCCAACATGCAGAAAAACGGCGTCATCACGACCGACGACGACGGCCTGCTGTGCTATACCGAGGGCCTGAATGAGGTGGCGGAGGATGCCCGCCTGGTGCTCAGTGTGGAAAAACGCCAGGCCATCCAGCAGGTCACCATGCTCGGCGCCTGATCAGCTGGCGCCGGGCAAGGCCCTTACCGGATAGAGGTCATAGCGGCTGCTTTTGCCCTCAATGCGGGTGGCCGGCTCCGGGCCTGCGATGGCCGCTGCCTTACGGGGCCGCTTGACCACCACACGATAGGTGACCGCCCTCAGGGCCGCCGCCAGCAGTGCTTCGGCGTCATCGTCGTCGCCAACGACGGCGCGAAACACCTGCATTTCCTTTTTCACCAGCGCCGATTTGTCCCGATGCGGAAACATCGGGTCCAGGTAGACGATGTCCGCAGCGCCCTCCGGTGCCTGCGACAACCAGTCAACACTGCTGCCCTCTTGCAGGGTCATGCGCGCGATGATCGGCGCCACCTCGGTATTCAGCGCCGCCCGTGCCAGCCCGTCGGCCAGCAACGCATGAATAAACGGATTCCGCTCAAACAGCGTGACCCGACATCCCAGTCCGGCAAGCACAAACGCGTCCTGCCCGAGGCCGGCGGTGGCATCCACGACGTGCAGGGGCGCGCGAGTCTTCTGCAGGCCGATGGCCTTGGCCACCAGTTGCCCTGTGCCACCGCCATGCTCGCGGCGATAACCCGCCTTACCGGACACGAATTCTGCTCTCACAGGCCCCGGCGCACCCTTGCCGGTCATCTGCAGGCACAGGCCCTGCTCGTCAGACAGCAGCAGCACGGCGACGTCAGCCATTTGCCGGGGTTTCACAACCCCGAGAAAAGGTACCGCGAGGCGATCCGCCAGCGCGCGCGCCTCTGCCGCATTGCCCAGAGGGCTGCAGGCCACGGCAACGGAGGCTTTGACAGGATTGGGATCAGACAACATCAGACCAGTATATCAATACCAGCCAGACTGTTTTCGCCAGACTCACCTCGGGTGGCTATGTCTGCAAAGGTCGACAGAGCCCGGGATGTGGCAAGGGGGAGCTCGTCTGCGCGGAAGCGCTCCAGGCGAGCGTCTTCGGCGGCACGGCGCGCCTCCACGCGACGCTCAAGGCTTTCGGTGTCAAGGCGGGGGGCGGCGGTTTCGTCACGACCGGCGGCCAGATCCCGGCGCACGCCGTCGGCGTTTTTTTCCGGCGCAGAGGCCGGGGCGCGGGCCACATCACTGCGCTCCCTGACCGGGCTGTTATTACCAGCCTGGAAGGCAGCGTTATTGTTCGGGTTGATACCACCGATCATGGGTTAAAACCGGAAAGAGTTAGAGTCATCGAGTATGGAACAACCTCGCCAGGATTTAAAGCCCGTTGCACAGTTCTTAACCAATCTACCACAACATAACAAACAGCAGCACACCTAACAGCAGGCGATAGATCACAAACGGCATCATCCCCAGACGCTCAAGAAATTTGAGAAACAGGTGAATACACACCACCGCACTGACAAACGACACCAGCGTACCCAGCAGAATCGCTGTCCAGTCGGTTGCGCCACCCTGCTCGGTCAGTTCCAGCGTTTTCAGCAGGCCCGCCGCCAGAATCAGTGGAATAGACAACAGAAAGGAAAAACGTGCCGCCGCTTCCCGCTTCAGCCCGAGGAACAGCGCGGCGGTGATAGTGATGCCAGAGCGGGAGGTGCCCGGAATCAGAGCCAGCGCCTGGGCCAGGCCCACCACAATGGCGTCTTTCATGGTCAGAGCCGGCAGGTCGCGAGTCTGACGGCCCACGACATCGGACCACCACAGAACCAGTCCAAAACCGATGGTCGATACGGCGATCACCAGCCCCGAGCGCAGCTCGGTTTCGATAAAGTCGTTCAACAACAGGCCCGCCAGCCCTGCGGGGATCGTACCCGCGATCACCGCCCAGGCGAGACCGCTGTCACCACCAACGCGACCCCGAACCGTGTCGCTACACCAGGCCAGGGTCAGGCGATAGACTTCCCGGCGGAAATACCACATGACCGCGGTCAGCGTTCCCACGTGCACGGCCACATCGAACGCCAACCCCTGGTCGGGCCAACCGAGCACCTGTGATGGCAGAATAAGATGGGCAGAACTGCTGATCGGCAGGAATTCCGTCAGCCCCTGGACCACGGCCAGAGCAATGATATGCCACAGTTCCATCGGCAAGATTTCCACAAAGGAGTGAGGGTTTGATCAGCGACCGGGAAGCTTTTTCCAGGTCACTTCGTCCCGGATATAAACCGGCTGAGCCTGGGCCGCGGACACCCCGCCACCCTTCGCCAGCTCGTCGCTGGCCAGGCGGGCCACGCAGCTGGCGCGGGGCACCAGCGTGTCGTCCACCACCACGGCGGCAGTCACAACACCTGACGGCATCTGATTCTTCAGGCGCCAGCCCTGTCCGGCTCCGGCCCAGTGGCCGGAGACCGGCGGCAGGCTTACAGCCTCGGGCGCACATACCTGTTCAGTACCCAGTAACCTCGGGCGACCGGCCTGGGCCTGGAAGCAGCCCCAGTAAACTTCGCTCATGCGCGCGTCGAAAGCCACGGCAACACCATCGCCGTCTTTCATGTCCAGCGTATCCATCGCCCCGAGCGCAACGGCCGCCAGTGAGGATACCGGCAGAACCGGCAGATCCAGCCCCCACGCCAGGCCCTGCACCACGCCCGTGGCAATCCGCAGCCCGGTGAACGAACCGGGGCCGCAGGCAAACGCCAGTGCATCCAGGTCCGCCGGCACCAGATTCTGTTCGCTCAGCAGCTCACGAATCATCGGCATCAACAGCCGGGTATGGCCTCGCGGCGCGAGATCGAAGCGTTCAGACACACGGCCGTCGACCAGCAGCGCGGCCGAACAGCCTTCCGAAGAGGTATCCAGGGCCAGTAACTTCACGAATGCTGCGGTTGCCTCACGCTGACGGGTTGATAACAGTGGAACCGTTACTTCAGTTTCTGAAGAATCTGATCGCGGATAGAGTCCAGGCTGCCCACACCCTCCACCCGCACATATTTCGGCGCGGCGGTTGCGTCGCGGGAGGCCCAGTCCTGGTAATAGTCAATCAGCGGCGCGGTTTGTTCATGGTAGATTTTCAGACGCTTGCGTACGGTTTCTTCCTTGTCGTCCTCACGCTGAACCAGTGATTCACCGGTTTCATCGTCCTTGCCTTCCGTTTTGGGGGGATCGAATTTCACATGATAGATGCGGCCACTGCCTTCGTGAACGCGGCGACCGGACAGACGGCTGACAATTTCTTCGTCGTCCACGGCTATTTCGACGACGTAATCGATCACGATACCCTGGTCTTTCAGGGCTTCCGCCTGGGGAATGGTGCGGGGAAAGCCATCCAGCAAAAAGCCGTTCTTGCAATCCGGCTGCTGGATGCGCTCTTCGATCAGCGCGATGATGATATCGTCAGACACAAGACCGCCGGTTGCCATGACTTCTTTGACCTGCTTGCCCAGCTCGGATTCCGCTTTCACCGCAGCGCGCAGCATGTCGCCCGTGGAAATCTGGGGAATGCCGAAGCGCTCGGTAATGAACTGGGCCTGGGTGCCCTTACCCGCGCCTGGTGCGCCTAACATGATGATTCGCATACCGCTGTGCTCCCATAGTATTTAGTCATTATCGTTTGAAAAGCTATGGCAAAAACATCTGCCTTTGCGACAGCCTCTCTGCCCTCTCCGGGGCACGGCCAAAAAATGGCGAACGCGCATTATACGAAGTCAGCCGGCTCAGAGAAAGTCGACCTCCGTATCATGCAACAGTGTGGATCAATCAGGGTCCCGCCCGAAAACGTGGCGGTCAGGATGACAGGGATGCGGCCAGGGCGTCCAGTTCTCCGGCAACCCCGTCTATATCAGCGCCAAGGGCTGCCAACGCGGCGTCATCCAGTCCCAGCGCTGCTGCCAGCGCGGGCAGATCATCGGGGTTGAATTCGTCCCCGATACCACGCTCTTTCAACAGGCCGTTGGCAAGCTGCACCATCAATACATACTGATCGTGCTCACCATGATAACCGGATTGCTGGTGCATACCGGCCGCCTTCACCACCGGATCGGGCAATTGCCAGAGGCGGTGGAGAATACCGCCGATGGCACCGTGCCCGACCGCGAGGATGTCCTGATCGTTTCCGGCACCGAATACCTGCACCTCCAGCGAGTGCATGCTGGCTTCCGGATTGGCTTCCCGCAACTTGTTGAGCTCATCAAACTCCGCCGGGAACAGGTGACCCACCAGCAGCAGGCCGAAGTTGTGCAGAAGCCCACAAAGGTACGACAACCCCTTGTCGGCATCGCACCAGGTGGCCATGCGCTGACACAGAAACGCGCAGTACAGGGAATGCCGCCAGAAACTGTCCATGCCCAGCATGCCGTGGCGCGGAACATCAAAGGCGCGAACCGAGGCAATGCCGAGGGCAATGTGGGCGACACGATCAAAGCCCAGCACGCGGGTAACCGCCTCCTGAACGGACGTGATCTGGCCGGGATAATTGAACAGCGCGGAACGCGCATACCGCATGATCTGGGCCGTCAGACTGGGGTCGAACTCAATCAGTTCGGCCAGCTCCCGGGCCGTAGCCTCGGTATTGGCCGTCAGTTTGAGAATACGAAGAGCCAGTGCCGGCATCGGGGGCAGCCGGTAAAGCTTCTGCAGTTTATCGGCCACTTCTTCCAGCGTCAGCGACTCCCGCTTATCGTTACCCTGACCACGAATAACCAGATGCCCACCCCGCGCGCCGGCCAGCGCCAGACGCAGCGCGCGACCCTCCAGTTCTATCAGGGTATGGTCGTTGCCGGCGGTCATCAGGGCGCGACCGACCTGCAGCACATCTTCATCAACCAGCACCGGAATGTCGTAGGCAGCGCCGATCGGCGGCTGGAACCCCGGGTCGCAGTCTGCGAACAGGCGGCCGCCCTGGCGGGCGGTCAACGGTTGCAGGCGACGGCCGGTGAGCTGCTGCACCGCATCCAGATCCAGAGAGCTGTCAAAACCGTGAACAGCCATCACCACGCCATTGATGTCGATCAACAGCGTGCCCCGGATAAAGTCCTCCGGGGGCAGCCCCGAAGCCATCACCGAGGCATCCTCATTGAGTGCCTGATCGATGGGCAGCTCCCGGTATGAAATGCCCTTGCGGGTTAAAAACCCTGCCAGCCGCGCCGCTACCGCCACCTGATTACTCCTGTCCTGAACACTGGTCCGTCAGCCGGTGTTGCGCATGCCGGCCGCAATCCCTGCCATGGTCACTTTCAGAGCCCGCTCCACCATCTCCGGGACCTCGCCCTTGCCCTCACCTTCCCGATCACGCCGGAGAAGCTCCGCCTGCAAGTAATGAAGTGGGTCAGTATACGGGTTCCTCACCCGCATGGAATGGGCGAACACCGGTTCGCCTTCCAGCAGGGTCTGCTGTTCCTTGAGTTCCAGCAGCCGTTCGATGCAACCGGCCAGGCGGGATCGCAGGCTTTCTCCCAGCGTACGCAACTCGTCATCATTCAGAAGGGTCTGCTCATAATAGCTGGCGATACGCAGATCTGCCTTGGCCAGTACCATCTCCAGCATATCCACGTAGGTACGGAAAAAGGGCCAGCCTTTCATCATGTCCCGCAACGCGGGCAGTCGGTCACTTCTCGCCGCCTCTTCCAGCGCGACGTCACTGCCCAGCCAGCTGGGCAGCATCAACCGCATTTGTGTCCACGCGAAGATCCACGGAATCGCGCGCAGGCTCTCCACGCCACCACTGGCCTTGCGGCGTGCCGGGCGACTACCCAGCGCCAGCTTGCCCAGCGCCTGCTCCGGCGTCACCTGCCGGAAATAGGGTACAAAATCCGGGTCTTCCCGCACCACATCGCGGTAGGCTTTCAGCGAGCGTTGCGTCAACCAATCCATAGTTTCCCGCCATGCCGGTTCCGGCTCAGGGGGCGGCGCCAACGTCGCCTCAATGACCGCCGTGGTATACAGGGTCAGGCTCTGCTCCGCCAGCCGGGGCAGGCCGAACTTGAAACGAATCATCTCGCCCTGCTCGGTGATGCGGAAACTGCCGTTCACCGATCCCGGGGGTTGCGACAAAATCGCGCGGTTGGCAGGACCACCGCCCCGACCCACCGTGCCGCCACGGCCGTGGAACAGGGTCAGATGAACGCCGTACTGATTGGCCACCGCGGTGAGCTTTTCCTGGGCCTGGTACTGGGCCCAGGCGGCCATCAACTGGCCGGCATCCTTGGAGGAATCGGAATAGCCGATCATCACTTCCTGTCGGCCCTGACAGTATTCGCGGTACCACTCCACCTCATACAGCGCTGCCATACTGTCCGGTGCTCCGGTGAGGTCATCGAGAGTCTCGAACAGCGGTACCACGCGCATCGGGAAGGTCATCCCGGATTCCCGCAGCAACAGAATCACGCTGAGCACGTCAGAAGGCTTGCTGGCCATCGAAATCACGTAGGACCCGAGCGCTTCCGGGGTTTGGCGGGCAACCACCTCGCAGGTCGCCAACACTTCCCTCACGGGCTCGGACGGCTGCCAGTTCCGCGGTACCAGGGGGCGACGCCCCTGTAGTTCCTCAAGCAGGAAACGCTGCCGCTCCTCCTCCGGCCAGGAGAGGTAGTCGCCCAGACCGAGAAAGTCGACCATTTCCGCCACGGCCTCGGCGTGGCGGGCCGCCTCCTGACGGATGTCCAGACGGATCAACGGCAGGCCGAAGGTGTGCGCACGGCGAATGGTATCCAGCAGCGGGCCGTTGGCGATGTGTTCCAGTCCGCACGCCACCAGCGAGCGGTAGCAGACCTCCAGTGGCGCGATAAAATCCTCGTTCTCGAACAGGATATCGCTGTCATCCGCAGGCTCGCCGTTCACCGCGGCCTCGGCCCAGTCACGGGTTTTGACCAGACGCTCCCGCAACCCGGCCAACACATGCCGATAGGGTTCACGGCTGTCGCCGACCAGAGCCTTGAGCTCGTCACTGGCCTGCCACATGGAGAGCTCGGCACGCAGGGCCTGGATATCCCGCAGGTAGAGATCCGCCGCCATCCAGCGCCCCAACAAGAATACCTTGCGGGTCACCTGGTGGGTCACGTTGGGGTTACCGTCGCGGTCACCGCCCATCCAGGAGGCGATGCGGATCGGTGCAACAGCCAGAGGCAACCCGTTCCCGGTGGCCTCCGACAACGACAGATCGAGACTTCTCAGGAACCGCGGCAGCGCCTGCCACAGACTGTTTTCGATCACTGCAAAGCCCCACTTTGCCTCGTCCACCGCGGTGGGGCGCTCGTGGCGAATTTCATCCGTGTGCCAGGCCTCGGCAATCAATTGCTCCAGGCGGTAGACGACTTCCTCCCGCTCCGCCGGCATCAGATCATCATGATCCAGGCGCGCCAGGCAATCGGACATTTCGTCGTATTTCATGATCAGGGTGCGACGGGCCACTTCGGTGGGGTGCGCGGTCATCACGAACTCAATACGCAGGTCCGCGACCCGTTGATGCAGCTCCGCCGCACTGATGCCCGAGGCCTTCAGGCGTTCGAACACCTCACCGAATGACTCCACCATCAGGTCTGACTGATGACCGCGCTTGCGGCGTATACCGTGATACTGTTCCGCCAGATTAGCCAGATTGAGGAACTGGTTGAAGGCGCGGGTGACCGGCAACAACTCGTCATCACCAAGCTTGCCGAGCAGACTGACCAGGCGCTGACCGGATCCGCTTTCCTGGCGCCGATCGGCTTTCGCAGCGGCGCGAATTTCCTCAATGCGGTCGAAACATTCCTGCCCCGGGTAGCGCCGGATGCTCTGGCCCAGCAATTCGCCCAGCATGCGCACGTTTTCTCGAAGATCGGGATGTAGCTCTGTCACATTGGCGTCCTTTTAAATTGACGGAGGCGAAGTAAACTAACGATACTAATAACGATTAACGCCCGTAGTCGCAAGGAGAATTCATGAAAGTTACCGATCTGCCCAAGCACTGGGAAAGCAAGAAAGAAAACGTCGAGCGGACCCACGACTACAACCTGCGACTGCCGCTGGAGGACGCCGCGCGTGTTGCTGCCCTGGCGGACCTTTACCCGGACAGAACCGAGAGTGACATTCTCAACGACATGATCGGAGCCGCCCTGGATGATCTGGTCAGACAGACCCCGTTAAAGGGAAAACTGGAAGGGAAGGATAAGTAACGCAGGCAAGTCCGTCACAGGGTGGCAACGCCACCCTGTGACCTGTCTTTACAGCGGTTGGCGTCAGCGCTTTTAGGCGACTGACTCCAACTGACGGGCTTTGAGACGCTGGATATGCTTCTGACTCAGGCTGACGAAGCGCGGTGTCATGCCCTGGTCCTCATAGATCTCGAAGCCATCCTCGTCATACGCCACGACCTTGGTGCCCTGGACGTAAGGGAAGCTGGTTTCCAGCTCGTCCAGGGACGCGGAAATCAGGTCCCGCATCAGGTCCTGCGGCGATTTCATCGGGTAAAGAGCGGCCAGTTTTTCCAGTCGCTTGTGATGCTGGTCAGACAACTCCGTAAAATAGGCATCCCGGGTCAACCGTCCCCGTGCGTGCTTATCCCAGTAATTGACCAGATCTTTTATCTTCATGGTGCCTTCACTCCTGCATCTTCTCGACGGCATACGGCGCACTGCTTCAGTGCAGCCGTTTAGGAAAGTGTAGTCGAAGGAAGCGGGGTCCGGTGCAACAAATTGGTAACGGATTGTACTTACCGAAGTCCCGCCTCAGCCCTTGTTTTCATTGCTTTTCGACGCCTTTCACCTGTTGCCAGATGGCATCCAGGGCCTCCAGGGACTGGTCATCGAATTGGCGACCCTCGTCGTTGAGGCGCTGCTCGATCGCCCGGAATCGCGCCTCGAATTTGTGGTTGGTGCGGTTCAGCGCCTGCTCTGGATTCACCCTGGTGAAACGCCCCAGATTCACACAGACAAACAGCAGATCGCCGAGCTCGTCTTCCACCGCATCGGCAGGACCGGTGCCCGCCTGCGCCGCATGCCAGGCTTCCTTGAGTTCGTCGATTTCCTCATGCAGCTTGTCAAAAACCGGCTCGATATCGGGCCAGTCAAAACCGTGGTTGGAGGCGCGCTTCTGCAGCTTTTCGGCACGCGCCATGGCCGGCAGGGTCCTGGCAATGCCATCCAGCAGGCTGGCTTGTGCGGCCTCCGGCTTGGGGGCCAGGGCCCGCTCCTCGGCTTTGATGCGCTCCCAACTGGCTTTGATCCACGCCTCATCCGGGCGGTTATCCGGATCAATCCGACTTTCCAGGGTGCCGTTGGGGAACACATGGGGATGACGACGGATCAGTTTGCGGACCAGGTTGTCCACCACGGAATCGAAATCAAAGTGCCCCTGCTCCTGCCCCATCCGGGCGTAGAAAATCACCTGAAACAGCAAGTCGCCCAGCTCATCCTCGAGGTGCGGGAAATCGGCCCGATCAATGGCATCGGCCACCTCATACGCCTCCTCCAGCGTATGGGGCACGATGCTGCCGAAGGTCTGTTTGATGTCCCAGGGGCACCCGGTGTCCGGATCCCGCAGCCGGGCCATCAGTTGCTTGAGGTGCTCGATGGAGTAGCTCATCCGCGCTTGCGCCTTACATCAATGATGTTGGGGAGATTACGAATCTGGGCCAGCAGCCGGGCCAGCTGTTCCAGGCTCGAGATTTCCACGGTTACCGTCATGGTGGCCGTATTCTCGTCCTTGTTGCTGAGCGTGTTCAGCGACAGCACATCGCTTTTGGACGAGGACAGCACCTGGGTGATATCCCGCAGCAGCCCGGAGCGATCATAGGCTTCAATTTCCACATCCACGGGATACACCGAGGCTGGCCGGCCACCCCAGCTTACCTCGATAATCCGGTTCGGTTCGAACTCCCGCAGGTTCAGGAAGGTAATGCAGTCCTGCCGGTGCACTGTCACACCCCGCCCTACGGTGATGTAGCCGCCGATCTCATCCCCCGGCAACGGCTTACAGCACTTCGCCACCTGAGTTTTGAGTTTGCCAACGCCCACAATCTGGATATCCGATTCGGTGTCGTACGGTTTGCGGCGCTGGGCGGTGAGCTTCAGGTCCAGCTGCTCGGACTTGGGCTCCAGCATCTGCTGGGCAACATTGGCCACGTGGGTCGGGCGCAGATCCCCGGCTCCGACCGCCGCGAACATATCCTCTGCATCCTGATAGTTGACCTTGCGGGCAAGATCGCCAAGGTCGACGTCGTACAGGGATAGCCGCCGGAACTCGTCTTCCAGGATGGCCCGACCATCGATGATGTTGCGGCCGCGATCCTGCTGCTTGAACCAGTGGGTCACCTTGGCCCGCGCCCGCGAGGTCTGGATATACCCCAGACTGGGGTTGAGCCAGTCGCGACTGGGTGCGGGGTTGTTGGAGGTCAGGATAAAGATCTGGTCCCCGGTCTTGAGGGGATAGATCAGTGGCACGATGCGGGCATTGACCCGCGCACCCCGGCAGGCATGGCCGACCTCAGTGTGTACCCGGTAGGCGAAATCCACCGGGGTGGCGCCCTGGGGTAAATCCACCACATGACCCTCCGGCGTGAACACGTACACCCGGTCCGATGCCACATCGCTCTTCAGGTGATCCGCCAGGCCGGACAGATCGCCCAGCTCTTCCTGCCATTCCAGCACCTGGCGCAGCCAGTTGATCTTGGCGTCGTACCCGGTCGAGCGGTTGCCCTTGTCGGTGCCCTTATACAGCCAGTGGGCACAGACCCCCAGCTCGGCTTCCTCGTGCATCTTGTGGGTGCGGATCTGCACCTCCATCACCTTGCCTTCCGGGCCAATCACCGCCGTGTGCAGGGACTGGTAGCCGTTCTCCTTGGGGTTGGCGATGTAATCGTCAAATTCATTGGGAATGTGGCGCCACAGGGTGTGGACAATGCCCAGCGCGGCGTAGCAGTCCCGCACCTCCGGCACCAGTACCCGCACCGCACGGACATCATAGACCTGGGAGAAATCGATGCCCTTGCGGCGCATTTTCCGCCAGATACTGTAGATGTGCTTGGCCCGCCCGGACAGCTCGCCTTCAATGCCGAAGTTCTTGAGTTCGGTTTTCAGGGTGTCGATCACCCGCCGGATGTAGCTCTCGCGGTCCAGGCGCTTTTCATCCAGCAGCTTGGCGATTTTTTTGTACGCGGAACCGTGCAGGTAGCGGAAAGACAGGTCTTCCAGCTCCCACTTGATGTGACCGATGCCCAGCCGATGGGCCAGAGGCGCATAGATATCGAACACCTCCCGTGCCACCCGCATGCGCTTTTCTTCTGAGCCATCCTTGACTGCCCGGATCGCGCAGGTACGTTCCGCCAGTTTGATCAACGCCACGCGAACGTCGTCGATCATGGTCACCAGCATCTTGCGGACATTGTCGAGCTGGCCCTCGCTCTGCCCCAGCACATTGCCCTTGAGCGGGTGGTGGATGGAGGAAATCGCCGCCATCTGCTGAACACCGTTGATCAGCTCGGCGACCTCGTCCCCGAACTCCTTGCGGATCGTCTCCAGGGGCACGCGCTCCTCACGCACCGCGCGATACAGTATGGCCGCCACCAGGCTGGCCTGATCCATGTGCAGTTCCGCCAGCACCTGAGCCATTTCGATCCCGGTGCGGAAACTGCTGGCGCCCTCGGCCCACAGGCGGTCTTCGCGGAACGCCTGCAGGTCAATCTCGGCGGCCGTCTCGCAGGCGCGACGGAACTGATCAACGTTCTCCAGGTGGATTTGCGACTCGATCTGCCGCACCCACCGCTCGATGTCGATCTGGCCGTCTCCTGTGACGGCGTAGTCTTCCCGAACTTTTACCATATCGGCTTTGTTATTCCCGGTTATTGATCCGGCCATCCCTGACCGGATTATCGGTTACTTGTCCACGCGCTCGAACAGCGCGATGGACTCAACGTGGGTGGTGTGCGGGAACATGTCCATCACACCGGCCCTGACCAGACGGTAGCCGTTTCGCACCATCACCCCTGCGTCCCGGGCCAGCGTGGCCGGATTGCAGGATACGTAGACAATTCGTCCGGCACCGAACCGGGTCAGGTATTCGCACACCTCCAGCGCACCGGATCTGGGGGGATCGATCAGTATTTTGTCGAAGCCTTCCCCGGCCCAGGGCTGGACGGTAAAATCCGCCTGCAGATCGGCGCCGTGGAAAGTGACATTCTCGAGGCCATTGAGTTCCGCATTTTCGCGCCCGCGAACCACCATGGCTTCATCGCCCTCCACGCCGACGACCTGCCCGGCACGACGCGCCAGCGGCAACGTAAAGTTGCCAAGCCCACAGAACAGGTCCAGCACCCGCTCGCCCGGCTGGATATCCAGCCAGTCCACCGCCCTGTGTACCATGGTGCTGTTGATGCCCGCATTGACCTGGGTAAAGTCCATGGGATGAAACTTCATGGTCAGGTCAAATTCTTCCAGCCGATAGCTGAGGCGCTCATCCTGGTTGCTGCCATCCGTTTCCGGCAGCGGCCAGATCCGGTGCACAGTGTCCGGGCCCTTGGGCTGGAGATAGATATGCAATTCATGGGCCTGACCGAAGGCAATCAGCTTCGCCCGATCCGCGTCGCTGAGTGCATCCATATTCCGGAACACCATCACCGCCACATCGTCCCCACAGGCAATTTCCACCTGTGGAATGCGGTTGAAGGCTTCCAGCCCATGCAGCAACTCCCGCAGCGGGGTGATGCGCTCACCAATACGCGGGTCCATCACCACACAGCGGTCGATGTCGGTCAGGAAGCTGTTGCGCTTCTCGCGGAAACCCACCAGTACCGACTCTCGGGCCGGCACATAACGCACCCCCATGCGCGCCTTACGGCGATAGCTGAGGGTGTCAGGGGAGCGCATCGGGGCCACCCACTGGTCCGGCTCGATGCCCCCGAAATGGGCAAAGTGTTCCCGCAGAGTGTCCTCCTTGAACCGGATCTGGGCATCCGCCTCCATATGCTGGAGACTGCAGCCACCGCACAGGTCGGCATAGTCGCACGGCGGCGTTACCCGTTCCGGGGCCGCCTCCAGCACCTCCAGGGTGCGCAGCTCATCAAACTTGCTGCGCGAGCCCACCACCTTGGCCATCACCGTCTCGCCCGGCAGCGCTCCGTCGACAAACTGGATCTTGCCGTCCTGACGGGCAATGCCCCGGCCGTCATGACTCAGGGTCTCAACCACACAACGGACCGGTTCCTTGGGAAGAACCTTCCTGCGTCTTCTGCTCATACTTAATTCTCTTGCTGCGGTTCAGGCGCCGGGGAAGACGCCGGTGGACAGGTAGCGATCGCCCCGGTCACAGATAATGGCCACGATGACTGCGTTTTCAACCTGAGCGGACAGCTGCAGGGCCGCAGCAATTGAGCCTCCGGAGGAAACACCGCAGAAAATGCCCTCTTCCCGGGCCAGGGCCCGCATGGTGTCCTCGGCTTCCTGCTGGCCAATGTCCAGCACCTGATCGACCCGTGCAGCATCGTAGATCCTGGGCAGGTAGGGCTCCGGCCATCGACGGATGCCCGGTATCGCTGCCCCTTCTTTTGGCTGCAGACCGATAATGCGGATATCGGGATTGCGCTCCTTGAGGTAGCGAGACACCCCCATGATGGTGCCGGTGGTGCCCATGGAGCTGATGAAATGGGTCACCCGGCCGCCGGTCTGCTCCCAGATTTCCGGACCGGTGGTGCGGTAGTGCGCCAGCGGGTTGTCCTGATTGGCAAACTGATCAAGCACCTTGCCCTTGCCCTCGGCTTCCATCTTCTGCGCCAGGTCACGGGCGGTCTCCATGCCTTCCTCTTTGGACACCGTCACTATCTCCGCGCCATAGGCACGCATGGAGGCACGGCGCTCTTCACTCATGTTCGCCGGCATGATCAGCACCATCCGGTAACCCTTGATGGCGGCCGCCATGGCCAGGGCGATGCCGGTGTTGCCACTGGTGGCCTCAATGAGTGTGTCGCCGGGCTTGATATCACCCCGGCGCTCGGCCTCCTGAATCATACTGATCGCCGGGCGGTCCTTGACCGAACCGGCGGGATTATTGCCTTCCAGTTTGGCCAGAATGACATTGCTGGTTTCGCCCGGCAGGCGTTGCAGGCGAACCAGGGGCGTGTGCCCGACATAATCTTCTATGGTGGGGAAATTCATACCGAAACCTTCCTCAAATCTGCCGTCACCCGACAGGCCGGGCAACCAGACCGGCCATCGCCTGTGATACACTTTCCGGTCGCATGATACGCGTTATGGTCGCCGTCTCCCAATACAGCTTGTCGCTATATCCATGACCGGCGGCTATATCCGGATCAGAGCCGCGCTGCTAACGCTGCACCGGTCTCCCGGATCATCTATTCTGACAGGGACGTACAGCCGTTGATCCGGCTGTAAACGAGACAACAGGAACACTCTATGCGGCGTTGGGGCATTCGCAAAAAAGTTCTCGTGGTGACAC
The DNA here is from genome assembly GCF_032911545.1 of Marinobacter sp. M-5. Lineage (NCBI taxonomy): Bacteria > Pseudomonadati > Pseudomonadota > Gammaproteobacteria > Pseudomonadales > Marinobacteraceae > Marinobacter > Marinobacter sp. M-5. The sequence goes on from NZ_JAWJEK010000003.1 coordinate 263,782, forward strand.
TCGTCCCCACGCTTCTGACCACTCTGGTTCTGGGCCTGTTCTTTACTTACAGCTGGGTCACCAATATTGAAAGCCTGCTCCAGGACCGGGGCCAGTCGCTGTCCCGCCAGCTGGCCGCCGGCTCCGAGTATGGTCTGTTCACTGCCAACCGCAGCCTGCTGAACAGCCTTTCGAACGCCCTGCTGGAAGAGCAGGATGTGCGCTCGATCACCTTTTTTGACAGCGAGCGCAAACGCCTGCTTCACACTGGCCCCGGCAGCGCCGACATCATTCCTGAAAGCGAGTTGACTCCCGAACGACCGAAACGGATTTTCCGCGCGGACAGCACGCTGTTCGTCACCCCGGTATTTCTTCAGGACCTGATGATCGAGAACATGCTGGAGCCGACCGGCAGCCAGCCACCGAACAGCCAGGGCATGCCGCTGGGCTGGGCCGCGGTGGAGATGTCACACATCCGCACCGAGAAGGAAACCTACAAAGCCCTGCTGATATCACTGATGCTGGTGCTCGGCGGCGTATTGCTCAGCCTGATCATCGCCCTGCGCCTGAGCCGCGCCTTCACCGACCCGGTATTCGAGCTCAACGCGGCAGTCGCCCGCCTCAAGGAAGGCAAGCTCGATACCCGGGTGCACACCGGCGCCGGGCCGGAGTTCGAGCAGCTGGAGTCAGGCCTCAATGCCATGGCCGAAGAGCTCAGCAAGGCCCAGGCCGAGATGCAGCAGAACATTGACCAGGCCACCGAAGATCTGCGGGAAACCCTGGAAACTATCGAGATCCAGAACATCGAGCTGGATTTCGCCCGTAAGGAGGCGCTGGAAGCCAGTCGCATCAAGTCGGAATTCCTGGCCAACATGTCCCACGAAATCCGTACGCCCCTGAACGGCATCATCGGTTTCACCGAGTTGTTGCTGAAAAGCCCGCTGCCCCGTCAGCAACGGGACCACCTGAGCACCATCCGCAAGTCTTCGGAAATCCTGCTGACCATCATCAACGACATCCTCGACTTCTCCAAGATAGAAGCCGGCAAGCTGATCCTCGACCGGGTTCCCTTCCCGCTGCGGGACATCGTCGAGGATGTCATGGTGATGCTCGCGCCGGCGGCCCACAGCAAGAATCTCGACCTTGTGCCCCTGGTCTACAACGATGTACCGGACAACATCATGGGGGACCCGCTGCGGGTCAAACAGGTTATTACCAATCTGGTGAATAACGCCATCAAGTTCACCCAGACCGGTGAAGTGGTTCTGCGGGCCAGCCTCGAGGACGAAGACAAAGAAAGCAACCGGGTTACGCTGCGCATCAGCATTACTGATTCCGGCGTGGGGCTGTCACGCGCCCAGCAGCAATCGCTATTCAATGCGTTCAGCCAGGCGGATGCCTCCACCGCCCGTCAATACGGCGGCACCGGTCTGGGCCTGGCGATCTCCAAGCGACTGGTGGAGGAAATGGGCGGCAAGATCGGGCTCCAGAGCGAGCTCGGCAAAGGCTCCACCTTCTGGTTCACGCTGACCTCGGAGTTGTCCGGCGCAGCCGATGGCAGCGCACCCCGGGACGCCCTGCGGGGCGAGCGCGTGATCTATCTCGAGCAACAGAAAACCTCCGGCCTTGCCGTGGAACACCTGCTGCGGGAATGGGGCATGGAAGTGGATACCGTGGCATCGACCGGCGCCATGCAGGAGCAGGTTGAGGAGGCCCAGCGCAACCAGTCAGGATACGCGCTTGCCATCGTCGGCATCACCCGGCATCTACTCAATTCCAGCCAGTACTGTGGCCTGGTGCGCAACCTGGAGCTGGAGCGGGACTGCCGCACCCTGCTACTGACCCCTACCCTCGACACCCACGACACGCCGCTGTCCGGTCTTGCCAGCGGGCACCTGACCAAGCCCATCTGCCGCGACGCGTTGTATGACGAAATGCTGTTGCTGGTTCACGGCATCAACTCCGGTCAGAAGACACTGATCGAGTACCCGAGCCAACCCGCGTGGCAACCGGCCGGTGATATGCCACGGATACTTGCGGTGGATGACAACGACGCCAACCTGAAACTGGTGATGACCCTGCTGCAGGACTGCAAGGTTAATGCCGAAGGCGCCTCAAGCGGTTTCGAGGCCATCAGTAAAGCCCGGAACAAGCCCTTCGATCTGGTGTTCATGGATTTGCAGATGCCCGGCATGGACGGCGTGGAGACGACCGCCCGGCTGCGCGCGATGGATACCAAAACCCACCGCACGCCGGTGATCGCGCTCACCGCCCATGCCCTGGCCGACGAGCAGGATCGCCTCGCGCGCCAGGGATTCGACGGCTATCTTGCCAAGCCGATCAGCAGCAGCCAGCTGATCGAGACCATTCGTGAGTACACCGGATATGCGTGCGAGACATTGCCTACCCACCATCGCGAAGTGGTACCGGAGGTTCGGGATACCCGCCGGGCGCTGCGCCCGTCCACCCGCAAGCTTCAGCACGACTGCGTGAGTGTTGAAGAGAGCATTCAACTGGCCGCCGGCAAAGCCGACCTGGCGGAAGAGCTGTTCAGTATGTTGCTGGAACAGCTACCGGCAGACGTGGAGAAAATTCATCAGCAGTGGGCTAAAGGCGACCTGGAACAGGTACTGGAGTGCGTTCACAAACTGCATGGCGCCACCCGATATTGTGGTGTGCCGGAACTGAGAGCGGCAGCCAATCAGCTTGAAACCGGTCTGAAATGCTCCTCTCCGGGGCTGGCCTATGAGAAGGACCAGTTGCTCGGCGCGATCGAGCGCCTGCAGATATGGAGTGAGCAAACCGACTGGCAGGCGATGTTCCGCGGGCAGACAGGCACCGATGAAAACAGCCCCGCCAACACGGACAGTCTGACCTGAGGCCTCTGTCAGGTACGTCCGCGGGCGCTTTCGAGAATCGCTTTCATTTCACGCACGGCGTCTTTCAGGCCGGTAAACACCGCGCGGGCGATGATCGCATGGCCGATATTCAGCTCGTTGATGCCGGAAATGGCCGCGACACGCTCGGTGTTGTGGTAATGCAGGCCATGGCCGGCGTTTACAATCAGGCCTTTTTTACGGGCGTAGGCGACCGCATCCGCCAGCACCCGGAACGCGGCGTCCGCCGCTTGCGGCGTTTCTGCTTCGGCATATTCGCCGGTGTGTAGCTCGATCACCGGCGCACCGCAACGAATGGCGGCGTCTATCTGGGCAGCGTCCGGGTCGATAAACAGCGACACTTCCGCACCGATTCGGGCCAGCCGCTCGCAGGCTTTGGCGACCCGAGCTTCCTGACCCTCCACGTCCAGCCCACCCTCGGTGGTCAGCTCCTCGCGCTTTTCCGGTACCAGACAGACGCATTCGGGGCGAACCTGCTCGGCAAAGGCAAGCATGGCATCGGTCACCGCCATTTCCAGGTTCATCTTGGTCTGCAACACTTCCTTGAGCATCAGTACATCCCGATCCTGGATGTGCCGCCGGTCTTCCCTGGGGTGTATGGTGATACCGTCGGCACCGGCCTCTTCGGCCAGCAGCGCGGCCTGTACCGGATCCGGATAACGGGTCCCCCTGGCCTGCCGCAGGGTGGCCACGTGGTCGATGTTCACACCGAGTAAGACTCTGGGATTCATTGGTTTCTCTCCGTCGGTTCTTTCCGACCGTGGCTGAATAGGGTTCTGCTGTGCAGGGGTTTGCCCTGCAGCAGGTAGTCCACCAGCACCCGCATGACCCGCTTGGCGGTGCGCCGGCACTCCAGTGATACGAAGTCGCCCTCTGCCAGGGCCAGTAATGCATCACCCGGCAGGTTGCGAAGACGCACTTGCTGGCTCGGCACCTGCACGATGCCCTGCTCCGGATCATAACAATAGCGCTGGCCGGGCTCGACCTCTGCACCGGTGTCACGGGCCAGATCCCACGCAAAACTGTAGCCCAGGGCTTCGACAAAGGAGCGTTCGAAACGGCGCAGAACCGGCTCTACATCGTCGTTGCCGGCCAGTTCCGCGAGCACGTCGATGTAGGCAGCAAACAGGGTGGGATGGGGGTCGGCGGCGGGCAGAATCCGTTGCAGCAGTTCGTTGATGTACAAGCCGCTGTACAGCGGCGTGGTGCCCCGCAGCACCGGGCCGCTGCGCACTTCGGTCTGGGTCAGGGTTTTCAGATCGCCGCGCCCGGTCCAGTCCAGCAGCAGGGGCTGGAACGGTTGCAACTGGGCTTTGAGCGGACTGCGGGCGCTGTTGGCACCGCGAGCAATCAGGGACATCCGGCCGGCATTCAGGCTGAACACGTCGACCTGAAGGCTGGTTTCCCGCCAGGGCCGGCGATGAAGAACATACGCCGGTTCCTGTTGCACAGCCGTCGCCATTGGCGGGCTCAGAAGTCGTTCATGCCCAGGCTTTTCAGAGCCCGGTCACTGTCGGCCCAGCCGCGCTTAACCTTCACCCAGAGGCGCAACATGACCTTGCTGTCGAACAACCGCTCCATGTCAGCCCGGGCATCCTGACCAATGCTGCGCAAACGGTCGCCCTTGTCCCCGATCATGATCTTTTTCTGGCCTTCCCGTTCCACCAGAATCAGCGCCGAAATGTGCAGGGTTTTTCCGTCGCGGCGGAACTCTTCAATTTCCACTGCCACCGAGTACGGCAGCTCCGCACCGAGCTGACGGGTAATCTTCTCCCGCACCATTTCCGACGCCATGAACCGCTCGCTGCGATCGGTGATCTGGTCATCCGGGTAAAAATGCACACTCTGCGGCAGATAACTGTAGACGGATTTCTCCAGGGGCTCGAGATTGGTCTCCTTCAGCGCCGACAGCGGAATAATTTCGGCAAACTCCCGCTTCTTCGACAACATGTCCAGATGCGGCAGCAGGGACTCCCGCTTTTCGATCTTGTCCACCTTGTTCACCGCAAGAATCACCGGACACTTCAGAGACGACAGCTTCTCAAGCACCAGCTCATCGGCGGTAGTCCACGTCAGCTGATCCACCACGAACACCACCACATCCACATCGATCAACGCCGAGGTGGCTGCCTTGTTCATATAGCGATTCAGCGCGCGCGGCTCTTCCTCGTGCATGCCTGGAGTATCGACATAGATGGCCTGCACCGACCCCAGGGTCTTGATCCCCAGCACCTGATGCCGGGTGGTTTGTGGCTTTCGCGAGGTAATGCTCAGTTTCTGGCCGAGAATGTGGTTCAGCAGGGTCGACTTGCCGACGTTAGGCCGGCCGACAATGGCCACAAAACCGCAGCGACTGTCCGGATTTTCCGGACGGGTAATATCATTCATCAATCGTTCTCCACGCCCAATTCCTTCAGGGCATTACGGGCGGCCTGCTGCTCGGCAATACGGCGACTGCTGCCAATTCCGGAGGTCTTGCGATCCAGAGACGGCAAAGCGCAGGAAACATGAAACGTCTGGGCATGAGCCTCGCCATCCACCGAGATCACATCGTATCGGGGCAATGGAAACTGACGGGACTGCAGGTATTCCTGAAGGCGTGTTTTCGGATCTTTCTGGGTGTCCTGAAGATCGAGATTTTCAAGGCGCTGCTCAAACCAGCGCAGCACCTGCTGCCGGCAGGTTTCGAAATCGCTGTCCAGATAGATGGCGCCAATGATGGATTCCACCGCGTCCGCGAGGATCGACTCGCGACGGAAGCCACCGCTTTTGAGTTCGCCGGACCCCAGGCGCAGATATTTGCCAAGCTCGAATTCGCGGCCGATTTCCGCCAGGGTCACGCCCTTGACCATGCGAGCGCGCAGGCGGCTTAACTGACCCTCACGGGCTTTCTCGAAATGCAGGTAAAGGTATTCCGCGATGACCATATTGACGATGGAATCCCCCAGGAACTCCAACCGCTCGTTGTTCTGGTTGCCAAAACTGCGGTGAGTCAGCGCCAGCAGCAAACGCTCGGGCGCTTCGAACTGATAACCGATTCGACGCTGTAACTGTTCCAGATCCGGTTGCGAACTCACTGGCCCTGCATCTCGTATTCGTGCTTGAAGTGAATAACGGTGTCCACATTGCGGAACAGGTTGTTGCGCACTTCGTAATCCACCTTGATCAACACCAGCTCGCCATCTTTTTCGACCGTAATATCCTTGGCATCAAAGCCGCGCACGTTGTTTACGCTCAGGCGTTTGTTGATCAGGCCACGAACCTCTGCCGGGCCCATCCGGGAGAGCCCCTCGGTACCGTCAAGGCCTTCAAGAGCCTCCTGAATGGTGATGTCATCCAGGTAGACCGGGCCCAACTTGATCACCAGTGTCAGCAGGCTGCCAAAAAACAGCACCATGACCAGCATTGTCAGTGCCGAAGCACCACCTTGACGCCCCATACAAGACAGGTTGTTGTTCTTCATTCCGACTGCGCTCCTTGAATGGAAACCCGCTTAATCAATTGCACCCACACGATCAAAGGATGGCAGACTGGTGAGTGATTTCCAGTGCATCCAGATGGCAAAGGCTTTCCCTACGATCATTTCGTCCGGCACCGTACCCCAATAACGGCTGTCGTTACTGTTGTCCCGGTTATCCCCCATAACGAAATAGTGTCCCTCAGGCACGGTCCACTCACCCTCACCGGAGCCTGCCGGGCGCCCCAGGGTGAGGAAGATGTCGTGCACGTTCTCGCCCAGCGTTTCGCGGCGAAGTTCCATGGGCGGCAAACGCGCTACAAAGCGGGAGTCCACCTTTTCACCGTTGATGAGCAATTCCTTACCGCGATAGCGCACATGATCGCCGGGCAAGCCCACCACCCGCTTGATGTAATTGGTACGGCCGTCTTCGGGGTAGCGGAACACCACCACATCACCGCGACCGGGATCGTCCACGTCAAGGATCTTGGTGCCGGCCACCGGCAGCCGCAGGCCGTAGGCGTACTTGTTCACCAGAATGAAATCGCCGACTTCGAGGGTGGGCAACATGGACCCGGAAGGAATCTGGAACGGTTCCACCAGAAAGGACCGCAGCACGAGAACGATCGCCAGCACCGGAAAAAAGGAGCGGCTCAGGTCTACCAGATAGGGCTCTTTAGGCGGCTCCGCCGCCTCTGCGGCCTGTTCTTGCCCGGCCTGCGCACCGGCCTCCCGGCGTTGACGCAGAAACAGCGTGTCTGCCAGCCAGATAAGCCCCGTCGCGAACGTCAATACAACCAGAACAAGAGGGAAATCAATATCCATTCAGGTGCCTTTTATTTGTCCACTTTCAGTACGGCAAGGAACGCTTCCTGAGGCACCTCGACATTACCCAGCTGCTTCATGCGTTTTTTACCTTCTTTCTGCTTCTGCAGCAGTTTTTTCTTACGGCTGACGTCACCGCCATAGCACTTGGCAGTCACGTTCTTCCGCAACGCCTTGACCGTCACCCGGGACACCACCTGGTTACCGATGGCTGCCTGAATCGCGATATCAAACATCTGCCGCGGAATCAGCTCTTTCATTTTCTCGACCAGCTGGCGCCCTTTGTAGTGCGCCACATCTTTGTGGACGATCAGCGCCAGGGCATCAATGCGCTCACCGTTGATCAGCACGTCGAGGCGCACCAGATTGGCGGTCTGGAACCGCGTAAAGTGGTAGTCCAGCGACGCAAAACCGCGACTGGCGGATTTGATCCGGTCAAAAAAGTCCATCACCACTTCTGCCATCGGCAGCTCGTAGGTGAGCTGCACCTGGGTCGACATAAAGTGCATGTTCTTCTGCACGCCACGCTTTTCCTCACACAGAGCAATGACGTTACCCAGATGCTCCTGTGGCACCAGGATGCTGGCCTCGACAATGGGCTCACGCATTTCTTCAATAGAGCCAATATCCGGAAGCCGCGATGGGTTGTCTACCGACACGGTCTCACCCTGTCGGGTAACCACTTCATAGATTACCGTGGGCGCGGTGGTGATCAGATCGATGTCGTACTCGCGCTCGAGACGCTCCTGGATGATCTCCATGTGCAGCATGCCCAGGAAACCACAACGGAAGCCGAAGCCCAGCGCATCAGAGTTCTCCGGTTCGAAGAACAGCGAGGCGTCGTTCAGGGTCAGCTTTTCCAGCGCGTCGCGGAAATCGTCGTAGTCATCGGCACTGACCGGGAACAGGCCGGCATAGACCTGCGGCTTGACCTTCTTGAAGCCCGGCAGCATCGGCGTGGTATCGGAAAACTTCTGGTGCACGATGGTGTCGCCCACCGGCGCACCATGAATGTCCTTGATGCCGGCAACCACAAAGCCCACATCGCCCGCTTCGAGAATCTGGGTGTCGGTCGGTTTGGGATTGAAAATACCCACTTTATCGGCGTTCCAGGCCTTGCCGGTAGACTTGATCACGATCTTGTCACCCTTTTTCAGAGTGCCCTCGGTAACCCGCACCAGGGAGACCACGCCCAGATAGTTGTCGAACCAGGAGTCAATAATCAACGCTTGCAGAGGCGCGCTGCGATCGCCTTTGGGCGGCGGTATCCGCTTGATCAGATCTTCCAGCACGTCGTCCACGCCCATGCCACTCTTGGCGCTGCAACGCACGGCATCGGACGCCTCGATACCGATAATGTCTTCAATTTCTGCCGCTACCCGCTCCGGCTCGGCCTGGGGCAGGTCCATCTTGTTGAGAACCGGCACAACCTCCAGCCCCTGCTCCAGCGCGGTGTAGCAGTTGGCCACAGACTGGGCTTCAACGCCCTGCCCCGCGTCCACCACCAGTAATGCGCCCTCACAGGCATAGAGCGAGCGCGACACCTCGTAGGAAAAATCCACGTGGCCCGGCGTATCGATGAAGTTGAGCTTGTATTGTTCGCCATCCTTCGCGGTGTAGTTCAGCGTCACACTCTGAGCCTTGATGGTGATCCCCCGCTCACGCTCCAGATCCATGGAATCCAGGACCTGCTCGGCCATTTCACGATCGGTCAGGCCACCACAGACCTGAATAAAACGGTCAGCAAGGGTGGATTTGCCATGGTCGATGTGGGCAATGATGGAAAAGTTACGGATTCGGCTCAGTTCAGTCACAGACGATGATTACTCATATAAGACGAAGGATTGAGCCCGGAGGGGCCGCTACCGCGATCCGGGAACGGCGTGATTTTACCGGTTAAGAGCCGCCATTGCCATGATCAGGAGATCAGCGGTCGCTCATATTGTCGGATCAGGAAGCCGATGAGGGCATCTTCGTCCAATGGGTAACTGAACAGGTTGCCCTGACACTGGGCACAGCCTGCGGTCTTGAGAAAGCTGAGCTGCTGAGGCGTCTCCACGCCCTCTGCCACCACCGTCAGGTGCAGCTTGCGGGCCAATGCTATAACCGCCGAAGCGACGTCGGTGGCACTGACGTTGTAGGGAATGTCCCGAATGAAGCGATGGTCGATCTTGATCACGTCCAGTGGCAGCTGCTGCAGCGACACCAGCGAGCACGATCCGGTGCCGAAATCATCCAGGATCAGACACACCCCGAGATCGTGGAGCGACACCAGCAGCTCCCGCAGCATTCTCGGGTCCTCATTGAGCAGTTCGGCGGGCATTTCCAGCTCCAGCCGCTCCGGCGCGACGCCGGTTTCGGTGATCACCTGGCGGATCATGTCGAGGAAGCCGGAGTCTGTTAACTGGCAAACCGACAGATTGACGGCCATATTGAGGGACTCGAAACCTGCGCGCTCCAGGGCCTGTACCTGAATACAGGCCTGTCGCAGTGCCAGTTCGCCAAGCCGTATGATCAGACCTGTTTCTTCGGCGAGGCCAATGAACTGCTGGGCGGAAACCAACCCTTTCTCTGGATGGTGCCAGCGCAGGAAGGCCTCAACGCCGATCACCCGCTCGGTCTTCAGATCCACCTTCGGCTGGTAATGCAGAACAAAGCGGTCGCCATCCAGCGCGGTGGCCAGCTCTTCCTGCTGCAACAGCCGCCGGGCGGCCTGGATGTTCATCGCCGGCGTGAAGAACTGGTAGGTATTGCGCCCCATCTCCTTGGCCCGGTACATGGCGAGATCCGCATACTTCATCAGCGTGCCGGAATCCTCACTGTCGTGGGGCACCATGGTGATACCGATACTGACGGTAATGCCCACCTCATGATCGTTCAGGCGAATGCGCTGGCATAGGCGGCGCAGAATGGTCTCCGCCACCTTGCCTGCGGCGTCCGGGCCACTGATCCGCGACAGCAGCACCACAAATTCATCGCCGCCGAGACGGGCAACGGAGTCTTCCTCGCGCACACAACCTGACAGCCACTGCGCCACCTGCTGCAGCAGTTCATCACCGGCATCGTGGCCGAGGGTATCGTTGATGCGCTTGAAGCCGTCCAGATCGAGGAACATGAGTGCCGCTGGCTCGCCGCTGCGGCGGCTTCGGCGCACCACATGGCTGAGCCGGTCCCGGAACAGCTGCCGGTTGGCCAGGCCTGTCAGCGGATCATAGAACGCCAAGCGGTGCAGCTCGGACTGGGCCGCTTTCAGCTGAGTCAGGTCCCGTAGACTCAACACCACACCGTTGACCCCCGGGACGCTCAGCATTGCCGTGTAGGTGCCTTCCATGTCACGCCAGTGCCCCTCAGCATCGCGGATGCGGGCACGGATTACCGGCATCTGCTTGCCCGGCGCATCAACGGCGTCATCAAAACCCGCCATCAACAACGACCAGTCATCCCCATGCACAATGGTTTTGAAATCCAGTGACTGCAGCTTGTTCGGGTCAAAGCCCAGTATGTCCAGGCTGGAGGGGCTGGCGTACAGCGGTTTGCCCTTACGGCTCAATACCAGAGTGACGTTGGCCGCTCCCTCGGTGATGGCCCGGTAACGCCCGGCACTGACCTGCGCCATGATGCGGGAGCGAATCAACGTGAGAACGAACAGGAACATCAGCAGGCTGATCACAATACCACTGCCCAGCACAATGGGTGGCCGCGGATCAGAGGCAAGGAAATCAAAAGCGGGCGTTGAGCGAGTCTGCAGCAGCCAGTTGCGGCCACCGTGACGAATGGTCTGACTCATCTCGAAACTGAAATCGTTGTCCAGTGAGCCGAGATTCGAGCCATACATCAGGCCATCACGGCTCACCCGTTCACCGTCGTAGATACGTACATCCAGAAACGGCGAAATCAACCCAACGATACCGTCGATCAGGTTGTTCATGCGGAACGCACTGAAAACATAACCGGCCAGCATCATTCGGCGTTCGGCACGAATGTCGGGCACCGCCCCACCCTGATAAACCGGGTAATACATCAGGAAGCTGGCCTGATCCTCGGCCACTTCCTCCTGCACCAGAATAACCTTCCCTGTGACGGTTGGCGTCGCATCATCACGGGCCTCCTCCATGGCACGCCGGTGCACGGGATCGCTGAACGCATCGTATCCGAGCGCGCGACGATTGCGCTCGGTGCCGGGCTCCAGATAGACCATGGGGTAGTAATCCGGGCCAGATCCCAGAGGGGTGACCAGATAATTCCGAACGCCCTCGGCCCGCACAGACGAAATATGATCTGCCATCCGCCGAACACCAATACGCTCGACGTAACCGATACCCTGAATGCCGGGGTAGTAACGGTCGATGTCCACTTTATCGACGTATTCACGCCACTGCTCCCGGGACACACTGCCAGCAACCGCAAACAGACCGGCACTGCCGGCCAGTACCTGTTCGTAATTCAGCAGGCGTTCTTCGATGGCGGTTTTCAGCTGCAAGGACTGGGTGCGGAAGCGGGCTTCAGTGCGGTCGTCCACCAACCGGATGGACACCTGCCAGAGCAGAAGGGTGACGGCGATACAACCGGCCAGTAACAGCCAGGCAACCCAGGCGTGTCGGAATTGCAAAAGCGTCCGGAGGGGAAATTCCTTTTTGTTCATCATTCGGGCGGGTCCGATCCTTGGCCAACATTCTTTTTTGGTCGAAGGAGTATATCAAAAGGCCCGGACCCTGTCCTGACCGGACAGGATCCCGGGACCAGACCCGAGACGGGTCAGGGTTTCATGACCAGATAGATGGCGCGTCCCTGGCGCACGATGCGAACGGAGACGGCGCGGTCCGCCGGCAGTTCGTCGATCACCCGGCCGAAGGCGGCCACGGAATCCACCGGCTTGCGGTGAATCTCGGTGATGACATCCTGTGGACGAATACCAGCCTCGCGCGCGGGACCCGGGCCCACCTCGGACACCAGCACACCGGCCTTGAGATCGGTGGAACCCGCGAGCTCTGCCGGCAGGGGTTCAACCCGCAGCCCCAAAGGTGCAGAAGCCGGCCCGTTGGTTGACCCAGACGGCGCGTTGGCGAGCTGCTCACCCGGCTCCGGCAACTTGCCGATTTCCACATCCAGGGTCATTTCCCGACCTTCCCGCAATACCGTCAGCTCAGCGGTGTCTCCCACTGGCGTGCGACCGACCATGGGCGGCAAATCCGATGACAGTTCAACCGGGTCCTCATCATACGCCAACACGATATCCCCCGACTGCAGCCCGGCGGCCTCCGCCGGCGATCCGGACATCACTTCAGCGATCAACGCGCCCCGCGGCCGCTTGAGGCCAAACGACTCGGCCAGGTCACGGTTCACTTCCTGAATCAGCACGCCCAACCAGCCGCGCGCCACCGATCCCTGGTCACGAATCTGGCGGAACACGTTCATCGCGTCATCGATGGGAATGGCAAAGGAAACGCCCATGAAACCGCCGGAGCGGGTATAAATCTGGGAGTTGATACCGATCACTTCGCCGTCGAGATTGAACAGCGGGCCACCGGAGTTGCCCGGATTGATGGCAACGTCGGTCTGGATGAATGGCACGTAGTTCTCGGTCGGCAATGAGCGGCCGAGCGCACTGACAATGCCGGCGGTCACGGTGTAGTCAAACCCGAAAGGCGAACCGATCGCCAAGACCCACTCACCCACTTTCAGGTTTTGCGAGCGCCCCACCTTCACAACCGGAAGGTCGTCGCCGTCCTCGATTTTCAACACCGCCATGTCGGATCGGGGGTCGGTGCCTACCAGTCTGGCCGGCAGTTCCCGGCGGTCGCTGAGGCGCACGACAATTTCATCTGCGCCTTCAATTACGTGGTTGTTGGTGAGGACATAGCCGTCGCTGGACACAATGAACCCCGACCCCATGGAGCGGCGAGGTTCGGAGCGCCCCGGGCTGTTACCAAAAGGTGACTGGGGACCCCGGAAAAAATCCTGGAAAAACTCCGGCAACTGCTCGAACTGGCGTTCATCAAAAGGCAGTCCCGGATAAGCGCCACCCGAGCCCCGCGTCGGCGCACTCGTGGTACTGATGTTGACCACGGCGCCGGAATTGTCCTCCACCAGTTCGGTAAAATCGGGAAGGCTGCGGGCCTGTGCCGACTGAGACCACAGCAGCGACATGACCAGGCTTAACACGAGTGCCAGGGCGGTGAGAGCACTGGCACCACTCCACATCGGCATTGCACGCTCTTTACTTCTTGTTAACATCTAACGACCCCCTGCTTATCAGAACGTTACCGTCATTTTGTGGTCACACCAACGATTTTCAACTTAAAAAACAGTAGGATTGGCCGGCGCCTCCAGCACGGTGGCGGACACAATCCGGGTCATGCGGGGCTCATATTGATCCGCTGACCTGCGCTGGGCACGCCGCGCCAGTAAAAAACCGGCGCCAAGGCCCACCCCCGCACCCACCATGGCGATGAGATCCTCACCGCCAGACAGCTGATGCCCGATCATGGCGCCGGCCACCATCAACAACAAGGGCATGGCGTAAACCAGAAGCGACGCCCTCAGCAACGCGGTCTCCTCGATGGCGAGCGTGACATCATCACCGACCTGCGCATTGAGGCGATTCAACACCCGGATCTGGTTAGCCCGGCCACCGGTCGCGCTGGCCAGAACGCGCTGACCACAACCCTGTCGGGCCGAGCAACTCTGGCAGGCGCTGTTGCGAATGGTTTGCACCCAGACCCGGTCACCATCAACCCCCACCACTTTTCCCGATTCGCTAATCATCGTTCTGCTGTCTCAAAGGCCAGGGCATCATCAATCTCCACCGATTCCGCCACGCGTTTTGCGGTAGTCGGAGGCACCTCACCCACCACCGTCACCATGAACGGCTGATCACCAGCCTGAAGCTGGTTGATATAGACGGTGGTCGCGCCGATCCTGGAGGCGCCGGTGGGCATGGAAATACGTCCTGCGGGCTCCACAAATACCGAAAATGCCGCCAGACCGTCGGAAAACGCCACCGCCTGCCCCTTGCCGGAGCGGGGGGCCGCCGCTGCAATGAAACCTTCGGGTTGCCAGCGCAGCACCCAACCGTCCATTCTGGGCGCCGGCGAAGTCACCGGTTCTTTTGCCAGATCCCGCTCGATTTCGAGCCCTCGGGTTTGCACCTCCAGCTCAGAATCAAGAATATTTTTGGTGATTTCCAGGCTGGTGAACTGGAAGTGCTCCAGCACATCGTCATGAACTGACCGCACATGACTCTTGACCAGCAGGCCACTGGATTTCTCAAGCCAGAGGCGATGACTATAACGATGCTCGTCGCGGGCTTTCAGGCCAATCTTCACCACGTCATAGCCCGCCACACGGTCTTCGCCAATCAGCTCGGGAGTGTACCAGCGGATGACCGGCGTCACCTGACTGGAAAATGCGTCCGCAAAGGGCCCGGAAGGAATCACCTGATCCAGCTGAACACGGCCCTGATCGGGCAGCACACACACCACCCGCATGCCTTTGCGCACAATCTCACCGCTGCCCCCGTCCTGCAGCACCAGGCGCTCTTCCACCATGCCATCACGGTACCGGTGCGCAATCTGAAGCGAACTGACCTGGTCGCCGCGGGCGTAAACAAACACCCCGCGGTACGACGTCATGTTCAGGGCCGGCCCCAGGCGTTCCAGCCATTGCTCGGCCGTCCGGGGCTCAGCGTCTGCGAGTTCTTCGGCCTGCACGACGGCCGAAAAACACACCACCACCAGAACCAAAGGGCGGAAGCTGATACCTCCGAAACACCGGAAAACAGACTGCCAGCTCAACATCAATCAATGCACTCCTGAATACTCACTAGTAGGCCGTTGCGGAGGCACTCGCCAATCGCGCATATCCGACCGAGCCACGCCCGGCGCCGACACTGTTGTGCTGGGCATGCTCGAGCAGATAGCGGCTCAGATGCTCCCATTGCTCCTCGTCAAGACCCTGCAGCGCGACTTCCTGCACAGGGTCGGCAGGCGCGCTGTCAGACACCGTTGTTCCGGCACTGGCAAACCCGGCAACCTCACGGTCCGGCACGGAGGATTCCCAGCCAGCGCCCGCGCCAAACCCGACAATCAGAGCGAGACTGACCATCGCCACCGCCGGCCAACGCCAGCGCCGGGAAACCGAATCAGTGCGCGTGTTGGATTCCGCGACCTCGTCCCGCCGGCCGGCCAGAGTTCGCCTGACGCCGGCACTGACATCAACCGTATCGGTGGGCACATGCCCCAGGTGCATGAGATCCCGTACCTGTTGCCAGCGTTGCCACTGGGCGCGGACATCGCTCTGTTCATCATGGGACAACAAACGCCGAACCGACAGCTCATCAGCTTCGTCATCCATCATGGCAGAGAGTGTTTCTTTGAGACGATCATCCATCGGATGCAACCTCATTCACGTCAGGGAATTATTGAGTAATGGGCCCAGCTGCTTGTCAACAGCGTCCCGGGCTCGGAATATCCGCGACCGCACAGTACCTATCGGGCATTCCAGAATTCGTGCAATGTCCTCATAACTCAGGCCATCATATTCTCTGAGCAGGAAAGCCGAGCGGAGTTCCTCCGGCAAACCCGAGATGGCCCGCCCCAGCGCCTGCTGCAACTGCTCCCGTTGCAGCAGCTTCTCCGGTGAGGCGTTATCCCGCAGGCGTGAACCATCCTCGTAGTTTTCTGCTTCGGCGGAATCGGCACTACCCTGGGGGCGGCGGCCCCGGGATTCCAGAAAATTCTTCGCCGTGTTGACCGCGATCCGGTAAAGCCAGGTGTAAAAGGCGCTGTCACCGCGGAAGCGGTCGATGGCGCGGAACGCTTTCACGAAGGTTTCCTGGGTCAGGTCCAGCACTTCCTGGCTGTCGTAAACATACCGGCTGATGATCGATGCCACCCGTGACTGATATTTGACCACGAGCAGGTCAAAGGCAGAGCGATCGCCGTGGCGTACTTTGCGTACGAGCTGGAGGTCGGTCTGACTGTCGGGCGTATCGCCGTTTTGCTGATCAGTATCCGGAGTCATGGACGGGGTGCCGGGGCGCTCTTTGTGGATGGCCAACTGGCCTGCCTGCCTGGAATTGGTTTGCGTCATGGTGCTGTCCGGCGTCCGCTCAGTGAACGGGCATAAGCCCTGCAGGGGCAAGCCCTCGTCAGGGCAAATAGACAGCAAGCGTAAAGTTTAGTTCAATACACGTCCACATTATGGCCCGCGATAACGACCCAATGCCACAGTCTCACGAATTCGATGTTCTGATCATCGGCAGCGGCGCTGCCGGCCTGACGGTTGCACTCAATCTGCCGGAGCACCTCAGTGTCTGCGTAGTCAGCAAGGCCGACATCAGCAGTGGTGCTACCCTTTGGGCACAGGGCGGCATTGCCGCGGTGCTCGACGACGAGGATTCCCTGGAAAACCACATCCGGGACACGCTGGACGCCGGCGCCGGACTGTGCCACGAAGACGCGGTGAGATTCACCGTCGAAAATGGCAAGAAAAGCATCAACTGGCTGATCGATTCCGGGGTCGATTTCACCCGCGACGAACACGCCCAATACCATCTGACCCGGGAGGGCGGTCACAGCCACCGGCGCATCATTCACGCCGCGGATGCAACCGGCCACGCGGTGTCCACCACACTGGCGGCCCAGGCCCAGGCGAAAGCCAACATTACTCTGTTTTCCGGTCGCGTGGCGGTGGATCTCATCACCAACCGCAAACTCTCATTGCCGGGCAATCGTTGCGTGGGCGCCTACATTCTGAATCTGACAGACAACCACGTGGAGCTGGTGCGCGCGCGGTTTACGGTAGTCGCTACCGGGGGCGCCAGCAAGGCCTATCGCTACACCACGAACCCTGACGGCGCTTCCGGCGATGGCATTGCCATGGCGTGGCGGGCCGGGTGCCGGGTCGCCAACATGGAATTCAACCAGTTCCATCCGACCTGTCTGTATCATCCCCATGCCAAGTCGTTCCTGATCACCGAGGCCGTGCGGGGTGAAGGCGGGGTTCTGAGGCTGCCCGACGGCACCCGCTTCATGGACCGATTCGACAAACGCGGCGAGTTGGCGCCGCGGGACATCGTGGCCCGCGCCATTGACCATGAAATGAAACGCCTCGGTGCAGACCACCTGTACCTGGACATCAGCCACAAACCCGCCGACTTCATCAAGCATCACTTTCCGACCATCTTTGAGAAGTGCCTGGAATTCGGCATTGATGTCACCCGCGAACCGATTCCCGTGGTACCGGCGGCACACTACACCTGTGGCGGCATCGTCAGTGACGAACGCGCCCGCACCGACATCAATCAGTTATATGCGGTCGGAGAAGCGGCATTCACCGGCCTGCACGGCGCCAATCGCATGGCCAGCAACTCCCTGCTGGAATGCCTGGTATACGGCCAGGCAGCCGCCGCGGACATTGCCCGCCGCGAAGCTGACATTCCACCTCCGCCCCCCGTGCCGGACTGGGACGAAAGTCAGGTGCGGGATTCTGACGAAGACGTGGTAATCTCCCACAACTGGGACGAACTGCGCCATTTCATGTGGGATTACGTAGGTATCGTGCGTACCACCAAGCGCTTGCAGCGGGCCAAACACCGGGTGGATCTGCTGTCGCGGGAGATTGGCGAGTTCTACAGCAACTACCGGGTCACCAATGACCTCCTTGAGCTCCGCAACCTGGTGACGGTATCGGACCTGATCATCTGCTCCGCCCTCCAGCGTAGTGAGAGCCGTGGGCTTCATTACACACTGGACTTCCCCGGATTGCAGAATGAGCCCCAGGACACGGTGCTGTTCCCCACAACCTACAGAACACCATCACCCTGACACAGCCGATCCGTGTCACAATCGCCGACTGAAACGAGAAGCCGAATGTCTGAAAACACCGAGTACAAACGCCTGTGGTGGCATAGCCGCCGGGGAATGCTGGAACTGGATGTACTGTTGGTTCCTTTCGTGGAGGAGGTCTATCGCGATTTACCCGCGGACGATCAGGCTCGCTATGAAAAGCTGCTGACTTGCGAAGACACCGACATGTTCGAGTGGTTCATGCAACGCAGCCGTCCTGAAGACCCGGATCTTCAGCGCATCGTGGATATGATCGTCAATCGTGTCCAGCCGGATTGACCTGCACCTCCGGCCCGAAAGTGCCAGCCCCTGGTTCTCACGGATCTTGTGCGCCTGCAATGCGGTCACCCGGCTGAAGGTCGAACAGGGTCAGTTATATGCCGGCGTCCGGGCCGGAGAGCCAAAGCCGGTGTCCGTTGCCAATGAAAGTCGCATCGGCAGGCACCTCACCCTCTTGAAAATTCGTAGTCGGGACGCCAGATCCCAGTCACATCTGGTGGTTCTGGTCGACTTTGGCCCCCATTTCCGCAATGTCGCCAGTGACGAATTCCGTCGCCTGCGGATGTGGCTACGGCTGGGCCAGACCAGACGTACACCCGCCAGCACCACCTGAACCGGGAGTGTTTTATGACAGACTCAACCAGCCAGGTCGCGAGTCAGCCGCTGCCAGCCTCGGCCTGGGCCGTTGCGGACGATCAACGACTGATCCGCATCTCCGGCCCCGGCACGGACAAGTTCCTGCAGGGACAGTTCAGCCAGAATCTGGCGGACGTCACCGCGACCTTCTCTCCCCGGGCCGCCGCCTGCACCCCGAAAGGTCGGGCCTACTGCCTGACCAGACTGGTGCGCGATGGCGACGACGTCCTGATGGCAGTACCGGACGTTCTCGTCGACACCATCAGTGCCCAGCTGCGCAAGTATCTGATGCTGTTCCGTGGCACCGAGATGCGGGTGCTCGACGACGCCCGCATCCTTGGCATTATGGGGCACGGGCTCGCCGAGCAGCTCTGCCCGGACCGGATCAGCGAGCTGGACCAACCTGGTGCCAGCCTGACGCTTGATGCCGAGCACCTGATCCGCACCGAGGACACCGCCGAAGGGCTGCTACGTTACGAGCTCTGGCAGCCGGCTGACCCTGCCATTGCCCAGCTGTCCACCGAGCAGCAGACTTCGCCTGTCAACTGGCGCGCCGCTGAAATTGCCGCCGGCATCGCCACGTTGACCCCGGACACTCTGGAAACCTATGTTCCGCAAATGCTCAACTGGCAACACGTGGGCGGCGTTCACTTCAAGAAGGGCTGTTACACCGGGCAGGAGGTTATTGCCCGCATGCACTTTCTCGGTCAGTTGAAAAAAAGCCTGTTCCGTTTTTCAGCTGAAGGCCTGGAAACCCCACCCGCGCCCGGAACGGCTGTCCTTGCTGACGGCAAGTCGGTGGGCGAAGTGATCAGCAGCGTAGTTCTTGCAGACGACTCCGCGCAATGTCTTGCGGTGATTCGCCACGATGCCGCCGAGGGGTCTCTTCACCTTGAATCCACCTCGGGGCCCTCCCTGCGCCGTCTCGGACTGCCCTACCCGGTGCCGGAGCAGAACGCCGCAAACAAATCAGATACATAAGTTGACAGGCAAGCGGTCGGGTTTTTGCTATAAGGTACTTCATATATCTGACTATTTTCGTGCCCGCCCGGCCTCCGGACGGACAGCTGGATTCCAAACGACGGACCTCAACTGACCATGTCGAATATTGTTGAAACCATCAAGAATGATCTGATCAGTGCGATCGACAACGACAAGCTGGTGCTTCCCACGCTGCCGGAAGTTGCCCTACAGGTGCGGGAGATCGCCGAGTCCGAGGACTCGGCGATTATGGATCTGGTCAAAGTGATCAGCAACGATACCGCACTCTCTGCCCGCATCATTCGCGTGTGCAACAGCCCCCTGTTCCGCGGGAGCCGAGCTATTGAGAATCTCAATATGGCGGTGAGCCGGCTGGGCATGGCCTACACCAGCAACCTGGCCATGGGGCTGGCGATGGAGCAGATGTTCCAGGCCACCTCCGACATGATCGACAAGCGCCTGCGGGCCACCTGGCAGACCAGCACAGAAGTGGCTGGTGTGTGCCACGTGCTCGCCCAGCATTACACCCGGTTGAAACCCGATCAGGCCACGCTCGCCGGGCTGGTTCACCTGATCGGCGTGTTACCGATCCTGCGCTATGTGGAAGATCAGGACATTCAGATCAGCAGCATCATGCTGGACAACGTGGTGGATGAGCTGCACCCACGCCTGGGTGCGGCAATCCTGAAGAAGTGGGATTTCCCGAAGGAGCTCCAGAACGTACCGCTGGAGTACGCCAGTTTCCAGCGTGAAGTTCCGGCTGCGGATTTCGCTGACCTGGTGATGGTGGCCAACCTGCAACTGGTGGCCGGCTCGGCGCATCCGTGGACGGAGATGGATTGGCATACCGTGACGGCATTCGGGCGGCTGGGTATTGATCCGGACACCAACATGAATGAGGAAGAGGATCTGAACGCTCAGATGGAAGCGGCTATGGCGTTGCTTCAGTAACTTTTCGGAGTGGGCTTATAGCGCCCGAATAACTCAGACCGGGTTGGAAGTGACCAATCTACAGGCTCCAGCCCCTCTTGCCTGAGCCAGTCATTGGCGCGAGAAAAATGCTTACAACCGAAAAACCCCCGGTAAGCGCTCAGCGGTGACGGGTGCGAGCCTTCCAGAACATGATGACGGCTACGGTCAATGTGCTGGCCCTTCTTTTTGGCGTAGCTGCCCCAGAGCAAAAACACCACCCCCTGCCGTTCCCGGTTGACGGTTTCAATCACCCTGTCGGTAAACGTTTCCCAGCCTTTGCCCTGATGGGCACCGGCCTGCCCCTGCACCACGGTCAGTACGCTGTTGAGCAGCAACACGCCTTGCTCTGCCCAGGGTTGCAGGCAGCCATGGTCCGGCGGCTCGATGCCCAGGTCCTCGCGAATTTCCTTGAAGATATTCACCAGTGACGGCGGCGGCGGGACGTCCGGGCGGACGGAGAAACACAGGCCGTGAGCCTGACCGGGGCCGTGGTAGGGGTCCTGCCCCAGGATCACGACGCGGACCTGGTCCAGCGGTGTGCTGTTCAGGGCATTAAAACAGTGGTGGCTGGCCGGGAACAGGGTTTTACCGGCCTGTTCCTCGGCGGCCAGGAAATCCGCCAGCGCCTGCATATAGGGCTGGCGGAACTCCGCTTCGAGATGCTCGCTCCAGCCGCGGTCGGGCCTGAGCTGACTGGCCAGCACCTCAACCAGGGCCATGGATCAGCCCTCGTCTTTGCGGGCGTCTGCCTTGTGTTCCGGACGCATGGCCGGGAACAGGATGACGTCGCGAATGGACTGAGAATTGGTCAGCAGCATCGCCAGGCGGTCAATGCCGATGCCTTCACCGGCGGTGGGCGGCAGGCCGTACTCCAGCGCCATGACGTAGTCTTCGTCGTAAAACATGGCCTCGTCGTCGCCGGCGTCTTTCTCGGCCACCTGGGCCTGGAAGCGTTCGGCCTGATCTTCGGCGTCGTTCAGCTCCGAGAAGCCGTTGGCGATCTCGCGTCCACCGACAAAGAATTCAAAACGCTCGGTAACGAACAGATCGTTATCCTTGCAGCGGGCCAGTGGCGACACTTCTTTCGGGTAGTCGGTAATAAAGGTTGGCTGTACCAGACGATGCTCCGCCGTGGCTTCGAAGATCTCGATCTGCACCTTGCCCAGGCCCCAGCCATTCTTGATGTGAATGCCCAGGTCTTTCGCTACCTGGCGCGCACCTGCTTCATCTGCGATCTGTTCCGCCGTCACGTCCGGGTTGTGACGCAGGATGGCATCAACCACGGTCAGGCGCTCGAACGGCTTGCCGAAATCGTACTCGACGGCCTCTTCTTCGCCGTCCTTGAGGGTGCGGGTGTTCACCACGGTGGTGGTACCCAGCACTTTCTGGGCGATGGTCCGCAACATATCCTCGGTCAGGTCCATCAGGTCGTTGTAGTCTGCGTACGCCTGATAGAACTCCACCATGGTGAATTCCGGGTTGTGACGGGTGGAAAGCCCTTCATTACGGAAGTTGCGGTTGATCTCGAACACCCGCTCAAAACCACCCACCACCAGGCGCTTGAGGAACAGCTCCGGCGCGATCCGCAGGTACATGTCGATGCCCAGGGCGTTGTGATGGGTCACGAAGGGTCTTGCCGTCGCGCCACCGGGGATCACCTGCAACATCGGTGTTTCCACTTCCATGAAATCCCGTTCGGTGAAGTACTGGCGCATCACGCTGATGATCTTCGAGCGCGCGTAAAACACCCGGCGGCTGTCCTCGTTGACCATCAGATCGACGTAGCGATGGCGGTAACGGGCTTCGGTATCGGTCAGGCCCTTGTGCTTTTCCGGCAACGGCCGCAGGGATTTGGTAAGCAGGGTGTACTCGTCCATGCTCACATACAGATCGCCCTTTCCGGATTTGCACAGAATACCGCGCACGCCAACAATATCGCCCAGATCCCAGTGTTTGGTGTCTTTCTGGACCTCTTTCGGCGCGTAGATCTGAATGCGGCCGGTCATGTCCTGAACCACCTTGAACGCTTTGCGATCGAGCATCATGCGGCCGGCAATGGCCACGGTGATGCCGAGGGACTCAAGCTCTTCCTTGCTTTTGTCACCGTATTTGGCCTGCAGCTCGGCAGCGGTGGCGTCGCGACGGAAGTCATTGGGGAAGGCATTGCCCTGCTCGCGCATCTCTGACAGCTTGGCGCGACGCTCGGCAATGAGCTTGTTGTCCTCGTGCAGTGCGTTCTGGGTTTGTTCAGTCATGTTGGCTCACTAAAAATCGCGAATTGTCCGGGTTAGCGTGGCGAAGGCGCCAGGTTACAGCGCCATCTTCAGGCTGGCTTCGATGAACTTGTCGATATCACCATCCAGCACCGACTGGGTATTGCTGGTCTCCACCTTGGTGCGCAAGTCCTTGATGCGGCTGTCGTCCAGCACGTAGGAACGAATCTGGCTGCCCCATCCGATATCGGCCTTGGCGTCCTCGGCTTTCTGTTTCTCCGCATTGCGCTCCTGCATCTCGCGCTCAAACAGCTTGGCTTTCAGCTGCTTCATGGCCTGGTCTTTGTTCTGGTGCTGGCTTCGGCCAGCCTGACAGGCCACCACGATACCCGTGGGGTTGTGGGTCAGCCGCACGGCGGACTCGGTCCGGTTGACGTGCTGACCGCCGGCGCCGGAGGCCCGGTAAACATCCACCCGCAGGTCAGACGGGTTGATTTCGATTACGAAGCTGTCGTCCACTTCCGGCGATACAAAGACCGATGAGAACGAGGTGTGGCGGCGGTTGCCGGAATCGAATGGAGACTTCCGTACCAGACGGTGAACACCGGTCTCGGTCCGCAGCCAGCCGTAGGCATAGTCGCCCTGAATGTGGACCGTGGCGCTCTTGATACCGGCCACTTCCCCTTCCTGTAATTCGACAATTTCAGCCTTGAATCCGCGACGCTCTGCCCAGCGCAGGTACATGCGCAGCAGCATGTTGCCCCAGTCCTGGGCTTCGGTGCCGCCGGAGCCGGCCTGGATGTCCAGGTAGGCGTTGTTGGCGTCCATCTCGCCGGAGAACATGCGGCGGAACTCGAGCTTTTCCAGTTCCTTGTCGAGGCCTTCCAGGTCGGCTTCAATTTCCGCCACGGTGCCCTCGTCCTCTTCCTCGGCGGCAATCTCCAGCAGCCCATCGGCGTCTTCGAGACCGGAGGTGAGGTTGTCGATGGTGCGCACAATCAGCTCAAGGTCCGAACGCTCCTTGCCCAGGGCCTGGGCGCGCTCGGGATCGTCCCACACCTTGGGCATTTCCAGTTCCCGTTCTACTTCGACCAGTCGTTCACTGCGCTGATCGTAGTCAAAGATACCCCCTGAGCGCTTCAGTGCGCTCACGAAGGTCTTTAATCTTCGTCACAATGGGATTAATTTCCATGAAACCCTTACTCGCTCTTGAAAATGGAGAGTAAAATCAGAGGCGGAATTCTACCGGAATTCTGTGGGTAAATCAGCAGGTCAGCGGTTCCAGATAATCTACCAGCAGCTGCAGGTTGGTTCGACCTCTGAACGTATTCGAGTCCGGCTTATAAACCACTCTGGCCCCGGTTCTGGTGTAGTCCGGCACTTCGGGACCAGTATTAAAGGCGATGGCATCGACGATGCCGTTGCCGTCCACGGGCTGGAGCACCAGTTTCAGGTGGTTTTCACCCACGATGCGCTGGCTGACCACACGGAATTCGCCATCGAACAGTGGCTCCGGGAAATGTTGTCCCCAGGGGCCCGCACGCTTGAGCAGGGTGGCGGTGTCGAGGTTCAGCTCCTGGCTGGTCAACGGACCGTCGGTGACGATGGTGGCTTCCAGGTCTTCCGCGGTAAGGGTATCCCGTACGGCTTTGTCGAAGGCTTCGCAGAAGGTATCCAGGTCTGCCCGGGCCAGCGTCATGCCAGCGGCCATGGCGTGGCCACCGAATTTTTTCATCAGGCCGGGATGCCTGGCATCCACCACCGCGAGTGCGTCACGGATATGCAGTCCGGGGATGGAGCGGGCCGAGCCTTTAATGTCTTTACCGTTGTCATCGGCAGCAAACGCTACCGTCGGGCGATGGGTCTGTTCGCGGATGCGGGCGGCGAGAATACCGATCACGCCCTGATGCCAGTCGGGATCAAACAGCGCCAGGCCCCAGGGCAGGCCCTCCAGATCCAGGGACATGGAGGCCAGCAGATCCTGGGCCTGAGCTTTCATGTCCTTCTCGATGGTGCGGCGTTCGCGGTTAAAGCTGTCCAGTTCTGCCGCCAGACGGCGCGCCTCATCCGGGCTGTCGGCCAGCAGGCAGGCAATGCCGATGCTCATGTCGTCCAATCGGCCGGCGGCGTTGAGGCGCGGCCCCACCACGAATCCCAGGTCGGTAGAGCTGATGGCCGTGTGATCGCGCCCCGCTACTTCCAGCAGTGCCAGAATACCGGGGCGGGCTTCGCCCTGACGTATGCGGCGCAGCCCCTGCTCAACAAAAATACGGTTGTTGTGATCCAGCGGCACTACGTCGGCCACGGTCCCCAACGCCACCAGATCCAGCAGTGTACCGAGGTTAGGCTGCGGTTCCGGCAACCTGCCCTGCTCTCGCAGGTGCTTGCGCAGGGCAGTCAGCACATAGAACATCACGCCAACGCCGGCGGCATGTTTGCTGAGGAACGGGCAGCCCGGCTGGTTGGGGTTCACGATGGCGTCTGCCTCCGGCAGCGTGTCGCCCGCCAGGTGGTGATCAGTAACCACCACACGAATGCCAAGCTCTTTCGCCGCGCGAACACCTTCCACGGCGGCAATGCCGTTATCCACCGTCACCATCAGATCGGGCAGTTCGCCTTCGTCCTGCAGACGATGGATGATGCCCGGCGTCAGACCGTAGCCGTCGGAGAACCGGCTCGGCACGCGGAAATCAATGCTTTTCAGGCCAAGCATCGACAGCCCGAGCATGGCGACCGCGGTGCTGGTGGCACCGTCCGCGTCGAAATCGCCCAGAATCATGACCCGTTGCTGGCCGGCAATGGCTTGCGCCAGCAGTTCGACCGCGCGATCAATACCACGCAACGCCAGCGGCGAAGCCAGGTGCTTCAAGGTGTAGCTGAGCTGATCGTCAGAGATGACGCCCCGAGCAGCGTAGAGCCGGCGAAGCAGCGGAGGCAGGTTTTGCCCCCAGCCGTTAAGAAGCTCAGGCTGGGGGCGACGCAGGATCTTTTTGGGGGTCATACCGGGTCAGGTATTCTTCCAGTTCTTGGCGATGAATTCCTGAACACCCGCGATGTTGTTGTCCAACACCGTGTAGCGCTCTTCCCGCTCGAACAGGTCCGCCATGTGGGCCGGCAATTCGGGCGTCACGCTCAGTCCGGATTCGGCAATGGCATCCGGGAACTTGGCCGGATGTGCGGTGCCGAGGGTGATCATCGGCACGGCCTGGTCACGGCGACAGTTGCGCGCTGCGCGCACACCGATGGCGGTGTGAGGGTCAAGCAGGTATTCGTTGCGATCAAAGATCTCGCGAATGGTATCGCAAGTGGCCTTGTCGTCCACCGCATCACTGTCAAACAGCTTGCGGGCATGACGCCAGCGATAGTCTTCGATGCTGACCGGGCCCTTGGTGGCGTTCTCCAGCAACAGCTTGACAGCAGCGCCATCGCGGCCGTGCAGATCGAAAAGCAGGCGCTCGAAATTGCTCGACACCATGATGTCCATGCTCGGCGACAGGGTTTGCTCAAGCTGGTGCTGCTCGTATTTGTTGCCACTCATGAAGCGATGAAGAATGTCATTGCGGTTGGTGGCGATCACCAGCTGGGAAATCGGCAGCCCCATTTTCCTGGCGAGATAGCCGGCAAAAATGTCACCGAAATTGCCTGTCGGAACCGAGAACGCCATGCTGCGATCTGGCCCACCCAGCGCCAGTGACGCCTGAAAGTAATAGACGATCTGGGCCATGATCCGCGCCCAGTTGATGGAGTTCACCGCCGCCAACTGGGTCTTGCCACCGAGGAACGACTGGTTGCCGAAGCTCTCTTTGACCATGCGCTGGCAGTCGTCAAAATTGCCGCGCACCGCGATGTTATGGATGTTGTCACCCTTGACCGTGGTCATCTGGCGACGCTGCACCTCGGACACCCGCTCGTGGGGGTGAAGAATGAAGATGTCTACGTGTTCACAACGACGGCAGCCCTCGATCGCGGCGGAGCCGGTGTCGCCGGACGTCGCCCCCATGATGACCACGTGTTGCTGGCGCTTTTCCAGCACGTAGTCCAGCAGACGACCCAGCAGCTGCAGCGCAAAATCCTTGAACGCCAGGGTCGGGCCGCGGAACAGTTCCATAACCCATTCGTTGCTGTCGAGCTGAACCAGCGGCGCCACTGCCTGATGGGCAAACACGCTGTAGGTTTCGTCCAGCATCGTGCGGAAATCATCGGCGGGGATGGCGTCGTCCACAAACGGGTACATGACATTGAACGCCAGTTCGCTGTAGGACAAGCCACGCCAGCTGCGAATTTCTTCCAGACTGAAATGCGGCAGCGACTCCGGCACATACAGGCCGCCATCGGTCGCCAGCCCCGTCAGCAGAACCTCTTCAAAGCCCAGTGCGGGTGCTTCGCCCCGTGTACTGATGTATCTCACGTGCGTACCTGTCAGTTAAAGTTTTCAGCGCGGATGCGTACCACCTGACCGTCGATGTCGGTCAGTGCTTCCAGTTCCTCAATGGCGCGGTTGATCTGCCGCTCCTGAACCGTATGAGTCAGGATAATGACCGGGATGCGGCCGTCTTTCAGCTCCGACTCTTTCTGCATGATCGATTCGATGTTGATGCCATGCTCGCTCAGGATGGACGCCACCTTGGCCAGCACACCGGGACGATCCAGCGCGGTGATACGCAGGTAGTAGGCAGACTGCACGTCTTCCATGGACAGCACGTCAAGATTTTCCAGCGCTGACGGATCGAAGCCGAGATACGGCACCCGCTGGCTGCTCTGGGCAGCCACGGTACGGGCCACATCAACAATATCGGCAATCACCGCGGACGCGGTAGCCTCGTCGCCGGCGCCCGGCCCGTAGTACATGGTCTGGCCGACAGCATCGCCGTCCACCAGTACCGCGTTGAGAACGCCGTCTACCTGAGCGATCAGGTGGCTTCGCGGCACCAGAGTGGGATGGACCCGCAACTCGATGCCATCGTCACGACGCCGGGCGATGCCCAGGTGCTTGATGCGATAGCCCAGCAGTTCAGCATGGGCAATATCGTAGGGTGTGATCTGTGAGATCCCCTCAGTGTAAGCTTTCTCGAACTGCAGCGGCACGCCGAAACCTGCTGACGCCAGAATGGTCAGCTTGTGTGCAGCGTCGATGCCTTCCACATCGAAGGTGGGGTCTGCCTCGGCGTAGCCCAGGTCCTGGGCCTCCTTCAGCACCTCGGCGAATTCGCGGCCGGCGCGCATTTCGGTGAGGATGTAGTTGCCGGTGCCATTGATAATCCCGGCGATCCAGTCAATACGGTTGGCGGCCATGCCCTCGCGCACCGCCTTGATCACCGGGATGCCACCGGCCACACCGGCTTCGTAGGCGACAATAACACCTGCTTTCTCGGCGGCGTCGAATATCTCGTTACCGTGCACCGCGATCAGTGCCTTGTTGGCCGTCACCACGTGCTTACCGTTGCGAATGGCGGCAAGCACCAGTTCGCGAGCGGTTTCATACCCACCAATCAGCTCCACCACGACGTCAATGGCGGGATCGTTGACCACGTCAAAAATGTCGGTACTGAACGGCGTGTCGCCCAGATCGATATCATCACGACGGGTTCGACTGGCAACCCGGCTGATCCGGATGTTGCAGCCGGCCCGGCCGGCAATGAGCGTGGCATTGCGGGTCAGCACGTTGAACGTACCGCCGCCGACGGTTCCCAATCCGCAGATTCCGACACTGACGTCTTTCAAACTTTCACCTCTGGTCCCGCTTGGGGGTGCTGATGGGTTTTCTTGGGCTTGTTTCAAGGGGCGATAGTAT
This sequence comes from Marinobacter sp. M-5, assembly GCF_032911545.1. Lineage (NCBI taxonomy): Bacteria > Pseudomonadati > Pseudomonadota > Gammaproteobacteria > Pseudomonadales > Marinobacteraceae > Marinobacter > Marinobacter sp. M-5. The sequence goes on from NZ_JAWJEK010000003.1 coordinate 292,380, forward strand.
ACCGGTTAAGAGCACACTGAATAAGCCCCGAATTACAGGAGACCGAGGCCCTCGGCCAGTTGCTTCGCCGGAACGTAACCACGCACCATGTTACCGTCCTCCAGGACGATGGCCGGGGTGCCGGTGACACCTACCTGGCCGCCGAGATTATACTGCTCACGCACCGGGTTGTCGCAGCTGGCGCCCTCAATCCTCTTGCCCGCCTTGGCGTCGTCCATGGCTCCCCGCTGATCCTGATTGCACCATACCGAGACGTATTTGTTGAACGATGAGGTGTTGGGACCGGAACGCGGAAAACCATAGTAGTGCACGGTGATACCATAGCGGTTCAGCTCCGGCACCTCGTCGTGCATTTTCCGGCAGTAGGGGCAGTCGATATCGGTGAACACGGCAATTTCCGCTTTTTCCTCGCCGTCCGCAGGAAAGCTGATCAAGCCCTTGTTGCCGAACGCCGCCATCTGCTTTTTGCGCTGATCGGCGCGATTCCGTTCGGACACGTTGGCGATGCCGCTCTCGGTAATCTGCAGAAGATCACCGGTCAGCAGGTAGCCACCGTCTTTGGTGGTGTAAATGGTGTCACCGTTGTTGCTCTCGACTTCGTACAGACCCGGCGCCTCAGACTCGCGCACTTCCGAAATGCGGAGGCCCGGAACGGCCTTGGTCAGCCGTTCCGCAATGGCATCCTCGGTTTCACCGGCAGTGGCAGCGGGCACGCCAATCAGACCGGCCATCAGCAACAGAATGGACAGTGTGGATTTGATCAGATTTCTGGCAAACATAGGGACTTCCGCTCTCAGTTAACAAATGCACCCGGCCAACAGACCGTGCGCCGTGACAGTCTATTGCGACACGCTGACGCCGCCAAAGTTCAGACCCCGAACCCGGGCTACCAACCTTACCCGAAAGCGGCCACTTCAGCCACGGGGATGATGAGCCTGATGCAGGGACTGTAAACGCTGACGGGCAACGTGGGTATAGATTTGCGTGGTGGAGAGGTCCGAGTGGCCGAGCAACATCTGCACCACCCGCAGATCCGCCCCGTGATTCAACAGGTGCGTTGCAAAAGCATGCCGTAACGTATGCGGAGACAGGTGCTTGCGAATACCGGCCCGCAGGGCGTAATGGCGAATCCGGTGCCAGAACGTCTGGCGCGTCATCGCCACCGGTCGGTTACCCGGAAACAGCGCGTCAGAAGGCCGACCCTTCAGTAACTCACCCCGGCCTTGCTTCATATACTGAACCAGCCAGTCGATGGCCTCCTCGCCGAGCGGCACCAGTCGCTCCTTGCCACCCTTGCCGGTGATGCGCACCACACCCTGGCGCAAATTCACCTGATCTACCCGTAACTCCGTCAACTCCGACACTCGCAAACCACAGCCGTAGAGGATTTCCAGCATGGCCTTGTCTCGCAGCTCGATGGGCTTGTCCAAATCAGGCTCCGCCAACAAGGCATCCACATCCTCCTCGGACAGGGAGTCGGGCAACCGCCTGGGCAGGCGAGGGCTGTCGATCTGCAGCGTCGGGTCTTCACGCACCACCCCCTCGCGCAGAAGGTAGCGGTAAAAACGGCGCAACCCGGACAGCCGACGAGCCGCCGTGGACGTCTTGGCACCGTCCGCCAGACCGCGGGAGATCCAGGCGAGCAAATCGAGACGACGAACAGCCGTCAGCAGAGGCTGGCCCGGCTGCTCCGCCAGCCAGGCCGCAAGACGCTCAAGATCACTGCGGTAAGCCATACGGGTTTTCTCACCCAGCCCGTCCTCCAGCCAGATGGCATCGGTGAAACGGCTGATAACGGCCTCGTCTTCGGGCCGGAGCTCTGGGCGGATTCTGCGCTTCACTACCATGGGAACACCCGGACATCGGATAAGCGATCCACTGTTTTATAACAGCCAGACGCGAAAAAGGCAGCCAGTGGCTGCCTTTTTCTCAAGCTATCTGCCCAGCGTACGCTGATCAGCCCAGCTTTTCCTTGATACGAGCTGCCTTACCAGACAGGTCGCGCAAGTAGTAAAGCTTGGCCTGACGCACGTCACCGCGACGCTTCACGCTGATGCTATCGATCAGCTTGGAGTGAGTCTGGAACGTACGCTCAACACCTACGCCATAAGAAATCTTACGCACAGTGAAGGAAGAGTTCATGCCGCGGTTACGCTTACCGATAACAACACCTTCGAACGCCTGCAGACGCTCACGGTTGCCTTCAGTTACGCGAACCTGGATAACCACGGTATCACCCGGCGCGAACGCAGGGATTTCCTTGGTCATCTGTTCTGCTTCAAGTTGACTGATGATGTTGTTCTTGCCGCTCATCGTTTGCTCCTGATACCCAATCTTTTAATGCCCTGATGATTCAGAGGCACCCGGTTCGTTTAAAATTTCTTCCAGCAGCTCACGCTCTTCGTCCGTAAACACCCGCTGTTCCAGCAGGTCGGGGCGTCGCTCCCGGGTTCGCCTCAGCGACTGCTTGAGCCGCCAACGCCGGATCTGATCATGGTGACCGCCTAACAAAACATCCGGCACCGCCTGACCTTCGTAAACCTCGGGCCGAGTGTAGTGCGGACAATCCAGCAAACCGTCGGCGAACGAGTCCTGTTCGGCCGACTGCGCATGACCCAGCGCTCCGGGGATGAGGCGTGTAACCGCATCAATCACAGCCATGGCTGCCAGTTCGCCGCCAGACAGAACAAAGTCCCCCAGCGACACTTCCCGATCGACTTCCGCCGATATCAGGCGCTCATCGACACCCTCATAGCGCCCCGCCACCAAAATCAGATGCTCTTGCGCCGCAAGCGACTCAACCACCGACTGGTTCAGGGTTTCGCCCTGCGGCGAGAGATACACCACACAGGCTTCGCCAGGTGCCGACTCCCGGGCCGCATGGATTGCATCCCGCAGCGGCTGAATTTTCATCAGCATGCCCGGGCCGCCGCCATAGGGCCGGTCATCCACTGTACGATGGCGATCGTGGGTAAAGTCCCGGGGATTCCAGCTCTTGAAGGTCAGAAGACCATCACGTGCTGCCCTGCCGGTAATACCGAACTCCGTCACCGCACCGAACATCTCCGGGAACAGACTGACTGCGCCAATCCACACCCGTCAGAACTCCGGGTCCCAGTCTACGACCATGCGCCGGGAGGCCAGATCCACGTCCCGGACCACTTGGTCCGGAAGGTAAGGAATCAGCCGCTCGCGCTGGTCGATGGAAGCCGCACTGGACTTCACGACCAGAACATCGTTGGAGCCTGTTTCGATCAGATGATGTACCGCGCCCAGACACTCGTCGTCGACGGTAAACACGTCGAGACCTTCCAGCTGATGCCAGTAATACTCCCCTTCGGGCAGCGCCGGCAGTTCAGCGGTTGGCACTCTGATCTCCGCGCCACAATATCGGTGGGCGACATCACGATCACTAATATCTTTGAGCCTGACGACGATCCCCTGCCCTTGGCGACGACCTTCCTCAAGCGTGGCCGGAATTCGCTTACCGTCCAGATCCAGCGTCCAGTCGCGGTAATTGAGAATTCCTTCCCTGGGGTCGGTGAACGAGAAGACTTTCAGCCATCCCTTGACCCCAAACACCGAGGTTATCCGGCCGATCACAGTTTCCTGCGAATGCTGTGTCATGCCTTGAACCCCGGAACAAATACGAACTTACTCAGCGCCTTTAAGCAGCTGGGCAACGCGATCGCTGGTCTGTGCACCCTGGCCGAGCCAGAATTCAACGCGATCACGGTCTACACGCAGACGCTCTTCCTGACCACGGGCAATCGGGTTGAAGAAACCAACACGCTCAATAAAACGACCGTCGCGGGATTTGCGGCTGTCGGTGACTGTCAGGTGATAGAACGGGCGCTTCTTGGAGCCGCCGCGAGCCAAACGGATTGTTACCATTTAACCAATATCCTGTTCTGTTGTACGAACTTTGTACGATTCACACTGGCCATACAGTGGCCGGCGTGAAGACCCATACTCGAAAGGGGCGCTATTCTATGCTAAAAAAGCGCCGATGAAAACAGGGAAACTCAGTGAAACCCGGTTTTCTGTGTACGGCTTTCTACATACGACCAAATGGCGGCATACCACCGCCTCCGCCACCGGGAGGCATCATGCCACCCAGGCCGCGCATCATGTTGGCCATACCGCCCTTCTTGCCGAATTTCTTCATCATTTTCTGCATCTGCTTGTGCTGCTTGAGCAGACGATTCACATCCTGAATCTGGGTACCGGAACCGGAGGCGATGCGGCGCTTGCGCGAATTGTTGATCACATCCGGATAGCGGCGCTCCTTGGGCGTCATCGAGCAGATAATCGCTTCCATCTGCCCCATGGACTTGTCATTGACCTGTTTCTGCGCCACCTGCGCCATCTGGCCCATGCCCGGCAGCTTGTCCATCAATCCGGCGATGCCGCCCATACTTTTCATCTGCTGCAACTGGTCGCGGAAGTCCTCCAGATCAAAACTCTTGCCCTTCTTGATCTTGGTCGTGAGCTTCTGAGCTTTCTTCTGATCCAGCTTGCGCTCGGCTTCCTCGATCAGTGACAGCACATCGCCCATGCCGAGAATGCGCGACGCAACCCGGTCAGGATAAAACGGCTCCAGTGCGTCGGACTTCTCACCCACCCCCAGGAACTTGATGGGCTTACCGGTGATGTGACGGACAGACAGCGCAGCACCGCCACGGGCGTCACCGTCCGTCTTGGTCAGCACCACGCCGGTCAACGGCAACGCGTCATTGAACGCCTTGGCGGTGTTGGCAGCATCCTGGCCGGTCATGGCGTCAACCACAAACAGGGTCTCCACCGGATTGACCGCCTTATGCAGGCGACCGATCTCGCCCATCATCTGCTCGTCGACATGCAAACGACCGGCGGTATCGAGAATGACCACATCGATGTGCTTCTTGCGGGCCGCTGCAATGGCGCCCTCGGCAATATCGACCGGGTCCTGGTCCGCCGAGCTTGGGAAAAACTCGACGCCCACCTCTCCGGCCAGCGTTTCCAACTGGCGGATCGCCGCCGGGCGATAAATATCGGCGCTAACCACCATGACGGATTTTTTGTGGCGCTCTTTCAGCAATCGCGACAGCTTGGCGACGGTGGTGGTCTTACCCGCACCCTGCAGGCCCGCCATCATGATCACCGCGGGGGGCTGCACTGCCAGGTTGAGGGATTCGTTCCCCTCTCCCATGACCCGCTCGAGCTCCTGCTGGACAACCTTCACAAACACCTGACCCGGCGTCAGGCTGCGCTGTACTTCCTGGCCCACGGCGCGCTCACGGACACCTTCGATAAAGGCTTTGACCACCGGCAGGGCGACATCCGCCTCCAGCAGCGCCATGCGCACCTCGCGCAGCGTGTCCTTTATATTGTCGTCGGTAAGCCGCGCCTGACCGGAAATCTTGCGCAAGCTGCCGGAAAGTCGGTCTTGAAGGTTCTCAAACATGTGGCTCTTCCGTACCCCGGATAAATTGAGTGCATGAACCCAGGAGCCGCCCCGGCTCCTTGATTCCTGTTGCATAATCGCGACATTATAACCAGACTATCGCCCTGAAACGACCAGCCCGGTCAAATCGGTGACTTGATACGCCGATCCCCAGTCAGACAGTGGTTAAAGGAAGTCATGGGAACGCTGATTCTCGCGGTCACCTCTCTTTTTCTGTACAGCATTGGCACCGCCCTGCAGGCCCTGAGCTTTAGAGGCCGCGTACACACTAATCTGGCCATCACCACGCTGATCGGCATTCTGGCCCTGACCGGGCACGGTTTGCTGATCGCCCAGACCGTGCACCGGGAAGCCAGCTTCGACTTCGGCTTTTTCCAGAGTTCGGTACTGATCTCCTGGTTGATCGTGTTTCTGCTGCTCGGCCTCAATCTTCGCAAACCGGTGCAGTCGCTGTTTCTGGTGGCCTACCCCATGGCCGGACTGGCCATCATCGTGTCGCTGGTGACGCATTCACCGTCGCGACTGGTCTCCGAAGACAGCTACGGCATGCTCTCACACATCGCCCTGTCGGTCACCGCCTACAGCCTTTTTACCCTGGCCGCGATTCAGGCCACACTGCTCTATTTCCAGAACCGCCAGCTGAAGCACAATTACAACAGTGTGCTGGTGCGCAACCTGCCACCGCTGCAAACCATGGAGTCCCTGCTGTTCGAGATGGTGTGGGCGGGGGTGGTGATGCTGGTACTGGCCATTGTCACCGGCGCTCTCTTCATAGAGGACCTGTTTGCCCAGGACCTGGCCCACAAAACCGCGTTCTCCCTGCTGTCACTGGTGGTTTTTGTGGCGCTACTGGTCGGCCGCTACACCAAAGGCTGGCGTGGCATTACAGCCAGCCGCTGGACTCTTGCCGGCTGCGCCTTGCTGATGCTGGCGTTTTACGGCAGCAAATTCGTTCTTGAGCTGGTGTTCCACCGATGAATGAAACCTCACTGACGGTGCTGTTCAGCATTCTGGTCGGCCTGATCGTATTGTCTGCGTTTTTCTCGAGCTCAGAAACCGGCATGATGTCGCTGAATCGGTATCGGCTCAAGCATATGGCGAAAACCGGCCACAAGGGCGCCAAACGCGCACAGGGCCTGTTGCAGCGCACCGACCAGTTGATCGGCGTTATCCTGATCGGCAATAACTTCGTCAACATTCTTGCCTCGTCCATTGCCACCGTTATTGCCATTCGTGTGTGGGGGGACGCGGGTATTGCCATCGCCACCCTACTGCTGACACTGGTGATCCTGATTTTCGCCGAGGTCACCCCGAAAACCCTGGCAGCGCTGTTCCCGGAAAAAATCGCGTTTCCAGCCAGCCATATCCTCGGCCCCCTGCTGAAAATCCTGTACCCCCTCGTATGGGCGGTGAACCTGTTTACCGGCGCCATTCTCAAGGTATTGGGCATTTCTCCGGACGATGCCGCCAATGATCACCTCAGCCGCGAGGAACTCCGCACCGTGGTTAATGAGGCAGGCGCCCTGATCCCGGCCAAGCACAAGGATATGCTGGTGGGCATCCTTGATCTGGAGAGCGTTACGGTCAACGACATCATGGTGCCCCGCAACGATGTCGTCGGCATCGACCTGGATGACGACCTGGACACTATTCTGCGCCAGCTTCGCAGCAGTCAGCACACGCGCTTGCCGGTTTTTCGTGGCGACATCAACAGCATTCAGGGCATTCTTCACTTGCGCAGCGCCTCCAAGCTGCTGCTGCAGGAGGACATCAACAAGGACATGATCCTGCAACTGTGCCAGGAGCCGTACTTCGTTCCCGAAAGCACACCACTGAACACCCAGCTGATCAATTTCCAGAAAGGCAAGCGCCGGTTCGGCATCGTTGTCGATGAGTACGGCGACGTGCTGGGCCTGGCCACCCTTGAGGACATCCTTGAAGAGATCGTTGGCGAATTCACCACCGATTACGCGGCCACCAGCCCGGACATCATCCCCCAGGACAACGGCACCTTTATCATCGACGGTGCCACCGCCCTGCGCACCATCAACAAAACCCTGGGATGGAAGATGCCCACGGACGGGCCAAAAACCCTGAACGGCCTGATCACCGAAACCCTGGAGAACATCCCGGAAACCAACGTGTGCCTGAAGGTCGCCGGACACCGCATCGAAGTACTGCAAATCAAGGACAACGTGGTCAAGGCGGCAATTGTCCATCCCGGCCGCCGCAAGAAGCGCGGCCGACTGTAACCCCACGCCCGGCATAGATCGTTTGGTTATATTCCGGGCCGGGTTAGAAGATCAAAATTTAACCATCTCCTTGACCGCCACCCCCATTACACCAAGACTGAGGTGGCGTGCGACATAACAACAATCACAAGGAGTCTATCCATGAGCCTGACACACACTGTTGGTCTGCTCACCCACCCTGATCGTGAATGGGAAGCCATTCGCCAGGATTCCGAGTCCGTCAGTAAACTCTATATCGGTCACATACTTATTCTTGCGCTAATACCGGCAGTAGCCGGTTTTATCGGCACCACCCAGGTGGGCTGGCAGATCGGTGATGGCGCCGTTACCCGCCTTACGGTGGCCAGCGGACTGCAACTCTCCGTGCTGTTTTACGCGGCCATGCTATCCGGCATCTATGTGCTCGGTAAATTCATCGACTTCTTTGCAGCCACCTACGAAGTCAAAGACCGCACGCCCCGAGGCGTAACCCTGGCCGCCTATACCGCCACCCCCATGTTCCTGCTCGGCGTGATCGCGGCCTACCCCAACGTCTGGGTGAACATGGCCGTGGGCCTGGTTGCAGTGAGCTATGCCGTCTACCTGCTGTATGAGGGCCTGCCGATCCTGATGAAAATTCCGGAAGACAGGGGCTTCATGTTTGCCTCATCCGTGCTGACGGTGGGCCTCGTCATGCTGGTTGCCCTGCTCGCAATCAGCGTGGTGATCTGGAGCGTTGGTCTCGGGCCGGTGTACATCAGCTGATCTCCGGCACAGCCGGCAGAGAGCATTCGACATCGGGGGACCCTTCAGGGTGCCCCTGATTTTTTTATGCAAAACGTTTTTGTGATCAATTAGTCGTGTTACCAACTGTAAAAATGCGGTAGATTTAACCGATAATGAGAATATGAGTCAGTAAGCTCGGTCATGTATCCGGTTGAGGCGCACACAGGAGTCGGCCATGAATAAGCAGTCCGGCATACATTATCTCCGCGAGCACAGGGAGGCAGGGAGTTCCCAGCCTGTCCCGGCCGAGGTCACCCGTATCCGAGACACCGTTGTCGCGGGACTGGGAGATCTGCTGCAAGGCGCATTTGACGCGGTGGATGACTCGTTGTTCGAGCTGGCCAACAACGCCCGCAGTAACAATGAACAGAACCGGTATTTTGAAGCGATGCGGGAAATCCGCATCAAGCGGAAGGGCGTTGAACGCCACTTCCAGAATGCCGTTGCCCAGATTTTTTCCAACCCACCCCGCAGCGGCAGTGTTTCCATTGACGATGGCCAGCAGGCCAACCAGCCCTCAGCGGATAATCTCGCGCTGGTGGGTAATGACGATCTTGAGGAGCAGGTTGCCCTCAATGCGATGATCACCAAGGCCAAGGCGCATTTTCAGGGCCCCCTGTTACAGCTCCAGACCCGGTTCAGCACCGTGTATCCGGGCGCCAGTGACGAGTCCCCGGTAAACCCCATGGCGCCGGAACACCTGTGCAGTGCGTTCACTGAAGTCATCCAGGCCCTGGAAATCCAGATCCGTGAACGGCTGATCCTGCTGAAACAGTTCGATCGCTACGTGGTGTCCAACCTGGGCATGCTGCTGGACGAAGCCAATCGGATTCTGATCCAGGCCGGTGTGATTCCCAATTTCCGCTACCACGGTAAGTCCGGGCAACAGCAAAGCCGCCCCCCGGAACCCTCGGTCGGCGGTGACACCAAGACCGAACAGCGGGCCGTGCAGGCCGAGCCGGAAGCTTCCGGAGGCGACAGCGGCATCTTCGAGCAGATCCGCCAGATGCTGTCATTGCAACGTGCCAACGCCGGCATGCCATCCCGGGCATCCGACCCCAACGTCCAAGTTATCGGAGGCCCCGAATTGTTCGGTTTGCTCAGCGCCCTACCCCAACAGTCCACCATGCAAGCCGGAGAGAATCTGAGCGCCGGCGAACCGGTGACGGTTGATCTGCGCCAGGTGGTGGAGCAGTTGCTGGCGCACAATGCACCGAAGGATGGAAAGACACCGGCGCTGAATGAAATGGACGAGGATCTCATCAACCTTGTGTCCATGCTGTTCGAATTCATTCTGGACGATTACAACCTCTCGGCGCCGATTCAGGTCCTGATCAGCCGCTTGCAGATCCCCGTCCTCAAGGTGGTCATCAAAGACAAGAGCTTTTTCAGCCGAGCCACCCATCCGGCACGTCGCCTGCTCAACTCCCTGGCTCGTGCCGGCATTGGCTGGAGTGACAGCGACGAAAAAACCCGCGACAAACTTTACGACCAGATCCACACCATCGTGCAACGGATTCTCAATGAGTTTGATGGCGACGTGACGCTGTTCGAAACCCTCGGGGAAGAGTTCGAGCAATATCTGGCGAGAGAGAATCGCAAGGCTTCGCTGGTCGAACAGAGAACCCGGGAATCCGAGCGCGGCCGCATCAAATCCCAAAAAGCCCAGGAGATGGTCGACCAGGTACTGAAGCAGAAAGTCGGACGCTACCGGCTGCCGGAGTCCATTCGCAACATACTGGTCAATGGCTGGAGTCGAGTAATGTTTCTCGCCTACCTGCGGGACGATGTGGAACACCGTTGGCTGGAATCGGTGCGGCTGGTGGACGATCTTATCTGGTGCCTTCATCCCCATGAAGAGGACGATGAGCGGGATCAATGGGTCCGTGTGGTTCCCGGGCTGATCAAATCGCTGCGCGCCGGGCTCGAAGAGGTGTCCTACAACTCCTCGAAACTTGACGAGATGATGGCAGACCTCAAGCATGAACTGACCCAGGCCTTCCGTGCCAACGCGCTGGTGGAAGCCCGTGAGGATGAGTCGGAAACTGAAGAGTCGGCTGACAACCCGCCCAAGACCGCGGTGGAACGTGAGCAACTCCTGGAAGAGGCGGTCATCGCGGAGTTCGTGACCCAGATCGATGCCATTGAAATCGGCAATTGGGTCGAGTTCAATCTGGTGAACGGTGCCAGCTTCCGCTGCAAGCTCTCGGCCATCATCGACGAAGCGGACTGCTTTGTGTTCGTCAATCGGATGGGTTTAAAGGTTATCGAGAAAAGCCGTACAGAGCTTGCCCATGAAATGCGCCGCGGGCGCCTGACCGTGCTGGAACAGGGAGCCCTGATTGACCGCGCCCTGGACGCCGTGGTCGGCAGCCTCCGGAGCAAGGCTGGCTAGCCTTGCTCCGAACACCCTCTGGAGTAACCGACGGCTCATGCTGGACTCTGGCAGCACCGCAAGCCCTCCGGCGCAGTATCGGATAGCGCTGGCCGTTTCGCTGGCGCTGCTGTTCCACACGCTTGTTCTCTCTGCGTTGCCCCTGCTGTTCGACAGCTCCGAACGAATCGATTCGACTCTCACGTTTGAACTGGTTGTGCCGGGCAGTCAACCTGCCCGACAAACCACCGCCAGCAGCGCGGGCCAGCCGGCAAGCCCGGTAGAGGACCGCAATCCGGATTTCCAGATCCCGCCACTTGACCCCATTCCGGTGGCCATTACGCCAGCCCGGAAAACAGCGCCACCCCCGAAAGCCGCTGCGTCAGCATCACCGCAATCGGCCCCGGCCGATGCAGAGTCAGCACCCGCTGCGGCAGGAGCACCTGCCGAGAGCCGACCTTACACAGCGACCGCGGACATTAACCGGATCACCGAAACGCCAGAAGAAACCGACGCCTACATCGTGCAACTGGCCACCCGCATTGCCGGCGAACTCAGGCGCCGCCAGATTCGCGGCATTCGTGCCTTGTCACAACCCGTGGCCATGGAAATTGAGCTGCAGTTACTGAAGAGCGGGGCGCTCACGCGGGCCCGCGTGGCCCGTTCGAGCGGTGTAGAGGAAATTGATGCAGAGACGTACAGGGCGACCCTTGCGGCCAGCCCCTATCCTGAGATACCGGAAAACGATGGTCGGAGCCGCTTCCGGGTCGAACTGATTTTCTCCCCGGAGCGTGTGGCCAATCCGTAGATCAGGCTTCTGCCTGTTTGACGGCGTCCTGAACGGACTTGGTGAGTTCACCGCTTTCGGACATTTCCAGAACAATGTCGCAACCGCCCACCAGCTCACCGCCGATGTACAGCTGCGGGTAGGTCGGCCAGCTGGAGTAAACCTTCAGGGCTTCCCGCAGCTCCTGGTTGTCCAGAATGTTTACAAACGCAAAGCGCTCACCGCAGGCCATCAGGGCCTGAACAGTCTTTGCGGAGAAACCGCACTGGGGAGCCTGGGGCGTACCCTTCATGTACAGAATGACCGGGTTTTCCTCAAGTTGGCTCTTGATGGTTTCGTTAATGTCCATGAACACTCACCTCTGATTGGAAACGGGATTGCCTGCCGGCAATGTGCCTGAACCCTATTGTACACGGGGCAGAACAACCGCACCAAACTCCCGGCTTGACCCGTCGCAAGCCGCGGCAGTGACGCCGTTGTCTTAACCCCCCCGAAGGGCTAGACTTGACCCCCTGTTTTCCAGGCAGCCAGCACAGCCCCCATCACGCTCACTCGTCGGTGCGGTTATACCGCAGTCCGGGGCGTTGTTTTTTTTCGGTGCGGCAGGTTTTCCGTATGACAAAGGGCCAGAACATGGCAGCAAGACACTTTCTGACATTGAACGACTTGGCATCCGGCGAGCTGGAAAGCCTGCTGGATCATGCCAGCAAACTGCGCATAGAGTGGCGTAGCGGCGTCACCCGGGACACCCTGAAAAACCGGGTTCTGGCCATGATTTTCGAAAAGTCATCAACCCGAACCCGGGTTTCCTTTGAAGCGGGCATGACCCAGCTTGGCGGTGCCGCCCTGTTCCTGTCACCCCGTGACACCCAACTGGGCCGTGGCGAACCCATCGAGGATTCTGCCGTGGTGATCTCGAGCATGGTCGACGCCGTCATGATCCGCACCTTTGCCCATGACACCGTGGAGCGGTTTGCCGCCGCATCGCGGGTTCCGGTCATCAATGCCCTGACAGACGATTTCCATCCCTGCCAGTTGCTGGCCGACATGCAGACCTACCGTGAGCATCGCGGCAGTATTCGCGGCGCCACCGTGACCTGGGTAGGCGACGGCAACAACATGTGCCACTCCTACATCAACGCGGCGACGCAGTTCGGCTTCAATCTTCGGGTGGCCTGCCCCGAAGGCTACGAGCCCAGTGACGCGCTGATGCAGGAGCACGGTGACCGGGTAACGATCGTTCGTGATCCGGCCGAAGCGGCTCGTGGTGCACACCTTCTGGTCACCGATGTCTGGGCGTCCATGGGGCAGGAAGACGAACAGAAAGCCCGCGAAAAAGCCTTCCGCGGTTATCAGATCAACCCCGGGCTTTTGGCCGTGGCCGACAAGGACGCCTTGTTCATGCATTGTTTGCCGGCCCATCGTGGCGAAGAGATTTCCGTCGATATGATGGAGCACCCCAGCTCTGTGGTCTGGGACGAGGCCGAAAATCGCCTGCATGCCCAGAAGGCACTGCTTGAGTTCCTGATTCTCAATAAGCTGGACTGATCCCATGAACCCACACGTGCCCCCAACCACTGACTGGCTGCTGGAAGTCAACAACCTGTCCTGCGGCTACGGTGATGGCTCGGTCATCAAGGACGTCAGCTTCGCCCTGAGCCACGGGGATATCGGTTGTCTTCTGGGCCCCAGTGGTTGTGGCAAAAGCACGGTATTGCGGTCGCTGGCCGGCTTTCTGCCACTCAATGGTGGCGAAATCAGCCTGCAGTCCCAGTCGATCAGCCTGCCGGGACGCACCCTCGCGCCGGAAAAGCGGCGGATTGGCATGGTGTTTCAGGATTATGCGCTGTTTCCCCACCTGACCATCGCTGACAACGTGGGCTTCGGCCTGCACAGGGAAAGCCGTCAGGAACGGCGGCAGAAAGTGATGGAACTGCTTACCCTGGTGCATCTGCAGGATCTGGCAGACAACTACCCCCACGAACTGTCCGGTGGTCAGCAACAACGGGTCGCTCTGGCCCGGGCGCTGGCTCCCGAACCAACGCTGATCCTGCTGGATGAGCCTTTTTCCAACCTGGACACAGATCTGCGCCGCCGGCTCAGCCTGGATGTACGGGAGATTCTCAAGACCCTGGGTATCAGTGCCATTCTTGTGACCCACGATCAGCAGGAAGCGTTCGCCATGTGTGACCAGGTGGCGGTGCTCAAGGACGGCCGCATCCAGCAGTGGGATGTGCCCTACAATCTCTACCACGAGCCCGCCAACCGATTTGTTGCCAGCTTTGTGGGCCAGGGCGGCTTTATCCCGGGCAAGACCCTGGGACCGGACACCATCGAATCGGAGCTCGGAACGATTCACGGCAACCGCGCCTACAACTGGACACCTGGCACCCTGGTAGACGTGCTGATACGGCCGGACGACATTGTGTTTGACGCAGAGTCCGACCTGAGGCCCAAGGTGGTGGAAAAAACCTTTGCCGGCACCTCAACCCTGTACCGTTTCCGCTGCTCGGAAGACACCGAGTTTGAAGCCCTGTTCCGCAGCCATCTGGATTTCCATCTTGGTGAGCATGTGCCGGTGCGGGTCGAAGCTGACCACCTGATCGCCTTCGAACGCGCCGGCTGAGCCGACGCTCAGTTGTTGCAGACCCGCTCCACCGCATCCAGCCAACCGGCGTATAACGACTCCCTCAGCGCCGGCTTCATGTCCGGGGTGAAGCGCCGCTCACGCTCCCACAATCCCGAGATCTCTTCCAGGCTCTGGAACACGCCGGTTTGCAGGCCCGCCAGGTAGGCTGCGCCCAATGCTGTGGTTTCCGTCACCCTGGGACGGTCAACGGTCACGTTCACGATGTCCGCCAGAAACTGCATGACCCAGTCATTCACTGCCATGCCGCCATCCACCCTCAAGGCCTGCAGCCTCGCTCCATCATTCTGGACGGCCCGAATCAGATCTTTAGTCTGGTAGCACACCGACTGCAATCCGGCGGTTACGATTTCCGCTATCCCGGTATCTCGGGTCAGCCCCATGATGGCACCGCGGGCGTGGGGGTCCCAGTGCGGAGCACCCAGTCCGGTGAACGCCGGCACCAGATACACCGGATTGTCCACGCCAACCTTCTCGGCATGGGCGGTGGATTCGCTGGCGTGCCGGATCAGCCGCAAACCGTCCCGTAACCACTGCATTGCGGCCCCCGCCACGAAAATACTGCCTTCCATGGCGTAACAGGGTTTACCTTTCAGGCGATAGGCCATGGTGGTCAGCAGCCGGTTTTCCGACCGCAGTGCCTGATCTCCGGTATTGAGCATCAGAAAGCAGCCGGTGCCGTAGGTGCTTTTTGCCATACCCGGCTCGAAACAGGCCTGACCAATCAGCGCCGCGTGCTGGTCACCGGCAATACCGGCCACCGGCACAGGCGCCCCCAACCATTGAGCATCGGTATAACCAAAATCAGCGGCACAGTCCATGACGTCGGGAAGCAGCGCCCTCGGCACCCTGAACAGGGCCAGGAGCTCGTCGTCCCACTGCTGCTGGTGGATATTGAATAGCGCCGTGCGGGAAGCGTTGGTGGCGTCGGTCAAATGAGACTGACCGCCGGTGAGATTCCACAACAGCCAGCTGTCAATCGTGCCGAACGCAAGCTCGCCGGCTTCCGCCCGGGCTCTCGCGCCGTCCGTGTTGTCCAGTATCCAGGCGATCTTGGTGGCGGAGAAATAGGGGTCGATCAGCAGGCCGGTGCGCTCGACCACCGCGTCTTCGTGGCCATCGGTCTTCAGCTTGGTGCACACCGAAGCGGTACGGCGATCCTGCCAGACGATGGCGTGGTGGATGGGCGCACCGGAGGCCCTGTCCCAGATCACCGTGGTCTCACGCTGGTTGGTGATACCGATGCCGGCCAGACGAGCCGCATCGACCTGCGCTTCTTCCAGGGCCTCACGGCAGACCGCCAGCGTGCTCTCCCAGATTTCAACGGCATCATGCTCCACCCAGCCGTCACGGGGGAAATATTGGTGAAATTCCTGCTGGGCGACCGCCACGCTGTTCCCACTCCCATCGAATACGATGGCGCGGGAGCTGGTGGTTCCCTGGTCTATGGCGAGGATGAAATCGGGCATGATGGTGAAAACTCCGTTGTTTTTTTGTGATTCTAACAGCGGAGAATGTTGGGGGTCTGGATGGACTGCAAAAAAGCATAAAAAAAGGGCCGGAAAAACCGGCCCTCAAATGACGAATGAAACAAGGAAAGTTCGTAAGAACTACAACCTCAAAAGTCATCCCTTACGCTTTAAATTATGCTCAACCCCACTGAGGCATTCAGTTGCGGTTGTGTATGTCGATTGTTACATCAGGTGAGGTAGTGAGCACTGGTTCACACTATGGCGTCTTCCGGTTTTTTACGGGGCCACACCAGACTGAAGCGGGCACCGCCGAGAGTCTCACTGCGACTGACAAAGGCTTGCCCACCATGCCAGTACAGAATCCGCCTGACGATCGACAAGCCAAGGCCATAGCCACCCGATGTACGGGTGCGGCTGTCATCCAGCCTGGCAAACGCCGTGAACACTTTCTCCCAGTCCTCTTCCGGAATGCCTGGGCCATCATCTTCCACATCAACGCGGCAATTGTCCTCGTCGAACTGGCAGTTCACCACCACCCGGGTGTTGGCGTAGCGGCCCGCATTGCCCACCAGATTCTGGATAGCCCGGTGTATGTAGCGGGGCTCCACATCAGACAACCCCCAGCGTTCCGATTCACTGTCGATATGGGCTGTAAACTCCAGCTCGGGGCGCACCAGTTGCTGCTCACCCATGACCTGCCGAACGATATCCGTGACCGAGGTCTCCTGCAGGGCAAACACCGGCCCCCCCTGCTCCAGCCGGGCATAGGTCAGTATCTCGTCGATCAGCTCGTCGAGCTCCTGGATATCGCCGTCAATGCCATCGAGTTGTTTCTGCAGGGCTTCCGGGGTGGTCGCGCTTTCGATCATCTGGACACCGAAGCGGATTCGGGCCACCGGCGTTCTCAACTCATGGGAAACCGCGTGGATCATTTCCCGCTGCACGCCCACCAGCCGCTGGATATGTTCCGCCATACCGTTAAAAGCCGCGGCCAGTCGGGTGACCAGCTTGCTGTCGCCCGCTTCTACCCTTGCGCCCATTTCCCCCCGGGCAATGCGTACCGCCACCGACTCCACCGCCCGCAGGTTACTGTCCACCTCTCGCAGCGCCAGGTAGAGCGCTAACGCCAGCACGCCGCCACTCACCACCAGGAGCAGCAGCACAACCGGCCACGCCCAGCTCCGGAAAGGCTCCGGCATCGTCAGTTTTACCAGGGATCCGTCATTGAGCCGGATCAGCACACTGGCGCTGTCTCCCGCATCCTGCTGGTACAACGACAACCCACGCTCCGAGACACGATTCAACACTTCAGCGTCCGGAACGGTATCCGGGTCCTGCACCATCTCCAGCGACACGCCCAGTGACGCCTCCAGTTGCACCCGGGCCGGCTCCTGACCACCCTCACCTAACCTTTCCGCGTCATCAAGATGCCAGCGGGCTATCAGCGCCGTGGCTTCCGCGACGTCCCGGTAGGTATCACGAAACCGGATGTCCAGAATGGCGCCGTCCGTCCGCTGAATCAGGAGCTGGTGTCCGATGGCCGAATTCCGCGCCACCACCTGACCGTACCCCAGGCGCTCCCGCACGACCGGGGACAGAGCAAGGTCTTCCGGTGAAGAAACGCGAAAATCGTAGAGGGAGGTGAGCCAGTGATAATGTTGCTCGGGTGCGGGCGCAGAGGCCAGCCAGCGCATCAGTGGTTCCGGATACCGCTCGCTCCAGAATTGCTCCCGCACCGAATTGATGCCGGTGAACAGGGCGGCACAGAGCAGCATAACCAGAAAGGTCAGGCCGATCAGGCGAAGGTACAGCTTGAGGAAGAACTTGAAGGGCATTGCACTAACCCTGGCAACGAACGCTGGCCCTACCTTCATCGCAGGAAAGCCAGCGCCAGAGGCTGATGGTTCAGGCTTCTTTCACAAACAGGTAGCCTTTGCTGCGAACCGTCTTGATGCGCCGGGGATGAATCGGATCGTCACCGATCTTGGGACGGATGCGAGACACACGGACATCAATGGAGCGGTCCTGCCCGTCGTACTCGATGCCGCGCAAGGCAGTGAAGATTTCCTCGCGGCTGAGCACGCGCCCGGCATTGCTGGCCAGCAGCCAGAGCAGATCGAATTCCGCACTGGTGAGATCGATACTCTGATCGTTCAGCCAGGCTTCCCGCATCGACCGGTCCACCACCAGATCGTTGAACTGCAATCGGACGGGTTCCTCGCCGTTGGCAGCATCCCCATCGCCCTGGGATCCTTCGGTGATACGCCGAAGCATGGCACGGATGCGGGCCAGGAGCACCCGCGGCTTGACCGGCTTGCCGATGTAATCATCCGCGCCCATCTCCAGGCCGAGCACCTGGTCCAGGTCATCGGTGCGAGCGGTCAGCATGATGATGGGCCCCTGGTAAAACGGCCTTACCCGACGACAAATCGATAATCCATCCTCTCCGGGAAGCATGAGGTCAAGAACAACCAGGTCAGGCTGCTCGTTGCGAATGCGCTCGACTGCATGACCGCCGTGAGTTTCCAGAGACACGGTCAGACCGTTGCTCTCCAGATATTCCCGCGTCAGTTCCGCCAGCCGTTCATCATCCTCTACAATGAGAATTCGCCAACTTTCGTTTGTTTGTTCCACGCCGTCCATCTCTGGTTTTGTTATTCCGGTTTCAGAAGAAGCATTCCGCCTCTGACAATACAGGCAACCTGCTGTTACAGCAATTATACATGCTATTCAGAAATATACATGGAACCGTCATTCCGTTACAGCCTGTGACACAGTTCCGAATCCCGATTCCGGGGAGCTCACTGTCACAGAGTCGTCACCGCAGAGTCATTCCCCTGTCACACCGGGTTCATAGCCTTGTCTGTAAACGGCAACAATGAGACGAGCTCATGAGTGCACACTCCGTTCCAGTAACGCGCCCGGCCCGCAAGCTGAAAGCCGGCATCACCAACCACCCGGCAACCGTCGAGGCGGCACAGCGCCTGCGCTACCGGGTGTTTTCCGAGGAATATGGCTCGGACCTCGGCGCCGACATTCCCGGCATCGACGCGGACAGTTTCGACCGTCACTGCGACCATCTGGTCGTAACAGACGAGACCACCGGTGAACTGGTGGCCACCACACGGATTCTCCATCAGGAAAAGATGCCGGCCGCCGGCGGCTTCTACTCAGAGGGTGAATTCGAGCTCGGCGCCTTCCACCAGCTGGAGGGAAATGTCGCCGAACTGGGGCGCACCTGTGTCCATCCGGCATACCGCAACGGCGCCACCATAACCTTACTGTGGGCATCACTGGCCGAATACATGGTGAAGCACAACGTCAGATACCTGATTGGCTGTGCCAGCATCAGCATGGCCGACGGCGGTGCCAAAGCATGGAATATCGCCCGTTACCTGCAACGCGAATTCATGGCCGATGAGGCCTTTCGCGTCACGCCGCTGCGGGAACTGCCCCACCTGGCCCACCCGGTCTCTGGCGATAAGCCGGTTGACGTGCCGGCACTGATCAAGGCGTACATGCGACTGGGCGCACGGGTCTGCGGCGCGCCCTGCTGGGACCCGGATTTCCGCTGCGCCGATGTGCTGGTGGTGCTGGAGGTAAGCCGGTTGGCAGCACGATACAGCCGGCATTTCCTGGGCCGGGTCTGACTCCGGAAACACGCTGAGCAGAGGACCTGAAGATGAGCACACTTCGTCTCGGATGGCGGCTGACACTGTTTTCCGGCTTTCTTGTGGCCACCGGCCTGATCGCAACGGTGTGCCTGCTGACTGAGGCCGTGTCTCGCCGCCGCCTCAATCGCGCCCCTATTGCCCGTTTCTGTTTTGACGGTGCCACTCGCTGCCTGGGCTTCCGCCTGAAGGTGGAGGGCGAACCGGCAGACGCGACGGTGCTGTATGTGAGTAACCACGTTTCCTGGTCAGACATACCCATACTCGGAGGTCGCGTGCCTTTGCGCTTCCTGTCCAAGGCCGAGGTGGGAACATGGCCCATCATTGGCTGGCTTGCAAGCCAGGCGGGCACTCTGTTCATCGTCCGGGGTGGTGGTCGCGCAGGCGCGGCGCGGACAGACATCGCGTCAGCACTGGCCGCCGGGCAGTCGGTCCTGGTGTTCCCTGAGGGTACCACCACCAGCGGCCTTACCGTGCTGCCCTTCCATAGCCGACTGCTGCACGCCGCCGCCGACGCCGGGGTGGACATCCAGCCCATCAGCATTGCCTACACGCGCAACGGCCAACCGGATCACTTGGTGCCGTTTATCGGCGAGGACGAGTTCCAGCAACACCTGCCCCGGCTGTTGAGGCGACCGGCGGTGGACGTGACGGTGAGATTTCATCCACCACGGACGGTTTACGCCGACCTGGCGTGGAACGATCTGGCAGCAGAGCTGAGGGACACGGTTGCACAGGGCGTGCAACAGATCTATCAGGAACAGGACAGCAGGCTCAATACAACGGCCGGCCCTGAGCGACTTCGTCCTCGGTGGCTTCGCGCTTACCGACGATCTCCAGATCGAAGTAAAGCGTGAAACCGGCCAGCGGGTGGTTGGCATCCACCTTCACCAGGTTGCCATCCATGCCCACCACCTGGACAACCGAGGCAGTGTCACCGGTATTGGTCTGGAACTTCATACCCACTTGCAAATCCTCGATGCCTTCGAACATCGAACGGGGTACCTTGCGAATCAGTTCGGGGTTGTGTTCTCCGTATGCCATGGACGGCGGCACGGTGACCTCCAGGCAGTCCCCCACGTTACGGTCCTTTACCGCTTCCTGAATGCCGGCAATGATCGCCGGGCTGCCATACAGGAAATGCAGCGGCTCGCTGCCCTCCGAGGTATCGACCAGTTCGCCGATCTTGTTCTTCAGGACATAATGGACGGTAAACACGTCTGGTTTTTGCATCAGGTTTCCTGGTTTCCTGTATCCGGTTGGGTGTCAGTTTTGCGCAGGCCGTGGATCACCAACCGCTGATCAAGCTTTGCTTTCAGACCACCGGGACGGGTCAAGCCCATCCGCTCCAGAAACGAAGCGTATCGACCCTCCTCGTCTTTCTCGCGGAGTGCCTGCCACAGGGTAGACAGTTTACCACGCCGGGTTGCGGTTGCGGTCTTCAGGGCCTTGAGGGCCTTGCCCAAGGTCAGCTCCTCATCGGTAAAGTCACAACCGAAAGGAAATGCCGGGAACGCATCGCGATCACCGGCCGCCCCGAGGGCTTCGCGCACGGCTTCCGGAGTATTGTTGCACCAGTGGGCCGGCAGCCTGAAATCCCGGGATACCTTGCCCGCCTTCTTGGCCTGCTCCAGCAGCTCCGGCTGGAAGCGGGAATCGGCGATACGAATCAGCCGCAGGTACACCTGTTCGTCGGGCTGGCCGCGGAGGTCCGCGATGCCGTATTCGGTGATGACAATGTCCCGCAGGTGTCGGGGGATCGTGCAGTGGCCGTAATTGAACACAATATTCGACACCGCCTTACCGCCGGACACGCGACGACTGCGGAGAGTCAGGATGGATCGTGCGCCCGGCAGCTCATGGGCCATGGCAACGAAGTTGTATTGCCCACCGACGCCACTGACCACGCGGCCGTCGTCCAGGCCGTCGGAAACGGCGGCGCCGCTGAGGGTATACATCATGGCCGAGTTGATAAACCGGCCGTGCACCCGCTGGGCAGCTTTCAGGCGCTGGTTGCCGAATTCATGATCGTAGAGGTGATTGATGTAATTCACACTGGTCATGCAGATACGGTCGCGATCCTTCGCAGGGAGTTCCCGCAACGCCTGATAGAATTTTTCCGGCCCGACATAGAAACCGCCGTGCATGACGATGCCACCGGTCAGCCGATCGCCCAGCGCCAGCACCCGAATGGCCTCCCTGGATTCGTCGTTGGCCAGATCCGTGTCGAGGGATTGCTCGCCCACCGTCAGACGACCACCCTTGAATTCCACATCGGCCTTGAAGATACCCAGACGACTCAGCCAGCGCACGTCCCGGGCCCGCAATGGCGAGTCAATCAGTTTCTCGCGGTGCAGCACATCGAGGGTATCCAGGGTGACACGTTGGGTAATCTCGCCCCGGTTGATCAACCCCTGCAAGCCGGCGTGATCATAGACCTCCCGGGTCAGTACGCCCGCTTCCAACAGGTAGTAGAAGCCGTCAACCATCATCTCACTGCAGCCGTACAGTCCTTTACTGAACGGCTCCGCACCACCCTCGGTGGTCACCAGCGGGAAGTTTTCCGCCACATTGAGGTGATTGAACACCGATTTCCAGCTCGCGTTGTGCCTGTGCCGCAGGATCGTGCTGTGAACCAGTGCCGCGCCCAGCGAGCCGATCCCCACCTGCAGGGTGCCACCGTCTTTGAGCAGAGCGCTGGCGTAAAATCCGATCAGGTGATCCTCAGGGCTGATAGCCATCTGCGGTGCCGAGAATAACGGGTAATCCGACGCCCGATGCTCCAGCACAATATCAAATCGCTGATCCGCAATCGCCGCATGCTGGCCCATGAACGGCATCTGCCCGTTGAGTTCCGCTACCATCGCCACGGGGGTGCCCTCCGCCTCACGCTGGCGCATCAGTGGCAGCAGGTCCAGCGACAAATCCGGGTTCGAGCTGAGGCTGACCTGGCCGGGCTGGCCATGCTCGGCACCGGGCGACACCATCTGGCCAACGACGTTGACACCCAGGGCCATCAGATCCCGCACCGCATGGGTGTAGTTGGTGCAGACGTAGTTGCGTTGCTGTTCGGTATTATTCAGGTAGGAGCCTGCCTTGAAGAAAAACTCAGACACCTTGACGTTGTCGGGCAACCGGTTGGCACTGACATCCCGGGCGTAGGTCAACTCGGGAATCCGGCCATAAAGTCGCTCGGTGAACGGCCCCATGAAGCGCTTTTCGAGAGAGGAGGCACCCAATGGAGCAAGCAGGGACAGCGCGGTCACAATGTGAAGGTTGATGGTGGGATCGTCTTTGGCACGCTGGTACAACGCATTCACGAAGCGAACCGGCTTACCAAGCCCCAGGGGCAACCCGAGAGTGATGCTCTTGCCGACCCGCTCTATGACGGCGTCCACACAGGCTTGGGTATCACTCAGGCGAAGCGGCGCATCTGCGGCCATATCCTTACTCCTTTTTAACCTTCAATGAGGGTTCCGGAGGGGATGATCACATGACGGGTCACGACAGGCAATGCGCCAGATCAGGCCGGGGTCAGAAATTCCACTTGAGGTTCAGCGCGGCACCTTCATCAAGCAGGGCCACACCGTGGTCGGGGCGGGCGGGATCGGAAGCGTAGCGTTTCTTGCCCTGATAGGAACGGACCAGACCAAGACTCAGCAGGCGAGAGCCGATTTCAGCGAAGGCTTCCCGGGCGTCTTCGTTATCGAAGTCGCCCGCCATCTGCTCCTGGAGCTGGTATACGTTTTCGGACGGCGCTTCATCGATGACAAGCTCGCCGGCTTCGGCGCGGACGACAAAGGCAACCATGTTGAGAGCAAGTAGCGCGACGAAAATTCGGATAATCATGAGACTTCTGACGACCTTTATTATTTGCGCGAAATTCTACGTTCGAGTAAGGCTTAAGTCTAATGATTGACGAACGGAAAGATGTGAATCTGCACACAATAAAGTCGACTTTTTGTCACCGGAGCGGCGCATTTTTGTCAACAAATAGTTCCCTTTGTTTCACTGTGTTATGCACCCGGGCAACCGAAGCCTGCGCCACCGCCGCACCAGTCGCCAACGGCTGACGCGGCAACACGTCTGCGACCGATTTTCACGTCATGGGCAGGGGAACGTGAAGTCGCAATGAATGGTCTCAATTGCATGGATCGCATCCGTACCGAGGCTGACACCAACCGAGCCGATATTCTCCTCCAGTTGCGGCAGCGTGGTCGCACCAATGATGTTGCTGGTGACGAACGCCCGGCTGTTCACCCATGCCAATGCCAGCTGAGCCGGCGATAACCCGAGCTCGCGGGCAAGTTCGGCATAGGCCCGGGTTGCCGCCTCACCCTGCCCGCCACTGTAACGGCTGAAACGCTCGTATAGCGTCAGCCGGCCTTTCGCCGGCCGCTGGCCGTCCAGATACTTTCCGGTCAACATGCCGAAGGCGAGCGGCGAGTAGGCCAGCAAGCCCGCCTGCTCGCGGTGGGAGACCTCGGCCATGCCCACCTCGTAGGAGCGGTTGAGCAGATTGTAGGGATTCTGGATGCTCACCGGGCGCGGCCAGCCTTTCTCCCGAGACAGCCTGAAGTATTCCATGGAACCCCACGGGGTCTCGTTGGAGAGCCCGATGTGCCGCACCTTGCCTTCCCTGACCAGCTCATCCAGAGCCGCCAGGGTCTCTTCAATCGGCGTTGACTGTTCGTCGGGATCGTGCGCGTAACTCAGCTGGCCAAAAAAATTGGTGCTCCGGTCCGGCCAGTGCACCTGGTAAAGATCGATGTAGTCCGTTTGCAGCCGTCTCAGGCTCTGCTCACAGGCCTGGCGAATGTGATCACGAGTCAGGCGCGGACCGTTGCGCAGGTAGGACAAGCCGTTGCCGGGTCCTGCCACCTTGGAGGCGATGACCAGATCGCTCCGACACCCCCGCTTTGCCAGCCAGTTGCCCAGATATTGTTCGGTCAGACCCTGGGTTTCTGCCCGCGGTGGCACCGGATACATCTCTGCAGCATCAATAAAGTTCACGCCATGATCGATAGCCATGTCCAATTGCTGGAAAGCTTCCTGCTCCGTATTTTGCTCCCCCCAGGTCATGGTGCCGAGGCAGATCAGGCTGACATCGATATCGCTGTGTCCGAGCTTGCGCTTTTCCATGGGATCTCCGGTTGAACTGATCAAAAGGTAAACAGATTGTCATGGGGCTGTCGCAGAACTGTCACAAGGACTTCCCATAGTGGAAGCATGACTCAGGGACACACAGGAAGCACCGTGACCACAGCACCCACAGCCGTCAGGCGGAACAGCCACATTACCATCGTTTCGGAAACCTTTCCTCCGGAAATCAACGGCGTGGCGAACACCTTGAGACACCTCTGCCAGGGGTTGCTGCAGCGAGGGCATCAGGTCACCGTCATCCGCCCGCGCCAGCGCCACGAACGCAAAGGAGCGTGCGCCCAGGTTGGTGACCAGCTGTTTTCCGCCGAACAGGTGGTCAGCGGCTTGCCACTGCCCGGCTACCCGGATCTTCGCTTCGGGCTTGCCAGCGCCGGCTCGCTGACCCGGCGCTGGCGGCGGCAACGACCGGACGCCCTGTATGTGGCAACCCAGGGCCCGCTCGGCGTGGCGGCTGTCACCGCCGCCCGACGCCTGGGCATTCCCGTGAGTTCGGGCTTTCACACCAACTTTCACGCCTACAGCCGCTACTACGGTGCCGGTTGGTTGGAAAAACTGCTGTGCGCCTACGGTCGGTGGTTCCACAATCGTACCGCCATTACCCTGGTGCCAACGCAGAAAATGCAACAAGTAGTCAGTGGCATGGGCATTAAGCCCACCGGCCTCTGGAGCCGGGGCGTCGACTGCCACCGCTTCACCCCTCACAAACGGGACGACGCCCTACGCGAGCAATGGGGCCTCAAGGGCAATGACCGGGCGGTGCTCTACGTCGGCCGGCTGGCATCAGAAAAAAATCTTCAGATGGCCGCCGCCTGTTTCGAGCGCATCCGCAGCCTGCACCCCCAGGCGAAATTCATCCTGGTGGGTGATGGTCCGCTGCGCAAGCAGCTCACCGCACGCCACCCGGATTACGTGTTCTGCGGCACCCGTCGGGGCGAGGATCTGGCACGCCACTACGCCTCAGGGGACATCTTTCTGTTCCCCAGCAAAACCGACACCTTCGGCAATGTGGTGACCGAAGCCATGGCCAGCGGTCTTGGTGTGGTGGCCTTCGACGACGCTGCCGCCAGCGAACACATCCGCCAGGAGGTGAACGGCATGAAGGCTCCACTGCACGACGACGAAGCGTTCGTGGACAACGCACTGCGCCTGGCCGACCAGCCCACATTGCTGAATCGTATTCGCGCCCAGGCCCGTCTGGACGCCCTGGAACTGAACTGGGCCAGCCAGATCGAGCAGTTCGAACAACTGGTATTCAATCAGCCAACAAAGGCCAACTGCCATGCCATCGACAACCAGAGCGTCTCGCTTCTTTAACCTAATCGATCAGCGTGAATACGCGCTGTGCCAGGCGATCAACCGTAGCCTGAGATTCCGGCCGGTGCAGGGGTATTTCCAGCTGGTCAGCCGCCTGGGTGACGGCTGGTTATGGTACGCGCTGATCCTCGCCATGCCCGTGCTCCGCCCCGACGACGGGCTGGCCATGGCATTGCTGATGGTGGCCACGGGACTGATCTGTACCATCACTTACAAACTGCTCAAACGCTGGCTGATCCGCGAGCGCCCTTTCATCTCATTCCCGACCATCAACTGCGGTACACCGCCTCTGGACCGGTACAGTTTTCCATCAGGCCACACCCTGCACGCGGTGTGCTTCACCACCTTGCTGGCACTGATGGCACCAGGCCTGTTCTGGCTGGTCTTGCCGTTCACCCTCAGTGTTGCGGCATCACGGGTTATTCTTGGCCTGCACTACCCCAGTGATGTGGCAGCCGGCGCGCTCATCGGCGGGTGTCTTGGGGCACTGGCGGTGGCCGGATTCGCACCCGCTGTCCTCGCCCTGTTTGCCCACTGACCTGATTCAGTCAAAAAGCCTTAATTGGGTGATTGGGGACTCATCGTTGCGGAACCTCACCCCCAGTCCCAGCAACCTTACCGGCCGCTCGGTGTCTGTGACCAGTTCGTCCAGCAAAGGGCGGAAGTCTTCCATGGCGGGCTGCTGCACCTGCTCCCTCACCCGCTCCAGCGTGTGGGTGGAAAAGTCGCTGTAGCGAATCTTGATGAACAGCTTGTGAATCGGCTTGTTGCGGGCCTTGCGACCCAGCCGCAGATTCAGATCCGCCACCAGCGACGCCATCACCGTTTCACAGGCGGCCTTGTCCGGCAGGTCCTGGGAGAAGGTGCGCTCCACGCTCAGGGACTTGGCGATGCGGGACACCACCACCGGGCGCTCATCCCGACCGAACGCCATCTCGTGCAACCGGTAACCCTGCTTGCCAAAACGGTCCATCAACACGTCCGCGCCAATGGCCTGCAGGTCGCCACAGGTCGCCACCCCCAGACCGTGCAGCTTGCCCGCCGTGACCTGCCCCACGCCGAACAGCTTTTCCACCGGCAGCTGGGCCACAAAGCCATCCACATCCTGAGGGCGAATCACGAACAGGCCGTCCGGTTTTTCCCAGTCGCTGGCGATCTTCGCCAAAAATTTATTGGGGGCCACACCGGCAGAAATGGTGATACCGACTTCCTCCCGCACCCGCCGGCGCAGGTACCGTGCCATCAGGGTAGCGCTGCCCTGATGATCGGCGACATCGCTGACATCCAGAAACGCCTCGTCGAGCGACAAGGGCTCAACCAGGTCGGTCAGCTCCCGCAGAATGGCCATGACCTGTTGCGACACAGCCCGGTACCGTGCCATGTCCGGTGGCACGGTAACCAGGCCGGGGCAGAGCCGGCGCGCCTCACCGCCGGGCATGGCGGAACGCACACCGAATGCCCGGGCCCGGTAATTGCACGTGGTCACCACCCCGCGACCGCCCTCGCCACCCACAGCGAGGGGAACCTCCCTCAGCGAGGGGTCGTCCCGCATCTCCACGGCAGCGTAAAAGCAGTCGCAATCCACATGTATGATCTTGCGCTGGCGCATTGGCAACAACTCGGGTCCACAATCTGTACATATATACAGCCTTGTATCTTACGGTAACATGCCGAGAATGTCAGGATCTCCGAAGCCAACGAGCGAGTGACTATGACACATCCTATCCCCGAACCATCCCAGACCGAAATCGAGGCCGCCGCCTTCCGCCGCCTGGTTAATCACCTGCGCGATCACACCGAGGTGCAGAACCTCGACCTGATGAACCTGGCCGGATTCTGTCGTAACTGCCTGTCCAAGTGGTATCGGGCCGAGGCTGAGGAGCGGGGTTTTGAACTGTCCGATCCTCAGGCCCGCGAGCTGATTTACGGCATGCCCTATGAAGAGTGGAAAGCGCTGTATCAGAAAGGCCCCAAACAGGACCACAAATAATGAACGCAAACGAGGCGGTGAGGATTCACCTGGCGTCACTGGCGGCGGGCCATGCCGATTTCGACGATACCCTGGCCCTGATCGAGCGCCATTTCGACTATCAGCCGGTCGGCTTTCACAACGGGCCGCTGTTTAACGCAGCGGGCGAAAACGCCGGTTCGTGCCGGGTATTTGCCCTCGGGCAGTATTGCAACCTGAATGAGGCCGATACCCTGAGCCTGTTCTCGCAACATTACCAACAGGTACTGAACGACCCCACCGGCGACAGTCATGGTAACATTCGCCAGTTCATCAGCACCGGTTGGTCCGGCATCCGCTTTGAAGGCGCTCCCCTTCGCGCACATCCTGCCGGCGCCCGGAACGATCCCAAGGAAGAGAACCATTCATGAGCGATACCGCCACCTCAGGGGTACAACACTGCTTTCAACTGAAAAGCGCCAGCGTGTCCATGACAGCCCTGGAGCTCTATTATTTCGAGAACGACGAATTCGAGGACACCCTGCGGGACAAGATCAGCCAGGCCCCGGGGTTCTTCAAAGACATCCCGCTGATCATCAGCCTGGAAAAGTACGAGGGCCTGAGCAGCGAGCTGGACTTCTTCAAGATCATTGGTACCTGCCGCCGCCACAACATCCATGTGATCGGCGTGCGAGGTGGCAATGACGACCAGCGCCGGATGGCGCGGGGCGCAGCACTGGCTCTGCTGCCCGGCGGCAGCCAGAGAGACCGTCAGGTGGACACTGCGGACAGCAACGCCACCGCCGCCAACGAACCCACCGAGTCCGAAGTCGCCGCCCCGGTTGCAGCGGCGCCTGCCGAGCCGGCACCCGCCCGCATCATCAGCCAGCCGGTGCGCTCGGGCCAGCAGGTTTACGCCCCGGAAGGCGATCTGATCATTCTGGCCCCGGTTCAGGCTGGTGCCGAAGTGTTGGCGGCGGGTAATATCCACGTCTATGGTCCGCTGCGAGGCCGTGCTCTGGCAGGCATTCACGGTGCACAGTCAGCGCGGGTTTTCTGTCACTCACTGGAGGCGGAGCTTGTGTCCATCGCCGGACACTATAAAATCTCCGAGGATCTTCAGGATCACGGCTGGAAAACTGCCGTACAGATCCAGCTCAGGGATGATCTGCTGGTGGTTACACCACTGGAACGGGCCTGATCACACTATAACGACCGGATGTTTTCGGCATAAACGACGAATCCACTGCGAAACAGGAATGTAACCTTGGCTAGAATCATTGTCGTTACCTCAGGAAAGGGTGGCGTAGGCAAAACTACCACCAGCGCTTCAATCAGCACGGGTCTGGCCAAGCGCGGCCATAAAACCGTGGTTATCGATTTTGACGTGGGCCTGCGCAACCTTGATCTCATCATGAACTGCGAGCGCCGGGTGGTGTATGACTTCGTCAACGTCATCCAGGGCGAAGCCTCTCTCAACCAGGCGCTGATCCGCGACAAACGCGTGGACACCCTCTACATTCTGCCGGCGTCCCAGACCCGTGAGAAAGAGGCACTGACCCGGGAAGGCGTCGAAAAAGTCATCAATGAACTGTCGGAAACGTTCGACTACATCGTCTGTGACTCGCCCGCTGGCATCGAGCATGGCGCTCTGATGGCACTGTACTATGCCGACGAGGCCATCGTGGTCACTAACCCCGAAGTCTCCTCGGTGCGGGACTCCGACCGCATCCTGGGCATTCTGCAGAGCAAATCCCGGCGCGCGGAGATGGGCCAGGACCCGGTCAAAGAAAATCTGCTGCTGACCCGCTACAACCCGTCACGGGTGGAGAAAGGCGAAATGCTGTCGGTGGCTGACGTGGAAGAGATCCTCGCCATTCCGCTGCTGGGCGTGATCCCGGAAAGCCAGATCGTGCTGAACGCCTCGAACCAGGGGCTGCCGGTGATTCTGGAAGCCGAAAGCGACGCCGGCCAGGCCTACGATGACGCGGTTGCACGCCTGCTGGGTGAGGAGCGGGAACACCGCTTCATGAGCGCCCAGAAGAAAGGTTTCTTCTCACGGATGTTCAAGGGGGACTAAGGAATGAGGCTCCTCGATTACTTCAAGAGCAAGAAAAGCAACAACACCGCCAGCGTTGCCAAAGAACGCCTGCAGATCATTGTCGCCCATGAGCGGGGCCAGCGTGACCAGCCGGACTACCTGCCCCAGTTGCAGCAGGAGCTGCTGGCGGTCATTCGAAAATACGTGCAGATCAGTGATGACATGGTCCAGGTGGAAGTAGACCGCAACGACAGCTGTTCGGTGCTGGAACTGAACGTCACGCTGCCGGAGAGCTGACCACCCTCATCTCACCCGCTGGCTACCAGCGGGCGAAATGGTCCTCCATCAATCCCCGTAGCCCGGCTACGGGGATTTTTTTGCCACTGTTGTCCACCAAAACCCCTTCGAACGTACCGGCATACTGGCGAAAGTTGGACGCCAGCACCCAGGCATTCAGCCGTTCCTTGCGGACACCGGAGGGCACAAATCGCAGATCCACCCGGCCATCGCTGGTCGCAACCCGCCAGGTGGCCGTGGGGTCATAACGGTCGAACTCGAAACGGGCAAAATCCAGCTTGATGCATTCACCGTTCAGCCACAGGGCGTTCTCGGTCATGCCCGATTCGTTCACCCCGGTGGCCAGATTCAACCCCACCGGTGTGCCGTCAGCCAGACAGCCGGCAAGGCACGCCCAGTTCCAGGCGGTTTCACGGCGCATGAACCCGCAACTCCAGTCGACAGTGCCGCGAGTACGCTCGTCGCAGCGCCAGATACGGTCGCCCCAGCGTATCTGGCCACTGGCCAACAACCCGGCAGACTTGCGGGTGAACACCCAACCGCTATAACCGGCCGGACTGGCAAGCCTGAGAGGGTCATGGTCGCCGTTAAGTTCAATGTCGGCTTGCACGGTGTCACCGGCGGAAACACGGATGTTGCGCCCACCCACATATGGCAGGATGCGCAGACTCGTGCCCCTGGCGGCGAAACCGGCCTCACCCCGCTCCGGATATGGCGCCATGACCGTGCCCCGGGCAAGGGGCTGGGTCAGGGATTGCTCGAACATGTCGCCGGTTTCAAAGTCGTAGAGATAGAAAAACCCGGTGCTGACCAGCTTGAGATCCACAATGGCGAGACCAAACAGCCAGTTGTCGGACATCACACTGACAAACTGGAACTGATTGAAGCGCCAGCGCCGGGCCAGCCCCGAGCGCGGCTTGTCCATGGTGGTGCGCAAATCGTAATCCCGGTAATTGATGTGATCCACCGGCTCGGCGAACACCCCCGTGCGGACACGCCCCCGGTCATCAATCAACTTGGTTTCGGTCGTTTTCATCGTCAATTCAGGCCAATTTCAAGCCGTGGATTTACAGGCAGCTACCCAGTTCACAAACCCTGGATCCGGCA
Organism: Marinobacter sp. M-5; assembly: GCF_032911545.1. Lineage (NCBI taxonomy): Bacteria > Pseudomonadati > Pseudomonadota > Gammaproteobacteria > Pseudomonadales > Marinobacteraceae > Marinobacter > Marinobacter sp. M-5. The sequence goes on from NZ_JAWJEK010000003.1 coordinate 323,664, forward strand.
GCACGCCCCTGTAAATGCCCATGATAGACTCAGGGCACCCTCTTCAAGGAAGTGTACTCTATGCGTAACCTGAGAGCCCAAGGCAATTCGGGCTGGGCCACCCGCTTTGGCGCGCTGCTTACCGGCATGACCCTCTGCGTTGTTGCACCGGCGGCAGTGCGGGCTGACCTGCCCGCGGAGGATGCCGACGGCTGGACCCTGCGCAAAGAAACCGACAACATCCGCGTTTACACCATCGAGCAGAGCGACTCCAGCTTCGAGGCATTCAAAGCTGAGGCCGTGATGGACACACCCATCGAAAACCTGATGGCAGTAATGGTGAACCCCGAATCCTGCGTGGAGTGGGTGCACAACTGCACGGAATCCGGGGCCTTCGGGGATGGCGACTTTCATGACCGCTACGCTTACTCCGTGAACAACATGCCCTGGCCGGTGACCGATCGGGATTACGTCCTGCGCATCCGCACCCACGGTAATCAGGCCAGTGGTGAAATCGTCATGGACCTCAATGCCATTCCCGATCGCCGGGATGAGGTAGACGGCCATGTTCGCGTGGACCGCTCCGACACCCTGTATCGGTTTGTTCCGGAAAACGACAAGACCCGCATGGTCTGGGTGCAGCACACCGACCCCAATGGTGCCATTCCCGGATGGCTGGTCAATAGCCTGCTGGTGGACATTCCCGTGCGCTCGATGGAACAACTGGAGCGGGTGACCCGCAAGGAGCGCTATCAGGGCTTCTCCCTGGTGTATGACGACAACGGCGAGTTAACCGGCGTGGCCCCCCCGAAGCAATCGGGGGATGACTAGCCGCAACGGACAGGATAAGCTCTGTTGAAATGGACCCTTTAACAGAACAGGACCCGGTAAATGACTGTTCTCGCTTACGAGATCATGACTCCCAGCATCAAGGCCGTACCGCAATCATGGACGATGGACAAACTGGCCCGCTTCCTCACCGACAACGAGATCACCGGCAGCCCGGTGACAGATGACACCGGCGAAATTGTCGGCATCGCGACCCTGAAGGACATCACCGAATTTCGCTGGAACGCCAGTCGTCAGGACACCGATCAAGGCTCCAAGCCCCACCTGACAGCCGACGAACAGCAGGAGGCCCGCCGCCTGCGCATGGCAATCTTCGAGGAAATGGGCAAGGTCCCGGTGGAGGTGCGCGACATCATGACCCCCAGCGTGCTGTCCGTTGATGAGCAAACGCCGGTGCGAGAGATTGCTGATATCATGATGCGCGAACACCTGCATCGGATTTTCGTTACAAAAGACGACAAAATCACTGGTATCATAACCACTTACGACATGTTAAAACTGATATCCGATAAGGAATTCACCAGCCGCTGTGCCTGAAACGATCGAGCCACCAGAGAGGTAACGCACCTTATGCCAGGAGCATCGCAAGCTCGCCGAAAGATGTACGTTCTCGACACCAACGTCCTGATTCACGATCCGAATGCCCTCCTGAATTTTGAAGAACACGATGTCATCATCCCGATGACGGTCCTCGAAGAGCTCGACAGCCTGAAATCCGGCAAACAGGCGGTAGCGGCCGACTGTCGCCAGGCCATCCGTAACATCGACAAATTGCTTGGCGACGCCAGCCCGAAAGACATCGAGAAAGGCGTTCCCATTGTCCGCGGCAAGAAAGCAACGCCGCTGGGAGCGCTTTCCATCCTGATGAGCACCGAGCAGCAGGGCAATCATGCACTGCCCGAACACCTCAACGACAACAAGATCATCAACACGCTTGCGGCGCTTCAGAACCGGCACAAATCCCGCGACATCATCCTGGTCAGTAAAGACATCAACATGCGCCTGAAAGCCCGCGGCTTCGGCGTGGAGGCCCAGGATTATCATAACGATCAACTCCTCGACGATATTGATCTGCTACCCAAGGGCTACAAGGAGTTCGCCAACTCGTTCTGGGACACCATTGAAAAGGTGGAAACCATCCAGCGCGAAGGCGTCACCGAGCACATCCTCAAGCGCGAGGGTGATCTGGCCAAACTTAACATCAACGAGTTTGTGGTGGATGAGCTGGGGTTTGTCGGCAAAGTCTCGGATCTCTCGGACACCCAGATTGTGATTCGCGACCTGCATCAGCATGACCTGATGAACGAGGAGGTCTGGGGGCTGGTGCCCCGGGACATCTACCAGGCCCTGGCCCTGAATCTGCTACTGGACCCGGACATCCATCTGGTAAACCTGACCGGGTCCGCCGGCTCCGGCAAGACCATCCTGGCGCTGGCGGCGTGTATTGAAATGACCGTCGCCAGCAAGCTCTACAAACGCATCATTGCCACCCGCAGCACCCAGGGTCTGGATGAGGACATCGGCTTCCTGCCGGGCACCGAAGCTGAAAAAATGGAGCCGTGGCTGGGTGCCATCGTCGACAACCTCGAGGCGCTCCACGAGGACGACGAGAACATGACCGCCAGCGTGGACTACATTCTCAGCAAGGTGCCGCTGCACTTCAAATCCATGAACTACATTCGCGGGCGCAGCTTCCAGCACAGCCTGATCATTATTGACGAATCCCAGAACCTGACCCCGCATCAGATCAAGACCATCATCACCCGTGCCGGCAACGGCTCCAAGGTCATCTGTCTGGGCAACCTCGCGCAGATCGACACGCCCTACCTGAGCGCGCTCAGTTCGGGACTGACCTACATGACCGAGCGCTTCAAGGGATTCCGCCACGGCGGTCACATCCACCTTCAGGGCGTACCCCGTTCGGTGTTGGCGGAATACGCCGAAGCCAATCTCTAGATCACGTGCCCGGCCGGGGTAACACCCGGCCACACGCCTCCCCCACGGAATTGCTTGGCCTTTCGGCCATACCCCGCAGGCATCTTGGCCATCGCCCATTTCCCACCGCCACCGTATTGTGACGTTTGTCACATTATGTAAGCACGACGAACAAAAACAACCAAAGGCGGGACTATGAACAAGTTGACCAGACACCTGTTGATTGGCACTGGTGCCTTATTATTGTCTGCCTGCGGTGGCGGCGGCGAAAGCAGCCCGGAACCGACGCCTGGCAGCAGCGTGCAGGGCGAATCCGACAGTCGTGCCAGCAATCCCGAGCCGACCACACGAACCATCAGCCGGCCGCTGACCGCGAGCCAGAGCGAACTCGACCATGCCTCCTGTGACCAGCAACGGGATCTCAACGGCGGGCGCAGTTACCGAGTAGAAATGCCCTCACGGGTTGACGGCGCGGCCATCGTGTTCCAGGTCTTCGAACCTGCCCAGTTTGATTGCCGTACCGAACATCCGCTGATCCTTGAGGGTCACGGCTTCAGCGGCACGCGCACCACCGAAGCGGGGGATGACCCGCTCGCACCGATTGCACCACTGGTCAATGCGGGCTTCACCGTCATCAGTATTGACCAGCGCGGTCATGGCGAAAGCGGCGGTACTATCCGGGTCATGGATCCGGATTTCGAGGGTGAGGATCTTGTCCAGATCGTCGACTGGGCAGAGACCCATCTCGATTACCTTAAGTACCGTGATGACAACCTCCTTCTCGGGAGCATCGGCGGCAGCTATGGTGGCGGCTTCCAATACCTGCTGTACAACGTCGACCCGGACCAGCGGATGGACGCCATGGTGCCCCACATCACCTGGCACGACCTGACCTACAGCCTGTACCCGGGCGATGTCACCAAGAACTACTGGCTGGCGTTCCTGTCGGTAGCGGGCGATGCCGGCAGTAGCGGATCCATGGATCCGCTACTGCGATCGTCGCTACTGGAGGGTATCGTGCAAGGCCGTTTCCCGGAACCGGCACTGGACTTCGTCCACTACCACAGCCCCAGCTATTTCTGGGAAAACGAGCGTGGCCTGGTCCTGTTCGACAGTGGCAACACCCAGGAATACCTGCTGAACCCGATCACCGGCCAGATCCCGATCACCAGCGACGGCCGCTACGTCATCAAAACCCCGCAGAAACCACCCTATCCGGTCGACGTGCTGATGTTCCAGGGCATGCGTGACAGCCTGTTTCCGTTCAACGAAGCCTGGGAGAACTACAAGGAACTGAAGGCCGCGGGGGGCGACGTGCGCCTGCTCACCTATCCGTTCAGCCACCACTATCTCGCACCGAATGCGGGCCTGATCCAGGAAACCCTGGCCAACCTCGGTTTCTATGGCGAGGCACTGCCGGAGTTGCCCAACGCGGGCCTTAACACACTGACCAATTGTGGCGACGTCAGCGCCAACCAGGCCGCCGTGGCCTGGTTCAATGAAAAGCTTTTAGGGCGCGGTGATGCCGATAATGTCATCACCACGGGCGATCAGATCTGTTATACCCTTGCGCCGGGTGATGCGGTATCCGCTCCTGAGGTGACCGTGGGCGGCACGCGCTTCCCGATCAGCTTCGATATACTCGGTGAGGCCATCGAAGTCACAACATTGACCGGTGTCGCGGGCCTGTTGCCCACCCTTGTGCCCCTGACAACACTGGAGAATGACGGTGTCATCGCAGGCATTCCCACCGCCACCCTCAAAGTCGGAGCTCCACTGTCTGATCTTGAGGCGCGTTGCATGGAGGAATCCGATCCGGTGTTTGCGACCGGCACCTGTGATGCCATTCTATTCGTCGGCGTGGGTGTGATCAGACAGGGCATGAGCCTCCCGGAACTGATCGACGAACAGGTTCAGCCCGTTCGCGGCTTCGGAGAACATGACGTTGAATTGACAGGGATTGCGGAGCGACTGAACAGTGGCGATCAACTGGTGCTGATGCTGTATGGCCAGCACCCGACGTTTGCCGGGGCATTTTCCCGGGATCTGACGGTCACGGTCGTCACTGTCGGGGGTGAGGTGTCCTTGCCGCTGCTAACATCCGACGGGCAGCAGACGCTGGCGGTGTCGTCACCGGACTGATCCGGCGCGCCATCACCATCGGCCCTGCAACGTAGCCACAATGCGCCGACCACCGGCGTGTTCACGGTGCTCGCACAGATAAATGCCCTGCCAGGTTCCGAGAGCGAGGTGGCCGTTGGCCACCGGAATCGTCAGTGAGGGGCCGATCAGTACGCCTTTTATATGGGCCGGCATGTCGTCCGGCCCCTCCTGGGTATGGACATAATGGGGCGCCCGCTCCGGTACCATCACATTGAAATGCCGCTCCAGATCCCCACGCACATCCGGATCGGCGTTTTCATTGATCGCCAAGGAGGCGGAGGTGTGCTGGATAAACAGCTGCAGTAGCCCGACCTCGCAATTGCGCAGATCCGGAGCCTGGGCCAGCACCTCGTTGGTTACCAGGTGAAAGCCCCGGGGCAAGGGCGCCAGTTCAATAAAGGTCTGATCCCAGATCATGATGTGCCTCGTGGTTACTTCTGACGATCGTCCCAGGGATGCACCGGGACCACGTCGTCCCCCACGTCACCCTCGTAGCTGCTGCGGAAATAATCCATGGCCTTCTCCGCCTCACTGAGCTCATCAAAACGGGCAACGTGGTAGATGGCCTCCCCCTCGTTCACCAGTGGCAGGTTGTTCACACAGATCACAATGCCCGAACAGGGTGACAGCACCGCCGTCTCTGACTCGCCAAACGGGTCCGCCACCATGGCCAGCTTCTGCCCCTTGCGAACCTTCTGGCCGAGGCTCGCCACCGGGCGCATGATGCCGTCGATGTCGGTGCGCACCCATTGCGAATTGGCGGCGGTTTCCGAACGTTTTCTGGGCGCTTTCGGCCCCTTCTTGGCGGGGATCATTTCCAGCTCGCGCATCACCCGGATCACCCCTTTCACGCCGCTGGAGATCACCACGTCGTCAAATCGCAGCGCTTCACCGCCCTCGAACGTCACCACCGGAATGTCCTGGGAGTCGGCGTAGGCCCGCAGGCTGCCCTCCCGCAGGCCGGCATTGAGAATGATCGGCGCTCCGAAGGCCTCGGCCATGCGGATGGTTTCCGGATTTTTCAGCTCGGCACGGATCTGTGGCAAGTTGAAACGGTGAATCGCGCCGGTGTGCAGGTCAATTATGTGAGAGACATTCTCCATAATCTGGGTGCGCAGCAGGTACGCGATACGACCGCCCAGAGAACCGGTTTCACTGCCGGGGAAGCAGCGGTTGAGATCACGCCGGTCCGGCAGATAGCGAGTACGCTGTACAAAACCGAAAATATTGACGATGGGCACCGCCACCAGGGTGCCGCGCAGATGCCGCAGCGCCGAATTGGTCAACACCCGGCGGACAATCTCCACGCCGTTAATTTCGTCACCGTGGATCGCTCCACACACCATCAGCACCGGGCCAGCCCGGCGGCCGTGCACTACTTCGACCGGAATGTGCAGCGGCGTGTGGGTGTACAACTTGGCTACCGGCACTTCCACCGTCTGGCGTGTACCGGCCTTGATTTCTGTACCGGCAATCACGAAGGGGGCACGCGCCACGTTAACCTCTCCCTTTGGTGCGGGTCTTCCAGGGCTGCTGGTTCTTCTCGATCCAGCTCACGATCATGCCCGCCACGTTCTTGCCGGTGGCCTTTTCGATGCCTTCCAGGCCCGGTGAGGAGTTCACCTCCATCACCAGCGGGCCGCGGCTGGAGCGCAGCAGATCCACCCCCGCAACGTTCAACCCCATCGCTTTTGCCGCTGTGATGGCGGTGCGACGCTCTTCCGGGGTAATGCGCACCAGCGAGGCCGTGCCGCCCCGGTGCAGGTTGGACCGGAACTCGCCCTCTCCACCCTGGCGTTTCATGGCAGCGATCACCTTGTCGCCGATAACGAAACAGCGAATGTCCGCACCACCGGCTTCCTTGATGAATTCCTGCACCAGAATGTCTGCTTTCAGCCCCATGAAGGCCTCGATCACACTTTCCGCGGCCTTGCGGGTTTCGGCCAGCACCACACCGATACCCTGAGTGCCTTGCAACAGCTTGATGACCACCGGCGCGCCACCCACCATTTTCAGCAGCTCCGGCACGTTATCCGGCTTGTTGGCAAAACCGGTCACCGGCATACCCACGCCTTTACGCGCCAGCAATTGCAGCGAACGCAGCTTGTCCCGGGAGCGGGTAATCGCCACGGATTCGTTAACGGGAAACACGCCCATCATCTCGAACTGTCGCAACACCGCCGTGCCGTAGAAAGTGACCGAGGCACCGATCCGCGGCACCACCACATCAAAATTCTCCAGTACCTCTTCGTGGTAATGAATCAGCGGGTTGGACGAGGTGATGTTCATGGAGCAGTGCAGGCAGTCAATCACGCGCACTTCGTGGCCCCGGTTAACCCCCTCCTCGACCAGGCGGCGGGTGGAGTAGAGATGTCGGTTGCGCGACAGAATCGCAATTTTCATTTGGTCGTCCTTAAGGCCGGCTCGCCGGCGAGATAGGAAGCTTCGGGATACACCAGGGAGCGCCCTGCCATGGCAGTGCGCCCCAGCAACATCCGGAATCGCATGGAATCCCGGTTGGTCAATGTCATTTCAATGGGCCAGACGGCTTCTCCGATCACCAGCCGGGTTTCAATCACCAGGCGCAGCTCCCGATGACCGCCGGAATCCGACACATTGCGCTCATCCAGCACCGCGGCGTCACACTCCACCACGTGGTGGAGATCGTTCTGCACCGGGTGGACCCAGAACCGCACCCGGCGCTCACCGTCCAGGCTGTAGGGCTCGGTACGAAAGGTGTGCAGGCACGAGGTACGTGCCCCGGTATCCACCTTGGCCTTGACCCTGCCAATATCCAGATCCGGCAATGCCACCCATTCCCGCCAGCCAAGGTTGATCTTGCCCTCCAGCGTCGGGTAGGCGGACGGCGTTGCAGGCTTATCCGTTTTCGTTGGCATCCGGCAGTTCCTTTTCGGTAGAGCTTTGCGGCCGAAGCAGTTCGACCCTGAATGGCGCGGAATGGCTTCCGGCATAAATACTGGTGTGAGGGAAAGGAATTTCGATCCCTTTCTGATCCAGCATTTTCTTGATGTCCACCATCATATTGCTGCGCCCTTCGAGAATACGCTCTCTCGGGACCCAGAACGAAAACTGCAAATCCACCGAAGAGGGTCCGAACGACGTCACCAGCACAAAAGGCCGTGGCTCCTCGAGACAGGCCGGATTTTGTTCGGCCAGCTCCAGGAGCAGTTTCTCGACTTTTTCCACATCTTCAGCGTAGGCAATCCCCACCGTCAGGTCGAGACGACGGATCGGAAAGCGGGAGCGGTTCACCACCGGCGTCTTGATCAGGGTTTCGTTGGGAATCCGCACATAGAGGTTGTCGGTGGTGCGCAATTTCACACTGAGCATATCAATACCAATAACCTCCCCCACCGTGGCCTCAACCTCGATAAAGTCGCCGATCTCGAACGGACGCTCCACCAGCAGGAACAAACCGCTGATCATGTTTGAGGCCGAGGTCTGGGACGCAAAGCCGATGGCCACCGTCAGGATACCGGCTGCGCCCAGCACCACGTCCAGTGAAAAACCCGCCTCTCGCAAAGCGGCCATGGCGAAGACCGCCACCACCACATAGAACACCAGGCGCCGGAACATCACCGTATGGTGCCGCGACGCCCGCGCCTGCATGACCCGAGACAGGCTGCGGGCGGCAAACGACCCGAGAATAATGCCCAGAACCAACAGGAACGCGGCGCTCAACCACTGCATCCAGGGTAAGGCACTGGCGACCTGAATCAGGCTGTTTTCGATGTTCTCAATCAAACTACGAGCTCCGTTGTCCGCCGCCACCGTTAACCGAACATCCGATCGAATGCCCGCACCAGCCTGCCGCGACTGCCTGTCTCACGCGCCGGCGTTATCAGCCGGCAGTCACCGGCCGCCTTGAACAGGGTCTGATCCACGTTCAGGCTGGCCGAATTCATGTCGGTCTCGCAGACCACCGTTACGCCCGGTGTCCAGAGCTGACCTTTTTCATTCATGTGAAGCGACAGCAGCGGCGTTGGCAGGCTGAACCGCTCCAGCAAAAGCGGCTCGGTGCGGCTATTCATGATGGTGACTGGCGTCACTGCCCGCCAGGGTCGCTTCGGCACCGCCTCCAGCACCAGACGCGCGTAACTGGGGGCGGAGTAGCACAACTCACCCTCCATGGTATTTTTGCCCACCCAGGTCTGGGAAGGCTCAGCCAGCGCCAGTTCCGTCAATTGCGTGCGATGGGTGCCAACGCAAATGCGCAACCACACCACCGTGCCCACGTAAATAACGCATGTCCCGCCCGCGGGAATGGTCAAAGGTTGGTAAGGGCGAATCACCGTCGGCAAACCGGCCAACGCGGGCAGAAACACCACCTCATTGCTGTCATCGGGTCGGACGAATCGCTGCAGGGGCACGTCACTGCCCGGCAGGACATGGCTGGTCTGCTCGGTCCAGCGCATGGGGTCGACCGCCGGTGCCGATGTTGCAGCACGAATCTGCCATTCCAGATCCAGCCGGGTCACCCAGAGACGCGTATGACTGAGTTCGTGAAACTGTGTCTGCCCGGATCCCAAGCTATAGGCCTGCCCCCAGACGCCATCCCGCGGCAGCGCGGGCTCCTCATTTTTGTCGACCATTTGCGTCCTGAACGTTCTGACGGTAAAACAGTGTTAACTATAATCCAATCAATGCTTTCCAGCGAATATCCCGGTTAATGAATTTACCGCCCGGGGCGTGGTAATTACCCTTACGATGCCCGCCCGGTTCTCTGCAAAGGAAGCTCAATGACCCAACTCGTCTGGTTCCGCAACGACCTCCGCCTCGCCGACAACGCCGCCCTCACTGCTGCCTGCAAGGCCGAGGGACCGGTACTGGCGTGCTTTATCGTGACGCCGGAACAGTGGCAGGAACACGACTGGTCGCCGGCGCGGGTCCACTTCACCCTGGCCCATGCCAACAGCCTGGCCCGGGAACTGGCCAGGCTGGGTATCCCCCTGAGCTTTCTGGAAGCCCGGCGCTTCAGCGACAGCATTGACGCACTGGCCGACCATTGCCGCGAGCACAACATCGAAGCCGTGCATTTCAACGAAGAATACGGCATCAACGAACGTCGGCGTGACAAGACCGTCCGGCAACAACTGGCGGCCAGTGACATTCAGGTCAACAAATACCGCGACCAGACCGTGGCGCCGGTCGGTACCATCCTGACGCAGCAGCAGGAACCCTATTCGGTGTTCACCCCTTTCTCCCGCCGCTGGCGCAGCTGGATTGATGAAACCCAGCCCACGCTGTTCGCAGCTCCCTCGCCCCGGGGTGATGCAGTCGAGCCACAGCAATACGACCGCATCCCGACCGGTTTCGAGGACGCGCCACCGGCGCTTGTGGAAACCGGTGAACACGCTGCGCACGATCAGCTCGAGGCGTTTCTCAACGAGCGTGGCGGCAACTACCGGGAAGATCGCGACTTTCCGGCTGTCGACGGCACCAGCCAACTGTCCCCTTACCTGGCCGCCGGCATCCTGTCCGGCCGCCAATGCCTGATCACGGCCCGCCAGGCCCAGGGCGCCGGCGGCAATCAGGAAGGCCTGAGCACCTGGGTCAACGAAATCGCGTGGCGCGACTTCTACATTCACATCCTCTACCACTACCCCCGCGTCAGCATGCACCGGGCCTTCAAGCCCGAAACCGAGCAACTGGCCTGGAACACCCCCGGCGAGCACTTCGAAGCCTGGAAAACCGGCCACACCGGCATCCCCATCGTCGACGCCGCCATGCGCCAACTCAACCAGACCGGCTGGATGCACAACCGCCTGCGCATGATCACCGCGATGTTCCTGACCAAGAACCTGTTCATCGACTGGCGCCTGGGCGAAGCCTGCTTTATGTCAAAACTGGTCGATGGCTTCCTCGCCTCCAACAACGGTGGCTGGCAGTGGAGTGCCTCCACCGGCACCGATGCCGCTCCCTATTTCCGGGTCTTCAACCCGGTGACTCAAAGTGAGCGATTTGATCCGAAAGGCGAGTTCATCCGGCACTGGGTGCCAGAATTGCAGAAACTGGACAACAAACGCATCCACGATCCCGGCAAAGGCGGAGTGATTCCGAGAGGGTATCCGAGGCCGATTGTGGATCTGAAAGAGAGCAGGAAAGAGGCGATCGCCAAGTTTCAGGCACTGAAGGACTGACACTGAAGTTGAGAGGAGCCGTCAGCTGACGGCGACGGCCTGCTCCAGAGTTGAAGCCTCAGTGGCCAGAACAAACAGGGCACCCTGGATCACGGGCCAGCTTCATCTCCCGCCACTCCATCCGCCAGGCATCCAGAATCAGCAACCGCCCCACCAGCGGCCGCCCCACTCCGGAGATCACCTTGACCGCCTCCATCGCCTGACTGGCCCCGATCATCCCCACCAAAGGCCCGATCACACCGGCCTCCGAACACGACAGATCCTCATTGCCCTGCTCCGGATACAGACAGTGATAGCAGGGACTGTCCGGGTTGCGGGCATCGTAAACCGACAACTGTCCCTCACCGCGAATCGCGGCACCGGACACCAGTGGTACCCTGGCGGCAACGCAGGCCCGATTCAGGGCAAAACGGGTGGCGAAGTTATCCGTGCAGTCCAACACCAGACTCGCCTCACTCACCTGACGGACCAATGCGTCACTTTCCAGACGCCGGGCAACAACCGCCACCGACACCAGAGGATTGATCCGGCGCACGCGATCCGCCAGGCTCTCCGCCTTACCGGATCCAAGCTGCTCGTGACTGAAAGCCACCTGGCGCTGCAGGTTGGCCAACTCGATAGCGTCATCGTCCACCAACGTGAGATGACCCACACCCGCGGCACCCAGGTACAGGGCTACCGGGCAGCCCAGCCCGCCGGCACCCACCACCAGTACGCGGGCGGATTTCAGCTTTTCCTGACCGGCAACATCAAATGCCGGCATCAGAATCTGCCGGCTATAGCGCATCAGTTCCTCATCGCTGAGCATCGACCACCTCTCTGTACTGAAAATGCGAGCTTGCTGAAACCCCGACGCCCCCCGACCCGGCGCCACTCGGGCTCAGCCCCGACCCGGCCACTGCCCCAGCGTCAGCCGGTCGCACTGACCGTAGTCCTTTCGTGTCTCGACGGCAGCCAGGCCCGCTTGCAGAAACAGATCGCGTACCGCCTCACCCTGATCGTAGCCGTGCTCGATGACCAGCCAGCCGTTATCACTCAACCACTCCGGGCTGGCCGTGACAATGGTACGGATATCATCCAGACCATCATCACCGGCAATCAGTGCCGTCGCCGGCTCAAACCGCACGTCACCCTCGCCCAGATGATGATCACTGCTGGCTATGTACGGAGGATTCGACACGATCAGGTCAAAGCGCCCCGGCGGCAGGCTCTCGAACCAGTGGCTCCACACCACTGCGACGGGCAAGCCCAGTCGTCCGGCGTTGACAGTGGCAAGCTCGACTGCTGCCGCCACCGCATCGCACGCCAACACCTGCCAGCCCGGGCGCTCACTGGCCAGCGCCAGCGCGATGGCGCCGGTTCCTGTTCCCAGGTCCAGCATCCGTGCCGATGGCGGGAGCGACAACCCCAGCGCAGCCTCCACCAGGCATTCGGTGTCCGGACGGGGAATCAGGGTAGAAGCATTGACCTTCAGGGGCAGCGACCAGAACTCCTGCTCGCCCAGCAGGTGGGCCACCGGATGACCGCAGGCTCGCTGGTGAACCAGCGCCTCAAAGCGCCGGGCCTCACTCGCGGTTACCTGACGCTCCGGCCAGGCCCGAAAGCCGGTACGGGACAGCCCGGTCACGAAACACAGCAGCAACTCCGCATCCAGTCGCGGGGATTCACCGGCAATAGCCACGGTTGCCCTGCGGAGCAATGCGTCACAGGTGAGCGATGGCTCACTCATCAGACAAGGATGCCAGCAGCTCGGCCTGATGCTCCTGTTGCAGGGGTACCACGACCGCGTCCAGATCACCGGAAACCACCTCATCCAGCTTGTACAGCGTGAGGTTGATACGATGGTCGGTTACCCGCCCCTGGGGAAAATTGTAGGTGCGGATGCGTTCGGACCGGTCGCCACTGCCCACCAGACTCTTGCGGGTTTCCGCCATGGATTTCTGCTGGCGTTCGGTTTCAGCGTTCTGCAGGCGAGACGCCAGCAGGCTCAGGGCCTTGGCGCGATTCTTGTGCTGGGAACGCTCCTCCTGGCATTCCACCACGATGCCCGTGGGCAGATGCGTAATGCGGATGGCGGAATCGGTCTTGTTGACATGCTGACCACCGGCGCCGGAGGAACGGAAGGTGTCGACTCTCAGATCGGCCTTGTTGATATCAATCGCCTCGGCCTCATCCGCTTCCGGCATGACCGCCACGGTGCAGGCCGAGGTGTGGATACGACCCTGGGACTCGGTTTCGGGCACCCGCTGCACCCGGTGCGCACCCGACTCGAACTTCAGTGTGCCGTACACCCCCGCGCCGGCCACCCGAGCGATCACTTCCTTAAAGCCACCGTGCTCACCGGCGCTCTCGCTGAGCACCTCCACCTGCCAGCGGTGGCGCTCGGCGTAGCGTAGGTACATCTTGAACAGATCACCGGCAAAAATCGCAGCTTCGTCACCGCCGGTGCCGGCCCGGATCTCCAGAAACACGTTCTTGCCGTCGTTGGGGTCTTTCGGCAGCATCAGGCGTTGCAGCTCTTCGTCCAGCTCATCGGTTTTCCGCTCCGCCAGCGCCAGCTCTTCCTCGGCCATTTCACGCATGTCAACGTCGCCGTCACGGGCGAGTTCACGGGCTTCCTCGATGTCCGCCAGTGACGACTTCCAGGCCAGGAAGCACTGCACGATCGGTTCGATCTCGGCAAATTCCTTGGACAGCTCGCGGAACTTGTCCTGGTTGGAGATAACACCGGCATCGCTCAATAACGCGCTGACTTCCTCGAAGCGGTCTGACAGATGCTCAAGGCGGTTCTGGATCGATGGTTTCATAGTTTTTCCGGGGTGGTGGCGTCGGCGTCCTGGGCATCCAGCTGATGCAACTCTCTCAGCCACTCGGTCACTTCGCTGCGACCTTCGGTTGTTGCCTTGCGAACCTGAATCGACGGTTCGTGGAGGAATTTGTTGGTGAGACCGCGGGCAAGCCCGCGCAACGCGGTCTCCGGATCGGTGCCGTTGCGCAGCGCTCGCAGCGCTTTCTCGGTTTCCAGGTCACGCAGGGATTCCGCGCGCTGACGGAACTGTTTGAGCGTGGAGACCGAATCCAGAGCCCGCAACTGGCTCAGAAAATCCTGAACGCCGTCAGTCACCAGGTTCTCGGCCTCTCTCGCGGCACCCTCGCGGGAGCGGATGTTTTCTTCGATCACCTGGCGCAGGTCATCCACGGTGTAGAGATACACATCCGCCAGAGACGCCACTTCCGGCTCGATATCCCGTGGCACGGCAATATCCACCATGAAATAGGGCCGGTGTTTACGCTTCTTCAGCGCCCGCTCGACCGCGCCCTTGCCGAGAATGGGCAGCGGGCTCGCCGTGGAGGAAATGATGATATCCACATCCTTCAGGTGATCGGGGATTTCCGACAGCAGAATACCCTTGCCCCCCCGGGACTCGGCAAGAGCCTGGGCCCGCTCCAGCGTGCGGTTGGCAACCAGAAAATCTTTCACGCCGGCGTCCGCCAGATGACGGGCAACCAGCTCGATGGTCTTGCCGGCGCCAATCAGCAATGCCTTGTTGCGGGACATGTCGGCGAATATATGATGCGCCATGCTCACCGCGGCATAGGCCACCGACACCGGATTTTCACCGATGGCGGTCTGGGTACGAACCCGCTTGGCCACCGAGAACGTGTGCTCAAACAGACGAGAGAGGAAACCCCCGCTGGCACCGTGCTCACGGGAAAGCGAGTAGGCATCTTTCAACTGCCCCAGGATCTGAGGCTCACCGAGCACCATGGAATCCAACCCGGCCGCCACCCGCATCATGTGGCGAACAGCATCACCATCACGGTGCAGATAGAGCGCCTGCTCAAGCTCGGAGACCTCCATGTCGTGGAAGCCGGCCAGCCAGCGCAGAATCACCGGCGCGCACTCGTCATCACCGGCGATGTAGAGCTCGGTGCGGTTGCAGGTGGACAGGATTGCCGCTTCGCTGGCCCCGCACATGGCACGGAGTTCCGAGAATGCTTCCGCCATTCGCTCCGGGGTGAACGCTACGCGCTCACGCAATTCCACCGGAGCGGTGCGATGATTGATTCCCAGCGTTACCAGAGCCATGTCAGGTATGAGTAGCCTTTTGCCAGTGTGTGAACATTTACCGCATTTTACCGAGCCGGCGTCACCGTCGCCACCCAAAACCCCCGCCAGTTCGGGAAGTGCTGACAGGTTGGGCAATATCAGGTGCTTGTGCCATCATAGGGCCTTGGCACTGCATGGTCGCCGGTACAGGAGGCTGACCGTCTCAGATGCGTTGTTTACAGGATACGGGATGTTGCATGCATAGATCTGCACGGATTTATCTTTCCTGCCTTTTCGGGCTGTCTCTCACCGGTTGCGCAGCCCTGAGCGGGGCGCCGGACGAACCCGCGGTCAGCGAGAAAGACACCCCGACGGACGCCGCCTCAATCGAGCCCGAAATCCGCTACGCCGATTTTGAGCCAGAGGTGCTTTATCTGCTTTTGTCCGGCGAAATCGCGGCCCAGCGCGGACGCTACGACGTCACCCTGGTGAACTACCTTAATGCCGCCAAGCAATCCCGTGACAAGGCGGTGATCGAGCGCGCCATGCGAATCGCTCAGTCGCTGAACGGTGACAACGCTCAGCGCCAACTCGCCAACCTGTGGCTGGACGTGGAGCCGGACAACCTGCAAGCGCAGCGGGTTGCCGCCATTCAGGCCATCAAGCAAAACGATCTGCAAACGGCCATCGGGCACATGGAGCGGATCATGGACCTGGGCGGAGACGCAGATTTTGACAGCCTCGCTGCCATGGCCACCAACCTGCCCCCGGAGCAGCAGCAGGAGCTGCTGGCACTCTATGAGCAGATGGCAGAGCGCCACCCGGAAACCCCGGAACTGGAATACAGCACTGCGCTTCTGCTGAAAGTCACCAACCAGCCAAAACGGGCGCTGGCAAGGATTGAGACCCTGCTGGAGCGCGAACCCAACTTCCAGCCTGCAATCATTCTGAAGGGCGACCTGCTGTACCAGGTGGGCGACCAGCGTGATGCCCTGGACCACCTGCTGGTCAACACCCGGCGCTTCCCGGAAAACCGCCAGATGGGCACGCTGTACGGCCGCATGCTGATCGGCGAGGGTGAGTTGCAGGCGGCGCAGGACGAATTCAACCGATTGATGAAACGCTTCCCCAACGCACCCGGTCTGCGCCTGTCCCATGCGCTGGTCGCGCTGGAGAACGGCCAGACCGAGCTGGCACGCACGGACCTGACCCGATTGATTGAGCAGGGCCACCACACCAGTGAAGCCAACTATTACCTGGGGCGGATCGCCGACGAGGACAACCAGCCGCAGCAGGCCATCGGCTACTACCGCAGCGTGGAAGAAGGCAACTACTACTTTCCGGCACTGGCCCGGGCCAGTGCGTTGCTGGCCGAGCAGGGCGAGCTGGACTCGGCGCTGGAGGACATCCGCACACTGCGCCAGTCCAACCCCGGACAAGCCGAGAATTTCTGGCTGCTGGAGGTCAACCTCCTGCTGGACCAGGAACAGCAGGCCGCGGCCCTCGACAGTGCCACCGATGCGCTGAACTCTTATCCGGACAACGTCAGAATCCGCTACGCCCGCGCCATGCTGTTCGACAGCCTGGACTCACCGGACAAAGCCGAGGAAGATCTGCGCCGGATCATCGAGGATGAACCCGACAACGCGGTTGCCCTCAACGCCCTCGGCTACATCCTTACCACCCGCACCGACCGTGTCGACGAGGCCCGTACGTTCATTGAGCGCGCCCTGACCCTGGATCCGGAAAACCCCGCCATACTCGACAGCATGGGCTGGGTGCTGTTTCTGCAGGGGCAACAACGGGAAGCGCTGGCGTACCTGTCCGAGGCCTGGGCAGCCTATCCGGATCCGGAAGTGTCCGCCCACTATGGCGAAGTCCTCTGGACCACCGGTGCCGAGGACCAGGCCCGGATCATCTGGAAGGAAGGCATCGATGTGGACCCGGATCATCCGGTACTGATTGAAACCATTCAGCGCCTGACCGGAGAGCAACAACCGTGAGCCTGCTCAGACCACGACTGCTTCTGCTGGTGGCCAGCGCACTGATGCTGGGTGCCTGTACCACCATTCAGCTGGAACCCCTGCCCGAGGGCCTGACCGACCAGCCCCCCGCTGACTGGAGCGAGCGCAGCGAACGGCTCAAACGCTTCAACGCCTGGCAACTGAGCGGCAAACTGGCGGTGAAACAGCCGTCAGACAGCGGCACGGCCATTATTAACCACTGGATCCAGAAGCAGGATGCCTACGATCTGGAACTGTCCTCGTCTTTTCTCGGTATGGGCCGAACCAGCCTGCAAGGGGTTCCGGGCTTCATCTCCCTGACCCTGCCGGATGGCGAAACCTACCGCTCCGGCGACCCGGAAGCGCTGATCCAGGCGGCGACCGGCTGGCAATTGCCGATCGACAGCCTGGTGTGGTGGATTCGCGGCCTGCCCGGTCCCGATGGCGACTTCCGCCTGCTGTTTGACGACAGCAGTCAGCTCGCCATGATTCGCCAGCAAGGCTGGGAAATCCGTTACGATCGCTGGCAAGCCTTCATCACCGGCTACCCCGAACTGCCCGCCCGCATTACTGCGGCCAAGGACGACAAGCGCGTCAGAATGGTGGTGACGCGCTGGCAAGAGACCACGGAACAAAACCGGTGAAACCGTTTACCCTGCCCTCTCCGGCAAAGCTCAACCTCTGCCTGCACATCGTTGGGCAGCGCCCCGACGGTTACCATGAGCTGCAGACTCTGTTCCAGTTCCTTGATTACGGTGACCACATCACCTTTGAACCGGCTGCAGGCGGTGCCCCGGGGATACGGCTGAAAACGCCCATACCCGGCGTTGCCGACGACGCCAATCTGATCCTGCGAGCCGCTCGTCTGCTGGCCGGAAACCGCGAACCCGAGCTGCCCGGCATTACCCTATCGGTCCGCAAGCGCCTGCCCATGGGCGGCGGCCTCGGCGGCGGCAGCTCCAATGCCGCCACGGTGCTGCTGGGACTGAACCACTACTGGCAACTGGGACGCAGCCTCGACCAACTGGCCGACCTCGGCCTGCAGCTGGGCGCAGACGTGCCGGTGTTCGTGCGGGGCCACGCCGCCTGGGGAGAAGGCGTGGGTGAACAGCTGACTCCGGCCAAGCCACCGGAAGACTGGTTTCTGGTTCTTAAACCCGCCTGCGATATAAACACCGGTAAGATTTTTTCCGAGCAAGGGTTGACAAGGAACACCCCTAGAATCAAAATAGCGCCCGCTTTTGAGGGAGACGCCTCGAGGTACCGAAATGACTGTGAGGATGTGGTTTGCGAACTGTATCCGGAGGTTAACCAGAGCCTGAAATGGCTTTCACAATTCGGACCTGCAAGATTAACCGGAACCGGGGCTTGCATATTCGGACGTTTCCCGACAGAATCCGCAGCCCGGATTATCTGGGAAAGCAAACCCTCCGGCATCACGGGGTTCGTCGCTCAAGGGGTGAATATTTCACCACTTCACACAAAGCTGACAGAGCTGGAATGATGCCAAAAAAGCACGATACTGGGGTGTCGCCAAGTGGTAAGGCAACGGGTTTTGATCCCGTCATGCGCAGGTTCGAATCCTGCCACCCCAGCCACCTTTCTCCTGCTTCTTCTGAATCAAACGCTGATACCGCGAAGGATGCCGTCGTGTCCAAACTGATGATTTTCGCTGGCAATGCCAATCCTGACCTTGCCAAAGCTATTGCCCAGAAACTCCACATTCCCATGGGTCAGGCCACCGTAGGCCGGTTCAGCGACGGTGAAACCACTGTCGAGATCGATGAGAATGTCCGTGGCCATGATGTTTTCATCATCCAGCCCACCTGCTACCCCACCAACGATAACCTGATGGAATTGATCGTGATGGCCGACGCACTTCGCCGTGCATCCGCGACACGCATCACCGCCGTAATTCCCTATTACGGATACGCTCGTCAGGACCGTCGCGTTCGCTCAACGCGGGTAGCCATCAGTGCCAAGGTCGTGGCCGATATGATTTCCAGCATCGGCGTGGACCGCGTGCTGACACTCGACCTGCACGCTGACCAGATACAAGGCTTCTTCGACATCCCGGTAGACAACATCTACGCCACCCCGGTGTTGCTTGAAGACATCGAGAAGCAGCGCTTCGAGAACTTCGTTGTGGTCTCCCCTGACGTTGGCGGCGTGGTTCGTGCGCGGGCTATCGCCAAGCGCCTGGACGACGCCGACCTTGCCATCATCGACAAGCGCCGCCCGCGGGCCAACGTGTCCCAGGTCATGCACATCATCGGCGATGTAAAAGATAAGACCTGCATCCTGGTGGATGACATTATCGATACCGCCGGCACCCTGTGCAAAGCCGCCAATGCGCTCAAAGAGCACGGCGCTGCAAGGGTTGTGGCCTATATTACCCACCCGGTGCTTTCCGGTCCGGCGATCGAGAACATCAATTCCTCCGAACTGGACGAGCTGGTGGTCTGCGACACTATTCCACTGGGTGACAAAGCGAAGAATTGTGATAGAATCCGCGTCCTCAGTATGGCGGGTCTGCTCGCGGAATCCATTCGCCGCGTCAGCAACGAAGAATCCATCAGCGCCATGTTTGAGAACGTCTGAGCAGGATCTTTCTGTTTACTCAGACAAAACAAGCAGATACAGAATCGGGAGCCTGAACAGGCTCCCGATTCTTTTAGTCAGCCGAAGAAAATATTCCGAGGCTATTCAAAAATATCACCTGTCCAAACGCCTGGTCGCGGGCAGTTCAGGTGACGATCGAGGTACATATCATGTCCCAGGAATTTGTTATTGAAGCATTTCCTCGTGGCGATCAGGGGAGAGGTGCGAGCCGCCGCCTGCGTCGTGAGGAACGGAAAATCCCGGCCATCGTCTATGGCGGTGATAAAGAAGCTGTGTCCATCTCCATCTGGCACAACGAGCTGAAAAAGGCTCTGGAGAACGAAGCGTTCTTCTCCCACGTTCTGACCATTGAACTGGACGGCAAGAAAGAAAGCGTGATCCTGAAGGATCTGCAGCGTCACCCCTATAAGCCGCTGCTGACCCACGCCGACTTCCTGCGCGTTGACAAGGATCATGAGATCCACGTTAACGTACCGCTGCACTTCCTTAACGAAGACAGCGCACCGGCCATCAAGCTTCAGGGCGGCGTTGCCAACCACCAGATCAACGAAGTAGAAGTGATCTGTCTGCCGCAGAACCTGCCTGAGTTCATCGAAGTGGACATGACCACTGTCGAGATGGATCAGGTTGTTCACCTGAGCGACCTGAAACTGCCGAAAGGCGTCAAGGTTGCGGCTCTGCTGCAGGGTGAAGATCACGACCTGCCAGTTGTGGCGATCCACAAGCCGCGCGGCGCCAAGGCTGATGATGCCGAAGACGCTGCAGAAGGCGAAGAAGGCGAAGACAAGGAGTAATCGCTCCGGGTCTGAGGAGGGCAACGGCGAATGGCTCAGGATATTGTCATGGTGGTCGGCCTGGGGAATCCCGGAGCCGACTATGAGAATACCCGCCATAACGCCGGCGCCCTGTTCGTCGAAGCTCTGGCCCGCACTGCGGGCCAGACGCTCCGCCCCGAACGCAAGTATCACGGGCTCTATGCCCGCATTCAGTGGCAGGGTCTCGACCTGCACTTGCTGAACCCCTCCACGTTCATGAATCGCTCCGGCCTCGCCATCAAGGCACTGGCGGATTTCTTCAAGATTCAGCCCGAACAGATTCTAATTGCCCACGACGAACTCGATATCCCCCCCGGTACCGCCAAACTGAAAAAGGGCGGAGGGCACGGCGGGCACAACGGCCTGCGAGACACCATTGCCCACCTGGGCAGCAACGATTTCCAGAGACTGCGCATTGGCATTGGCCACCCCGGCGACAGCCGCAAGGTCACCGGCTATGTGCTGGGCCGCCTCGGCAAACAGGAAAGCGAAGAGCTCACCGCGGTGATTGACGAGATCCTGCGTGTTCTCCCGGATGCCGCCAGCGGCAAACTGGCCGCCGCGATGAACCGGCTGCACAGCTTCAAGCCGACCCCCTGACATATCCCCCTACTCGCTTACGCCCATCGACACCGGTATAATCCGGCCAAATTTTCCAGTACCAGCAGAGGCACTCCATGGGATTTAACTGCGGCATCGTCGGCCTTCCCAACGTCGGCAAATCCACCCTGTTCAACGCACTGACCAAATCCGGCATCGGCGCGGAAAATTTCCCGTTCTGCACCATTGAGCCCAATGCCGGTGTGGTGGCCATGCCCGACCCGCGCCTTGCCAAGCTGACCGAGATTGTAAAGCCTCAGCGAGTGGTGCCCACCACCATGGAGTTTGTCGACATTGCCGGCCTGGTTGCCGGCGCCTCCAAGGGCGAAGGCCTGGGCAACCAGTTTCTGGCCAACATCCGACAGACCGATGCCATTGCCCACGTGGTGCGCTGTTTTGAAGACGGCAACGTGATCCACGTCGCCAACAAGGTGGATCCCGCCTCCGATATCGAGGTGATCAACACCGAGCTCGCCCTCGCTGACCTGGACACCGTAGAGAAAGCCATCAAGCGGGTACAGCGCGTGGCCAAGAGTGGTGACAAGGACGCCAAGGCCCAGCTCGAGATGTTCGAAAAGCTGCTGCCGGTGCTGAACGAGGGTAAACCCGTCCGCAGCATGAACCTCGACAAGGACCAGATGGCCCTGGTGCGCGAGCTGTGTCTGTTGACCGTAAAGCCCACCATGTACATTGCCAACGTCAATGAAGAAGGCTTCGAGAACAACCCGCATCTGGATACCGTGAGAAAGATCGCCGAATCCGAGAACGCCGTGGTGGTACCCATCTGCAACAAGATGGAAGCCGAAATCTCCGAACTGGAAGACGAAGAGAAAGCCATGTTCCTGGATGAAATGGGCATGGAAGAGCCCGGGCTGGATCGGGTGATTCGTGCCGGGTATGGCCTTCTGGGCCTGCAGACCTACTTCACGGCAGGGGTAAAGGAAGTGCGCGCCTGGACCGTCCGGATTGGCGCTACGGCACCCCAGGGCGCCGGTGTGATCCACACTGATTTCGAGCGTGGTTTCATCCGCGCGGAAGTGGTCAGCTACGATGACTTCGTGCAGTACAACGGCGAGGCCGGTGCCAAGGATGCCGGCAAGTGGCGCCTGGAAGGCAAGGAATACATCATCAAGGATGGCGACGTCATCCACTTCCGCTTCAACGTGTAACTTTTCAGGAAAAAACGGCCCCCAAGCCTTGACAGGAAGGGCCCAAATACTGAAAATACGCGCCTCGTTCAGGGCGATGCCCAAAGCGAAATGGCAAGGTAGCTCAGTTGGTTAGAGCACAGCACTCATAATGCTGGGGTCGGCGGTTCGACTCCGCCCCTTGCTACCAGTATTGCTAAAAGCCCGACTCGCAAGAGCCGGGCTTTTTTTGTCGATTCAGTCCCAGAGATTCCACCAGGCCTTGGCGTTTTCCTGTTTTTTAGCCTGCCCCTGCTCACTGCCTTTTGACGCCGCATCCACCTTGCGGTTTTCGTTATCCCGGTTGGCGGCCTGAGCCTGCTCCCGCTCGCTCTCACCCCGTTCTCGGATTCATGGAGACTCTCTCTTCAATGAGTTAACACCGGTATCATCCCCGGCAGGTTCAACCGCACGCAATGATAAGGATGAATGAAATATCCGGGGTACTCATTTCACGCCAGAAGCCGTGCCGTGGTTCCAATCGGTATGGCATACTCCGCTAACGAAACCGACAAACCCCATACAACAGCAAGGATCGTTGCTATGAGACCCGAAACTCTGGCTCTGCACGCAGGCTTCAAAAGCGACCCCACCACCCGGGCCGCCACCACGCCCATCTACCAGACCACGTCCTACACCTTCGATGACACCCAGCACGGTGCCGACCTGTTTGACCTCAAGGTGCAGGGTAATATCTACACCCGCATCATGAACCCCACCAACGCGGTGCTCGAAGAGCGGATGGCCGAGCTGGAAGGCGGCGTGGGCGCCCTGGCCGTGGCTTCCGGCATGGCCGCCATTACCTACGCCCTGCAAACCATCTGCAGGGTGGGCAACAACATTGTCAGCACCAGTCAGCTTTATGGTGGCACCTATAATCTGTTTGCCCACTCGTTGCCGAACCAGGGCATCGAATGCCGCATGGTGCCCCACGACGATTTCGACGCCGTCGAGAACGCCATCGACGACAACACCCGGGCACTGTTCTGTGAATCCATCGGCAATCCGGCGGGCAACGTGGTGGATATTCAGCGCTGGGCCGACATTGCCCACAAGCACGGCATCCCCCTGATGGTGGACAACACCGTCGCCACGCCGTTCCTGTGCCGCCCGTTCGAGCACGGCGCTGACATCGTCATTCACTCCCTCACCAAGTACATCGGTGGCCATGGCACCACCGTGGCCGGCGTGGTGGTGGATTCCGGCAATTTCGACTGGAAAGCCAGCGCCGCCAAATTCCCGATGCTGAATGAACCCGACCCGTCCTACCACGGCGTGGTCTACACCGAGGCCCTCGGCCCGGCCGCCTTCATCGGACGCTGCCGTGTGGTGCCGCTGCGCAATACCGGCGCCGCGCTGGCCCCGTTCAATGCCTTCCTGATCATGCAGGGCCTGGAAACCCTTGCCCTGCGCATGGAGCGCCATTGCGAGAACGCCGAGAAAGTCGCCCACTTCCTGCAGAACCACCCGTCCGTGGAATGGGTCAACTATGCCGCGCTGGCCAACAGCCCCTACAAAGCTACCTGTGACAAGATCTGCGGCGGCAAGGCCTCCGGTATTCTGAGTTTCGGCATCAAAGGCGGCCGTGATGCCGGTGCCCGCTTCATTGATGCCCTGAACCTGATTCTGCGGCTGGTCAACATTGGCGATGCCAAATCCCTGGCCTGTCACCCGGCTACCACCACCCATCGCCAGCTCAACCCGGACGAGCTGAAAAGTGCCGGAGTCAGCGAAGATCTGGTGCGGCTGTCGATTGGCATCGAGCACGTCGATGACATCCTTGCCGACATCACTCAGGCCCTCAACGCCGCCACGCCCTGACTCTACTTTGACGGAGATCAACGGGTACGACGAAAGTCGTGCCCGTTATCCCTCTTTACCCCTCTATAACCCCGTGATTGCCCTTACTCGTCTTGTAACTACCCCGCCGCCGTTTTACTCTTTAAAGCTCCCCAACGTCTTTACGAGAGTCCGGTTGTAATGAGCGACACCGCAAAGCCCCGCGTCACCAGTGGTTCCAAATTCCGCAACGAGCATGGTTTTTCAGCCATCAAGGATGGCGTCAAGCGCACATCCAGCCCGGAAGCCACGCCGTTACAGCGCAAGCCAAAATGGCTGAGGGCCCGCATGCCCGGTGGTGAGCGCTACGAAGCGGTACGCAGGAACGTCAGTGAGCATCGCCTGAGCACCGTCTGCCAGGAATCCCACTGCCCCAACATCGGGGAATGCTGGACCAACGGCACCGCCACCATCATGGTCATGGGTTCCGTATGCACCCGCGCCTGCAAGTTCTGTGCGGTCGACACTGGCAACCCCAGGGGCTGGCTGGATCCGGAAGAGCCGGAGAACACCGCCAAATCCGTGAAACTGATGGGGCTGCGCTACATCGTTCTGACATCGGTAGACCGGGACGATCTTGACGATGGCGGCGCGGCTCACTACGCCGCCTGTGTGGCAGCCATCAAACAGCGCACGCCCGAGGTGGCCGTGGAGGCGCTGACCCCGGATTTCGACGCGGTGATGACCGATGTGGAGAAAGTAGTGGATTCCGGCCTTGATGTGTTTGCCCAGAATGTCGAAACCGTGGAACGCTTGACCAGCCGCGTGCGTGACCCGCGGGCGGGCTATCGGAAAACACTGGATGTGCTGGCCCACGCCAAGACGCATCGCCCGGATGTCATCACCAAGACCAGCCTGATGCTGGGGCTGGGCGAGACCGAGGCAGAAGTTCTGGCGACCATGGACGACCTGCGCGCCATCGGTGTGGATATCCTTACCCTCGGTCAGTACCTGCGCCCCACGCCCAACCATCTTCCGGTTGAGCGCTACGTGACCCCGGAAGAATTCAATCGTTACCGTGATATCGGCCTTGAAAAGGGCTTTATGGAAGTGCCCTCCGGCCCCATGGTGCGCTCCAGCTACCGGGCCGATCGCGTATTCGACAAGAACAACCTCGGGCTTGCTGTCCCGGAAGTGCCTGTGGCTGGCGCCCAGCAAATTCCGGTCAAGGCCTTGGATTAAGACCACCGTCCGGACCGGGAATTCCATGTTAACCCTGCTCAAAAACGCCCGCCTGAAATACAAGTTCTGGCTGCTCAACATCCTGGTGTTTGCGGTGATGTGCCTGCTGGTGCTTTACGCCATCGACACCATTGCCGACATCACCGGACAAAGTTTTGCGGCCACGTTTTCAAAGGCGGCCCCGGGCTTTGCCCTGGTGGTCGCCGTGCTCATGGCACTGGAAATGGCTGGATCCCAGTTACTGATCTCCTTTATTGAGCGCCACGTTCACCGCCTCAAAGGTACCATGGTAGACGTTCAGGCCTCCGGCAATCTGAGTAAACGGGCGCAGGTGGATTCCACCGATGAAATCGGCGAGATGGGCGACGCATTCAATGCCATGCAGGACCGCACCATGGCCGTGGTCAAAAGCATGAAAGCGGCCATCGACCGGTTGCACAGCGAAGTGCGAGAACTGACCGCCGCAGCGGAGAGCCGCCGCGACGATCTGGCGCGCCAGCAATCCGGGGCCGACCGCTCCGCGGAAGTGATCGCGACCATGCTCCAGAGTTTTGGTGGTATCGCGGAACAGGCCGGCATTGCCAAAACCCTGTCCCACGAGGCGCGCAGCACGGCATTGGACGGCGGTGAACGGGTCTCCCGCAGCGCCGACTCCATTCGCCGCCTGGAGGACGTTATCCGCCATTCCGCCGCCAGTGTGGAATCCCTGGCCGAGAACAGTCATGAAATCAGCAAGGCGGTCACGGAAATCAAGGGCATTGCCGAGCAAACCAACCTGCTGGCATTGAACGCCGCCATTGAGGCCGCACGCGCCGGCGAGCAGGGCCGTGGATTTGCCGTTGTTGCCGACGAAGTGCGCAACCTGGCCCAGCGTGTTCAGGACTCCACCGGGCACATCCAGACCATCATCGACCGTCTGCTGCAGGCGATGGATACGGCTGTCCGCCAGATGACGGAAAGCTCCGCTGACGCCAGCCGCTGCGTGGATGAGTCCGAGCAGGGCCGCAAGGCGCTGGACGCCATCAACTCGGTGGTCAGTCGCATCGACGATACCAACGAGGAGATCGCCGCCATGTCTGCCCACCAGACCGCCTCCACCGGCGACGTGCTGGCCAACGTGCAGGGCATCCGCGACACCACGCAGAGTATGGTGACTCAGCTGGCGGAAAGCGCCGATATGACCCGGCGGCTGAAAAATCTGATTGATTCCCTCGAAGAGGCCTCAAACAGAGTCACAGTCAGCTAGGGGTTTGTGGCACACTCTGCACTCGTTTTTTCGCAGCGTGGACAATGTGCCGATGACCCCGATCCGCTCCCTTTATGACCGTTGGATTCTCCCCCACCCGGTCGCCGTTCTTGTGGTGTTTGCTCTCATCCTTGTTGTCGCCAGCCTGAGGCTGGACCAGTTCCGGCTCGACGCCTCTGCCGAGTCCCTGGTGCTGGAGAATGACCGCTCCCTGGAGCAGTATCGCGAGGTGAATCGCCGCTTCACCACCTCTGACGATTTTCTGATCGTTACCTATACGCCGGCAAATGATCTGTTCAGCTCCGACACACTGGATACCCTGCGGCAGCTCCGCGACGAGCTGGAAGCCCTGGAGGCTGTCAGCTCCACCAACAGCATTCTCAACGTGCCGCTGCTGCACAGCCCGGACCTGACCCTTGACACGGTGGATTCGGAGATCAAGACCATGGACGGCGATGACGTGGCCCCCGACACCGCCCGGGAAGCCCTGCTCAGCAACCCCCTGTATCCGAACCTGTTGATCAGCAAAGACGCTGGCACCACCGCCATCCAGGTCAACCTGCCGACACCGGAACGGTATTTCGAGCTGCTCAATGAGCGCGAGCGGCTGCGCGAGGCGGTGGCCGGTGACGACGCCAATGCCGACGACCAGCAGGCGCTGGAACGGGTGAGCGACGACTTCATCCGCTTCACCGAACAGCTCGGGGCAGAGCGGGAACAGACCATCAGTGAGGTGCGCAGCATTCTGGACACCTACCGGGATAGTGCCGAGATCTACCTCGGTGGTTTACCGATGATCGTTGCCGATATGATCCAGTTCATCCAGAACGACCTGTCAACCTTCGGCATCGGCGTGCTGATCTTCCTGCTGCTGACTCTCGCTCTCATCTTCCGCCAGTGGCGCTGGGTGCTCGTGCCGTTGCTGTGCTGCAGTGTCACGGTGTGGCTGGTGATCGGGTACCTGTCCTGGGCCCAGTGGCCGGTTACGGTGATCTCGTCCAATTTCGTTTCGCTGCTGCTGATCATGACCCTGTCGCTGACCATCCACCTCATCGTCCGTTACCGGGAGTTCCAGCACGACGATCCCGGAGCAGCGCCCCGGGACACTCTTCGCCAGACGGTGCTGGCGATGATCAAACCCTGCTTCTATATGGCCATCACCACCATCGTGGCATTCGGCTCGCTGACCTTCAGTGGTATCCGCCCGGTGATCGATTTCGGCTGGATGATGACCATCGGCCTCTCCGTAGCCTTTCTGGTCACCTTTATCCTGTTCCCTGCGCTGCTGGCACTGTTGCCCCCGCCGGTTGATCGCTTCGTCAGTTCGGACCACGTGCCCTTCACGGACGCCTTTGCGCGCTTCACAGAACACCAAGGCAAACTGGTGCTGGGTGGTTCTGCCGTCATCGCTGTGCTCTGCGTGATTGGCCTGAGCCGGTTGACGGTGGAGAACAGCTTTATCGATTACTTCAAATCCAGCACCGAAATCTATCAGGGTATGATCACCATCGACGACCGCCTCGGCGGAACCACACCGCTGGATGTGGTGATCACCGACGACCCGGCACCGGAAAACAGTGGCTCCGACGATCCGTTTGCCAGTGACTGCGATCCGTTCGTCGACGACTGTGGCGATGAGGCCGAATACCGGGACACCTGGTACACCTACCAGAAAATGGACCGCCTGCGGGGCGTGCACGACTATCTGGACAGCCTCGAGGAAACCGGCAAGGTACTGTCCATCAGCACGACCCTGGATCTGCTGGCCCAGGTCAACGGTGACGAACCGCTGAATGCCCTCGAGCTGGCGTTCGTGCCCTCCGCTGTGCCGGCAGACCTGCAGGACATCCTGCTGACGCCCTATATTTCGGAGGAGCACGATCAGGCCCGCTTTAGCATCCGCATTCTGGAAACCCTGCCGGAGCTACGTCGTCAGGAACTGCTGGATACCATTCACGGCCACCTCACCGGTGAGCTGGGTTTTGATGAGGACCAGGTGCTGTTTACCGGCATGACGGTGATGTACAACAACATGCTGCAAAGCCTGTTCGACTCCCAGATCAAGACCCTGGGCGTGGTGTTCCTTGCCATCATGGCCATGTTCCTGATTCTTTTCCGCTCGCTTCTGATCGCAGTGATCGGCATGGCGCCGAACCTGATTGCCGCCGGCTCAGTGCTGGGTTTGATGGGCTGGCTGAACATACCTCTGGACATGATGACTATCACCGTCGCGGCCATCACCGTCGGTATCGCCGTGGACGACACCATCCACTACATCCACCGATTCAAGACCGAGTTCGCCAAAGACGGCAATTACATTGCCACGATGCACCGCTGCCACCGCAGCATCGGTCGGGCCATGTTCTACACGTCGCTGACGATCATTACCGGCTTCTCGATTCTGGTACTGTCGAACTTCATCCCCACCATCTACTTTGGCCTGTTCACCGGCTTCGCCATGTTCATGGCCTTGGCTGGCGCTCTCACCCTGTTGCCCCGGCTGATCATTCTGATCAAGCCGTTCGGCGCAGGCTCGCCGAGTTAACCGGCCTTCTGGCGTGAGGGCCGGAACGCTTACGTCTCCCGGACCCGGAAAACCCGACGGACACAAAAAAGCCGCCAACGGCCAGAGCCGTGGCGGCTTTTCTTCAGGGCCGACGCTTACTGCATTTGCTGCTGCATCTGACGCTGTTGCTGCATCTGCTGCTGCATCTGCTGCATGCGCTTGTCGAGCTCATTGCGCTGCTCTTCAGTGAACACCGCATCGACCTTGGCCTGCATAAGCGTGGACAACGCGGTCATCTCACCGGTCAGGTCACCCAGTTTTTCTGCATTGTCGCGGATTTTTCCTTCGTCGTAGTCCGGCTTGATCTCGGCCTGGATGGACTGCTGCAATTGTCGCGCCTCAGCCTGGAGCCCCTGGATCTCGCTCTGCATTTCTTCGATGATGCCGCGGATTTCTGTTTGCTGCTCATCGCTCAGCCCGACCAGTTCCGCCAGTTGGTCTACCTGATCACCTTGTGGGGCCTGCTGGCTCATATCTTGCGCCAGGGCGGGAGTGGTCAGGCCAAAGGTCAACATGGCAATGCCGAACAGTTTTACAAGCTTCATAAATATCTCCGTTGTGTATTGCGGTTAAGAGCGTCAGACCCCACACCCTAAAACAAAACATCCCCCGCTTTCACCCCGATACCCCCTCTTTTTATACACATTTATTAATCCGGTCATCGGAATCCCGCAGCAGCAGCGGCCTCAATCAAATGTGAAAATTTAGTCATTCCGGTCCATAATGGCGCCGTTCAGCCAACACTGGAGTCACACCATGGCGATTAACTGGTTTCCCGGGCACATGCACAAGGCCCGCAAGGAGATCAAAAAAGTAATGCCACAGATGGACCTGATTATCGAGGTTCTTGATGCCCGCATTCCGTTCAGCAGTGAAAACCCGCTGGTTCCCAACCTGCGTGGCGATACTCCGCTGATCAAGGTGCTCAACAAGCGTGACCTGGCAGACCCGGACATCACCGCCCAGTGGCAGACGTGGCTGGAGAAGGAGCGGGGCGTGCGAACCATCACCCTGACCCACAACCAACGCAGCGAAGCGCTGGACATTCTCCGGCTTGCCACAGAGATGACCCCCAACCACGACCGGCAGAAGAGCGCACTGCGGGTGATGATTCTGGGCATTCCCAACGTTGGCAAATCGACCCTGATCAATACGCTCGCCGGACGGCCGGCGGCCAAGACCGGCAACGAGCCCGCAGTGACCCGCGCCCAGCAGGCCATCAAACTGCCCGACAACGTGTTGCTGTATGACACTCCCGGTTTTCTGTGGCCGAAGCTGTCGCCGGAAGCCTGCGGTTATCGCCTCGCCATCACCGGCGCCATCCGCAGCGCCGTGCTGGATTTCGAGGACATAGCCCTGTTCGAAGCGGACTACCTGCTACAGGCCTACCGGGACCTGGTCATGAAACGCTACGGATTGGATGAGACGCCGGTGGATGGCCTGGCGCTGATGGATGCCATCGCCGCCAAACGCCGGTTCTTCGCCCGCGGCGGCATACCGGACCTGCACAAGGTGTCGGAAGTGCTGCTGAACGAACTGCGGGCCGGCACCCTCGGGCGTATTTCCCTTGAAACGCCGGTCATGGTTGAGCAGGAAACCCGGGAGGCGGAAGCCGCCAGAGCCGCCAAGGAAGCGGAGCAGTCACGCTGACGGGCAACGGCACACCCGCAGCCAGCCTTTGGCAATGACCTCCGACGGCAGGGCATCAAACATCTCCCTGGCAGTCCTTACGAGGTGGGGCTGATCGTAGAATCCGGCCTCTGCGGCCACATGGGATACCGGCTTGCCCGGCGTCCAGAAGCTCAGAGCCCGGGTCATTTTCAGGTGCAGCAGGAACCGCCGCAGTGGCACGCCCGTCTGCTGGCGAAACAGGTGGCTCAGGCGCGAGTTAGACAGCCCGACCCCGGCAGCCAGCGCACTTACATCCAGTTTATCCGGTAGGTCACGCCGCAGCGACTCACAGACCCGGGACACCCGGTCATCCAGTGCCGCGGGTGGATGCCCTACCCTCCTCACCAAGCCGCTCAGGTGGTTCCTCATCGCGGCGCAGCCGGTCTCGCCTGTTGGCAGTCGCATCTCCTTACTGAATGCGATGTCGACCGAGCGGTCATCGCCCACCAGTGGCGCCAGTGCGCGCCAGAACGGGCTATCGGGGTCGAGCTGGGCAATCCACATGGCAGCGCACCCCGGGTCCAGCGCCTGGGGCACGTCGGGCGCGACAACCGCCGCCCGGGTGCGCCGCCACTGTCCATCAACCTGTAACCTGAACGACTGATCCAGACCCACCAACAACGAGGCACTGATGTGGCGGTGCGCCCGGTTCGGCATCAACTGCCCGAGCACCTGCCAGTGATCCGGCCACAGAAATAACGTGCCCCTCCCGGCTCCCATGCTGTGGGTGTCTTGCGCGGATTTCACAACCATAGCCATGACCTGACGAATTCGGAGCTGCCAAGCATAGCCCAATCCGCGGTATTCAGTGACCCCCTGAGGAATTCTCCGGCTGTGAGCCCAGTGCATGCGGAACCGGAATGCCCAACTTGGCGGCAAACTCGACACTGACGAAAATCGGCCCGATCAGCAGAAATACCAGGTCTTCAACAAACGAGGGTTTCTTGCCCTCTACTTTGTGGCCATAGACCTGCAAGGCCCAGGCCGCGATCCAGACCACCAGACTGGTCCAGAACAGCGACCAGCCGGCGGCCACCACGCTCTGAATAGCCCATACCGACAGCGCGAACCAGCCCGCCATCAGCACGAACACGGCCAGCGAGAGCTTCAGGTACACCATGCCGGACACGGCCGCCAGCAGGGTTGCACCGTTCACCCATTCCGCGGCCGCGTCAGAAAGCCCGAGCCAGTGGCCCACCGGAATCAGCCAGAACAGACCAAGGGTGGATACCAGAATGGCAGGCACACACACGAAGTGTATCCACTGGTTCAGGGGGTTCTGATGGCTGTCACCATAATCGTGAAGAAACCGGGACAGAGTGCGCACGAAAGTCTCCTTTTTGTCGTCATTGAGACCGCCCAGGGTATCAGCGGCGTGGTCCACTGCCTTGTACGTAACGGCTATTGCCGGCGACTGCCCCTTACCAAGGTCAAATATCACCACCGCGGCAAACCCCTTACACTGCCAAACAATGTCATCGATTCAATGGCGTCGCCCCAAGGGGCGATCCGTTCCAGGAGGAGCATATGAGACGCGTTGTCGTCACCGGTATGGGCATTGTGTCATGCCTGGGCAATTCCACCGCTGCGGTGCTGGAAAGCCTGAAGGGCGGGCGCTCCGGCATCCGCTTCAATCAGACCTACAAAGACATGGGCTTTCGCAGCCAGATTTCCGGATCTGTGAACGTGGACACCAGTGTGATCGACCGCAAGCTGCGCCGTTTCATGGGTCAATCCGCCATGTACAGCTACCTGGCCATGGAGCAGGCTGTGGCCTCCGCCCAACTGAGCGAGGACCTGGTATCCAGTGATCGCACCGGACTCATTGCAGGCTCTGGTGGCGCCTCCAGTGCCAGCCAGGTGGAGGCGGTGGATCTGATGCGGGAGAAAGGTGTCAAACGCATCGGCCCCTACATGGTGCCCCGCATCATGACCAGCACCGTCTCGGCGTGCCTGGCCACCGCCTTCCGCATTCGTGGGGTGAACTACTCGATGTCCTCAGCCTGCGCCACCAGCGCACACTGCATTGGCCACGCCATGGAGCAGATCCAGTCCGGCAAACAGGACATTGTCTTCGCCGGTGGCGGAGAAGAAGAAGACTGGAGCCTGACCATGCTGTTTGACGCCATGGGCGCCCTGTCCACCAAGTATAACGATGAGCCGGCGACCGCCTCGCGCCCTTTCGACAGCGGCCGTGATGGTTTCGTGATTGCCGGTGGTGGTGGCATGCTGGTGATGGAAGAGCTGGAACATGCCCGCCGCCGAGGCGCACCCATCATCGCCGAGCTCACCGGTTACGGCGCCACGTCTGACGGACACGACATGGTGGCGCCCTCCGGTGAGGGCGCCATGCGCTGCATGAAACAGGCGTTGGCCACAGTGAGCCGCCCCGTGGATTACATCAATGCCCACGGCACCAGCACGCCTGTGGGTGATGTGGCCGAGCTGGGCGCGGTGCGCAGCGTGTTCGGTGACACCCTGCCGCCGATTTCCTCCACCAAGTCCCTTTCCGGACATTCCCTGGGGGCATCCGGCGTCCACGAGGCCATCTACTCGCTGCTGATGCTGCAGCACAGGTTTATTGCCGGTACCGCCAATTTGAACAATCCGGACGAAAAGGTCGGCGACATGCCCCTGGTTGGCCCGCAAGCCCGCGACACCGGGCTGACCACTGTCATGTCCAACAGCTTCGGCTTCGGCGGCACCAACGCGTCATTGATTTTCCAGAGGGTCTGATTCGGGCACGGAGCCGCCGGCAACCATGCGGCGGCTTTCTCCGGGAATTACCTACCCCGTCGACAGCATCTATCATTGGCAAAGCAGGCCATCCGTATTAAGGTACGGTTTTGATATGAATCAATCTGGATGGTTCATCCGCCATGGCACAAGTAATCCGAATCAAGCAAGCCTCGCCGCTCAAGGCGTCCTGTCACAAGTGCAGTCTCAGCAATCTCTGCCTGCCGCTTGCGATTGAGGAAAACGACCTTGATCGGCTCGAGGACATCGTGCAGCAGGGACGCATCTTTACTCGTGGCGAACACATTTTCGAGCAGAGTACACCTTTCCGATCCTGTTTCGCGGTGCGTAGCGGTGCGGTGAAAACCTCGATCATCACCGAGGGGGGCGAAGAGCAGGTCACCGGTTTCTTCATGCCCGGCGAGCTGGTTGGTCTCGACAGCATGAGCGGCGAGAGCTATGCCAGTACCGCCAAAGCCCTGGAGCGCACCAGTGTGTGTGAATTCCCGGTAGAGAAACTCGAAGAGTTGACCGGCAAATTGCCGGATCTTCAGCACCACATGTATCACCTGATGAGTCAGGAGATACAGAACAGCCATCAACTGGCAATGTTGCTGAGCAAGAATACCGCCGAGGAGCGCATCGCCGCGCTGCTACTGTCATTATCCAGCCGCTTCCAGCGTCGACGCATGTCGCCTACCAATTTCAGCCTGCCCATGGCACGTAATGACATTGCCAACTTCCTGGGACTGGCGGTGGAAACCGTCAGCCGGGTGTTCACCCGCTTCCAGAACCAGGGCATTATCCGCGCCCGCGGGCGGGAAGTGGAGCTGTTGGATGTGGAAGCACTGCAGCTGGCGACCCGGGACTCGGCACGCCAGGGCGGCTAGTCCCTGGCAAGTACCTCCAGCTCGGCTGTCAGCCCTGATCGCCAGGGCTGCTGCTTGATGCCGAAGGTGTTGCGAATCTTGGTACAGATCAGGGTGGCGTTGGCAGGTTCCAGCGTTGCCCATTCCGGCACATCGTCCACCACGCGAATACCCGCCGGAATGCCCGGTAAGCCGGCGATGGCCAGGCCCAGCTCATACAGAGTGATTTCTTCCGCACCTGCGTACTGATAAGTGCCCCACACTTCCGCACCGCAATCCAGCTGCAGGATCACCGCCGTCATTACCCTCGCCAGGTCCCGCACCGTCACCGGCTGACCGCGGCAACGGCCCGGCAACCGCAGGGTCTCGCCGCCATAGGTGCTTTTCTGCACCTTGCGGATAAAACGCCCCAGACTCCAGCCGGTCCGCAGAATAATGTGCCGGGGCAGTAACGTCCGTAACGCCTGCTCACACTCCCACTGCCAGTTACCCAGTTCATTGCTGGGCTGCCCGGGATTAGAGGCGATGTAAGCGCTCTGTTTGCGACCATCAAACACATAACAGGAAGACAATTGCAGCAGCGCCATGTGGCGCTCACCGGCGAACTCCGCCAGCGCAACCGGCAGGGAAAAAGCGGCCAGGTGAACGCGCTCGGGGTCCCGCTCGGCCACTTCCGGGTCGGTCAGCCAGAGGGCGTTGACGATCAGATCCGTGTCCTCGGGAATCCATTCCTCCAGCGCTGACAGGTCTGCCCTGTCAGGATCACTGACCAGCAAGGGCGTGACCAGCAGCGGCGTTTCACGCAGCCGCTCCAGCAGCACCTTGCCCAACGGGCCGTAATCATGAACCACTACAACATGCACAAGCGTCCAACGCCTCCCGGAATATCACTGATGTGACGGACACCCCATTACGCTCAAGCCAATGGCACACGAGGTAACCGCCATACAATACTATGGAAATGACCAATCAGAACCCGCTGAGCATACAACAACAGGAACCGACATGCTGAAACAACAAAGCCATATCGTCGCCCCCATCTCCGATGAGCTGAGAACCCGTGCCCTCTACACCGTGGGTGAACTGCGGGAGCGAGGCAAGGCCGACAAGGAAGCCATCGATAAACTCTTCAACCTGATCGTCGAAATGACCGACGACGGCCTGGATTTCTTCTTTCTGGAGCCACTGCGCCGGCTGAATGCCAGCAGCATGATGATGGGGATGGCCAGAGTGGGCATCAGCAGCATGCTCAAAGGCAGCAAGATGGTGGTTCACAAGGTGCTGAAAAAACTGGACGATCGCAGCCTCGGCGCCATTCTCGACTTCATCGAGGAAATCATTCACGAGCCTGAGCCCGCGGCCTGACCCCCGCTGCCGGCTATCAGTACAGCCTGGGCACCCGGGCTGTAACCCCCGTCAGCAATTCATAGCCGATTGTACCTGCGTGGGCCGCCACTTCATCGACACTGACCTGCGGTCCCCACAGCTCGACCGCATCCCCCTCTCGGGCGTCCGGAGCGGACGACAGATCCACTGCCAGCATATCCATGGATACCCGGCCAATCAGACGTATGCGTTTGCCTCTGATGGCCGCAGGCGTGCCCGTGCCGGCATGCCGCGGGTAGCCATCGCCGTAGCCCACGGCCACCATTCCCATCCGGGTATCCCGGTCGGCAACCCAGGTAGCGCCGTAACCCACGCAATCGCCCGCCTGCAGCAGGCGTGTGGCTATCAACGGTGCTTCCAGTGTCATCGCGGCTTTCAAACCCAGCTCAGACCCGGTCTGACCGATCATCGGCGAACCACCGTACAACATGATGCCGGGCCGGCTCCAGTCGAACAGCGCCTGACCCTCAAGAAAATGCGCAGCGGAATTGCCCACACTCTTTTCCAGATGCGGCCACGGGGCCACGGCACGGGAAAACCGCCGGGTCTGCTCCGCCGTGACCTGACTGGCCGGGTCATCGGCACAAGCGAAATGGGTAACGAACCCTTGCAAGGCACTTTGCAGCGCCGGTTTGGCGCTAAGCGCATCCACCCGCGCCGCGAGACTCTCCGCAGGGAACCCGAGTCGGTTCATCCCGGTGTTGACCTTCAGCCAGAAGGCCGGAATCTCCGCAGCAGCGCCCAGCCAGTCCAGTTGATAATCGCTGTGAAGCACCGGATGAAATCCCCGGCGCGCGCATTCCGCCATGTCGTCGCGTTGGTGAATCCCCTGTAACAGCACCACCGGCTGGGACAATCCCGCCTCGCGAATCGCGAGCGCCTCTTCCAGACACGCCACCGCATAGCGCGGCGCCTCATCAGCCAGCGCCCGCGCGACGGCGGCGATGCCATGGCCGTAGCCATCGGCCTTGATCACCGCCATGACCCTGGCCGAGCCCGCACGCTCACAAGCCATCCGGTAGTTATGGCGGATGGCACTGGTATCAATGCGCGCGACGGTACTGCGGGGCATCAGTAATCCCCACCGTAATCGCCATAGTCCCCGTGCGCCAGATCTTCAAATTTGGTGTATTTTCCGATAAAAGCCAGACGGAGCGTGCCAATCGGGCCGTTTCGCTGTTTACCAATGATGATTTCGGCAATGCCCTTGTCGGGGGTATCCTCGTTGTAGACTTCATCCCGGTACACAAACATGATGACGTCGGCGTCCTGCTCGATGGCACCGGATTCCCGCAGGTCGGAATTCACCGGGCGTTTGTTGGGGCGCTGCTCGAGGCTCCGGTTCAACTGGGACAGCGCCACCACCGGGCAGCTCAGCTCTTTCGCAAGACCTTTGAGAGAACGGGAAATTTCGGAAATCTCCGCCGTTCTGCCCTCGGTATTGCCCGGCACCCGCATCAGCTGCAGATAATCCACCATGATCAGACCGATCTTGCCACCGTTCTCCCGTGCGATACGACGGGCGCGGGAGCGCATTTCGGTCGGGCTCAGGCCGGGGGTGTCGTCAATGTAGAGGGGCTTGTCCTTGAGCAGACTCACCGCAGACGTCAGCCGCGGCCAGTCATCCTCTTCCAGCTTGCCGCCGCGGACCTTGGTCTGGTCGATCCGGCCCAGCGAGGACAGCATACGCATCGCCAGGGCATCGGCCGGCATCTCCATACTGAACACCAGCACCGGAGTGCCGGTGCTGATCAGCGCGTTCTCCACAATGTTCATGGCAAAGGTGGTCTTACCCATGGACGGTCGCCCCGCCACGATGATCAGGTCGGCCGGCTGCATCCCGGAGGTCTGATCATCCAGATCCCGGAAGCCGGTGGTCAGACCGGTGGTTTGCTCGCCGGACTCGAACAGTTCTTCAATCCGGCTCAGCGCCTTGGTCAGGATGGGATTGATGGCCTGGGGACCGGATCCCTCCTTGGCACGGGATTCAGCAATCTTGAAAACGCTGCGCTCTGCCTCATCCAGCACTTCCGCACTGGTCCGGCCAAGGGGATTGAACGCCGAATCGGCGATCTTTCCGGACACCTCAACCAGACTGCGCAGGATCGAGCGCTCCTTGACGATGTCGGCGTAGGCACGGATGTTCGCCGCGCCTGGTGTTTTCTCCGCCAGCTCCGCCAGGTATGACAGACCGCCGGCGTCTTCGATGTCGCCGGCGCGCTCCAGAAACTCCGCCAGCGTGACCACATCGAGAGGCTCGCTCTCGCTGGACAGACGCTCTGCGGCCGCGAAAATCAGGCGATGATCCTGGCGGTAGAAATCGGCTGCGGAAATCACTTCGCTGACTTCATCAAACCGGCGGTTATCCAGCATCAGACCACCCAGTACCGCCTGCTCGGCTTCGACCGAATGAGGTGGCACCTTGATGCGGCTGGTTTCCAGGTCGGTTTTCGCAGGTTTGAGATTGGGATTGGCCATGAACACATCTTCAGTTAGGGATCGCTTCCGCGACAGTTTAAGCCCATTGCGTGCCAGATGGGAGGGGCTGTCGAAACCTGAAGCATATCAGAAAGCAACAGGCCCGGAACCCGCATCTGCGGGGCCGGGCCTGTGGCGCCATTACCGTTCGGTATTACGAACGGTAATGGCCTTTGTCACTGGTTGTGGACTCGCCCCGGCGTTGCCACCGCGACAGGAGCCCACAGCAACCGATTACTCGGCTACCACAACCAGCTTGATCTGGACGGTCACGTCGGAGTGCAGCTGCAGCTCGATGTCGTACTCGCCGATCGCGCGAAGCGGACCTTCGGGCAGACGAACTTCGCTCTTCTCGACTTCGGTGCCACCGGCGGTCACGGCATCAGCGATGTCGCGAACACCAATAGAACCGAACAGCTTGCCTTCATCACCGGCCTTGGAGCTGATGGTGAAAGACGCACCTTCCAGCGCTTCGGCGCGAGCGGTCGCTGTCGCCAGCTTGTCGGCAGCGGCTTTTTCCAGCTCTGCGCGGCGCTCTTCAAAGGCCTTCAGGTTATCAGCTGTTGCTGCAACCGCTTTGCCGTAAGGCAGCAGAAAATTACGACCGTAACCGGCCTTTACCTTGACCTTGTCACCGAGTGAACCAAGGTTTGCTACTTTCTCGAGCAGAATAACTTCCATCTCGTTAACCTCTTCGTGCTTTATTCAGCCGGCCCGGCGGGTTTGATTCGCCCCCGGATATCCAGCCAGCTATCCACAAACGCCAGAACTACCAACAGAATCATCAGGCTTGGGCCCAACAGCACCAATGCTATATAAAACAGCACCAGCCACTGGCCATTCAGATTTTTACGACCTACCACACCGTGGACCAGCGCCAGGCTTGCCAGGAACAGCGGCATACCGGCAGCCCAACCCAGCAACATGGAGTTCAGCCCCAGAAGAGGCCCCGCCACCATGGTCACTGCACAAAGCACAGCCACCACCGGAGACAGCCGGAAAGCATGAAACTCTTTCCGGAACCCGCCCGGGTTGTACAACCCAGCCTGCCAGGCGCGCGCCAACATGGTCATCGCCACCCCTGTTACCAGGTAGGTGCCTGCCATGCTGGCATTCATGGTGTCCCGAATCACAGTCTCAAGTTCATCACCCAGACTACGGGCCACCTCGGCGTTGTATTGTTCGTAAAAACTGACCCCGGTACGGACCAGATCGTCCAGCAGACCGGGGTATATCACGGGCAACATCAGCCCGATGACAATCGCCAGAAAACTCCCCGCAAGGAGTGCTTTCTCCCAGGACAGGGAAAGTCTGAGAACCGACGCCATCAGCATCACTTCCAGCAACACCGCCAGGGCCGTCGGGTCTTGCCCGAACCAGCTCCAGCCCAGTGCCGGCAATAATGCCCAGAGGCCAATTTGCAGCCCCTGACCGATACCCAGCCTGAGAATCACCAGGCCAATAACGGCAGCGCCAATCCAGAACAACAGGGGTATGGCCGATGCAACCGCCGCAACCCCGCCTGCCTGCAGGGGACCGCGCATTACAAACTGTGCCAGTGCACGCATGGTCCCAAGTCCTGTTTATCTGTTAATTAGTTATCGTGGCTGTCCGAATACGGCAGCAGTGCCAGGTAGCGGGCACGCTTGATAGCGGTAGCCAGCTGACGCTGATAACGTGCTTTGGTGCCGGTGATGCGGCTGGGCACGATTTTGCCGGTTTCAGTGATATAACCTTTCAGAGTGTCCAGATCTTTGTAATCGATCTCTTTCACACCCTCTGCCGTGAAGCGGCAGAACTTACGACGTCTGAAAAAACGAGCCATAACTTAACTCCTCAACTCCGGTTAATTACTCTTCTTCGTCCTGGGTTTCAGCCTGACGACTTTCGTCAGAATCGGCCGAACGACGGGGACGATCTTCGCCACTGGGACGACGGTCCTCGCGGGACTCAGCGGCTTTCAACGGAGACAGATCGGTAACAGCCTCATCGCGACGCAAAATCAGGTCACGGATAATGGCATCGTTGAACCGGAAGTTGTGGGTCAGCTCGTCCATAGCGGCCTGTGAACATTCAGCGTTCATCAGCACGTAGTGAGCTTTGTGAATCTTGTTGATCGGGTAAGCCAGGTGACGACGGCCCCAATCTTCCAGGCGATGTACCTTGCCGCCATCTTCAGTGATGACGCTGGTATAACGCTCGATCATAGCGGGCACCTGCTCGCTCTGATCCGGGTGTACCATAAATACGATTTCGTAGTGACGCATGAGTTCTCCCTACGGTTTGAACAGCTTCCTTTTCAGCGGGCGGCATAAAGCGCCGGAATCCGATAAATATGAAAGCAAGGAGGTGGCAGTCAAGCTGCCGGTTTCTTTTGCTTTATCAATAAGGCATGTCAGACAGACCTGATCAAAAGCGTCGCGTTGCGGCCCGGAATTCAGGCAATACAACACCGCCCCTATAAAAAGGGGTCACGTATTCTAGGCGTGTGGGTGGTTCTATGCAAGCCTCTGACGCAGAGCTTCGTAGAGACAGACGCCGGTGGCCACCGACACATTGAGGCTGTCGACGTGCCCGAGCATGGGGATATTGATCAACGCGTCGCAGTGCTCGCGGGTCAGCCGGCGCATACCCTTACCTTCCGCGCCCATAACCAGCGCCACAGGACCGGTGAAGTTTGCCTGGTACAGTGTGCTGCCTGCCTCGCCGGCGGTGCCGACCAGCCACACACCCTGCTCCTGGAGCGCGCGCAGGCAGCGCGCCAGATTGGTCACCCGCACAAAAGGCACGGTCTCCGCCGCGCCGCACGCCACCTTACGGGCAACCGGCGTCAACGTGGCAGACTTATCCTTGGGCACAATCACCGCCTGCACACCCACCGCGTCCGCCGTGCGCATACAGGCCCCAAGATTGTGGGGGTCGGTCACACCATCAAGTACCAGCAGGAACGGTGGCTCGCTGGCAGCGGCCAGCATGGCCATGAGATCGTCTTCACCCCATTCCCGGCTTTCCGATACCGCCGCCACCACACCCTGGTGCACGCCGGCGACTTTCTCATCCAGCGTCTTGCGATGCACCACGCTCCAGCGCACCCCGAGGGTGTCCAGACCATCGGTGATGGTTTTGACCCGGCGATCCTGGCGCCCGGTCTGAATCCAGACCTGCTGCAACCGCTCCGGCTCGCGTTTGAGGACGGCCTCAACCGCATGCCAACCAAATATGAACTCTCCGGACACTGATTATTTTCCTGACTTACGGGGTTTCCGTTTCTTGTCCTTGCCCAACGCCAGCTTGGCCGCCTGAGCGATCAGCTCATCCCGCGCCGACAACGGCTCGTTCGCGGAACCCGGCTCTTTTGCCGCAGGTTTGTCACGGGAGGCGTCTCTGGACTTGCCTTTGGGCTTGTCGCCCGCACTTTTCGCAGGACGCTTTTTCGCGGCGGGCCGCTCACCGGTGGCCGGCTTGTCACGGTTATCCGCGCGCCCCCGGGGCTTACCGTCGCGGGCGCCGCCCTTGCCACGCCCCTTGGTGTTGCCACGAGGCTCCTTGCGAGTCACTACCAGCGCATCACGATCGGCCTGGCGATGGCGCGGCTCACTGATCAGCTCCAGGTCGATCTTGCGATCTTCCATGCCGACACGCACCACCTTCACCCGCACCTCATCGCCAAGCCGGAAACTCTGAGCCGTGCGCTCGCCAATCAGCCGGTGTTTGGCGGCGTCGTGATGGAAAAAGTCACCATTGAGGGTGGATACGTGCACCAGGCCCTCGATGTAGACACCCGACAGCTCCACAAAGAAACCGAAAGGCACCACGGCGGCGATCACGCCGTCAAACTCTTCACCCACATGATCGCTGAGGTACTCGCACTTGAGCCAGGCCATCACGTCACGGGTGGCATCATCGGCACGGCGCTCGGCCATGGAGGTGTGCTCACCGAGCCGCTCCATCCGCGCGAAGTCGTAGGGGTAATTGGACAGCTCCGGATCACGCTTCGGCGGCTTGACCACATCCTTGGCCTGACTCTCGCCGTGAATGACGGACTTGATGGCCCGGTGGGCAATCAGGTCAGGGTAGCGTCGAATGGGCGATGTAAAGTGAGCATAGCCCGCGAAACCGA
Source organism: Marinobacter sp. M-5 (assembly GCF_032911545.1). NCBI lineage: Bacteria > Pseudomonadati > Pseudomonadota > Gammaproteobacteria > Pseudomonadales > Marinobacteraceae > Marinobacter > Marinobacter sp. M-5. Next base: position 366,122 of record NZ_JAWJEK010000003.1, read on the forward strand.
GACCGAAGTGCCCGCCCTCTTCCGGGCTGTAGACCGCCTGACTCAGAGACCGCAACATCACCGTCTGGATCACGTTGGCATCCGAGCGATCGGAAATGTGGGACAGCAATTCCTGGTAATCAGCCGAGGTGGGGCTGTCGCCACCACCGAGCTGCAACCCCAATTCGCTCAAGAACAGCCGAACCGCATTCAGCCGCTCTTCCGAGGGGCCGTCGTGAACCCGGTACAGGGCCGGCAGCTTGTATTTCTTGAGGAAGCGCGCGGTAGCCACGTTGGCGCACAGCATGCACTCCTCGATGATCTTGTGAGCGTCATTACGCTGTACCGGCACGATTTCTTCAATCTTGCGGTTGGCGTCAAACACGATTTTGGTTTCGGTGGTTTCGAAATCAATCGCGCCGCGCTCGGTGCGGGCCTTGCGTAATAGCTGATACAGACCATAGAGATTATGCAGCTGCGGCAGCACATGGGCGTACTGCTCACACAGCTTGTAGCCTTGCTCCGTATCCGGCTGCTCCAGCATGGCGCTGACCTTGTTGTAGGTCAGTCGCGCGTGGCTGTACATCACCGCCTGGTAGAAGCTGTAGCTGCTGATATTACCTGCGGCACTGATGGTCATGTCTGCCACCATGCACAGCCGGTCAACGCCTGGGTTCAGGGAGCACAGGCCGTTGGACAGCTTTTCCGGCAGCATCGGCACAACATGATCGGGGAAATAGACGGACGTACTGCGGTTGACGGCCTCATCATCCAGCGGCGTGCCCGGACGGACGTAATGAGACACGTCCGCGATCGCAACCAGCAGGCGGTAACCGCCCCGTGGGCGGGGCTCACAGTAGACCGCGTCATCGAAGTCCCGCGCGGTTTCGTCATCGATGGTGACCAGGCGAAGGTTACGGATATCCACCCGGTTCGCCTTGTCTTTCTCTTCCACTTCTTCGGCAATCTTCGCCGTCTGCTCGCCAACCGCCGGCGGCCAGCTGTGGGGAATGTCATAGGAGCGGATGGCAACGTCGATTTCCATACCCGGCGCCATGTGCTCACCGAGGATTTCCACTACTTTGCCCAGCGGCTGGGTGCGCACAGTGGGCTGACGAATGATATCGACCACCACGTACTGGCCGTGACGTGCTTCACCACAGTTCTCCTGGGGCACCAGCACCTCATGGTTGATGCGAGCATTTTCCGGCACCACAAAACAGATGCCACTCTCCTGGAAGAAACGGCCAACGGTCTGGCTGGTACGATGCTCCAGCACTTCAACAATCACGCCCTCGCGGCGCCCCTTGTCGTCAACCCGATCGACCCTTGCAGCAACACGATCGCCGTGAAATACCTGGCGCATCTGGCGCGCGGTCAGGAACAGATCGCTACCGCCGTCGTCAGGAATCAGGAAGCCGAAGCCATCCTTGTGACCTACCACGCGGCCGGTCACAAGGTCCGCCTCTTCGATGGGGAGGTAGGCGCCACGGCGGTTACAGATCAGCTGGCCGTCACGGCACATGGCAATCAGCCTGCGTCGCAAGGCCTCAATGCCCTCTTCGGATTCCTGCCCCAGTTCGTCGCAGAGCGTCTCGTGAGTTGCGGGTGCACCGCGCTCCTTGAGGTGCTCGAGAATGAATTCTCTGCTCTGGATGGGGTTGTCGTAATTTTGCGCCTCACGACTGGCGTGCGGATCTCTGTCCGTCTTTTTTCTGGAAACCATTCGGATCCTTGTCCTGTCCGCACCGAAGATGGTGCGGTTATATTGCGTGTGTTCGGGAGTATAACGCCGGATAGGTCGGCCTGCCTAACCGGCGGCGAAATAAAGCAATTAAATTCGGGAAAATAATCTTCAAAAAAATGTTTGACAGCTTTTTATCGAATCATTAAAGTACGCGCCATCGGTTGAGGCACACACCTCAACGCTGGCAGAACCGTCCGGTCCAACGACCCGCGACGTGACTGCAAATCACCTGCCGAGGTGGTGAAATTGGTAGACACGCTAGCTTCAGGTGCTAGTGGGGGCAACCCCGTGGAGGTTCAAGTCCTCTCCTCGGCACCATTTCCTTCCCCAGGAAATGAAGAACAAATTCCCGATTCAAACACAGTCCGATAATGCTCCGAGCATCCATGCGTCCGGCATATTCGATCGTGCTTTCCAGACATGATGGACCAGCGCCCGAAGGCGCCTACTCCACCAGCCCTGTCAGATACTCCGACAATCGTTGGTAGCCATAATCCACACGCCCGAAAATCGACGACGGCACGTCCTCGAATTCGCGCCCACAGGACGCCAGTGTTCTGACCTTGGTCAGATAGGCATCGGTAATCAGATCCGGCTGTTCACCCACGTAGTCGGGCGCCCCTTGCGGAGCGTAGTAAAGGGTCCAGTCGAACCCACCATTGGCGGTGACATGATCAAGGCCGGCACTCACCGGGTCGGCAAAGGTGTAGCGCAACAGTCGGAAGAAATCACCGCGGGTATCCATCTCCAACTGCAGCGACTCAAAACCGGCCGGTGCGCCGGGGGCATCAAAGCTGTAAGGCTGAATAGCCGATACTGCATGGTTTGCCGCTTTCACCCCTTCGTCCAGGACACAGGTACTGACACCACCGGAGGGTGACAGCACGACCTCCTCTACGCCGTTTACCTGCAGGCGGTAGCCGTTGAACACCGGGGACGGATCCGTTGCATCCGGATCCACGGCACTGTTGGTGTAATCCGGCGCCAGTGTGCGGGTTTCCAGTCCGGACACCGCCGACAACTCGCTGACCTGACCGTCCGTCATGACCCAGGCGTAGGTGATTTCGGCCGGCCCACCCAGCGCACTGCCATCGGCTAGACCTTCCTGACAGGACGTCGCCGTCTCGAAGTAGGCTCTCTGCTCCTCCCAGTCGAAGGTCAGGCGCTCATCCACGGCACTGCCCTCCTCTTCATAGGCGGTGCGGCTGTGCAACGACAGTGAAATGGAAGGCAACCACTGCACACCGAGCGCGGCCATTTGCCCACCGACATTGATCAATCGCGCCATTTCCGGCATCGCGGGCATCATGCAGCCGTTGGCAGAGACCGACATCAGCCGTCCGTCGGGGCTGTAGTCGAAATGCAGTTCCGCGGACACCTGAAGATTGGAGCGGTTCTCGGGCAACCCGCCATTTTCCGGGTGGGCATACACCTGCTGCACTGTCAGCAACAGCGGATCCGCCAGCTCCAGCGGCACCTCGGGAAAATCGAGGGCGGCCACATCCACATTCTCATAGCCACCCTGCGAAGCCGCGTCATCCACAAGTCCCACAAGCTCGCCCGCGTTCTGAACCAATGACAGCCCTAACAGGTAGGCCGCCCGCGGGCTCAGAATCCGTTCGGTGCCGTCGGCATCGCTGGCGGCTAACGCCTCGCTGAACGGGAACTGGCTGGCCATGAAGCGGGCAAACGCCCGCGCGTAGGCATGGGCCCGCTCATCACCAGCGAGAATGTAATCCGACAGCAGGTTGATGCTGCCAAGCGAGTCGTTGGCACTGCCGGTACCCGAAACCAGTGGACTGGCCCCCGCGAGCCGCCGATAACGCACCAGCGTGCTCAACGGCGTGATATTTCTCACCCCCGGAGGAGCCGACATCATATAGGCATCCTCAATGGTTTGATCGCCGTTGCGCCGCTGCTCGACGGTCTTGCCCGGCAACGCCATGGCGAACAGCGGGTAATCCCGCGGGTCCAGATCCGGCGCCTCTGCCGGGTCACTCAGCAGCTCACCGATATCCAGCACAAATACGCCATCCTCACCGGACAAGGCCGTCGGTTCGCCCGAGGCCAGCGTCACCAGGGTGCCGGACTCCAGCTCAACCGTCAGTGGTCCGGGGGTGAATTGGCTGTCGCCATCAAGATCTAGCCAGACCCTGGCATTGCTCAGGTAACCGTCGATGACCCGTCCGGTGTAGGGTGCGGGATCGCTGTAGCTCACGCCGTCAAAGTCACGACCGTCGACGGGCAGATCATCAGACTCTTCGCCACAACCGACGAGGGCCAGGGCAAACAGCGAAAGGAACAGGGGGAAGGAACGTTTCATGGCAGCAACCGGTTATCCTTGTTGGAGGTTGTGCCGCTACTGTAGGAGATGTGGGGAGGAGGAACCTTGATAGGTTTGGCAATTTGTAAAGTTTGGTAACCAATGGTCCCGGCAGCCATCAGCCACCGGGACCCGGATCCGGTCAGAAGGAGCGGGCAACGATCTCTTTCATGATTTCGTTGGTGCCGGCGTAGATCTTCTGCACACGGGAATCCGCCCACGCCCGGGCGATCGGGTATTCCCACATGTAACCGTAACCACCGTGCAGCTGCACGCACTCGTCCATCACCTTGCACTGGATGTCCGTGGTCCACTGCTTGAGCATGGCCGCGGTGGGGATGTCCAGCTTCTTCTCGAGGTGAAGCTCCAGGCACCGGTCACAAAACACCCGCGCGGCAGTAATCTCTGCTTTCATCTCGGCCATCTTGAAACGGGTGTTCTGGAAAGCGATCACCGGCTTACCGAAGGCTTTGCGCTCCTTGACGTAGTCCAGCGTCCACTTCCAGGCTGCTTCGGCGGCGGCAACCGCCGCCAGCGCCACTTGCAGACGCTCGGCCGGCAATTCCTGCATCAGCTGGAAAAAGCCCTGCCCTTCCATGGTACCCAGCAGGTTCTCGACCGGCACCTTCACGTCCTGGAAAAACAGTTCGGAGGTGTCTTGGGCCTTCATGCCAACCTTGTTCAGGTTCTGGCCTTTTTCAAACCCTTCCCAGGCGGTCTCGACCAGCAGCAGACTGATGCCCTTCGCCCCTTCCTTCGGGTCGGTTTTGGCAACCACAATCACCAGATCCGCAAGCTGACCATTGGTGATGAAGGTTTTCGATCCGTTCAGGACGTAGTGGTCACCATTCTTGACCGCGGTAGTTTTTACCCCCTGCAGATCAGAGCCGGCACCCGGCTCGCTCATGGCGATGGCGGTGATCATTTCACCGGAAGCCATCTTGGGCAGATAGTATTCTTTCTGCGCCTGGGAACCGTAGCTGAGGATGTAGGGTGCGACGATGTCAGAGTGCAGCGCCCAGCCGATGCCGGAGAGGCCAGCATAGGACACTTCTTCCATGATTACGGCGCTGTAACGGAAATCCGCACCTGCGCCGCCAAATTCTTCCGGAATGGCCGGGCACAGGAAGCCCAGCTCGCCACCCTTACGCCACAATTCCCGGCTGACCTGGCCGTCTTTCTCCCATTGTTCGTGGTAAGGCGTGGCTTCCTGTTCCAGGAATTTACGAACGGAATCGCGGAAGCCTTCAAGATCGGCGTCAAAGAGTGTGCGTGGAATCATGGTAAACCTCGGTGAATGACCAATGTTGTGATTGTCGTTCACCAAGTCTCTGCTGACTGGTCATTTCGCTCAATGGTGAAAACCATCAATCGGGCTGACCAAAACCATCGCTCCCGGCGCTTACTGACGCTGGTCATCGCGTTTGCCGTCAGCGCGTTCCTCGCCCCAACGCGGCATCAGATCCTGGGGCAGGTCCAGATGGTCGAGAATACGGGCCACGATGAAGTCCACCAGGTCGTTTACCGACTGCGGGTTATGATAGAAGCCCGGGCTGGCCGGCATGATCACGGCGCCCATGCGGGTCAGTTTCAGCATGTTATCGAGATGCACCTCGGAATACGGCGCTTCCCGCGGCACCAGAATCAGCTGCCGCCGCTCTTTCAGGGCGACATCGCCGGCCCGCTCGATCAGGTTGTTGCTGGCCCCGGTGGCCAGCGCCGACAAGGTGCCGGTGCTGCAGGGACAGACCACCAGCGGCGCTTTTTCCCCGGAGCCTGATGCCGGCGGGGCAAACCAGTCTTCCCGCCCGAACACCAGCAACTGGCCCGGCGCGGCGCCGGTAAACCCTGCCAGTGCAGCCTGCATGGCCGGCGGCGAGCCCGGCAGTTTGAGGTCGGTTTCCGTCGCCATCACCACCTGCGCAGCGCGGCTGACCATCACATTCACGGTGCAGCCGGCTGCGACCAGGCACTGCAGCAGACGCAGCCCATACTGGGCGCCGGAAGCGCCTGTGAAGGCCAGGTTGATGGTTCGTGGTGAGCTGCTTTGCTGCGCTGTTGTCTCTGTCATGCCGGATATTTACGCTCAAGTTCGGCAATCAGTTTCTGGTGGATGCCACCAAAACCGCCGTTGCTCATGATCACAATGTGGCAGGGACCAGAAATCTTTGCCAGCGTCTGCTCAATCAGCGCCTCCACCGTGTCCTCCACCTGGTGCTGAACCGTTTGTCCCGGGTCGGCCGACCAGGCATTCACCAGCGCCGGCAACCACGTCAGTTGATTCAGATTGGCCCAGATAACGTGGTCGGCAGCGGCAGCACTGGGCAGCAGGGCCTGCTGATGCACCCCCTGCTGCATGGTGTTCGAGCGGGGCTCGATAAGCGCCAGCACCGGCTCGTCCCCCACCTTGTGGCGCAACCCCTCCAGGGTGGTGGCAATGGCGGTGGGGTGATGGGCAAAATCGTCGTACACACTGACGCCGTTGATTTTCGCCAGCAACTCCATGCGGCGCTTGACCCCGGAGAAACGGCACAGAGCAGCCACCGCGTGGTCCGGCGTCACCCCTACATGGCGCGCGGCAGCGATGGCGGCCAGCGCGTTGCGGACGTTGTGCAGCCCGGTCTGGGACCAGGTCACCGTTGCTACCGGCTGCTCATGGTGCACCACCATGAAGCGGCTGCCATCCTCCGCCAGCAATTCCGCGCGCCAGTCGGTGGTGTGCGCCACCTCGCTGCCGATGGCGGTGCTTTGCACCCCGCTCCAGCACCCCATTGCCAGAGCGCGATCCAGGTGCACATCGCGGGCGGGGCGAACAATCAGACCGCTGGACGGCACGGTGCGCACCAGATGATGAAATTGCCGTTCGATCGCTTCAACATCGTCGAAAATATCCGCGTGATCGAATTCGAGGTTGTTCATGATCAGCGTATGGGGACGGTAGTGCACGAACTTCGAGCGCTTGTCGAAAAACGCGCTGTCGTATTCGTCCGCTTCGATCACGAAGAAGTCACTGGAACCAAGGCGGGCCGACACCGGAAAATCCTGCGGCACGCCACCCACCAGATACCCGGCGTCAAAACCGGCCTGATCCAGAATCCACAGCAGCATGGAGGTGGTAGTGGTTTTGCCATGGGTGCCGGCAACCGCAAGAACCCAGCGGTGGCGCAGCACTTCCCGCGCCAGCCACTCCGGCCCGGACATGTAGTCGATGTTGCGATTGAGCACCGCCTCCACTTCCGGATTGCCACGGGACATGGCGTTGCCAATCAGTACCAGGTCCGGCTTCGGCTCAAGATTCTCAGCGCGATACCCGTCCATCAGGCCAATGCCCTGGGCTTCCAGTTGGGTACTCATGGGCGGGTACACCCCCTGGTCCGAGCCGGTCACCGTGTAGCCCAGCTCCCGGGCCAAGACCGCCAGGCTGCCCATGAATGTGCCGCAAATCCCCAGGATATGAATGTGCATGACCGGTCTGACCCCTTACTTGGTCCAAAATAGAACGTGCCAAGCCTCCCGTATAGATCACGAGCCGTCAAGCGCTTCGTTATCCGCAATCCTGCTCATGAAAAAAACCGGCAATTGGCGTATCATCGGCGGCATTTACTGAACCAGCAGGAGGCACCAGCCCGAGATGGCCACCAAGAACGCTTTTTATGCTCAATCCGGCGGTGTGACCGCAGTCATTAACGCCAGCGCCTGCGGGGTCATCCAGACCGCGCGTAAATACCCGGATCGCATTGGCAAGGTGTATGCCGGCCGCAACGGGATTCTCGGCGCACTCAAGGAAGAGCTGATTGACACCAGCCTGGAAAGCGACGAGGCCATTCAGGCGCTGATACACACCCCCGGGGGCGCTTTCGGCTCCTGCCGGCACAAACTCAAGAACATTTCCGAGAACCGGCGCGAGTATGAACGCCTGATCGAGGTATTCCGCGCACACGATATCGGCTACTTCTTCTACAACGGCGGTGGCGACTCCCAGGACACCGCCTACAAAGTGTCCCAGCTGGCCGACAAAATGGGGTATCCGATCACCTGCATCGGCGTACCCAAGACCGTTGACAACGATCTGCCCTTCACCGACTGCTGCCCCGGTTTCGGCTCCGTTGCCAAATACATCGCCACTTCCACGCTCGAAGCCAGCCTAGACATCAAATCCATGTGTGAGACCTCGACCAAGGTGTTCATCCTTGAGGTGATGGGCCGTCACGCCGGCTGGATCGCCGCAGCCGGCGGACTGGCCGGCCAGGGCGAAGGCCAGCCTCCGCACATCATTCTGTTCCCGGAAATTCCGTTTGACCGTGAGGCGTTCCTGGCGCGCGTGGAATTCTGTGTGAAGGAATACGGCTACTGCGTCATTGTTGCCTCGGAAGGCGCCCAGTACGAAGACGGTCGCTTCCTGGCGGATGCCGGCGCCAAGGATGCCTTTGGTCATACCCAACTGGGCGGTGTGGCACCGGCGCTGGCCAACATGGTCAAGCAGGCCCTGGGCCACAAATACCACTGGGCAGTGGCGGATTACCTGCAACGCAGTGCCCGCCACATTGCCTCGGCCACCGACGTGGAGCAGGCCTATGCGGTGGGCAAGGCCGCGGTAGAAATGGCCATGGAGGGCAAGCAGGCCCTGATGCCAACCATCGTTCGCGAACAGTCAAAGCCGTATCGCTGGCACATCGGCGAGGCGCCCCTGAGCGAGGTGGCCAACCAGGAGAAGAAAATGCCGATCCACTACATCACCGATGACGGCTTTGGCATCACTCAGGATTGCCGGGATTACCTTGAGCCACTGATCTACGGCGAGAGCTTCCCGCCGTTTGACAACGGTCTGCCGCGGGTGGCAAAACTGCAGAATACCCTGATCGAAAAGAAGCTGAAGACAGGTTTCGAGCTCTGATCTCCGGTTGGGGTGCCCGGTAACAGCGACACAACCGGAGCGAAAGAAAAAAGGCGCTTGTGATTACCTCACAAGCGCCTTTTTTTCAGCAAACGATCACCCGTTTGCGTTCGCCGTTTCCTGTTCGCGTAAGTAGCGGATGAACTCGTCTGACCCTCCGATGTAGCGCTGCCCGACCAGAATCTGCGGCACAGTGTGAACCGGACGACCAATCCGATCAGCAATGTCTTCCTTGCTCAGCCTCTCCGCCACCATGTCTACCCAGGTGAAAGGAATACCTCTGGACTCACACAACTGTTTGGCACGCACACAGAAACCGCAAGATGTACGGCCGTAAATGGTCACATGCTCCATAACCTACTCCTCATTTGGCAACGTTCCGGCGGGGGCCCTCGCCACGCACTCAACAAGCTCCAATGATGACACGCCGTCATGGGATCGCAAAATTGACGCAATGAATCGCCGCCATAGCGGTGCACCATCCCCGCATCGGCCTGCGCTCAGACCCGCCGTCAGGTTTTCAGTCGGCCCAGCTCGGAATCCAGCACATCCACCTGCTGATCCAGCGCATCGCCGCTGCTGCGGACACGCTGGGCCAGTTCGCGCAGGTCGTTGGCGGCATCCCCGATGTGCGTCAGGTTACGGTTGATCTCTTCGCTGACCGAACTTTGCTCCTCGGCGGCAGTAGCAACCTGGGTGACGTGCTCGACAATGGTGCCAATCCGTTCCACAACTGCCGCCAGGGAGTGGTCGGCTTCGCGGGTGCCCTCCACCGCCAGGGTGGCACGATCCACTCCCGAACGAATGACCGACACCGCGCCGTCCACATCGCTCTGTAAAGCTTCGATCATGGTGCTGATTTCATCCGTGGATTCGCGGGTGCGTGACGCCAGCGTGCGCACCTCGTCCGCCACCACCGCAAAACCGCGCCCCTGCTCTCCGGCACGGGCAGCTTCAATGGCGGCATTCAGGGCCAGCAGATTGGTTTGCTCGGCAATACCCCGGATCACGTCGAGTATCCGGTTGATATCCTCGCTGCGCCCGGCCACCTGAGTAATCGCGGTGCTTGCCTCGCCCATGTCGCCGGACAGCGCACTGACACCATTGACGGCGGTGGTCAGGGTGTCCTGGGTGAAACGCACGCCGTCCTGGGCTTGGCGGGCGTTATCCGCGGCCTCACCGGCAAAACCGGCGACTTCTCCGGCCGCTGCCGACATCTCATTCATCGCGGCAACCACACTCTCAATGTCCTGATGCTGGCGTTCAGTCTGGGCATCGGTCTCCCGTGCGATGCCACCCACATCGGAGGCCTGTTGTCGAACCTGGCCATTCACGCTCTTGAGATCGTTGATCATGTCCCGCAGCCGCGCCAGGAAAGCATTGAAGCCACCGGCCAGTTCGATCAGCTCGGCATGGGTATCAATACTCAGCTCACGGGTCAGGTCGCCCTCGGCGCTCGCGAGGCTTTTCATGCGATCACGGATCTCATTCAATGGACGGGTGACCGAGCGCACCAGCAGCACCAGTACCAGGATCGACAGCACAGAGACCACCATACCCACCAGCGTCTGACGCCCGGCGGTAGCATCCACTTCCTCGGACAACAGACGGGTAATCTGCGCTACCTCGGCCAGCGCGGTATCTCGCGGTAACTGGATCAACAGCGACCATTGCGTGCCCGGCAAGGCAATGTCCACCGGGTAGGACACCGCCAGTGTCTCGCCGTCATCGTAGGTACCCTCACCCCGGTGCAATCGGGTAAAGTCTTCGGCAAGCTTGGGCAGCGCTTCCTGGAGCGGGCGCCCGAGATAGTCCTTGTAGTGGCTGGAGGCGGCAATGAGGCCTTTGTTGCTGAGCAGTGTCACCCGGGATTCACCGCCATACAGCTGTTGGCTGACCTCGCCGATGGTGCGTTGCAGCGTTGACAGATTGATGTCGACACCGACAACCCCCGCAAACCGCCCGCCATCCATGATGGGTACCACCAGGCTGGTCATCAGTTCGGAGTAGCCCTCTTCAATCTCGTAGTCATAGGGTTCCATAATGCACGGCTTCTTACTGTCCCTGGAGCACAAATACCACTCCGCCTCACGAATGCCGAATTCGTTGCGGGTGTCCAGGTACTTGGTGGCGGGGTCCTCGGTTCTGCTGAACACCACCTCACCCTCCGGCGAACGGTAATAATAGATTTCCAGGGTTCCCTCGTCGCTGCTGTGTTCTTCCACACCGCCGGTGAAATAGCGATCCTGGCCGTCGTAGCCATCCGGCTCGAACTGGGCATACACCGAGCTCAGACTTTTCTGCTCCTCCAGAACCGCGCCGATGGTTTCCTGCAGGTCGATGCGGCTGATGCGCCCGGAGCTGTCCGCCTGGATGTTGCGAATAATGACGTTGCGCACCACCTCCGGTGTCCGGTAGGCGGTTGCAAACAGCCCGCTGACCAGTTCTCCGTATTGCCCGGCGGTTGCGCTCAGACGCTCCATCACAATACCCTGCACGGTATCCCGGGTTTCGGTGGTGATCCTGTGCTCCATGTCGCTGAGCGACAACTGGGCGGTAACCACAATACTGATCCCCATCACGAGGAGCAGCGAGATCACCAGGGCGTAGAGTTTCAGGCGTAACGAAAGCTTTTTCATGGTGCGGGAACCTGTACGGTAACGATGTTTAAAACGAGGTAACAACGTGGCATACCTGACCCTGTTTCTGACCGCATTCGCGGCCGCCACGCTGCTCCCGGCGTACTCAGAAGTACTGCTGGGCACGCTGGTAACGCAGGGTTATTCCCTGTGGTGGCTGTGGGTATGGGCAACCGCAGGCAACACGCTGGGCTCCGTTGTTAACGGGGTTATCGGCCGGCAAGTGGATCGCTTTAAGAACAAACGCTGGTTTCCGGTATCGGAGCGTCATTTGGAGAGAGCCCGGGAGCGGTTCAATCGCTACGGGCAATGGTCATTATTGCTGGGCTGGCTGCCCTTAGGAGGCGACGCGCTGACGCTGGTAGGCGGCATCATGCGCGTGCCTTGGCTCAATTTCGTGGTGCTGGTTGCCATTGGCAAAGGCCTGCGTTACGCCTTCGTGTTGTGGCTGGTCATGGAAGCTGCTGGCGTTCCCTCCGAATCGGTACCCTGACCGTACAGATAGGCCCTCAGCAGATCTTCACCGTTGAATTCAGCGTTGAGCACCGCGATAAACGTATAGACCCCGATCAGCTTGCGATTGAGGAACACAAACTCCTTCGGTGGTACCCGAAAATACCGACTGATGGCGGAGCGCGCGGCCTGGCGCGCCACCCTGGACGGCAGATCACTCTGTTTCCAGCGGTACTGCCCCTGTTCGTTCACCGCCTGCTCGGGCCACTGGCTGCGGTCCCGGGACAGAGGTTCCAGTACCGACATGCAGACCGAACCGAACTTCTCGAGCACATCCTCGGGCCAGTCACGGCTCATAAATCGCAGCGTCACACCGCCTTCAATCACCGCTGGCAGGTCGCCCTCGTAGGAGGCGCGGATCATCTGAATTACCGGATCGAGAAACGACCGTGAGTAGGACTGCACAGCGCCAAAGTCCAGCAGCACGATCTGATCATAACCCGGATCTGCGCCCTGCTCACCGGCAATGCGGATACGGTAATTGCCGAAATTGGGGTCGGTCTGGATTTCTCCCCAGACAAACAGTTCACGGAAAAACAGCTCCAGCGCCGCCTCTCCCAGCGTGGTTCGCCGCTCCAGCGGCAGTTGCCGTACCGCCACCGAGCTTACCGAGTGGCCATGCTCGTAGGTGGAGGCAATGACGTGGGTGGTGGAAAACTCTTCAAGAACCCGAGGCACAACAAACCGCGGGTCCGCGGTCAGCATCTTGCGGAACTTTTCTGTGGTTCGGGCCTCGAGGCGGTAGTCGACCTCCCGGTGCATCATTTCCCGCACTTCTTCCAGCCAGTCATTGAACTCCGGACCGAAGGACACCAGCCGCGCTATTTTCAACAATTGCGCCACCGCGTTGAGGTCGCTGTCCACCGCGTCGGCAACGCCGGGGTACTGCACCTTCAACACCAGTTCGAGGCCATCGCTCTTGCGCCGTGCTCTGTGCACCTGGCCCAGCGAGGCGGCACCAATGGGCTCGGGATCCACCTCCAGTTGTGCCAGCCGCTCGGGGCCCAGTTCATCCTTGAGCACCCGCTCGATCGCCCCCCACTCCAGAGACGTGGTCTGATCCTCGAGGGTATGCAGGGCTTCGGTCACTTCCTCCGGCAGGAAATGCTCACCGTAAAGGGCCATGACCTGCCCGATCTTGACCACACTGCCCTTGAGCTTACCCAGCTCATCCACCAGAAACTCCGCCTGGCTGGACAGCATGGCACGATGGCGCTGATCGCGGGTCTCGCGACTGCTGAACCAGTTGGTTGCCATGTGGGATGCCATTCGCGTGCCCGCGAACAATCCGGCCCTGGTCAGCGTCAGGCGCCGCTCGAAGCTTCCGGTTTTGATTCGTGAAACCGACGTTCCCCGTTTCTTGGATACCATCAAATACCTGCGCGGTTCAGAAATTTCAGCCCCGGGGCCACTCACCACCATTATACGGACAGGAACGACAACGAGCCTCACTGGCGTGCCGCACGCCGCACGCCCTTACGGCCAATGCCTCGCATCTTGTCACCGTATATCGGTGAAATCCTTGCAACTCTTTACGTTTCTAAACAATCAGCCGCATAATTTCCGACTAGTATGGAGATGCGGCTTTTGCCATGGCCCAACAATAACACCAGAACAACAAGACCTGAAAATGACACTAGAACCCATAAAACGCGCAGACAGCGAGTTATCCCAGTATCGGGTACAGGGGGAAATTCCCGTGCCCACCCTGATCGGCTGGCTGACCCTGGCCGCCGTGCCCTTACTGATCTTTTTCGCCTACCGCTCCTCGCTGCGCGGAGATCCGCTGACGCCGGCGCTACTGCTGGCGTTTGCCGGGCTGCTCGCCGCCAACGGCCTGGTGTATCTGGGCATCCGTCACAGCATGCTCCAGCGCCGGGGATTTATTACCATCATCTCCGCCCTGTTCACTTATCTGGCGGTTCAGGCGGTCGAAGACGGCTCCGCCATCATCTGGCTGTTTGCCTATCCGCCCATCATTTTCTACATCAGCCAGGCGAGAGTGGGCGTTATCGCCTGCAGTGGCGGGCTGGCGGCAGTCGCGTTACTATTCAGTCCGCTGGGGGACCTGGTCTTCGACTCGCCCTACAGCACCAGTTTCCGGCTGACCATGCTGGCGGTGCTGGCGTTCGAGATGTCCACCTGTTACGTGCTCGACCAGAGTCGACGACGCAGCAAGCTCAGCCTGCTGAAGCTGGCCAAGGAATTCGAATACGCGGCCAAACATGATGCACTGACCGGCCTGGCCAACCGGCGGGAAGTCATGATCCAGCTGGATGGCGAATATCAGCGCTACCTGCGGAATTCGCGGGTGTTTTCGGTGCTGCTGATGGACATCGACCTGTTCAAGAGTGTTAACGACAACTACGGCCACCATGTGGGTGACGAAATGATCGTACTGGTGGCAACAACATTGCGCGAACAGTGCCGAAAAGTCGATACACTGGCACGCTGGGGGGGAGAGGAATACCTGGTCTTGCTGCCGGAAACCGGAATCGCGGATGCGGTGCATACCGCCAACCGCATCCGCGAGGCCGTTGGCAGCAAATCGGTACAGGCCGACAATCGGGCCATCGCCGCCACCATCAGCGTTGGCGTGGCCACCATCAGCGGTTCCGAATCGGTGGACCGCCTGTTGCAACGGGCCGATGAAGCGCTCTACCGGGCCAAGACCCAGGGCCGTAATACCGTCTGCGATTCAGGCAGCGCCGCGGCCTGAAGCCCCGCCCGGCTACCAGCCGCGGCGGCGCTCCACCTGATCGTGCCCTAGCCCGACCACCAGTTCGTCTGCCAGTTTGGCGGCAAAGTCCGCGACGGTGGCTCCGGGCACAAAATCCCGTACCTGACACATGGGCATGCCGGCAAACCCACAGGGATTGATACGGCGAAAAGGCTCCATATCCATGGCCACATTCAGCGCCAGGCCATGAAAGGAACAACCGCGACGAACCCGCAACCCCAACGATGCGATCTTGGCCCCATCGACATAGACACCCGGCGCATCGGGCCGTGGCGCCGCCTGAATACCCACCTCCGCCAATACCCGCACGATAGCCTGCTCAATCTCGTCCACCAGGGTCCGCACCGCGAACTGCAGCCGCGGCAGATTGATCAGCAGATAGATCACCAGTTGGCCCGGCCCGTGATAGGTCACCTGACCGCCCCGATCCACCTGAATCACCGGAATGTCGCCCGGCGCCAGGATGTGTTCGGCCTTGCCGGCCTGGCCCTGGGTATAGACCCGCGGATGTTCCAGGCACCAGATTTCGTCCGCCGTCGCCTCGTCGCGCTCGGCGGTGAAGGCCTTCATGGCATCCCAGGTTTCCAGGTACGGCTGCTCACCCAGGGAGCGAACAATCAGTTGTGGCATCGGATCACAGCACCATATGGACTCGGCCACTGGCTTTCAGCTCTTCGAACAACGCTTTGAGCTGCTCCTCGCCGGTGGCAACGATCCTCAATTGCACCGAGGAGAACCTCCCTCCACTGCTGCTGTTCACCGAGACGTCCGCCTCGGTGATGCCCGGCGCGTGCTGCTCCACCACGTCGACGACAAAGTCCGTGAAGTCCGGCGCGGCATTGCCGATAACCTTGATAACGTAGTCGCAGGGAAACTCGATTTTTGGTGCTTTCGGCTCACTCATGCCGGCGGACTCCTGAAGCCTCTCAGGCCTTGATTAGAACAACTGGATAAAGAACAGCTTGATGGCATCCCACAGACGCTTGAACAAGCCGCCCTCGGGCACGTCTGTCAGGGCCAGCACCGGTTGGTCCACAATCACCTCATCCCCCAGTCTGACCTGTACGCGACCCAGCTCATCACCCACTTTGATAGGGGCCTTGATGACCGAATCCAGATCCACGGTCGATTCCAGGGAATTACGGGAGCCACGGGGAATGGTGACGTTGACATTCTGGGTCACGCCAACCGACAACTGGTCATCACGACCACCCCAGATGCGGGCCTCGATCAGCTCCTGACCGGCGCTGAACAGGGTTTCACTCTGGTAGTAGCGGAACCCGTAGTTGAGCATCTTCTGGACTTCCTGCGCTCGCGCGCCGGTGCTGTTGGTGCCCATGACCACGGCAATCAGGCGGGTATCGTTGCGCTCGGCGGACGCCACCAGGCAATAGCCCGCTTCTTCAGTGTGGCCGGTTTTCAGACCGTCAACGCTGTCGTCACGCCACAACAGGCTGTTGCGGTTGGGCTGGCGGATGTTGTTGTAGGTGAAATGCTTCACGGCGTACAACGGGTAGTTTTCCGGGTAATCGTTGATGATCGCCTTGGCCAGCAACGCCAGGTCGTGTGCCGTGGAAAAATGATCCTGAGAAGGCAGACCGGTGGCGTTTTCAAAACGGGTATCCCGCATACCCAGCAACTGGGCCTGCTGGTTCATGATGTCGACAAAAGCGCCCTCACTGCCGGCCACGAACTCGGCCAGCGCAACCGAGGCGTCGTTGCCGGACTGAATGATCACACCTTTGAGCAGATCCTCCACCGACACTTCCGTGCCTTCCTGCACGAACGTCCGCGAGCCCTCAGTGCGCCAGGCGTTTACGCTGATGGGCACCATGTCGGGCATGGAAATACGGCCCTCATCCAGCTCCCGCTCGACGATGTATGCAGTCATCATTTTGGTCAGGCTCGCCGGAGGCAGACGCTCGTTACTGTTCTCATCCATCAGGATCTTGCCGCTCAGCGGGTCCATGAGGATATAGGAGCTGGCGGCCACCTGGGGCGGAGACGGGATCAACACCGATTGGGCGTTCGCCTGCCCGAAAGGCATCAACACCAGAAGCAGGGCTACAATGAGTACGCGGAAAACAGAATTTATCGCCATGGGTCCATTCATTCGTCGTTAAGGGTGTAATTGCTTTTTTAGTGGGAATCGGTCAGCAGTATGGTCTGGCCGAACCCCCGGTTTTCAAGCCTCATCTGGGCTTTTCGTGCGTCATCCGGATTGCTGAACGGGCCAACCTGAACGCGGTGGAACCGTCCGGATGCCGTGTCCACCTCACGGACCCGCATGGGGTCCGGAGTGGCATCGCGGGCTTTGATCAACAGGCTTTGCGCCGGGCTGCGGCTGCTGAAAGAGCCAAGCTGAACGAACATCGCCGAGCGACTGCCGTCGGGCGCCGGCTGTTCCGCCACCCGCTCGACCGGAACCGGGTCACCGCCCCCCGGGAACGGCTGACCGGCGAGTGTCATGGTACCGTCTTTCGCCACCGTAATGGCAGCGACTTCCACCCGGGCAGTGCCTTTGCTCTGGTAGCCCAGCTTCTTTGCAGCGGCGTAGGACAGGTCGATCAACCGGTCACCGTGGAAGGGACCACGATCGTTCACCCGAACCACCACCGAGCGGCCGTTGTCCAGATTGGTCACCCGTGCGTAGCTGGGGATCCGCAGGCTCTTGTGGGCAGCCGTCATGGTGTACATGTCAAATACCTCGCCATTGGACGTCTTGTGGCCATGGAATTTTTCCCCGTACCAGCTGGCAATGCCTCGCTGGACATAGCCATCGTTACTGGCAATAACCGAGTACTGTTTACCCCAGACGGTATAGGAGGATTTGTTGCCGGCCGATCGCGGCGCCTCGTATCTGGGTTTCGCATCCACCAGCCCAGAGGCGTCGAAATTTCCGTCCGGCGCCCGATCCTGACTCAGGGTGTATCTTGAAGAATGGTCTGTCTCCGGCGCGGAAGACGATGCGCATCCGGACAGAATCAGCGCTGACGCAGCCAACCACATCATCACTACTGGACACTTGATTACCACCGGTCAGGATTCCTTTGTTTTGCTGGTTTTGTCATCATCCGCGGCCAGTCCCCGGGCAAGCTCGGAGGCCAGTTCGAACACGGCCATTGCGTACAGGTGACTGTGATTGTAGCGGGTTATGACATAAAAGTTGTGGTACGTCAGCCAGAGCTCCTCACCACCCGGCCCATCCAGCAGCATGGCCCGGGCCGTGGCTTCATCCGCCACCGCCACTTCTGGCTCCAGCCCCGCGCTCCGATAGTCACTGACCGTCAGACGGGGCTTCAGTTCCCGGGTCAAAAGGGGTGAGTCGGCCGCAAGCCTGGCATCGACAGGTTCGGCAACCGGTTCACCCTTGCGCCAATGGTGTGCACCGAAGTAATTGGCCACGCTACCGATAGCATCCACCGGATTGGTCAGCAGATCGACGATGCCGTCGTCGTCAAAATCAATGGCGTAATGGCGATAGCTACTGGAGATAAACTGACCATAGCCCATAGCGCCGGCATAAGAGCCTTTCACCTCCAGCGGATCGAAACGCTGCTCCCGCGTCATCAACAGGTATTGCACCAGCTCACTGCGAAAGAAACGGCTTCGGGGCGGGTAATCGAAGGCGAGGGTCGCCAGCGCGTCCAGCACCCGGTAGTTGCCCAGATAGTTTCCATACCAGGTTTCCACGCCAATGATGGCTGCGATGATGGTGGCCGGAACGCCAAATTCCGCCTCCGCCCGGGCAAAGGCGTCTTCATGCTCGCGCAGAAACGCCAGGCCCTGCTCGATACGTGCCGGTTTGATAAAAATCTTTCGGTATTGGGCCCAGCTCAGGGTGCGTTCCGCCGGACGACTGATCGATTCCAGAATTTTGTCAACGCGTTCGGCCTCGGCCAACACCGACGCCACCCGATCCCCATCGAAGCCGTACTTCGTGACCATCTCATCGATCAACGCCCGACCGTCAGGCGTGGCCTCATAACCGGTGGCCTGCGCCTGGGGCGCAACCATCAGCATGACGGCAATCATCCACAGGAGCGGACGACGAAAACCCGGAGTTGAAACAGCTGTCATGACTTTCCCGTGAAGTAATGGCGGATCGTTAAGGCCTTTCCAGCGGGCCTTGCACGCCTGCCGGTTCGCCGCCGGGGCTACATTACCACGGAGCCCGGGAGGGGAACCATTACCCACCGTCCATGGTCAGGCGCTGATCATGCGCCGGTGCGTGTGAATCGACATCAACACGCCAAAGGCCGCCATCAGCGTGACTCCGGACGTGCCCCCGTAGCTGATCAGAGGCAGCGGCACCCCCACCACCGGGAGCAATCCGCTCACCATACCCACATTCACGAAAATGTAGATGAAAAACGTCATGGTCAGGGCGCCGGCAAGCAAGCGACTGAAGGAATCCTGAGCGGTGGCGGAGATGTACAGGCAACGCAGGATGATCAGGAGATACAGGGTCAACAGCGCCAGAATACCGACAAAGCCGAATTCCTCGGCCAACACGGCGACAATAAAATCGGTGTGACTTTCAGGCAGGAATTCCAGGTGAGACTGGGTGCCCTGCAACCAGCCCTTGCCATCCACCCCACCAGACCCTATGGCGGTTTTGGACTGAATGATGTTCCAGCCGGCGCCCAGTGGATCGCTTTGCGGATCCAGCAGCGTCAACACCCGCTGTTTCTGGTAGTCGCGCATCACAAAGAACCACATCAGCGGCGCAGCGACCGAGACCATGGCCACGAACGCCCCGATCAGCCGCCAGCTCATGCCGCCAAAGAACACCACGAACAGACCCGCGGCGCCGACCAGCAATGACGTGCCCAGATCCGGCTGCATGACAATCATGGCCATGGGCACCAGAACGATAGCCAGCGCCACGGCAACGCGCGACAATCGCGGAGGCAGGAAATGACGGGAGAGGTACCAGGCGGTCATCATGGGCACTACCAGCTTCATCAGCTCTGAGGGCTGGAAGCGCGGCAGCCCCGGAATCGCCAGCCAGCGTTGCGCCCCCTTGGCACCCACACCGACCAACAACACCGCGACCAGCGCGGCAACGCCGGCCAGGTAGAGCCAGGGCGCCCAGCGCCGGAATACCGCCGGATCCAGCTGGGCGAACACTGTCATCACCACCAGCGCCACCGCCATACGGATACCCTGGGCCTTCACCACTTCGATGTTGCGGTCGGCACCGCTGTAGAGAACGACCAGGCCACCACCAATCAGCAACAGCAGAAGGCCCAGCAGAATCGGGTCAATGTGAAAGGCCGACCACAGGCTTCGCGGCCGCGATAACGGGTGATGTGCCGGTTGTCCCAGTGCTTTGCCCAGCATCAGCGTGCGCCCTCCGTCGCGGCACCGGTCACCAGGGCCTTACTTTCATCAGGAAAGCCCAGCAACCAGGCATCAAACAATGCCCGCCCCACCGGCGCGGCCGTGCCGCTGCCACTGCCACCATTTTCAACAATGATGGCAACGGCGATCTGTGGGTCATCAATAGGCGCAAATCCGACGAACAGCGCATGGTCGCGCAGGCGTTCACGCACTTCTTCTTCCTCGTATTCCTCGTCTTCTGCCAGGCTGAAGACCTGCGCCGTGCCGGTTTTCCCGGCCATCCGGTAAGGCGCGCCGCGGGCTGCACCGCGAGCGGTGCCCTTGGTGCCATGCATGACTTCAGCCATGGAGTCGACAACGAACTCCCAGTCATCGGGGTTTTTCAGAATCAGCGGATCGTGATCGGGTGGTGGCAGAAACTCGTCTGCCGAGCGATCCCCCTTGATGTCCCTGAGCAATCGGGGTTCAACCCAGCGCCCACGATTGGCAATCAGCGCGGTCGCGGTGGCCAGCTGTAACGGCGTGGCCAGCATGAAGCCCTGACCAATCCCCATGTTGACGGAATCACCCGGGTACCAGGGTTCGTTGCGCACCGCCCGTTTCCAGTCCCGCGACGGCAGCAGCCCACTGAGGGCGCCGGAGACATCCAGTGTGGCGTCTTCCCCAAAGCCGAACTGGGCGAGGTACTCGTACATGGTGTCTACGCCCATTTCCACCGCGATCTCGTAGAAGTAGATGTCGCAGGACTCGGCCACGGCATCGGTCAGATCGACCCAGCCATGACCACTGCGCTTCCAGTCCCGATAACGACGCCCGCCGGATTGCAGCTGAAAGTAGCCGGGATCCCAGATGGTCCGGTCACGGGTGGTGGCGCCGCTGTCCAGCGCGGCCACCGCCAGCATGGGCTTGAGCGTCGACCCCGGCGGGTACTGGCCACGGAGGGCACGGTTGAACAGGGGCTTGTCGAGGTCTTCGCTGAGGGCCCGGTAATTATCGACACTGATGCCGGTCACGAACTGGTTGGCGTCGAATCCAGGCACGCTGGCGAGAGCCAGCAGACCGCCGGTGTCCGGCTCCACCGCCACAATGGCGCCACGGCGACCGTCGAGCAACTCGTGGGCCAGGCGCTGGAGCCGCAAATCCAGGTGCAGCTGAATGTCCTCCCCCGGGACCGGATTCTGGCGCTCCAACACTCTCAGGGTGCGGCCACGGGCATTGGTCTCCACGTGCTGATAACCCACCTGCCCGTGCAGAAGCGCCTCGTAAAAGCGTTCAATACCGGATTTGCCGATGTAGTTGGTACCGGCGTAATTGACGGGGTCGATCCGCTGCAGCTCGTCACGATTGATTCGCCCGACGAAGCCCAGCGCGTGGGCGGTCAGCTCGCTGTGGGGGTAATAGCGCACCAGTTCAGCCGACACTTCCACCCCCGGTAGCTCGTGGCGATGCACCGCCAGACTGGCGATTTCCTGTTCGTTGAGGTCGTATCTCAGTGGCAGAGGCTGGAACGGTCTTCGGGGCTCCCGTAACCGGCGCTGGAAGCGTTCCATGTCCTCCTCGGAAATCGAGAGAATAGAGGAAAGCTTGCCCAGGGTGTTTTCCATGCCGTCAACCCGCTCCGGTACCAGGGTAACACCGAATACCGGGCGGTTCTCCGCCAGCAGCTCTTCATTGCGGTCATAGACCAGGCCACGGGGCGGCGCCACGGATTGCACCTGGACCCGGTTCTTGTCGGAGAGCGTGGTGTAGATATCGTGCTCGACAATCTGCAACTGGTACATGCGGGCGACAAGAATGGCGAGCATGAACAGAACGAAGCCCAGCATGACGGTGGTGCGTCGCTGAAACAGCCGGCGTTCCGCGGCAACGTCTTTGAATTCTCCCCAGGGCATGACGCGTCCTAAGCCCGATGGTACGGATGGTTACGGGTGATTGACCAGGCCCGATACAACTGCTCGGCCAACAGGATTCTCACCAGCGGATGGGGCAATGTCAGGGCTGACAACGACCAGAGCTGATCGGCACGCTGTCGGCAGGGGTCTGCAAGACCGTCCGGCCCGCCGACCAGGAAGCTGACATCGCGGCCGTCCTGCTGCCAGTTTTCCAGCTGGCTGGCGAGCTTTTCCGTCGACCAGGGGCGGCCTCCCACCTCCAGAGCGACGACACGATCCCGGGGCCCGGTGGCCGCCAGAATCGAATCGCTCTCTTTTTGCATCAGCCGGGGAATGTCAGGATTCTTGCCGCGATGAGCCATGGGGATCTCTACCAGTTCCAGCGGCAGCTCCGGCGGCATTCGGCGGGCGTAATCGTTATAGCCCTGGCTGACCCAGTCGGGCATCTTCTGCCCTACACAGATCAGTCGCAACCGCATGCTTATTCGCTACCTGCAACACCCAGATCCGGCGCATCGCGCCAGAGGCGCTCGAGATCGTAGAACTCACGGGTGGCCGGCATCATGACGTGAACCACCACGTCACCCAGGTCCACCAGAATCCAGTCGCTGACGTTACTGCCTTCGACATTGCCAGCACGGACGCCCTGCTCTTTCGCTTCGGAGACAACAGACTCCGCCAGTGATTTCACATGGCGATTGGACGTTCCCGAGGCGAGAACCATGTAGTCGGTCACGCTGGTACGATTTCGAACATCAATCACACTCACATCCTGTGCTTTAACATCCTCGAGTGCACTTATCACCAGATCTTTCAGTTGCTCAGCCTGCATAATCACCCTGTCGGACGGGTGGCGGCGTCGGCGGCCACCCGAAAAGTCATATTCAAATGCAATTGTAGCACTAAAAGTTCCCGTCAGGGCATGCACCGTAAAGCCCGAGCCGGCAAATTTCCCGCCATACGGGGTCGGGCAAAAGGTAGCGCGGCGATCGCCCGCTTCCGATACGCTCACGGATGCCGGTAGCCGAGATATCGAGAAGTGGCGGGTCCAGCTCCAGAAAGTAGCCGTGGGGCGCTTCATGAAGGGCTTCCGCCCCGCCCACGCGACGCTCGCGAAGCAGCTTTGCCGGCGCTCCCCGCGGGTCGGGCAGCGGCCCCGGGCGCCGCACCACCACCACGTGGGCAAGCTGCGGAATCTGCTCCCATTCCCGCCAGCGATCAAACCCGGCGAACGCATCGGTACCGACCACCATCACCAGCGGCTCCTGGTCACCCAACTGACTGCGTAGCTGGCGCAGGGTGTCGGCAGTGTAGGAGGCGCCCTCCCGCTGCAGCTCCCGGTCATCCACCAGCAGCCCTGGCTCGCCCTCGACAGCCATGGCCAGCAGGCGCAGGCGCAGGCCACTGCCGGCACCGGGATCCTCGCGATGGGGGGGCATATGACAAGGCACCAGGGAAATCTCACCCACGCCCAGCCGCTCTTTCAGTTCAATGGCAAGACGCAGGTGGCCGTTGTGGATCGGATCGAAAGTGCCGCCATAGATAACATGCATGGGCAATCAGGTCCGGATGTGGCCGTCGCCGAACACCACATACTTCTGCGACGTCAACCCTTCGAGGCCGACGGGGCCCCGGGCATGAATCTTGTCCGTGGATATGCCGATCTCCGCACCCAGCCCATACTCGAAACCATCCGCGAAACGAGTCGAGGCGTTCACCATCACCGAACTGGAATCCACTTCAGTGATGAACCGGCGGGCGCGGGTGTAGTTTTCGGTAATGATGCTGTCTGTGTGCTGGGAACTGTAACGGTTGATGTGGGCAATCGCCCCGTCGAGGCCGTCCACCACCCTGACCGCGAGGATCGGTGCGAGGTATTCCGCTTCCCAGTCGGCCTCCGTTGCTGCATGGGCCGACGACACCAGGGCACAGGTGCGCTCACAGCCCCGCAGTTCTACACTTTTTTCCACAAAGGCGCCCGCCAACAGAGGCAGCATGTCGTCCGCAACTTCGGCGTCCACCAGCAGGGTTTCCATGGTGTTGCAGGTGCCGTAGCGATGGGTCTTGGCATTCACTGCCACATTCAACGCTTTCTCCGGATCGGCGTGACTGTCGATGTACACATGGCAAACGCCGTCCAGATGCTTGATCACCGGCACCCGCGCGTCCCGACTGATGCGCTCGATAAGGCCCTTGCCACCCCGGGGCACGATCACGTCTACGTACTCGGGCATGGTGATCAGCTCACCCACGGCGGCCCGGTCAGTGGTATTGATGACCTGCACCGCGGTTTCCGGCAGCCCGGCGGCCGCCAGCCCGGACGCCACGCAGGCAGCAATCGCCTGATTGGAGTGGATCGATTCCGACCCGCCCCGAAGAATGGTGGCATTGCCGGATTTCAGGCACAGACTTGCGGCCTCCACCGTCACATTGGGTCTCGATTCGTAAATAATGCCGATCACGCCCAGTGGCACCCGCATTTTGCCCACCTGGATGCCGGAGGGCCGATAGGTCATATCGGTAATCGCGCCGATCGGATCGGGCAGCGACGCCACTTGCCGCAGCCCCTCGATCATCCCGTCAATGCGCTCGGCGGTGAGCTCCAGACGATCCAGCATGGCCGCGTCAAGACCGTTGTCACGGCCCTGGGCCAGATCACGGGCATTGGCCGCGGTCAGCTTGCTGCGGGCCGCGTCCAGCGCTTCGGCCGTCGCCAGCAGGGCCTGATTGCGCACGGCCGTGGTTGAGCGGGCCACGGCGGTTGCTGCTGTACGTGCCTGTTGCCCGACGCCAGCCATGTAAGCTGCAATATCCATTCGATTACCTTTCGTTTTGGTGGCCAGAATTGCAATTCAGGGACTAACTTTACCTTTCCCGTTTCAAGTACGCATCCCAAACGATTATTATACCGCTGCTAACGGGCCTGCTGGCCATTCAAAGAGCACCGAAGGATGCAGGCTATTCCATGCGACCTGCGGTATGCTGACACAAACGGATGTCCGGGAGAGGATGGATACTATGGCCCAGATGGCCGAAAAATTCCTGTTGAGCCGCCTGTCGAGAGTCGGGTTCGTCGCTCTGGCCATCGTTGCCGCACTGGCCGCCTTCTCCGGAGACTCCCTCACCGCGCTCACCGCTGTGACGGCAGCGGCACTGGTGTTTACCGGCAGTACCTTCCATCCCCGCCGGGCCGAAGCGCCCTGGCCTGCCGTCAACCGTCTGATTCTTTGCGGCTTCCTTGCCTTGCTGCTCAGCAGCCTGTGGGCCGGACCCTGGAGCCTGGTGCACTGGCTCTATCTGGCGCCGCTGGTGGCGTTTGCCCTGCTCCCGCTGAGCTGGGCGGCACTGGTCACCGTGGTCTGCGCATTTTTTGCGATGATCGCTACCCACTGGTCCGCCGGCCTGCCGGAGCGCCACCAGATGATCAGCGCCTTCTTGCTGACGATCATGCTGTCTGCCCTGCTTGTGTTTCTGCGGGAGTACAAATCACGCCAGCTGGCCCCCCTGCGCCGCACCGACGAACTGACACAGGCCGCCAGCCGCGAGTACCTGTCGGCCGACCTGCACAAGGAAATCCAGCGTAGCGAGCGGGAGGGTACAGACATGTCGCTGATCATGATTGGCCTCGACACCCATCTGAGCGACAGCGACCCCGATGCTGACATCCGTTCCATTCTCCCCCGGATCGGACGCTACCTGCACTCCCAGTTGCGGGACTTCGACACCTACTACCGGGTCGCTGATCTGCAATTCCTGATCATTCTGCCCGGCATTTCCACCGCAGAGGCCGCCGTGCGCGCCGATACCATCCGCAAGGGCCTGCGAGCGCTGCTGGCCTCCCATGGACTGGAACTCACCGTCAGCGCCGGCATCTCCGGACTCAACATCGGTGACGACGCCAACAGCATGCAGCAATCGGCCGCCAATGCATTGCGGCGGGCTCAACTGCAGGGGGGCAACCGGGCGCAGTCCTACAGCACCCGGTCACAGACTGCGCCTACCCCCACTGAGCCCGAAACCGGAGGGCCTGCCGCATGACCGAAACTCGCCTGCGCACATACACCCACCTGGCCGGTTACTGCCTGGCCAGTCTGTTCATTGCCAGCCTGGCGTTCCAGAACCTGCGCTACGGCTTCTACGGGCTGTTCTACCTGGCAGCGGGCATGGCGATACTGACGGTGGCCGGTGCCGGCTACACCATTCTGTGCCGCCGCCACCAATTGTCAGCCCCCGGTCATCTGATCATTCTGACCGCGCTCAACAGCGGCCTGGTGACCGCCACCTTCGCGATGAGTGCCCCGGGCATCAGCCACTGGAGCATGCCGCTGATCTTGCTGAATCTGTTGATCCTGCCTCTGCGCCAGGCCGTCATCCTGTCAATCGCGCTGCTGCTTGCCCTCGGCACCTTTCTGCTGTTCAGCCAGCCACTGCAAACTGCCGCAACAGTACTGGCCGGTGGCCTGGCACTGATTACCATCGGCGCCCTCTACGTCTGGCACTACGATCACATGGCCCAGTCTGCGGAGGATCTCGCCATCACCGATCCGGTCACCGGCGCCCACAATGCCCGTTTTCTGGACGAAACCCTGCAAAAGGAGATCAGTCGGGCCATCGCAACCGGGCACTGCCTGTCGGTCATCACGCTGGCCATTGATTACGCAGACGAGGTGGAGGATCTGCACGGCAAGACCGGGATGCAGACACTGTTCCGCAATGTCACCCAGCATCTGTTCGGAGTAATCCGTGCCGGCGATACCCTGTACACCCTCAATAACTCCGAATTTTTCCTGATCCTGCCGTTCACGCCCGAGGAAGGCGTGCGAGTCATTGCAGAGCGCATACGTCGGACCATTGCAGAGCAGAACTGGGCGGGCGTCGGTAAAGCAACCATCAGCCTCGGCTGCACCACCCGCGGCTCCGGAGACACCCGCACCGACACCTTGCGTAAGCGCACGCACCAGGCCATGGAAGAGGCCCGCAAGCGCGGGGCGGACTCGGTGTGGTTCCTGCCGGGAGACGCCGCCGGGTCATGAGCAGTGACTGGCTGACCAGCCTATCCGCCTGGCTGTCCATCAACCCGGATTGGTTGTCCGTGGCGATGTTTGCCACCGCCTTTGCCGAGTCCCTCGCCATCGCTGGCATCCTGATACCCGGGGTAGCCATCATTTTTGCGATTACCGTCCTGGCCGGTCAGATCGGCATGCCGCTGGTGGATCTGCTGCTGTGGGCCGCCCTCGGCGCCATTCTCGGGGACAGCATCAGCTTCGCTCTGGGCAGACTCTGCCAGGGCAGACTGGACCGGATCTGGCCGTTGAGCCGATACCCGAAGATGATTGCCAAGGGCGAGCATTTCTTTTACCGGTACGGCGGCGTCAGTGTGGTGATCGGACGGTTTGTTGGGCCGGTCCGCCCTGTCATCCCCCTGATTGCCGGCGCCCTGCTGATGCCCTGGCGTCGGTTCCTACTGTTTAACCTGACCTCCGCCGTGGGCTGGGCACCCGCCTATGTGTTACCGGGGTATATGGTGGGCAGCGCGCTAACAGCGGATCTTCGTCCGCCCGTCCATTTCTATCCGGTGATCGGCGTGAGTCTGGGCGCCCTGCTGCTAATCTATCTGACCGTTTTCCGCTTCCAACTGGGGCTCGGCCACGACAGTCGCCTCTATCAATGGCTCGCCGGGAAAATGGCCGGGTACGAGGCCCCCCATCGGTTCTGGCGCCTTTACTCCAGCGAGCGACCGGCCCAGGCCGGCGAATTCCCGCTGTCATCACTGTCTCTGGCGGTAAGCTGCACCGCTCTGTTTCTGATCTGCAGTCAGCTCACCACCGGTACCCACCTGCTGACCCCCTTTGACCAGGCGGTGGCGGAATGGTTCTCCTCTCTGCGATTACCGCTGTTCGATCCGGCCATGATTTTCCTGACGGTTATGGCCGATGGTCCGGTGCTGATCGCAGCCGCTGCGTTTCTGTGCCTGGGACTGACATTTCGGGGTTTCTACGGCGCGGCCGTGCACATCGGTGCCGCGGCGGTGATTACGTTTGCGGTGGTCTGGGCGCTCAAATCCGCCACCGCCATTCCTCGACCGGAGCAGGTGCTGGCACCTCCGGTCTCCGCCGCTTTCCCCAGTGGCCACACCGCCGGCATCACCGTATTGAGCACCCTGATCGCCAACTTTATTGCCCGGGAGAATCGCCACTACCAGCGCTGGCGCATTTACCTGCTGTTCAGCGTCCCCGTTGTACTGGTCGCCCTCAGCCGTCTGTATCTCGGGGTGCATTGGTTCACAGATGTCGTGGGCGGGCTGTTGCTGGGGCTGGCGATTACCGGCTACATTCGCGCCAGCTACAGCCGCTATGACCAGGTGCCGCTGGCGCCGGATGCGTCGCTGGTAGCAACCACGCTGGCCTGGGGAGGCTTTGCTGCGATATACACCTGGCACCGCTGGCCGGAGGCGGTGCAGTTCTACGCTCCGCTCTGAGCCGATTGCGGGAGCGCGGTGCCGTTATCAGTCCTGCTCGAGGGCTTCCAGCAGGGTTTGCAGACGGCTCAGCCGCTCCAGCGGATCCTGAAGCTCGACCAGGCGCTGTTTTTCCTGCTTGTCCAGGGGCAACAGCTCAGTCAGCCGCCACCCCACATCGCGGGCGTCCTCGTAATCCACTGCCATATCCAGATCCCGGATCACCGGGTGACGGAACAGCGCCCGAAGAACCGAAGGCAGCTCGGTATAACGCTCAGGCACTTTGCAATCGGCCTCATCCATCAGGCACTCCACGTCACCCAGGTTCAGGCCATCCTCTTCCTGCCAGCTCCTGACCACGGACACCTTGCCCTGCCCTTCAACGGTGATACCCAACAAGCCGTTATCCAGTTGCTGGAAATCAATGATGCGAACGTAGGTGCCAATATCGTAGAACGCGGCTTCTTTCCTGGTTTCTACCCCTTCGCGGAGCAGCACCACCACAAAGCCGCGATCCTCCTTCAGGCAGCGCGTCAGCATATCGATGTAGCGAGGCTCGAAGAGCTGAAGGGGAATACGCCCCCGCGGCAGCACGATCGAGTTCAGCGGAAAAAGAGGTACGTTCATCTGGGCAACGGCCACCTTTGGGTTAACTCAGAATTAATCATCACGCAACGTCAGTGAATCGACAGCAACCGGTGGACCTCGTCCACCCGTGCCCGCGCTTCGGTCAGCAGTTGCAGGCTGCGCGACGCATTCAGTTCCAACTCGCCGAGCCGCCGGTAGGCCGGTACCTGGTCAAATGCCGGCAGGCTGGCATTCTGACTGGAACCGATCATCGAGTGCAACTGGGCAACAATCACCACATCCACCAACTGGGGTTCGGGCGCACGGCACTCATGGGCCCAGTCCTCGGCATGGCGCACGGCCTCGGTAAACGCCGGAGGAAACGACCAGTTCTCCAGCATCGCCGTACCCACATCGGCGCGGAGCTCCGACACAGCATGGGCAAGGTTGGCCGGATCAGCGAACAGGTTCACATGATGCTCGGCCTGAACCAGTACCGGCACCACTCCGATATCATGCAGCAGGCCAGCCAGCATGGCTTCTTCCGGGTTCAGACGGGTGGCGCTGTCGGCGAGAACCCAGCACAGGGCGGCAACCTCACGGGAATGCCGCCACAACCGGACCATTTCTTTCTGCAACGCCGGTTGCCGCGTCTTGAACACCTCCCGCATGGCAAACACGGTGACCAGCTGACGGGTGGTTCTCATGCCCAAGCGCACCACCGCTTCACGCACATTGCGGACATCGCTGAAGCCACGGTAGAGCGGACTGTTACTGGCACGAACCAGTTTCGCCGCCATCGCCGGATCGGCCGATACCGCCAGCGCTACCTGTTCGGCACTGGTGTCGTCCCGGTCCACAATTCGCCGAACTTTCCAGGCCACGTCCGACACGCTGGGCAGGTTGATCTGGTTGGACCGCAATTCCGAGTAGAACTCCATCAGCAGATGATGCTCTTCACTCTCGTCGTTGCCGAAGGCGTCCCCGGATTCCATTTCCACCTGCTTCACCGGTGCAGAGCGCAGCAATTGATTGAGAATGTCCTGCTCCACCACGAGAAACTCGCAATTGCGCACCGCCGTGACGTCGTATATCCGCGGTTGCAGCCGGGCGATCGGGTTCAGGGCTTTCTCGCTCTGGGAATCAATGGTGGCCCTGCGGCCATCCGCCGATTCCAGCTCGATCACTCCGTCAATCAGAAACAGCTCCAGACCATCGCGCACACCACGCTCCGCCACTCGCTGGCCGGGCCCGTGCACGCGTCGCTCTGCACGACTGGCCAGCACAACAAGCTGTTCATCCGTTAACCGGTTCAGCGGCTGGAACTGTTTCAGACGACTCAGCGGCAGGCTTTCCCGGCCAGCCATAGGCTTTCTCCCGATCAGGCAATCACTCCCGTACCCGAAGGCGACGGTTTCAGACATCGTTACTTATTGTAAACACGGACCCGCAAAACAACCATGCGAACAGGGTCGAATCTGGTATCCTCTGCCTTTTCAAATCTGAACACAGGCAACCAGAGAGACCAGAAACCCATGCCCCAGTATCGTTCGCGGACTTCCACTGCCGGCCGTAACATGGCCGGTGCCCGTGCGCTTTGGCGCGCCACCGGTATGAAAGATGGCGATTTCGGCAAGCCGATCATTGCGGTTGCCAACTCCTTTACCCAATTCGTGCCCGGCCACGTTCACCTGAAGGATCTGGGCCAGCTGGTCTGCCGCGAAATCGAGGCCTCCGGCGGCGTCGCCAAGGAATTCAACACCATCGCCGTGGATGACGGCATCGCCATGGGCCACGACGGCATGCTGTACTCGCTGCCGTCCCGGGAAATCATCGCCGACTCCGTGGAGTACATGGTCAACGCCCACTGCGCCGATGCGCTGGTGTGCATTTCCAATTGCGACAAGATTACTCCTGGCATGCTGATGGCCGCCATGCGCCTCAACATCCCGACCATATTTGTTTCCGGCGGTCCAATGGAGGCTGGCAAGACCAAATTGTCCGAGCACAAGCTCGATCTGGTGGACGCCATGGTCATTGCCGCTGACCCCAATGCCGATGATGAAACCGTGGCCGAGTACGAACGCAGCGCTTGCCCCACCTGCGGCTCCTGCTCCGGCATGTTCACCGCCAATTCCATGAACTGCCTCACCGAGGCTATTGGCCTGGCCCTACCCGGCAACGGCTCACTGCTGGCCACCCATGCCGACCGGGAACAGCTGTTTCTGAAGGCCGGACGCCAGATTGTGGAGAATGCGCGACGCTATTACGAGGAGGACGACGCCAGCGTCTTACCTCTGAGTATCGCCTCCATGGCCGCGTTCGAGAATGCCATGGTGATGGACGTTGCCATGGGTGGCTCCACCAACACCATTCTGCACTTGCTGGCAGCCGCCCAGGAAGGCGGCGTCCCGTTCACCCTGAACGAGATTGACCGGCTCTCCCGCAAGGTGCCGCAACTATGCAAGGTGGCGCCCAACTCGCCTAAATATCACATGGAAGACGTTCACCGTGCCGGCGGTATCATGGGCATTCTCGGCGAACTGGAACGCGGCGGGCTGATTAACACCGACCTGCCGACAGTGCACAGCAAGACCATGCACGAGGCCCTGGAAACCTGGGACATCATGCGCAAACCGCCGGCGGAGGTGGTAGAGCTCTATAAGGCAGGCCCTGCCGGCATCCCCACACAAACCGCGTTCAGCCAGAGCACGCGTTGGCCCTCCCTCGACGGTGACCGCGAAACCGGGTGCATCCGCTCGGTCGAACACGCCTACTCGGCTGAGGGCGGCCTGGCGGTGCTGTACGGCAACATCGCCCTGGACGGCTGCGTGGTCAAAACCGCCGGGGTGGACGAGAGCATCTACGTGTTTGAAGGCAAGGCGCGGGTGTTCGAGAGCCAGGATTCCGCCGTCGCCGGCATCCTCAGTGACGAGGTCAAAGAAGGCGAAGTGGTGATCATCCGCTACGAAGGCCCCAAGGGCGGACCCGGCATGCAGGAAATGCTCTACCCCACCAGCTACCTGAAATCCAAGGGCCTCGGCAAATCCTGCGCCCTGCTGACCGATGGTCGCTTTTCAGGGGGCACTTCCGGCCTGTCGATCGGCCACGCTTCACCGGAAGCCGCAGCAGGGGGGGCCATTGGCCTGATCGAAAACGGCGACCTGATCCGCATCGATATTCCCAACCGCAGCATCAATGTGGAACTGGATCAGCACGAGCTGGACCGCCGCCGCGCTGAGCGCGATGCGAAAGGCTGGAAGCCTGAGCTGTCCAGGGACCGCAAGGTCTCTGCTGCGCTCAAGGCCTACGCCCTGCTGGCGACCAGCGCCGACAAGGGTGCGGTCAGGGATCTCAGCAAGCTCGACTGATCGGGCCCGGCGGCGCTGCGGCGCCGACCATAAAAAAGCCCGCTCAGGTCACTGGCCTGGCGGGCTTTTTTATGCCGTCGGGGTCAGAACAACGACCAGCCGCCGTCATCGTCCTCTTCCACCGCGTCGTCTTCACCCGCGCCGTCATCTGACGGCGTTGCGGTGTCGTTGGCCTTCATGGCGCCCGCCTCCGAAGTCTGGGCCGACTGGGCAGCAGCAATGTCTACCGGCACCATGCCCAGTGCCGACTTGGTCGCCTCATCCAGTTCCCCGGTTACATCCAGCCCCTGATCGGTCTGGAAAGCACGAAGTGCCGCGCGGGTGCCCTTATCCATGGACCGGTTCACGTTACTGACGTCATAGCCTGCGCCATAAAGGGCGTTTTTCAGTGCGACGGTGTCGTCGGCCAGGGCGGCGGGTACGGCAGTCAGGGTCAGGGCAGTGGCCAAGGCAGCAGTGGCCAGTTGATGTCGTGTCAATGTTGTAAAGCGCATGGAATTCTCCTGGAACTCGCCTGATACCGTCCGGGGTACCAGTTCTTCTTTTTATGGGTTTGTGGAGCCCGTCCCTACAGATCAGGCTTCCACCGCAAAGCCTATCACATTTTTCGCGGCAACCGGCTTAACCGGCCCCAGGCCCGGACGTCTCCTGCACAGGTTCAGGATCGCCGGCTTCCTCGGGGTTCTCACTGAACTCGCGTATGAAAATACCCCAGAACGCCATGAACAGGGCCGCCACCAGCGGCCCCATCACGAATCCGTTGATGCCGAACATGACAATGCCACCCAGGGTCGACAGCAGCACGATGTAATCCGGCAGCTTGGTATCCCGGCCCACAAAAATGGGGCGTAACACGTTGTCGGCCAGGCCAATCACAATGGCGCCGTAGGCCGTCAGCACCGCGGCCGGCACCAGATCGCCCACCGCTGCCAGATAAATCGCCACCGGCACCCACACCAGCGATGCGCCGATCGCGGGTATCAACGATACGATAGCCATGACCACCCCCCACAGCAAGGCGCCGGTAATGCCCAGAATCCAGAAAATCAGGCCGCCCAGGGCACCCTGGATAATGGCGATGAGTAAATTGCCCTTCACGGTGGCCCGGGTAACCTCCGCGAACTTGGCAAACAGCAGCCGCTCGCGGGCATCCCCCAACGGCAGCGCACGGATCAGCAACTCCACCAACTTCCTGCCGTCCCGCAGCAGGAAGAACGCCAGGTACACCATCAGCGCCAGGCCCAGAAAAAATTGGAAAGTATTCTGCCCGAGCCCGAGAGCCTGCTTGGCGAGAAACTGACTGCCCCCGAGAAACGCGCTGACCGCACGGTCGCGCATCTCGCTGAAATCGATGCCGAACTGGGCCAGAAACGCCTCAATGGCCGGAAACGACTGGTTCACCCGATCAATGTATTCTCCGGGTCGTATCTCCCCGTTCTGGATTTTCTGGTAAAGACCGAGCCCCTCCGCAACCAGCGAGGTCACCAGCAGAACCACGGGTATGACCACAATCACCATGCAGATGGACAGCGTCAGCAGCGCCACGGAGTTGGGACGATCCCCCAGCTTACGCGCCACAGCCTCCCGCACCGGGTGGAAGATCAGGGCAATGGCAACGGCCCAGAAAATGGGTCCGAAAAAGGGTTTCATGAGCAGAAAGAAGGCCAGGGACACGCCCACCAGCAGAGCAAGAAAAGTCCGTGTTTCCAGTTTTGCGTACATATCTGAAGGGTTCCCGATTGAGATGTCCGGTTAGCTGACCACAGCCTAACACGGCCCGTGGCCACTGCCGCCTTTTTCAGGGTATAGTGGTTGGTTATTGATCAGTAATAAAACAGGTCAAGTCCTTGGAATACGAAGAATTCAGCATTGAAACCGCACTGGACGCCGCAGGCGCCCTGCACCGCGTCCTGGCGGCCCGCACCCATCGCCGCAAGGTGATGGGACAAGAAGTGTGGGTGCCCGGCCAGCTTGGTGAAGCGCTGCACCTGCCGCGCATTATGCGCCGGCTGCAGAGCAAGCAACAGAAACAGCGGGAACAGGGCCTGGACGAGTTTCATGAGCTCTGGCCCACGCTGTCACCAGCCACCCGGGAAAAGGTGCTGCACCGGATCGGCTGGTACAACCCCAAGGAGCTTGACTGGGAAGACAAACGCTCCAATCGCCGACCGATTCCGGATGCCGACGCCTGATCCCTGACCTATAGTGAACGTAAGCGGATGCCGGCACGTACCTGTTACCTGCAAAAACGGGGTCCGCCGTCTTCGAGCTGTCATATTGGACCCTTATGTTAGGGACACTGAGGAGGTCTGAAATGAGTGAACATCAACATTACAACGCGATTGCCGCGGAAGGGAGCGCAGTACCCATGCTGCTCTGCGGACATTGCCATTCCACCCTGCCCCGCGCACGCCTGTTCCGCAACGGAGGCGAACGTTTCCTGGATTTTTGTTGCCAGACCATCGGCCTCTGCTCGGCCGACGATTGTGGCGCGGTTAACTGCTGCGACGAGGCGCTGGCCACACTGGACGACGCAGAATTACTGTTCCGGATCGCATCCTGATTCAATCGGGCAACGCTCTGTTACCGAAACCAAACACAGAAAATTTCCATCTGATTTATCCTTGTCTGAGTTAAGGCTGGCACATTCCTAGCCACGCAACCACTCAGTCAGGACAGTCGATGGGCATGCGTATTCTGCGAACCGACGAGACCCGTTTCGAGGGTCTCCCGGATTACCCCTTTGCACCTCACTACCTGGATGTCGAACCAGGACTGCGGATGCATTACGTGGATGAGGGTCCGGCCTCCGCCTCACCGGTGGTGATGCTCCATGGAGAGCCATCCTGGTCCTACCTCTACCGGCACATGATTCCCGCGGTCGCTGCGGCGGGCCACCGGGTACTCGCTCCGGATCTGATCGGCTTTGGTAAGTCCGACAAACCCGCCGCTGTTGGCGATTACAGCTATCAGGGGCACATCGCCTGGCTGACCCGCTGGCTGGAGGCACTCGATCTCAGCAACATCACGCTGGTCTGTCAGAACTGGGGATCCCTGCTGGGTTTGCGGCTGGCGGCGGAAAATCCGCAGCGGTTCCAGCGCATCATTGTCGGCAATGGCATGCTGCCCACCGGCGACACCTCGGTACCGCCGATTTTTGCACTGTGGAAAGCCTTTGCCACACACAGCCCATGGTTTCCGGTGGCGCGGATTGTGCAATTGGGTACCGAACGCACCTTGACCAAGGCTGAGCTGGCGGCGTACGAAGCGCCGTTCCCGGACGCGGAATATAAGGCTGGAGCACGGGCGTTTCCAAAATTGGTTCCCGTCTCACCGGACGACCCGGCCAGTGACGCCAACAAGGCTGCATGGCGGGTCCTGGAGAAGTGGCGCAAACCGTTCATCACCTGCTTCAGCAGCGGCGACCCGATCACCCGCGGTGGCGACCGGCATATGCAACGGCGCATTCCCGGTGCCTATGGCCAACCCCACATCACCCTCAGAGGCGGGCATTTCCTGCAGGAAGATTCTCCCGATGACTTTGCCCGCATCATCATTGATGCACTGAAGTCGGAGCTGGCGGCCTGAGCGCGCCAGCTCACGCGACCGGTGGTGTCAGCCAAACACCGTGACGGTCTGGCGGCTGAGCGCCACCAATTCACCCTTTTCGGTCCAGATCCCCGCCTGAGTGTGCCCGTAACCTGACCCGGCCTGATCAATACTCGCCCGATACAGTAACCAGTCGCCCGGCTTGATGGCTGGCCGCGGATGCATGATATCCAGCGCCCAGTTCAGCGAACTGGCCGGCACGGGGCCTTTGAGGTGCGGTAAAACCGCCGGCGGCCAGGCGTCGACCAGGGCCACGATGTGGGCGTCGGTAATCTCGGCCGGGGTTTCGCGGAATTGCATCCAGCCGCCCATATCACGCCCGCCCCTGCCACTGAACGGGAAAGCACCGAAGGCCCAGCGCATATCGATGTGCTGGGTGAATTCCGGTGTCATGCCTTTGATGTAGGGCAGGCCCTGACACTCGCTCACCGGAGCCGCATCGGGAGCCGGAAGCGGGCTGACCGCAACCACCGATTCCCGGTCACCACCGAAACTGGCCAGGCACACCAGCTTCACCTCGCCCTCCTGGACGATGCGGCCCTGCACCTGACTGACGGCTTTGCCTTCCCGCAGAATGTCGGCCTCAATCTCCACCGGCACATCCGGTGTCACCGGCCCGACGAAGGAAACCTGCATGGATCGCATGGCGCGCCCGGGCGCGACCACCTTCTCCATCTTGTCGAACACGAGGGCCGCAATAATGCCGCCAAAGGTTGCCCGCCCCTGCGCCCAGTCCGGCGTAAACATCAGCTCTGTTCCGGCCTTGCCGGCCGCCAGCACATCATCAAAATTCATCGGATTGCCCTGTTAGCTTGCTATTGGAAACCCTGTGAAGATTGCCCAATTGTTCCGCAAGGCGCAATGGGCCGCACCGGCAACTACCTACGGCAGGTCCGTTATTATGCGTATTAAAGCCGCGCCAAACCGGCTATAATGCGCGCACATCATGCATTGCAATGCAATGCTTTACCCTCCGAATTCCGAGTACATTAATGTCAGAATTGTCTTTTGCCGAACTTGGTCTGGACTCAGCCGTTCTTGAAGCTGTGACCACCGTCGGTTATGAAACTCCGTCTCCGATTCAGGCCCAGGCCATCCCCGCGCTGCTTGCTGGCAAACACCTTCTTGGCGTTGCACAGACCGGCACGGGCAAAACCGCAGCGTTTGCGCTGCCGCTCCTGAGCCGGATCGACGCCTCCTCAATGGAGCCCCAGATTCTGGTGCTGGCCCCCACGCGAGAGCTGGCCATCCAGGTAGCCGAGGCGTTTACCACCTACGCCAGCAAATTCAGCCGCTTCCATGTGTTGCCCATCTACGGCGGTCAGGATTTTTACCCCCAGCTGAAAGCACTCAAGCGCGGCGCCCAGGTCATTGTGGGCACCCCGGGTCGCTTGCTGGATCACCTGCGCCGCGGCACCCTCAAGCTGGATGCCCTGAAGGCCCTGGTGCTGGATGAGGCCGATGAAATGCTGCGCATGGGCTTTATCGACGATGTCGAGGCGATTCTCGCCAAGACACCGGAGAACTGCCAGCGCGCCCTGTTCTCGGCCACCATGCCGCCGCAGATCAAGAAAGTGGCCCAAACCTACCTGCGCGATGCCGTGGAAGTCCGGATCGAGAGCGAAACCCGCACGGTCGAGCGGATTTCCCAGTTCGTGCTGCCGGTCTACGCCGAGCGCAAACTCGATGCCCTGACGCGCATTCTCGAGGTTGAGCCCTTTGATGCCTCGATCATTTTCGTGCGCACCAAGGCCGAAACCACCCTGCTGGCCGAGAAGCTCTCTGCCCGCGGCCACGCAGTAGCGCCGCTGAACGGTGATCTTAACCAGCGTCAGCGTGAGCAGACGGTTGAAGACCTCAAGCGCGGCAAGAAAGACATTATTGTGGCGACGGACGTAGCGGCCAGGGGCCTGGATGTCCCGCGGATTACCCACGTCATCAACTACGATGTGCCCTACGACACCGAGGCGTATATTCACCGCGTCGGTCGTACCGGCCGCGCCGGCCGCGACGGCAAGGCGATTCTGCTGGTGACTCCGCGGGAGCGCAGCTGGCTGCGCACCCTGGAGCGCGCCACTAACTCGCCCATGGAAGCCTATGAGCTGCCCTCGCCCACGGATCTGAAAAAGATGCGTGAGCAGCAATTCGAGCAACAGTTGCTGGGCTTTGCCGAGGACCGCAAGCTGGCCAAATCGATGGCGCTGCTGGACGAGATTGCCGAACGCAACGAAATGGACATGGCGATGGTCGCCGGCGCCCTGGCGTGCTGGATGGAGGCCATGCAACCCGGCTCCATGCCGCTGGAACAGCCGGAAGCTATCCCGGTGGTGTCAGCGTCAGCCCCGCACCGTGACCGCAAGGGTGGCGGCGGTGGCCGCCCCGGAGGCAAGCCTGGCTATAAGCCCGGCTTCAAGAAAGGCCCGAAGGGTCGTGGCGGCCCTGGCCCGAAGGGCAAGCCCCCGGGCAAAGGCGGCAAGCCCGCCGGTAAGCGCCCGCCCCGTCAGGCTGACGCCAAGCGCTGATAGACGACGAAACTGTAGTCATATGGGTTGTTATCGGACGCGGAGAAATCCTCCCGTCCGATTTCTTCCCAGCCATCCCAGTTCACTTCCGGAAAGAATGCATCCCCTTCGACGTCCGCATGCACCTGGGTGATGTAGATCCGATTCACCATCGGCAAAGCTTCGGCGTAGATCTGCCCGCCTCCGATAATCATCACTTCGTCCCCACCCTCGATTTCAGCCTGTGCCTCGGCTTTAACCAACGCTTCCTCCAGTGACGCTGCCGCTACGGTACCCGCGGGCGCTTCCCATTGCGGATTCCGTGAAATAACCACGTTCATCCGTCCCGGCAACGGCCGGCCGATGGAATCCCAGGTTTTCCGCCCCATGATGATGGGTTTGCCCATGGTAGCCTGCTTGAAGTACCGCAAATCACCCGGCAGATACCAGGGTAGCTTGTTGTTACGACCGATGACCCGGTTACGGGACATAGCGACGATGAGTGCCTTGCGCATTTCGATTCCTCTGGAACTTGGGTGACTGCACGGCTCAGATGGCAATGGGTGCCTTGATTCCCGGATAGGGGTCATAACCCTCGAATTCGAAATCGTCCAGCTCGTACTCGAAAATTGATTCCGGTTTCCGCTTGATCACCAGCTTCGGCAACGCCCGCGGCTCCCGCTTCAACTGCTCGAAGACGATGTCGTCGGTCAGGTGATTCTGATACAGATGGCAATCGCCGAAGGTATGCACGAACTCGCCGACACCCAGATCGCACTGCTGGGCAATCATGTGGGTCAGCAGCGCGTAGGAGGCGATGTTGAACGGCACGCCGAGGAACAGGTCCGCGCTGCGCTGATACAGCTGGCAGGAGAGCTTGCCGTCGGCAACGTAGAACTGGAACAGGCAGTGGCACGGTGCCAGTGCCATGCGACCCTCGCGGACGTTATCCTGGGGACCGATGGATTCGTCCGGCAGCTCCGCCGGGTTCCAGGCAGAGACAATCAGCCGGCGGGAGTTGGGCTTGTGGCGGATCTGCTCAATCAGCTCACTGATCTGATCAACAGTACGGCCGTCCGGGCAGTGCCAGCTGCGCCATTGTTTGCCGTAGATCGGCCCCAGGTCGCCGTTGTCCAGCGCCCATTCGTTCCAGATGGAGACGTTGCGCTCTTTCAACCAGTTGTTGTCGGTGGAGCCCTGCAAAAACCACAGCAGTTCCTGAATGATGCTGCGCAGGTGGACTTTCTTGGTGGTCACCAGCGGGAAACCGTCCTGCAGATCAAAGCGGATCTGGCGGCCAAAGACCGAACGGGTGCCCACGCCGGTGCGGTCGCCCCGGTCGAGACCGTTATCGACCACGTCTTTCATCAGGTCAAGATAGGCTTTCATTCAACACCTCTGCGGTAAGCAATCAACATCAGGCCGGCACCGGCCAGTATCATCGGGAACGACAGTACCTGGCCCATGGTGAGCCAGTCGAAGGCCAGGTAGCCCAGCTGTGGGTCCGGCTGCCGCACGAATTCGACCAGGAAGCGGAATACGCCATAGCACACCAGAAACAGGCCGGAAACCGCCATCCTTGGGCGTGGTTTGGCGGAAAACCACCACAAAATGACAAAGAACAGCACACCTTCCAGCGCAAACTGATAGAGCTGAGACGGGTGACGTGTCAGGGCGTCCGGCGCCTGAGGGAACACCATACCCCAGGGCACGTCCGTCGGCTTGCCCCAGAGTTCGCCATTAATAAAGTTGCCAATGCGGCCGGCACCAAGACCAACAGGCACCAGCGGGGCGACAAAATCCGCTATTCGCCAGAATCCACTGCCCACCTTGCGGCCATACCACCACATGGCAAGCATCACTCCCAGCAGTCCGCCATGGAACGACATCCCGCCTTCCCAGACCCGCAGCAACCACAGCGGATCCGCGATAAAGGCGTCGAAGTTGTAGAACACCACATAGCCGAAACGGCCGCCAAGGATGACGCCGAGGGCGATGTAGAACAGCAGATCACCCACCTGGTCCTCGTTCAGCGGTGACCAGGGTTTGCGGGCCCGCAGCCGGCCCAGCCACCAGCCGGCAACGAAGCCCACGAGGTAGGTCAGGCCGTACCAGTGAATTTTCAGCGGCCCCAGGGAAATGGCCACGGGATCAATCTGCGGATGCTGCAGCATCAGTAACCTCTCAGCTCAGAAGAAAGCGGATGCCGATCAGAATCAGCATGATGGCAAAAACTCGTTTCAGAAGACGGGCGTTCAGCCGGTGCGCCAGATTGGCGCCCACCCTGGCAAACCATACGCTGGTCAGGATAATTCCCAGCAGCGCCGGCAAATAGATGAACCCGACACTCAGCTCCGGCAGGTGTTCGTTACCCCACCCGGTCGCCATATTGCCCAGGGCTCCGGCGGCGGCGATGGGCAGCCCGCAGGCTGCCGAGGTACCCACCGCCTGCTGCATCCTGACGTTGCACCAGCTCAGGTACGGCACCGTCAGCGTGCCACCGCCGATGCCAAAAATGGCGGAAGCCCAGCCGATGCCGGCGCCGGCAACGCCCAGACCGGTCGCACCCGGCACCATGCGTCCGGGTTTCGGATTGACTTCAAGAAGCATCTTGATGGCCACCACAATGACAAACACACCGATGACAAGTTCCAATGCCGGGCCGCTGAGCAGGGAGGCTGTCCAGGCACCCACCAGCGCGCCGACGATAATTCCGCCGGTCATGGGCCTGAATATCTCCCAGCGCACCGCTGCGTGCAGGTGGTGGGACCGGATCGAGCTGAGCGACGTAAACACAATGGTGGCCAGAGAGGTGCCCACTGCCATATGGGCGGCCACCTCGGAACTGATACCCTGAAGCCCGAAACTGAAAATCAGCACCGGGACGATCACCAGGCCACCGCCAATTCCGAAAAGCCCGGCCAAGGTTCCGGCGAACGCACCCAGTGCGAGATACAGGCCAATTACACTCAACAGGGTCATGCTACCGTCACACCCGGACAATTAGTGAGGCTGGTATGATACACACCGACGCAGCCGAGATCATTATGAGAGCGCCCCGAAACCTATGTGCCTGATTGCCTTTTCCGTGGGACAACATCCGGACTATCCGCTGGTGGTTGCCGCCAACCGCGACGAGTTTTTCCGTCGACCCACCGCTGCCATGACATGGTGGTCGAGCGGCGACACGCCGTCGGTACTGGCGGGCCGCGATCTGCTTTCCGGCGGCACCTGGCTGGCCGTCACCCGACGTGGCGAGGTGGCCGCCGTTACCAACGTGCGCGAAGGCAGCGCCGAAACCGGTCGAATCAGTCGCGGCGAGCTGCCGCTGCGGGCGCTGGCCGAGCCCGAACACCCGCTTCAAAAGCGTCTGACGGAACAACAGGCGGACTACTCCGGATTCAACCTGATCCGCCTGAACCCTGACGATGGCTGGTATTTCAGTAATCGCGACGCCCATCCCGGCCGTCACCTGCACCGGGGCACCTATGGACTCAGCAATCATCTGTTGCAGAGCCCGTGGCCGAAACTGCTCAGGTTGCGCAACGCCGTGGCGGATACTCTGGCGGCGACACCGCCCGGTGCGTCCGAGGGCCTGCACCAGGCGCTGATCCCGCTGCTGAAAGACACCGCTCCGGCGCCGGACCCGGACCTGCCGGATACCGGCGTGGGACTGGAAACCGAACGTTTTCTGTCCTCCCCATTCATCGTCGGCAGCGATTATGGCACCCGTGCGACCACGGTTGTGTCGGTCAGCCGCAGCGGGGAAATCCGCGTCACCGAGCAAAGTTGGGGACCGATGGGCCAGGCCGGCGAACAACGTCAGTTCTGTTGGCAGCGATAGCGCCGAACCTTTGTTATAATCCCGCGGAAACCCGCGAAGCAACCGGAGGCCC
This sequence comes from Marinobacter sp. M-5, assembly GCF_032911545.1. Lineage (NCBI taxonomy): Bacteria > Pseudomonadati > Pseudomonadota > Gammaproteobacteria > Pseudomonadales > Marinobacteraceae > Marinobacter > Marinobacter sp. M-5. Next base: position 408,596 of record NZ_JAWJEK010000003.1, read on the forward strand.
TGATGGCCGGTGAACAAGGCGCAACATCCATCGCCGACTTTGAAAAATCCCTTGATGAGCTGGAAAAACTGGTTCGCGACCTCGAACAGGGTGAACTCTCTCTCGAGCAGTCACTGGCGGCATTCGAGCGCGGCGTGAAGCTGACCCGCGAATGTCAGCAGGCGCTCAAATCCGCTGAGCAGCGGGTTGAGCAGCTGGTTCAGAACAGCGATGGCACCCTCGAGACCCGACCGTTCACGCCGGATGACCCTGCCTGATGACCGCACAGCCCTTCCTTGCGGAAAGCTTTCTGGAAACCGCCCGCGCGCGGGTCGATGCCGAACTGGAACGGCGAATCGAAGCTGACGGCCATCCCTCCGACCGGCTGCAGCAGGCCATGCGGTATGGCGTTCTGGGCGGCGGCAAACGCATTCGCCCTGCGTTGTGCCTCGCAGCGGCAGTGGCGGTGGGTGAGCCCGCGGACAACGCACTGGTTCCGGCCTGCGCACTGGAGCTGATACATGCGTACTCACTGATACATGACGATCTGCCAGCCATGGACAACGACGAATTGCGTCGCGGCCGCCCCACCGCTCACATTGCCTTTGATGAAGCCACCGCCATCCTCGCCGGCGACGCCCTGCAGGCTATGGCCTTCGACTGGCTGGCCGCGGCACCGGGTCTGAATGACACCGTACGACTGTCCATGGTCCGCGAACTGGCCCGGGCAAGTGGTCATGGCGGCATGGTGGGCGGCCAGGCCATCGATCTCGCATCGGTGGGCAAGGCCCTGTCGATCACCGAACTCGAAACCATGCATCGCCACAAGACCGGCGCACTGATTGAGGCCAGCGTACGCATGGGCGCGTTGACAGCAGCGCACGTAACAAAGCAGCAGCTGGCCGATCTGGGCCAGTATGCCCGCGCACTCGGGCTGGCGTTCCAGGTGCAGGACGACCTGCTGGACGTCGAGGGGGACACGTCGGTCATCGGCAAGCCCCAGGGCTCCGACGTTGCCCGCGGCAAGCCGACCTTCCCGGCACTCCTCGGCATTCAGGGTGCTCGGGATCACCTGTCGCAACAGAAAAAACTGGCCCACGACAGCCTCGCCGGTTTCGGCTCCGAGGCAGATCCTTTGCGGGCCATTGCGGATTATGTCGTTGCCCGCACCCATTGATTGATCCAGTGCCGGAAGCGCACACTATCATTCTCTGACTAGCCACACACAGACCGGAATAGACCCGAGCAAATGCAGGACACATATATTTTCAAGGAAATCCCGCCCCAGCGGCCCCATACGCCGCTACTGGACAGGATAGAGACTCCGGACCAGTTGCGGATATTGCCGGCGGAGCAATTAACCCGCCTCGCCCGGGAGCTGCGGGCATTTCTGTTGTGGTCGGTTGGCCAGACCGGGGGCCACTTCGGTGCCGGTCTTGGGGTCCTCGAGCTCACCGTCGCTCTACATTATGTGTTCAACACGCCACGGGACCGCCTGGTGTGGGACGTGGGGCATCAGGCCTATCCGCACAAGATTCTGACCGGGCGTCGTGAGCAGATGGGCACGATTCGCCGTAAAGGCGGCCTTGCCGGCTTCCCCAAGCGCGCGGAGAGCGACTACGATACCTTCGGCGTTGGCCACTCCAGCACCTCGATCAGTGCCGCGCTGGGCATGGCGCTGGCGGCCCGCATGCAGAACACCGGGCGCAAGAGCATCGCTGTCATCGGCGATGGTGCAATGACCGCCGGCATGGCGTTCGAGGCGCTCAACCACGCCGGTCACCTGCACGCCGACATGCTGGTGGTGCTGAACGACAACGACATGTCCATTTCCCGAAACGTCGGCGGCCTATCCAACTATTTCGCCAAACTGCTGGCGAGCCGCACTTACAATCAGGTGCGGGACAGCAGCAAGAAGGTTCTGCAGGGCGCACCCAACCTGAGGGCGCTGGCAAAGAAGACCGAAGAGCATTTCAAGGGCATGATCGCCCCCGGCACCCTGTTCGAGGAGCTGGGCTTCAACTACATTGGCCCCATCGATGGCCATGACCTGCCTCTGCTGGTCGAGACCCTGGAAAACATTCGCGAGCTGGACGGCCCGCAGTTCCTCCACGTGGTCACCACCAAAGGCAAGGGCTTTGCCCCGGCTGAGGCCGACCCGATTGGCTATCACGCCATCAACAAGATCGAGCCAGTACCGCCCAGCAAACCGGAACCGGTCAAACCCAAGGCCTCGAAACCCAAATACGCCAACGTTTTTGGCCAGTGGCTGTGTGACGCCGCCGAACAGGATCATCGCGTGGTGGGCATTACCCCGGCAATGTGCGAAGGATCGGACCTGCTGGCGTTTTCCGAACGTTTTCCGGACCGCTACCACGATGTTGCTATTGCCGAGCAGCACGCGGTGACGCTTGCGGCGGGACTTGCCTGCGACGGTACCAAACCGGTGGTGGCGATCTATTCCACGTTTCTACAGCGGGCATACGACCAGCTGATCCACGACGTGGCCATCCAGAACCTGGATGTACTGTTTGCCATCGACCGTGCCGGTCTGGTGGGCGAGGATGGGCCAACTCACGCCGGGGCATTCGATATCAGCTATCTGCGCTGCATCCCCAACATGGTGGTAATGACTCCGTCTGATGAGAACGAGACCCGACAGCTGCTGCACACCGGACTGATGTTCGACGGCCCGGCCGCGGTCCGCTACCCCAGGGGCACCGGCCCGGGCGCGGTCATTGCGCAGGAACTGACGCCACTGCCCATCGGTAAGGGACGCGTTGTCAGGGAGGGGCGCGAGGTGGCGATACTGAATTTCGGTACCCTGCTGGCACCGGCGCTGGACGCCGCCGTGGCACTCGGGGCTACCGTGGTGGACATGCGCTTTGTCAAACCGCTGGACGAAGAGCTGGTGCTCTCATTGGCCGCTCGACACAACCTGCTGGTAACACTGGAAGAAAATGCAATCGCGGGTGGCGCCGGCAGTGCTGTGACCGAATGCCTCAACCACCGCGAGGTGTGTCTGCCGGTGTTGCAACTGGGGCTTCCGGACACCTTCATAGATCATGGCAAGCATGGCGAGCTGTTGCAGAACTGCGGGCTGGATGCCGAGGGCATTGGTCGTGCCATTAGCGCGAGGCTGGAGCGCTTGCGCCACCAGACACTGAAAGCCGTCCGGTAGTCATTCACCCATCCGGCTGTCCGACAGCGGGATGGGTGAAGGGCTCAGCCTTCGGGGTCGTCGTCCTGGTGAGTTTCAAGCCAGTGGCCCAGCTTGCTTTGCTTGGTATCGAGATAATGCTCGTTGTGAGGATTGCGGCCAACGTGCAGTTGTACCCGCTCGGTTATCGCGATGCCGTAGGACGTCAATGCATCCACCTTGCGCGGGTTGTTGGTCATCAGGCGCAGGCTTGAGATACCAAGATGCTCGAGCATGTCCTTGCACATGCTGTAGTCACGCAGATCCGCTGCAAAACCCAACTTCTCGTTCGCTTCAACGGTGTCAGCACCCTGATCCTGCAAATTGTAGGCGCGGATCTTGTTCAGCAGGCCGATACCACGACCCTCCTGGCGGAGGTACATCAGGATACCGCGACCCTCCCGGGCGATGCTTCGCAGTGCTTCCTCCAACTGGTAACCACAATCACAGCGCATGCTGTACAGCGCGTCGCCGGTCAGGCACTCAGAGTGGGTACGCGCCAGCATGGGCTCACTGCTGCTCAGGTCACCCAGCGTCAGAGCGACGTGCTCCTTACCGGTATCCGGCTCTTCGAAGCCGTGCATATCGAATACCCCGAACGGCGTGGGCAACCGGCAAGTCTGGATGTAACGAACAGCCACAGTGTTTCCTCGTGGTTCAATCAATCGGGCCGCACATTCTATCATGGGGCTGCCTTCTTGGCGTAGTCTCTGCACTGTCGCTTCTCCAGCTGTTTTGGTTCATACAGCTTTACGATGCAGGACCCGAAGCAGACCAGTGGCCGCTGCGCCCCCCTTTCTTTTCCAGCAGCCGCACGCCGTCGATTACCATGCCGCGATCGACCGCTTTGCACATATCATACAGTGTCAGCGCTGCCACACTCGCTGCCGTTAATGCCTCCATCTCAACACCAGTCTGTGCCGACAGTTTGCAAAGGGTGAGGATATGCACCGAAGCACCGTCCTCGCCCGGGCTCAGCTCCACTTTCACCGAGCTCAGATTCAGCGAATGGCACAGCGGGATCAGTTCGTGGGTTTTCTTGGCCGCCATGATGCCGGCAATCCTGGCCACCGCCAGTACGTCGCCTTTCGGATGCTGGCCGCCCACGATCATTTCGAGGGTGCCTGGTGCCATACGGATCCAGGCTTCAGCCCGCGCCTCGCGTTCAGTGACTTCCTTTGAGGTCACATCCACCATGCGGGCTTCGCCCTTGTCATCGAGGTGCGTCAGTTTGCTCACGGGCTCTCCTGTGCCCGGTTCACCGGGGCTGATTGAACGAAATTCATGACCTGTCGGGTCCTCATGGTATCAGACTCGACCGCGCGGAAGACGGCCCTGCTGCGGTCTAGACTCCAGGCCACCAGAGACCGATACCCGCAACGCCCTGCCCGCCATTGCGGATGGCGGCATCCCGATCCGCTGGCGTCAGCCCGCCCAGACCATAGACCGGCATGGCCGCCGCCGCGACCTGCTGGCGAAACGCCTCCCACCCCATCACCTCTGCTCCCGGATGGGTGGGCGTTGGCGCGACCGGGCCCAGGGTGACGTAGTCGGCATTCAATGCACGGGCATGGTCAATCTCCGCGGCGTTGTGGCACGACACACCCAGCCATTTCCCGTCCGGGACCGGGCGGGCATGGCACGTCTGCGCCGCCCGCCAGGGCAGATGCAACCCGGCCGCTTCCGGCACGGCGTCGAGACGCTCGCCCCCTCCGTGCAGCAGAACGCCGGTGCCACGATCCCGGCCAATCATCACCAGATCACGCGCGACGGCCTGATATTCAGCAAACTTCAGCCCGGGTGCGCGCAATACCACCAGAGCGGGGCGGGCGAGGTTGACGCGCTCCTCGAATTGGTTGACCAGATCCGCCGAGGTTCGGTAATCGCCCGTAATCGCAAGCCAGGAGGGCAGTCTCAGTGCCCGGATAATCGGCCGGTTGGCAGCGGGAAAATCGCCATCGTGCAATGCCGACAACGGCAACCACTGCACCGGCTGCCCTTCGCGGCCGACCGCATCGCCCGTGGCGTCGTCGGTGCGCCAGACATCAAGAAAGACGCGCTTGTCGCCGTAGTCATGACGGATGCCGATGACCGGGCGCAGCGATGACATGGGAACCTGAAGACCGGTCTCTTCATGGATCTCACGCACCAACGCCTGCTGTACCGTTTCGCCGGCTTCCACCTTGCCACCGGGAAACTCCAGCAAGCCGCCCTGATGGGCATGATCCGGCCGCCGTGCAATCAGCACCCGCCCCTCACGGATGATCACCCCGACCGCCACATGGACTTCCCTACAGACCATGATCAGGTACGGTATTCGGCGTTGATGGTCACATAATCGTGGGAGAAGTCACAGGTCCACACCCGTTCCTGAACTTCGCCCCGTTTGAGATCAATGGCGATGGTAATCTCTTCGCGATCCATCACCGCCTGACCACGGGCCTCGGAGTAATCATCGGCACGACCGCCGTTGCGCACCAGGCAGACATCGCCGAGGTGAATTTCAAGGGCGTTGAGATCGAGGTTGTCGACGCCGGCCCGGCCAACGGCCGCCAGAATCCTGCCCCAGTTAGGATCCGAGGCAAACAGCGCGGTTTTCACCAGCGGTGAATGGGCCACGGTGTAGGCAACATCCAGCGCTTCCTGCTGGCTGTGAGCATGACTGACCTCAATGGTGACAAATTTGGTGGCACCTTCGCCGTCGCGGACGATGGCGTGAGCCAGATCCAGATAAATCTGCTGCAATGCCGCTCGGAGCTTGGGCAACAGCGGGCTGTCGCGGGTAATCTCGGGCCCGCCGTAGCGGCCACTGGCAACCAGCATACATGCGTCGTTGGTGGAGGTGTCACCATCGATGGTGATGCGGTTGAACGATTGCTCTCCCAGCTCGGACGCCAGCGTGGCCAGAGCGTCCGGCGCGATGCTTGCGTCCGTGGCGATAAACCCGAGCATGGTCGCCATGTTCGGGCGAATCATGCCCGCCCCCTTGCTGATGCCGGAAATGGACACCGTGTGGCCATCAAGATCCAGCTGGCAGGACGCTCCCTTGGGGCGGGTGTCGGTCGTCATGATCCCCGAGGCCGCCTCGGCCCAGCGGTTCTCGGCAGTATTTGCCAGTACCGCTGGCAGGGCCGTGATGATCTTTTCCACCGGCAATGGCTCACCGATCACGCCGGTGGAGAACGGCAGCACTGCTGACGGTGACACGCCCGCGGCATCAGCCAGTGCCTGGCAACAGGTCTGGGCATCGTTCATGCCCCGCTCACCGGTACCCGCATTAGCATTGCCGGTATTGATCAGCAGGTATCGTGGCTCGCCCTCGGCCAGATGACGACGGCTGAGTATCACCGGCGCGGCACAGAACTGGTTGCGGGTGAAAATGCCCGCCACCCGACTTCCCGGCTCGAGCTCAAAGATCACCAGATCTTTACGACCGGGCTTCTTGATTCCGGCACTGCCGATACCCAGCCGAACGCCGGCAATCGGAAAAAACTCGGGCAAGGTTCCTGGACCTACTGCCATGGTGACTCTCCTGATGTCTTCGTGAAATCTCTGTCGCGGTAACGAAAAACCCGCAGCCTGACGGGATCAGAGTGCGGGTCATCGGGTGTTTGCCAAGATGCGGAGTTAGCTGACCTTACCGCAACACTGCTTGTACTTCTTGCCGGACCCACAGGGACAGGGCTCATTTCGGCCCACTTTGCGCTCCTGTCGAACAAACGTTTCCGGCGCACCCTGCTGGCTGTCGCTGTCGCCATCCTCCGCCTGTCTCTGGGCCGTGGCACTGGTTTCATCGTGACGCAGCTTGGCCCGGGCCAGCTCACGCTCCAGTTCATCCTTGCGCCGACGCTCAACCTCTTCCATTTCCTCGCGGCTCTGCACCCGCACGTGACTCAACACCCGCGTTACGTCCCGCTTCATGGTCTCAAGCATGGTTTCAAACAGGTTGAAGGCTTCGCGCTTGTATTCCTGCTTCGGGTTTTTCTGGGCATAGCCCCGCAAATGAATACCCCGGCGCAGATGATCCATGTTGGAAAGATGCTCTTTCCACAGGGTATCCATCACCTGCAGGAAGACCTGCTTTTCAAACTTGCGCATGGAGTCTGCGCCGGCCACGGCTTCCTTGGCCTGATACTCGCTGACGATTGCCTCCAGAATCTTCTGGCGCAGGCTCTCCTCGTACAGCTTGTTGTCCTCATCAAGCCACTTCTGCACCGGCAGATCGATGGCCATTTCAGACTGCAACTGGGATTCAAGGCCTGCCACGTCCCACTGCTCCGGCATGCTCTGGGGCGGAATATATTCGCTGACCAGCGCCTCCACCACGTCCTCACGGATGGTGGTCACCATCTCGGAAATATCGTCCGATGACATCACCTCGTTGCGTTGCTCGTAAATCACCGTACGCTGGTCATTGGCCACGTCATCGTATTCCAGCAGGGTTTTCCGCATGTCGAAGTTGCGGCCTTCCACCTTGCGCTGGGATTTTTCGATGGCATTGGTCACCATGCGGTGCTCAATGGCCTCACCCTTCTTCATGCCCATGGCCTGCATCAGGCTCTTGACGCGATCCGGTGCAAAAATACGCATCAGGTTATCTTCCAGCGACAGGAAGAAACGGGAGGAGCCCGGATCACCCTGGCGTCCGGCACGACCGCGCAACTGATTGTCGATGCGGCGGGATTCGTGGCGTTCTGTACCGATGATGTGCAGACCACCGGCGTCCAGTACCTGATTGTGACGCCCGGTCCACTCCGCCTTGATACGCGCGGCCTCTTCTTCGGTCGGGTTTTCTATGTCCGCCACCTCGAACTCCCAGTTACCGCCCAGCACGATGTCGGTACCCCGGCCGGCCATGTTGGTGGCAATGGTCACAGCACCCGGGCGACCAGCCTGGGCAATGATCTGGGCCTCACTTTCGTGCTGCTTGGCGTTCAGGATCTTGTGATCAATCCGCGCCTTTTTCAGCAGCATGGACAGCAGCTCGGACGCCTCGATGGATGCGGTACCCACCAGAATGGGACGACCCTCGGCGGTCACGTCCTTGATTTCATCAATGATGGCGTGAAACTTTTCTTCCTGCGTCAGGTAGATCAGATCGTTGTAATCGATCCGCTGAATCGGCTTGTTGGGCGGAATCACCACCACGTCCAGACCGTAGATCTGGCGGAATTCGAACGCCTCGGTATCGGCGGTGCCGGTCATACCGGCAAGCTTGTCGTAGAGCCGGAAGTAGTTCTGGAAGGTCGTCGAGGCCAGGGTCTGGCTTTCGGCCTGGATCCGTACCCCTTCTTTGGCCTCGATGGCCTGATGCAGGCCTTCACTCCAGCGACGCCCGGGCATGGTGCGACCGGTGTGTTCGTCGACAATCACCACCTGATCGCCCTGAACAATGTAGTCCACATCCTTCTGGAACAGGTGGTGCGCTCGCAGGGCGGAATGCACGTGGTGCAAAAGGCTCAGGTTGGCGGCTGAGTAAAGGCTTTCACCCTCTTTCAGCAGGCCGCGCTCCAGCAGCAGTTCCTCGACCTTTTCGTGGCCGCCCTCGGTAAGTTCCGCCTGACGGGATTTTTCGTCAATGGTGAAGTCGCCGCTGGGCTCGCCCTCCTCGCTGACCTCCCCTTTCTCCAGGTTCGGAATCAGGGTATTGATGGCCTGATAGAGCTTGGAGCTGTCCTCGGCGGCACCGGAGATGATGAGCGGAGTACGGGCCTCGTCAATAAGAATGGAGTCGACCTCGTCGACGATCGCGTAGTGCAGACCGCGCTGGACCTTGTCCTCGGTGCTGAACGCCATATTGTCGCGCAGGTAATCGAAACCGAATTCGTTGTTGGTGCCATAACAGATATCGGCCTGGTAGGCGGCACGCTTTTCCTCCGGTGCCTGGCCGGCCACCACAACGCCTACCTGAAGCCCGAGGAACCGGTACAGCTTACCCATCCAATCGGCATCACGGCGGGCCAGATAGTCGTTAACCGTGACGACATGCACGCCCTTTCCGGGCAACGCATTCAGATACACCGCAGCCGTCGCCACCAGGGTTTTACCCTCGCCGGTCTTCATCTCGGCGATGTGCCCCTCGTGCAGAGTAATACCACCCACCAGCTGGACATCGTAATGACGCATGCCCATGACCCTGCGACTGGCCTCGCGCACGGTGGCAAAGGCCTCCGGCAGAATCGCATCGAGCTTTTCGCCTTCATCAAGCCGGCGGCGGAACTCGGCGGTCTTGCCTTGCAACTCGGTATCGGACAGGTTGCCAAACTGCTCCTCAAGTTCGCTAACGCGCAGCACCGTCTTGCGCATTCTCTTGATTTCTCTGGCGTTTTTACTGCCGAACATCTTCGTTGCAAGCTTTGTGAACATAGACCACTGCTTCTTTGATTAATCGGAGGAAGCCGGCATTCTACCCTTATTTGCCGGCAGTACAAAAGACAGGGCTCACACCGGCGCCATTTGCACGGGTGGCATCACGCTGTCCAAGGTAAGGTCCTGATATTACGGGAGTGGTTATCAAAGGGAAAGGCGCGGGAGCAGGATCAGCTCCCGACTGACGAGATCAGCGGCTGGCGCGCTGGATGTAGGTTTCCGGGTTTTCGGACCTGCCGTTACGAATCACTTCAAAATGCACGTGCGGGCCGGTGGACCGGCCGGTGCTGCCCATCAGAGCAACAACCTGCCCTTTCTGAACCAGGTCCCCGACATTGACCGCTACCGATTTGGCGTGGGCGTACCGAGTGACCAGTCCGTCACCGTGATCGACCTCGACCAGGTTGCCGTAGCCATAGCGCTCGTCCGCGTAGGTCACCACACCGCCAGCCACAGCAATGATGTCACTGCCCTCTTTGCCCGCAAGATCAACACCGGCATGCCAGGTGCGCTTGCCGGTGAAAGGATCCGACCGGTAACCGTAGCGGGAAGACAGCCATCCCCAGGTGATCGGGCGCCCGGCAACGAACAGCTCATCTTCCAGCTTCATGCGGGATGCCAACTGATCCAGCAACCGGAGCTGCTGCTCGCGATCCTCAATACGCCTCGCCAACTGGTCAATCATCGAAGTCAGTTCCGGGGCTGTAAACGAGTCCCCGGAAAGGCCGGCATCTTCCGGGCCACCCACGGCAGCGGGCTGATCAAAATCAAATTCGTCACTGGCCACGAGGCCAGACTCCACAAAGCGCTGACCCAGGGCATCCAGCCTCAGCAAACGCCCCTGCATTTCACCCAGGCGAAGCGTCAGTGCATCAATCTGTTGCTGAACGTTCAGCTCGATCTCCGCCAGCTCGGATTTCTGGGTGTTCAGCTTGGCCTTCCACTCGATCACCAGTTCCGATGGCGTGGGTTCTGCCGCGTCGGCCTGACTCACGGCCACGCGGTAACCTGACCAGCTCGCCACAGCCAGCAGCACGAGGAGAACCACAACCAGTGCAGCAGCAACAGGCGCATTTACTGCGACCACTCGAGATTTGCCGTGGCGCTTGCCAACGAAAATAATATTCATACCGTCTTCTGTTTTCATAGAAGAGCCGCAACCCGATCCTGTAGTGTTGCGCCTCAGAAGTTCTGAGTGGGCCTGCCATCCTTAGCAACAACTACGTTCTTGAAATTATCGCAGTCGCCCGTGGACACTCATGCACAAGACAATGTAAAAAGAGTGTAATACACGGACTGCCGCCAAACTGTACTGAAGTGTAACCAATCGTAACCGGAGTCGTCGAGAGAAAACGCGGCCATGAAAAAGCGATCAGACCTCAAATTGACCCAAGACACCTTTCGTCGTGCCCCGGTGCTTCGCGAATTAATGAACAAAGCGGAACTGCATCAGCAAGCTGAAGCTGTTGTGCTGTCCGCCCTGCCCGATCACCTCGCACTCGGTGCGCGCTTCGTGGCATGTCACGAAGGTGAAATGGTGCTGTCGGCAGAAACTTCCGGCGCCGCCAGCCAGATCCGCTTTCGCCAACACGAGATTATGGAACGTTTACGTAACGAAGAGCTGTTCCGATTTGTCTGGAAACTGAAGGTGAAAGTGGCGCCGGCGCGGTTCCGCAACAAACCAAAATTCAAGAAGGCACCGCTCAGTAACGAAAATGCCCGGCTCCTCAAAGAGGAAGCCGGGCACACGAAGGACAAACAATTACGCGAGGTTCTCGAAAAACTCGCAAACCACGTCCGGGATTAAAGCATCCAGCCTTAAGCCTGGGCCGCCAGCACAGGTTTCATGTAGGAAATCGGAGCCGTGGCCTCGTCGTCAAAGGTTACCACTTCCCACGCATCCTCTTCAGCCCTGAGCTTACGCAGCAGCTTGTTGTTCAGGTCGTGACCGGATTTGATGCCGCGAAATTCGCCAATCAGGCTGTTGCCCAGCAGGTACAGGTCGCCGATAGCATCCAGCACTTTGTGCTTGACGAATTCATCTTCGTAACGGAGACCGTCTTCGTTAAGAATCTTGTAGTCGTCCACCACAATGGCGTTATCCACACTGCCACCCAGGGCCAGGTTCATGGCACGCAGCTTCTCGATATCACGCATGAAACCGAAAGTACGGGCCCGGCTGACCTCTTTCACGAACGACGTGCTGGAGAAGTCAACAGTGGCAGTCTGGGCGCGCCCCTTGAATACTGGGTGATCGAAGTCGATCCCGAAGCTGACCTTGAAGCCTTCAAACGGCAGGAAGGTCGCCTTCTTGTCGTCCTCTTCAATGGTCACTTCGCGCTTGATGCGAATGAAACGCTTGGCAGCGTCCTGCTCGGCGATGCCGGCAGACTGCAGCAGGAACACAAACGGACCGGCTGAACCGTCCATAATGGGCACCTCGGCAGCACTGAGCTCCACAAAGCAGTTATCGATACCGAGACCAGCCATGGCGGACAGCAGATGCTCTACTGTGGCCACACGGACACCGTCTTTCACCAGCGTCGTGGACAGCATGGTCTCACCAACATTTTCGGCGCAGGCGCGAATCTCGACCATCGGGTCCAGATCGGTTCTGCGGAAAATGATCCCTGAATCAACGGGTGCGGGCTTCAGGGTCAGGTAAACCTTTTCCCCCGAGTGCAACCCCACACCGGTTGCACGGATAGTGTTTTTAAGTGTCCGTTGTCTGATCATCGGTTCATCATTCCGTCACAAATTGGCGATATTCTGGGCAAAATTATGCTCGGAGAATATCAGAAAGTCAGACTGAGTACCATTTAACCAATCTGGCTTTGCCTGAAATTTACAATAAGCCCACACACGGCAATCCAATGCACGCTTAACCCGGCATTGTGGCTCTCTGGTTCGTCAGAAAACCGGGACCGGATCACACCTGCACTAGATTATCAATCAGCCTGACGGCGAAGGAATGCGGGAATATCGAGATAGTCGACTCCCTGCTCTTCGCTTTCCGTGCTCTGATCGATTGCCACATTACCATGAGCCACCGCACGACGACGCAGCACTGCAGGCCGATCCAGCTGGTTGTAATCGGTCTTGCCGTCCAGGGAGCGGGTATTATCCACCACCTTGGTCGGTTTTTCGCGATCACCGCCGAGGCCGGTCGCGACCACAGTCACTTTCAGCTCGTCTGTCATTTCCGGATCAATAACAGTACCCACGACCACGGTCGCGGAATCCGACGCGAACTCACGCACAATGTCGCCAACCTCGGAGAACTCGCCCAGATTGAGGTCCATGCCGGCAGTGATGTTGACCAGAATACCCTTCGCGCCCTGCAGGTTGATATCTTCCAGCAGCGGGCTGCGGATGGCCGCCTCGGCCGCTTCGCGGGCACGGTTTTCGCCGGTTGCGCGGGCGGTGCCCATCATCGCCATGCCCATTTCGGACATTACGGTTTTCACGTCGGCAAAGTCGACGTTGATCATGCCGTTGCGGGTAATCAGGTCGGCAATGCCCTGAACCGCACCCAGCAGCACGTCGTTGGCCGCGGCAAAGGCGTCCAGCAGGCTGGTCTTCTTGCCCATGACCGCCAACAGCTTCTCGTTGGGAATGGTGATCAAGGAGTCAACGCTCTCTTCCAGCTCCTTCAGACCGGACTCCGCCACGCTCATGCGCTTGCCGCCTTCAAACTGGAACGGCTTGGTCACCACGGCCACGGTCAGAATGCCCAGCTCGCGAGCCACCTCGGCCACCACAGGCGCTGCGCCGGTGCCGGTGCCGCCGCCCATGCCGGCGGTAATAAAGACCATATCGGCGCCCTTGATGGCCTCGGCAATACGGTCACGGTCTTCCAGGGCCGACTGGCGCCCCACTTCCGGGTTTGCACCTGCGCCCAGGCCCTTGGTGATGTTGCCACCCAGCTGGATGATCTGGCGGGCGTCCATATCAAACAGAGCCTGCGCATCGGTATTGGCGCAGATGAATTCCACACCTTCAATGTCACTGTTAAGCATGTGACGAACGGCGTTGCCGCCACCGCCACCTACACCCACTACTTTAATGACAGCGTTTTGCTGGACATTATCGACGAGTTCAAACATTCCCCTACTCCTTCGTGCTGTTTTCAGCCTTGTGCCAGGCCGTTTGTTCGAGATTGTGTTTTCGAGATACCTTCGTTTCTTTCTTTACTGCCACCCGGCGCCGTCAGAAATGACCGGTAAACCAGGCTTTCATGCGCTCCAACAGCGAGGGTGCTTCTTCACCCTTGAGCACCGGTGTCCGTCCCAGATCCATCTGGCGGAAACCATGAATCAACAGCCCCACGCCGGTAGCGTAGATCGGGTTGTTGACCACTTCCGTCATGCCGGAGACCCTCTGTGGACAGGCGAGCCTGACCGGCATATGGAAGATTTCCTCAGCCAGCTCCACCACCCCTTCCATGGTAGAGGAACCACCTGTGATCACGATGCCTGCGGGGATGAGGTCCTCGAATCCGGACCGGCGCAGCTCCGACTGCACGAGGGTAAACAACTCCTCGTAGCGAGGCTCCACCACCTCGGCCAGGGCCTGGCGCGAAAGATCCCGCGGCGCGCGATCTCCGACGCTGGGCACTTTGATGGTCTCATCCGCGCCGGCCAGTTGAGTCAGCGCACAGGCATACTTGATCTTGATCTCTTCGGCGTTCTGCGTGGGCGTGCGCAACGCCATGGCAATGTCATTGGTGACCTGGTCGCCGGCGATGGGGATCACCGCGGTGTGACGGATCGCACCACCGGTGAACACTGCGATGTCGGTGGTACCGCCACCGATATCCACCACACACACGCCCAGCTCTTTTTCGTCCTCGGTGAGAATCGCGTGGCTGGAGGCCAACTGCTCGAGGATGATGTCATCCACTTCGAGGCCGCAGCGCTTGACGCACTTCTCGATGTTCTGGGCGGCGTTGACGGCACAGGTCACCAGATGCACCTTGGCTTCCAGACGCACGCCGGACATGCCCATGGGCTCTTTGATGCCTTCCTGGCTGTCGATGACGAACTCCTGAGGCAGAATGTGGAGGATCTTCTGGTCCGCCGGAATCGCCACCGCCTGGGCAGCGTCAATCACCCGGTCGATATCCGCCTGGGTCACTTCCCGGTCACGGATGGCGACAATGCCATGGGAGTTCAGACTCTTGATGTGACTGCCGGCGATGCCGGCGTACACCGAATGGATCCGGCACCCCGCCATGAGCTCGGCCTCTTCGACAGCGCGCTGGATGGCCTGCACGGTGGTTTCGATATTCACCACCACACCACGCTTCAGCCCCCGTGACGGGTGCGAGCCAATGCCCACCACCTCAATGGTCCCGTCCATTTTGCGCTTGCCGACAATCGCAACCACCTTGGAGGTTCCGATATCGAGGCCGACAATCATGTTTTCCGTTTCAACCGATGACATGTGTTTCACCAAACCGTAGGTCTGAATTTGACGTTGCTATAATTTTTTTCCGGAGCCGGACACCACGTCCGACTTCCACTTAACCGCCACCCCATTGGTGTAGCGGGCATCCACCTGGCTGACTTCATCCTCTCGGGAGATCAGCCGGTTTTCGTACACGGTAATAAAGCGCGCGAAGCGCTCCTCAACCTGATCGCGTCCCAGCACCACTTCAATGCCGTTAGCCAGGGTCAGGGTCCAGGCGCCCCGCTGCTCAAGGGTCAGACCGGCAAAGCCCAGACCGTGCCCCCCCAGAGTTTCACTCATGGTGCGGGCCATACGAATCACATCCTTGACCCGCTCATCCGGCCCCGCCAGTCTCGGCAGGCGCCCGGCAACCTCGGGATTCCCGGGCGAAAACAGCTCGCCGGCACGGCTCACCAACCGGTCACCGTTCCAGTAGGCCAGCGGCTTTTTCTCACGAATCTCGATTTCCAGCCGGTCGGGCCAGACCCGTCTGACCGCCGCCGATTCCACCCAGGGACGCAGCTCCAGTTCAGTCTTGATATCGGACAGATCGGTGGCGAAGAAGCTCTTGCCAATCCAGTCGCCGGCTTTCCGCTCCAGATCCGTCCGGCTTTCTCCGACCAGTGTGCCTTTCACGTCAATCGCCATGATCTGACGATCCATGGCATTGAGGACCTGCCCGGTCCCCCAGGGCACCATCGCCGCCAGCAGAACAATCGCGGCACCCATGCCCACCTGCAGCCAGGGCACTGCCGCCAGGACCGCTTTCAACAATCCGAACCGGTTCCTCTCGGGACCGAGGGTGGTTGCCCCCCGTCGCCGCGGGGGATCGGACGGTACCGCCCGACTCCGGATCAGAAGGTTTTCAAGCATCGCCGTCCTCCAGGGTGTCCTTGAGAATCCGCACCACCAGTTCCTCAAAACTGATACCGGCCGCGCGAGCGGCCATGGGCACGAGACTGTGGTCGGTCATGCCCGGGACCGTATTGACTTCCAGCAACCAGAAACCGCCATCGCGATCCTGCATGATGTCGACCCGCCCCCAGGTGCGGCATCCAATGACCCGGAACGCATCCAGAGCGAGGTGCTGTAACTCAAGCTCGGTTTCCGGATCCAGGCCACAGGGAATCCGGTAACGGGTGTCGTCTGCCAGGTACTTGGCGTCGTAATCGTAAAACACATGGTCAGTGCTCAGCCCGATGGCAGGAAGCGCCTTGTCCTGCAGCAGGCTGACGGTAAATTCCGGCCCCTCAACCCACTCCTCTACCAACACCAGTGAATCGAGGGCACTGGCCTCAAGGTAGGCGTCGGCGAGCTCGCCGCGACTGGTCACCTTGCGAATGCCGATGCTCGACCCCTCGCGGGACGGCTTGACACTCAGGGGCAGCGATAAATCACGGAGAATGTCGTCAACCTCGCTCACGGCGCCCATGGCGCGGAACTTCGGGGTGGGCAGACCGCAGCCTTCGAACACATACTTGGTGCGCAACTTGTCCATCGCCAGGGCCGACGCCAGCATTTCGCTACCGGTGTACGGAATCCCGGCCTGGGACAGGATGGCCTGCAGCGTGCCGTCTTCCCCGCCACGGCCGTGGAGTGCAATGAACACGCGGTCAAACTCGGGGCTGTCCACGGTGCGCAGCAGGCAGCCTTGAACATCCACGCCGTAAGCGTCTACCCCGGCAGACTGCAGCGCAGCGAGTACCGCGTTGCCACTTTTCAGCGACACCGCCCGTTCCGCTGAGTCCCCCCCCATGAAAACCGCCACGCGCCCCAGAGCGCGCACCGTTTCCGGAGAAGCCTGATAACCCTGTGTATCCACGCGCTTCGCATCACTCACTGGCAATCACTCCTGCCGCCGCAAGGCGTGCAGCAACACCACCAATATCGCCGGCGCCCTGGGTAATCAGCAGATCACCGTCCTGCAGGGCATTGGCCAGCAGCTGTTCGATTTCGTTGTTGTCTTCCACAAACACCGGTTCCACATTCCCGCGCTGGCGGATGCTGCGGCACAGTGCGCGGCCGTCGGCGCCGGGAATCGCCGGTTCGCCGGCAGAGTACACGTCCATCAGCAGCAATCCGTCCACCTCGGAGAGTACCTTGACGAAGTCTTCGTACAGGTCGCGGGTGCGGGAGAATCGGTGCGGCTGGTACAGCATGACGATGCGGCGGCCCGGCCAGGCGTCCCGGGCGGCACGAATCACTGCGTCCACTTCCGTCGGGTGATGGCCATAGTCGTCCACCAGCGTGACGTTACCGTTGGGCGTCTGGTAGTCGCCATACACCTGGAACCGGCGCCCGACCCCGGCAAAACCGGCCAGCCCGCGGCAGATGGCGGCGTCATCAACCCCTTCATCGGTGGCCACGGCAATGGCCGCCAGGGCATTCGCGACATTGTGGCGGCCCGGCATTTTCAGTTCGACCTGAAGATCCGCACGACCGCCGGGGCGACGCACCACAAAGTGAGTCCGCAAGCCGTCGGAGGTAATCTGCTCGGCACGGTAATCGGCATCGGGATTGTCGATGCCGTAAGTAATGATGGCCCGGGAAATGCGCGGGATGATTTCCCGCACGTAGGCGTCATCCACACACATCACCGCGATGCCGTAAAACGGCAGGTTGTGCAGGAAGTCCACAAAGGTCTGTTTCAGGCGCTCGACATCGCCACCATAGGTGTCCATGTGATCGGCTTCGATGTTGGTAACGACAGAAATGACCGGTGTCAGGTGCAGAAACGATGCGTCACTCTCGTCCGCTTCCGCGACCAGATACCGTGAGCCACCCAGTTGCGCATTGGTGCCGGCGCTGTTGAGCTTGCCACCGATCACAAACGTCGGGTCCAGCCCGGCCTCACCCAGGACCGAGGCGATCAGGCTGGTGGTGGTGGTTTTACCGTGGGTACCGGCCACGGCAATGCCGTGACGGTAGCGCATGATTTCCGCCAGCATCTCGGCACGGGGCACAATCGGCACCCGCCGACTGCGCGCCGCAACCACTTCCGGGTTGTCGGCTGCCACTGCAGTAGACACCACCACCACATCGGCACTGGCACTGTTCTCTTCCTGATGGCCGATGTACACGTCGACGCCCATGGCTTTCAGGCGATCCGTCACCGCCCCCTCGCGGATGTCCGAGCCGGACACGTCGTAACCCTGGTTTTTAAGCACCTCAGCAATACCGCTCATGCCGGCGCCGCCAATGCCCACAAAGTGAATGCGGCGAATACGGCGCATTTCAGGCACCTGATAGACCAGTGGCGTATTCATTGCGTCAGCCATTGGCGGCCTCCAGACAGTAATTCACGACTCTCTCCGTTGCATCGGGGCGCGCCAGCGATTTTGCCGCTTTCGCCATATTCATTACCCGGGACCGGTCATTGGCCAAGTCCCTCAGCGTTTCAGCCAGCGCCTCAGGAGCAAGCCGGGGCTGGGGAATCAACACCGCTGCCTTCGCACTCACCATTTGCTGGCCGTTTTTTGTCTGATGGTCATCCACGGCATGGGGGAATGGCACCAGGATCGCACCCACGCCGGCGACGCACAGCTCAGACACCGTCAGCGCGCCCGACCGGCACAAGACCAGATCGGCCCAGGCATAGGCTTCCGCCATATCCTTGATAAACGGCTCCACCGTTGCTGCCACTCCATGATGCTCATAGGCAGCGCGTGCTGCTTCCGCATGCTTTTCGCCACATTGGTGACGCACCTCAGGACGCTCGGCTCCGGCCATTTGCGCCAGGGCTTCGGGCACTTGCTGGTTGAACACCTGAGCACCCAGGCTGCCGCCAACCACCAGCAACCGCAGTGGCCCCTGGCGGTCCGCCAGACGCTCCTCCGGCATGGGCAACCCAGCCAGATCCTTGCGCACCGGATTTCCCGTGCAGCGGGTGACCACACCTGCTCCGAAACTGCCGGGAAACGCCTCCAGTACGGTTTCCGCAAAGCGCACCAGGATCCGGTTAGTCATACCGGCTACGGCGTTCTGCTCGTGGATGACCAGCGGAATCCTGCTGAGCCAGGCCGCGACGCCACCGGGACCGGTGACAAAACCGCCCATACCCACCACACAATCGGGCCGAATTTTCCGCACCACAGTAAAGGCCTCACCCAACGCGCGCATCAGCCGGAAGGGTGCTGTCAGCAGCGCCAGCTTGCCCTTGCCGCGCAATCCGGACACATGAATCAGCGACAGGGGAATGCCGGTGTCACCGATCAGGCGCTCTTCCATGCCGCCGGAAGAGCCCAGCCAGAAAACTTCGTGGCCCCGCTCCTGCAGCGTGCGGGCGGTGGCCAGTGCGGGGAAAACATGCCCGCCGGTGCCACCAGCCATCATCAGAAACCGGCGCGAATCAGTCATAAACCGCGCCTCCCCTGACCCGCTTGCCAGGCGTCTTCTCATTGGCCAGGCGCTGCTGATCCAAACGCTCCATTTCAACCCGCGCCAGGATGCCGAGGGAAATACAGGTAATCATCAGGCTGGAACCGCCGTAACTCACCAACGGCAGCGTCAGCCCCTTGGTGGGCAGCAACCCGGTGCTTACCGCCATGTTGATGCCGGCCTGCAGACCGATCAGCAGGGTGATGCCGTAGGAGAAACAGGCCGCAAACGGCATGTCTGCCAACTCGGCTCGGCGGGCGATAACGAAGCCGGTGACCACCAGTACGGCGAACAGGGCCAGCACCACCAGCGACCCCATCAGGCCGAACTCCTCGGCAATGATGGCGAAGATGAAATCGGTGTGGGCTTCCGGCAGATAGAACAGTTTCTGAATCGAATTGCCCAGCCCGACACCGGCCCACTCGCCGCGGCCGAAGGCAATCAATGACTGGGTAAGCTGGTAACCGGTGTCAAACTGGTCTTTCCAGGGATCCAGGTAACTGACAACCCGTTTGAGCCGGTAGGGCTGCGTCACAACCAGCACAATCCCCAGCGCAACCAGAATGCCAATCAGCGGCATAAAACGGCTGAGACGCACGCCACTGAGAAAAATCATGCCTGCCGCGGCCGTCACCAGAACCACCGTGGCACCAAAGTCTGGCTGAATGACCAGAAGAATGGAGGCGACACCCAGCACCACCAGCGGCTTCAGAAAACCGGCCCACGTGTTGAGCAACTCGTCCCGGCGGCGGACCACATAGCCGGCCAGGTAGGCGATCAGACACAGCTTGGCGACTTCCGAGACCTGAACGTTGAACAGACCGAACGGAATCCAGCGCGTAGAACCATTAACGGTGCGTCCCAACGGCGTCAATACCAGCACCAGTACCAGCATGCCAACACCCAGCAACAGCCAGCCACTGCGCTCCCACCAGGCAACAGGCACATTGACCGCCACCAGCGCGAGGAAACAACCAATTCCCGCAAATATCAGCTGACGAATCACGTAGTGATAGCTGTTACCCGCGGTTTCCGCCGCCATGTCCATCGAGGCCGAGGAAATCATCACCACGCCCATGACCATCAGGGCAACAGAACTGATGATCAGCAGCGGCAGTGGCCGCAGATCACTGAACAGCTGCTGGCGATCGGGAAGTGAGAGGCTGCCGTGCATCATAGCGCCCCCTCCACCGCGCGACGGAACTGATCACCGCGATCACCATAATCACGGAACATGTCAAAACTCGCACAGGCCGGTGACAGCAACACCCGGTCACCGGCCTGTGCCAGCTCCGCCGCCACGCCAACTGCTTCGGCCATGGTCCGGGCATAGGCCACATTCACCGCAGCACCGACGCTGTCGGCAATCAAACTGGCATCGCGACCGATTAACACCAACGCCCGACAATGCAGGGTGACCGACGCCTCCAGCGGTGAGAAATCCGCGCCCTTACCGTCACCGCCGGCGATCAGCACGACCTTTCCGTTCTCCGGTACCAGGCTGTCGATTGCGGCCACGGTAGCGCCAACGTTGGTTCCTTTGGAATCGTTGATGTAATCGACACCGTTGACCCGCGCCACGAATTCACAGCGATGCGGCAGACCGCGGAACTCGCGGACAACCGCCAGCATGGTGTCCATTGGAAGCCCTGCGGCATGCCCGAGCGCCAGCGCCGCCATGACATTGCTGATGTTGTGGCGTCCCATCAGCCTCAACTCGTTTGCCAGCAGCAGGTTATCGAAACCCAATGTGATCCAGGTGCCCTGTTCGTCGTCGCGGGTGCTGAAGGTTTCCGGATTGACCCGGTGGAACCCGAAACACAGAAAGCGCAAATTGTCACGGGCCATGGGCGTGCTCAAGGCATCGTCCAGATTGACGATGGCGTTCTTGCAGCCGCGGAAGATCCGTTGCTTGGCCTGGAAATAGGCCATCTTGGACGGATAGCGGTCCATATGATCATCGCTGACGTTCAGCACCGTGGCCGCCAGTGCATTCAGTTCTGCCGTGGTCTCAAGCTGGAAGCTCGACAGCTCGAGCACATACAGGTCGGCACCACGCCCGAGCAGATCCAGCGCCGGGGTGCCAATGTTGCCACCGACCTCTACGCGCCGGCCGGCAGCGGCGGCCATTTCACCCACCAACGTGGTAACCGTGGTTTTGCCATTGGATCCGGTGATCGCGACGATGGGCGCGTCGGCCGCCTCTGCAAACAGATCGATGTCGCCGCGGATGCGGGCACCGTTGGCGTGGGCCGCACGAATTGCGGGAGCCTCAACACTGATGCCGGGGCTGACTACCAGCTCATTGAAGGTGCTGAACAGCTCGGCGTCGAACGGGCCGGTGTGCACCGGCACTTCCGGCCAACCGGCTTGCAGGGCTTCCAGACCAGGCGGATGCTGACGGCTGTCAGCCACCGCCACGTCCCGCCCCTGATCGCACAGATAGCGCACGCAGGAAAGCCCGGTGATACCGAGCCCTACGACCAATGTGCGACGATCTGAAACGATGACACTCATAGAGACGTCATTCCCCTATCGCAGTTTCAGACTGGCAATGCCAATCAGAACCAGAACCACAGTTACAACCCAGAAGCGCACGATCACCCGTGGCTCAGGCCAGCCTTTCAATTCGAAGTGGTGGTGCAACGGCGCCATGCGGAAGATTCTCCGACCGGTCAGACGGTAGGAGGCGACCTGAAGAATCACCGAAACCGTCTCCATGACGAACACACCACCCATGATGAACAGCACAATTTCCTGCCGGACGATCACCGCAACCACACCCAGCGCAGCTCCCAGTGCCAGCGCGCCCACATCCCCCATGAACACCTGTGCCGGGTAGGTGTTGAACCAGAGAAAACCAAGGCCCGCACCCACCAGAGCCCCGCAAAACACGATCAGTTCGCCGGTGCCTGGCAAGTGCGGTATCAGTAGGTAATCGGCGAACTGGGCATGGCCCGAGAGATAGGCAAAGAGCCCCAGGGCACCGGCCACCATGACCGTGGGCATGATCGCCAGCCCATCAAGGCCGTCGGTCAGATTAACCGCATTGCTGCTGCCGACGATGACGAAATAGGTCAGCAGGATGAACAGCACCGGTCCCAGGGTCAGCGACACGTTCTTGAAGAAAGGCACGTACAGCGATGTTTCCTGCGGCAGCGTCGAGCTGAAGAACAGCACAATCGCCGCCGTGGCACCGATCAGCGACTGCCAGAAATATTTCCAGCGAGCCGGCAGGCCCCGTGGGTTACGTTCGACAACCTTGCGATAATCATCCACCCAGCCAATGGCACCGAACAGCAGGGTGACCAGAATAGTGACCCACACGTAGCGGTTGCTGAGATCTGCCCACAACAGCGTGCTCACGCCAATCGCCACCAGGATCAGCGCGCCACCCATGGTCGGCGTGCCGGCCTTGCTCAGGTGGGTCTGGGGACCGTCATCACGAACCGCCTGGCCAATCTGGTACTGGCTGAGTTTACGAATCATGACCGGACCAATCAGCAGTGAAATGGCCAATGCCGTCAGCGTGCCGAGAATGCCCCGCAGTGTCAGATACTGAAACACCGTCAGGGACGTGAAATATTGTGATAAAACCTCTGTCAGCCAGAGCAGCATTATGTAGTCACCTTTTCTTTCATTCCCTCTACCACGCGATCCATGGCAGAACTGCGAGAACCTTTGACCAACACGGTCATGGCCGGCTGTGGGTCCGCCAACAGGCGATTCACAGCGTCATCATGGATCTGACAGATTTCGGCCTGATTGCCGAAACCCTCTACATATCCTTCACAACCCGGCCCCACCACGAGCAGGCGATCGATACCCTGTGCTTTTGCAAACGCACCTACCTCCCGATGCAGGCTATGGCTGTCTGGCCCCAGCTCTGCCATGGTGCCCAGGACCACTACGCGGGCTCCGGCGCGGGACGCCAGCACACTGATGGCCGCTTTGATTGAGGCCGGATTGGCGTTGTAGCTGTCATCAATCAGCGTCAGTTGCGGCGCCAGCTCGATCATCTGCAGGCGCCCTTTGACCACCTTCAGCCGCTGGAGCCCATCCTGCACAGCCTGATCCGACACACTCAGGTCCCGAACGGCGGCAATAGCGAGCAACGCATTGGTGATATTGTGATCGCCCTGCAGCGCCAGAGTGACGCTACACTGCCAGCCATCGCGGTGGTGTGCGATGAAACTTTGTCCATGGATGTCGGCCGTCACCGCCGACGGGTAATAATCCGCCAGCTCGCTGGCAGAACGGCAGACAACAGAGATTCGACGCGCCGCCGCCCTGCGTTTCCAGACCGCGAGTGCCGGGTCGTCACCGTTGAGTACCACCAGACCGTCCGCGCTGACGCCGTCGATGATTTCGCCCTTGGCCTCCACAATGTTCTCGTAACTCCCGAAACCCTCGAGGTGCGCCTGCCCCGCGTTGGTCAGGATGGCCACATGCGGGCGCGTGATCGCAACCGTATGGGCAATTTCGCCCAGGCCGCTGGCGCCCAGCTCGATGGCACCGAATTGGTGTTCGGGCGCCAGACGAAACAGCGTCAGCGGCACGCCGATGTGGTTATTGAGATTGCCCTCAGTTGCCAGGGTTGCACCGGCCTCGGAAAGTATCGATGCCACCATCTCCCGCACCGTGGTTTTACCACTGCTGCCTGTCACCGCCACGATGTGCGCTGAGCTCTCACTGCGGTTACCGGCCGCAAGCTTTGCCAGCGCATCTACCGTATCCGTCACCAGGATCTGGGGCAGCGCCACATCGGCCTGTTCGGTATCAACCACCGCAGCAATGGCGCCGGCCGCACGGGCCGCATCCAGAAACCGGTGGCCATCAAAATTCTCACCACGCAGGGCGACAAACAGGTCGCCCGGCTGTATGCCCCGGGTGTCAGTGGACACACCGGAGTAGAGCACCCCCTCCGCAGCAGTGTCATGGCACTGACCCGCGGTCATCCGGGCCGCCTCCGCCAGCGAAAAAGCGCGCATCATGCCACACCCCCGTTAAGCTGCAGCGCGTGGCGCACCTGCTCCGCATCACTGAAATGCGCGCGTTGACCGGCAATTTCCTGATAGGTCTCATGTCCCTTGCCGGCGATCAGTACCACATCGCCCTCGCTGGCCTGGCGAATCGTTCGGGCAATAGCCTCGGCCCGGTCGTGAATCACAGTGACCGATTCCGGGTAGGTAAAGCCTTTGAGAATATCCCGGGTGATGGCATCAGGATGCTCTGTGCGTGGGTTGTCGTCGGTGACGACAACCACATCGGCGCCTTTCTCGGCCTCAGCCGCCATTTCCGGTCGCTTGCCGCTGTCGCGGTCGCCGCCGCAGCCAAACACGCAGTACAGCCGACCGCTGACGTGGGGGCGCAATGCCGCCAGAGCGTTGGCCAATGCATCCGGTGTGTGAGCGTAATCGACCACAACGCGAACGCCATTCTCCCCGGCAAAGGGCTCAAGGCGCCCGGGAGGCGGCTGCAGAGTACTGACCGCTTTCTGCACTCGGTCCACCGGAACCCCGAGGGAAAGCACCGCGGCCATGGCCGCCAGCACGTTGCTGGCATTGAAGCTGCCCATCAGCGGCACGGCAATGTCAAAGGCGCCCCATTGACCGTCCACTGAACCCGCAAAACCCTGGAGAGTGGGTTCAAAAGCGGTCAGCCACAATTCCGTCTGGGCTTCATGCAGACTGTAACGTACCCGGTCGCATTCGCCCGCGAGCTGGTTATACAGCTGCCGCCCGAACGGGTCGTCAAAATTCACCACAGCAAAGTGCAGCTCTTCGCGCTCGAACAGTTTGGCCTTGGCAGCGCCGTATGCCGCCATGTCGCCGTGATAATCCAGGTGATCCCGGGTGAGATTGGTGAATACCGCTCCGGTCATGGTCACGTGGTCAATGCGACCCTGGTCCAGCGCGTGTGAGGACACTTCCATCGCCGCGGCCCGCCCTCCCTGGGCGAGCACGTGGGACAAGACCCGGTTGACCTGCACCACGTCCGGCGTGGTGTGGGACGCCACCTGCAACGCACCCGGCATGCCGTAGCCCAGCGTGCCAAGCACCCCGCAGGGTGTTCCGGTCTGCTGCAGAAGCTGCGCGATGTACTGACCAACCGATGTTTTACCGTTGGTCCCGGTTACGCCGATCAGCCGCAGCCGCTGCGACGGGTGCTCGAAGAACCGATCGGCAAGGCGGCCAATTTTCGCGCGCAACTCTGTAACAGGCACCACCAGGGCGCCGTGGTATTCACGGCACTCTCCTGGCTGATCCGCCTCGAGAATGATGACCGAGGCGCCGGCCTTGACGGCCTGATCCACGTAATGATCCGCCGGCGTTCGCTGGCCAGCCAGGGCAATAAAGGCATCTCCCGACGTCACCAGACGGCTGTCGGTTTGCAGGCCATGTATGGTGACATCGAACACCGACGGCACCGGCGCAATCCCCTGCATTAATGTGCTGAGTGATGTGATACACATACCTTTACCCCCGCTCCCCGGGTGTTTTCTGGCTTACTGAGGCGTCGCCGACATCGAGCTCCGGCTTCACATTCAGCAGACGTAAGGCATCGCTCATTACCCGGGCGAATACCGGGGCAGCCACTTCGCCACCGTAGTATTCTCCGGATTGAGGCGCGTCCACCGCCACAACGGTCACGATCCTCGGATGATCAATGGGCGCCATTCCGGCAAAGATGGCCTTGTACTGGCTGTCCTCGTAACCGCCTTTGCCCACCAGATGGACGGTGCCGGTCTTGCCACCGGCGGAATAGAACCCCGGCTGGGCCCGCTTGCCCGTGCCGTTCTCGACGGCCTCGCGCAACATGTTCCGCACCTGAAATGAGACATCTTCTGACAACACCCGTTCCCCCGGCGGCCGCTCATCGACCTTCAGCAGACTCAGGGGGTACCGAATACCGCCATTGGCCAGCACCATGTAGGCCTGCGCCAACTGGAGCGCATTCACGCTCATGCCGTAGCCATAGGAGAGCGTGGCCTCCTCAACGGGGCGCCATTTCGGCGGTGCTGGCAGCACCCCAACGGCCTCTCCCGGAAAGCCAATACCGGTGGGCTGACCAATACCAAGACGCGCGTAAAGATCTCGAATAACATCACCGCCCAGATCGGTGGCAATCCGGCTGATGCCGACGTTGCTGGATTTCGCGATGATATCGGTCAGCCCCATCACGCCGTAGTTGCGGCTGTCACGAATGGTAAAACGACCAAAGCGCCGATAACCCGGCGCTGTATCAATGGTGCTGTTGTGACTGTATTTGCCCGATTCCAGCGCTGCCGCCATGGTGACGGGCTTCATGGTGGACCCGGGCTCAAAGAGGTCGGTTATCGCCTTGTTCCGGAGACGGTCCGAGCTCAATTGGCTGCGGTCGTTGGGGTTATAGGATTCCTGATTGACCATGGCGAGCACTTCGCCGGTATCCACATCCAGCATCACCAGCGTTCCGCCGCGCGCACCGTGGGCGCCAACAACCGCTTTCAGTTCCCGGTAGGCCAGGTACTGCAGGCGGAGATCGATGCTCAGAGCCAGGTCACCGCCGGGGCGGGCCTCGCGGATCAGCGTCAGATCCTTGATCACACGACCACGGTTATCCTTGAGAACCCGCTTACGACCGCTCTCACCGCTGAGCCAGGCGTTGTAGGCCAACTCAATGCCTTCCTGACCATTCTCATCGATGTTGGTAAACCCCACCACGTGGGCCGTCACCTCACCCGCCGGGTAGTATCGACGGTACTCCTGACGGCTGTAGATGCCCGGAAGCTCCATACCCAGCGCGCGTTCGGCCAGGTCCGGCTGCACCTTGCGGCGCAAATAGATGAATTCCCGGCTGGCGTAGGTTCTGAGCCGCTGGCGCAAGCGTGCTTCACTGATATCCAGCAAGCGGGCGAGGTGCGTCAGGCGCGGATCGTCCGGGTCCATTTCCGAGGGGTTCGCCCACAAGGTGTGCACGGGGGTACTCACAGCCAGCGATTCGCCATGACGATCGGTGACCACGCCGCGGTGGGCATCAATGGATTCGACCCGAATGGTCCGCACGTCGCCTTGCTGGCGCAGAAACTCGTTATCAACAACATGCAGATCCACGAGACGCCAACCCAGCGCAGCAACCACGATCAGAAACACGCCCAGCACGGAGCCGTAGCGCCAGGCTGCTAGCCCGGCTGCTACCCGCTGACCCCATGTTGTGCGCTTTCCCTGATCGGACAAAACAGTCACCCTGCGTTTGTTGTTTTCGCGGCTCAGAGACCGGCTACCGGTGTCATCAATGGCACCAGCACAATATCCTCATGCCCCGGCACGACCATGCCGAATCGCTGGGCTGCCAGACTCTCAACGCGGCTGTGGGCGCTCAGTGCACTCTGCTCAAGCAACAGCTGACTCCACTCCCGCTGGTACAGGTCCCGCTCCGCATGCAGCTGAGACAGCGTATTGAACAGTTTGCGGTTCTCATAGGAACTGACCACCACACCGATGGAAGAGGCAATCAGCAGCCCCACCAGCGCCATGGAAATCACCACGCGCTTCTGTTGCAGCGCCTCGAAAACCTGCTGGGACACCCGAATGGCACTGGCCAGGCCGTCCTTCACTTTCTGCCGATTCAGCCCCGCATTCCTGACTGTTGGTTCAATCGCTACCGCGCCCATGGTCATGCGCTCCCCTGCTTGTCCTGATTGTTTTGAACACGTTCAAGCACGCGCATGACTGCGCTGCGAGCTCTCACGTTGTCGCTGATTTCTTCCGTATTGGCCTTGCTGGCCTTGCCTACGAGGCGAAACTCCGGGGCCTCCTGGGCGGCAGTGACCGGCACGCCTTTGGGCAACCGCGGCCCGCGCGCCAGATCCCGCATGAAGCGCTTGACCACCCGGTCCTCGAGCGAATGAAAACTGATCACCACCAGGCGACCACCCGGCGCCAGCCGGTCCACCGCCGCGGCAAGCCCGGCCTCAAGATCCTCAAGCTCCCGATTAATAAAGATCCGGATTGCCTGGAAGGTCCGGGTAGCGGGATGCTTGTGCTTTTCTTTTTTAGGGACGGCTTTGCTCACCAGCTCTGCCAACTCCCGGGTGGTGCTGATGGGCGACTCCTGCCGCTGCTCCACCACCAGACGCGCGATACGGCGAGAGAACCGCTCCTCGCCGTATCGGAAAATCACGTCAGCAATGTCTTTTTCATCCGCCTCTGCCAGCCATTGCGCGGCACTGGGGGCCTGCTGCGGATTCATCCGCATGTCCAGCGGTCCATCCCGCATGAAACTGAAGCCTCGCGATGCGTCATCAAGCTGGGGAGAAGACACCCCCAGGTCCAGCAGCACGCCGTTGACGGTGCCCCAGCCCTGACCGGCGATCGCTTCGTTCAGGTCAGCGAAGGAGCCGTGGTAACAGGAAAACCGCTGATCCTGATCCGCCAGCTCACAGGCCACCCGGATCGCTTCGGGATCCTTGTCGATCCCCAACAGGTGGCCAGAATCTCCCAACTTTCCCAGCACAAGACGACTGTGACCACCCCGGCCAAAGGTGCCATCCACGTACAAACCATCGGGGTCGTTAACCAGATAATCGACCGCCGAATCCAGGAGCACGGAGCGATGCGAGAACGACTGGCCCGCTAGCCCGTGCTTGCGTTCGGAGGTCATAGGGACAATGCCTCCATTTCCGGCGGCATGTCATCGTCGTCGGTGGACTCATCCAGCCAGGCCAGCCAGCGCTCCTCACTCC
This sequence comes from Marinobacter sp. M-5, assembly GCF_032911545.1. Classification (NCBI taxonomy): domain Bacteria; kingdom Pseudomonadati; phylum Pseudomonadota; class Gammaproteobacteria; order Pseudomonadales; family Marinobacteraceae; genus Marinobacter; species Marinobacter sp. M-5. The sequence continues at coordinate 437,698 of NZ_JAWJEK010000003.1, forward strand.
AGAGCTCCAGCTTCTTACCCTGGCCGATCAGCATCAGCTTTTTCTCCAGGTGGGCGTAGGAGCGCAGCGTCGGCGGCACCAGAATGCGACCAGCACCGTCCAGCTCCATGGGTGCCGCATTACCGAGAATGAGGCGCTGAAGCCTGCGGGCAGCCTTGTTCATATTGGGCAGCGCTTCGATCTTCGGGCGCAGAATCTCCCATTCCGGTTCCGGGTAAAGCAGAAGACAGCGCTCTTCATCGGCGTTGGCCGTCAATACAATGCGGCCACCACAGGCTTGCGCGAGCTCTTCGCGCACCTTGGCGGGGATCGCTAAGCGACCCTTCGCATCCATATTGATGGCATGACTGCCGAGAAAATTGCTCATTCGCACCGACTCTGGGGTTCAGAAACCTAAAAAAACCACTAAAAACCACTTTTTCCCACTCCTGCACACTATAGAAACACGCAATACACAATGCAAGCGCCGTTAACGGCGTCGCACCTGTAAAAGTTCCTTTTATGACAAGAGGTTAGAGGCGAGGACTCGCCAGATATCGGAGATTAACAAAAAGAAACGGAGAAAAATCATAGACCTGCAAAAAGGTCTGAAGATAGCAAGTGAGGTTTAAGATTTTTTGGCTATAAAGGACGCTGCCTCAGAATGACAAGCATCACAAAGGCAGGTTAAGAAAAAACGAGCTCGCCGGTAAGCCGGGTTCTGTCGTGGACAGTCATTCATCTAGGGCCTGCGTCACCACAGGCCTCAAGCAACCTACCCGAATCCAGCGCGGGCCACGCCATTGGATTCCTATTTGGTCTTGCTCCAGGTGGGGTTTACCATCGCCGTGAACTGTTGCCAGTCACGCGGTGCGCTCTTACCGCACCGTTTCACCCTTACCGGCGCCCGAAGGCGCTTAGGCGGTCTGCTTTCTGTTGCACTTTCCGTCGGCTCACGCCGCCCAGGCGTTACCTGGCACCTTGCCCTGTGGAGCCCGGACTTTCCTCCCCCAGCGGACTGGCGGCGACTGTCTGGCGAGCTCGGGCACGAAGATACCCTTGCGACCGGGGAGGCGCAAGAAAAACCATACCCAGACTACGTTTTTCGCTCATCGGGCTTCAGCGCCAACGCCCGCTGATACAGCTCGTTCTTCGGCCGCCCGGTCAACTCGGACACCATTCGGGCCACCTTCTTTACCGGCAGTTCGGCCAGCAGCAGGCTGAGAAGCTGATCTGTATTCACCTCACCGGCATCGCCGGGAACTTCATTCTGTGGAGCACCGGCCACCATCACAACAAACTCGCCCCGGGCGCCATTGGGATCCTGCTCAAGGGTGTCGCAGACCGCCCCCGCCGGACCCGCATAAAAAGTCTCGAAGGTTTTCGTCAACTCTCGACCCAGCACCAGCTCTCTTTCCGCGCCCATCACATCGCGGATTTCGGCCACGGTTTCCAGAATCCGGTGCGGTGACTCGTAGAAAACCAGCGTCGCCCGTTCGGCCGCCAGCAGCTCCAGCTCTGCGCGGCGTGCGCCGCGCTTGGCCGGCAAAAACCCGGCGTACAGAAAACGGTCCGTCGGCAGCCCAGCAGCACACAGCCCCGCAATCAGAGCGCAAGGCCCGGGCACGGGGCTGACCCGGAGACCCCGCTCGCGGGCCTGATGAACCAGCACATACCCGGGATCGGAAATCAGTGGTGTGCCCGCATCGGAGACCAATGCGACATCCTCCCCCGCCTCCAAACGGTCCAGCACCTGGCCGGCACGATCCCGCTCGTTGTGGTCGTGTAGAGCCAGCAACGGCTTCTGAATACCGAGATGCTGCAACAGACGGCCACTGTGGCGGGTATCCTCGGCGGCAATCACTGCGACACCCGCCAGCACCGACGCTGCCCGGGGCGACAGATCGTCGAGATTACCAATGGGTGTGGCCACGATATACAGGGTGCCCGCGCCGGAACCGGGAGCTGATTTCACAACATTGCCTCTCTTTGCCAGGGGTCCATGACACCTACGTCATGTGAAATGAGCCGGGAGCTGTTAAACTTGCCAGCCTGAGAACGATACAGGAAAGCCCGGAAATGCCCGAGCTTTCGGCATGATGCCGCCGTTTATCCGGCGTCACAAGCGTATTTACCCGGAGTTCGTGAGCCTGCCATGACCAAACACCGTTTGAACCTGAAAACGTTCGTCACTCTTCTGATGCTGGCCGTGCTGGCCGCCGGATGTGCCAGCGTCAATCTGGAATCCCACACCGCGGAAACTGCTGAACAGGCATTGCAAACGGCCAGCAGCCAAAGCGACCGCCAGGAGGCCCAAAGGTATCTGTTGAGGTCGGCCGACCAGTTCCAGAACCGCGACGATCACGCCGCAGCGCGCCGCATCCTGAGGAGCGATCAGCTCTCACCGGTGGCGGCGGAATTGGAAGATCAGTATCTGCTGCTGTCCATGGCAAGCGCCACAGCACTTGAGGACCGCGATTGGGCCACTCAGCTGGCCGACGAGCTTCCCCGCGATCAGTTTCTCCGCTACGAGCGCGGCATCATGTCGCGTGCGGCCAACCTGCAGGCGGACACGCTTCAACTGGCTGGCAATCACCTGGGTGCCGCCGCTACGCTGATCACTCTGGCGCAGTCAGATTCGCGTCAGGATGTGCAGGCGATCCACGATCGCATCTGGCTCGCTCTGAAAGCCACATCCAACGCCCAACTGTCCAAAGAGAGCGGAACGATCATCGGCTACGAGGCCCAGGGCTGGATTGAACTGGCGGGCATTCTCCGCGAGCCCGGCATGAAACTCGATGATCAGGGTCGCCTGGTCCGCGAATGGCAGAACAACTGGCCCGGTCACCCGGCAGCAAGCGCCCTGCCCTCGGAACTCGGGTTGATTGCCAGTCTCGCCGAGTCCCGACCGGAGCAGATCACGCTGGCATTACCCCTGGACGGACCTCTGGCCAGTGCCGGCAAGGCCATCCGAGACGGTTTTTTTGCCGCCTACTACAGCGACGAGTCTGCCGACCGCAGCACAACCAGCATTCGCGTGGTCAACTCGGCCGATTCGAACTTCGATGAGCTCTATCGTGAGCTGTCGGCGGACGGTCAGGATCTGATTGTCGGCCCTCTCGAAAAAGACGCTCTGGCCGCACTGGCCCGCCTGAAGACGCTACCGGTACCGGTACTCGGCCTGAACTACCTGCCCGACGACGCCGACATCCCGACGGGTCTTTACCAATTCGGCCTGTCAGCGGAAGACGAAGCCCGCCAGATTGCCAACCGCCTCGCCCTGGAAAACAACGATCAGGTTCTGGTTCTGATTCCTCAGGGGGAATGGGGCGACCGGTTAGAGAGCGCCCTGCTCCAACGTATGGCCGAAAATGGCAGCCTTGCACTGGATATTGAACGCTACTTCCGGGAAGACAATCTCCGCGCCGTTACCGCCGATCTGCTGGGCATCACGGTGTCCCGGGAGCGCGCCATAGACGTCGAACGCACGGCCGGTATCAACGTGGAGTTCGAGCCCCGTCGCCGCCAGGACGCCGACGCGGTTGTCATGGTCGCCGAGCCCACCATTGCCCGCCAGTTCAAGCCCCTGTTTGCCTTTTACTTCGGAGGTGACCTGCCGGTCTATTCAACCTCCATGGTTTATGAGGGCAACAAGGACCCCGGGCGGGACCGGGACCTCAACAACGTCATTTTTACCGACATACCCTGGGTACTGGACGATGAGAACAGCTTCCGACGCACCGCTACCGAGGCGCTTCCGGATATGAGAGGACAACTAGGCCGCCTGTTTGCCATGGGTGCTGACGCCTGGGACCTCAGCAAACGACTGCCGCTGCTGCGCCAGGTTAAGGGCGCGTCCCTCAACGGTCAGACCGGCATTCTCACCATGACTCCGCAAGGCAGCATTCATCGTGAACAGCTGTGGGCGCGGTTCCGCAGCGGTACACCGGAATTGCTGACCACCATGCCCGAGGAGGATACCTCCGGCACGGAGTAATCGTTTACCGACACAGCTAGGCTTGACCGCAGGATTTTTCCGCCATGGATGGCAAACCCGACAGCAACACCATTGGCGCCCACACCGAGGCGGTGGCTGCCCGCTACCTCAAGAGTCGCGGGGTCACCATTATCGAGCGCAATGTTTTCAACCGCGGCGGAGAGATCGACCTGATCGGCCGTGACGGGGACACTCTGGTGTTTTTCGAGGTCCGTTTTCGAGGCGCCGGCAGCCTGACCAGTGGTGCGGAGTCCATCACCTATGGCAAACAGCGAAAACTGGTTAAAGCGGCCTCGTTCTACCTTCATCGTCACGGGTTATGGCACAGCCCGAGTCGCATCGACGTCGTTGCAATCGCACCGGGTGATGTTAAAAAATACCGGATACAATGGATCAAAAATGCTATTCAGGCGTGAACATGACCGACACTGAACAAGAAATCAATCAATGGTTTGCCGCTCACATGGAGCTCACAGCCCAGGCTGCCAGCACAACCGCGCCGGCCATTGAACACGCCGCCACAGCCTTCGTGAACACCCTGCTCAACGATGGCAAGATCATCACCTGCGCCAATGGCAGCGCCAACATCCTGGCCCAGTACTTCTGTACTGCACTGCTCAACCGCTTTGACCACGACCGACCAGCACTTCCGGCCATTAACCTGGGCGCAGACGCAACCACTTACTCCGCCATCTGCCGCGACAACCGTTTCAACGATACCTTTTCACGACCGGTTCGCGCCATTGGCAAGCCTGGCGACCTGTTGTTCGTGATTGTCGACGACGGCCACAAGGCCAATCTGATCCAGGCCATCCAGGCCGCTCATGATCGTGAAATGAGCGTGGTTGTGCTGAGCGCCAAGGAAAAGTCCGACATCACCTCATTGTTGCATCCGGAAGATCATGAGATCGCTTTGGACAACCTGGCACCCACAGCAGCCACCCCGCTGATGCTGGTCATCATCAATGCGCTGTGCGGTCTGATTGACAGCACGCTGTTTGGCGGATAATAAAAAAGCCAGCGTATCGCTGGCTTTTGCTACTGCATCCGGGGCTCACCGGTCGCTCATTTAACGACCTTGAGCGTCGGTCGGCCGGAGGGGCGCTCCCCCTGAGCCTGACTACTGCCCGCATCCTTGCTGCCATCGTCGTCGGGATCCGGAGAGCCGGGCTCACTGCCGAACACCATACCTTCGCCATTTTCCTTGGCATAGATCGCCATCACCGCCTGCAGAGGTATAAAAACCTGCATGGGGACGCCGCCGAAGCGCGCGCTGAACTCCAGCGCGCCGTTTCCAATCACCAGGCTTCGAACCGCTCCCGGACTGATGTTAAGCACGATCTGGCCGTTGGCAACGTGCTCGGTGGGCACTTGAACGCCCTGTACGCCCGCATCAACCACAATGTACGGCGTGCAGTCGTTGTCGAGAACCCACTCGTTGAACGCCCTGACCAGATAGGGACGACTGGATGTCATGGTCACTTTACTATCAGGCACTGACTCTCTCCTGACCCGCGCTCAGACCCTGCATGGCTGCCTCAGCTACGGATATCTTCTTCGAGATCGGAAAGGCTCGCTTTGAAACCGTCCCGACTGAAAATGCTGTCCATGTACTTCTGCAGCGGCTTGGCCTGCTTGTCATCCAGATCGATGCCCAGGGCCGGCAAACGCCAAAGAATGGGCGCAATGCAGCAGTCCACGATGGTGAATTCCTCTGACAGGAAGAACGGCATTTCACCGAACAGAGGCGCCGTGGCCAGCAGACTTTCCCGCAGCTCCTTACGCGCCGTGTCGGACGCCTTGGCATTCGGTTGGGCCAGAATCTGGTCAACCAGACCGCACCAGTCTTTCTGAATACGATGAATCATCAGGCGACTGTTCGCCCGGGCCACCGGGTACACTGGCAACAGCGGGGGATGAGGAAACCGCTCGTCCAGGTATTCCATCATGATGTTGGGCTCGTACAGCACCAGATCACGATCCACCAGAGTGGGAAGGGCATTGTAGGGGTTCAGATCGGCCAACTCGGCCGGCGGGTTATCCGGATCAACATCAACGATATCAACCGTCACACCCTTTTCCGCAAGCACAATACGCACACGATGGCTGTAATGACTGGCCGGGTCCGAGAAAAACGTCATTGATGACCGCTTGGTCACAACGCCCATAGAACTACCTCACGAGTAAACAAAACAGAATGATCCTGAAAACGCAAAAATCCAGCGGGCCGGTGATAACCCGCTGGAACTCAGGACCGAAGATTATACCTGAAATCTCAGTGTACGTCCTTCCAGTACTCACGATTGAGCAGGTAGGCGAAGATGAAGAAGATTGCGACAAAGATCAAAGCAAAGACCCCCAGCCGCTCCCGCTCCACTTTTACCGGATCGCCCATGTAGGACAGGAAATTTGTCAGGTCATACATGGACCGGTCAAACTCCGCAGCCGACATGCTGCCCTCGATCGCGTACTCAGGGCAGGCATCCGCGTTGTTGATGTTGCCACTGAGTGGGTCGACACTGGCACCTTTGCCGATTCGCGGCTCGACAGCGCACAAGCCCTGCATATCGACCAGCACATGGGGCATACCCACATTGGCGAAAACCACGTTGTTGACGCCCAGCGGGCGGGTGTCGTCCTTGTAGAAGCCGCGCAGATAGGAATAAATCCAGCTTTCGCCACGCAGACGAGACTCGAGGGTCAGGTCTGGTGGTGGCGCGCCGAACCAGCCCGCAGACTGCTCCTTGCTCATGGACACCTTCATCAGCTCACCGATTTTTGCACCGGTAAAGATCAGGTTCTCTTCATAGAGCGACGCCGGAATTTCCAGATCTTCGGATACGCGCTTGTACCGCGCGTATTCCATCGAGTGGCAACCCATGCAGTAATTGGTGAACAGGGCCGCGCCACGCTGCAGCGAAGCCTTGTTGGTGTGATCCGGCTCCATGATATCCAGCGGGACCGCGGCACCGGCTGCCAGCCCTAGGGCCGGCAGGATTGCGATGAAAAGACCAAAAATCAGCTTTCTCATTATCCCGTGACCCTCTCTGGAACTGGCTTGGTTTTCTCCATACGCGTGTAAAACGGCATGAGAATGAAGTAGAGGAAGTACAGCGTCGTCAGAATCTGCGCGACGATGGTACGGCCTTCAGTCGCCGGAACAATACCCAGGTAACCGAGGACCACAAAGCTCACCACGAAGATGGCCAGTGCGATCCTGCTGATCCAGCCCTTGTAGCGCATGGAGCGCACCGGGCTCTTGTCGAGCCAGGGCAGCACGAACAGGATCGCAATGGCGCCGCCCATGACGACCACACCCCAGAACTTCGCATCAAGCCCGAACAGGTCGACGGTGACCGCGCGCAACATGGCATAGAACGGTGTGAAGTACCAAACCGGCGCAATGTGGTCAGGGGTCTTCAGAGCATTCGCAGGCTCAAAGTTGGGCGCCTCAATGAACAAGCCACCGCCTTCCGGGAAGAAGAACACAACAATAAAGAAGATGAAGAAAAACACGCCTACACCCATCAGATCATGCACGGTGTAGTAGGGATGGAACGGAATGCCATCTTTTGGAATGCCGTTTTCATCCTTGTTTTTCTTGATATCGATACCGTCAGGGTTGTTGGAACCCACTTCGTGCAGGGCAAGAATGTGGAGTACCACCAAACCAAGCAGCACGATTGGCAACGCGACCACATGCAGGGCAAAGAAGCGGTTCAGGGTGATACCGGAGATCAGGTAATCACCACGGATCCACAGTGAGAGGTCTTCACCAATCACCGGAATCGCGCCAAACAGGTTCACAATAACCTGAGCACCCCAGTAGGACATCTGGCCCCATGGCAGCAGGTAGCCCATAAAGGCCTCCGCCATCAGGATCAGGTAGATCAACATGCCAAAGATCCAGATCAGTTCACGGGGCTTCTGATACGAGCCGTACATCAGACCGCGGAACATGTGCAGATACACCACCACGAAAAATGCAGAGGCACCCGTGGAATGCAGATACCGCAGCAACCACCCCCACTCCACATCACGCATGATGTATTCCACCGATGCGAAGGCACCCTCGGCAGTCGGGTTGTAGCTCATGGTCAGCCAGATACCGGTAATCAGCTGATTCACCAGTACCAACATGGCCAGTGAGCCGAAGAAGTACCACATATTGAAGTTTTTCGGCGCGTAGTACTTGCCGATGTGCTTGTTCCAGGCGTCGACAATAGGAAGACGCTCGTCAATCCAGGATACTAACTTTTGCATTATGCTGCCCCCTCCGGATCAAGACCGATGGTCAGAGTGCTCTCGTCATCGAAACGATACGGAGGAATCTCCAGATTCTGTGGCGCCGGCTGGTTCGCGTAAACGCGCCCAGACAGGTCATAGCGGGAGCCGTGGCAGGCACAGTAAAAGCCACCGAGCCAGCTGTCACCCAGATCAGCAGGAGACACTTCCGGACGGAACTGAGGCGAACAGCCAAGGTGTGTGCAGATACCTACAAGCACCACATACTCCTCCTTCACTGCGCGATAAATGCCGTCAATGTAGGTGGGCTGGTTAGCCTCTTCTGACTGAGGATCTTTGACCTGCTCGTTCAATTCCTCGATATTCTCAAGCATTTCCGGTGTACGACGGACAACCCAAACAGGCTTGCCTCGCCACTCGACAGTCATCTGCTGACCCGGCTCCAGTTTGCTGACATTAGCGGTAACCGGCGCACCAGCTGCTTCCGCCTTGGCGCTGGGATTCCAGGACGCCACGAAAGGAACTGCCGCACCGACGACGCCGACTCCACCTACCACCGACGTAGCACCGATCAGAAACCGGCGCCGGCCTTGGCTCACGTCGCCATTACTCATTATGGTCTTCTCCCATCAGGCGAGGCGCAGAGCACCGCGAATCGGCGCTGCCACACTTCAAAAAGGACTTCACAACCCAAAATTATAAGCGCACAAATGGTAATGAAATTACCCGTGCCTTACAAGTCGGAAAGGCGCGGCCAACGGACGCCCCCTGTTTCAGATCCGCTCGTTGCCCGTTTACCAGACAATAAAAAACCCGGCCAGAGACCGGGTTTTCGGGGGCAACGCTCCAGCGAGATTAACGCTTGGAGAACTGAGGACGCTTACGCGCCTTCCGCAGACCCACTTTCTTACGCTCGACTTCACGCGCATCACGGGTTACATAACCCGCTTTACGCAGCGCCGGACGCAGAGTCTCGTCGTAATCCATCAGGGCACGGGTCAGACCGTGGCGAATCGCGCCGGCCTGACCACTGATACCACCACCCTTGACAGTGATATTGATGTCGAAACGATCGCTGGACTCCGCAACTACCAGCGGCTGACGAACGATCATGCGCAACGTTTCGCGACCGAAGAAATCTTCGATGGTGCGACCGTTGATAGAGATGTTACCGCTTCCCGGCTTGATGAAAACCCGAGCCGTGGATGTCTTGCGGCGACCAGTACCGTAATTTTGTGCTACAGACATATCCGCCTTCCGTTAAATGTCGAGTTCTTTGGGCTGCTGGGCTGCATGAGGATGCTCAGCGCCGGCATAGATTTTAAGCTTCTTGAACATGGCACGGCCGAGTGGGCCATTCGGAAGCATGCCTTTTACAGACTTCTGAATAATTTGCTCAGGTGCCTTGTCGACCAGCTTCTCGAAACTGATGGACTTGATTCCACCCGGAAAGCCGGTGTGACTGTAGTACATCTTGTCAGATGCTTTTTTGCCCGTAACCCGGACCTGGCTTGCGTTGATCACAACGATGTAATCGCCAGTGTCTACATGAGGGGTATACTCAGGCTTATGCTTGCCCCGCAGACGACGGGCGATTTCGGTTGACAGACGACCCAGCGTCTTGCCGGCTGCGTCTACAACGTACCAGTCACGTGTTACTGTTTCTGGTTTCGCACTCAGAGTCTTCATTGATTCCGCCTTGAACGCTATATAAGAAACGTTAAAAACCGCCACCGGTAAATGCTTGGCATCCGGAGGAGGTTCTGTACCTGTAATGTTCGGCAGTGACATCATTCGGGGCTGAGATGACGGCATCGCCTTGAAAAGCCAGGGCGCGAAGTATATCCAAACCACACAGGAAAGCCAACCCCATTGCACGCTGTTTCGCTAATCCCCTACACGGGGACCGGCCAGTCGTAAAGCTGGCAGCTATTCCGCAACAGCTGGCTAGCCAACTCCTCCCGCTTTGCCGCTTTCAACGAGACCAGTGCGTCGAAGATCATTGGTAAGTATTCCGGAGAGTTACAGCCTTTGGCAACGCCTTCGGGCGCCATATCCGGCGCATCGGTTTCCAGCACCAGAGCGTCAACCGGCAGCCGGGCAATGGCGTCGCGGGTTTTCTTCGCCCTGCCATGGGTGATCACACCACCAACGCCGATATAGCAGCCCAGATCCACCAACTGGCGCGCCTGCTCATAACTGCCGGAAAACCCATGAATCAGCGCCCTGCCCGCAAACGCCTGCGCCCGCAATATGCGGTGAATTTCATCATGGGTTCGAACCGAATGGATAACCAGGGGGCGCATCAGGCGCGCCGCGAGCTCAACTTGTGCCTCGAACCAGGGAATCTGATCCGCCAACTCGCCCCTGAGGCGATCAAGCCCGCATTCGCCCAGCCCGACACACTGCCTGTCGGCGCCGGAAAGGCGACGCTCGAGCACAGCCAGATCACCCTCCTCATGTTCCCCGACATACCAGGGGTGGATGCCGAGGCAGTAATACACCCCGGACATTCCGGACGCGACCCTCACCACCCGGTCCCAGTGCTGTCGCCGGACCCCGGGTATCACAATGCGCGACACCCCTGCTGCTGCGGCGACGGCCAGCACCCGTTCCCGATAGTCCGCAAACTCGGGAAAATCCAGGTGACAATGTGCGTCGGTGAGCTCCATAGCGTTTCGCCGCGGTTAATGCTCCCGGGTTTTTTGGAAGCGGATGTCTGGATAGCGCTCGTGGGCCAACTGGAGATTGACCATGGTCGGTGCGATGTAGGCCAACTGATCGCTGCCATCGAGGGCCAGATAATCGTTGTTCTTACGCTGGAACTCGTCCAGCTTGCGTTCGTCGTCCGAGCCGACCCAGCGGGCCGTTGCCACGTTGATCGGCTCGTACAGTGCCTCGACCTTGTATTCGCTTTTCAGCCGGCTCACGACCACATCAAACTGCAGCACACCCACGGCGCCAACAATCAGGTCGTTGTTCTTCAGGGGCCGGAAGACCTGGACCGCTCCTTCTTCAGACAACTGGATCAGGCCTTTCTGCAGCTGTTTGGATTTCAGCGGGTCTTTCAGACGAATGCGACGGAACATCTCGGGAGCAAAGTTCGGGATACCGGTGAATTTCATGTCCTCACCCGCAGTGAAGGTATCACCGAGCTGGATGGTGCCATGATTGTGAAGCCCGATGATATCACCGGCGAACGCTTCCTCGGCATGCTCCCGGTCGCCGGCCATGAAGGTCAGGGCGTCGGAGAAGCGCACATCCTTGCCGATACGGACATGGCGCGCCTTCATGCCCTGACTGTAGCGACCGGAGACAATGCGCATGAACGCAACCCGGTCACGATGCTGAGGGTCCATATTGGCCTGGATCTTAAAAACGAAGCCCGAGAAACCGTCCTCATCCGGCTGCACCAGCCGCTGATCGGTGTCCCTGGGCTGGGGCGCTGGCGCCCATTCGATGAGGCCATCCAGCATGTGATCAACACCGAAGTTCCCCAGGGCCGTGCCGAAGAACACCGGCGTCAGCTCGCCTTTGAGGAACGCATCGTGATCGAACTCGTGAGAAGCACCCTTGACCAGCTCAATCTCGTCACGCAGTTCGGACGCGTACGCACCCAGCACTCCGTCCAACTCTGGATTATCAAGGCCGGAAATAACCCGACGCTCCTGGATCATGTGACCCTGCCCGGACTGATACAGAATCACCTCGTCCCTGAGCAGGTGGTACACGCCCTTGAAGTTCTTGCCCATGCCGATGGGCCAGGTCACCGGAGAACAGGCAATTTTCAGGATATCCTCGACCTCATCCATGAGCTCCACCGGATCCCGGGTATCCCGATCCAGCTTATTCATAAAGGTCAGAATGGGGGTATCCCGCAGGCGCGTGACCTCCATCAACTTGATGGTGCGCTCCTCGACACCCTTGGCGCTGTCAATCACCATCAGGCAGGAATCGACCGCCGTCAGCGTACGATAGGTGTCTTCGGAGAAATCCTCGTGGCCCGGGGTGTCCAGCAGGTTCACCAGGCGATTGCCGTAAGGAAACTGCATGACCGATGTGGTCACAGAAATGCCCCGCTCTTTCTCCATCTCCATCCAGTCCGACTTGGCGTGCTGCCCGGACTTCTTGCCTTTCACGGTACCGGCTTTCTGGATCGCCTGACCAAACAGCAGCACCTTCTCGGTAATGGTGGTCTTACCAGCATCCGGGTGCGAGATGATCGCAAAGGTACGACGATTGGACACTTCTTTTGCAAGGGTGGACATAATGGACAACAACCTGATTCAAATACGCTGAAAAGGCCGCCATTATAGGGGGAATAGCACCGAGACGCGAACAGTGTCCGCGCAGAAAAAAGCGCACGGAATCCGGATACAAGTCAGTCTGCGGTGAGGTCGAGCGCCATGACCGAGGCGTCCTCCCGCCCTTTAACGGCAGGGTAGTAATCGGGGCGCTGACCAATCACACGGAACCCCTCGGAGGCATAAAGCGCCATAGCGCCGGGATTGGACACGCGAACCTCCAGAAGTGTCTGCTTCATGCCATCATGAGCCGCCTGTGCAACCAGATGGCGCAGCAATTGCCGGCCGGCACCCTGCCGTCGGAACCCCGGTGCCACACAAAGATTCAGCAGGTGGGCCTCGTCAAAAAGATAGGCAACCACCGCATAACCGCCCAGCTCGCCCCCGCTAACGTAGCCCCAGAGACGGTAATCCGGACGAAAACAATCGCGAAACACAGCTTCGCTCCAGGGATGAGAGTAACTGCACAGCTCAATGTCCAGGACTCCGGGCAGATCCGCCGGCTCGAGGGGCCGGATCGCCGCATCGGTCTGACGAACCGGGGGGCAGAAATCCTGACTCACTCCGCACTCCGCAGCAGCGGTTTGAGGGCTTGCCAAAGCGACCGTTTATGCGCCGGAACGGCGGCGAGCTCGGCGAGAGACTGGCGGAAGTCTACCGCCGGACGCCCCAGCGTTTGCGCCAGCCAGGGTTCACGCTCTTCATCCGGCAACTCCGGCAGAACGCCCAGCAGTATCAGCTGACGCCCCTCGGATTCACCGGCCATGGAGGCCAGAAGGCGGGAGAAATCCGCGAAGCCGTTCCCGGGAACCAGCGGGTTGGCGAACACCGGCCATCTCAGGTAATCGGGCTCAACGGGCTGACTGGCTCCCATCACCGCCAGAATATTGTTAGCCAGCGTATCCTGAAGCCCCTCACTGGCGTCTTCCGACACCCGCCCCACCAGAATTCTGCTATTCGCCACCCACAACCCCATCGTTACCCGTAAATTCGATACCGTGAGACGATCATCGGGCACTGCCTCGGATACGGGCGCATCGCCGGCGGCGTCAATGGCGGGGGTTTCAGAATCGACCGCTACCTCCACCTCGGGTGAAGCCGGAGGCGGATGGTCTGAAACCGATGGGGCATTCGACATCAACGCCTGCAGGTTTGCAATACGCTGTCCCGCCTGGCCGGCATTGTCGCCTGACCGAGCTCGATTGCCGACAGGCGACGGCGCTGGTGGTACAGGCGGCGCCAGGTCAGCAGGCTCAGCGGTAACCGGGGTCTCGGGGAAGCTGAATTCCGCGCTCGGCGCCGCGCCAGACAGGGGCTCACGGGCATACCATAGCTGGATGCCCGCCATAGCAAGATAGTACTGCCTGTCGGCCTCGGAATAGGTCATCTCTGCACCCCCGGTGTTTCAGACCTATCAGACATCGGCCACCTGTGGGTGTTGACGAATACCACCGCGGCTGATCAGATTCAGCGCTTCGATATAGGCTTTCGCCGATGCGATAATAATGTCCGTGTCTGCACCGACCCCGTTGACGATTCGCCCTCCCCGCTCAAGCCGGACCGTTACTTCACCCTGAGCGTCGGTTCCGCTGGTGATATTGTTCACCGAATACAGCTGGAGGTTGCTGCCTGAGTCCACCAGGGATTCAATGGCCTTAAAAGTGGCATCCACCGGCCCGCTGCCCTCGGCCTCGACGTTATGCTCCTTGCCATCCATCAACAGAGTGAGATGAGCCCTGGGCACCACGCCGGTTTCAGAGCACACCTGCAGGCACACCAGGCCGAACCGACCCTCCTCTTCTTTCTGTCGGGTGTCGCTGGCAATGGCTTGCAGATCCTCGTCAAAGATTTCGTGCTTCAGGTCGGCCAGAGCCTTGAAGCGGGTAAAGGCTTCGTTAAGCTCGGTTTCCGTTTCGAACTGAATGCCCAGCTCCAGCAATCGGGTACGAAACGCGTTGCGCCCGGAATGCTTGCCCAGCACCAGACTGTTGGTGTGCCAGCCGACGTCTTCTGCCCGCATGATTTCGTAGGTTTCGCGATGCTTCAGCACGCCATCCTGATGGATCCCGGATTCATGAGCAAAAGCATTGGCGCCAACGATGGCCTTGTTGGGCTGCACTGGAAAGCCCGTGATGGTCGACACCAGCCGCGATGCCGGTACAATGTGGCGGGCATCCACGCGGGTGTCGAGAGAGAACAGATCCTGGCGGGTGCGAACAGCCATGACAATTTCTTCCAGTGACGCGTTGCCCGCGCGCTCGCCGAGGCCGTTGATGGTGCACTCCACCTGCCGAGCCCCCTGACTCACCGCCGCAAGCGAATTGGCAACCGCAAGGCCAAGGTCGTTATGGCAATGTACCGAGAAGATGGCCTTGTCTGCGTTTGGCACCCGGTTCAATAACTGCCGGATGGTCTCACCGAACTGCTCCGGTATGGCGTAACCAACGGTATCCGGAATGTTGATGGTTCGCGCGCCGGCGTCGATGGCGGCCTCGATAATACGGCAGAGAAAATCCAGCTCTGAGCGGCCGGCGTCTTCGCAGGAAAACTCCACATCGTCGGTGTGGCCGCGCGCCCTCTTGACCGCACGCACGGCCTGCTCGACGACCTCATCCGGCTGCATCTGCAGCTTGTGCTTCATGTGGATGGGAGAGGTAGCGATAAAAGTATGAATCCGTCCACTCTGGGCCGGTCGAATCGCTTCTGCCGCACGATCGATATCGCCATCAAGGGCCCGCGCGAGACTGCAGACCGTGGAGTCCTTGATGTTCTCGGCAATGGATTTGACCGCCTCAAAATCGCCTTGGCTGGCAATCGCGAAGCCAGCCTCGATCACATCCACTCGCAATTTTTCCAGCACCTTGGCAATACGCAGCTTTTCCGCCTTGGTCATGGTAGCGCCGGGGCTCTGTTCACCGTCGCGAAGCGTGGTATCAAAGATAACCAGGTGATCGGTTGCGGGCATCGGGGTACTCCCTCGGGAAGGTTCGGTTCTTTATGGCAGGAAGTATATCATCCGACCGCTTTTTTCGCGGCTGAAATAAAAAACCCCAGCATCAAGGATGCTGGGGTTTGGGTATTAAGAGCCTGACGATGACCTACTCTCACATGGGCGAACCACACTACCATCGGCGCTGGTCTGTTTCACTTCTGAGTTCGGGA
>NZ_JAWJEK010000004.1:0-178538 GCF_032911545.1 Marinobacter sp. M-5
TAGCGGTCTGGAACCACCTGATCCCATCCCGAACTCAGAAGTGAAACAGACCAGCGCCGATGGTAGTGTGGTTCGCCCATGTGAGAGTAGGTCATCGTCAGGCTCTTAATACCCAAACCCCAGTATCTTTGATGCTGGGGTTTTTTATTGCCTCAAAGAAATGCACCGAACGTTGTCATTCTATGACGCCGCGCACAGTGACATTGTGTAAACAAAGATAAACTTCTGTACACAAACTGGCCAAAACACGATAAGAGCCAGACTCAGAGACGCTCATCAGTCATCTTTTAATCCGCCGCACAAGATCAACAATGCGGCCGTCGTGAGATGTGGCCATGAGTCAAAAAATGTCATCGTTTGTGCTCCTGTCGGTACTGGCCTCGGGAGTATGTGCTGAGTTGCGCCCCATTTCGGAAGAAGCTATGTCCGAAGTGACCGGTCAGGCTTTTCTTTCCGTTGACCGGGATTATCATCCCGACCCCGCCAATACAACGTCGTACACCCGCATCAACCTGGGTATGGAGATCGACGTTCAGACCAATGTTGATGTGCTCGAGCTCGGTCGTTATGAGCGTGAAGGCGAGCGACCCGGTTCTTCGGACGTATTGATCGAAGACTTCGCCCTTGGCTACATCAATAATCAGGCGTACTTCGATAAAAACCCCAAGGCTGCCCGTCAGGTCAAGTCCGATGGTAGTCTCTACGATGAGGGGGAAATCGTGCCTTTCCAGATCATCGACCCATTTTTTGAGTTCGCTTTTGACGAGGCCACCAACGAAGTAGTCGGTGTCCGGCTCGGGTTTGGTGAAGCCATGGGTGTGTTGTCGGGCAGTATTCAGAGCCTTACCGGCAACGTGAATATCGACATTATCGATACCGGTCAGGGGCTACGGGAAGCGGAAAACAGCACCGGTGGTTTTTTCGACCAACTGGTTCAGCTGTTGACGCCTGTATTGGCCGGTGGCAGTCCGCTGATCACCAAGGCGCAACTGGTCCAGGGCCCCGATGCACCGAACGCCGGAGAGCTTGATCCGATAAGAGCGGAATTCGTGGGCGTGCCCAACGGGGAATCGTTCGTTCTGGAAGATGTCAACGGCGCCGTTGCGGGGATCATCGATTTCATTTCACCCACGCTCAGTTCCGAGCTGTACACCACCAATTGCTCCGGGTTTCTTTTCGGTTCCTGCGATGTGGTGGTGGTTGCCCGGGATTGCGAGGTGCTGGGTATTGAAGCCTGCTTTTCCCTGGACCAGTACAGCAGTTTCCCGGTGGGTGAGCTAGAAAGCGACGGCAGCGGGGGGCGTCGTATTGTTGCTCCGAAGACCGGCGCTTTCATTTCGTTTCAGACCAAAGACCTTGAATGGCTGACCGATGTGAAGAACACCAGCGCGACACCGGAGGATTTTATCCGCGCAACCTCCGGCGCGTTTTTCAATATCCCCAATGGCGCCGTCGAGGTCAACCTGGCGGAGGCGCTGAACGGCACGGTCCGTTACCGCACCGAGTACATCGACCGTGGTAAGGGTCTGTTCTGATGGCCGCCTTCAAGACAGTGAAGACGTTTGGTGGCCCAGGTCCGTTGGCCGTGGCCTTCGTGTCGGCGTTGATGTGTTCATCCCTTGCCCATACGGAGCTCCGGGGTCTGAGTGAGGCTGAGCTGTCTGATATCGAGGGGGCGGGCATTGGTGTCGTGCTGGAGGACTTCAAATTTTCCCACGGCACGGATCAGCCGGGGCCTGATGGAGAGCAGGCGCGGATCTTCCGGATCGGTGGCATCAAGAGCACGGATGGCCGCGACGTGGATATTACGGTCAACCACCTCTATATCTCTGGCAGTGGCAGCGACTACGGTCAGAATCTCAGTCCGGTGAACCTTGGTCGGCTGATCAACCCCTACCGCATCGATGTGGTGGACGGTAATGCCATCGGCGTGCCGGACAAGGCCGTTCTCGAATTCGCGGCTCCGGCGTTGGTGAATCCGGGGCAGGGTTATGACTGCCTGAGCTCCAACGCGGTGACCGGTTCAGGTACCTGTGCCAGCCGGCCAAAAAGCGACGACTTCGTAGGTGAACGCCCGGACATCGGCCTGCAAATGAACCTTGCCGTGGGCGAGGACCGCTCTGCAAACATCAATATCCACGCTGCCAGCGCCGTGATTGACGGCAGCTATCTGCGGCTGTGGGGCGATAACGAACGGCGCCAGATGGTCGGCCAGTTCAGGCTGAATTTCTACTCGCCGGAAGTGTCGATCAATGCCTGCGAGTTGGATGGCAGTGAGTGTGGTTCCCGTATTCTGCTCCGGGATTTTATTCTGGAGCTGGCCATCGGTAACGAACTCCAGCCGGTGTTCTTTGATGTAGACGGTACCGGTAATTTCGTCATTGAGGTGGCGTCAATCCGTCGGCCAGGGTTCGGAGAGATCGGAGCTGACGGGCAGCGGGCGAGCAGTAATCCTGAAGCCTGGGATTTCTATGAGGATTACTACACCAATCCCGAGTACCGCAGCAATCTGTTCATCGGCAACTTCAGTGTCGGCGATCGGGATTTCGGCTCTGCGCGGGTGGAGGGCATGTTGATACAGCACCTGGAAATTCGGACGAGGGACCTGGCGCCATGATTGCCAAGAGGCTTTCTCAGCAGATCCTGGCGGCCTGTGGCGTTGTGCTGGTGTCCGCAGCCAGCGCCGAGATGACCCGCCTGGACGACCAGAGTCTGTCGGCTGTGTCGGGCCAGGGGGGTATCTACCTGTCCGGTGACATCAGTATTAACGAACTGGGTGGTCCCGTGGACAACAGCTATTTCGGTCGCTGTGAGGAGGCTAACAAAAAATGCGGCGCCCGCTTCGCCTATCAGCTTAAAGAAAACGGTGGCTGGATGGTACTCGACGACATCCGCGGAAATTTTGCCTTCGAAGGGCTGACATTGCGGGTCCGAACCATCGATTCCGGTTTCGGAGGCGATGGCGAATTGTTTGATCGGGATGTGCTGGAGCTGGGCCTACCGGACGTGGTCCGTTTCAACGATGTCCGCTTCAAGATCGCGGCCAGCAGTACGCCTCGCCCTACCGATCCGGGGTTTCAGCAAACCGACATCTTTTCGGTGCAGATGCGGGGCGACGTGATCATGGAAGGCAACTTGCTCGTGTTCCCCGAAGGCAATCCGTAGGAGATCAAAATGACTGAACGTTACCGGATCACCGGAGGCCTGGCGCTGGCTGGGTGGGCAGTGCTGCAGGCTGCGCCTGTCGTCGCCGATATGCAGCGCCTGGATGACAGCGTCTTGTCTGATATCAGTGGCCAGAGCGGTCTTACCCTGGAAATGGATCTGCAGATGACAGCGGACCGCTTGTCCTATTTCGACGACGGCGAAGGTATTCATCTTGAGGGGTTTCGGGTGGGTTCGGCAACCGATCCGGACGGCCAGGCTTTTCATCTGGTCAAGGTCGACATCCGTGACGATGCCGCACTGAATCTGGGTTATCTGGTGGAGGACCGGAGAATCGAGTTTGGTGACATTCGCCTTGCCGGTGCGCCGGGCCTCAGCATGGGCGGTTTGTTCTTCGATCACACACTGGCCGGCAGTCTGACCATCCGCCCCGGAGGCGCAATGGGTGGTGCCGGCTATACCTTTGATTCCGCGTATACCATGACCGGTGGCCGCCTCGGGTACCGCACCAATGGCAATGAAGTGTTTCTGGACGACATCACGCTCGATGTCGAGGCGTTGGGGGTCACCCTGGACGTGGTCGGCAGCGCGCTCGAGCTGGATGCGCCCCGGGTGACCGGTTCCTTTGCTGTGGGCGCTATTCGCTACAGCAACAATCCGCTCAACCACGGTAACAGCCGGGATGTCACCACCGGCTTGGAGCTGCCCAGCTACGGCGGCCTCAGTGGCGCATTCGATCTCAGCAGCCGCACCTCGCTCCGTAGTGGCGGGCGGCAGGGGCAGGGCTTGCGGATCGATCATGAGGCCACCATCAACAGTGCGCACTTCCTGTATGTGGATGACGGCAACGCGCTGGCGCTGCGGGATATCACCGGACACTACCGGATCGAGGATCTTCGTCTGGACGTTACCGACGACTGGCACGGCCGGTCCGCGCTAGGTCTCACGCTTGGTTCGGCCGACGGCGAGTTCAATATTGGTGCCGTGGAGCTGGGGGCCAGCGGGCGCAGCCTGGGTGCTGTCAATGTGAGTTTCCTTCTGGAGGACCAGGTGTTCAACGGGCGCAACTACACCAACGCCATCTACCTGCAGGGTGGTGGCCACCCTGACGCCGGTGAGCAAGGCCTGCGTCTGGCCACCGAATGGAGTTTGCGTCTTGCGGATCTCAGTTATACCGAAGATGGCAACAGGGTGATCTTCAGTGGTTTGCAATCCTGGGGCCGGGGTGATGTGACGATCAATGTCACCAAGGACGAGGTGCGGAACGGCACGCGCTTTTTCGATGGCCTGCGTATCGGATTTGAGGGCATTGAAGCGGGATACCGGATCAACGGGCTCCGGGTCGGTGACGACGATGCGCCACTGCAGGGTGGCACCGAGTTGTTGCTGGCGCTGGGGTTTTACCCGGCGTATGACTTTACCCTGAATGGCCATGTCACTCTCGGGGCCGGAGGCGCCAGCGGTGACGGTATTACCATCAATTCCGATATCCGGATCCGTAACGGACGCGCGGCGTTGATTGCCGGCCCGTATGATGACGGTGCTGGCGAAATGCCCCAGAAGGGGGTATGGCTGACCGACCTGAGCTTTGACGCCCATATCCGGGATATGACCGTTGACGTGACGGAAGAGGGGCTGGCCATGGTCACAGCGGAAAGCTGGAGCACGATGGATGTGGGTAATCTTCGATTGGGGGACAAGCTCTCCGGCGCAAGCTTCGGCCGGTTCATTGCCCAGAAGTATGAGGCGGGGAGCAGTATGACGATCATGCCCGGAGGTGCCGGTGATGTGTGCGCCGGCGGCACCGGGGCAACTGCAGATGCCTGCAGCGCATCCGGTGGTATCTGGGAGCGCCGTGGCGAAGAAGGTGTGACCATCAAACTGAAGCAGATCCTCGCCCGCGCCGCGGATGAAAACCGGAAAAATTCCTTTGCCTGGGAAACCAACCGGCAGCTGGGTAGTGACGGGCGGCCGGTCAACGGAACCGGAACCCGGCTCGAGCTGAATGACATCTACACCAGTGACGGCGGTGACTTCGATAATGACGGGGTGGACGACAACACGTTCGGGATTCGTACCGATCTGTCAGTGGATGTGTACCAGACCAGAGTCGTTAAAAAGACGGATGGCCCCGATTCTCTCGGGGTGTCCGGCGCGCGGGGTGATGAGAAAATTATGGATGCCTCAGCCGCGGCCGGGTACCGTTACGAATCGGCACCCTCAGACGCCGATCTGGAAAACCGGCCACTGGGCTTTGCCGTTCGTGCGCAGAGCCGGTTCAAGGAGTTGTCCATCAACAACATTGACCTTGTGCACCCGGTTGGCGGCGCGCAAACAGTCGTTTATGGCGTCAAGATGCAGAATTTTGATATCAAGGCCAACCTGACTGCGACGCCTATCCCCTGAGCTCGCGTCAGGCCCTTCAGGTCGGCAGGGTGGTCCCGCTCGTGGCTGCCCCGCTTTGTCTTTTCTGTTCTCCTGTTGTTTAATCCCGCTCTGGTTCTTTCAACATTCAGGCGTTATCCCATGAAATCCCGAGCTCTGATAGGTCTATTGGCGGATGGCAAGGTGCATTCCGGGGAATCCCTTGCCTCCAGTCTCTGTATCAGTCGCACCGCGATCTGGAAGCAGGTCAAACGGGCGATCGAGGAGGGCTATGATATCGACACCATCCGGGGGAAGGGCTATCGGCTGACCACCCCTGTGGATCTGCTCGATCGTGAAGCGATCCTCAAAGAGATGCCTGAGTCGACACGGCGCCGTGTACAGCTGGATGTTCTCGATGAGGTGGATTCCACCAACGCCGAAGTCGTCCGGCTTCGCCCGGGCTCCGGCTCGGCCATCATTCCGGTCTGTATTGCGGATTTCCAGACGGCGGGCCGCGGACGTCGGGGGCGTGCCTGGCAAAGTCCGAGGGGCGAGAATCTCTATCTGAGCCTCGGTCTGACCTTCCGTGGTGGCTTTTCCATGCTGGATGGTCTGAGCCTGGTGCTCGGGGTAGCGGTCGCAGAGGCGCTGGAGGCCGCCGGAGTAGCGCAGGTGGGGCTCAAGTGGCCCAACGATCTGTTTCTTGGGCGCGGCAAAATCGCGGGCATACTCGTTGAGTTGCAGGGTGAGCTGGAGGAAGGGGTCGTTCAGGTTGTCGCCGGCATCGGTCTCAACGTGCACATGCGGCAGGCGGGAGCGGTAGATCAGGCGTGGGACAGTCTTTCAATTGCCGCGCCAGAGGGGCGGTGGTCCCGTAACGACCTCTCGTCCCGTCTCATCGCTTCCTTGATTTCGGCCGCCGATCAGTTTGCCGCGGAGGGCTTCGGAACTTTCCGCACACGGTGGCAGGCGCGGGATATCTTTGCCGATCAGTGGTTGTCGGCAAGTCAGGGCAACCTCTCCGGCCTGGGGCGGGGCATCGATGAGTCCGGAAATTACCTGCTGCAGACCGATCAGACGGTGGTACCGGTTCGTGCCGGGGAAATCAGCCTGCGGGTAGCCTCGTGAGGTTGCTGGTGGATGCCGGGAATACCCGGGTGAAATGGCAGTTGCGCAACGGCGACGCGATCGTGCGCCAGGGTGTCGGTGAATTAGGCCCGGCATTGTTTGATGATCTTGCCAGCCTGGATTCATCAATCAGCGGTGTTGCCGTATCCACGGTAGTGTCCGAGCAAAAGCGCAGTGAGCTGGCGCAAGTGCTGGCCCGTCATCTTGCGGTGCCGCCACAGTTCTACTGGGCTGAGGCCGAGCGTGACGGACTGGTTAATGCGTACGCCACTCCGGGCCGAATGGGAGCCGACCGTTGGCATGGCATGTACGGTGCCTGGAAAGACCTGGCCAGCGGTTTCGCTGTCATCGACGCCGGTAGTGCCGTCACCGTCGATTACGTCAACGACCGCGGCCAGCATCTGGGCGGCTATATCCTGCCGGGTCGCGGAATGATGCTGCGCAGCCTCAAGAACGACGCCGCCAGAATCGGCTTCGAGGACCATGAGGTCAGCGCCGGCGATCCCGGTGCGTCCACCACCGAGTGTGTACATCACGGCTTGTTTTGGCTGTGGCAGGCCATGGCCTCCCGGATTCACCGGGACTGCGACACCAACGGCATCAACACCATTCTGGTCACCGGCGGCGATGCGGCCGGCATTCAGGCCGCTGGCTTGCAGGGAGATCTGGCCGGGGATCTGGTGCTAGCGGGGCTTGCTGCCATTGATGCTGAGGAGCAGGCCGCCTCATGAAGTGGTTTGCGTTTCTGTTGGTGCTGGTCAACGTTGCCGTGTGGTATTCCGCGACATCGCCGGTCCCGGCCGGGGCTCCGCCGGTCCCCCTCGGCGAGGGAACCCTGCCGCGGGTATCGACACTGAAAACGGTCGGCGAGCCTGAACAGGCCGCCGTACCGGCGGACCCTGACCCATCGACGGAGCCGGTGGCGCTGGGCGCGCCGCCAGTGCCTGACATGTACTGTGCGCGAATTGGCTGGTTCGACAGCGAGGAGGATGCACGCGCAGCGGGTCAGGCATTGAGTCTTGACGGAAGCGACCCGGTCGTTGAGCGTCAGGAGCGGGAGCTGGCACCCCTGCACTGGGTGTTGATCCCGCCCCAGTCCCCGGAACTGGCCCGGGCGGAGTTCCGTGCGATCCAGCGGCGGGGCATTGATTCCTACCTGGTCACCGAAGGGGAGAACCGTTTCGCCATCTCCCTGGGCTTGTTCGAGTCCAGAACCTCCGCAATTTCCGTGCTGGAGGAAAAAAAGCGTCAGAATCTCAATGCAATACTGGCCATCTTCCCCCGAAATCAGATAAGCTACGCCCTCGTTTTTGAAGCCGGTCCACTTCAGGGTTCTGAGGCGGTCCGGGCGGCAGAATCGGATTATCAGAGGAATTTCGATCTAGTCGAAATCGGGCGCTGTGAAGGTGTTGCAACGCCAGATAAAAATCCGTAGTATACCGCCCTCGCTGACGAGGCGAATGTGAGCTGGCGTAGCTCAGTTGGTAGAGCAGCTGACTTGTAATCAGCAGGTCGGGGGTTCGATTCCGTCCGCCAGCTCCACTTAAGTTTTGCCGGATTCGCGTAAGCGGGTTCGACTCGGAGGGGTTCCCGAGTGGCCAAAGGGATCAGACTGTAAATCTGACGGCATCGCCTTCGCAGGTTCGAATCCTGCCCCCTCCACCACTAATTGCTCGCGGGCATCGTATAGTGGCTATTACCTCAGCCTTCCAAGCTGATGACGCGGGTTCGATTCCCGCTGCCCGCTCCAATTTGGTTTTTGAAATGCTCATGTAGCTCAGTCGGTAGAGCACATCCTTGGTAAGGATGAGGTCACCGGTTCAATTCCGGTCATGAGCTCCACTATTTGTCCGGTCAACGTTACGATCCAGGTTGATTAGGGAGATTGGTCGAATGTCTAAGTCTAAGTTTGAACGTAGTAAGCCGCACTTGAACGTGGGCACCATCGGTCACGTAGACCATGGTAAAACCACTCTGACCGCAGCCCTGACCCGTGTATGTCACGAAGTATGGGGCACCGGCGAGAGCCGTGCGTTCGACCAGATCGATAACGCACCGGAAGAGCGTGCGCGTGGTATCACCATCGCGACCTCTCACGTTGAGTACGATTCACCGACTCGCCACTACGCCCACGTAGACTGCCCGGGCCACGCTGACTATGTGAAGAACATGATCACTGGTGCGGCGCAGATGGACGGCGCGATTCTGGTGTGTTCCGCAGCTGACGGCCCCATGCCGCAGACTCGTGAGCACATCCTGCTGTCTCGTCAGGTAGGCGTTCCTTTCATCGTTGTGTTCCTGAACAAAGCGGACATGGTAGACGATGAAGAGCTGCTGGAGCTGGTTGAGATGGAAGTTCGTGATCTGCTGAGCCAGTACGACTTCCCGGGTGACGACACTCCGATCATCACCGGTTCTGCGCTGATGGCGCTGGAAGGCAAAGACGACAACGAAATGGGTACTACCGCTGTGAAGAAGCTGGTAGAGGCCCTGGACGACTACATCCCTGAGCCGGAGCGTGCTATCGATCAGCCGTTCCTGATGCCGATCGAGGACGTATTCTCCATCTCGGGTCGTGGTACTGTTGTGACCGGTCGTGTTGAGCGTGGTGTTGTAAAAGTTGGTGAAGAGATCGAGATTGTTGGTATCAAGGATACCGTCAAAACGACCTGCACCGGCGTTGAGATGTTCCGCAAGCTGCTGGACGAAGGTCGTGCCGGTGAGAACGTAGGTGTTCTGCTGCGTGGTACCAAGCGTGACGACGTTGAGCGTGGTCAGGTTTTGTGCAAGCCGGGAACCATCAAGCCGCACACCAAGTTCGAGTGTGAAGTGTACGTACTGTCCAAAGAAGAAGGCGGCCGTCATACTCCGTTCTTCAAGGGCTACCGTCCGCAGTTCTACTTCCGTACCACCGACGTAACCGGTTCTTGCGAACTGCCGGAAGGTGTGGAAATGGTAATGCCGGGTGACAACGTCAAGATGAGTGTTACCCTGATCGCTCCGATCGCCATGGAAGATGGTCTGCGCTTCGCGATTCGCGAAGGTGGCCGTACCGTTGGTGCCGGCGTGGTCTCCAAGATCATCGAGTAACTTTCGGGTTACTCTTTGTGTTGCGCTGAGTTGTTTCGGTGCAGGCCAGTAGCTCAATTGGCAGAGCAGCGGTCTCCAAAACCGCAGGTTGGGGGTTCGATTCCCTCCTGGCCTGCCATTTTTTAACATCCGGATACATAAGCTGATTCCTATGGAGTCAAAAGCCGTTCAGTCGACCAGCCGTTTCGATACTGTGAAGTGGCTGGTTGTTTTCGTTCTGATTGCCATCGGTGTGGTGGGAAATCAGTATTTTAATGCCGAGTCACTGCTGTATCGTGTTCTGGCTCTCGTGGCTCTTGCGTTGGTGGCGGCTTTCGTTGCGCTGCAGACTGACCGTGGCCGTCGCTTTGCGGCGCTGCTCAAGGAAGCACGTGTTGAGATCCGGAAGGTCGTATGGCCCACGAGGCCCGAGCTGATTCAGACCACCGTTATTGTGGTGGTGTTTGTATTGGTCGTGGCGCTGTTGTTGTGGGGAATGGATTCGCTGATCAGCTTGCTGGTCGCCGGATTTATCGGTTAACAGGAGTGGGCAATGGCTAAGCGCTGGTACGTCGTTCATGCGTATTCTGGCTTCGAAAAGCACGTAATGCGCACTCTGAAAGAGCGCATTGCTCTTGAGGGCATGGAAGACAGCTTCGGTGAGATTCTGGTTCCGACCGAAGAAGTTGTCGAAATGCGTGATGGCAAAAAGCGTAAGAGCGAGCGCAAGTTCTATCCCGGTTATGTGCTTGTTCAGATGGATCTGGAGGACGCTACCTGGCACCTGGTGAAGAATACGCCCAGGGTGCTTGGTTTTATTGGCGGCACCAAGGACAAGCCTGCGCCGATCACTGAGCGTGAGGCCGAGGCCATTCTGCGCCGCGTTGAGAGCGGTGCGGACAAGCCCAAGCCCAAGACGTTGTTCGAGCCGGGTGAAGTGGTTCGTGTGGTTGAAGGCCCGTTTGCGGACTTCAACGGTGTGGTAGAAGAGGTCGACTACGACAAGAGTCGGGTCAAGGTTGCGGTTCTGATTTTCGGTCGTTCAACTCCGGTAGAGCTGGAGTTTGGACAGGTCGAGAAAGACTAGGTCGCAAACCGAGAGCTGAGAGCTCGCGCGCTTAGGCGACGCGGGCTTTTTGTGTCTGCTTTTGGCAGTTGTAAAAACCGGGGAGCCGAAAGGCGCTTGAACCCACAGGAGATTTATCATGGCAAAGAAGATCGAAGCGTACATCAAGCTTCAGGTTGCTGCCGGTAAGGCCAACCCGAGCCCCCCCGTTGGTCCTGCACTGGGTCAGCGCGGCGTAAATATCATGGAATTCTGCAAGGCGTTCAACGCCCAGACCCAGGACATGGAGCCGGGGCTGCCGATTCCTACGGTCATCACTGTTTACAGTGATCGCAGCTTCACCTTTATCACCAAGACTCCGCCTGCACCGGTTCTGCTGAAGAAGGCAGCTGGCATCAAGAGCGGTTCCGGTCGTCCGAACACCGATAAAGTCGGTACCGTGACCCGTGAGCAGCTCGAAGAGATTGCCAAAACCAAAGAGCCGGATCTCACTGCAGCCGATATGGATGCAGCGGTTCGTACCATTGCAGGAACAGCCCGCAGTATGGGCCTGAATGTGGAGGGCCTGTAAGATGGCAAAGCTGAGCAAGCGTCAGAAGCTTATTCGTGAAAAAGTTGATGCCACCCGTGCCTACTCTGTAGACGAAGCGGTTGCCCTGCTGGTCGAGTTGGGCCAGAGCGTCAAGTTCCAAGAATCCGTAGACGTTGCCGTCAACCTGGGCGTGGATGCACGTAAATCCGACCAGGTTGTTCGTAGCAGCACCGTACTTCCCCACGGCACTGGCAAGACCGTGCGTGTGGCGGTATTCACCCAGGGCGCTAACGCCGAGAAAGCGACTGCCGCCGGCGCTGACATCGTCGGTATGGATGACCTGGCTGACGAAGTGAAAAAAGGCAACATGGATTTTGACGTGGTCATCGCCACGCCGGACGCCATGCGTGTTGTTGGTCAGCTGGGCCAGATTCTCGGTCCCCGCGGCCTGATGCCGAACCCGAAAGTCGGTACCGTGACCCCGGACGTTGAGACTGCGGTCAAGAACGCCAAGGCGGGTCAGGTTCGGTACCGTACTGACAAGAACGGCATCATCCACGCGCCGCTGGGTAATGTTGAATTCTCTGCCGAGAACATCAAGGAAAACCTTGAAGCGCTCGTGGCAGATCTGAAAAAGGCCAAGCCGTCATCGGCGAAAGGTGTGTATCTCAAAAAGATCACCGTTTCGTCAACGATGGGTCCTGGTCTGACTATCGATCAGAGCGGTCTGAACATCTGATCCTCTGAGCGGTAGTTACTTTGTAGTCTGGGCGGAAGCCAAGGCTGTCAAAGACCGCAGGCCCCTGAGGTCATCTGGCCGAAAGGGTTAAAGCAACGCCTGCGCAGACGGTGTGAAGACGTTCTCTCTGAACCCAAACACCGTTAAGGCGCCCGCAAGGGCAATGATGGGTTTGCCGGGAATACCCCCGGCGAAATCGAGGAGAAATCCAGTGGCAATTAGACTCGAAGACAAGAAAGCGATCGTCGCTGAAGTCAACGAGACTGCCGGTGGTGCTCTGTCTGTGGTTCTGGCTGACTACCGTGGTGTGACCTCTGGTGACATGACGGCTCTTCGTGCCAAGGCTCGTGCCGAAAACGTGCGTCTGAAGGTTGTTCGTAACAACCTGGCAAAGATCGCGATTCGTGGCACCGAGTTCGAGTGCATTGATGAAGTTCTGGTTGGCCCGACCATTCTGGCATTCTCAATGGAAGATCCGGGAGCGGCTGCGCGCCTGCTGAAGGATTTTGCCAAAGAGAAAGAGGCATTTGAGATCAAAGGCCTGGCCGTCGGCGGTGAGCTGATGGGTGCAGACCAGATTGATCGCCTTGCCAAGCTGCCAACGCGTCACGAAGCGTTGACAATGCTGGCTGCTGTAACACAGGCACCGATCACCAAGCTGGCACGTACACTGAACGAAGTTCCTTCGAAAGTGACTCGTGCTGTAGCGGCAGTTCGCGACCAGAAGCAAGAAGCTGCTTGATTCTGTTGAACACCATTTTTTATATTTTTGGGAGAAAGTCATGGCTCTGTCTAACGAAGACATTTTGAACGCAATTGCAGAAATGAGCGTAATGGACGTTGTTGCGCTGGTTGAAGCAATGGAAGAGAAGTTCGGCGTATCTGCGGCTGCCGCCGTTGCCGCTGCTCCTGCAGCTGCTGCTGCCGGTGAAGCTGCTGAAGAGCAGACCGAATTCGACGTTGTTCTTACCGGTCCTGGTGAGAAGAAAGTAAACGTTATCAAGGCCGTTCGTGAACTGACTGGCCTGGGTCTGAAAGAAGCGAAAGAAATGGTTGACGGTGCTCCTTCTACCATCAAGGAAGCTGCGAGCAAAGCTGACGCTGAAGAAGCCAAGAAGAAGCTTGAGGAAGCAGGCGCTTCTGTTGAGCTTAAGTAAGAGTCGGCTGTTGATCGAAACCGTGCGCTGAGCACGGGTAGGCTGGTGGCTTTATGCCACCGGCCTTTTTCTGTTGTATATGCTATAGAGTCTGGTGTGCAATTACAGGTTGATGTCAGTTTCTATAACCTACAGCCAGAGTCTTGTTCAAGACGGCGCAGTATGCCGAGCAATTCGGCCCCGAAGCAGAACAATGGTTGCTTCTTGATACCAGGTATCAGGTCTAAAGCTGGGGAATGCAGATGACTTACTCCTACACTGAGAAAAAGCGGATTCGCAAAGATTTTAGTAAATTGCCTTCCGTGATGGACGTCCCCTATTTGCTGTCTATTCAGCTGGATTCGTTCCGGGACTTCCTCCAAATGGAAGCCGCACCTGAAGATCGCCGGGAAACCGGTCTTCACGCAGCATTCAAATCCGTATTCCCGATTGTCAGTTACTCTGGCAACGCCGCGCTCGAATACGTGAGTTACCGTATCGGTGAGCCGGTATTTGATGTCAAGGAATGCCAGCTTAGGGGCGTAACCTACGCAGCACCGCTGCGCGTTAAAGTCCGCCTTATCATTTACGATAAGGAATCGTCCAACAAGGCGATCAAGGACATCAAAGAGCAGGAAGTCTACATGGGCGAAATGCCCCTGATGACGGAGAACGGTACCTTTGTTATTAACGGTACCGAGCGAGTAATCGTCTCCCAGCTCCACCGTTCACCTGGTGTGTTCTTCGACCACGACAAGGGCAAGACCCACTCATCCGGCAAGCTGCTGTATTCGGCTCGGGTGATTCCTTACCGTGGCTCCTGGCTGGATTTCGAGTTCGATCCGAAGGACAGCGTGTTCGTTCGTATCGACCGTCGTCGGAAACTGCCGGCGTCCATTCTTTTGCGCGCGCTGGGATACACCTCCGAGCAGATGCTGGAGATGTTTTTCGAGACCAGTAAGTTCGCGGTTGGCGCCGAAGTGTGCAAGCTGGAGCTGGTTCCCAGCCGGCTGCGTGGTGACATCGCTACCTTCGATATCAAGGACGGCAAAGGCGAGCTGATCGTTGAAGAAGGCCGCCGGATCACTGCTCGTCACATTAAGCAGCTCGAAAAAGCCAAGATCAACGAACTGGAAGTGCCGACCGAATACCTGTACGGCCGCGTTCTGGCCCGGGACATGATCGACACCAAGTCCGGGGAAGTGCTGGTCGAGGCCAACAGTGAGCTGACGGAAGAGATCGTCACCAAGATCCTGGATTCCGGTGTTACCGAGATTGAAACTCTGTACACCAACGATCTGGACTGCGGACCGTTCATGTCCGACACCCTGCGCATTGATCCCACCCGCACTCCGTTGGAGGCGCTGGTGGAAATCTATCGCATGATGCGCCCGGGTGAGCCGCCAACGAAAGAATCTGCGGAGAACCTGTTCAACAACCTGTTCTTCTCCGAGGAGCGTTACGATCTGTCTGCGGTCGGTCGCATGAAGCTGAACCGTCGTCTGCGTCGCGAAGAAAGCACCGGCGAAGGTACGCTGACCCATGACGACATTATCGACGTCCTCAAAACGCTGATCGATATCCGTAATGGTCAGGGTCAGGTCGACGACATCGATAACCTGGGTAACCGTCGTGTCCGCTGTGTCGGCGAGATGGCAGAAAACCAGTTCCGTGTTGGACTGGTTCGGGTTGAGCGTGCTGTTCGTGAGCGTCTGAGTCTGGCCGAGAGCGAAGGCCTGATGCCGCAGGATCTGATCAACGCCAAGCCGGTTGCGGCGGCGGTGAAGGAATTCTTCGGTTCCAGCCAGCTGTCCCAGTTTATGGACCAGAACAACCCGCTGTCCGAGGTCACTCACAAGCGCCGCATTTCGGCTCTTGGGCCTGGCGGTCTGACCCGTGAGCGTGCCGGCTTCGAAGTCCGTGACGTGCACCCGACCCACTATGGCCGTGTATGCCCGATCGAGACGCCGGAAGGCCCGAACATTGGTTTGATCAACTCGCTGGCGACCTATGCCCGGTCCAATTCCTACGGCTTCCTTGAGAGCCCGTACCGGAAGGTGATCGACGGTCTGGTCACTGACGACGTGGTCTACCTGTCGGCGATTGAGGAAAGCAATTACATTATCGCCCAGGCCAGCGCGGCCATGGACGATAACAAGCGTCTGACTGACGAGCTGGTAACGGTTCGCCATCAGAACGAGTTTACGGTGACGCCGCCAGAAAACGTTAACTTTATGGACGTGTCGCCGCGCCAGGTTGTTTCGGTTGCGGCATCGCTGATTCCGTTCCTTGAGCACGACGACGCCAACCGCGCCCTGATGGGTTCGAACATGCAGCGTCAGGCGGTGCCTACCCTGCGATCACAGGTGCCGTTGGTCGGTACCGGTGTTGAGCGGACCGTGGCCCAGGACTCCGGCGTCTGTGTGACTGCTCGTCGTGGTGGTGTGATTGAAAGTGTCGATGCGGCCAGGGTGGTTGTGCGTGTTAATGACGCGGAAACCGAGGCCGGTGATGCTGGTGTGGATATCTACAACCTCACCAAGTACACCCGGTCGAACCAGAACACCTGTATCAACCAGCGTTCAATTGTGCGCCAGGATGATACGGTCGCCCGTGGTGACGTTCTGGCTGACGGTCCGTCGGTGGATCTCGGTGAGCTGGCCCTTGGCCAGAACATGCGTATCGCCTTCATGCCGTGGAACGGTTACAACTTTGAAGACTCCATTCTCATCTCCGAGAAAGTGGTTCAGGAAGATCGCCTGACCACCATCCACATTCAGGAACTGACCTGTGTGGCTCGGGACACCAAGCTCGGCAGCGAAGAAATCACCGCAGATATTCCGAACGTTGGTGAGAGTGCGCTGTCCAAGCTGGATGAGTCCGGTATTGTCTACATCGGTGCCGAAGTGGGCCCCGGCGACATTCTGGTGGGCAAGGTAACGCCGAAAGGCGAAACCCAGCTGACACCGGAAGAGAAGCTGCTGCGTGCGATCTTCGGTGAAAAAGCGTCGGATGTGAAAGACACATCCTCCCGCGTGCCGACCGGCACCCGCGGAACGGTCATTGACGTACAAGTCTTTACCCGTGACGGTATCGAGAAGGATCAGCGCGCCCAGGCCATCGAGAAAGAGCAGCTGGATCAGTACCGTAAGGACCTCAAAGACGAGTACCGTATCGTCGAAGGTGCCACCTATGAGCGTCTGACCAATGCCCTGAACGGGCAGGAGGTGATCAGCGGTCCGGGACTGAAGAAAGGCGCCAAGCTGGACGAAAGCTATCTGGCCGAGCTGCCGAAGGCTGACTGGTTCAAGCTTCGCATGAAAGACGAAAGCCTGAACGAGCTGCTTGAGAAATCCGAGCAGGGTCTTGAAGATCGCAAGAAAGAGCACGAAGCGCGCTTTGATGACAAGAAAGGCAAGCTTCAGCAGGGCGATGACCTGGCTCCGGGCGTTCTCAAGATCGTCAAGGTTTACCTCGCGATCAAGCGTCGTATCCAGCCGGGTGACAAGATGGCCGGTCGTCATGGTAACAAGGGTGTTATCTCGGCGGTCATGCCGATTGAGGATATGCCTTACGACGACAACGGTACCACCGTGGATATCGTGCTGAACCCGCTGGGTGTTCCGTCGCGGATGAACGTTGGTCAGGTACTGGAGACCCATCTGGGTGCTGCAGCCAAGGGTCTGGGTGAGCGGATCAGCCAGATGCTGGATGAGCAGCGCAAGGTCGCTGAGTTGCGCAAGCTGCTGGACGAGATCTACAACCACTCTGACGAAGTCACCAAGGTGGATCTGGACTCGTTTACCGATAAGGAAATCCTGGATCTGGCTGGCAATCTTCGCTCCGGCGTACCCATGGCAACGCCGGTATTCGACGGTGCCAAGGAAGCCGAGGTGAAGCGCATGCTTGAGCTGGCTGGCCTGAACACCACGGGGCAGACCAAGTTGTACGATGGCCGCACCGGCGATGCATTTGATCGTCCGGTCACCGTTGGCTATATGTACATTCTCAAGCTGAACCACCTGATCGACGACAAGATGCACGCTCGTTCCACCGGTTCGTACAGCCTGGTTACCCAGCAGCCGCTGGGTGGTAAGGCGCAGTTCGGTGGTCAGCGCTTCGGTGAGATGGAAGTGTGGGCTCTGGAAGCCTACGGTGCGGCGTATACGCTGCAGGAAATGCTTACCGTCAAGTCTGATGATGTAAACGGTCGGACCAAGATGTACAAGAACATTGTCGATGGCGATCATCGCATGGAGCCGGGCATGCCCGAATCCTTCAACGTTCTTGTCAAGGAAATCCGCTCGCTGGGTATCGACATCGAGCTGGAATCCGACTGAGCCGAATTGTTTTTGGCAGCGTGAGCGGGTCGCCCTACGGGCGCCCGCCCGAGAATAACGCCATCCGGAGCTTTTACTGATGAAAGATTTGCTGAATCTTCTCAAGAGCCAGAATCAAAGCAAGGAATTTGATGCCATCCGTATCGGGCTGGCATCTCCCGACATGATTCGGTCATGGTCTTTTGGCGAAGTCAAAAAGCCTGAGACTATCAACTACCGTACCTTCAAGCCTGAGCGCGACGGTCTGTTCTGCGCCAAGATTTTTGGCCCGATCAAGGACTACGAATGCCTGTGCGGCAAGTACAAGCGCCTGAAGCATCGCGGTGTAATCTGTGAAAAGTGCGGCGTCGAAGTCGCGCTGGCCAGCGTGCGCCGTGAGCGCATGGGCCACATTGAACTGGCGAGCCCGGTGGCGCACATCTGGTTCCTCAAGTCGCTGCCGTCCCGTATCGGTCTGATGCTCGACATGACACTGCGCGATATCGAGCGGGTGTTGTATTTTGAGTCGTTCATTGTGATCGACCCGGGCATGACCACCCTCGAAAAGGGTCAGTTGCTGAACGACGAACAGTACTATGAGGCTCTGGAAGAGTTCGGTGACGAGTTCGACGCCCGCATGGGTGCCGAAGCGGTCAAAGAGCTTCTTGAAGGCATCGATCTGCAGGCCGAAGTGGATTCGCTGCGTGAAGAAATTCCGCAGACCAACTCGGAAACCAAGATCAAGAAATTCAGCAAGCGTCTGAAGATTCTTGAGGCTTTCCTGTACTCCGGCAACAAGCCGGGCGACATGGTGATGACCGTACTGCCGGTTCTGCCGCCAGATCTGCGTCCGCTGGTTCCGCTGGACGGTGGTCGCTTTGCCACCTCGGATCTGAACGATCTGTACCGTCGGGTGATCAACCGCAACAACCGTCTCAAGCGCCTGCTGGAGCTGAATGCCCCGGACATCATCGTGCGCAACGAGAAGCGCATGCTGCAGGAAGCTGTAGACGCGCTGCTGGACAACGGCCGTCGCGGTCGTGCCATCACCGGTACCAACAAGCGCCCGCTGAAGTCCCTGGCTGACATGATCAAGGGTAAGCAGGGTCGATTCCGTCAGAACCTGCTGGGTAAGCGGGTCGACTACTCCGGCCGTTCGGTCATCGTGGTCGGGCCTTACCTGCGCCTGCATCAGTGCGGTCTGCCCAAGAAGATGGCGCTGGAGCTGTTCAAGCCGTTTATTTTCTCCAAGCTGGAGCATCGCGGTCTGGCGACCACGATCAAGGCGGCCAAGAAGATGGTCGAGCGCGAGGAAGGCGTGGTCTGGGATATCCTGGACGAAGTCATTCGTGAGCACCCGATCATGTTGAACCGGGCGCCGACGCTGCACCGTCTCGGTATTCAGGCCTTCGAGCCGGTACTGATCGAAGGCAAGGCCATCCAGCTGCACCCGCTGGTGTGTGCGGCGTACAACGCCGACTTTGACGGTGACCAGATGGCGGTCCACGTACCGCTGACCCTGGAAGCCCAGCTCGAAGCCCGTGCTTTGATGATGTCCACCAACAACGTGCTGTCGCCCGCCAACGGCGAGCCCATCATCGTGCCGTCCCAGGACGTGGTCCTGGGTCTGTACTACATGACCCGTGAGCGCAAGAGCGCCCTCGGTGAAGGCATGGTGTTTGCGGATGTCAAAGAGGCGCATCGTGCTTATGGCGCCGGCAAGGTGGATCTTCAGGCCATCGTCAAGGTGCGCGTGAAGGAAGTAACCATCCACGAGAGTGGCGAGCGCACCGAGGCGTACAAGATTGTCGACACCACGGTTGGCCGCGCGCTGCTGTTTGATATCGTGCCGGACGGTCTGTCGTTTGACCTGGTCAACAAGCCGATGGTCAAGAAGGCGATCTCCAACCTGATCAACACCTGCTACCGTGATGCCGGTCTGAAAGACACCGTGATCTTTGCGGATCAGCTGATGTACATGGGGTATCACTACGCCACGGTTTCCGGCATCTCTATCGGTTTCAACGATTTCGAGATCCCGCCGGAGAAGTACGAGCTGGTGGATGCTGCCTCGGACGAAGTGAAGGATATCGAAACCCAGTATGCGTCCGGTCTGCTGACTCAGGGCGAGAAGTACAACAAGGTTATCGACATCTGGTCCCGTGCCAACGACAAGGTCTCCAAAGCCATGATGGAGCGCCTGTCAAAAGAGCAGGTGATTGGTCCTGATGGCAAGCCGGTCAAGGGTGAGGACGGCGAATACGAGATGCAGGAGTCGTTCAACTCCGTGTACATGATGGCTGATTCCGGCGCCCGGGGTTCCGCGGCCCAGATTCGTCAGCTCGCCGGTATGCGTGGCCTGATGGCCAAGCCGGATGGCTCCATCATTGAAACGCCGATTACTGCGAACTTCCGTGAGGGTCTGAACGTACTCCAGTACTTCATCTCCACCCACGGTGCTCGTAAAGGTCTGGCGGATACCGCACTGAAGACCGCGAACTCCGGTTACCTGACCCGTCGTCTGGTTGACGTGTCCCAGGATCTGGTCGTGACCGAGGAAGACTGTGGTACCGACGAAGGCCTGCTGATGACGCCGCACATCGAAGGCGGCGACGTGGTTGTGCCGCTGGGCGATCGCGTGCTGGGTCGTGTAACGGCGCGTGCCGCCTTTACCCCGACCGACAAAGACAACGCCGTTGTTGAGTCCGGCACGTTGCTCGACGAGAAGACGGTCGAAACACTGGAGCGTGCCGGTGTCGATGAAGTCTGGGTGCGCTCCGCGATCACCTGTGAGACCCGCCACGGCATCTGTTCCAAGTGTTACGGCCGGGATCTGGCCCGTGGCCACCGAGTCAACGTGGGTGAGGCCGTCGGGGTTATCGCGGCCCAGTCCATCGGCGAGCCGGGTACCCAGCTCACCATGCGTACCTTCCACATTGGTGGTGCTGCCAGCCGGGCCTCTGCGGTGGACAACATTCAGGTCAAGCACGGTGGTACTGTCCGCCTGCACAACCTGAAGTCCATCGAGAAGACCGACGGTTCCCTGGTGGTCATCTCCCGCTCCTCTGCACTGGCTGTTGCCGATGATCAGGGTCGTGAGCGCGAGTGGTACAAGCTGCCATACGGTGCGGTGCTGTCCGTCAAGCACGGTGACGCGGTGGAAGCGGGTGTCGTGGTTGCCAAGTGGGATCCCCACACGCACCCGATCATCGCCGAAGCCAGTGGTACCGCGAAGTTCGTCAACATGGATCAGGGCATCACCGTCCGCACCCAGACTGACGAGCTGACCGGCCTGTCCACGATGGAAGTGATCGACTCCAAAGAGCGGCCGGCGGCCGGCAAGGACATCCGTCCTGCCATTCAGCTGTTGGACGCGAAGGGCGACGATGTCGAGCTGCCTGCTGGCGGCACGGCGATCTTCTTCCTGCCGGCTAATGCCCTGGTCACCATGGCAAACGGTGCAAACGTCGAGCTTGGTGATGTGGTAGCGCGTATTCCGCAGGAAAGCTCGAAGACCCGCGACATCACTGGTGGTCTGCCCCGTGTTGCCGACCTGTTCGAGGCACGTCGTCCGAAAGAGTCGTCCATCCTGGCGGAGATCAGCGGTACCGTCTCCTTCGGTAAGGAAACCAAAGGCAAGAAGCGTCTGGTGATTACACCGAAAGATGCGGACGCCTATGAGGTTCTGATCCCGAAGCATCGCCAGATGAACGTGTTCGAAGGCGAAACGGTTGAGAAGGGTGAGGTGATTTCCGACGGTCCGTCCAACCCGCACGACATTCTGCGTCTGCTGGGCGTGGTCGAGCTGGCCAAGTACATCACCAACGAAATCCAGGACGTTTACCGTCTGCAGGGCGTTGTCATCAACGATAAACACATCGAAGTTATCGTTCGTCAAATGCTGCGTAAAGTGGAAATCAGCGATCCGGGTGATACCACGCTGCTGTCCGGTGACCAGGTAGAGATTACCCAGGTTCTGGAAGAAAACGAGAAGGCCAACACCGCAGACAAGGAGCCGGCACGGTTCGAGCGCCTGTTGTTGGGTATTACCAAGGCGTCCCTGGCAACCGAGTCGTTCATTTCGGCGGCATCGTTCCAGGAAACCACCCGGGTACTCACCGAAGGTGCCGTTACTGGCAAGCGCGACTACCTGCGGGGCCTGAAAGAAAACGTTGTGGTTGGTCGACTGATTCCTGCGGGTACCGGTCTGGCTTATCACAGCGCGCGTCGCCGCAAGCGTGACCTGGAAGAGCAGGGCGTGACTGCAGCCGATGTGGAAGAAGCTCTGAGCGCCGAACTCAACCGCGAAAGCTGAGTTGGGTGAGCACCAACCGCCGGTAGTTACCTATGCCGCGGGTGGTTAAAAAGAGATCAGTCATCTTGACTGTGCAGGGGCGCAGGCTTAAACTTGCGTCCCTTAAATTTTGCCCCCAGCTTCTGGGGGCAAGTTTCATTGATACGGTTTTTTGGAGTTTGCTTACATGGCAACGATTAATCAGTTGGTGCGTAAGCCTCGTAAGCGCAAGGTAGCCAAGAGCGATGTTCCTGCTCTCCAGGCTTGTCCTCAGCGCCGTGGTGTGTGCACTCGTGTATACACTACAACGCCGAAGAAGCCGAACTCAGCACTGCGTAAAGTGTGCCGTGTTCGTCTGACCAACGGCTTCGAGGTTTCCTCATACATTGGTGGTGAAGGTCACAACCTTCAGGAGCACAGTGTTGTGCTGATCCGTGGCGGTCGAGTAAAAGACCTTCCGGGTGTGCGCTATCACACTGTTCGCGGAACACTGGACACCCAGGGTGTACAGAACCGTAAGCAGGGCCGCTCCAAGTACGGTGCAAAACGACCCAAGTCCTGATGTCCCGAGCGGGTGTCTTTTATCGTTGCTTGTCAGAACGGTAAGAGTAAGGCTGAGTAGCTGATGCTATCTCAGGGGTTCCTGAAGACCTTTAATTAGATAAGGGCTTATCGATGCCTAGAAGAAGAGTTGCAGCAAAGCGGGAAATTATCCCGGATCCTAAATTCGGCAGTGCACGTCTTGCCAAGTTCATCAACCACGTGATGGAAAGCGGCAAGAAGTCAGTTGCAGAGCGCATTGTTTACGGCGCCCTGGACATTGTTGCCGAGAAATCAAAGGAAGAGCCGATCGACATGTTCGAGAAGGCCCTGGAGAACATCCAGCCGATGGTCGAGGTTAAATCCCGTCGTGTGGGTGGTGCTACTTACCAGGTGCCCGTAGAAGTACGGCCTTCCCGTCAGAACGCGCTGGCGATGCGCTGGCTCGTAGAATATTCACGGAAGCGCGGTGAGAAGTCCATGGCTCAGCGTCTGGCAGGTGAGATTCTTGACGCCGCTGACAGCAAAGGCTCCGCTGTTAAGAAGCGTGAAGACGTACACCGCATGGCAGAAGCCAACAAGGCGTTCTCTCACTTCCGTTTCTAATCAGCCGAGGTTTATACAGTGGCACGCAAGACTCCTATCAAGCGTTACAGAAACATTGGTATTTGTGCGCACGTTGATGCGGGCAAAACCACAACCACCGAGCGGGTGCTGTTTTACACAGGTATCTCGCACAAGATCGGTGAGGTTCATGATGGTGCAGCTACCATGGACTGGATGGAGCAGGAGCAGGAGCGTGGTATTACCATTACCTCTGCTGCGACGACCTGTTTCTGGCAGGGCATGGACAAGCAGTATCCGGAGCACCGGATCAACATCATCGACACCCCGGGGCACGTTGACTTTACCATCGAGGTAGAGCGTTCACTGCGTGTTCTCGACGGTGCAGTTGTGGTGTTCTGTGGTTCCTCCGGTGTTGAGCCGCAGTCCGAGACAGTGTGGCGTCAGGCCAACAAGTACGAAGTTCCCCGCATGGTGTTCGTCAACAAGATGGACCGTGCCGGTGCAAACTTCCTGCGGGTTGTTGACCAGATCAAGAACCGTCTGGGTGCCAACGCCGTTCCGATTCAGTTGCCGATCGGCGCAGAAGAAAACTTCGCCGGCATCATCGACCTGATTCGTAACAAGGCGATTTACTGGAACGAAGCGGATTCCGGTGCAACCTACGACGAAAAAGACGTGCCCGCGGAGATGGCTGACGAAGTCGCCAAGTACCGTGAGCAGATGATGGAAGCGGCGGCCGAAGCCAATGAAGAGTTGATGGAGCGCTACCTCGACGAGGGCGAGTTGTCCAACGATGACATCAAGAAAGGGCTGCGTATGCGCACCCTGGCCAACGAAATCGTTGTGGCTACCTGTGGTTCCGCATTCAAGAACAAGGGTGTGCAGGCGGTTCTGGATTCGGTTGTCGAATTCCTGCCGGCGCCGGACGAAGTCAAGGCCATTCGTGGTGAGATTGACGAAGACGGCACCGAAGAGACCCGTCAGGCTGACGACGATGCGCCGTTTGCGGCATTGGCGTTCAAGATTGCAACTGACCCCTTCGTTGGTACGCTGACCTTCTTCCGGGTCTACTCGGGCAAGCTCGAGTCCGGCAGTGCGGTGTACAACTCGGTCAAGGGCAAGAAAGAGCGCGTTGGCCGTATGGTGCAGATGCACTCCAAGGACCGTCAGGAAATCAAGGAAGTGCTCGCGGGTGACATCGCTGCGGCGATCGGCCTCAAGAGCGTGACCACTGGCGATACCCTGTGTGACGAGAACCACAAGATCATTCTCGAGCGCATGGAATTCCCGGAGCCGGTTATCTCCGTCGCGGTAGAGCCGAAGTCCAAGGCGGACCAGGAAAAGATGGGTGTTGCCCTCGGCAAACTGGCGCAGGAAGATCCTTCGTTCCGTGTTCGCACTGACGAAGAGTCCGGCCAGACCATCATCTCCGGTATGGGCGAGCTTCACCTTGATATCATCGTTGACCGCATGCGTCGCGAGTTCAAAGTTGAGGCCAACATCGGTAAGCCGCAGGTTGCTTACCGCGAGTGCATCCGCAAGCCGGTTGACGTGGAAGGCAAGTTTGTTCGCCAGTCTGGCGGTCGTGGTCAGTACGGTCACGTCAAGATCAAGCTTGAACCGCTGCCGCTGGATGACGAAGATGGCGAAAACTTTATCTTTGTGAACGAGATTGTCGGTGGTGTGGTTCCGAAGGAATACATCCCGGCGGTTCAGCAGGGTATTTCCGAGCAGATGCAGAACGGCTGTCTGGCCGGTTATCCGCTGCTGCGCATCAAGGCAACCCTGTACGACGGCTCGTATCACGATGTTGACTCCAACGAGATGGCTTTCAAAATCGCCGGTTCCATGGCGATGAAGAAAGGTGCTCTGGAAGCCAATCCTGCGCTTCTCGAGCCGATCATGAGAGTTGAAGTCGTTAGCCCTGAGGATTATATGGGTGACGTCGTCGGTGATTTGAACCGTCGTCGCGGCCTGATTCAGGGAATGGATGAAGGCCCCGCGGGCAAAGTCATCCGTGCAGAAGTTCCGTTGTCGGAAATGTTCGGTTACGCCACCGACCTGCGTTCAGCAACTCAGGGTCGTGCGTCTTATGCGATGGAGTTCTCCCGTTACATGGAAGCTCCCTCGAACATTGCCGAAGCGATCATTAAAAAGGGTTGATCCCCAGGACTCAAGAAACAGGAAGAGGTGTAACCGTGTCTAAATCAAAATTTGAGCGTAGTAAGCCGCACTTGAACGTGGGCACCATCGGTCACGTAGACCATGGTAAAACCACTCTGACCGCAGCCCTGACCCGTGTATGTCACGAAGTATGGGGCACCGGCGAGAGCCGTGCGTTCGACCAGATCGATAACGCACCGGAAGAGCGTGCGCGTGGTATCACCATCGCGACCTCTCACGTTGAGTACGATTCACCGACTCGCCACTACGCCCACGTAGACTGCCCGGGCCACGCTGACTATGTGAAGAACATGATCACTGGTGCGGCGCAGATGGACGGCGCGATTCTGGTGTGTTCCGCAGCTGACGGCCCCATGCCGCAGACTCGTGAGCACATCCTGCTGTCTCGTCAGGTAGGCGTTCCTTTCATCGTTGTGTTCCTGAACAAAGCGGACATGGTAGACGATGAAGAGCTGCTGGAGCTGGTTGAGATGGAAGTTCGTGATCTGCTGAGCCAGTACGACTTCCCGGGTGACGACACTCCGATCATCACCGGTTCTGCGCTGATGGCGCTGGAAGGCAAAGACGACAACGAAATGGGTACTACCGCTGTGAAGAAGCTGGTAGAGGCCCTGGACGACTACATCCCTGAGCCGGAGCGTGCTATCGATCAGCCGTTCCTGATGCCGATCGAGGACGTATTCTCCATCTCGGGTCGTGGTACTGTTGTGACCGGTCGTGTTGAGCGTGGTGTTGTAAAAGTTGGTGAAGAGATCGAGATTGTTGGTATCAAGGATACCGTCAAAACGACCTGCACCGGCGTTGAGATGTTCCGCAAGCTGCTGGACGAAGGTCGTGCCGGTGAGAACGTAGGTGTTCTGCTGCGTGGTACCAAGCGTGACGACGTTGAGCGTGGTCAGGTTTTGTGCAAGCCGGGAACCATCAAGCCGCACACCAAGTTCGAGTGTGAAGTGTACGTACTGTCCAAAGAAGAAGGCGGCCGTCATACTCCGTTCTTCAAGGGCTACCGTCCGCAGTTCTACTTCCGTACCACCGACGTAACCGGTTCTTGCGAACTGCCGGAAGGTGTGGAAATGGTAATGCCGGGTGACAACGTCAAGATGAGTGTTACCCTGATCGCTCCGATCGCCATGGAAGATGGTCTGCGCTTCGCGATTCGCGAAGGTGGCCGTACCGTTGGTGCCGGCGTGGTCTCCAAGATCATCGAGTAAGTCGCTCGATTGGTCCAGGAAAAAGGGGCTGAAACTTCAGCCCCTTTTTCTGTTAAAGCCGCAAATGTTACCCGACCGGGTCAATCTGCATGGCAGTTGACACGGTTGGGTATTATGCATACAATGCGGCTCCTTTTTTTGAAGGTCGGCTAGTCAAGTAGCTGCTACGAGTGGAGTTTGGGTGCATCATGCAAAGCCAAAAAATTCGAATCCGGTTGAAGGCGTTTGATTATCGTCTGATCGACCAGTCCACGCAGGAGATCGTCGATACCGCTAAGCGGACCGGCGCTCAAGTTCGTGGGCCTATCCCTCTGCCGACGCGGAAGGAAAAGTACACCATTCTGGTTTCCCCGCACGTCAATAAAGACGCGCGTGACCAGTATGAAATTCGTACTCATAAGCGTTTGCTCGACATTGTTGAGCCGACGGAAAAGACAGTAGATGCTTTGATGAAGTTGGACCTGGCAGCAGGTGTAGACGTTCAGATCAGCCTCGGTTAATACCGCCCGGTATTAATCTGTGTAACTGTCATAAGGCCATAGAGGGTGAGAGCCCCGTACACTTAAGAGGTGAAACATGGCAATTGGTGTTGTCGGTCGTAAGGCCGGTATGACCCGTATTTTTACGGAAGATGGGCAGGCGCTGCCCGTGACGGTAATCGAGGTTGAGCCCAACCGCATTACCCAACTTAAATCTCTTGAAAGCGATGGCTATCGTGCGGTTCAGGTAACCGTCGGTGCTCGTCGTTCCTCTCGTGTGACCAAGAGCGAAGCGGGCCACTATGCCAAAGCCGGTGTTGAAGCCGGGCGTGGTATGTGGGAATTCCGTCTGGCTGACGGCGAAGGTGAAGACCTCGTAGCCGGCGGCGAGATCACTGCTTCTGTCTTCGAAGACGGTCAGATTGTAGATGCCACTGGTCAGTCCAAGGGTAAAGGTTTCCAGGGCGGTGTTAAGCGCTGGAACTTCTCCATGCAGGACGCCACTCACGGTAACTCACTGTCGCATCGTGCTCCGGGTTCCATCGGTCAGAACCAGACTCCGGGTAAGGTGTTCAAGGGCAAGAAGATGGCGGGCCAGATGGGTAATGCGCAGGTCACTGTGCAGAA
Organism: Marinobacter sp. M-5; assembly: GCF_032911545.1. Taxonomy (NCBI): domain Bacteria; kingdom Pseudomonadati; phylum Pseudomonadota; class Gammaproteobacteria; order Pseudomonadales; family Marinobacteraceae; genus Marinobacter; species Marinobacter sp. M-5. Next base: position 27,424 of record NZ_JAWJEK010000004.1, read on the forward strand.
CCTGAAGATTGTCCGTGTCGACGCCGAGCGCAACCTTCTGCTGGTAAGTGGTGCCGTCCCCGGCGCGACCGGCGGTAACGTTGTCATCAAGCCTGCAGTTAAAGCCTGAGGAGCGGTTCGATGGAATTGACTATTACAGGTAGCGGTAAAGGAATTTCTGTTTCCGATGCCGCATTTGCCAAAGATTTTAACGAGTCGCTGGTTCACCAGGTGGTTACTGCTTATATGGCAGCCGGCCGTCAGGGTACCAAGGCTCAGAAGACGCGTTCAGAAGTCAGTGGCGGTGGTAAGAAGCCGTGGCGTCAGAAGGGCACCGGTCGTGCCCGTGCCGGTACCATCCGTAGCCCGATCTGGCGCTCCGGTGGTGTGACCTTTGCTGCGAAGCCACGTGATTTCGAGCAGAAGGTCAACCGTAAAATGTACCGCGCAGCGATGCGCTCCATTTTTTCCGAGCTGGTTCGCCAAGAGCGTCTGGTTGTGGTTGACGACATCAACGTCGACACACCCAAGACCAAGGCTTTTACTGCCAAGCTGAAGGATCTGGGCGTGAATAACGCACTGATTCTGTCTGACAGTGTTGAGCAGAACCTGCATCTGGCCTCCCGCAACATTCCGCACGTTGATGTGCGTGACGTTGCCGGTCTGGATCCGGTGAGCCTGGTAGCCTACGAGAAGGTCGTGGTGACTGTTCCCGCTCTGAAGAAGATCGAGGAGATGCTGGGATGAATCAGGAACGCATTTACAAGGTTCTTCTGGGACCGCACGTATCTGAAAAAGCCTCTCTGGTGGCCGAGCACGGCCAGGTAGTTTTCCGGGTTGCCCCGGACGCCACCAAGCCCGAGATCAAGAAAGCCGTTGAGCAACTGTTCAACGTCACCGTCGAAGGTGTTCAGGTTCTGAACCGTAAGGGTAAGCTCAAGCGTACCGTTCGCGGCTTCGGCAAGCGTACTGACATTCGTAAGGCTTATGTGAAGCTTGCGGAAGGTCAGGACATTGATTTTCTGGATGTGGAATAAGGTAAAGGGGTCGTAAAATGCCGATCGTCAAAACCAAGCCAACATCTGCCGGACGCCGTCACGTTGTAAAGCTTTACAACCCGGATCTGCACAAAGGGCGCCCATACGAGCCGTTGGTAGAAACAAAGAGTAAGTCTGGTGGCCGTAATAATGTGGGCCGCATTACTACTCGTCACATTGGTGGTGGCCACAAGCAGCACTACCGTGTTATCGATTTCAAGCGGACCAAAGATGGTATCCCGGCGACTATTGAGCGCCTGGAATACGATCCTAACCGCTCTGCGCACATTGCGCTCCTGAAGTATGCCGATGGCGAGCGTCGTTACATCATCGCTCCCAAGGGTATGCAGATCGGAGATCCTGTGCGTTCCGGTATCGACGCGCCGATCAAGGTGGGTTCTACACTTCCGCTCCGGAACATTCCGGTCGGTTCTGTGATCCACTGCGTCGAACTCAAGCCTGGCAAAGGTGCTCAGCTGGCTCGCTCCGCGGGCGCATCCGTACAGCTGGTAGCGCGTGAAGGTGCATATGCCACCATCCGCCTGCGCTCAGGTGAAATGCGAAAGGTGCTTGTGGACTGCCGCGCGACGTTGGGTGAAGTATCCAACAGCGAGCACAGCCTCAAGCAGCTTGGTAAAGCGGGTGCATCACGTTGGCGCGGTAAACGTCCAACAGTACGTGGTGTTGCTATGAACCCAGTTGACCACCCACATGGTGGTGGTGAAGGGCGTACCTCTGGCGGGCGTCACCCGGTTACTCCGTGGGGTGTTCCGACCAAAGGGCATAAGACTCGTAAGAACAAGCGTACTGACAAGATGATAGTACGTCGTCGTTCAGCCAAGTAAACGACTACATAGAGGTAATTGCTGTGCCACGTTCTTTAAAGAAAGGTCCTTTTATAGACCTGCATCTGTTGAAGAAGGTCGAGGCAGCTCTGGAAGCGAACGACAAGCGTCCGATCAAGACCTGGTCCCGTCGTTCAACGATCTTCCCGGAGTTCGTAGGCTTGACCATTGCAGTCCACAACGGCAAGCAGCACGTGCCGGTTTATGTCACCGAAGATATGGTCGGGCATAAACTGGGTGAGTTCGCGGCAACGCGTACTTATCGTGGTCATGCGGCCGACAAGAAAGCTAAACGCTGATTGTGAGGGGAATAGAAATGGAAGTAGCGGCTAAGTACAAGGGCGCTCGCCTCTCAGCTCAGAAAGCGCGTCTTGTCGCTGACCAAGTACGCGGCAAAGCTGTTGAGGATGCCCTGAATATTCTGACTTTCAGCCCAAAAAAGGCAGCGGTTGTGATCAAGAAAGCTCTTGAGTCCGCCATTGCCAATGCTGAGCACAACGAAGGCCTGGACGTAGATGATCTGCGGGTTTCCACCGTTATGGTGGATGAAGGCCCGACGCTCAAGCGAATTAAAGCTCGAGCCAAGGGGCGCGCTGACCGGATTTTCAAGCGCACCTGCCATATCACCGTCAAGGTCGCCGACAAGTAGGAGATGCTCAGATGGGTCATAAAGTAAATCCAACCGGCATGCGCCTGGGTGTGATTAAAGAGCACAACTCAGTCTGGTATGCCGATAAAAAGGAATACGCAAAGAACCTGCTGAACGACATTCAGGTTCGCGAATTTCTCGACAAGCGCCTGGTTAAGGCGTCTGTCAGCAAGATTGTGATCGAGCGCCCTGCTCAGAACGCCCGTATCACGATCCATACAGCCCGTCCCGGTATCGTTATCGGTAAGAAGGGTGAAGATGTTGACCGTCTGCGTCGTGAAGTCAGCGACATGATGGGTGTGCCTGTGCACATCAACATCGAAGAAGTCCGCAAGCCGGACCTGGATGCCCGCCTGGTAGCGCAAAACGTTGCCGGTCAGCTGGAGCGTCGTGTGATGTTCCGTCGTGCCATGAAGCGCGCGGTACAGAACGCCATGCGTCAAGGCGCCAAGGGTATCAAGATTCAGGTAGGCGGACGTCTCGGGGGTGCTGAAATCGCGCGTTCCGAGTGGTATCGCGAAGGTCGTGTACCTCTGCACACTCTGCGTGCAGATATTGATTACGCAACCTACGAAGCGCATACCACTTACGGCGTTATCGGCGTCAAGGTATGGATCTTCAAAGGTGAGATTCTTGGTGGTATGGAGCAGGTCCGTGCTGACAAGAAAGCCTCTGGGAAGAAAGGTTCTAAGTAAAGGGGCACTCTTATGCTGCAACCAAAACGCACCAAATTTCGCAAGGTAATGAAAGGCCGTAACACCGGTCTGGCTCACCGCGCTAACAAGGTGAGCTTCGGTGAATACGGATTGAAGGCGACCAGCCGTGGGCGTATAACTGCGCGCCAGATTGAGGCAGCGCGTCGTACCATGACTCGCCGCATCAAGCGGGGCGGTAAGATCTGGATCCGGGTGTTCCCGGACAAGCCGATCACTGGTAAGCCGCTCGAAGTACGAATGGGTAAAGGTAAAGGTTCTGTCGAGTACTGGGTGGCTGAAATTCAGCCTGGCCGTATGCTCTACGAGATGGAAGGTGTTGCCGAAGATGTGGCACGCGAAGCCTTCACTCTCGCTGCAGCCAAGCTGCCGGTACAGACCACCTTTGTTACGAGGACGGTGATGTGATGAATGCAACAGAGCTGCGTGAAAAATCCGTCGAGGAGCTGAATGGCGAGTTGATCGATCTCCTGAAGGAGCAGTTCAACCTGCGCATGCGCAAGGCGACAGGTCAGCTGAATCAGTCTCACCTTCTCGGCAATGTGAAGCGCGACATCGCTCGCGTGAAAACAGTATTGAATGAAAAGGCAGGACAGTGACATGACCGAAGCTACCCAAACTGCCAGAACTCTGAGCGGCAAGGTCGTGAGCAACAAGATGGAGAAATCCATCGTTGTCCTGGTTGAGCGCCAGGTGAAGCACCCTCTGTACGGTAAGTACATGAAGCGCTCAACCAAGATTCATGCTCACGATGAGAGCAACCAGTGCAACATCGGTGACACCGTAACAATCCAGGAAACCCGTCCGGTCTCGAAGACCAAGAGCTGGGCCCTGGTGGAAGTTACCGAACGTGCATCCAAGGTGTAATTCGCCCGGAGAACAACCATGATTCAGACTCAAACAATGCTTGAAGTCGCGGATAACAGCGGTGCGCGTCAGGTGATGTGCATCAAGGTCCTGGGCGGTTCACACCGGCGTTATGCGAGCGTTGGGGATATCATCAAGGTGACCGTCAAGGAAGCCATCCCCCGCGGCAAGGTGAAGAAAGGCCAGGTCCTGAAGGCTGTTGTAGTACGTACCCGCAAGGGTGTGCGTCGTCCGGACGGGTCGCTGATCCGTTTTGACGGGAACGCGGCGGTACTTCTGAACAATCAGGACGCTCCCATTGGTACCCGTATCTTCGGACCGGTTACCCGTGAACTGCGTAACGAGAAGTTCATGAAGATTATCTCACTGGCACCCGAAGTACTTTAAGGACCAGAGGCCGGTTATGAAAAAGATCAAACGAGATGACGAAGTAATCGTCACCACGGGGAAAGACAAAGGCAAACGTGGTAAAGTTCTGAAAGTTCAGGACGATGGCCGAGTGATTGTTTCTGGCATCAACATGATGAAGAAGCACACTAAGCCGAACCCGATGCTGGGCACCCCAGGTGGCATCGTCGAGAAAGAAGCACCTATCCAGGCTTCCAACGTGGCTATTTTTAATCCGCAGACCGGCAAAGCCGATCGCGTAGGCTTCCTGACCAAGGAAGACGGCGCCAAGACGCGGATCTTTAAGTCCACGAAAGAAGCTGTCGATAACCAGTAAGCGGTGGTGGTTACGATGCTTAACATGAAAGAGCAGTACAGTAAGGAAGTGGTACCCGCCCTGCAGAAGGAGTTCGGCTACAAGAACATCATGCAGGTGCCGCGTATCGAAAAGATCACCCTGAACATGGGTGTCGGCGAAGCGGTTGGTGACAAAAAGCTGATTGAAAACGCAGTGGCGGATCTAGAGCGCCTGGCGGGTCAGAAAGTGGTTGTTACCAAGGCACGTAAATCCGTTGCGGGTTTCAAGATCCGTGAAGGTTGGCCTATCGGTTGTAAGGTTACTCTGCGCGGCGAGCGTATGTGGGACTTCTTTGATCGTCTGGTTCACATCGCGGTTCCCCGCGTTCGTGACTTCCGCGGTCTGAACCCCAAATCGTTCGACGGTCGTGGTAACTACAGCATGGGTGTGCGTGAGCAGATCATTTTTCCGGAGATTGAGTACGACAAGGTCGACAAGATCCGTGGTCTGGACATCACCATTACCACCACTGCCGGTACCGACGACGAAGGTCGCGAACTGTTGAAAGCCTTCGGCTTTCCGTTCAAGAAATAAGGAACGAGTGTAATGGCTAAGGTTTCCATGAAGAACCGTGAGCTGAAGCGCGAGCAAACCGTTGCGAAATTCGCAGCAAAGCGTGCTGAGCTCAAGGCGATTATCAAGAACCCGAATACCAGCGATGAAGAGCGTTGGGACGCACAGATGAAGCTGCAACAGCTTCCTCGCGATGCTTCTCCTTCGCGTCTTCGTAATCGTTGCCAGGTGACTGGTCGTCCCCACGGCGTTCTGCGCAAGTTCGAGCTTTCACGGATCAAACTCCGTGAATACGGCATGCGCGGTGACGTACCGGGTCTGACCAAGGCAAGCTGGTAAGACAGGCATCCTGACTTCGGTCAGGTGCCCGTTGGTAAGCGGTGCGGCGCGCCGCTGCACAACTAAAAAGATCAGGAGCCTCATACCAATGAGTATGCAAGATACGCTTGCGGATATGTTTACGCGTATTCGTAATGCACAGATGGCACAAAAGGCCGACGTGGCCATGCCGTCTTCAAAGATGAAAATCTCCGTGGCCCAGGTCCTCAAGGACGAAGGTTACGTTGCAGATTTTTCCGTTTCAGCTGACGCGAAGCCCGAGCTGACGATTACTCTGAAGTATTTCGGCGGTAAGCCGGTTATCGAAGAGATCAAGCGGGTCAGCCGTCCGAGTCTGCGCCAGTACAAAGGCGCTGGGGAACTGCCGAAAGTATCCGGTGGTTTGGGAGTCGCGATTGTCTCAACGTCTAAGGGCGTTATGACAGACCGCGCCGCACGTGCTGCTGGCGTGGGTGGCGAAGTCATCTGCACCGTATTCTAGGAGAATCACATGTCCAGGGTTGCCAATAATCCTGTCGTGCTGCCTTCCGGTGTTGAGGTCAAGCTGAACGGACAGGAAATTAATGTGAAGGGCTCCAAGGGAGCGCTTCAAATCACCATTCACCAGGCGGTTGAAGTAAAGCAGGAAGAAGGTGTTCTTCGCTTTGCGGCCCGCGATGGTGCCAAACAGTCCCGCGCTCTTGCTGGTACTACCCGCGCACTGGTCAACAACATGGTTGCCGGTGTCTCGACAGGTTGGGAGCGTAAGCTCGCCCTGACGGGCGTAGGTTACCGTGCTCAGGCGCAAGGTAAGAAGCTCAACCTGACACTGGGTTTTTCTCACCCGGTCGAGTACGAGCTGCCCGAGGGGATTACCGCTGAAACTCCGTCCAATACGGAAGTTGTGATTCGCGGAATCGACAAGCAACAGGTTGGCCAGGTCGCTGCGGAAATCCGCGCATTCCGTCCGCCAGAGCCTTACAAAGGCAAAGGTGTTCGTTATGCGGATGAGCAGGTCAGACGCAAAGAAGCCAAGAAGAAATAAGGCGGGACTATGAGCGCGAATAACGAAAGATTGCGTCGCGCACGCAAAGTGCGCATGAAGATCCGTGAGCTGGGTACCAATCGTCTGTGTGTTCATCGCACACCGCGTCACATGTACGCCCAGGTTACGACTGCAGATGGCAGCAAAGTAATTGCCACTGCCTCCACGTTGGATAAGGAGCTGCGCCAGGGTGCAACCGGTAACGTGGACGCTGCCAAGAAGGTGGGTCAGTTGATTGCTGAGCGCGCCAAGGCGGCAGGTGTAGAGAGCGTTGCTTTTGACCGCTCCGGTTACCGTTATCACGGTCGCGTGCAGGCTCTGGCCGACGCCGCCCGTGAAGCTGGCTTGCAATTCTAAGAGGTGGAGAAGATGAGCGTTAACGAACAGAAGGCGCCTGAGCTCCAGGAGAAGCTGGTTCAGGTCAATCGCGTCGCTAAAGTTGTTAAAGGTGGCCGTATTTTCGCCTTCACCGCACTGACTGTAGTGGGTGATGGCAAAGGTCGCGTTGGTTTTGGTCGTGGCAAGGCGCGTGAAGTGCCGGTTGCGATTCAGAAGGCTATGGAAGCCGCGCGCAAGAACATGGTAGAGGTTCCGCTCGACGGCACGACTCTGCAATACCCGGTCAAGGCTCAGCATGGCGGCTCCAAGGTCTACATGCAGCCTGCTTCTGAAGGTACTGGTATCATCGCCGGCGGTGCGATGCGTGCAGTACTGGAAGTTGCCGGTGTGCAGAACGTACTGTCCAAGTGTTACGGGTCTACCAACCCGGTGAACGTGGTACGTTCCACCATCAAGGGTCTCCAGGCGACACAAGCGCCTGAGGATATTGCAGCCAAGCGCGGTAAAACCGTGGAAGAGATTCTGGGTTGAAGTCATGGCGAACGCAAAAACGATCAAAGTAACACTGACCCGCAGCCCAATCGGCTGTCAGCCCAAGCACAAACTGTGCGTCAAGGGCCTGGGTCTCCGTAAAATCGGTCACACCGTGGAAGTGGAGGACACTCCGTCCATCCGCGGGATGATCAACCGGGTAGATTACCTGGTTCGGGTTGAGGAGAACTAAGATGCGTCTGAACGAACTTAGTCCAGAGCCCGGTTCACGTCCGGCCGCAAGGCGCGTAGGTCGTGGTATCGGTAGCGGTTTCGGTAAAACCGGTGGTCGCGGTCACAAGGGTCTGAAAGCCCGTTCAGGTGGCAGTGTAGCTCCTGGTTTCGAGGGCGGTCAGCAGCCGCTGGCCCGTCGTCTGCCGAAGTTTGGCTTCACGTCGCGTCAGCAGCGTTATGTTGCTGAGATCCGCCTGAACGAACTGGCAAAAGTTGAAGGCGACGTGGTCGATCTCGACGCCCTCAAGAAAGCCGACATCGTTCGGGATGAAATTCGCGAAGCCAAGGTGATTCTGTCCGGCGAACTGAGCCGTGCAGTGACCGTTAAAGGGCTGCGAGTGACCAAAGGCGCACGCGAGGCGATTACTGCCGCGGGTGGAAAAGTCGAAGACTAAGGCGAGTCGAGGACTAAATGGCCAAGACAGCATCATTGCCTGCGGGCGCGGGTAAAGGACTGGCAGAGCTGCGTTCGCGGCTCTGGTTTGTCTTCCTGGCATTGCTGGTGTACCGGATCGGTGCCCACATTCCGGTGCCGGGTATCAACCCAGACCGCCTGGCAGCATTGTTTGATCAGAATCAGGGCACGATCCTGAGTCTGTTCAACATGTTCTCCGGTGGTGCGCTTGAGCGCATGAGTATCTTTGCACTCGGTATCATGCCGTACATCTCTGCCTCGATCATCATGCAGCTCATGACAGCGGTCAGTCCGCATCTTGAGCAGCTGAAGAAAGAGGGTGAGGCTGGCCGTCGCAAGATCAGTCAGTACACGCGGTACGGTACGGTTGTCCTGGCTCTGGTTCAGGGCTTTGGTATTTCGGTCGGGTTGGCTTCGCAAGGCGTCACCTTCAACGACAGCTTCAGCTTCCACTTCGTGGCCGTTGTGTCTTTCGTGAGTGGTGCCGTGTTCATGATGTGGCTGGGTGAGCAGATCACCGAGCGCGGTGTCGGTAACGGTATTTCCCTGCTGATTTTTGCAGGGATCGTTGCCGGGCTGCCCGGCGCCATCGGCCAGACACTGGAGCAGGCACGGAACGGCGAGATGAGTCTGCTGGTCGTTCTCGGGATTGGTGTTCTGGCAATTGCTGTGGTGGGCTTCGTGGTCTTCATGGAGCGTGGCCAGCGTAGGCTGACCATCAACTACGCCAAGCGTCAGCAGGGCCGCCGGGTGTTTGCCCAGCAGTCCAGCCACCTGCCACTGAAGGTCAACATGGCCGGGGTTATTCCGCCGATCTTCGCATCGTCCATTCTGTTGTTCCCGGCTTCGCTCGGGCAGTGGTTTGGGCAAGGCGAGGGCATGGAATGGCTCAGCGATGTGTCCCAGGCGTTGGCGCCCAGTCAGCCTCTGTACATTATTCTGTTTGCGGCAGCAGTCGTGTTTTTCTGCTTCTTCTATACAGCGCTGATGTACAACCCGAAAGAAGTTGCGGATAACCTCAAGCGCTCTGGAGCGTTTATTCCGGGCATCCGTCCAGGTGATCAGACTGCCAAGTATATTGATGGCGTACTGACCCGGCTGACGTTGTTCGGTGCAATGTACATTGCAGCAGTTTCCCTGTTCCCTCAGTTCCTGATGGTGGCCGGGAATGTTCCGTTCTATCTGGGCGGTACGTCTCTGCTGATTGTTGTAGTCGTGGTGATGGATTTCATGGCACAGGTGCAGTCACACCTGATGTCGCATCAGTATGAATCACTGATGAAGAAGTCCAATCTCAAGGGCTATGGTCGGAACGGTTAATCCCGTTCCCCTTGAAAACTGGAGTCGACAATGAAAGTACGCGCTTCGGTAAAGAAAATTTGCCGTAACTGCAAAGTAATTCGTCGCAATGGCTCAGTACGAGTCATTTGCTCGGAGCCTCGTCACAAGCAGCGTCAGGGTTAATCCTTACGGATTCAGCTCTGGCATTGTAGAGGGTACGATTAATGGCGCTTGACCTCGCATGGGGTCAAGCGCTATTATTTCGCGCCCTTTTATAGTGGCGGAAAATTCACACAGCAAAGCTTTGAACGCGGAGTAATTTGGATGGCACGTATAGCCGGTGTCAATATACCCGATCACAAACATGCTGTTATCTCGCTGACCTACATCTTCGGTGTTGGCAAGACAACAGCTCAAAAGCTTTGCGATGCAACCGGCGTCAAGCCGGACGTCAAGGTCAAGGACCTGAGCGACGAGCAACTTGAAGCACTTCGTACCGAAGTGGGCAAGGTGTCTGTCGAAGGCGATTTGCGTCGTGAAGTACAGATGAACATCAAGCGTTTGAAGGATCTCGGATGTCACCGTGGTCTGCGTCACCGTCATGGCCTTCCGGTCCGTGGCCAGCGCACCAAGACCAACGCACGCACCCGTAAAGGTCCTCGCAAACCTATTCGTAAGTAACAGGTAGGCAAACATGGCAAAGCCAGGTACACGTACCCGTAAAAAGGTGAAAAAGACGGTTGTTGATGGCGTCGCGCACATTCACGCGTCCTTCAACAACACTATCGTGACCATTTCTGACCGTCAGGGCAACGTCCTGTCCTGGGCTACCTCTGGTGGTTCCGGTTTTCGTGGGTCACGCAAGAGTACACCTTTTGCTGCGCAGGTAGCAGCTGAAAGAGCCGGTAATGCGGCTGCTGAATACGGCCTTAAAAACCTGGACGTAGAGGTTAAGGGTCCTGGGCCCGGACGTGAATCCGCTGTACGCGCGCTGAATGGCTGCGGGTACAAGATCACCAACATCACTGATGTGACGCCGATTCCCCATAACGGCTGTCGTCCGCCCAAAAAGCGCCGCGTCTAACACAGGAGACAGTGAATTATGGCTCGTTATATAGGCCCGAAGTGCAAGCTGTCTCGTCGTGAAGGGACAGATCTTTTTCTGAAGAGCGGTGTTCGCGCGCTCGATTCGAAGTGCAACATCGAGACTCCGCCGGGTATGCACGGCGCGCGTCGCGGTCGTCTGTCCGAGTACGGCGTACAGCTTCGTGAAAAGCAGAAAGTTCGTCGTATTTACGGTGTGCTCGAAAAGCAGTTCCGTAACTATTACAAAGAGGCGGCCCGCATCAAAGGTGCAACCGGTGAAAACCTGCTGCAACTGCTTGAAGCGCGTCTCGACAACGTTGTATACCGCATGGGTTTTGGTTCTACCCGTGCTGAATCCCGTCAGCTCGTTTCTCACAAAGCGATCCTGGTCAATGACAAGGTGGTGAACATTGCTTCCTACCAGGTCAAGCCGGGCGATGTTGTGAGCGTGCGTGAAAAGGCAAAAAACCAGCTCCGCGTTAAAGGCGCGCTGGACCTGTCTTCAGGCCGCGCACCGGTGAGCTGGGTAGAGGTCGACGCCAGCAAGATGTCAGGCGTTTACAAGTCAGTGCCCGAGCGTACTGAACTGCCGGCCGACATCAACGAGAACCTCATCGTCGAGCTTTACTCGAAGTAAAGCCCAGTTAGCAACGAGAGCAGATAGGGGCGTCTATGCAGCGTTCAGTACATGAGTTATTGACACCTCGTACCATTGACGTGAAGGAATCAAACGCCACGCGCGCCAAGGTGACCCTGGAGCCTCTGGAAAGAGGTTTCGGCCACACCCTGGGCAGTGCACTGCGTCGTATACTCTTGTCCTCAATGCCGGGCTGTGCGATTACCGAAGCACAGATCGACGGTGTTCTGCACGAGTACAGCGCAATCGAGGGTGTCCAGGAAGACGTCATTGAGATTCTTCTGAATCTCAAGGGCGTGGCGGTCAAGATGGGCGGTCGGGACGAAGCTGAGGTTACCCTCAGCAAGAAAGGTCCGGGCGTCGTCACAGCCGGAGATATCAAGCTGGATCATGATGTCGAGATCACCAACCCGGATCATGTGATCTGTCACTTGAGTGAAAACGGTGAAGTGAACATGCGTCTCAAGGTTGCCCGTGGTCGCGGCTATGAGCCTGCTGATCAGCGGGGTCTGGACGAGGACGAAACTCGCGCTATCGGACGCCTGCAGCTGGACGCAACCTTCAGTCCGGTTCGTCGGGTCGCTTACGCCGTGGAAAGTGCACGGGTAGAGCAGCGCACCGATCTGGACAAGCTGGTTATTGATCTGGAGACCAATGGCACTATCGATCCGGAAGAAGCGATTCGCCGGGCCGCGACCATTCTCCAGCAGCAACTGGCGGTGTTTGTTGATTTCGATCACGAGAAAGAGCCGGAGCGCGTTGAGGAAGAGGAAGAAATTGATCCTATCCTGCTGCGTCCGGTCGATGATCTGGAACTGACAGTGCGTTCAGCTAACTGCTTGAAGGCTGAGAACATCTACTACATCGGCGATCTGATTCAGCGCACAGAAGTTGAGCTGCTGAAGACGCCTAACCTTGGTAAAAAGTCGCTGACCGAGATCAAGGACGTTCTTGCGTCCCGTGGTCTGTCACTGGGCATGCGTCTTGATAACTGGCCGCCGGCAAGCCTCCGTGGTGATGACCGGGTTCTGGGCGGTTAATCGCCGATTGGTTTAAGGTAAGGAATAAGAGCAATGCGTCATCGTAAGAGTGGTCGTAAGTTCAGCAGGACCAGTGCGCATCGCAAGGCCATGTTCCGTAACATGACTGCGTCACTGGTTGAACACGAGCTGATCAAGACAACGCTGCCGAAAGCTAAAGAGCTTCGTCGTGTAGCCGAGCCTTTGATCACGCTCTCTAAGAATGATTCGGTCGCGAATCGTCGTCTGGCGTTTTCACGCCTGCGTAGCGATGCGGCGGTAGCCAAGCTGTTCAATGAGCTGGGCCCCCGTTACAACGAGCGTCCGGGTGGTTACCTTCGTATTCTGAAGTGCGGCTTCCGTGCTGGCGACAATGCCCCTATGGCATTCGTTGAGCTGGTTGGCCGTCCGCTGGATATCGAAGCGGAAGAAGTGGACGAAGGCGAAGAATAAGCTCTTCGCTGCCGCCACAAAAAAAGCCGGAGAGAAACCTCCGGCTTTTTTTATGTCTGTTTATTTTTCCAGCATGGGTTTGAGGTAGTGTCCGGTGTGGGAGGTTGCGCTTCCGGCGACGTGTTCAGGCGTGCCTTCGGCAATGATCTGGCCGCCACCCGATCCGCCTTCGGGGCCGAGGTCAATGATCCAGTCGGCAGTCTTGATCACGTCCAGATTGTGCTCGATCACCACAATGGTGTTGCCGTGGTCGCGCAGCCGCTGAAGCACGTTGAGCAACTGTTGAATATCATAGAAGTGCAGGCCGGTGGTGGGTTCATCGAGGATGTAGAGTGTCTTGCCGGTGTCCCGTTTGGACAGCTCTTTCGCCAGTTTGACCCGTTGGGCCTCGCCCCCGGACAGCGTAACCGCACTCTGCCCCAGGCGAATGTAGGACAGCCCCACATCGATGAGTGTCTGGAGCTTGCGAGCGATGAACGGCACCGGGTCGAAAAATTCCCGGCCTTCCTCAACCGTCATCTCGAGGACTTCGTGGATGCTCTTGCCCTTGTAGCGAACCTCCAGCGTTTCCCGGTTGTAGCGTTTACCCTTGCAGACGTCGCAGGGGACGTACACATCGGGCAGGAAATGCATTTCGACCTTGATCACACCGTCGCCCTGACAGGCCTCGCAGCGCCCGCCCTTGACGTTAAAGCTGAAGCGTCCAGGTTTATAGCCGCGGGAGCGGGCTTCCTGCGTGCCGGCAAAGAGCTCCCGAATGGGCGTGAACAGCCCGGTGTACGTGGCCGGGTTGGAGCGCGGGGTGCGACCGATGGGGCTCTGGTCGATGTCGATGACCTTGTCCAGATGGTCGAGCCCCTTGAGGCTGTCGTAAGGAGCGTGATTCAGGCTCGTCGCCTTGTTGAGTTTCGCCGCGGCAACGGGGTACAGCGTGCCGTTAATCAGGGTCGACTTGCCGGACCCGGATACGCCCGTCACGCAGGTCATCACACCCAGCGGAATGGTCAGAGTGACATTCTGCAAGTTGTTCCCGCTGGCGCCGGCCAGCACCAGCTGTTTGCCGTTTCCAACGTTGCGCTCAGCCGGAATGGCGATTTCTTTGGTGCCGTTCAGGTATTGTCCGGTCAGGGAGTCGGGGTTGTTGATGATTTGCTCTGGCGTCCCCTGTGCAATGATCTGGCCGCCATGAACGCCAGCGCCCGGTCCGATGTCGATGACATGGTCAGCGGCGCGAATGGCGTCTTCGTCGTGCTCGACCACGATCACCGTGTTGCCCAGGTCCCGGAGGTGGGTGAGGGTAGCCAGTAGGCGGTCGTTGTCGCGTTGGTGAAGGCCGATGGAAGGTTCGTCCAGGATGTACATGACGCCCACCAGGCCGGCCCCGATCTGGCTTGCCAGGCGGATTCGCTGGGCCTCACCGCCGGATAGCGTATCGGCACTGCGTTCAAGGGTGAGGTATTCCAGTCCTACATTGACCAGGAACTGTAAACGTTGCCGTACCTCTTTCAGGATCTTTTCGGCGATTTCGCCCTTGCGACCGGGCAGGGCGAGGGACTCGAAATAACTGTGAGCCTCGCCCACCGGCAGATGAGTGACATCGGAGATGTTATTCTCTTCAATGAATACATGCCGGGCACTGCGCCGCAGTCTTGAGCCGTGGCAGTCCTTACAGGGCTGGGTGCTCAGGTTCCGTGCCAGCTCTTCGCGCATGCTCTGGGAATCGGTTTCACGGTAGCGGCGTTCCAGGTTGGGCAGGATGCCCTCAAACGGATGTGCCTTTTCCATGATGTGACCGCGGGAGTTCATATAGCGGAAGGGAATGTCGTCGGAGCCGGAACCGTATAGCAGAGTCTGCTTGAAGCTGTCCGGAAGATCAGCCCAGGGGGTTTCCATGTCGACGCCATAGTGCTCGGCAACACTGGTCAGCATCTGGAAATAATACACCGCCCGGCGGTCCCACCCTTTGATAGCGCCGGCGGCCAGATTGGCCTCCGGATGCTGGACGATTTTCTCCGGGTCAAAGAACTGTTTGACGCCCAGGCCATCGCAGGTCGGGCAGGCGCCAGCGGGATTATTGAAGGAAAACAGGCGCGGTTCGAGTTCGCTCAGGGAATACCCGCACTGGGTGCAGGCATACCGTGCGGAGCAGGTGTGCTCCTCACCCTCCCCGGTCATCGGGGCAACCAGGGCGATGCCGTCGGCCAGTTCGAGCGCAGTTTCGAAGCTCTCCGCCAGGCGCTGTTCCAGCCCAGGTTTTACCTTGAAGCGATCCACCACCACGTCGATCTGGTGTTTGCGCTTCTTGTCCAGTGCCGGTACGTCATCAATGTCATACACCGTGCCGTCGATACGCAAACGGATAAAGCCCTGGCTGCGCATGGTCTCGACAACCTGCAGGTGTTCACCTTTGCGATCCCGGATTACCGGCGCCAGAATCATCAGCCTGCTTTCATCCGGCATGGCCAGAACCTGATCAACCATCTGGCTGACGGTTTGTGCTTCCAGCGGCTGGTGGTGATCGGGGCAGCGAGGTTCACCGGCACGGGCGAATAGCAGGCGCAGGTAGTCGTAGATTTCGGTAATGGTGCCGACGGTGGAGCGCGGGTTGTGGGAGGTGGATTTCTGCTCAATAGAAATGGCCGGTGAGAGCCCCTCGATGTGATCCACGTCGGGCTTTTCCATCATCGAAAGAAACTGACGGGCGTAAGTGGAGAGCGACTCCACGTAACGGCGCTGCCCCTCCGCGTAAAGGGTGTCAAAAGCCAGGGATGACTTCCCCGAGCCGGACAGGCCGGTAATGACAATCAGCTTGTCCCTTGGTATATCCAGGTCAATGTTCTTCAGATTGTGGGTACGCGCACCTTTGATCTGGATATGATCCATAACACCTCGCTTCAAGAAAAACAGGGATTATACCGTGTTATCCGCCGCCCGGCGAAAGCCGTGACGGTAAGTAATGACAGGTCAAGCCACGGTGCCGTGACCTGCGTGGTTCTGATACAATACGCGGTCTCCGGAAAGGCGATGTCCCGCCAGAAACCGTTTTGAGGATAATCTCCCCCATGAATCCACTGGAAAGGCGATCCGTCGCAGCGCTGGCATCGGTGTATGCCATGCGGATGCTTGGCCTGTTCATGGTGATGCCGGTATTTGTCCTGCTGGGTGATGAGTTGCAGGGCGCGACGCCGGCTCTGATCGGCTTCGCCATCGGCGCCTACGGACTGAGTCAGGCTTTACTGCAGATACCTTTCGGCCTGCTGTCTGATCGGGTTGGCCGTAAACGCATGATTTATCTTGGTCTGGTTCTGTTTGCGGCCGGCAGCCTCGTAGCCGCGTCGACCGATTCCATATACGTTGTAATCGCCGGACGGATTCTTCAGGGCGCCGGCGCCATCGCCAGCGTGCTGATGGCGTTCCTGAGTGACCTGACGCGGGAAGAGGAGCGCACCAAAGCCATGGCTACGGTGGGTATCTCCATCGGGTTGTCGTTTTCTGTGTCGCTGGTGCTGGGCCCCCTGATCGGCTCGGCTTTCGGTTTGTCCGGGCTCTTTTATCTGACGGCCATGCTGGCGGTTGTCGCGATGTTCGTTGTCTGGCGGCTGGTGCCCACACCCCATCAGCACAAGGTCAGCGCCGATACCCACCCCGCGCGGGAAATGCTGTCCAGGGTGCTGGTGGATCGTCGGTTGCTGCGTCTGGATTTCGGAATTTTTGCGTTACACCTGGCATTGACGGCGATATTTCTGGTGTTTCCTTTGCTGCTTCAGAACCAGCTCGGGTTGGCGTCGTCCGACCATTGGTGGTTCTACCTGACGGTGATGGTGACCTCATTCTTCGCGATGGTGCCGTTCATCATCATTGGCGAGAAGTTGCGCAAGATGAAGCCGGTGCTCTGCGGTGCCATTGTGCTGCTTACCCTGTCCACGGCCGGGATAGCCGAGGTATCCGGCAGTCTGGTAGCGGCCTGGGGGGTGTTGTTCCTGTTTTTCATGGCGTTCAACCTGCTGGAGGCATCGCTGCCATCATTGATCAGCAAAGAGGCGCCAGCGGCCAGTAAGGGAACCGCCATGGGGGTGTATTCTACGTCCCAGTTCATGGGCGCGTTCGTGGGCGGCGCCGTCGGCGGCTTGCTGTTGGAGGTGGCTGGCGTCAGCGGCGTCTTATGGCTGATGGTTGGTGTTCTGGTATTGTGGTTACTGGTCGCTCTGACCATGCCGGCGCCGGGTTACACCACCAGTTTCGTGGTACAGTTGAAAGAAGTGGCGCAAAGCCAGTTTGATAGTATTGATGACGCCTTGATGGCGCTGCCCGGTGTTCAGGATGTGGTGATCCTTGAAGATGCGGGTACGGCCTATCTGAAGGTGGATCGTCAGCGTTTTGATAAAGGGTTACTTGCGGACTTCCCATTTGTCCGGCACGGTAACGGTTCTTGAAATTTGGAAGCCCGCATGGACGACGGGTTGTCCCTGAAAACAGAGTCAGGAGCAGATCATGGCACGAGGCGTAAACAAGGTCATTCTTATCGGTAACCTGGGACAGGACCCCGATACCCGTTATACCCCCAACGGCAATGCCGTGGTGAACCTTAACCTTGCAACCGACGAGAGTTACAAGGACAGGCAAACCGGTCAGATGGTGCCGAAAACTGAATGGCACCGGGTGGTGATGTTCGGCAAGATCGCCGAAGTGGCCGGTCAGTATCTGCGCAAGGGCTCCAAGGTCTACATTGAGGGCAAGCTGCAGACCCGTAAATGGCAGAACAAAGAAGGCCAGGACGTCTACACCACCGAAGTGGTTGTGGATATCAACGGCCAGATGCAGATGCTCGACAGCCGCGGCGCTGACGGCGGTGGAATGTCACAGGGTGCGCCGGCCGGGCGTCCACAGCAGTCTAGCTACAATGCGCCGCCGGCGAATCAGGGTAGCCAGCCGCAGCAGCAGTCCGGTGGGTACAGCCAGCCGTCCCAGGGCAGTATGCCTGAGCCGGTGGATGATTTTGACGACGACATCCCGTTTTAAGACTGAGTTTTTGTAAAGTGTAACGACTGGAGTCGATCTGATTCTCTTATGCCCTGCAAATGCGGGGCTTCAGGCTTTAGTCCTCGCCATCATCGGGATGATCCATATCCAGCTCATTAATTTTCCGTGTCAAGGTGTTGCGTCCCCAGCCCAATAATATAGATGCGTCCCGGCGCCTGCCGCCGGTATGTTTCAGCGAGCACTCAATCATGATCTTTTCGAATTCGGGTACCGCAGTATCCAGAATGCTTTTACGGCCCCGCTTGAGCTCCTGTTCGGCCCAGTTCCGCAGGCCCTCCTGCCAGGTCTGACCAGTGGCCGGCGTCTCGGCCTGGTGGAGCAGTTCCGGCGGCAGGTCATCGATGTGAATCTCCCGTCCGCTGGCCATGACGGTCAGCCAGCGGCAGGTGTTCTCAAGCTGGCGGACGTTGCCGGGCCAGGGCATGGTGGTGAGGTACTCTTCCGCTTCCGGCCGCAGAATCTTGGGCTCCACGGTCAGCTCTTTGGCAGCCCGTTTGAGAAAGTGCTGCATCAACCTCGGGATGTCTTCCCGGCGTTCGGCCAGTTTGGGCAGGTGAACCCGGATCACGTTCAGGCGGTGAAACAGGTCCTCCCGGAACGAGCCGGCCTGAACCAGCTTTTCCAGATCTTGGTGCGTGGCGGCAATGATGCGCACATCCACCTTGATGGGCGTGGTGCCCCCCACGCGGTAGAACTCGCCATCCGCCAGTACCCGTAGCAGCCGGGTCTGGGTGTCTGCGGGCATGTCACCGATTTCGTCCAGGAACAGGGTGCCGCCGTTGGCCTGCTCGAAACGCCCCTGGCGCGCGGCGCCGGCGCCGGTGAAGGCGCCTTTCTCGTGGCCGAACAGCTCGGATTCGATCAGGTCCTTGGGAATGGCTGCCATGTTCAGGGCAATAAACGGATGGTTGGCACGGGGGCTGTGGTTGTGAAGCGCCTGCGCGACCAGCTCTTTGCCTGTGCCACTTTCGCCGTTAATCAAAACCGTGATGTTGGAATGGGAAAGACGCCCGATGGCTCTGAACACTTCCTGCATCGCCGGGGCTTCACCGATGATCTCGGTGTTGCGCTGAGTACTTTCAACCTGCGGTTCCGACGTTGCACGTCGCTCATGGCTGTGAGCAACGGCCCGCTTGACCAGGGCAACGGCATCGTCCACGTCGAATGGTTTGGGCAGATACTCGAAAGCGCCGGTCTGGTAGCTGGTGACCGCACTTTCCAGGTCGGAGTGAGCGGTCATGATGATGACCGGCAGGTCTGGGTAGGCCTCTACGATCTGGGAGAGCAGGGTAATGCCATCGACACCCGGCATGCGGATATCGCTGATGATGGCGTCGGGCTGCTGGTGCTCCAGCCGCATCATGATGCTTTCGCCGCTGTCGAAAACCCGGGGTTGCATACCGGCCTGATTAAGGGCGCGCTCCAGCACCCAGCGAATACTGCGATCGTCGTCTATGATCCAGACGTTTGCCGGTTGGCTCATTAGTTGTCCTCCAGGGGCAGGAAGATGATGAAGTCGGTTTTGCCGGGCTCGCTCTTGCATTCAACCAGCCCGTGGTGTTGCCCGATGATGCTCTGGGTAATCGAAAGGCCCAGGCCGGTGCCGCTGGCACGGCCGCTGATCATCGGGTAGAAAATATTTTGCAACAGCTCCGGCGGAATGCCGGGGCCGTTATCGATCACGTCAATCCGGCAGACCAGGCGATGACGCTTGTGGCCAATGGTAAATTGCCGCAGGGCGCGAGTGCGGAAGGTAATGGTGGGCGGCTCGTCACCGCTCTGTTCGGCCTGGTTTTCAAACGCCGCTTCCATGGCGTTTCGGGCAATGTTCAGGAACGCCTGAATCAGTTGCTCCTTGTCACCATAGAACTCCGGCAGGCTGGGGTCGTAGTCCCGGCGGAACTGGAGCCGCCCGCGGCTTTCGGCTTCCAGCAGGGTTTTGACCCGCTCCAGCACTTCGTGAGCGTTGGTGGGCGCCAGCTTCAGCGCTTTGTTGGGGCCGAGCATGCGGTCTACCAGAGAGCGCAGACGGTCCGCCTCGTCGATGATGACCTGGGTGTACTCCCGCTGGCCTTCGTCATCCAGCTCCCGGTCGAGCAACTGGGCGGCACCGCGGATGCCGCCCAGCGGGTTCTTGATCTCATGGGCCATACCACGTACCAGGATGCGGGTGGTTTCCTGTTGCGAAATAATGTCTTCCTCACGGCTGATACGGAGCAGCCGATCCCGGGGCTGAATCTCAATCAGCAATTCGTTGGGGTCGAGGCTGACCGGTGATACCGAATAGTCCACAGTGAGTCGCGTGCCGCTGGTGAGCACGAATTCCGCCTCCCGCCGGGTGTAGGAGTGCCCGTTCTCGGCCGCGGCGTGCAGTGTGGTCAGTGCGTCTTCGGAGTCCACCAGAATGTCCCGGATGGGCAGGCCCTGGCTTCGGGTGTTGCTGGTTTCGAACAGGCTCTCGGCGGCCGGGTTCAGGTACTGGATACGCAGGCCATCCTCGATCACCAGAACGGCGGTGGTCAGGCTATCCAGAATGTTCTTGTAGCCGGAGGCTTTGGTTTGTAAGAGTGCCATGCTGCTGTCTCGATCGATTGGCATTGCTGCGTACTTCCCGGTCTTGCAACGCAGTTCTGCAAAAACTGAACCAGTTTCCGAATTCGGTTCAGTTTGCGTGCCCGCTTAACGAGCACGTGGCCCGGACAGCCTGTGCGGACGCAATTACGTAGTGCGTTTTGGCAAAGGCTGCCAGAGGGTAGCGGAAAGAGCGCCCCGTTCGCGATCAGAGTATGGCTTTTTTATGGTGCGCGCGCACTATACTGGTGCGCACAGACTTTGGTGGGTCAGTTATTGACGGAGGGACGATGAATAGTAAAGCGGATGGATTCGCCGGATTTTACCTGAACACCCTTCTCGTCGATGATGTTGACGCCGGCGTTGTGGGTGCCGCGAAATACGTTGCGAACCGTGACGGTGTCGGAAGCCGTCTGGCCGACGGGCTGGCCATCGAGCGTTACCTCATAGCGATGGCCTCTTTTCAGCGCAGGCTCACTGGCCACCCGGAAGGCCACATCCCCACTGCCACTGTGGAATGCCTCGTCGTCATTGGGGGCAATAATGCGCACGCTGTCGTAGGCGGCACCTTCCTCTTCCACCTGCCGCCTCAGCCTCTCCGGTTCCTGAACATCTGCCGGCTTTGGTAGCGTGACGGTGGTGACAGGCTTGACCTTGACCTCCTCTGCTCCGTCTGACGGCTCATCCGAGAAGGTGACGTTGCCTTGGGCATCGACGTTGCGGTAGACCTCCGCGAGGGCCGGGGCGGCACCGATGAGAAAAATGCCAACAAAGATTCCAAGCCGTATGTTCATGCCACTAACCTGTTATTGGGGTTTGATTCGATTATCAGTCGCCGGCGGTGGGTTTTCAACGGTCTCTCGGGTTCAAAGAGTTACATATCGTTAAGGGCCGCAGTGACTGTGTCGTAGCTCACAAAAAAAGCCCCGCCGGAGCGGGGCTTTTTCGCGGAATGACCCGAGAGTCATTCCTTACCTGTCGACAGCAGCCGCTGTTAGCAGGAGTAGTACAGCTCGAACTCGACCGGGTGAGTGGTCATGTTGATGCGCTCAACTTCGCCACGCTTCAGATCGATGTAGCCGCCGATCATGTCTTCGGTGAACACGCCACCGCGGGTCAGGAACTCGTGGTCGGCTTCCAGGCAGTCCAGAGCTTCCGCCAGGGTTTCTGCAACCTTCGGAATGTTCAGAGCTTCTTCCTTCGGCAGGTCGTACAGATCCTTGTCCATAGCATCGCCAGGGTGGATCTTGTTCTGAATGCCGTCGAGGCCGGCCATCATCAGCGCGGCGAATGCCAGGTACGGGTTGGCTGACGGGTCAGGGAAGCGAACTTCGATACGACGAGCCTTAGGGCTGTTCACGTACGGGATACGGATCGAAGCGGAGCGGTTGCGGGCAGAGTAGGCCAGCATAACCGGAGCTTCGAAGCCCGGAACCAGACGCTTGTAGGAGTTGGTGGAGCTGTTGGTGAAGGCGTTGATAGCCTTGGCGTGCTTGATCACACCGCCGATGTAGTACAGGGCAGATTCGCTCAGGCCCGCGTAGCTGTCGCCGGCAAACAGGTTTTTGCCGTCTTTGCTCAGGGACATGTGAACGTGCATGCCGGAACCGTTGTCACCAACCACCGGCTTGGGCATGAACGTCGCTGTTTTGCCGTAAGCGTGAGCGACGTTATGTACGCAGTACTTGAGGATCTGAACTTCGTCAGCCTTCTTGGTCAGGGTGTTGGCGCCAACGCCGATTTCACACTGGCCAGCAGTACCGACCTCGTGGTGATGAACCTCGATGTCCAGGCCCATGGATTCCATGGCTGCACACATGGCGCCACGCAGGTCATGCAGGCTGTCTACCGGCGGAACCGGGAAGTAGCCGCCTTTGACGCCCGGGCGGTGACCGATGTTGTTGCGATCGAAATCTTCGCCGGAAACCCACGCCGCTTCTTCAGAGTAGAGCTCGTACATGGAGCCCTGCATATCGGTCTTCCACTTGGCTGAATCGAAGACAAAGAACTCGGGCTCGGGACCAAACAGCGCGCCATCGGCAATGCCGGTGGACTTCAGATACTCTTCGGCACGACGTGCAACGGAGCGCGGGTCACGCTCATAACCCTGCATGGTTGAGGGTTCAACGATGTCGCAGGTGATGTTCAGCGTGGTTTCTTCGGTGAACGGATCAAGAACAGATGTACTGTCGTCCGGCATCAGGATCATGTCGGATTCGTTGATGCCTTTCCAGCCGGCAATAGAGGAGCCGTCGAACATCTTGCCATCCGTGAAGAAGTCGTCGTTCACTTCGCTGGCGGGCAGGGTCACGTGCTGCTCTTTACCGCGGCTGTCGGTGAAACGCAGGTCAACCCATTTGACTTCGTGTTCTTTGATCAAATCAACTGTCTTGGACATGTGCATGCTCCATCGTGTTACCCGCTGCGCGGGTGATTTCATGTTCGTTATGCCGGATCGTTCAGCGACGCTGACTTCCGATCTGTTATTGAGGTCGGGGCAGCTTACCAAAAGCGGCGGCGTCTTACCTTCAAAATCGGCTGTCTCAGGTCAAGCAATTGCCTTGCCAATTTGATTCATGTGCGCCAGAACAGCGCAACTGCAAGGAGTTCGGCCTTTTTTGGCGCGCATAGGTTCGCTGCTGCCGTCCCTCTGCACTTCATTGGTGCGTCATGTTGGTGCGCCAGGCGTGAGCATGACCCAAATTAGTGCGCAGGTCGAATTGAGCGAATAGGCGTTTTTCTTCATATTAACGACATCGAGTTTTCGATATACTGCGCGCCGCTTCATTTATACCCTGCTGCTTTTCGGATGCCAAATCGGGAAATACTTTGCAGGGAAGCTCCGTACATGCCGCAGGATTATTTTTGTGATTGAAAAACTTCGTAATATCGCCATTATCGCCCACGTTGACCACGGTAAAACCACCCTGGTTGACCAGTTGCTCCGTCAGTCGGGCACACTGGATCGCAAAGAGCTCGAAAGTGAGCGGGTGATGGATTCCAACGACCAGGAAAAAGAACGTGGCATTACCATCCTGGCCAAGAACACCGCACTGAAATGGAATGGCTACGACATCAACATCGTAGACACCCCGGGCCACGCCGATTTCGGTGGCGAGGTGGAGCGGGTCATGAGCATGGTCGACTGTGTACTGCTGGTGGTCGACTCCATAGATGGCCCGATGCCGCAAACCCGCTTCGTGACGCAGAAAGCGTTCGATGCCGGCCTTCACCCGATTGTTGTGGTCAACAAGATTGACCGCCCGGGCGCTCGTCCGGACTGGGTCGTTGATCAGGTGTTTGATCTGTTCGACAACCTCGGTGCCACCGACGAACAGCTCGATTTTCCGATCGTGTACGCCAGTGCCCTGAACGGTATTGCCGGCATGGATCACGAAAAGCTGGACGACAACATGGACGCGGTATTCCAGGCCATCGTTGACCACGTTCCGGCGCCTGCCGTCAATCTGGATGGCCCGTTCCAGATGCAGATTTCCCAGTTGGACTACAACAGCTTCCTGGGCGTGATCGGCATCGGCCGTATTACGCGCGGCAAGATCAAGACCAACTCCCCGGTAACCGCGATTGGCGCTGACGGCAAGAAGCGCCAGGGCCGGATTCTCAAGATCATGGGGCACTCGGGTCTGCAGCGCGTTGAAGTGGAAGAGGCTCAGGCCGGCGATATCGTCTGTGTCAGCGGTCTGGATGAGCTGTACATCTCTGACACCCTCTGTGATCAGAGCAGTGTTGAGGCCCTGCCTCCGCTGACGGTGGACGAGCCAACAGTATCCATGACGTTCCAGGTTAATGATTCGCCCTTCTGCGGTAAGGAAGGCAAGTTCGTCACCAGCCGCAACATCAAGGAGCGCCTGGAGAAAGAACTGCTGCACAACGTGGCGCTGCGTGTGGAAGAAGGCGACTCCGCGGACAAGTTCAAGGTGTCTGGCCGCGGTGAGCTGCACCTGTCGGTTCTGATCGAGAACATGCGCCGCGAGAATTTCGAGCTGGCCGTCGGACGGCCGGAAGTGGTCATTCGTGAGATCGACGGTGTTAAGCAGGAGCCTTACGAAAACGTGATCGTTGACATCGAAGAGCAGCATCAGGGTGCTCTGATGGAGCAGATGGGGCTTCGTAAGGGTGACATGACCAACATGATTCCGGATGGCAAGGGTCGTATGCGTCTGGAGTACACCATCCCGGCTCGTGGCCTGATCGGTTTCCGGAACTCGTTCCTGACCATGACCTCCGGTTCCGGCATTCTGACGTCCACGTTCAGCCATTACGGTCCGATCAAGGGTGGTGACGTGACCAATCGTCAGAACGGCGTACTGGTGTCCATGGCGACCGGCACTGCTTTGACCTACTCTCTGGAGACCCTTCAGAGCCGCGGCAAGCTGTTCCTTGATCCGGGCCAGGAAATCTACGAGGGCCAGCTGTGCGGTATCCACAGCCGTGATAACGATCTGGTGGTGAACCCCACCAAGGGCAAGAAGCTGGACAACATGCGTGCGTCCGGTAAGGACGAGGTGATTGCTCTGGTACCGCCGATCAAGTTCACCCTCGAGCAGGCGCTGGAATTTATCGACGACGATGAGCTGGTAGAAGTCACGCCGAAGTCGGTCCGTTTGCGCAAGAAACTGCTGACCGAGAACGAGCGCAAGCGCGCGAACAAGAAGTAAGCAGCGTTCGGCGAAACAGAAGGGCGGGCCCGAAATGGCCCGCCCTTTTTTTTAACTTCAGCTACACTCCGGGTATACCTTCGTCCCGGAGCCCCCGATGCTCACGCTGTACCCAGACATCAAGCCCAACGCCCAGCACCGAATTGCGGTGGATCCGCCGCATGAATTGTACGTCGAAGAAAGCGGTAATCCACAAGGCATGCCGGTGCTGGTAGTGCATGGCGGGCCCGGCGGCGGGTGTGAGGATTATCATCGACGCTTCTTCGATGCGGAGCGCTACCGCATTATTTTGATGGACCAGCGCGGAGCTGGACGATCAACCCCCCTCGCCGAACTGGAAGGCAACAGCACCGACCGGCTGGTATCGGATATGGAAGCGGTTCGCACCTTTCTGGGTATCGAGCGCTGGCTGCTGTTCGGCGGCAGCTGGGGTTCCACGCTCAGTCTGGTGTACGCCCAGGCGTTTCCCGAGCGGGTTCTTGGTTTGGTGTTGCGGGGAATCTTTCTGTGCCGCCCGAGAGACATACACTGGTTCTACCAGGAGGGTGCCAGCCGGATTTTCCCGGATTACTGGGAGGATTTCCTCGCGCCCATTCCCGAAGACGAACGCGGCGATCTGGTGTCTGCTTACTACAGACGGTTGACCAGCAGCAACGAGCTTGAGCAGATTCAGGCGGCCAAGGCCTGGTCAATCTGGGAGGGCCGTTGTGCCACTCTGCATCCGAATCCCCGTGTGGTTGAGCATTTCGGTCATCCCCACGTTGCCATCGCATTAGCGCGGATCGAGTGCCACTACTTCATGAATCAGGCGTTCCTCGAGCCTGACCAGATCGTGCGTGACGCCGGCAAACTCGCCGGCATTCCTGGCGTCATTGTGCATGGGCGCTATGACATGGTGTGCCCGCTGGATAACGCCCTCGCACTGACGGCGGCCTGGCCCGGAGCCGACCTGAGAATTATCCGTGACGCGGGCCATTCGGCCTCGGAGCCGGCCATCATTGATGCGCTCATTCGTGGCGTGGATGAAGTGGCCGCTGACGTGAATGGGACGTTGGCCTGAATTGCCCTTTCGGGGTTGCGGTCCTGTAACCCCATGGATACACTCTTGCCACTTGTTAATGGTCCTTCCACAGGGAGTTAGATGAAAGGGCTTATCCAGCGCGTATCCAGTGCCAGTGTTTCCGTAGACGGGCAGATCATTGCTGACATACCTCAGGGGCTTATGCTGCTGCTGGGTGTGGAGCGTGGTGACGGCCCCGCGCAGGCTGAGGCGCTGGCCAGAAAAATCGTCAACTACCGCGTGTTTGCCGATGACCAGGGACGGATGAATCGAAGCCTGCTGGACGTCAGTGGCGCACTTCTTGTGGTTCCCCAGTTTACCCTTGCGGCTGATACCGGCTCCGGTACCCGGCCCGGCTTTTCTTCAGCGGCACCCCCCGAGCTTGCCGAGACTCTGTTTCTCCAGTTTCTGGAGGTGGCTGGCAGCCTTCTGCCCGGCGGTCGTATCGAGCGTGGGCAGTTTGGAGCAGACATGAAAGTGGCGTTGGTTAATGACGGGCCAGTCACTTTCATGCTGCAGGTGGGAGGCAGTTCCTGAAATGCATCTCATTTCGCACCATAATTGCGCGCAGCCCATGAAGGCGAACTTGAATGGTGCGGCCCGATTGGGGAAAAAGATGGGTTCTACGTCTGGGTTTCAACGGTTCGATTTTTAAGTGGCTGATTAAAAAGATTTTTTAATGTTCTGGCCCCGGGTTTGAACGGTTGGCGGGATACAAAGGAAAGACCAAACAAGAATATCGATGCCGTAAATACGCACCAAAAAAGCTAAAAAGCGGTCGTTAAAAATTTGCAAAACTACAATGGTTGTATTAAAACAGGTTCATCATGCAGCGCTTTAACTTATCAGGGTAAGCTATTGAGCTGTAACGATCCGAAGTTTTTCGGGGCGAACAAAAACTGAAAAAATGTTAGCTGCGTGTCATCAAACTGACATGGAAACTGCACAAAATAAGGCTCTGACCAGCCTGCCTGGTGAAAGTCTCAAGAACGGGATTTGAACCCGTCGCTAAAACCTGAGTTAACTCAATAAAGGAAGACGCAACATGAAAAAAACGCTCATCGCATCTGCAGTTGCAGCCGCAACTTTCTCTGGCGCAGCGCTGGCGCAAGAAGCCACTATGTCCGCTTCTGAACTGGCTGCGAAAATGGATTCCATGCCGACTGTGTACGGTAACATCCAGTACGCAATCGCCCACGATAGCTTTGATGGCGGTCCTTCTGGCATCGAACATTTCGACAATGGTTCGACTCTGGGTGTTGTTCACGATCACGAGATCGCGCCGGGCATCACTGGCTTTTTCAAGCTCGAGCTGGACGGTTTTGGTGCTGACGAAAAAGATTCGACTGGCGCCAACATCGACGAAGCCTACATTGGTGTGAAAGGTGACAGCTTCGGTCAGGTCTGGGTTGGTTCCGACGACTCCACCTACGAGCGCGCAGTCAGCGAGATCGCCGAGTTCTATGAAGTGGCTACGCTGAACATCGGCCCGGACTACACCACTGGGGAAGGCGACCTGGTTCAGTACATGTCTCCTTCCTTTGGCGGCCTGAGTATTTGGGGAGCAGTGCAAGTCAACGGTGACGGCGTTGATGGCGGCGACGACACCAAAGCGGCCGGTGGCAAGTCCTACCCATACCAGCTGGCGGCTTTGTACGAAGTTGACGCTCTGGAACTGGCCGTGGCCATGGACTCCAACGACCTCAGCGATGGCAACAACGAGAATACCTACGGTCTGCGTGCCAGCTACAACTTGGACAACCTGCGCCTGACTGGTGAATTCCACACTCGTGATGATTCTGGCGATCTGTTTGGCCTGATGGGTATTTACACCCTGGGTGCGAATCAGTTCGCTCTGTCCTACGAGCTGGCCGAAGCTGATGACGCTGCTGATACCAAGCAAGACACCATTACCCTGCAGGCTCTGCACAACGTGTCTGACCACATGTATGTCTACTTCGAAGGCTACCTGGGCGGCGGTGACGACGTGTACGAATACACTGACTCACTGGGCAATGACGCTGTAACTGACGAGCGCTCAATCGCCTCTGTCGGTGCTGTTTACTACTTCTGATCCGCTAACCAGCTAATCAGGCAGTAAACCGGAAAACCGGCGACCTTCGGGTCGCCGGTTTTTTTGTGTATGCTGCAAAAAATCCGATCTGAACCGGGAGGGCTCTTGTGGCCGAAGAACTGGAAATCAAACTCAGTCTGTCCGAGGCGCATCAGCGTCTGGCCCTGACCTGGTTGCTGGCGCAGCCCGCTGCTTCTGAGGGGGGCTGCAAGACCTTGGTCAACCGCTACTACGACACCCCGGCGGGCGATCTTAACCGACATAAAGTGGCGTTACGGGTCCGGCGGGCCGGTGACCGCTACATTCAGACCCTGAAAACCCAGGGTGAATTTGTGGACGGCGTCCATCGTCGAAAGGAATGGGAGTGGCCGCTGATGGGCACGGAACTGAACCTTGGGCTGTTGTCAGACACGCCCGTGGGGCAGGGCATCAATCTTGCCGCGCTGACACCGGTGTTTGAAACCAATTTCGAGCGCCAGGTGGTGATGGTTGAGGATGGTGGCACGGTGATCGAGGTGGCGGTGGATGCCGGCCATATCATCGCTGGCGACAACAAACGCCCTTTGCATGAAATCGAGTTTGAACTGAAGGCCGGCGATGCCTCACAACTGGTGAGCTGGGCAAAGGCCCTGGCGACCCAGGTGCCGGTGTTCCTGAATCTGGTGAGCAAGGCCGAGCAGGGGTACTTTCTCGCGGGCTTGCACGAACCCGAGGCACTGCGGGAAGAGGGCGCCACCGGTCTCTCGGTGACCGAATTTCTCCATGGTCTGAGCGTGGCCTGGCTCAAGGGTGAGGCGCTGAAAGTGGCGCCCGATGCCCTGGCGGCAATCGGTCAGCTGGCGGCACAGCGAGGTGCCGGCGAGCAGTTCAGTCGGGTGTCTGAGGGCCTGCTGGCCAGCGAGCCGATGCCCGCAATGGCCAATCGGGAGGCGCTTGGTCAGCTTCAGCTCGCGCTGGCATCGGCGACAGTTTAAGGGGCTGCACCTTCGGCCTTGGCGTCGGCAGTTTTCCATTTTTCGAGGAAAGCCCGGTAGCGAGTCAGGGCTTCGTCCACCACTTCAACCGTCGGAGTTTCGTGGGACTTGACCAGCACGATCAGGCCCTTGCCCTTGATTTCCTCATTGGTGCTCGGATGGCACACCACTTCCCCATCGTTATCGATATAGGCCAGCGCGGTACCGATACCATGGCGGATCAGGGCGCTGACGATGTCCGCCCAGTCCAGATCATCCAGTTTCAGATCATAGCGATGGGGGTGGTCGTTTTGATAATTGAACATGTCCTCCAGAACTTTCTCGGAGCCCGGCGCGACAACGGCACGTACCATGATCTCCGGGTAGGTTCTGACCGGCCGAATAATCGTGCGCACGCCCACGGCCCTGAAACGGTCCCGATTGCGATCACTCACGCACTCCACCGTCGTGTGATGACCAAGGTTGGATTCGGTGAGCCGGTGGGCTATGTCGAACGTCAGGCTGTCCGACGTGGGGTCGGATTCGTCGGACGCCAGCACAACAATGTGCCGTGCGCTGCCAGCATGGACGGCTTTCAGGGCGTCGGGGTCGCCCCCGGAGCCGTGGAAATGAACCAGTCCCACATCGGCCAGCTCCGGCGGCAGTCCGGTGGGGAACATCCGGGTCAGAATGATAATTGGAGTGGTCTCGTACCCCGGCACTGCCCTCACTTGCGACGCGAAACGCGCGAAGTACTGTTCCCCGCCGTGTTGGGGGGTGTTGATGATGACAATATGGTCTTTCATTTTGTATACCCATCGTCCGGTTACGATACGTTCCCGGCGGTAAAACCGGTATTCAATAAAATCACTGACTATCAGTGTGAGCAGGGTGATTGCACTGATAAACATCACCACAATGGTACTGATGCGACCAACGGTGGTTTGCGGCGAAAAATCGCCATAGCCCACGGTGACCAGCGTGGTCATGGTAAGCCAGAAAGCCTCGAACAGGCTGAGGCTTTCTGCCCACCAGAGTACCAGCACCTGGAAAGCCATCAGTCCGCCAAGAATAATGAACAGCCTCTTGATTCGTGAGCGGATGATGCCCGACATCGGTAGATGGGCAAGCTGATGTTCCGGGTTGAGTGGACGACGGTTTCTGAGCATTAAGGGCCTGAGCTGTTCAGTCGGGTAACGGTTCGTTATACAGTACGGGAAATATAACAGAGATACAGGGGTTTGCATTATGTCCGAGCCATGGAGCGGTCTTCCGAAAGTGCTTGCCGAGGATGTGTCGGCTGGTTGGTCCTCAGTGTTTGAGGGCGGCCCCCAGGGCTGGATGACACCGGATGCGGGTCTGGCTGAGACCGATGTGGCCAACGCCATGGCCCGAAGCGTGTTCCTGAAACACACCCTGGAGCGGCATCCGGAGCAGGTTGAGGCGCTGGTGGCCTCGCGCTCCCTGCGCGAGGCAACGGAACCGGGCTATCTGCAACAGCGCTGGCAGGAGTATCTGAGCGAGATTGAAGACGAACACACGCTGCACAGGGCTTTGCGCCAGTTTCGCCGGGAAAGCCAGTTTCGCATCATCTGGCGCGACCTCCTGCGGTGGGCCGACATGCATGAAACCATCGCCGCCACGAGCGCGTTTGCGGACACTTGTATCCAGGGCGCCCTGGATTGGCTGTACCAGGATACCTGCGAACAATCCGGCACACCGTGGGGAACCGACCCGGCCACCGGGAGGGAGTGCCCTCAGTCCATGGTCGTGCTGGGGATGGGTAAGCTCGGCGGGCGCGAACTGAATGTGTCTTCCGACATCGACCTCATTTTTGCGTTTCCCGGCAAGGGCGAAACCCGGGGTGGGCGTCGCTCTATCGATAATCAGCAGTTTTTCATTCGCCTCGGACAACGGCTGATTCAGGCGTTGGACCAGATCACTGCTGACGGTTTTGTGTTCCGGGTGGATATGCGTTTGCGCCCCTATGGCCAGAGTGGCGCGTTGGCCCTCAGCTTTTCTGCATTGGAAACCTACTATCAGGACCAGGGGCGTGACTGGGAGCGTTACGCCATGGTCAAGGCTCGGGTGGTCGCGGGTGGCGAGCAGGCGGGCCAGGTGCTGATGGACAGCCTTCGCCCCTTTGTTTACCGAAAATACGTGGATTTCAGCGCGTTCGAATCTTTGCGCAACATGAAGGGGATGATCAGTCGGGAGGTCCGGCGTAAAGGCCTGGAGAACAACATCAAACTGGGCAGAGGCGGCATTCGGGAAATCGAGTTTGTGGTGCAGGCGTTTCAGCTCATCCGCGGTGGGCGTGACCGGGAATTGCAGCAGCGGGAGCTATTGAACGTTCTGAAGGAGCTGGAGAAGCTTGAACTGTTGCCATCGACAGTGGTTAAGGAGTTGCGTGAGGCCTACGTGTTCCTCCGCAATCTTGAGCACGCTCTGCAGGGTATGGAGGACAAACAGACTCAGCTTTTACCAGAAGACACGCTGAGCCAGGCCCGCATAGCGCTGATCATGGGGTTCGACAACTGGAGCGATTGCCTGCAGGTGCTGGACGTCCATCGGGAGCGGGTCGCCGGTCATTTCTCCGACATCATCGCGACTGAGGAGGAGGAAGACGACTCGGCCTCGCTTGATGAGGGTTGGCATGAGTTGTGGCTGTCGGAAATGGAGGACGATGCGGCCCGTCAATGGTTGCAAGAGCATGGATATGAGGCTGCCAAAGACAGTCTGGCGTTGCTGAACGATCTGCGCGAGAGCCGGACCGTTCAGGTCATGCAGACTCAAGGCCGTAAACGTCTGAATCAATTTATGCCGGTGCTGCTGCAGGCCCTGACCCAGGTGGATGCGCCCTCCGAAACCTTGGGGCGGGTGTTGCAACTGGTGGAGGCCATTCTCAGGCGAACCGCTTACATGGTTCTGTTGCTCGAAAACCCCGGTGCACGGACCCAGTTAGTCAAGCTGTGCAGCGAGAGCCCCTGGATCGCAAGGCAGCTGGCGGAAACGCCGTTGCTGTTGGATGAGCTGCTGAATGCGGAAAGTCTGTATCATCCGCCCGCCAAAGAGGAGCTCCAGGACGATCTGCGCCAGCAGATGCTGCGCATTCCGTTCGAAGATCTTGAGGAGCAGATGGAATCTTTGCGGCACTTCAAGAAGGCCCATATTCTGCGAGTGGCCGCCTCGGAGCTGAAAGGCACCCTGCCACTGATGAAGGTGAGTGACTACCTGACCTGGATTGCCGAAGTGGTGCTGGACCACGTGGTGGATGTCGCCTTTGCTAACCTGGTCAGTCGCCACGGCTACCCTCGTCGCGCCGATGGGTCAGCCTGTGATACCGATTTCGCCATTATTGGCTATGGCAAACTCGGCGGTATCGAGCTGGGTTATACCTCGGATCTGGATCTGGTGTTCGTGCACAACGCGGATCCGGAGCAGGCCACCGACGGCGACCGGCCTATCGATAACGCCGTGTTTTACACCCGCCTTGGTCAGCGCATTGTGCATATCCTCAGCACCCAGACGCCGTCGGGCCAGCTTTATGAAGTGGATATGCGGCTGCGGCCATCGGGCAGTTCGGGGCTGTTGGTCAGCACGCTACAAGCCTTTGAGAAATATCAGCGCAACGATGCCTGGACCTGGGAACACCAGGCGCTGGCCCGCGCCCGGGGGGTTGCCGGTTGCACGGGTACCCTCGCCGAATTCGAGGCCCTGCGTCACCAACTGTTGTGTCAGATGCGGGATCGTGAGGCCCTGCGCGCGGATGTGGTGAACATGCGAGAGAAAATGCGCACCAGCCTGGGTACCGCGGAGTCCAGCCAGGCCGCGACGTTCCACATCAAGCACGACCAGGGCGGCATCATCGATATCGAATTCATGGTGCAGTATCTGATGCTGGCCCAAAGCGGTGAACATCCTGAGCTGACACAATGGTCGGATAACATACGGCAGCTGGAAGAGCTTGGCCGCGCAGGGGTGATCGCTGTCGAGGATGCGGAAAAACTGCGTGAAGTGTACATTACACTGCGCTCGACCATTCACCGCCGGGCCTTGCAGAATCTCAACAGCCAGGTGGAAGGGGATGCCTTTCCCGACGAGCGGGAATACATCCGCGGCATGTGGGAAAAGGTGATGCTGGCGTAGCACCGGACATTTATGTTCTTCAGAAAATTCCTGCTAGAATGCCGTCTCCCTGAAAAAGCTTGTATGGAGCAGAAACAATGTCGATGGCTGATCGCGATGGCCTGATCTGGCTGGATGGTGAAATGGTTCCCTGGCGTGAAGCCAAAACCCACGTGCTGACCCACACCCTGCATTACGGCCTGGGTTGTTTTGAGGGCGTGCGTGCCTACAGCACCGCCAATGGCCCGGCGATTTTTCGCCTGAAAGAGCACACTGACCGTCTGTTCCGTTCTGCTCATATCCTGAATATGAAAATGCCGTTCACCAAAGAACAGCTGAATGATGCCCAGTGCGCGGCCGTTCGCGAAAACAACCTGGACGAGGCGTACCTGCGCCCCATGGTGTTCTTGGGTTCCGAAGGCATGGGTCTGCGTGCCGACAACCTACAGGTGCATGTAATGGTCGCGGCCTGGAGCTGGCCGTCGTACATGTCGCCGGAAGCCAAGGAAATGGGCATCAAGGTGCGCACCTCTTCCTATACTCGTCATCACGTCAACATCACCATGTGTAAGGCGAAAGCTAACGGCAACTACATCAACTCCATGCTGGCCCTGAACGAAGCTATCGCCAGCGGCTGTGAAGAAGCCTTGATGCTCGACAACGAAGGCTATGTGGCTGAAGGGTCGGGTGAAAACGTTTTCATTCTGCGTGACGGCGTGCTGCATACGCCGGAGTTGACCTCCTGCCTTGAGGGCATCACCCGCGCCACCATTCTTGATTTTGCCCGCGAGCTGAACATTCCGGTGAAAGAGCGCCGCATCACCCGTGACGAAGTGTACATCGCGGACGAGGCCTTCTTCACCGGCACCGCCGCCGAAGTGCTGCCGATTCGTGAGCTGGATGGCCGCTTGATTGGCGCCGGCAAGCGGGGCCCGCTGACCGAGAAGCTGCAGGCGATGTATTTTGATGCGGTGAAGGGCAAATCGGCTGACCACGGCGGCTGGCTGACTCACGTTACAAGCTGATACCGGAACACCCGCGAGCCGCCGTGGACTGTCGCAGCCCGGCGGCTTTGTTATTTCAAACCTCTAGAGACCGGCAGGACGAGCACATGGCG
Source organism: Marinobacter sp. M-5 (assembly GCF_032911545.1). Lineage (NCBI taxonomy): Bacteria > Pseudomonadati > Pseudomonadota > Gammaproteobacteria > Pseudomonadales > Marinobacteraceae > Marinobacter > Marinobacter sp. M-5. The sequence continues at coordinate 61,752 of NZ_JAWJEK010000004.1, forward strand.
GACGTAATCAAGGTACCCGTATCGTTTGGTGAGGTGTTGGACAAGATCACCATTCTGGAAATCAAATCCGAGCGCATCAAGGATGAGGCCAAACTCAAAAATGTGCGGCTGGAGCTGGACGAGCTGAGCGCCACCTGGGACGAGGCGGTGAAAGACCAGGCCTCGGAAATCGCGGATCTGCGGCAGCAGCTGAAAGCTGTGAACGAGGAGCTGTGGGTGATTGAAGACGATATTCGCGACCAGGAAGCGGACCAGGATTTCGGCCCGAAGTTCATCGAACTGGCCCGTGCCGTTTACGTCACCAACGACAAGCGCGCCGCCATCAAGAAAGAAGTGAACCTGGCACTGGGTTCCCGCTTTGTGGAAGAGAAGTCCTACCAGGATTACACCGCTCGCAAGTAGCCGCCGGCACAAACTTCATCGTAGGTCGGATTAGCGCAGCGTAATCCGACAACCAGCATCAACGCAAGTGTCGGGTTACGCATGCTAACCCGTCCCACAGAAACGGCGCCGGATCACTTTGGATTCGGCGTCGTTTCTGGTTTAGCCACCCGCTGAGCCTCAATCCACCGGTCCAGCATTGCGGTTGCATCCTCCACCGTCACCAGCTCCATCGCCCCCTCGAATTCTGCCTTGGCACCCCAGCGGGCCTGATCCACGGTCTTGCCGGTAAACTGCGCCAGTGTCTCCGGATAGCGGTTCACGCACCATTCAAGAGAATTGTAGGGGCCTGAACGGTAGGGGTTGCTGGCGGCAAAAATGCCCAGCACGTCCGTACCCACCGCGCTGGCGATGTGCCCCGGACCCGTGTCCGGAGCGACGGCAAGATCTGCGTGTGCGAGCAGGGCGGTGAGCTGCTTCAGGGTGTCTTTACCGCAGATGTTGTGGGCTTTCTCTTTCATCGCGTTTTCGATGGCCGCGCAATACTCCGCTTCAAACGGCGCCGGGCTGCCAACCAAAATCACCTTCATGCCGTGCCTGGCCACGGCATGGTCAGCCAACCGCGCATAGCGCTCGGCCGGCCAGTTGCGCAACGGATGGCTGGCGCACGGGCTGATCACCAGATTACGACGGTCGTCGGCCAGCTGCGCTTTTGCAAATTCGTGGTCGCTCTCTGACAGGGGAATTGTCCAGCGGGGCGGCGCCGGCTGCAGTCCCAGAGGTTCCAGAAAACTGGCAAGGCAGTCCCGCACGTGCTGATTTGGTGCAGGGGTAATGCGGGTGTTGATAAACAGGCTGTGGAGATCTTTGCTGCGAGCTCGGTCATAGCCGACTTTGACGCGAGCCGGTACCAGCGCCGCTGCCAGATTGGCCCGCAACGCGACCTGCATGTGCAACAGTGCATCAAAGCGGCGCCCGCGCAGTGCCTCGCGGAGGGCCGCATAGCCTTTCCGCCCCGCTTTCTTGTCAAAGATAATAAACTCGACCCCTGGCAGGTCGCCAATCAGCTTGGCCTCGATCTTGCCTATGATCCAGGTGATCCTGACGTTTGGCAGCTGCTCCTGAAGGCTGAGCACCACAGGGACGACGTGGGTAACGTCGCCGATGGCGGAGAGGCGCAGAATGCAGATGGATTGGATGCTGGAGGTGTCTGGTTGCGTGCCCAAGTTACGGTCCGTTTCGATTCTTTAACCGGCGGATGTAGTGCCGGGGGAGTGTCATTGGTAAACTGTGCGCCATTCTAACGTACTCCCCGGCCAACGTCTTGCGGGCCTTGGCAGGGCATCATTCGGTAATTCCGTTTATGGTTTCAGTGCTCTGCGCAGCCGGTTGCGAAGACGTCAATGAGCAGTGGTTTTCGCCGGGTTACTGGGGCGAGAAAGCGGAGCCCGTGTCGGCTGGTGGCCGGGGTAGCGCGTGGTTTGTGAATTCTCCCAAAGGTCCATTGGTGCTCAGGCACTACCGGAGAGGTGGACTGATTGCCCGCCTCACCGAGCGCCGTTATCTGTTCACCGGTTACGGCCGCGCCCGCTCATTTGCTGAGTTCAGGCTGCTAAGTGAACTGAGGAGCTTAGGCTTGCCCGTGCCCAGACCAATAGCTGCGTTGGTTGATAGGCAGGGAGTCTTTTCGTACGAGGCTGCCATCCTGATCGAAAGGATCGAAGGTGCCGTGCCATTGCCTGAGCATCCGGAGGTGACTGACAAAGCACTCTGGTACCGGGTCGGGCAGACCATCGCCGGGTTTCACCGGTCGGGCCTCGATCATGTAGACCTTAACTGTGACAACATTCTTGTGTCAGACGCGCGGGTCTTCCTGATCGATTTTGATCGCTGTCGATGGCGTCTGGATTCCTCGGCCCGTTGGAAAGAAAAAAACCTCCAGCGATTGCGGCGCTCAGTGGAGAAGCGAGTCCCGCAGGAGGCAGCCGGCAAGAAAAAGCTCTGGCATGAACTCCTTGCCGGGTATGAGGCGCAGCCCTCTCGTAAGGACGCCTAACGCGGATGCAACACGAACCCTTTATCAATTCAGATGGTGCCACTTTGACAAAGAACCCCACTGCTCACCCGGACGCTATTACCTCCGGGTCCGCCTGGGATAGAGTTTTATCCTGGCTGTCGTTCTTGGCTTTGGCTTCTTACCTGCTTTTTTACGTTCTGGTACCTGACGCATACGCCTTCGGCCCATCGTTGATGTTAATTCTGGCATTGCTGACCTACCGCTGGAAAAAGCTGCGTGCCGGTATCGACAGGGAGAGCCTGGCGCTGCTGGGGGTGCTCTGGATGTTTTTCCTGAGTCAGGCATTGACCCTGTTGGTGCATGGCGAAGATCTGTCGGAATTTGACCTCTCCACACGATACGTGGCGGCTTCACTGGTTATGGTATTTGTGCTGAGGTATGGCATGAGCGCAGGCTGGTTTTTCGCACTTGCCGCGCTCGGTGCCGTGATGGCAGGCGGATACGGTTTATACCAGGCAGAATTCCAGGGTGTTATGCGCGTCACTGCGTTCGATAATCCCATTCACTATGGCAATGGTGCGATGGCGCTTGGGCTGCTGGCGTTCTCGGGACTTGTGTGGGCTGAAAAGCAGCCGTGCCGGCGAATCTGGCAGGCGTATCTGTGTCTGGGCACCGTGGCCGGTATATACGCCTCGCTTGTGTCGGGCACGAGGAGTGGCTGGGTTGCCTTTCCTGTGGTCACGGTGATTGGCCTGTACGCGTTCTGGCGACCGCTTATCCAGCGTAAGATTCTGTTTGCACTTACGGTAGCGGTGGTCGCGGTCGGGTTCATGGCGGCCTCCCAGGTTGACCTAGTGGAACGTCGCACGGCGGTGGCGGTGAGCGAGTTTGTTGACTACTACGAGGACGGCCGAAACAGCACATCGGTGGGGCTGCGGCTGGACATGTGGAAAGCCGGTATCGGGGCCTTCAAACAGAACCCGCTAATCGGCTCTGGTCCGACCGGAACCGACCAAGTTGTTGATGAGCTAATTGCCGGGGGCGAAATTCACCCCGCAGTCCGGGATTTTCGTCATTTGCATAATCAATATGTGGAAGTGATGGCCCGTTATGGCATTGTTGGGCTGGTCACTTATCTTCTTCTGCTGCTGGTCTCGCTTCGCCTGTTCATGAAGAAAACACGCTCAGATGTACCGCAGGTTCAGGCCCTGGCGTTGGGAGGCTCGTTCTTTGTAACCCTGCACGCGATTGTTAATCTGACTCAGAGCATGCTGGAGAGAAACATAGGCGTTACCATGTTTGTATTCATGGTGGTTTTTGTCTGGGCGATCCTGAAACGGGAAGAGGCGAAAAGCCGTCGGTCCGTCTTGACCAGAGAAGACTGCAGCCGCGCCAACTCATGACAACACTGAGTGAGCTCCCGGGAGAGACAAAATGACTGTGACCTGTTTTTTGCCCTGTCGGAAAGGCAGTGAGAGGGTGCCCCGGAAAAATATTCGGCCGATTGCCGAGAAGCCGTTCGGACTGCTGCAGATCAAGCTTGAGCAGCTGCTTGCCGCCAGGCTTATCGATAAGGTCGTTCTCTCTACCAACGACGAGGACATCATCGAGTACGCCCTGACTCTCGATTCACCTAAGCTAGATATTCGCCTGCGGGACGATACGCTGTCTTCCAGCAGCACAAGCACAGACGAACTCATTGAGTATGCCGGTTCCCAAATAGAAGAAGGGCACATTCTCTGGACCCATGTGACGTCTCCGTTTCTGACAGCGGCCCTTTATGACGAAGTGATAGAGCGGTATTTCAGGGAGCTGAAAAACGGCCACGATTCGCTGATGACTGTCAGTGAACTGCGGGGGTTTGTCTGGGATGAATCCGGGCCTATCACGTACGATCGGAATGTTGAGAAATGGCCCCGCACCCAGACACTGGCGCCGCTTTATGAGATCAACAGTGGTGTTTTCCTGGCCCCTTTTTCAATCTATAAGCAGAAAGCGGACCGGATAGGTGAGCGACCCTATAAATACGTTGTGGATAAGATCCAGGGCTTCGATATTGACTGGGAGGAAGACTTCCTGATTGCCGAGGCCATGCTCACAGCCGGAATCTCCGATATCTGACCCTGCGCTTGCGGATGAACGACGCTATGACGAAGCAACAGCTAACTTTCCTCGATTGCACGCTGCGTGACGGTGGCTATTACAACGGTTGGGATTTTGACACGGATTTGATCGCACTCTACCTGGATGCGATGGCTGCCGCCGGAGTTGATGTGGTGGAAATGGGGCTTCGAACCCTCCAGAACCAAGGGTTCAAGGGCCCCTGCGCCTACACCACGGACGAGTTTCTCCGCAGTCTGTCGATCCCGCAATCCCTGACGGTCGGGGTAATGGTGAACGCCTCGGAACTGGTTGGGGAAGGGTCTTTGGAAGAAAGGCTGGCCATCCTGTTCCCAACGACTGCCGGCGACTCTCCCGTCAGCGTGGTGCGGATCGCCTGCCATGTGCATGAATTCGATGAAGCGGCGGAGGCCAGCGGCTGGCTGCGTGACCGGGGTTACCGGGTCGGGTTCAACCTGATGCAGGTCGCGGATCGTGGCCAGGATGAGATTGAAGCCATCGCCCGCAAGGCATCCTTGTACCCGATCGATGTCCTCTATTTCGCTGACAGCATGGGCAGCATGTCTCCAGAGCAGACCGCGGTGATCATCGGCTGGCTTCGCCACCACTGGCAGGGCGAACTGGGCATCCATACCCATGACAACCTTCGCATGGCCTTGCAGAATACCCTGGCGGCCCTCGGTGAGGGCGTGACCTGGGTGGACTCCACGGTGACCGGCATGGGTCGGGGACCGGGCAATGCGAGGACAGAAGAATTAGCGATCGAGATCGCGCAGTTGCGGCAGCAGCAGGTATCGCTCGTGCCGCTCATGCGGATACTGAGAAACGATTTTCGACCGATGCAGGAGCGCTTCGGCTGGGGTACCAATCCCTTCTACTACCTGGCGGGGAAGTACGGTATCCACCCGACCTACATCCAGGAAATGCTGAGCGATTCCCGTTACGACGAAGAAGACATTCTCGCGGCTATAGAACACCTTCGGGTGGAGGGCGGCAAGAAGTTCAGTCTCCACACACTCGACGCCGCCAAGCACTTCTATGGCGATGGCCAGAGCGGCAATTGGAATCCGGAGTCTCGACTTGGCAACAGGGAGGTGCTACTGCTAGGCACCGGGCCCGGGGTGCTGCGCCATAAATGGGCGCTGGAAAATTATATCCGCCGGCACGAACCAGTGGTCATCGCACTCAATACCCAGGCTGCGATTGCGTCGGAATTGATCAGCCTTCGTGTTGCTTGCCATCCGGTCCGGTTGCTGGCGGACTGTCATGCCCATTCGCTGTTGCCTCAGCCCCTGATTACCCCTTGGGCTGCGCTTCCCCGGGATGTGAAGCGCGCGCTTGAGGGCAAGGAAGTACTGGATTTCGGGCTCTCCGTTGAGTCCGATGTGTTCCGGTTTGCCGAGGTGTCCTGCACACTGCCCACCTCCCTTGTGGTGGCCTATGCGCTGGCGATTACAGCGAGCGGAAAGGCCTCAAGGGTGCTGATGGCCGGGTTTGACGGCTACGGCGCTGACGATCCGAGAAACCGGGAAATGAAAGATGTACTGGATCTGTATCAGCAGACGGCGGGCGCTAGGGAACTGGTTTCCGTAACACCGACCCGATACGAACTTGCCTCACAATCGATCTACGGGATGGACTGAACGCTGGCATGATCGGGAAGCTACTGTACTCAAAAAAGCGACGGGACCGCTGGTGGCGGTTCACTGTCCTCAAGGACACGTTTATCGAGGCCCAACAGGTACCGGTAGGCAACACAAAGGAGCTTGTGCTGCTGGACCGTGCGCTGCGCCGAATCGGTTATGGGGCGGCTCCCGAGCGTCTTGCGTTCTTCTGGCGAGAACTGTTAAGCCATGGTGCTACACGGAAGGAGCAACTGCAGCCCGACGATCTTCAACGGATTGAGCATCAGGTGGGCCAGATGGATCCCGCGATGCTCCCTGCACTCTGTTGGCTCGATCTTTATCGGTTGTGCCTGGGCATTGGTTTCTTCCAGCTTGCCCGCGCTTTGCGAGAGCACGGCCTGACCCGGATGGTGGCGGATGCCCATAAGCGGGACAGTGCTCGCGCCGACACCCTGGCCCTGGGACTGTACGCGCAGCTTGAACGGGAAGATTTTGCGGACGCAGCCATCCTTCTGAAGCAGATGGGGCGCGAGCTTGCGGACCCGATGAAAATTGCGCAGGCCCGGTGGTTCCTTCAGTTGCTGGCAGGCACCTGGGATGGCTCCGACGATGGGATGACCAGTTTGGCCGCGCTAGAGGACCTGGCCTTCGGCAGGTTTATCCGGGGCCAGCGAATCGCGCTGGTTGGCCCTGTGCCCATTGAGAAAGCCCAGGGGGCGGAAATCGATGACCACGATGTCGTGGTGAAATTCGGCTACCGGGGCGGCGATAAGGGCAGAGACCCCGACACCCAGGGCGCGCGTATTGATGTCAGTTATTACAACAACACCCAGTCCCAACAGCTCGCCCGGGCCAATTATGGGGCCGTACTCTCCTCCCTGCGCTGGGCGGTTTTCCACAATCGCAAAGGGCACGCGCAATTACCGAAGGAATGTTCAGGTACCCGGCAACTGGTCTCGTTCATGTGGCTCCTGGCGGATACCCACTTTAACGCAGGCCCGAATGCCATGGTTGATATGCTCCGCTTTCGGCCCGCTGGCGTTCGGGTTTTCAACACCGACCTGATGCTCTCGTCTGGCCGGTTCGCAGGCTACAACCCGGCAGGCGCCCCTCCGGTCGATTACATCCGCTCCTTCATCAAGACCCACGATCCGATCCTTCAATACGCGGTCACGAGGCGACTCTGGACGCTGGGATACCTCTCCGGCGATGAGCGTTTCAGTGATGTGATGGAAATGGGCCTTCGGCGCTATCTCGATGAGCTACAGAATGCACATGGAGCCGGGGACCGTGCTCTCATCTAAAGGCTGACTCATGTCTCGCTTACTCACATACGGCAAGAATCGTGTTGTTTCACGGCTTGAAGACCCGGCCAGCCGACAGCTGGTGGACGCCATTTCCAATGACCAACTGCTGCGGGAATCGGTGTTTCGCGATAACTGGCGGACCCTGAGCGCGAAAGTCCGTTTTGGTGATGACGCACTCCTGCTCAAAGTGCCCCGGGCACGGAATAACCGTCGCTGGGAGCGCTTTTTGACGCTCTTCCGTGAGAGTGATGCATTACGGACCTTCCGGCATATTGAGCGGCTGTCTGACCTTGGCTTCGGCGCACCGCAACCGGTCCTGGCGTGCGAGCGCAGGTGGAGGGGCGTGGTGGTCGATTCCTTTGTGTGCTACCGGTTTGTTGAGGGTCGACCAGCGGAGCCGAGGGATGCGGAAAAGATTCTCGTCGAGTTGCAGGCGTTGCACCGGCAGGGCTATCTTCGAAGCGATGCCCAGCTTGCCAACTTTCTGATGGTGGACAGAACTGTCACGTTTATTGACTTCCGGCTGAAGCAACCACGGTTTCTGCCCAAGCTTCAAAAAGCCAGGGAGATAGACCGTTTCTTGCGCAGCTGTCCCGAAGCCCGGCACTTGCTTTCCAGTACTGAGGCCTCATCTTTCTGGCTATGGTTGGCCTCAAGCCTGGAATCCGCGAGCTTCGGGGTGCGCAATCTCAAGCGGCGGGTCAGAAACCGCAGGAAGCGGAAAAACCGCGCCTGAACTATATCGAATCCACCGGGCCCATAAGCCAAAGGTACTGAACCATGGAAAAAGCGGTGTTGTTTTGTCCCTCGAAAGTGTGGGGCGGCATTGAAAAAAATGTGCGCCTTCGGGCTCGTTTCCTTGGGCAGAGCGGTGTCAGGGTTTACGTCGTTCTATTGGACGGCTGTTTTGCAGACCGTTTTGCAGGACTGGAGAACGTCTCGGTCATTGAAGTGGCCTCCCGTGGTGGAGATTTCAATTTCTTTGTGGTCGCAAACTATGTGAGGATTCTTCGGAAGATTGACCCCGACGTGGTGTTTGCTGCGCTGAAGAAAGACTGGTGGCTGGTCACCCTGGCTTCAAAACTCGCGGGGGTTGATCGGGTCGTGTTGTATCTCGGGATCGCCCGGAGGGTGAAGAGTCCGGTCAAGTTCTTCGTGATCTTTCGGTTGATGAAGGCACTGCTGATGGTCAATAGTGACTCCCTCAGGAGTGCCATGCTGAAGCATTCCAGGATTTTTGACGAACGTAATGTGGTGCGGGTGTACAACGGCTTTGCGCTGCCTGCCGGAGAGCGCCGGCCGACGGATTTCAGGACCCAGCTGAATCTCTCTCCAGGCACCGTTATTGTCGGATGTGCCGGCCGTTTCAGCCCACAGAAGGGCTTCGACCTGTTGCCGGATATTCTCGCCGGGCTTCCGGACAATGTGCATGTGGTGCATGTAGGCGAAGGGGAGTTTGAGCAAGAGATCAAAGGGGCCATCAATCAACGGCCGGAAGCGGCAAGGATTCATTTCCTTGGCTACCAGACGGATATGGGCGCCTTTTTCCAGGGGATCGATCTTTTCCTGCTGTGCTCAAGGAATGAGGGGATGGCCAATGTCCTGAACGAGGCCATGAGCCATGGTATACCCGTGGTCTCTACCCGTGTGCCCGGCAGTGAGGAACTGCTTGCCCATGGCCGCTACGGCATCCTGACGGCCGTGGATGACGTTTCGGCTCTGGCCCGGGGTGTCCGGTCCATCATGGAGGGGGAGCAGACGTTTGCGCCGACCGAGTTGCGGGCATGGATCGACTGTGAGTTCGGACTTGAACGCATGATTCGGGAAACCAGGCAGCTCTTTTTTGGGCCAGAACAGGATCGAATGAATGAAGGACATTAGTTGACTATCAAGTACCATCTCAGGGCACTCTGGAAAGACATGCTGAGCCGTCAGCGGTTCGGCCGTGAAGCGCCACTGTACGCAGAACGCATCTGGGTTCAGCCCTCCCAGTGCCAGCGTTACATAGAAGCGGCGGACCTGGCGGCGCACTTAGGATCCCGCGTAAGACGAATTTCAGGTTCTGTGGTATCGGAATGGCCAGCCGAACTGGAGCAATCGTTTGATAGGCATCCCAAACTGACCTACTGCTGGAAGCATTGGCGGGAAGGTAAGAGCTGGGAAGAAGCCGGTGCCATCGATTTCATGCTCAGTCGCATAGCCGTGTCGCCGACAGGGATGACCGATAAATGCCGTACCCCTGAAGATGTTGCAAAACGTTTTCACGCGTTGGATGTGATCTGGGATGAAGTTCGCCAGCGGGGGAGCCTGCCACCCCGAAAGGAACTCGATCCCGGAGCCTTCCGCGAGTTAGACGGTATCCTGATGCACCTTGGCCCCGGAGGAGAACCCATATTTTCCGGGGCAGGGTGCCACCGTTTTGCCATGGCTCTCATGCTGGATACGCCGTTTCCCGCGCAGTTAGGCGTGGTTCATATATCAGCCCTGGAAAAGTTGCGCGAGGCACGCGTCGGGCGCTGAACCCCAGCGGAATTTGCTGAATGTGCGGGATTTTACTGGAGCTGATGAATGCCGGTCCTGAATCACTACAAAACCTGGGTGTTTGACTGCGACGGAGTCCTGCTTGACTCCAACCGGGTCAAGACCGGGGCCTTCTACGAAACCGCCCGACCTTATGGCGAAGACAAGGCCAGGATGCTGGTGGATTACCACGTCCGGAACGGTGGAATATCCCGATACGTAAAATTCGAGCATTTTCTGGTCAGCATAGTGGGCCGGCGCGAGGTTGAGCCTGTCGAACTGGATGAGCTACTGGATCGCTATGCAGGCTACGTGAAGCAGGGATTAAGAAACTGCGAGGTGGCCTCAGGTCTGGCCGAACTGAGGCAGAACACACAAGGCGCGCGCTGGCTGGTCGTCTCGGGCGGTGACCAGAAAGAGCTCCGGGAGGTATTCCATGACCGGGGGCTGGCAGGCCACTTTGACGGCGGCATCTTCGGCAGCCCGGAGACCAAGGATGACATTCTGAGTCGGGAACTGGCCTCCGGGGTAATTGAGCAACCGGCCGTGTTTGTTGGGGACAGCCAGTACGATATTGAAGCAGCGTCACGGGCCGGACTGGATTTTATCTTCCTGAGCAAGTGGAGTGAGTCGCGCCATGATTTCATGAACGCCATTGCCAGGCTGGAATCCATTCGCTCCATTGTGGATACGCTGGGCTAGGCCAGAAACTGCTCAACCACTGCTTCCGAGCGGAAGGCCTCAAGCCATTCCGCTTTCACCTCGATCGGCAGCTTATTGACCGCGGATTCAAGGCCCTGCGCCAGCCCTTCCGGCGTGCCCGGGGTCAGGTATTGCTCCAGTTCTCCCTGAAAAACAAACCTGACACCTCCCCGGCTGTCCGTGGACAGGATGGGCGTGCCGCACGCCAGCGCTTCGGTTAGAACTATGCCGAGTCCCTCGTATTCGGAGGCGAGCACGAACAGGTCGGCCCGCTGCATCCAGGGATAGGGGTTTGTGCGCTTACCGGCGAACAGCACGCGGTCGGCAATACCCAGTGACCGGGCCTTCTGCTCCAGTTCCTGTCGCAGCGGACCCTCGCCAACGATGACGAGCTGGTGAGGAATACGAGCCCGGGCGAAAGCGTCCAGCAACAGGGCGTGTCCCTTTTGCGGAACCAGTCTGGCCACGTTTACGATGTAAGGCGTGGTGGGCAGGTCGGGGTCGTTCTCCTTTGCCATGGCGTGGATCTGGGCAACCGGGCAGGGATTGGTGATGACCCTGAGTGTTTTGGGTTCAACAGACCCTTTGGCAAATGCCTCCTGCGCCGACTCGAGAACGCCGGACGACACGCACGCCAGGTGTCGGTTGTGGAACACCAGTTTCCACTCCAGCTTCTTTTGCCAAAGTGGGCGATCGTAATGGATAACATTTTCCAGTACGTAGACATTGCGGTCATCCTGGAAGGACCAGAAATACTTGAAGGTGCCGAGGCCGCGGAAAACGATGCGGTCGAAGTGGCCGTATTGCTTCTCCAGTTTCTGGATATGGCGCTTCAGCAGCCATCCGCTGAGCCAGCCAACCCAGATGAAGTGGGACTTCGGCAGCACAACGCCAAGAACCAGGCGTGATAACAGGAAGATCGGAACGCCAATCACCGACTTCAGCAGGGCCTGCAGTTGATCAAAGTGATGGAGCTTCACGGCTTCGTGGGCAGGCTTCAGATCATTGGGTTGATTGCGGCAGGCCAGCAAATGGCTCTCGTGGCCTTCTTCGGCAAAGGCGTCTGCGAGATTAACGGCAACCCGCTCCATGCCCCCCATTTTCAGGCTGTGAATGACGACCAGGGTTCTCATGCGGTGGGCTTCTTCTCGATTCCATTAACCGCCCAGAAGGTCCGGTCATCTTTCACCGCCTTGCGGATGGCCCGGTTCTTCGCCCAGATTTCCGGCTTGGAGTAACCGCGGGCATGATCCAGGTGCAGGCACACCGTGCTGTAGCGAATTTGCTTCGATTTATGGCCGTAGTTCCACAGCCGTTCTCCTAATTCCCGGTCCAGCCCGCCGTACTGCATGTCTTCGTTGAAGCCATTGACCGCGATCAGGTCTTTGGTCCAGGTCGAGCTGTTCATTCCATTCCAGCTTGAGGCCGCAGGGGTTACGGCATTTAAAAGCTTCTTCTTCATTTCGGAGCGGGACAGCTTCCACAATTTGTGGTTTCTGGGTTGACCCTTGCTGACCAGCCATTCTGGCGAAAAGATAACGCCGCTGCGGATGTCGTCGTCCGAAATGGCCTCGGACACCGGCATGGTGAGTTTGATGTATCCGCCTGACAGGAAGTAGCCAGGCTCAGCCAGACGCTGATGCGTGGCGATGAAGTCAGGTTCGGGGATGCAATCTCCGTCAGTAAAAATCAGGTAGTCACAATCGGTTTCGCAAATGGCCTTGTTGAGTATCTGGCATTTGCGAAAGCCATCGTCCTCGTGCCAGACGTGATCGATGGTCAGAATGCCGCGATCGCGGAACCGATCGATCAAGGCGCGGGTTTCCTCAGTGGAGCCATCATCGGCCACGATCACCCGGAAGTCCTTCCGGGTCTGGTTCTCATACCCGGTCAGAACTTTTCCAAGCCACAGGGGCGAATTGTAAGTGGTGATAACCACGCCGATGGATTGTGGTGTCATAACTCTGTCTGGCCCGTGCCGATGAGGTATTTAAATAAGGCGTCTAGTATACACGCGCTGGCGGCGGCTTGCCTGTCAGGGATTCTCATCATCACCGCGCGCGAGACGGACGGCTCAGCGGCACAGTTTCTTCGGATTGTAAGGGTTCGGTGTGCCCGGCGTCAGGTGCCGGAAGCGCTTGTATTCCCACTGATACTGTTCCGGAATTTCACGCGCGCAGTTTTCAATCGAGAGGTTCAGTGCCGTGGTTGCGACCACCGGGTCGGTGGAATCCAGGTCAGGCTCGCATTCGCGGATGACCAGTCGAAACCCCTGGCCGTCTTTCAGGCGCTCCGAAAAGGTCATCAGTGGGGTAGCGCCGGATTTCTGAAGCAGCTTCGATACCAGGGTCATGGTGCGTACATTCAGCCCGAAGAATGGCGCATGGGCCACGCCCTTCGCACGGGGACTCTGGTCGGGAAGGATACCGGCCACGCCGCCTTCCCGTAACAGCGTGATCAGCCGCGCAAGCCCGCGACGGTCGCCACGTACCAGTTCGGAGCCAATGCGGCCGCGCACTCGGATCATGTAGTCCTCGAATTCGCGGATATGCGGCGGGCTGTATAGCGCCGCCATTTTGTGGCGAGACGAGAAATACAGGCCGGTCAGCTCCCAGTTGCCAAGATGAGGCGCCAGCAGTACCAGTCCCTTGCCTTTGGCCATAGCGGCGTCCAACAGATGCTCGCCTTCGATCTCCCGAATCAGCCCCAGGCAATCCTCGACCGGCCACTCCCACATCAAGGGAATCTCCATCAGGGTTTGCCCGGTGTGGCGTAGGCTGGATCGGGCCAGGTCCCGGCGCCGGGTCTCTGGCAGGTCCGGGAAGCAGATGCGCAGGTTGGTTTCTGTCACTTTGCGGGCTTTGCTGTTGAATACCCAGCCAAGGGTGCCCAACAGGCGGCCAATCAGCTGCGCGCCGCTCAGGGGCAGCTTGCCGGCCAGTTTGAGGGCGAGGATCAGAAACGTTGCTTTGGACACGGCCATGGATCGGGATTCATCTCTCTTCGTCAGATTGAGCGGAAGCTATCACCATCGGGCCGGGGCGGCAAGGCAGAGTGGGTCCGATCTACAGCTTCTGAGCGTTCTCCCAGCTGTTATTGCGGTCGCTCATCTCCCAGTCGATCCGTAAATAGAAGCGCCGTATGCGACGTTCAATGTAGCGTTTTCGCCAGGCCGGAACCATGGCGAGTTTGTCGGGAACGGTAGGTGCTCCCAGCCCGTCTATCAGATACAACTCCGGCCGCTGGTGCCGGGCCACTACCACCAGGTTGTGGGGCAGCAGGTTGCGGGTAAGAATCCCCGTGTCCTGTAACCAGCTGCAGAAACGGCCCACAGCGTCGCGCATGGGCTGGTCAAAGCCCCGTTGGCGCAGGTAGTGCTCCAGGGTCTGTGCAGGCTGGCCCTGATCATCCAGCAACAGTTCGCTGACATTGGCGCGGCCCAGAGAGGTGGGTTCAGCCCCATGAAAATGGGGCAGATGCTGCCAGACCATTTCGGCTTCGCCCTTGGCGAGCAAGCGGCGGATGGCTCCTTGCCGGTGGGCTTTCAGTTCCTGGGCGTTGTCATCAATGCGGCGTCTGCCCAACAGTTTCTTGGCCCACGGCTGGCGCTGATAGCGCGCCTCGATGTTTTCAGGGCGCAGTACTTTCAGACACAATAATGGATCGTCCGGGTGACGAAAGCAGTGACGGTTACAGCCTGAGGCGAACGGCTGGCAGGTGCCAAGGTCAATCATGGGCGGTCACAGAACCTTTTATGTCTGAAAGAAGATCCATCCTTGAGTAATGGAAACGGAATCGTACCATGACAACACGTTGTATCGCTTACGGTGACTGTAACACCGAGGGGCTGAAAGGCTACCAGGAGCCGGTGTGGCCGGAGCTGGTGGCGTTGTATCTCGGGCAGAGTCTGGTCAATTGCGGTCATACCATGAGCACGACCCGGGAGCTGCTGCGCTACGCCCAGGCGTTTCCGCCGGGCGATTATCAGGTGGGCTTTATCCAGTACGGTCTCGTGGACTCCTGGCAGGTATTTCGCGGCGCGCCTTACGTGTTGTACTACCCGGATAACCCGTTTCGCAAGATCGCGCGCAAGCTGGTGAAGAAGATCAAGAAACTCGGGCGACGACTGCATCTTCTGCAGCGCCTCGGTGCGGTGGAGCAGGTGCCGTTGCCGGAGTACCTCGCCAATGTAAGTCAGGTAGTCGGATCGGCCCCGCAGACCCGGTTTGTGCTGGTGGCAACGCCGCCGAATCTGGACGAGCCCCGTAACCCGCGAATCCGAGCCTACAATCAGGCGCTGCGGGATCTTGCGAAGCAACACCGCAATGCGGTTGTGGCAGATGCTTACGATCAGCTCTGGGCGAGCCGGTCCGAGTGCCTGATGGCGGACGGTACTCACCTGAGCGCCGAGGGTCATCGGGTCGTGGCCAAGGCCGTCATCGCGGCGCTGGAGAAGACCCCGCCGGAGACGCGTCAGCAATAAGCTGGTGATAGAACTGGGCGGTCGCCGTCACCATAGCCTCTTGAGAAAGGGTGTGGGCGGCGCGCTCAAACGCCGCTGTCTGATGGTTTGCCAGCGCGTGCAGCGAGTGGGCGTGTTGGCTAATCAGGCGGCTGAGGTCGGCGGTGCTGTCCGAGTTGGCGATGCAATCCAGCGGCAGGAATTCCCGCACACCGCTCACCGGTGTGGCCAGCACCGGACACCGGGCGAGCAGGGATTCCACCAGAATGTAGGGGAAGCCCTCCCGTTGTGAGCTGATCACACAGGCCGACGCGGCCTTCAGCCATGCTCCGGTATTGGTCTCGAAACCCGGCAGCAGAACCCGGTCCTCCACCTCAAGCTTTCTGATCAGGGCGGTGAGCCGTCCTCGTTGACTGCCTTCTCCAAGGATCACCAGCGTGCCGGCAACACGCGCATCGATCCACGCTTGAATCAATCGGTCGAACTGTTTGACCGGCTCCAGTCGGCCGGCGGCAAGCAGAACCGGTCGGTCGTCGGGAATCGGTATGGTGGTGCCGGTTGTTCCGTGGTTTGTGGTCGCCGGGATGAGGCCATTGTGAATCAGGCGTTTATTCCGATGAGGCAAAGCGGCCAGAATGTCAGCGCTGACGGCGATAACACCGTCCAGCCCGGCAAAGGCCCTGTGGGAGGTTTTGGTGCCGTGTACGGTGCCGAGGGTGACCCCGGCAAATTTCTGGGTGCGGCTCAGCAAACTGGCCGCCTTGTTGCCCTGTGCGTGGGTAATGTCTGGCCGGATCGAGCGCAGCGTCCGTTGAACCCGGAACCGGAGCCAGGGGTTGCGGCGGCCCAGATGCAGCGGCAGAGGGTGTACGGTAATTGCAGCCGCGAACTGCGACAGATAGGCCGGGTGGGCCAGCACGTGTATGCGGTGCCCCCGTCCAGCGAGAGCCGCGGCCAGCTCTGCGGTGTGCTTTTCCATGCCGCCCCAGCCGGTGCCGGGAGTGGCGAGGATCATGGCAATGGTGAGCCCGGTGTCCACCCTCAGGCCTCGCGCCCGGCGATCAGGCGCTGATAGATCGCCAGTGTGGCCTCGGTCTGGGCTTTCAGATGAAACCGTTCCGGCACCCGGATAGGCGGCGTGGGGTGGCTCAGCAAAGTTAATGCGGCTGCGGCAAATCGTTGGGTGTTATCCGGCTCCACCAGGCCTTCAGGAAAACAGGCCCGCAGGGTTTCGGCGGCGCCGCCGCGATCGAAGGCCACTACCGGGATACCGGACGCCAGCGCCTCGGTTACGGTGCGACCAAAGGGTTCCGCTTTGGTCGACATGTGACACACCAGATCCGACGCCAGGTACAGCTCTGCCATGTCACGGCGTTGGCCCAGAAACGTCACATGGTCATCCAGCCCCAGCTCTGAGCGCCGGGCCAGCAACTCTTCCATGAAGCGGTCTTTGCCCGGCTCCACGCCGCCCACAACGATGCCGTGGCAGTCCGGATTCTGGCGTACGATCTCGGCCATGGCTTCCAGGAAAAGAAGCTGACCTTTCCAGCGGGAAATCCGGCCCGGCATCATGATCAGGCGTTTGCCGGCAAGCTGAGGGTAGTCGCGCTCCAGCGCGGCAGACCAGTCGGCACTGAGGGTCTGGTTGCGAAAGCCGTCCACATCAACGCCGCGCTGGATGACGGTGAGTTTGCTGTCGGCCACTCTGAAATGGCGAAGCACGTACTGCCGCACGCAGTCGGAGACCGCGATGATGTGATCCGCCCGGGCCATGATAGCGCTATAGGCATTCACCGAGTACATGCCATGGAAGGTCGACACCACCACCGGGCGCTCGTTCGCGGGTATGCCCCGTAACGCCAGCCGGGTGATCCAGGCCGGCATGCGTGAGCGCACATGAACCACATCCGGGCGGAGCTGCTGCAACAGACGCCGCATCGGACGGATCTGGCCGAATGAAGCCGGCGACTTACGATGAACGGGCCGCTCGATATGGGTGGATCCCTGCACCTCCAACTGGCGCACCAATGGGCCGCCGTTAGAGATGACGATGGATTCGTGGCCGCGGCGGACCAGTTCGGCGGCAAACTCCACGGTGCCCCGTTCCACGCCGCCACTGTGCAGGGCTGGCAGAATCTGAACCACTCTCATGCCGCGCCTCGTTTCAGAAATGTCCGGATCAGCCATCGGGCAGCGCGATCGGCCTCCCACAGGCGATGCGGGCTGTCGTGCACGGTGTCGCCCATGACGGTAGCATGATCGCTCCAGCGTGCCACATGGCCACGCTCCACCAGCAGATCAACGCCATGGGCGACGCGGCTGCCCTGTTGTGGGGTCAGCTGCAGCAGGCCTGCCGACACCCCGGAGGTGGCGGCCTCGCTGACCATAGACAGGCTGTCGGGTGTGACCCAGATGGCCCGTGAGGCGGCCAGCTGGTGGGAAAGCCAGTCGGCGTGGGTCCGTTGGGGATCAACAACCGTGATCTTGATGCCCGCCAGCTCCTCAAGTCTGCTGGCCAGGGTGTCCGGTGTGCGTCGTGAGCCGGAGATGGTCCAGCGCCAGGACGGATAGGTGCGGATCAGGTGGGTGATCTGCTCGAACACCACGTCGTCGTTCCAGTCAAAATGGGGTGACGGACCGCCCACCAGGATCAGGGCCTCGGGCTTGTTGGTAATCCGGGCCAGCGGGGTGATGCTGTTGATGCTGCCCTGGGTGACCAGCACGCGCTTGCCGGCTGGCACCCGATCGTGTTCCGGCACGATGGCCGCGTCAATCCATCCCAGCGGAAAGGCGGGCTTCATCAGCACCACGGTTTTTGCTCGGGCCTTGCGGCGCAGGGCGAGGAGAAGCCGATGGGTAGAGGAGCCGGCGGCAAGGATCAGGTCCGGAGCGGGCAGGGCGGCGTCCATGGCCGGGGCCAGTCCGGTCAAAGCCCGCCACAGCGGAACCTTCTTCGCCGGGGCATCGATCCAGTGCACGGTAGCGCCAGCGTGCACCCGCAGGCGGTTGCCCAGTCCTTTGAGCTGGTTGCGGTGCCCGGGCTTGTTGTCGGTCAGCAGCCAGATCGCGGGGGCGTCAGAGGCCATTCAGTGTGCTTCCTTGCTGTACAGGTCCGGGTCGTCTTTGGACGGCCGGGTCTTGAAGCGCCGGTGCATCCACAGGTATTGGTCCGGAAAGCGGCGCACTTCCTGCTCGATGCTCCGGTTTACCAGCGTGGCGTCGGCCAGGTCGTCTCCCGACGGGAAGCTTTCCAGCGGGGGATGGAAGTAGATGTCGTACCCGGGTTCGTGCTCGCGACGGAAATGGCTGAAAGGCACCACGGCACAGCCACTGTGCTCGGCAATGCGTGACGTAGCGGTGATGGAGCCGGCGGGTACGCCGAAAAACGGAGCGAACACGATGCCCTTGCGCCCGTAATCCTGATCCGTGGCGTACCACACCACCCGGTTCCTCCTGAGCTGCTTTAGCAGGCCCCGCAGGTTTCTACTGTCCAGTGCTACGCCGTAGCGACGCTCCCGCGCGCGGGTCATGACGGCGTTCATCAGGGGGTTGTTGTGATCCCGTTGCATGACATCGGCCTCGATGAACTCGGTCACCAGGCTGCCGCCCAGATCCAGGGTGCTGTAATGTCCGCCCAGCAGCAGAATGCCGTTTCCTTTTGCAAGGGCTTCGTCCACGTGCTCCAGACCGTGCACGGTGGTCACCGGTAAAAAGCTTCTGGGGTCGCGAAACCACGCCAGGCCGATTTCCATCATGCCGATACCGTTGGAGCGGAAGGTCTTGCGTACCAGTTGCTGCTGTTCCTCCGGAGACAGCGCGGGGAAGCACAGGCGGATGTTGACCTCGGTAATATGTCGACGGCGTGGAATCAGCCGGTAGGCCAGTTCTCCGATCAACTTGCCCAGCCTCCATTGCCAGCGCAGGGGCAGTCGGGACATTAGCCACATCAGGCCAATACCCATCCAGGTCGGCCACCAACGGGGATGACGGTACTGAGTGTATCGGGTGTCGCGTTTTCTAGAGGGGCGCTTGCTCACGCTGGGGTTGTCTCGTCTGTAAATCGGAATCAGAACCGGAGTTTAGCAGGGTGTTTCCGCTCGACTAAAGTGGCAATGTGGGCGAACGTGAACGTGTTTCGGTAGAATGCCCTCCAATTGCCGGCCCGGAGACTCCATGCTTCATTTTCTGTATTCACTGTTCTTTCGCGTTGCGTTGCCGTTTGTACTGTTGCGTTTGTGGTGGATCGGCCGGCGCAACCCGGGCGCCTGGAACCGCTGGCAGGAACGGCTGGGCTTTGTTGAGCCTTCGACGGAGCCGGTGATCTGGGTGCATGCTGTGTCGGTTGGGGAAACCATTGCCGCTGCCCCTCTGGTGAAGGCACTGCTTCGCCGCCGCCCCGATATTCCGATCCTGATGACCGCCATGACCGCGACAGGCTCGGCCCGGGCCAGAGCCATGTTCGGAGATCAGGTCCGTTATGCGTATTCCCCCTACGATACCCCTGGCGCTGTGCGCCGGTTCGCCAGCCGAGTACAGCCTCGGGCCCTGGTGATTATGGAAACCGAACTGTGGCCCAACATGATTGCCAACACCAGCCGCCACGACGTGCCCGTTTTCCTGATCAATGCGAGGTTATCCGAGCGTTCGGCGAAAGGTTACGAGCGTGTCGCCTCCCTGGTCCGGCCACTGCTGCGCAGCCTTTGCTGGATCGCCGCTCAGGCGGATGAAGACGCTGGCCGGTTTCTGAGGATCGGGGCGCAGCCGGAATCAGTCTCGGTGACGGGCAGCATCAAGTTCGATGTAGATATCGCCGAAGCCTTGAGGAACGAATCGGCAACACTGCGGGCGCAACTGGGCAACGGGCGGCCGGTGTGGATTGCCGCCAGCACCCACGAAGGTGAGGATGAGCAGATTCTGGAGGCGCACCGGTGCGTGTTATCCGACTTTCCCGACGCCTTGCTGGTGATTGTGCCACGGCATCCGGAGCGTTTTGACGATGTGGCAGCGTTGACTGAAAAACTCGGCCTGAGGCTGGCGCGCAGGTCACTGGCAGAGACCACGCTGGCGACGGACATGCAGGTGTACCTGGGTGACACCATGGGCGAGTTGCTGATGCTCTATGGTGCATCCGATGTTGCGTTTGTTGGTGGTTCACTGATCGAACGGGGTGGCCATAACCCGCTGGAGCCGGCCGCCTGGGGCCTGCCCGTGTTGTCGGGCCCGCACATTTTCAATTTTGAGACGATCTACCATCGCCTGGCCGCCGGGCACGGTTTATACCTGACGCCTACATCGGACGCCCTGGCGGGGTGTGTCAGCGAATTATTGAAAGATCCGGCGGTGGCCCGACAGTCGGGCGATAACGCATTGGCCGTGGTGGATGCCAATCGCGGAGCGCTGGAAAAGGTGGTCGACGGTATTCTCAGGCGGGTGTAAGCCCTGCGACAGCTCTTACTGTCGCAGGGCTCGGGGAGGTCGGATCAGTTACCGACCGGGCCCTCGAGGGTTTCCTCGTCATTGGCAAGGGCTTCGATGCCCGGTGCAGAAGCGCTGAGCCAGTTATTCAGATCAATCAGATCCTGCGGGCTCAGTGTGCCGGCCGCCTGTTTCAGGCTCAGGGTGTTGATCACATAGTCGTAACGGGAGTTTGCGTAATCCCGCAGCGCCACATAGTACGCACGCTCGGCATCCAGCACTTCCACGATGTTACGGGTGCCCACTTCGTACCCGGCCCGGGTCGCATCCAGGGCGCTGCGGCGGGAAATGATGGTTTGCTCCAGTGCTGACGTTGTCTCAATGTTGGTGTTCACCGTGCGGAACAGGCTGCGGGTATTGACCCGAACGTCCCTGCGGGTGGTTTCCAGGCTCTGCTCGGCAACCGTGACCAGGGACCGCTGTTGACGCACGCCGGCCTGGGTGCCACCGCCCATGTACAAGGGTACGTTCAGGGTGACCCCGATCACCGCCTCTGTGGTGGTGCCGTCCGATCTGCGCTGCTGCAGCGGTGAGGCTCCGTCGTCGAGTCCGTCAATGTCGCTTTTGCCGTAGGACGCATTAAGGTCGAGTGTCGGGTAGTGGCCGGCTTTGGCAACTTTCAAATTGGCTTCACTGGTGTTCAGATCGAACGCGGCGGCCTGAATGGTCCAGTTCTGCTCCAGTGCCGTGGCTTCCCATTGGGACGGATCCATGGGTTCGGGGCGGCCAAGCGGGAAATTTTCCCGCAGGTTATCGAGTTCTTCTGTGTACTCGCCGGTCAGCCGCGCCAGTTGCTCGCGGGCGATGTCCAGGTCACTCTCGGCGGCGATGCGCTGGCTCTTGCTGTCATCGTAGCTGGCGCGGGCTTCATACACCTCGGTGATCGCGATCAGGCCGACG
The DNA here is from genome assembly GCF_032911545.1 of Marinobacter sp. M-5. Classification (NCBI taxonomy): domain Bacteria; kingdom Pseudomonadati; phylum Pseudomonadota; class Gammaproteobacteria; order Pseudomonadales; family Marinobacteraceae; genus Marinobacter; species Marinobacter sp. M-5. Next base: position 83,262 of record NZ_JAWJEK010000004.1, read on the forward strand.
TCGAAGCGTTCCTGAGCCTGTTCATATTGGCGCTGGATAGCGGCTTCAGTGGCGCGGGCGGTGGTCAGGGTGTCGGCCGCCCTCAGTACGTTGAAGTAAGCGCTCGCTACGTCGAGAATCAGCTGCTGCTGTGCCAGGTTGTACTGCGCCCGCGCAGCCTCGCTCTGGAATTTGCTGGCGTCGAAGCTGTACCATGCGTCGGCTCGGAACAGCGGCTGGCTCAGTCGCACGCCATAAGCCAGTGTGGTGAAATCGGCGTTCTGATCGGACGACTCCGTGTCGGTGTAGTTGGCTTCACCGAACGCATTGACTTGCGGCAGCAGGTTGGCGCGGCTCACATCGGTGGCGGCTTCCTGCGCCTCGAAACTGGCCCGTGCTGCTGCAATTCCGGAGTCATAAGACAGCGCTTTCTCGTAGGTCTCGATCAGATTCATGGCGAGTACCGGATTGGCCGCGAGCAGTCCGATCATCCCGGAAAGGAATCGTTTCTTCATTGTGTCTCCTGGTTCGTTAGCGCGTCGCTCCACTCCGGAGCGCATCTGTTGCAGCGTTGTGACAGCGCCCGCGAGCAACAGTGGACGAGTCTGGCCGGTCATTATGGACAATAATTGCGCGCATCTCTACACTTGCAAATGTCACTCATTTAGAGTGTTATGCATAAGTACATCGCGTCTTGACGGGGTGCTGGCCGGAACGTTCTCTGGCCGGCTGAGATTGCATCGCAAAACCCGCGACCTGATCCGGATAATACCGGCGTAGGAATTAAGACCAGACAGCAGTGAAGCACGTGGAATCTTCCGTGCTCCGTCATACGCGACCCGATACCACCCACCCCGTTCCGGGAGCGCATGATGACCGATACATCTTCCTCTTTACCCTCATACCTGAGCGATTCCGCCCGCGTCGACTCCGCCGCTATCCAGCCGCTGCCCAACTCTCGTAAAATTTACGTGGAGGGTAGCCGACCGGACTTGCGAGTGCCTATGCGGGAAATTACCGTGCAGGACACACCCACGGAAATGGGTGGAGAAAAGAACCCACCGGTCAGAGTTTACGACACCTCCGGGCCATACACCGACCCCGAAGCCACCATCGACCTGCGTAAAGGCCTGCAACCCATCCGCGCGGCATGGATCGCGGAGCGGGGCGATGTGGAGCAGCTGGAGGGCTACACTTCCGAATTCACCCGCCGGCGCATGAAAGACCCCCTGCTGGACCCTCTGCGCTTTATGGACGAGCGTAAACCGCTGCGGGCCAAGTCCGGACAAAACGTCAGCCAGATGCATTACGCCCGCAAGGGCATCATCACCCCCGAGATGGAATTCATCGCCATTCGTGAAAACATGAAGCTTCATGAGGCGAGAGAACAGGGCCTCCTGCAGGACCAGCACCCGGGGCAGTCTTTTGGCGCCTCCCTGCCGCAGGATATCACGCCGGAATTTGTCCGGGACGAAGTGGCTCGCGGCCGTGCCATTATCCCCGCCAACATCAACCACCCGGAAACCGAGCCGATGATCATCGGTCGCAACTTCCTGGTGAAGATCAATGGCAACATCGGTAACTCCGCGGTCAGCTCCTCCATCGAGGAAGAGGTCGAGAAACTGACCTGGGGTACCCGCTGGGGCTCCGACACGATCATGGACCTCTCCACCGGCAAGAACATCCACGAAACCCGTGAGTGGATCATCCGCAATTCGCCGGTGCCGATCGGTACCGTACCCATTTACCAGGCTTTGGAGAAAGTCGGGGGCGTGGCCGAAGACCTGACCTGGGAAATCTTCCGCGACACGCTGGTTGAACAGGCGGAGCAGGGCGTGGACTATTTCACCATTCACGCTGGCGTGCGCCTGCACCACGTACCGATGACTGCCAAACGCACCACCGGCATCGTCTCCCGCGGTGGTTCGATCATGGCCAAATGGTGCCTGGCGCACCACAAGGAAAGCTTCCTTTACGAGCACTTCGAAGACATCTGCGAAATCATGAAAGCCTACGACGTCTCGTTCAGTCTTGGTGACGGTTTGCGTCCCGGCTCCATTGCCGATGCCAACGATGCGGCCCAGTTCGGCGAACTGGAAACCCTCGGCGAACTGACCAAAATCGCCTGGAAGCACGACGTGCAATGCATGATCGAGGGCCCGGGCCACGTGCCCATGCAGCTGATCAAGGAGAACATGGATAAGCAGCTGGAATGCTGTGACGAAGCCCCGTTCTACACCCTCGGCCCCCTGATCACCGACATCGCACCAGGCTACGACCACATCACCTCCGGCATCGGTGCTGCGATGATTGGCTGGTACGGCTGCGCCATGCTCTGTTACGTCACCCCGAAAGAGCACCTGGGCCTGCCCAACAAGGACGACGTCAAAACCGGCATCATCACCTACAAGATCGCGGCCCATGCCGCCGATCTCGCCAAGGGACACCCGGGGGCCCAGATTCGCGACAACGCACTCTCCAAGGCCCGCTTCGAGTTTCGCTGGGAAGACCAGTTCAACCTCGGCCTCGATCCGGACACCGCCCGGGCCTACCACGACGAAACTCTACCCAAGGAATCCGCCAAGGTGGCCCACTTCTGTTCCATGTGTGGACCGAAGTTCTGCTCCATGCAGATTTCACAGGAGGTTCGGGAGTATGCAAAGGAGCATGGTCTCGATGAGGTGTCGGCGGTGGATGCCGGCATGCAGGCGAAATCGCGGGAGTTTGTTGAATCCGGGAGTAAGCTGTACGACAAGATCTGACTTTGAGTCTGGTGGCACCTGGCCTGATGGTTGGGTGTCTTGAACCGGGGGCCAAAGCTTGCACCACTGCAGCAGTTCCGGCTATCGTTCAAAATCGAATTCGCAACCGGATAAACGATGATCCAGCCGTTCCAGTTCAAAGCCAGCGACGTCAAGGTCGAAAAACGCGAAACCGTCTTCCAGGGCTTCTTCCGCATGGACAAGCTGTGGCTGACCCATCCGCGTTTTGATGGCCGCGACATGCCCGTCTTCACCCGCGAGCTGTTTATCCGCGGTGACGCCACCTGCGTACTACCCTATGACCCGGAGCGGGACGAAGTCGTGCTGCTGGAACAATTCCGCCTCGGCGCCATGGATCGGGGCCAATCGCCCTGGTTGCTGGAACTGGTCGCCGGCATGAACGAAGCGGGCGAAACCCCGGAAGACGTCGCGCAGCGGGAAGGGCAGGAAGAAGCTGGCCTGACATTCAGCTCTCTTGAGAAAATCTGCAACTACCTGGTCTCGCCAGGGGGCACCACCGAACTGATTCATCTCTACTGCGGTCGCATCAGCACCGAATCGGCCGGCGGTCTGTTCGGAGTGGAGCATGAGCACGAGGACATCCGTGCCCACGTGGTCTCCGCCGACGAGGCCATTGCCATGATCGCCGATGGCCGCATCAACAACGCGGCGGCGATAATTGCGTTGCAGTGGCTTCAGTTGAATCGTCCCCGCTTGCGGGAAGGGTGGGCCTGATGGGCGAATGGACCATGAAGCCGAAACGTTATGTGCCGGATCTGCGGCAGCTCGGCGCCCTGTGTGACGGCAACTACGTGCGTCTGCGCCAGTTGCGGCAACTGGAATCCGGTGGCGAACCGGTGTCCGAGTTCGAGCTGCACCGGGAATCCCAGTATCTCGGGCGTGTGCGGATCAAGGTGCTGCAAACAGCCCGGTTTACCGAGACGCTGCTGCTCGAGCAGATCCATAACGCTGGCCGTTGGCTCAATAACCCCCAACTGACGGTGCGGGTGTATCATGATGCCTCCATGGCCGAAGTGATCAGCTGCTATCGGGATCGTCAGATTGCCGCGGTCAACGATTACCCCAATCGCTTCATGCACCACCCGGACGAGAAAGTGCAGGTGAACGGGTTTCTGGCGGACTGGCTGGATTACTGCCTGCGTTTCGGGCACCTGCCCATGGAGCATGCCCTGTGGTCTGCCGGTGAAGGCGTGGACTAAGAAGGCATAGCCAACGTCGGTGGCTGTGCCATGGTTGTCAAATTGTGCGCTATGTCGCGTGAAAATGGGCAGAATGTGATTGCTGTTCTGTTTGGCCTTGAGAAAACGGATTACTCTCAGCGTATACGTGTACCAAGCTAAGTGTTCTGCCCAGCAACGAAAAAGAGTGCCATGAACGAAAAGGATAACCCCCGCCCTCTCCGGGTACTGCAGTTAACAGATCCCCATCTGATGGCCGATCCGGCCGGCGCATTGCTTGGTGTGAATACACGGGACAGTCTCGACGCTGTGATTGAGCAGGTGCTCGCGCAGCATGGGCAGCCGGACCTGGTGCTCGCCACCGGTGACCTTGCCCAGGACGGCTCTGCGGAGGCGTACCGGGTGTTTGGTGAAAAATTGCGGGTTTTTCCGTGTGGTGCGGGCTGGATTGCCGGGAATCATGATGCCAGAGGCGTCCTGGAGCAGGTTGCCAGTGAGCAGCAGGCCAATCGACGGCACATTGTCCAGGGTGGCTGGCAGTTCATCCTGCTGGACTCCTCGGTGCCGGGAAAGGTGTTCGGCGAGCTGGCAGACTCCGAGCTGGCGTTTCTGGAGGATACATTGTCGCAGAACCCGGCATTGCCCACGCTGGTGGCACTGCACCATCACCCGGTGGACATCGGTTCTGACTGGATGGAGCAGATCGGGTTACGCAACCGCGACGCCTTCTGGGGCGTGGTGGATCGATTCCCGCAGGTAAGAATCGTGTTGTGGGGCCACATTCACCAGGAGCATGACCTCCACCGCAAGGGCGTGCGGCTGTTGGCCACACCTTCGACCTGCATTCAGTTTACCTCCGGTTCTCGCAAGTTTGCTGTGGAGGAATTGCCTCCGGGCTACCGCTGGTTCGAGCTGGAGGCCTCTGGTGAATTCCGCACCGAAGTCCGGCGGGCTGCGGATTTCGAGTTCGATCTCGACAGCAACAGCACCGGCTACTGACCCGTAGCCGGTGCATCTCGTTCGAAGAAGCTGTCAATTTACCCGCAAGCGACGGGCGGCCTCGACCATCGCCCGCAACGCCGGGATCACTTCCTCCCAGTTGCGGGTTTTCAGCCCGCAATCGGGGTTCACCCATAAACGCTCTGCCGGTATCCGCTGTGCCGCTTTTTCCATCAGCGAGACCATGTGTCGCTGTTCCGGAATGTTTGGCGAGTGAATGTCGTATACCCCGGGACCGATATCGTTGGGGTAATCGAATCCCTTGAACGCGTCCAGCAGTTCCATGTCCGAGCGTGAGGTTTCGATGGTAATCACATCCGCGTCCATGCGGGCGATAGCTTCTATAATGTCGTTGAACTCCGAATAGCACATGTGGGTGTGAATCTGGGTGCCGTCGTTGACGCCGTTGGCGCTGATGCGGAACGCTTCGATGGCCCAGTCCAGATAGCCTTGCCAGTCTGATTGTCGCAGGGGCAGCCCTTCGCGCAGGGCCGCTTCGTCGATCTGGATGATGCGCACGCCGGCGCGCTCCAGATCCAGAACCTCCTCCCGTATGGCCAGGGCCAGCTGCAGGCAGGTGTCTTTTCTGGGCTGGTCGTCCCTTACGAAGGACCAGTTGAGGATGGTCACCGGGCCGGTAAGCATGCCCTTCATGGGTTGGTTGGTCAGTGACTGGGCGTATTCGGTCCACGCCACGGTCATCGCTTTGGGCCGCTGGATGTCGCCGAACAGGATCGGCGGCTTCACGCAGCGGGAACCGTAGGATTGAACCCAGCCAAACTGGCTGAAGGTGAAGCCGTCCAGCTGCTCGCCGAAGTATTCCACCATGTCGTTACGTTCGGCCTCGCCGTGTACCAGAACGTCCAGCCCGAGCGCCTCCTGCTCCCGCACGCAGTGAGCGATTTCCTCGCGGATACGAGCGGTGTATTCGCGCTCGCTGAGTTCGCCCATGCGATATTGACATCGGGTGTGGCGAATCTCCCGGGTTTGCGGGAACGAGCCAATGGTTGTGGTTGGAAAGGCGGGCAGATTCAGATGCTGCTTCTGCGTTTCCAGACGCTGTGCATAACGGCTCGTTCGGGCCCCAAGGTCGGGCGTGATCGCTGCGATCGCCCCGGTGACCTCCGGGTTATGAACGCGCGGGGATTGCCGGCGGCCGGCGATGGCCAATGCATTCTGCGCCAGCGGCTGAACGACAGCTTCGCGCCCTTGCTCCAGTGCCCTGGCGAGAATGTGCAGTTCGTCGAGTTTCTGAACGGCGAAGGCCAGCCAGGAACGAATGTCCGGGTCCATGGTTGTTTCCGAAGCCAGATCGACCGGCACATGCAGCAGTGAGCACGATGGGGCCAGCCACAGCCGCTGGCCCAGACGCTGATGAAGCGGTTCGAGCCAATCCAGCGTTGCCTGAAGGTCCGTTTTCCAGACATTGCGCCCGTTGATGACGCCCAGCGACAGTACCTTGTGGGCCGGGAGCCAGTCGGCGACCCGGCTGACTTCGCTCGCGGCGCTGATGGCGTCTATGTGTAACCCCGCCACCGGGAGCTCACAGGCCAGTTGCAGGTTTTCCCGCAGTTCGCCGAAGTAGGTGGTGAGCAACAGTCTGACCGGGCACGCTTTGAGTTGGTGGTAGGCGAGATGGAAAGCATGCCGCCAGGCGCCGCCCATCTCGGTGACCAGAGCGGGCTCGTCAATCTGCACCCAGTCCACCCCCTGGTCGGCGAGCCGGTTCAGCAGCTCAGCGTACACCGGCAGCAGGTCATCCAGCAGCGCCAGCCGGTCACTGTCGTCCTTGCTTTTACCCAACCAGAGATAGGTGACCGGGCCGATGATCACCGGCTTTGCCGTCACACCCTGGGCCCTGGCCTCCGCCAGTTGCGCCAGCAGGCGCTGGGGATTCAGCTGGAAGCGGGTATCGCGGTCGAACTCGGGCACGATGTAGTGGTAGTTGGTGTCAAACCACTTGGTCATTTCCCCGGCATGAATGGCGCAGCAGGCGTTGTCGTTGGCAGACCGACCCCGTGCGACACGAAAATAGCGGTCCAGTTCGCTGCCGTTGGTGTCCCGGGCCCGGGCCGGTAGGTGGCCGAGGGTCATGCTCATGTCCAGCACCTGGTCGTAAAGCGAGAAATCACCCAGCGGGGCAAGCGCCAGCGATGATTGCTGTTGCCAGTGGCGACGTCGCAGGTCGCGGGCGGTGATGTTGAGTTCCTCGGCACTGACTTCGCCTTTCCAGAAGGCCTCCTGGGCAAACTTGAGCTCCCGTCGTGCGCCGATGCGCGGAAAGCCCAGGTTGTGAGTCGTAATCATGATGGTGTCCTCGTCCGGAATCTTGGGGTGACTTGAGAGGCCACCAAGATTACGCATCGGGATAGATGAATAATAATGGTAATATTTCACCAATCCATGAATTTAATTCACCTTTTGGCGAGGTTGCCACGAGCTATGATCGAGCGGAGTCATCTGGAAATTCTGCGGGAAGTTGAGCGTCAGGGTTCGCTGACGGCGGCGGCCGAAGCGTTGCATCTGACCCAGTCTGCGCTGAGCCACGCTGTCAAGAAACTGGAGCTGCAGCTCGGGACACCGGTGTGGCAGAGGGAGGGGCGGCAGCTGCGGTTGACCCAGGCGGGTCAGTACTTACTGTCGCTGGCAACCCGGCTATTGCCGCAGTTTGAACACGCGGAAATGCTGGTTGGTCAGTTTGCCCGCGGGCAGCGCGGCACCCTGCGTATCGGCATGGAGTGCCACCCGTGTTACCAATGGCTGTTGAAAGTGGTGGGGCCGTATTTAGAAGAGTGGCCCACGGTGGATGTGGACGTGAAGCAGCGGTTCCAGTTCGGTGGCATCGGAGCGCTGTTCGGGGACGACATCGATGTTCTGGTCACTCCGGACCCCCTGCACCGGCCCGGGCTGGCGTTCGAGCCGGTGTTCGATTACGAGCAGGTGCTGGTGGTCGCCAGTGGTCATGACCTTGCATCGAAAGCCTGGGCGGAACCGGCGGATCTGGCGAATGAAACCCTGATTACCTACCCGGTGGAGGTGGAGCGCCTGGATATCTACACGCATTTCCTGTTGCCCGCCCATGCCAGCCCGACCCGGCATAAAACCATCGAAACCACGGACATCATGCTGCAGATGGTCGCGGCGGGTCGGGGAGTGGCGGCGCTGCCGCGCTGGCTGGTGGAGGAGTATGGCGAGAGAATGCCGATAGCGCCGGTCCGGCTTGGGCAGGCGGGTATTTCCAAGCAGATCTTTTTGGGCCTTCGTGAACGGGATCGGGACGTGGATTACCTGAATTCGTTCATGAACCTGGCTCGGGGGGTTCGCTGGCGTTAGCGTCTTCGGTTAAACTGCGCCAAAAACCAACAGGGAATCCGATCATGAGTGATGTACCCGCAGACCTGAAATACATCGAAACCCACCAGTGGGTTCGCGTGGCCGACGATGGCATCGCCACCGTGGGCATTACCGATTTCGCCCAGGAGCAGTTGGGGGATGTAGTTTACGTGGGCGTGCCGGACGTGGGCACAACGGTGAACGGTGGCGAGGAGGCCGGTGTGGCGGAATCCGTCAAGTCGGCGTCGGATGTGTTCAGCCCGGTTACCGGTGAGGTCATTGAGGTGAATGAAGCGCTGGAAGATGAGCCGGAGAAGGTGAATGACGATCCATACGGCGATGGCTGGCTGTTCAAGGTGCGCCTGGCGGACAAGGGCGAGCTGGATGGGCTGATGGACCCTGCTGCTTATGCTGAGCACGTAGCCGCCGAAAGTTAGGGTTCGCGCAGGGTCTGAGTCGGCCGGCTGCGGCGTTGGTTTCCAGTGCTTGTGTATAATCCCTCCCCGTTTCGCAATCCATTAGGTAGGCCTTATGAATTTCCCGGTTCTTTATCTCCGCAAAGGCGCTGAGCGCAGGCTCAAAGCCGGCCACCTTTGGGTTTACAGTAATGAAGTAGACATCCAGCGCTCACCGTTAACGGGCTTTGAAGCCGGGGTGCAGGCGGAGTTGCGGGCGTCTAACGATAAGCCCATGGGGACCGTGTTCGTGAACCCCCATGCACTGATTTGCGGCCGGCTGATCAGTCGGGATGCCAGTCACGGTATGACGCCTCAACGCCTGACCCAGCGCATGGAGACGGCGCTGACGTTGCGGGAGCGTTTGTTTGATAAGCCGTTTTACCGCTGGGTGTTCGGTGACAGCGACGGGCTGTCCGGGCTGGTGATCGATCGGTTTGACGACACGGTGGTGGTGCAGATTTCTACTGCCGGGATGGAGTTGATGAAGGAGGCGATCATTCGCGCGGTGCAGCGCCTGGCCCATCCTGCGGCTATCATCCTCAAAAACGATGGCAAGATGCGCAAGGTAGAGGGGCTGGACACTTATGTTGAGCAGGCTCACGGTGCGGAGACCAGTCTGCTGAAGGTGGAAGAGAACGGTGTGCGGTTTGAGGTGCCGCTGGAAGGCGGCCAGAAAACCGGTTGGTTCTATGATCACCGCATGAATCGTCAGCGCTTGCAGGCTTATGCGCCCGGCAAGCGGGTGCTGGATGTGTTCAGTTATGTTGGCGGCTGGGGTATTCAGGCGGCCTGTGCCGGTGCTAGCCAGGTTACCTGCGTGGACAGTTCCGCTACGGCTATCGATTCGGTGCACCACAACGCCCGGCTGAACGGGCTGGAGAACGTGGAAACCCTGGAGGGGGATGCGTTTGATGCTCTGAAGGCGCTGGCGGAGGAGAAGGAGAAATTCGATATCGTGGTGCTGGACCCGCCGGCACTGATTCCCCGCCGCCGTGACCAGAAAGCCGGTGAGCAGGCCTACGCGCGGCTGAACCAGCTCGGACTGCGGCTGCTGGAGCGGGACGGGCTGTTGATTTCCGCGTCCTGCTCGATGCATCTGTCCCAGGACAAGCTGATCGACATCATCCGCGGCAGTGGTCGCAAGATTGACCGCTTCGTTCAGTTGCTGGAGCAGGGCCATCAAGCGCCGGATCATCCGGTGATTCCGGGCATTCCGGAGACGGATTACATCAAATCCTGCTTTGTCCGTTCGTTAACGGGGTTTTTCTAGACTCCCTTTAACGCTTGGCGGAGGTCCTTCAGCGGGTAAAGTGGTCAATCCCGCAGAGACATCACTTTCCAGCCTTTCTCCAGAGCCAGCTTCTCCAGTGTCGGATCCGGATCAACCGCCACCGGGTTGTCGACTTTTTTCAGCAAGGGCACGTCATTGAGGGAGTCGCTGTAAAACCAGGCGCCCTCCAGCGTCTCATTCTGCAAGGCCAGCCAGTCGTTCAGGCGGCTGACTTTGCCGTCCTGAAAGCTGGGAACCCCCGCGACCTGGCCGGTGTAACGGCCATTGATCAGTTCCGGATCGGTGGCGATCAGATGTGTGATGCCCAGCAGCTCAGCGATCGGTTCGGTGACGAAGCGGTTGGTGGCGGTAATGATCATCAGGGTGTGGCCCTGATCGCGGTGCTTGTCCAGCAGCTGGAAGGCCTTGTCCTGCAACATGGGGCGTACTTTTTTGTCCATGAAGCGCTCGCGCCAGGCCAGCAGGTCTTCCATGGCGTGCTTTGCCAGAGGCTGCAGGGCAAAGCCGAGGTAGTGCAGGATGTCCAGTTCGCCGTTGAGGTATTCCTGATAGAAGCGATCGTTCGCCTTGCGGTATTCCTCGGCATCCACAATGCCCTCTTCCACCAGAAATTCGCCCCAGGCATGGTCGCTGTCTCCGGCGAGCAGGGTGTTGTCGAGGTCAAAGATTGCGAGCGTCAAGGGTGTTACCTCCGGTCATGACAGGGGTTGCAGGAAAGGCGTCAGTCTATCACGACACATCGGTGACGGCTTCGTTTGCCGAACCCTTGGGATTCTGTAAGAATGATAGCAACTTGGACAATTCCGACCGGTGAATTTTTGCGCCGGTCAACCGACTTTCAAAAGGACTGTGCCGTGATCGACTCAGACGGTTTCAGACCCAACGTCGGAATCATTCTGGCCAACCACAGGGGCGAGGTTCTCTGGGCAAGGCGAATAGGGCAAGACTCCTGGCAGTTCCCGCAGGGCGGTATCAAGCACAACGAATCGCCGGAAGATGCATTGTATCGGGAACTGGGGGAAGAGATCGGCCTGGCTGCGGCAGATGTCGAGATCATCAGCTGCACGCGGGGCTGGTTGCGTTATCGCCTCCCGCGGCGGATGGTGCGACAGAATTCGCATCCCGTCTGTGTGGGACAGAAACAGAAATGGTTCCTGCTGAGGATGTTATCGCCGGATGCGCAGGTGCGCGTAGACGGCACCGATTCGCCGGAATTTGACGGCTGGCAGTGGGTGAGTTACTGGTACCCCCTCGGGCAGGTGGTCTCATTCAAACGCGAAGTTTACAGACGTGCGCTCAGAGAGCTGGCGCCGAGGCTGTTCTATAACATGGAGCAGTGGCATCGGAGCGAGCAGATCCGGCGCTCATAGGATCCACAGAAATGACGGGCTGAAACCGCCATGCTGAGCATACTGCGAAATCTGGTACAAGAGGTGAACAGCGCCCGCGATCTGCAGGAAGCGCTGGAGATCATTGTATCCCGTGTGCAGAAAGCCATGAGCACCGAGGTCTGTTCAGTCTACCTGCTGGATCCGGCAACCAATCGCTATATTCTGATGGCGACCGAGGGACTCTACAGCAAGGCGGTGGGGCAGGTCAGTCTGGCTCATTCCGAGGGTCTGGTGGGTCTGGTGGGCTCCCGGGAGGAGCCGATCAATCTTGAGGATGCCCCGTCTCACCCCCGCTATCGTTACTTCCCGGAAACCGGTGAGGAGCGTTTCCGCTCTTTCCTGGGCGTTCCCATCATTCACCATCGCCGCGTACTCGGTGTGCTGGTGGTGCAGCAGCGTGAAAGCTCACGGTGTTTCGATGAAGGCGAGGAAGCCTTTCTGGTTACCGTATCGGCGCAGCTGGCAGGGGTGATTGCCCACAGCGAGGCCACGGGCGCAATCAGCGGCCTGTCCCTGACCGGGGAGGAAGCCAGGGACGTCAGTTTCAACGGTGTTCCCGGTGCCCCCGGCGTGGCCATCGGCAAGGGGGTGGTGGTGTATCCCGGCGCCGATCTGGATGTGGTGCCGGAAAAACCGACCGACGATATTGACCTCGAGCTGGAGTTATTCGGTGGTGCGGTTACTGCGGTGAGAGAGGACATCGAGCGGGTAGCCGCTCGCCTGGCCTCCCAGTTGCGCCCGGAAGAGCAGGCATTGTTTGATGTATATCTGCGGATGCTGGGTGACGATGCCATGCCCGGCGAGGTCGCCAACAAGATTCGTGAGGGTTACTGGGCACAGGGCGCGCTGAAGCAGGTGGTGCAGCAATACGTTCGCCATTTCGAGATGATGGACGATCACTATTTGCAGGAGCGAGCGGTGGATATCCGCGACCTCGGTCGACGGTTGCTGTCGCACCTGCAGGAAGGCGAACAGAAAGACCTGGTTTATCCGGAGCAGACCGTTCTGGTCAGTGAGGAGCTGACACCGGCGATGCTGGGAGAGGTGCCCAAGGGCCAACTGGTCGGGTTGGTATCGGTGAAGGGTTCCAGCAACTCTCACGTGGCGATTCTGGCCCGCGCCATGGGTGTGCCCACGGTCATGGGGCTGGTGGACATTCCGGTCAATCAGCTCGACGGTCGCGACCTGATTGTCGATGGGTTCGAAGGGCAGATCTTTGCCTCTCCGTCCGAGGAACTGCGGGTTTATTACCAGGAAATCTGCAACGAAGAGGATGAACTGGTCAAAGGGCTGGAAGTCCTGCGGGACAAGCCCTGTGAGACCACCGATGGGCATCGGGTGTCATTGCTGGTCAATACCGGCCTGATGACCGATGTGGTGCGCTCCCTGAATCACGGCGCCGAGGGTATCGGGCTTTATCGCACTGAAGTGCCGTTCATGATCAAGGACCGTTTTCCATCCGAGCAGGAGCAGCGGGAGTACTATCGCGAACAGTTGGAGGCCTTTGCGCCCAGCCCGGTCACCATGCGCACTCTCGACATCGGTGGTGACAAGGCGCTGACTTACTTCCCGATCGAAGAAGAAAACCCGTTCCTTGGCTGGCGGGGTATCCGGGTAACCCTGGACCACCCGGAGATCTTCCTCGTTCAGGTGCGGGCGATGCTCAAGGCCAGCGAAGGGCTGAACAATCTGCAGATCATGCTGCCCATGATCAGCAACATCTCCGAGGTGGAAGAGTCCCTGCACCTGATCTACCGGGTGTATCACGAGGTGCGGGAAGAAGGTTACGACATTCATATGCCCAAAGTGGGCGTGATGGTGGAGATTCCCGCCGCGGTTTATCAGATCCGTGAGCTGGCGGACCGGGTGGACTTCCTGTCGGTTGGCTCCAACGATCTGACCCAGTATCTGTTGGCGGTGGATCGCAATAATCCCCGCGTGGCCCAGCTCTATCACTCCTATCACCCGGCTGTACTGCAGGCGCTGGTGCGTGTGGCCCAGGATGCCCATTCAGTGGGCAAGCCGGTGGGTATCTGCGGCGAGCTGGCCGGTGATCCCGGCGGTGCCCTGCTGCTGATGGCCATGGGGTATGATTCTCTGTCCATGAACGCGGCCAGCCTGCCCAAGGTCAAATCGGTGATCCGCAGTGTGACCCGCGAGTGGGCCTGCCAGCTGTTGGAAGATGTATTGCTGCTGGATTCGCCCCACGTTATCAAGAGCTGCGTGGACCTGGCCTTGCGCAATGCCGGATTCGGCCGTTATCTGCGCCCGGGCAAATCCACCAGTGCCGTCATCGCGGAGCAGGCCGCATCCTGAAGAGTTGGCCTTTTGGGCCACTTTATAGGGTGTGGACTCTAAAAACCGCTGTTACCTTGGAAACTCAGCCGTCTAGGCTTTTATCGAACAAGAACCCGACCGGGAATGTTGTATGACGTCAGCGACCACGGATATCAAATCCAAACCCCGTATCGGCCTGGCCCTGGGTGGTGGTGGCCCGTTGGGAGGGATTTACGAGATTGGGGCGCTGCGGGCGCTGGACGAGGCTCTCGACGGGTTGGACTTCAATAACATCGACGTCTACGTCGGGGTGAATGGCGGGTCCTTCGTGGCCGCTAACCTGGCCAACCAGATGACCACCGCCCAGCTCTGCCGTATTTTTGTGCGCAATGAGGCGGAAGTTCACCCCTTTCACCCGGAAGTCTTCTATCGGCCGGCTTTTCGCGAACTCGGCAGCCGGCTGCTGGCGGTGCCGGGGCTGGTGACCACCGCCCTCCGCCGGTTTGTGAAAAACCCCTACGATCAGAGCCTGCTGGAAGCGATGACCATTCTCGCTCAGGCGGCGCCTGCCGGTTTGTTTGATAACGAGGGTCTGCACGAGTACCTGGAGCGAGCCTTCACCATGCTGGGCCGGACGAACGACTTCCGGCAACTGAAACGCAGTCTCTACATTGTCGCAGCCGACGTGGAAAGCACCGAAGCGGTCTGTTTTGGTGCCCCCGGCTTCGATCACGTGCCCATTTCCCGCGCGATCCAGGCCAGCACGGCCTCGCCGGGGCTGTATGTGCCGGTCAACATTGACGGCCGTTATTACGTGGACGGAACCCTGCGCAAGGGGTTGCATGCGTCAGTCGCGTTTGAGGATGGGGCCGATCTGGTGTTTGCCGTCAACCCCCAGGTGCCCATTGACGCCAGCGCAGCAGTGCGCGCTGGCACCATGAAGCCAGGGGAGCTGACCCGCTCCGGTATGCCCAACCTGCTGTCCCAGATGTTCCGCACCATGGTGTATTCTCGCATGCAGTCGGGTATTGCTCAGTACAAACGGGATTACCCGGATAAGGATATCCTCCTGTTCGAGCCTACCCGGGACGACGCCAAGCTGTTTTTCTCAAACGTGTTCAGTTTCCAGTCCCGCCGCATGGTGTGTGAGCACGCCTATCAGATGACCCGTCGCGATCTGCTCCAGCGGGCGGATGAGCTGGAACCCAGGCTGGCCCGATACGGCATCAAGTTGCGCCGGGATCGGCTGGAAGATGAGCAGCGCACCATCAGCACCAGTCTGTACGGTGAGATGTTGCCGCTGTATGTGGCCAAGGGCCGCAAGAAGCGGGCCCAGAAGGGCAAGTTGGTCAGTGGACTGGGAAACGTCAGCCACCTGTTTTCCAAGGCGCAGTGAGCCGCTGAAGGTCGGGCTCGCGCTGCGCAACCCGACCCGTTCAGCCGCACACCGATATCTGCGTTAAAGGATGTAGCGGCTCAGGTCCTCGTCTTCTGCCAGTTCGCCGAGTTTCTCATCCACGTACGCCGCAGTCACTTCGAAACCGTCTGTAACCTGATCACCCGCGTCATAAGACAGGCTTTCCAGCAGCCGCTCAAGCACCGTGTGCAACCGGCGGGCGCCGATGTTCTCCGTGGTCTCATTGACCTTGCACGCTACTTCCGCAATGCGTGTAATGGCGTCGTCCGCAAACGTCAGTTTGACGCCTTCGGTGCCCATGAGCGCTTCATACTGCTGCACCAGTGAGGCGTCCGGCTCAGTCAGGATGCGTTTGAAGTCATTCGGTGTCAGCGCCTGCAATTCTACCCGGATGGGCAGTCGCCCCTGAAGTTCCGGAATCAGGTCCGATGGCTTTGAAAGGTGGAAGGCGCCGGATGCAATGAACAGAATGTGATCTGTGCGCACCGCGCCGTACTTGGTGCTGACGGTGCTGCCTTCAATCAATGGCAGCAGGTCCCTTTGAACCCCTTCACGGGAGACGTCAGAGGAGGTGTTCTCGGAGCGCTTGGCAACTTTGTCGATCTCATCGATGAACACAATGCCGTTCTGCTCGACGGACTGCACCGCGCGCTGTTTGATTTCCTCTTCATTCACCAGTTTGGCAGCTTCTTCGTCCTTGACCTGCTTCAGCGCGTCCGCCACTTTCATCTTGCGGGTTTTCCGTTTGTCGGCGGACATACTGGAAAACATGCTTTGCAGCTGGTTGGTCATCTCTTCCATGCCCGGAGGCGCCATGATCTCGACACCGGCGCCGCCGCTGCGCAGATCAATTTCGATTTCTTTGTCATCCAACTCACCTTCCCGCAGCTTCTTGCGGAACAACTGGCGGGTGGACGATTCGCCGTCGGTGCGCTGGCTGTCTTCCTTGAAGTCCCGGGCGGGGGGCAGCAGGGCATCCAGAATGCGCTCTTCCGCGGCATCGAGGGCGCGGTGTTCGTGGCGTTTTTTCTCGGTTTCGCGGAGCATCTTGACCGCCATGTCAGCAAGGTCACGGATGATGGATTCCACGTCCCGGCCCACGTAGCCCACTTCGGTGAACTTGGTGGCCTCCACTTTGAGGAATGGCGCATCGGCGAGTTTGGCGAGCCGTCGCGCAATTTCGGTCTTACCCACGCCGGTGGGGCCGATCATCAGGATGTTTTTCGGGGTAATCTCTTCACGCAGATCGGCATCCAGCTGCATGCGGCGCCATCGGTTACGCAAGGCAATGGCAACCGCGCGCTTGGCCTCTTCCTGGCCGACGATGTGTTTGTTGAGCTCGTGAACAATTTCACGGGGAGTCATTGCAGACATGGTGGCTCCGGATCAGTCGTTGGCGGAAAGCACTTCCAGGGTGCGATTGTGGTTGGTGTAGATGCAGATGTCGGCCGCGATATCCAGGCCTTTCTCCACAATCTCACTGGCTTTCAGGTCGGTATTTTCAAGCAGGGCGCGGGCGGAGGCCTGGGCGAATGGCCCGCCGGAACCAATGGCAATCAGGCCCTGTTCCGGCTCGATGACGTCGCCGTTGCCGGTAATGATCAGCGAGGCGGTCTTGTCCGCCACCGCCAGCAATGCTTCGAGCTTGCGCAGTGCGCGGTCTGTTCGCCAGTCCTTGGCCAGTTCCACTGCCGCCCGGGTCAGGTTGCCCTGGTGTTTCTCCAGTTGGGCCTCGAACCGTTCAAACAGCGTAAACGCGTCGGCGGTGCCGCCGGCAAAGCCCGCCAGGACCTTGCCGTTGTAGAGCCGGCGAACCTTGCGGGCGTTGCCTTTCATAACGGTGTTGCCAAGGGAAACCTGGCCATCGCCAGCCATGGCGACTTCGTCGTCGCGCCTGACGGAGAGAATGGTAGTCATGTGGGCTCCAGTTGCCTGATGAAAAACGGTATTCAGCAGTTATGGAGGCTGGCGGTGTGTTTTCAAGGGCTGGCGTTCAGCCCTCTTTGGGAATTTTCCGCACCAGAGGTTCGATATTGATGGAGACCAGCTTGTCGATGGCGGAGTTCATCTGGCTGCGGGAGGTGAAGGGGCCCACGTTGACCCGATACCAGGTACTGCCGCTGTCGAGATCGATGCGCTGAACGTTGGCCCGCAGTCCCTGGAACGCGATCTGCGCGCGCTGGCGCTCAGCGTCCTGTTGGCTGCGGAAAGAGCCTGACTGAATCAGATAGGTAAAATCCTGGGATGCCGGCCCGGGCGTATACTCCTCTACTTTCGGAGGAACCACCTCGGATTCCGGCAGCAGCTCGTAGAACCGATAGCGTTGCTTTTCTTCTTTGCCGGAGGCGGTTTCCCGCTCAGGAGGCGGCGTTGCCGCCGGTGTCTGCCTGGTGGTTTCCCGCGGCACAGGGTCCGGGGCTGGCAGCGAATTGAGGTAGGCGATGAAGCCGATAAAGCCGCCAACGGCTGCGAGTGACAGAACCCACTTCAGTGACATGTGTCGATAATTCCCGAGTTACATTTCTTCCGGCGCGCTAACGCCAAGAAGGTCCAGACCGTTCGCGATCACCTGGCGCACAGCCAGATAGAGGCTGATGCGAGCGTCGCGCAGAGCGGTATCTTCAATCAACACCTTGTGGGCGTTGTAGTACGTATGGAATTGTCCCGCCAGCTCCCGCAGGTAATGGGTCAGGTGGTGCGGCTCACGCTGGGCAGCGGAATTGGCAATCAGCTCAGGATATTTTGCCAGCTGGTTGGCCAGTTCTTTTTCTTCGTCCAGTGTCAGTAAGGACAGATCGCCGACGCATTCATTCAGGCCGCGGTTTACGCCTTCCTCAGCCAGTTTGCGCAGCACGCTGCAAATACGGGCGTGCGCATATTGGATGTAGTACACCGGATTTTCATTGGTCTGGGAGCGGGCCAGATCAATATCGAAGGTCAACTGGGAGTCGACGCGCCGTGCTGCCAGGAAAAAGCGCGTGGCGTCACGGCCCACTTCGTCAATCAGATCACGAACGGTCACGTAGCTGCCGGCACGCTTGGAGATTTTTACTTCCTGTCCGGAGCGGGTCACCATGACCATCTGGTGCAATACGTAATCCGGCCAGCCTCCGGGAATGCCGGCGTCGAGCGCCTGAAGGCCGGCCCGCACGCGGGTGACGGTGGAATGGTGGTCCGCGCCCTGCTCGTTGATCACCGTGGTAAATCCACGCTGCCACTTGTCCAGGTGATAGGCCACGTCCGGCAGGAAATAGGTGTAGCCACCGTCTTTCTTGCGCATGACACGGTCCTTGTCGTCACCGAACTCGGTGGTTTTCAGCCAAAGGGCGCCGTCGTGTTCGTAGGTGTAGCCGTTTTCCTGCAGGCGGTTGACGGTCGCTTCGACCTTGCCGTCCTGGTAGAGGGAGGATTCCAGAAAGTAGACGTCAAATTCTACGCCGAAGGCCTTCAGATCGAGATCCTGCTCACGGCGCAGATAGGCCACGGCGAATTCACGGATGGCGTCCATATCGTCGGGATCGGCTTTACCGGTCACCTGGCGGTCGTCTGCGGTGATGGTCTCGCCGGCCAGATAAGCGTTGGCCACGTCCACAATGTAGTCACCGCGGTAGCCATCGGCCGGCCAGCTGTCGTCTTCCGGTGTCAGTCCTTTCACCCGGGACTGTACCGACAGGGCCAGGTTGTTGATCTGGGCTCCGGCGTCGTTGTAGTAGAACTCCCGGGTCACTTTATAGCCGTTGGCTTCCAGCAGCCGGCAAAGGCAATCGCCGATGGCGGCCCCACGGCCATGACCAACGTGCAGGGGGCCGGTCGGGTTTGCGGACACGAATTCCACCTGAACTTTCTCGCCCTGGCCTGTGCGGTTGCGGCCGAACTGATGGGCTTCGTCCAGAACAGTATTCACCACGCCAAAGGCGCTGGCGGTGCTCATGAAAAAATTGATGAAACCGGGACCGGCAATTTCCACTTTTTCCACGGCCGAGCTTTGTGGAATCCTTGCCACCAACGCCTCTGCCAGTTGCCGCGGCGGGCAGCCCGCCGCCTTCGCGGCCACCAGGGCAATGTTGCAGGCGTAATCACCGTGGGACTTGTCCTTGGTGTTACCAACCTGCGGGCTGTAGGACTGATCCGCGGGCAGGGTGCCCTCGGATTGCAGAGTGGCCAGTGCAGACTGGAGCAGATCGGAGACGGTTTCTTTCATGCTGTCGGATGACTCGGTTTACGGAAGAATGGGTATCAGGCGGGAGACCGCCGGGAATCGAAGCTCGCTATTATCGCGGAAACGGCAGCTGCAAGCAAAAAGCCTACGCGTGTCTCAGCCGGTTTCCTGCGGATCCACATCAATCATCCATTTCAGCCCACTCGGCAGTTTTTGCTGATCCAGACCCTGACACAGATGGGCAAGTACCTGGTTCAGTCGTTTGCGGTTGTCACAGCACAGCACCAACTGTGCCCGGTGGCGGTCCGCGCGGCGGGCGATCAGCGCCGGCAGCGGCCCCCAGACATCGATGCCGGTTACGCTGGCTTTCGGTTTCAGGGTGTCCAGCAGTGCCAGGCTTTTTGCCATGGTGTCGGCTTCTGCCCGGAATATTGCCATGGCACGAAAAGGCGGGAACAGACCGTTCTCCCGCTCCGCAAGCAATTGATCGGCCAGGGCTAGATAGTGGCCCTGGCAGAGGGATTTCAGAATCGGATGGTCGCTGTGGCAGGTCTGGACCAGGACGTGTCCCGGTTTTTCGCCACGACCCGCGCGACCGCTGACCTGCAGCAAGGTCTGAATGAGCTGTTCGGGGGCCCTGAAATCGATGCTGAACAGACCGCCGTCGGCGTTGACCACCACCACCAGCGTGACGTTGGGAAAATCATGACCTTTCGCCAGCATCTGGGTGCCGACCAGGATGCAGGGCTCCCCGGTGTTCACTTTTTTGAGAATGCCCTGGATGCTTCCTTTGCGCTGGGTGCTGTCGCGGTCCACCCGCACCACCGGCGTGTCCGGAAACTGCGAGGCGAGAATGTCCTCGGTGCGTTCGGTACCCTGGCCGACCGGTTTGAAGGCCTCGCTCTGGCATTTGGGGCAGTGTTCCGTGGCGGCGGTCTGGTAATCGCAATGGTGGCAGCGCATGGCCCGGTCTCGTCGGTGGTAGGTCAGCCGGGTGTCGCAGCGCGGGCACTCCACCATATGCCCGCAATCGAAACACATCATCACCGGAGCGAAGCCACGCCGGTTTACAAACACCAGGGCCTGCTGGCCAGCTGCAAGGCATTTCTCGATGGCTTGCAGGCTAGGGCGGGACAGGCCGCCCTCGAGCGGACGGCTGCGGATATCCAGCAGGCTGATGGTGGGCGGCCGGGCGTTACCCGCCCGTTCCTCGAGCCTGATCAGCCGGTATTTTCCGGACAGGGCGTTGTGATAGGACTCCAGGGAGGGAGTCGCCGAGCCCAGTATCACCGGGCATTGGTTCAGGTGTCCCCGATATACGGCCACATCCCGCCCTGAGTAGCGGAAACCCTCGCCCTGCTTGTAGGAGCTGTCGTGCTCCTCATCAACGACAATGGTTTTCAGGTGCGTGAACGGTAGTAGCACGGCGGACCGTGTACCGATCAGAATGACCGGTTCGCCGTTACGGACTTTCAGCCACGTAGACAGGCGCTCGCCATCATTCAGGGCCGAATGCCAGACCACAATCCGGTGGCCGAAATAGCGCTGGAATCGGGCCACCGTTTGCGGCGTCAGATTGATTTCCGGCACCAGCACCAGCGCCTGCGAGGCGTCATCGAGCCGTTGCTTCAGGTAATGAAGGTAGAGCTCGGTTTTGCCGCTACCGGTAATGCCGAACAGAAGCGATGCGTTGAAGCCCTCGTCTGGCCCGGGAATCTGGTCAGCGGCTGCTTGCTGCACCGGCGACAGGGTCGGCCCCGGTGTTGGCGGTGCCGGAGCCGGCGCTTCGCCTGAGGCGGCAGACTCCTCTACCAGTGCTTTCTGGTGCAGTGTGCGAATCTGCTCGCGGGTGAAGCCGGCGGCGACAATGGCCGACACAGGAGCGCCGGCAGGGCGCTCCCTGAGCCAGGTAAGCAGTGCCTTTTGACGATGGGCGTTGGCGGAGAGCGTTTGAGGGAGTCCGCTGGCACGCCACCAGGTGTCCGGTTTTTCCGCGGCCGGGCGGCCGCGCCGCAATGCCGGCGGCAGTGCAGTAAAAAGACATTCCCCCAAAGGGTGCTGATAATAGTCTGATGCCCAGCTCAATAGCCGAAAGGTTTCCGGCGGTAGCGCCGGCCAGGGCTCAGGGGTGGAATACACCGATTTCAATTCGATTCCTGCGGGCGGCTCTACGCCGGTTTCCACGACCAGGCCCATGGCCGATTGCCGGCCAAACGGTATGTTCACTCGCTGGCCTGGCTGGAGCGCCAGATGGTCGGGCGTGCGGTAGTCGAAAAGACGGCGCAAAGGACGGTTCAGGGCAATACGCACAGTGGCCGGCGGTTGCCCGGTTCCGCTGGAAGTCCGTTTCGGTGAGGCAGTCACGGTATTTGCGTATCCTTGATATCGACGTGGAGGCGGCCGGTACGGCGTGCGGGGGAAATGCCCCAAAGGTTTGGGCTTGCCTGCCGTAGCGTTTGCAAGTAAGATTCGCGGTCTGTTTCCGGCAGGGCATGATTGTGCCCCGTCTTCTTCATTGATTCAAACATGCGGTGCCCGGCGCCCGGAGTAAGAAGCTCCCGCGATCAGGTAGCGGCATGACCGACAGAGGTTCGCCATGAAAGAAGGTATCCACCCCAAGTACGAAGAGATTACCGCTACCTGCTCATGCGGTAACGTGATCAAGACCCGTTCCACCATCGGTCAGGATCTGCAGCTGGATGTGTGCTCCCAGTGCCACCCGTTCTACACTGGAAAGCAGAAGGTTATGGATACCGGTGGTCGTATCGATCGCTTCCAGAAGCGTTTCGGTGGCCGCATCGGTGGCAAGAAAGACTGATTATCCGGTTCTTTCTGAAAAAAGCGTCCTGTGGGACGCTTTTTTTTGTGCCCGAACCCCCGGGACATTCGTAAATAGTGGCGGTGTATACGCAGTTGGCCCTATTGACTGCTCAGTAAATGCACAATCAGGCCTTGTCTGATCTACGCCTTCGCGCCATAATGGCGCGCTCCGTTGGGACAGGTCCCGGCGGGTTTATTACCTCTTAAACGTGACAAACGGAACAGTGGCAATGTCTCAAGATCTGAAAGAAGCAGCCCTTGAATATCACGCCAAGCCGCGGCCTGGTAAGCTGAGTGTTGAAATCACCAAGCCGACCAAGACCTCCCGCGACCTTTCCCTGGCGTACAGCCCCGGGGTTGCCGAACCGGTCCGCGAGATCGCAAAGGACCCCGAGAACGCATACAAGTACACTGCCAAGGGCAACCTGGTAGCCGTGATCTCTGACGGTTCCGCCATCCTTGGTCTGGGTAACCTCGGTCCTCTGGCGAGCAAGCCGGTAATGGAAGGCAAGGGCGTACTGTTCAAGCGCTTTGCTGGGATTGACGTTTTCGACATCGAAGTCAATTCTGAAAGCCCGCAGGCGTTTATTGAAACCGTAGAGCGTATCGCCGATACCTTCGGTGGTATCAACCTGGAAGACATTAAGGCACCTGAGTGCTTCGAGATCGAGCGCGCTCTGATCGAAAAATGCAATGTGCCCATCTTCCACGACGATCAGCACGGAACCGCCATTGTAACCGCGGCCGGCATGATCAACGCTCTGGAGCTTCAGGGTAAGAAAATTGAAGAAGCAAAAGTGGTGTGCCTGGGTGCCGGTGCCGCCGCGATTGCCTGTATGAAGCTGCTGATCAGCTGCGGTATTCGCTCTGAAAACATCTTCATGCTTGACCGCAAGGGTGTGATCCACTCGGGTCGTGACGATCTGAACCAGTACAAGGCTATGTTTGCCAACGACACCGACAAGCGCACGCTGGATGACGCGATGACCGGTGCCGATGTGTTCCTGGGTCTCTCTGGTCCGGACCTGCTGACCGCTGATCAGCTGAAGCTGATGGCGCCCAATCCGATTGTGTTTGCCTGCTCCAACCCGGATCCCGAGATCAGCCCGGAAGTTGCCCTGGCAACCCGCGATGACCTGATCATGGCGACCGGTCGTTCGGACTACCCGAACCAGGTGAACAACGTGCTGGGCTTCCCGTTCATTTTCCGCGGTGCTCTGGACGTGCGTGCCACCAGCATCAATGAGGAGATGAAAGTGGCTGCGGTAAACGCGATTCGCGAGCTGGCGAAAGAGCCGGTACCCCGTGAGATCTGCGAAGCCTATGGTGTTGAGGCGTTTGAATTCGGTAAGGAATACATCATTCCCAAGCCGATGGATGTGCGCCTGCTGGGAGTGGTTCCGGCGGCGGTAGCCCGTGCAGCGGTTGATTCCGGTGTTGCGCGTAACCCGTATCCGGCTCACTACCCGCTCAAGTCCATGGACGATATCATCTGAGTCGTTCCCGGTGAGCTGAGCACATAAAAAAACCGGCGGTGATCCCGCCGGTTTTTTTGTGCCTGAATGCTTCGGTCAGGTCAGAAGATCTGGCGTGACAGATCATCATCGCCATTACCGCCGTTTCCGGATTCGTCCCGCGGATCCATTGGCGGCGGCGCATCCTCCTCGCGAAACAGTTCAAACAAACCATCCTGCCCCGGTCGGGCGCGCTTTCCGGTTTCCGGGTCAATCCGAACGTTGACGATGCCGTTCGGGCGGGGCATCAGCGAGCTGGAGCTGCCGTTCAGAGCAACTTTCATATAGTCCATCCAGACCGGCAGTGCCGTGCTGGCACCGAATTCGCGGCGTCCCAATGGGGCAGGTTGGTCAAAGCCGACCCACACGGTGGTGGCAATGTCGTGATTGTATCCGGCAAACCAGGTGTCTACCTGCTCGTTGGTCGTTCCGGTTTTGCCGGCCAAGTCGCTGCGACCCAGTGCCAGCGCGCGGCGCCCCGTGCCCAGCTTGATCACGTCCCGCATCATCGAGTGCAGAATATACACCGAGCGCTCATCGGCAAGGCGGCGGGCAATGCGTACTTTAGGTTCACCATCGCTGGCTGCGTCGCCTTCTGCCGATGCCTGCTGTAGGACGTCATCGCAGTCCCGGTTGCATAAAATCACTTTCGGCGCGCTGTAAATCTCTTCGTCGTTGACGTCTGTGATGCTCGCTATCAGGTAGGGCGTCACGTCATACCCGCCGTTGGCGATCACTGCAAAGCCCCTTGCCAGTTCCATAGGCGTCAGCTGGCCGCTGCCAAGAGACAGGGACAGGTCTTTTTGCATGTCGCCGGTGGGGATCTTCAGCTGGTCAAGGTAATCCAGTGTGTTCTGGATGCCCAGGTCCCGGAGTAGCCGGATGGAGACCAGGTTTCGTGACAGGTAGAGCGCCTTGCGAAGCCGCGTTGGGCCATAGAACTGGCCAGACGAATTCTGCGGGCGCCAGGCTGTTTCCAGTTCGTCGTCATCAAACACGATCGGGGCATCGTTATAGATGGTGGCAGGTGTCATGCCGTTTTCGAGAGCAGCCAGGTACAGGAAAGGCTTGAAGGTGGAGCCAGGCTGTCGCTTCGCCTGGGTGGCGCGATTGTACTTGCTCTGGCTGAAGCTGTACCCGCCAGCAAGTGCTTCGATGGCCCCCGTGGCAGTATTCAGAGAAATAAGGGCGCCCTCCACGCGAGGCGCCTGAGCCAGACCAACCTGACGGATATTGATGGTGTCGATCTGCGGGCTGCGGCCATCATCAGCGCCGGCTTCTGTGGCCATGGTCTCGAGTGCCGGGTCTGCGGCCGGTTTGACGTAGACGACATCGCCTCTGCTGACCACGTCCGAGGGTTTTTCCGGTTTGGCGCCGGTCAGGTTTTCGGTTCTGTAGCGTCGGGCCCAGGTCATGGACTCAAAGGTCATGACGGTTTTGCCCAGGGTTCGGGCAAACAGATCCACTTCGCCGTCGTCGTCCCGGACCGCGGTCACGATGGCGGGTATGAGGGCTTCCACCCGCGGATAGCCGGCAATCAATCGCTCCAGGTTCTCCGGTTCCAGCTCGACACTGTCAATCTGGCCGATGGGTCCCCGGAAGCCGTGCCTGCGGTCATACGTCTCCAGGCCCTTGCGGAGGGCCAACGTGGCCTGCTGCTGCTTGGTACTGTTAACGGTGAGCTTGACTTCGTAGCCATCGGTGTAGGCCTTGTCGCCAAACCGCCGAACCATTTCGGTTCTCGCCATTTCCGCGGCAAAATCGGCATCCACTTCGGTATCCGCGGCATTGTAGCGCGCGGTGAGGGGGGCATTGGCTGCCAGTTCATATGCGTCCGGCGTGATGTAGCCGAGGTCTCGCATGCGCCCGAGAATCCAGTTGCGGCGAATCTGTGCGCGCTCAGGATTGGCGAGAGGGTTGAAGGCGGACGGTGCCTTGGGCAGGCCGGCAAGCATGGCCATCTGTGCCAGGGACAGTTCGGAGATCGGCTTGTTGTAGTAAACCTGAGCGGCGGCAGCGATGCCGTACGAGCGGTTGCCGAGATAGATCTTGTTCAGGTAGAGCTCGAGGATGCGCTCCTTGCTCAGTTCACGTTCTATTTGAAGAGCCAGAAGTATCTCGTTGAACTTGCGGATAAACGTTCTGTCGCGTGACAAAAAGTAATTTTTTGCAACCTGCATTGTGATGGTGCTGCCCCCAGACTGGATCTCTCCCGTGGAGACCAGTTCGATGGCAGCCCGCATCAGGCCTTTGAAGTCCACCCCGAAGTGGTCGTAAAAACGCGCGTCTTCCGCGGCCAGAAAGGCATGTAACTGAATTGTAGGGATCTGTTCGATTGTGACCGGTGCCCTTCTCTTTTCACCGAATTCTGCTATTAATCTGTCATCCGCGCTGTAGACCCTCAGTGGCGTCTGCAACTTGATATCAAGAAGCTGATCCACTGGCGGAAGTCCGGGGCGAAGATAAAGATAGAAACCGGAAGTCACGATCATCGCGAGACTTAATCCGGTGATAAAAAGCCAGGCAAACAGGCGGGATGTACGCAACAAATGAGACATTTTTTTCTGACAACTGTTGGATATAGGTCTATCATTTGAGAAATTGCTTTAGGAAGGATAATTCGCTTCACCGTTGCAATGTCATTCAAATAATGAAGAACTCGCATTGTAGACGGAAAATTGAAGAAATTCTCTTAAATAAAAAACACATAAGTTACGTAACCCGGTGCATGTAACCAGGTATAGGGTGAGCGCGTGTTCGGATTGTTTGGTAAAAAATCCAGTGCCGTCTTGGGTGTCGATATCAGCTCCAGCTCGGTGAAGCTGTTGGAACTCTCAAAGACGGGTGACCGGTATAAGGTCGAAAGCTACGCAGTAGAGCCGTTGCCGGCGAATGCTGTTGTCGAGAAAAACATTACGGACGTCGAAGCGGTTGGAGAGGTGCTCAAGCGCGTCGCGTCGAAATCCCGCACCGGCGTCAAACAGGTCGCCGTGGCTGTCTCGGGCTCCGCCGTCATTACCAAAGTCATCCAGATGGATGGCGGCCTCAACGAGTTCGAGATGGAGGACCAGATCGCTCTGGAGGCGGACCAGTACATTCCATACCCGCTTGACGAAGTGGCCATTGATTTCGAAGTTCAGGGCGCCTCTGAAACCAATCCTGACCAGGTTGACGTTCTTCTTGCCGCGTGCCGGAAAGAGAACGTCGATATTCGCGAGGATGCCCTCGAGATTGCGTCGCTGAATACCAAGATTGTGGACGTGGAAGCTTACGCGCTTGAGCGTGCCTACTCGCTGATCGAGCGCCAGCTCGAATCTCAGGGCGAGGAACTGGTCGTGGCCATCGTCGACGTCGGCGCGACCATGACAACGCTGAGCGTGCTGGCCGAGGGCAAAACGGTTTATACCCGTGAGCAGATCTTCGGCGGCAAACAGCTCACCGAGGAAATTCAGCGTCGGTATGGTTTGTCGCTGGAAGAGGCGGGGCTGGCCAAAAAGCAGGGTGGCCTGCCGGACGATTACGACTCAGAAGTACTCACTCCCTTCCGTGAAGCCGTGGTGCAGCAAGTGGCACGAGCGCTGCAATTCTTTTTCGGAGCGAGTCAGTACAACGCGGTGGATTATGTGGTGCTTGCCGGCGGTACGGCTTCCATTCAGGGGCTGACGGAAATGGTCGAGGAAAAAACAGGCACGCCAACGCTGGTGGCCAATCCGTTTGCCGATATGGCAGTCGGATCCCGGGTTAACGCGTCGGCACTTGGCAATGACGCGCCCTCGCTGATGATTGCGTGTGGTCTGGCGATGAGGAGCTTTGACTGATGGCAAAGATTAACCTCAGACCCTGGCGTGAAGAACTTCGCGCGGAAAAACAGAAGCAGTTCGTGGTGATGATTCTGGGGGCGGCCATAGTGGCAGCCGGCCTGGCGTTTCTGTGGAAGTCCGACATGGACAGCCGCATTGCCTACCAGCAGTCCCGCAACGCCTACATCGAGACAGCGACCAGGCAGCTTGATCAACAGATCAAGGAAATCGAGGATCTGAAGCGCAAGCGGGACGAGCTTTTGGCCCGCATGCAGGTGATCCAGGAGCTTCAGGGCACCCGCCCGGTCATCGTCCGCGTCTTCGACGAGCTGGTGCGGACGCTGCCGGATGGCTTGTTCTACTCGGATCTGAAGAAAACCGGAGACCGCGTGGATATCGTTGGCATGGCCGAATCCAATGGCCGGGTCTCCACCTTGTTGCGGCGTTTCGAGGAGTCAGACTGGTTCAGCGATCCGAACCTGACCAACGTTGCCGCCGCCGACAGTCGTCGGACCGGGTACAGTGAATTCAAGATGTCGGTCCAGCAGCAAACTCCAGAGCCCGAAGGGGAGGATAAGTAATGAGCCTCGCGGACTCACTCAAAAGTCTGAATGAATTCGACATCAACGATCTTGATGTCAACAACGCGGGTATCTGGCCAGCGCCGATCAAAGCCATCGTGGCACTGATCATTTTCGGTCTGATCCTGGGTGGTGGGTACTGGTTCTTTATCAAGGATCAGTACGCGCAGCTCGAAAGAGTTGAAAGCACCGAGCAGGAGCTCCGCAAGAAATACGAAGACAAGGCCTACCAGGTTGCCAACCTTGACGTGTTCAAGGCGCAGATGGAGGAAATGGAAGAGACGTTCGGGGCTCTGGTTCGGCAGCTGCCCAGTGAAACCGAGGTGCCCGGGCTGTTGGAGGACATAACCAACACAGCGCTCGGTAGCGGCCTTGCGCTGCAGGAAGTCGCTCTCCAGCCTGAACAGCGTCGTGATTTCTACTCGGTGTTGCCGATCAACATCCGCGTTTCCGGCTCTTACCATGAGCTGGCATCCTTCGTCAGCAGTGTGGCAAGCCTGCCACGGATTGTGACGCTGCACGACTTGACGATTAAACCAACTGGCGGTGATGGCGAGCGACTGGATATGCAGGTCCTCGCACGCACCTACCGCTACCGGGCTGGAGAATGAGCATGGCAGGACAGCATGCGGGAAAAGCCTGGCTGGGTATTTGTCTGGCATCCCTTCTGACGGCTTGTTCCCAGGGAAGTGGTTTCTCTGATCTTGACAAATTCATGGCCGATACCAGGGCGAAACCGAGGGGGCACGTTGAACCCTTGCCGGAGTTCAAGGCATACGAAGCGTTCAGTTACTCTGCCGCCGATCGGCGCGCGCCTTTTGAACCGCCGATTGATGCGCAGTTGACCATGGTGGATAACGAGCCGGTCAGTGACGTCGAGCCGGATCTCGATCGCCCGAGAGAGGTGCTGGAAAACTTCGACCTGAAGGATCTGAACATGGTGGGAACCCTGACAGACACCTCAGGTGGTCTTTTTGCGCTGATTCGCGACAACGCGGGTGGCGTACACCGGGTACGTTCGGGCAATTACATGGGGCAAAACTACGGCCGCATTGTCGGCATAGGCGAGTCCCGTGTGGAGCTCATTGAAATCGTTCCCAATGGCCGGGGTGGATGGGTCGAACGTCCTCGTTTCCTGTCCCTCGATGAAGAAGGCTAAGGAGCGGGATGATGAATAGCGAAAGAAACATGCATGAACAAAAAAGTTTGGGGTCGAGGCTAGCGATGTTCAGAAAACTCAATGTATACGTCAGCGTGATTGCTCTGGGGTTGTTATCTGGCCTGGCCAATGCGGTCACGCTGGAAGACGTGTCGTTTTCATCGTTGCCCGGCGACCAGCTGGAAGTGACGTTGCAATTTGACGGTCAACCCCCCGAACCAACGGGTTACACCATCGAGCGCCCGGCACGGATTGCGGTCGATCTGCGAGATACGCAGAGCGGTCTGGATAGTCGCAGTGTCCCACTGGGTTCCGGCAATGCCCAAAGCATGACCGTGGTGGAAACCAAAGACCGCACCCGCTTGATCTTCAATCTGATCGAGCTGGCACCCTACGAGACCGCCCGGCAGGGTAATTCACTGGTGCTGACTATTGGTGGTGAAAGCAGTGGCACGACCATGGCTGCCAATGGCGGCGGTTCCTCGTCTGCCGCGCCAGCGTCCTCGCGCAGCCGCGATGCGCTGGCCGGCGTCGATTTTCGTCGCGGCAAAGATGGCGAGGGTCGGGTGATTGTTGATCTCGGCAGTCCGAGCACGCCGGTGGATCTGTCCGAGCTGGGTGGCAAAATTCGCCTGACCATGGACGGCACCACGGTTCCGGAGAATCTCCGCCGCCGTCTCGACGTCACCGATTTTGCCACGCCGGTGACCCGTGTTGACACCTTCATCGAGAACGGCAACGCCGTTGTCGAGATTCGTCCGGAAGGCAACTACGATTACATCGCGTACCAGTCCGGCTCGCAGTTCACCGTCAGCGTTGAGAAGCTGTCTGAGCAGGAGGCGGAAGAGCGCCGCGAGGAGAGGTTCCCATATACGGGCGATAAGCTGTCACTGAACTTCCAGGACATCGAGGTCCGTTCGGTGCTGCAGCTGATTGCCGACTTTACCGGCCTTAACCTGGTTGCCAGTGATACGGTCAGCGGCAGCATCACCCTGCGCCTGCAAAATGTGCCCTGGGATCAGGCGCTGGATCTGATCCTCAAGACCAAGGGCCTGGACAAGCGTCAGATCGGCAACGTTCTGCTGGTAGCGCCTGCTGACGAGATCGCTGCCCGTGAAAAGCTCGAGCTGGAAACCACCAAGCAGATCGCGGAACTGGCCCCGGTTCGCCTTGATATCATTCAGGTCAACTACGCCAAGGCCGCCGACATCGTTGCTCTGATCCAGGCTGACGCGGAGCTTGTCTCTTCCCGCGGATTCGTTTCGTCCGATGCGCGTACCAACACCATCAGCGTGCGTGAAACGGCAGAAAAGCTTGAGGAAATTCGTCGTCTGGTGACAACCTGGGACGTGGCCGTACGCCAGGTATCGATTGAGGCGCGGATCGTGCGTGCCCAAAACAATGTCGCTGAAGAGCTGGGTGTTCGTTGGGGCGCGCAGGGGCGTGCAACCGCCGATGGCGGCACTGACAGCATTGTGGTGGGTGGCTCCCAGGGTGGCTTGCCGGGCATCGGCACCGGCGGCGGTCCGCTGACGCTGCCTTCCGATCTGAACGTTGATCTCGGCGTAACCCGCACCAACACATCATCGGTTGCCTTCGGGTATATCGGCACCGACCTGCTGATCGACCTCGAGCTGTCCGCCTTCGAGAGCGACGGTCAGGCGGAGGTTGTATCCCAGCCTCGTGTGGTAACGGCTGACAGGCAGACCGCCAAGATCAAGTCCGGTGAAGAGATTCCTTACCAGGAAGCCTCCTCCAGTGGTGCTACATCGGTTTCCTTCAAGGAAGCTGCGCTGTCGCTGGAAGTGACGCCGCAGATTACGCCAGACGACAAGATCATCATGGACCTTGTGGTGAACCAGGATTCCCGTGGCGAAGTGACTGCCGGTATACCGGCCATCAACACCAACGAGGTCACCACTCAGGTGCTGGTGGGCAACGGCGAGACCGTCGTTCTGGGTGGTATCTTCCAGTCCGAAGTCGCCACCACCGTCACCAAGACGCCGTTCCTGGGCGATATTCCCTACCTGGGTCGTCTTTTCAAGCGCACCGAGCGAATCGACGAGCGTAGCGAGCTGTTGATCTTCATCACCCCGAAGATCATCAAAAGCGACCTGATCGATTAAGCTCACCGTGTAACGAAAGCCGCCGCCTAGCACCGGCGGCTTTTTTTCGTCCGGACACGGGTGAAATTTATCGATTCTGCGGCCCTGTGCTATTCTCACCCGCCAGAATGTTTATGAGCTCAAGTTATGTCACTGCCAAAACGAATAGTCCTGGTTGGTCCCATGGGGGCGGGCAAAAGCACGATTGGCCGAATGCTGGCCAGGGAGCTCGGCTATCGTTTTCTGGATTCAGACCGAATCATTGAAGAGCGCTGCGGAGCCAACATCCCGTGGATATTTGATGTCGAGGGTGAGGAGGGGTTCAGGCAACGGGAAACGGCAATGTTGGCGGAGCTGTCTGCGGTGCACGGTACCGTGCTGGCCACGGGTGGTGGTGCCGTCATGCGCCCCGAAAATCACGAACTCCTCAAGCGTGATGCTGCCGTGGTTTATCTGAAAACCTCGATCGACCAGCAGGTCGAGCGCACCCGTCGCGACCGCAATCGGCCCCTGCTCCAGAATGACGATCCCGAGGCGGTCCTGCGGCACCTGTTCACAGTGCGCGACCCGCTTTACACCGGGCTGGCCGACATCGTTATGTACACGGACCGGAAAAGCCCCAGGCTGGTGGTCCGTCAATTGGTTAACAGGGTGAATCCGAGAACGCCGCGCCACAAACGTCAGGTGCGGAAGGAAGGGCGAAATCATGCATAGAGCGGTCAGAGAGCTCAACGTGGATCTGGGTGATCGTAGCTACCCCATTTTTATCGGCGCGGGGCTGCTGGGTAGCCGGGATCTGACCCCCTACGTGGCGGGCAGCCAGGTCATGATCGTCACCAATGAGACGGTCGCGCCGCTCTACCTCGAAAAGGCCGAGGCGTGTTTTCGCGGCAAGCGCGTGGATACGGTCATCCTGCCAGATGGCGAGAAGTACAAGGACTGGCAAACGCTCAACCTTATCTTTGATGCTTTGTTGGCGAAGCGGCACACCCGGAAAACCACGCTGGTCGCGCTCGGCGGCGGCGTGATCGGCGACATGACCGGGTATGCAGCCGCAAGCTATCAACGCGGAGTGCCATTTATCCAGATTCCCACCACGCTGCTATCGCAGGTGGATTCGTCAGTAGGCGGTAAGACCGGGATCAACCACCCGCTGGGCAAGAATATGATTGGTGCCTTCCATCAGCCTGAAGTGGTGCTGATTGACACCGATTCCCTGGCAACTCTGCCGCCGCGGGAAGTGTCGGCGGGACTGGCGGAAGTGATCAAGTATGGTCTGATCCGCGATACCGAATTTCTGGCCTGGCTGGACCGTGACATCGACCGTCTGATGGCACTCAAAGCGGAGGCTCTGGTCGAGGCTATCTTCCGCTCCTGCGCCTGCAAGGCCGACGTCGTCGCGCAGGATGAACGTGAGGGTGGGCTTCGAGCCATCCTGAATCTGGGGCATACCTTCGGTCATGCGATCGAGACCTTTGCCGGCTACGGCAACTGGCTGCACGGCGAGGCCGTTGGCACGGGGATGATCATGGCGGCGGACCTATCGCGCAGAGACGGCATGATTTCCGAAGCGGATTTCCAGCGCTGCCGGGCGTTAATACTTCGTGCTGGGTTACCGGCTTTGCCGCCCCGGGAGATGACACCTGCGGACTTTATGGAACTGATGTCCGTCGACAAGAAAAACGTGGATGGTGCATTGCGGCTGGTGCTGCTGCGGGCCGTCGGTGACGCTTTTGTCACGGCTGACGCAAAGCCCGGGTCGCTTGCCGCCACCTTGAACGAATTCTGCAGGTCAGCCTGATTTATCAGGCGTTGATCGGGTTTGGACCACGCGCAACAGGGACTGACAGTGAACGATGCGGGATTGAACAGCCTTGACGATGGCGGTCTGTTTCCGAGGCTGCAACAGGTGTACGGCTTGAGAGCCAATCCGCTGGATATGGAATCGCCGTTTTATCCGGATGCCATGCGTCACCATGCCCTAGAAACGCTCCGGCACCTCAGTGGTTTTGGAGATATGGCGCTGCTTTTGACCGGGTCACCCGGCGTTGGAAAGTCGCGGATTCTGGCGGAACTGGTGCGCAGTGAGTCGTCCCGCCTGGAGTTTCATCGGCTCCCAGCGGCGGCACTGACCACAAGTCAGGCGCTGGCCCGCTGCCTGCTGGCCATTGCCCACAAGAGTATCGAGACCCCGCAAAACCCCAGCGAGGCCATCTACGGATTCTTCCGTTGGTCTGAGGCCCGCGCCCGGAAAGGGCAGCGCATGGTGTTGCTGGTGGATGACGCTGACCGTGCGCCGCCCGAGTGTTTACGAATGCTTCTGGCAGCGTTTCTCGCGGCCGATCGCGGCGCGGCCGCGGTCCCGGTATTCAGCGGTGGCCACGAACTGATTGCCATGCTGGGCCTGGATGAGGCGACCACAGGGGTTCATCAGGTGCATCTGAGACCGTTAACCCAGGAGGAAGTTCGCGGCTATCTCGAGCCTCGCGTGCATCGTGCCGGTGGAGATCTTGCCAACCTTCTCAGTGCCGCCCGATTGCGGCAGATCCACGAGCTCAGCCAGGGCAGCTTCGGCCGCGTCAAGCGGGTCACGCCCGCAGTTTGGCTTGGTATGGTGCCTGCGGCGTCGTCCGCAAGGCAATTCCCGTTCCGGAGCCTTCTGAGTTTCCGCTGGCCGGCGCTGGCTCTGGCACTGCTCGGCCTGTCCTGGTGGATCGTTTCGGCTCAATACGACGAGTCTCTGGTTCCAGAGCCGGTGGAGGTGGTGCCCGAGCGCATCCGTAAAAGTATTACCATAGGCCCCGATCAGCCTGCTTCCCAGCCGGCGCCGGTGGTGTCTGCAGTGGAGCCGACGCCACTTACCCCGGACCGCGAGCCGGTGCCACAGGCCGAAGCCCGGTCCGAACCCTTGCCGGAACTCCAGCCGCAGCCTGAGCTCGACACTCAATTGGCGTCGGATCCGGAGTTCGCGCCATCCATGCCTGAACGCTTTGTCACCCTCGCGGAGGCGCGTCAGCGCGAAGGTGTTACCGCGCAGCTCCTCGCCGGGTTCCTCGAAAAGACTGCAACGGACTTCCTGGAGCAGCATGCCGAGGTGATGGGCTTGCAATATACCCGTTCTACACGCCAGGATCGGGACTGGTTCGTGGTATTCTATGGTGAGTTTGCCGATGCGGATGCTGCCAGGTCGGCGCTGGCGAAGCTGCCGGCGGATTTGCAGACCATTTCGCCCTGGATCCGGCCATTTGGCGGGTTTTGATCGTCATTCGCGCTTCGTCAGTGAGACCGGGAAGGCACCGGTAAAAGTCCAGAGAATCAATGGGTTTAGGTGATCCAAATGATTTTCTTGCCCCTAAAATAAGCAGTCTCCGGATTGAGTACGTATTTCTACGTGTGTAGAATATCCAGCCCCCATTTTCAGTGTCAAAGGGTGACTTTAACGGTATTTGTTTACAACTCTTTGATTGAAAAGCATTTCTATGTGAGAGAACGCTTATGATGACAGGTTTGTATCATCCCGAGGAATTCAGGGACAACTGCGGTTTCGGACTGATCGCCCACATGAAGGGCGAGGTCAGCCATAAGTTGTTGCAAACTGCCATCGAGTCGCTGACCTGCATGACCCACCGTGGTGGTATTGCTGCAGACGGAAAGACCGGTGACGGTTGTGGCCTGCTGATCCAGAGTCCAGATGCCTTCCTGCGCAAGGCCGCCAAGGCCGCCTTTGGCAAAGAGCCCGGCGACCTGTTCGCGGTTGGTCAGGTGTTCCTGAATCAGGACGAAGCCAAGGCGCAAGCCGGGCGTGCTGCCATCGAAGCGCGGCTGACCGAGCAGGGCCTGGATATTCTGGGCTGGCGTGAAGTGCCCACCGATGACAGCTGCCTCGGTCCGATGGCGCTGGATTGCCTGCCACGTATCGAGCAGGTCTTCGTGGCGCCCGCCGGTAAGGCAGAAAAAGAGTTCGCCATCAGCCTGTTTATCGGTCGCCGTTACGCCGAGCGTGATATGGCGGACGACGCCGAGTTCTACATCTGCAGCCTGTCTCACCGCACGCTGGCCTACAAAGGCCTGATGATGCCGGCCGATCTGGCGAACTTTTACAAGGATCTGGGCGATCCGGACCTGCAGACCGCGATTTGCGTGTTCCACCAGCGGTTTTCCACCAACACCATGCCGCGCTGGCCGTTGGCCCAGCCGTTCCGGTTCCTTGCTCACAACGGTGAGATCAACACCATTGATGGCAACCGCAACTGGGCGATCGCCCGCGCGGCCAAGTTCAGCTCGCCGGACCTGCCGGACCTGCAAACCCTGCAGCCGCTGGTTAACCTGACCGGTTCGGATTCATCCAGCATGGATAACATGCTGGAAGTACTGCTGGCCGGTGGCGTGGATCTGTTCCGTGCGGTGCGGATGATGATTCCGCCGGCGTGGCAGAACGTTGACACCATGGACTCCAAGCTGCGCGCCTTCTACGAGTACAACTCCATGCACATGGAGCCGTGGGACGGTCCCGCCGGCCTGGTCTTCTCCGACGGTCGCTACGCGGTGTGTATGCTCGACCGTAACGGCTTGCGCCCGGCACGCTGGGTGGTCACCAAGGACGACTTCATCACCCTGGCGTCCGAGATCGGCACCTACGGTTATGAGCCCGATGACGTTGTGGCCAAGGGCCGTGTTGGCCCGGGCCAGATGCTCGCTGTCGATACCCAGACCGGGGAAGTGCTCCACACGCCGGATATTGATGAGCGTCTCAAGAACGCGCACCCCTACAAGCAGTGGTTGCGCGAGAACTCCCTGCGGGTAGAGACCACGCTGAACCAGGACACACCTGAATTCCGCCTGATGGATGCCGATGAGCTACTGGTTCACCAGAAAATGTTCATGGTGTCCTTCGAAGAGCGCGATCAGGTACTTCGCCCACTGGCGGAGAGTGCTCAGGAAGCGGTCGGTTCCATGGGTGACGATACCCCGATGGCGGTGTTGTCCAGCCGCGTTCGCCATGTAGGGGATTATTTCCGCCAGAAATTTGCCCAGGTAACCAACCCCGCGATCGATCCGCTGCGTGAAGCAATCGTGATGTCCCTGGAAACCTGTCTGGGTTCCGAGCGGAACGTGTTCGAGGAAACACCGGAGCACGCCGACCGGATCATCCTGACAACGCCGGTTCTGTCGCCGGCCAAGTTCCTGAAAATCGCCAATAATGATCGCCCTGGTTTTGAGGTGGCGCGAATTCATCTGGGCTACCGCGCCGAGATGGGGCTGGAGCAGGCCATCCGTCAGGTATGCGACGAGGCCGAGCAGGCGACCCGCGACGGCAAAGTTCTGCTGATTCTGTCAGACAAGGATCTGAAAGAAGGCGAGTTGCCGGTCAACGCCCTGATGGCCACCGGTGCCGTTCACCACCATCTGGTGGCGAAAGGCCTGCGCTGCGACTCCAACATCATTGTGGAGACCGGCTGGGCCCGCGACCCGCACCAGTTTGCGGTGTTGTTCGGTTTCGGTGCCACGGCGGTCTATCCGTATCTGGCCTACCAGGTTCTGAACGACCTGATCCGCACCGGCGAAGTGCTGATGGATCCGATCGAGGCCAAAAACAACTACCGTAAGGGCATCAACAAGGGCCTGCTGAAGATCCTGTCGAAGATGGGCATCTCCACCATTACCTCCTACCGGGGCGCCCAGTTGTTCGAGGCCATCGGTCTGGCGGATAACGTGGTCGATCTGTGCTTCAAAGGCGTGCCGAGCCGTATCCAGGGCGCTGGCTTCTTTGATTTTCAGCAGGATCAGGAGCAGCTGGCGGCCGTGGCCTGGAAACCCCGCAAGCCGATCTCCCAGGGTGGTCTGCTGAAGTACGTCCACGGTCAGGAATATCATGCCTTCAATCCGGACGTGGTTGGCAAATTGCAGGAAGCGGTGAGCAGCGGTGAATACGGTCACTACAAGGAGTACGCAGGGCTGGTAAACGAGCGCCCGGTGGCAACCCTGAGGGACTTGCTGGGCTTCCGTAAGGACATTCAGGCCATCGATATCACCGAGGTTGAGCCGGTCGAGAACATCTTCCCGCGCTTTGACTCCGCGGCCATGTCCCTGGGGGCGCTGTCTCCGGAAGCCCACGAGGCGCTGGCGGTTGCGATGAATACCCTGGGTGGTCGTTCCAACTCGGGTGAGGGCGGTGAAGACCCCGCGCGTTACGGCACCGAGAAGCGTTCGAAGATCAAGCAGGTGGCCTCCGGGCGCTTCGGCGTTACCGCCGAATACCTGCGCAGTGCCGATGTCATGCAGATCAAGGTGGCGCAGGGCGCCAAGCCCGGAGAGGGTGGCCAGTTACCGGGCGGTAAGGTCAACGACCTGATTGCCAGACTGCGTTATTCCGTGCCCGGCGTGACGTTGATTTCTCCGCCGCCGCACCATGACATCTACTCGATCGAAGATCTGGCGCAGCTGATATTCGATCTGAAGCAGGTGAACCCGCAGGCTCTGGTTTCGGTGAAGCTGGTTTCCGAACCGGGTGTCGGCACCATTGCCGCCGGTGTGGCCAAGGCCTACGCCGATCTGATCACCGTTTCCGGTTACGACGGAGGCACCGCAGCCAGCCCACTGACCTCCATCCGTTACGCCGGCTCCCCGTGGGAGCTGGGTCTGACCGAAACCCAGCAGGCGCTGCGCGCCAACGATTTGCGCGGCAAGATCCGCCTTCAGACGGATGGCGGCATCAAAACCGGTCTGGATGTGGTCAAGGGCGCCATTCTGGGCGCGGAAAGCTTCGGATTCGGTACTACCCCGATGGTGGCGCTGGGCTGTAAGTACCTGCGCATCTGTCACCTGAACAACTGTGCCACCGGTGTGGCTACCCAGAACGAACACCTCCGTGAAGAACACTTCAAAGGCACGGTGGAAATGGCCATGAATTTCTTCCGCTTTGTGGCGGAAGAAACCCGCGAGTGGATGGCCAAGCTGGGCGTGCGCAGCCTGGAGGAACTGGTGGGTCGGGTTGACCTGCTGGAGCGCCTGCCGGGTGACACTGAGCGTCAGAAGAAGCTGGATCTGAGCCGCTTGCTGGCCAACGACCACATCCCGGCGGACAAGCCGCAGACCTGTCAGGTGGAGCGCAACCAGCCGTTTGATGAGGGCGCTCTCGCCGAGCAGATGGTCAGGGACATTGCCGGTGCACTTGATGAGAAGTCCGGTGGCGCCTGGTCTTACCGTGTGACCAACTGCGACCGCTCCATCGGTGCCCGTCTGTCCGGTGAAATTGCCGCGCGGCACGGTAACCAGGGCATGGTGGATGCGCCGGTCACGCTGGATCTGACCGGTACTGCCGGCCAGAGCTTCGGGGTGTGGAACGTGGGTGGCCTTAACCTGATTCTGGAAGGCGACGCCAACGATTACGTGGGTAAGGGCATGACCGGCGGCAAGCTGGTGGTCAAACCGCCCCGCGGCAGCACCTTCAAGACTCACGAAACCTCCATTGTGGGTAACACCTGCCTGTACGGCGCGACCGGTGGCAAGCTGTTTGCCGCAGGTACCGCGGGCGAGCGTTTTGCCGTTCGTAACTCCGGCACCCATGCGGTGGTGGAAGGTGCAGGCGACCATTGCTGCGAATACATGACCGGCGGTCTGATTACCGTGCTGGGATCGACCGGCTATAACTTTGGTGCCGGCATGACCGGCGGTTTTGCCTATGTGCTGGATATGGACAACACCTTCGTGGACAAGTACAACCACGAACTGGTGGAAATCCAGCGCATCTCACGTGAGGACATGGAGTCCTACCGCAATCACCTGCGTGGAGTGATCCGTGAGCACATCTCGGAGACCGGCAGTCCGTGGGCAGAACACATTCTTGAAGATTTCGACGACTTCATCGGCCGTTTCTGGCTGGTGAAACCCAAGGCGGCGAACCTCCGCAGCTTGCTGGCAAGCACGCGCGCGCGCCCGGAATAAGCGCCGGACTGAACAGGGTAAAAGGGGGGCGCCAGACAGCGTCGCCCCCGTCGAAATCGAGTTGATGAGAGCAGCATGATGAAAGAACGACTGAATAACGACTTCCAGTTTGTCGAAGTTGGGCGCGTGGACCCCAAGAAAGTACCCGCAAAGAAACGCAAGAAGGAATTCGGGGAAATCTATCATCCGTTCACCCAGGAGCAGGCTGCGCCACAGGCACACCGCTGCCTGGAATGCGGTAACCCGTATTGTGAGTGGAAATGTCCGGTTCACAACTACATCCCCAACTGGCTGAAGCTGGTATCGGAAGGCAATATCATGAGGGCGGTGGAGTTGTGCCACCAGACCAACTCCTTGCCGGAAGTGTGTGGCCGTGTCTGCCCACAGGATCGCCTCTGTGAGGGCGCCTGCACCCTGAATGACGGCTACGGCGCCGTTACCATCGGCTCGGTCGAGAAGTACATTACCGACACCGCGTTCGCGCTGGGATGGAAGCCCGACATGTCCGCCGTCAAGTGGACAGACAAGAAAGTGGCGGTGATTGGCGCGGGGCCGGCCGGGCTCGGGTGCGCCGATATTCTGGTGCGCAACGGCGTCAAGCCGGTGGTGTTTGATATCTACCCGGAAATCGGAGGCCTGCTGACCTTCGGTATCCCGGAATTCAAGCTGGAAAAATCGGTGATGACCCGTCGCCGCCAGGTGTTCGAGGAAATGGGTGTGGAATTCCGCCTGTCCACTGAAGTGGGCAAGGATGTGATGATGGAAGACATCCTCGGCGACTACGACGCCGTGTTCATGGGCATGGGCACCTACACCTATATGAAAGGCGGTTTCCCGGGTGAAGAGCTGCCGGGCGTCTACGATGCGCTGCCGTTCCTGATCTCCAACGTCAATCGCCGCCTTGGTTACGAGCAGGACGCGGCGGATTTCATCGACATGAAGGGCAAGCGCGTCGTGGTGCTCGGCGGTGGTGATACTGCCATGGACTGCAACCGTACCTCCATCCGGCAGCAGGCTGAGAGCGTGACCTGTGCTTATCGTCGTGACGAAGCCAATATGCCCGGCTCCCGGAAAGAGGTGGCCAACGCCAAGGAAGAAGGCGTCAAGTTCATGTTCAACCGTCAGCCCATCGCCATCATCGGTGAAGATCGGGTGGAAGGGGTGAAGGTCATTCAGACCCGCCTTGGTGATCCGGACGAGAATGGCCGTCGCCGTCCGGAAGTGGTTCCCGGCAGCGAGGAAGTGATCCCCGCCGATGCCGTGCTGGTTGCCTTCGGTTTCCGGCCAAGCCCGGCCGGCTGGTTTGGCGAGCAGAACGTCAACACCGACGATTCCGGACGCGTGGCTGCGCCCGAGGAATCCGAGTTTGCGTTCCAGACCAGCAACCCCAAGATTTTCGCCGGTGGTGACATGGTCCGTGGTTCGGATCTGGTCGTAACCGCTATATGGGAAGGCCGCCAGGCTGCTGAAGGAATTCTGGACTATCTCGATATCTGAGGTCCGATCGGATTCCGATCAAAAGGGCGGCTTGCTAAGGGTAAGCCGCCCTTTTTTATTGCTGTAAACGGGGTATCATTGCCCTTCACTTCGCAGACCGAGAGCAGACTGGAACTCCTATGACCGAGCTGAAAAATGACCGCTTCCTGCGCGCACTGATGCGCCAGCCCGTTGACCGCACACCGGTTTGGATGATGCGTCAGGCTGGCCGCTACCTGCCGGAGTATCGTGCAACCCGTGCCCAGGCGGGAGATTTTCTCAGTCTCTGTAAGAACACCCCGCTGGCCTGTGAGGTCACCTTGCAGCCTCTGGAGCGCTTCCCACTCGACGCCGCCATTCTGTTTTCGGATATCCTGACCATCCCTGACGCCCTGGGGCTGGGCCTGTACTTTGAGACCGGCGAGGGTCCGAAGTTCAAGAACACCATCCGCTCAGCGGCAGACGTTGAGGCCTTGCCCACCATCAAGGCCGAGGTCGATCTGGACTATGTGATGAATGCGGTGTCCACGATTCGTGGCGCACTCAATGGCAGCGTGCCGTTGATCGGCTTCTCCGGTAGCCCCTGGACGCTGGCGACCTACATGATCGAGGGTGGTTCGTCGAAGGATTTCCGCGAGGCGAAGAAACTGATGTACGGCCAGCCGGAGGTGATGCACCGCCTGTTGGACCACCTGGCGGACTGCGTCATCGACTACCTGAACGGCCAGGTTCGTGCCGGTGCGCAAGCGGTGCAGATTTTCGATACCTGGGGCGGTGTGCTCAGCAGCTGGGCATACGAGGAGTTTTCCCTGCGCTACATGAAGAAGATTGTGGATGGCCTGATCCGCGAGAACGAGGGTCGCCGGGTGCCGGTGATTCTGTTCACCAAGAACGGCGGCCAGTGGCTGGAGTCCATCGCTGACTCGGGCGCCGACGCAGTCGGTCTGGACTGGACCACCGACATCGGTAACGCCCGTGCCCGCATCGGCGACCGGGTCGCCCTGCAGGGCAACATGGACCCGGCCATGCTGTACGCGCCGCCGGCGCGGATTCGCGAGGAAGTGGCGGATATCCTGCGCCGCTTCGGTTCCGGTTCGGGGCACATCTTCAACCTGGGCCACGGGATTACCCCCGACGTGGATCCTGAGCATGCCAAGGCATTTATCGAGGCTGTGGTTGAGCTCAGTCCTGAATATCACCGCTGATTTTGGTGCTTGCCATTCCCTGGCCTGTAAGCGAGGGGATGGCAGCGGTCGGAAAGGGATTCCCCAAACCGCTACGAGCGCATTTCTGTGTGCTTCTCTCCGACCATCCATGGCCTCCGGAAGTTTTGAAAAGGGCCCCATAACGGCCTAACTCCGAATCCGACATCTATCCCCGAAAGCCACCCAAAAACTCCGCTAGCCGTATCCCCCGTGTCGGGTCTATAGTCATACAAACCAAGACCGGTAGACAGGAGTAACCACTTGACCATTCAGCCCCCCGAAAAACGCCGCTTCCACCGCATCGAGTTTGACGCTCCCTGCGAGCTCCATTGTCAGGACGGCGTGTGGGCAACGGAGGTGCTTGATATCTCCCTCAAGGGCCTGTTGGTCAAGCGTCCTGCCCGGTGGAACGTGCCGTTAAAGCAGCCGTGTGAGGTGATTATCCACCTTGACGGTCATAAGAGTGGCATCGTGATGGCGGTGGAATTGCGGCATGTGGAGCCTGAGCGGCTGGGCTTCAAATGCAAATACATTGATCTGGACAGCGCGACGCATCTGAAGCGATTGGTGGAATTGAATTTGGGTGATCAGGCGCTGTTGGAGCGGGAATTCGCGCATTTGATCGATTAGGGGGTTACTGTCCTGGTTGATCGGATGACGGCTTTGCCTCATCCAGTCCCGCCCCGACACCCGTATCGTAAGGCTGCGCCCGAAAGTCAGAGTTCCTCCAAGGCCGAAAGCGCATCACTGAGCTTGGCCACCGGAATCACCCTCATCCCTTCCACAGGTTTGCGCGGCACGTTGGCCTTCGGCACTAGAGCGCGGGTGAAGCCGTGCTTGGAGGCCTCGTAAATGCGCTCCTGGCCGCTGGGTACCGGGCGAATCTCACCGGACAGACCGACTTCGCCGAAAATGACCAGATCCTGGGGCAGGGCGCGGTCCCTGAAGGAGGAGACTACGGCGGCCAGCAGCGCCAGATCCGCACTGGTCTCGTTGACCTTCACACCGCCCACCACGTTCACGAACACATCCTGATCCGACACATGCAGGCCGCCATGGCGATGCAGCACCGCCAGCAGCATCGCCAGCCGGTTCTGGTCGAGGCCGACAGCGACGCGTCTGGGGTAGCCCCCCTGGGCCATGTCCACCAGCGCCTGGATTTCCACCAGCATTGGCCGGGTGCCTTCCCAGACCACCATCACCACGCTACCCGGTGCGGCTTCTTCGCCGCGGTTCAGGAAGATGGCCGAAGGGTTTTTCACCTCTTTCAGGCCCTGTTCCAGCATCGCGAAGACGCCCAGTTCATTCACTGCACCAAAGCGGTTCTTGATGCCTCTCAGGGTGCGGTAGCGGCTGTCGTTGGACCCTTCCAGCAGGATAGAGCAATCGATCATATGCTCCAGCACTTTCGGGCCGGCCAGGCTGCCGTCTTTGGTGACATGGCCGACCAGGAATAGAATGGTGCCGGTCTGTTTGGCAAAGCGGGTCAGGAACGCCGCGCTTTCCCGAACCTGGGACACGCTGCCCGGGGCCGATTCAATTTCCGCCACGTGCATCACCTGGATACTGTCCACCACCAGAATCCGCGGTTTCTCGGCTTCCGCCACCTGCATCAACCGCTCGACACTGGTTTCCGACAGCATTTTCAGGTCTTTGGTGGGGAGCCCCAGGCGTTTGGCGCGCATCGCCACCTGTTGCAGGGACTCCTCGCCGGTGACGTACAGTGCCGGCACGCTGGTGGCCAGATGGCAGACCGCCTGAAGCAACAGCGTACTTTTACCCGCGCCGGGATGACCGCCCATCAGCACCGCGGAGCCTTCCACCAGGCCGCCACCCAGCACCCGGTCAAATTCCTGCATACCGGTGCTGATGCGGGTTTGCTCGGCCAGGCTGACATCGTCCAGGCTCTGGACTTCCGCCAGACTGCCGGCAAAGCCCTCGAAGCGGGCGCCTCGGGCACCCTTGGTGTTGGCGCTGACACCGCGAACTTCGCTGATGGTATTCCAGGCCTGGCAGGCGGTGCACTGGCCTTGCCATTTGGAAT
Source organism: Marinobacter sp. M-5 (assembly GCF_032911545.1). Lineage (NCBI taxonomy): Bacteria > Pseudomonadati > Pseudomonadota > Gammaproteobacteria > Pseudomonadales > Marinobacteraceae > Marinobacter > Marinobacter sp. M-5. The sequence goes on from NZ_JAWJEK010000004.1 coordinate 127,175, forward strand.
AGTCCGCACCGCACTCGGTGCAGACATAGGCGGTTCTGGTTTTTGCCATCAGGCCAGCTTCTTGTACTTCATGCGCTTGGGCTGCATTGCCGAGTCGCCCTTGCGCTTCTTGAAGTCTTCGTCGTAGTCGCTGAAGTTGCCCTCGAAGTACACCACGTCGCCGTCGTCTTCGAACGCCAGGATGTGGCTCGCGACCCGGTCGAGGAACCAGCGGTCGTGGGAAATCACCAGCGCGGAGCCGGGGAAGTTGAGCAGGGCTTCTTCCAGCGCGCGCAGGGTTTCCACGTCCAGGTCGTTGGTGGGTTCGTCCAGCAGCAGGACGTTGCCGCCCTCTTTGAGCAGTTTGGCCAAGTGCAGGCGGTTACGCTCACCCCCGGACAGGTCGCCCACCCGCTTCTGCTGGTCGCTGCCCTTGAAGTTGAACCGCCCGACGTAGGCCCGCGAAGGCGTCTCGTAGTTGCCCACCTTGATGATGTCATTGCCGTCGGAAAGCTCTTCCCACACAGTTTTGCTGCCGTCCAGATCGCGCATCTGGTCGACGTAGGCCAGCTCCACGGTGTCGCCCACGGTAATGCTGCCGGAGTCGGGCTTGTCGAAGCCGGCGATCATCTTGAACAGGGTGGACTTGCCGGCGCCGTTACCACCGATGATGCCGACAATGGCACCGGGCGGTATGCTCAGGGATACATCCTCATAGAGCAGACGGTCACCGAAGGACTTGCTGATGCCCTCCACCTCGATCACCTTGTTGCCCAGGCGCGGGCCGGGCGGGATGTAAAGCTCGTTGGTTTCGTTGCGCTTCTGGAATTCCTGGGAGCTCATTTCCTCAAAGCGGGCGAGGCGAGCCTTGCTCTTGGACTGACGGCCCTTGGCGTTGCTCCGCACCCACTCCAGCTCCTGCTTGATGGCCTTCTGGTGGGAGGCTTCCTGTTTGGATTCCATCTCCAGGCGCTTTTCCTTGTTCTCGAGCCACTGGCTGTAGTTGCCCTCGAACGGGATGCCGTGCCCACGGTCCAGTTCCAGAATCCAGCCCGCCACGTTGTCGAGGAAGTAGCGGTCGTGGGTGATAGCAACCACGGTGCCTTCGTAGTCGTGGAGAAAGCGCTCGAGCCAGGCCACCGATTCCGCATCCAGGTGGTTGGTGGGCTCGTCCAGCAGCAGCATGTCGGGGCCGGACAGCAGCAGGCGGCACAGGGCTACGCGGCGACGTTCACCGCCGGACAGCACGTTGACCTTCTGGTCCCAGGCTGGCAGGCGCAGGGCGTCCGCAGCCACTTCCATCTTGCGCTCGATGTCATGACCATCGGTGGCCTGGATGTAGGCTTCCAGCTCGCCCTGTTTCTTGGCCAGCGCGTCGAAATCCGCATCCGGTTCGGCGTAGGCGGCGTAGACCTGGTCCAGCTCAGCGAGGGCATTGTGAACGCCAGACACCGCTTCATCGACAATTTCTTTCACGGTTTTGGTGTCGTCCAGCTCCGGCTCCTGGGGCAGGTAACCCACATTGATTCCGGGCTGGGGCCGGGCTTCACCGATGTAATCCTGGTCCACGCCCGCCATAATGCGGAGCAGGGTGGATTTACCAGAACCGTTAAGGCCGAGTACGCCGATTTTGGCACCCGGAAAGAAGCTCAGGGAAATGTCCTTGAGGATTTCACGCTTGGGCGGAACCACTTTGCCCACGCGGTTCATGGTGTATACGTACTGGGCCATAACGGGTTATGTCCTCTGTTGATTCGGAGGTAAAAAGGGAATTTGCCAGATAAGCCCCGTAAGGTAGCGAAACCGGCAGGCTATAGCAATTGACGCAAACCGCCCGGGGGCATCCCCGATTGCGGTGTGACGGTTTCTGCGGAGGGGCTTCTGCGGGTATAAAGGATGATTTTTCACCCATTTGTGAGATAGAATAGCGACCCAAATTTTCGGGCAGCTACGCACACAGGGGCAGCGCATCCATGTTTAATCGTGATATGAAAATCGCAGGCTTTGACGACGAACTCTGGAACGCCATGCAGGCGGAAGAAAAGCGTCAGGAAGCTCACATCGAGTTGATTGCGTCAGAAAACTACACCAGCCCCCGGGTGATGGAAGCCCAGGGCAGCGTGCTGACCAACAAATACGCCGAAGGCTACCCCGGCAAGCGCTACTACGGTGGTTGCGAGTTCGTGGATATCGCCGAGGATCTGGCCATTGAACGGGCCAAGCAGCTGTTTGGTGCGGCTTACGCCAACGTGCAGCCGCATTCCGGTTCCCAGGCCAACTCCGCCGTGTTCATGGCGCTGCTCAAGCCGGGCGACACCGTGCTGGGAATGAGCCTGGCCCATGGCGGTCACCTGACCCACGGCGCCAGCGTCAACTTTTCCGGCAAGATCTATCACGCTGTTCAGTACGGACTGAACCCGGAGACCGGGCTGATCGATTACGATGAGATCGAGGCCCTGGCCCTTGAGCACAAACCCAAGATGATCATTGCCGGCTTCTCGGCGTACTCCCAGGAGCTGGATTTTGCCCGGTTCCGTGAAATTGCAGACAAGGTCGGTGCCTATTTGTTTGTCGACATGGCCCACGTGGCCGGTCTGGTTGCTGCCGGTGTCTACCCGGATCCGGTTCCCCATGCTCATGTGATCGCGACCACCACCCACAAGACCCTTCGCGGTCCCCGTGGTGGCCTGATTCTGGCCTGCGACGACGCCGACCTGCAGAAAAAACTGAACTCCGCGGTGTTCCCGGGTGGTCAGGGCGGCCCGCTGATGCACGTGATTGCCGCCAAGGCGATCTGCTTCAAGGAGGCCATGAGCGAAGAGTTCAAGACCTACCAGAAGCAAGTGGTCAAGAACGCTGCAGCGATGGCAGAGGTGTTTGTTGAGCGTGGTTTCGACGTGGTGTCCGGTGGCACCAAGAACCACCTGTTCCTGCTCAGCCTGATCAAGCAGGACATCACCGGAAAAGACGCTGACGCGGCGCTCGGCCGTGCCCATATCACCGTGAACAAGAACGCGGTTCCTAACGACCCGCGCTCGCCGTTCGTGACCTCCGGTCTGCGGATTGGCACGCCGGCCATCACCACCCGTGGGTTTGGTGAAACCGAGTGTCGTGATCTGGCGGGCTGGATCTGCGACATCCTCGACAATCTCGAGGACGAAGCGGTCAACACCCGTGTGCGCGAGCAGGTAGAAGCTCTGTGCGCTCGCTTCCCGGTCTATGCGGGCTAAACTCAGGTAATCGGGCCGGGCAATCCACGAGGTTGCCCGGCCACCCTGACCCCCGGTGACTCTTCCCCGGCTATTTTCCGGAGCTCCCGACTATGCACTGTCCCTTCTGTGGTGAAGCAGATACCAAGGTGATCGACTCCCGGCTGGTGGCCGAGGGTGATCAGGTGCGTCGTCGTCGCGAGTGCCTGTCCTGCCGTGAGCGCTTTACCACTTTTGAGTCCGCCGAACTGGTGATGCCTCGGGTGGTCAAGCAGGACGGTACCCGTCAGCCTTTCGACGAGGAGAAGCTGCGGTCGGGCCTCATGAAGGCGCTGGAGAAGCGTCCTGTCAGTATCGAGGCAATCGATGCGGCGCTGAACCGGATCCGCTTCCGGCTGCGAGCGACGGGGGAGCGTGAGGTCAAATCCATGCAGCTGGGCGAGGAGGTAATGACCGAACTGCGCCAGTTGGACAAGGTGGCCTACGTGCGGTTCGCGTCGGTGTACCGCAGTTTTCAGGATATCAACGAGTTCAAGGAAGAGATCGAGCGCTTGTCGGTCAGCTCCGGAGAGGATCCGGTGGATGTGGCCAAGGTTCTGGCAGACAACCATTCCACCAAAGGCAAGGCATGATCGACAGCCGGGATGTTGCACTCATGGCCCGCGCGGTGCAGTTGGCTTGGCGCGGGCGCTACTCCACGCACCCGAATCCGAGGGTGGGCTGCGTCATCGCCCGTGGAGGCCGGATTCTGGGTGAGGGCTGGCATGAACGCGCCGGTGAAGCCCATGCCGAGATCCGTGCGCTCAGTCAGGCCGGGCCGGCAGCCCGGGGGGCAACGGCTTACGTGACTCTGGAGCCGTGCAGTCATTTTGGCCGCACGCCGCCCTGCGCGAAAGCCCTGATCGAAGCCGGTGTTGCCCATGTGTTCGCGGCCACCAAGGACCCCAATCCGTCGGTGTCCGGGCGTGGCCTGGACATGCTGCGGGATGCCGGAATCCGGGTAACCGAAGGGTTGCTGGCCGATGAGGCAATCCGCCTGAATCCCGGTTTCATGAAGCGGATGAATTCAGGGCGTCCTTTTGTGAGGCTGAAAATGGCGGCCAGTCTGGACGGCCGTACGGCAATGGCGTCAGGTGAGAGCCAGTGGATTACCGGAGCCGAGGCTCGTCAGGATGTGCAGCGGCTGAGAGCCATCAGCGACGCCATCCTCACCGGGGTAGGCACGGTGCTGGCTGATGACCCCTCGCTCACCGTGAGGCGTGAGGAACTTGGCGACATTGGCGATGCCACCGAACCGTCCCGTCAGCCGTTGCGAGTGATTGCTGATCGGGACGCGAGAACGCCGCCGGGCGCCAGAATCCTGCAGGGTGGCAACGTACAGGTGTTCTGTGCCTCGCCGACATTGGCCACCGCGCCGGCGCAAGATCTTGCGGCCCTGGGAATCAGTCTTACCGGGGTTGCCTGGAAAGACAACGGCATTGATGTGCGGGAACTGCTGGATGCCCTGGGTGACCTGGGCATCAACGAATTGCTGGTGGAGGCCGGTCCGACGCTGGCTGGAACCTTCATCGATGAGCGCCTGGTCGACGAGCTCTGGCTTTATCAGGCGCCGATATTTTTGGGCAGTACCGGGCGGCCAACCGCCCACCTGCCACTGGAAACCATGGCGGATAAAGTACAATGGACGGTGCTGGATCGTCGTCAGGTGGGTGAGGATCAGCGTCTGATCCTGGCGCCACGGTAACTTTTCAAATTCACGGTTTGTTCGCTCCGGAGGCCGGAGCTCGCGAACTGCAAGGGTGCAACAACCTATGGCACTGAATAGCATAGAAGACATTATTGAAGACATCCGTCAGGGCAAGATGGTGATTCTGATGGACGACGAGGACCGCGAAAATGAAGGCGACCTGGTCATGGCGGCAGAACACTGTACGCCGGAAGCCATCAACTTCATGGCCCGTTTCGGTCGTGGCCTGATCTGCATGCCGATGACCCGTGATCGCTGCGAACAGCTGGGTCTGCCATTGATGGTTCAGCGCAACGCCTCGGGGTTTGGTACCAAATTCACCCTGTCGATCGAAGCCACTGAAGGCGTCACCACCGGCATTTCTGCCGCTGACCGCGCCCGCACCGTACAGGCGGCGGTGGCGAGGAACGCCAAGGCCTCCGATCTCGTACAGCCGGGCCATATTTTCCCGCTGATGTCCGATCCGGGTGGCGTGCTGAGCCGTGCCGGACATACCGAAGCTTCCTGTGACCTGGCGGCGCTTGCCGGCAGTGAGCCGGCCGGCGTGATCTGCGAAATCATGAACGACGATGGTTCCATGGCACGTCGGGAAGATCTCGAGAAGTTCGCCGCGGAGCATGATTTGAAGATCGGCACCATTGCCGACCTGATCCATTACCGCACCCTGAACGAGCGCACCATTGAGTGTGTCGAGCAATACGACCTGGACACTGAGTACGGCGTGTTCAACCTGCGTACCTACCGCGACAGCATTCAGGGCTCGACCCATCTGGCCATGGTCATGGGTGACATCCAGCCTCAGGAGCCGGTGCTGGTGCGAGTGCACATCACCGACACCCTGCGTGACCTGCTCGGCGCCCGCCGCGCCGACTCCCGCAGCTGGCCGTTGCACCATGCCCTGGAAAAAGTCTCCAGCGAAGGCCGGGGTGTGGTGGTTCTGCTCAACAGCGCCGCAGACAGCTACAACCTGGAAGACCGTATCCACGAGTTTTTTGGCGAGGAGCAGGCGTCCGCAGCGAAGGGCAGCTCCGGTGTGTACTTCACCGTGGGCACAGGCTCCCAGATCCTGCGGGATATCGGCGTTGGCAAGATGCGGCTGCTGAGCCCGCCCATCAAATTTTCCGCCATTTCCGGTTTCGACCTGGAAGTGGAAGAGTACGTACCCTACACCCCCGAATGATGAACCCGGTGGTTTGGCGTTGCCGAGCCGCCCGTTAAGGAGCCATTCATGGCAGAGATCAAAGTGATTGAAGGCGATTTTACCCAGTGCAGCGGCCGTTACGCCCTGGTGGTTGGTCGGTTTAACGGCTTCGTGGTGGAGAGCCTCGTGGAAGGTGCGCTGGATACCCTGCGTCGCCACGGCATCGCCAACGACGACATCACCGTTGTACGGGTGCCCGGTGCCTATGAAATGCCGCTGGCGGTCAAGCGTGTTGCCGAAACCGGCAACCACGATGCTATCATCGCTCTGGGCGCGGTCATCCGTGGCGGAACCCCCCATTTCGAGTATGTCGCCGGCGAAGCCTCCAGTGGTCTCGGGGCCGTCAGCCTGGAAACCGACGTACCGGTCACTTTCGGGGTACTGACCGTCGACTCCATTGAACAGGCCATTGAGCGCTCCGGTACCAAGGCCGGCAACAAGGGCGCGGAAGCCGCCATCACGGCCCTGGAAATGGTCAGCCTGTTCAAGAAGCTGGGTGAGTGATGAGCACAACGGAAGACACGTCTCCCCAGCCGGGCGCGACCGGGCAACCGAAAGCCGGCGATCGCCGCCGCGCCCGAGCGCTGGCCATGCAGGGTCTGTATCAGCGCCATTTCAGTAAGAGCCCGGTTTCCGACATCGAAGCCGAGTTCATGGTCGATAACGACATGAGCAAGGTCGATGCCCTCTACTTCCGCGACCTGTTGCGGGGCGTTCACCGTGAGCAGGCGGAGCTGGATCGGCTGCTGGAGCCCTTCCTCGACCGACCGCTGCACGAAGTCGACCCGGTTGAGCTGGCCATTGTTCGTCTGGGTGCCTACGAGCTCAAGCATCGCCTGGACGTGCCCTACAAGGTGGTCATCAACGAAGGTATCGAGATGGCCAAGAAGTTCGGCGGTACCGAAGGGCACAAGTTCGTCAACAGCATCCTCGACAAACTCAGCCGCCGCCTGCGACTGGCCGAGACGCGCCCGCGCTAACGCATGGGCGAGTTCGAGCTGATACGCCGTTACTTCAGCCCTCTGAACGGGCAGGGCCACACCGATCTCCTGGTGCTTGGCCCTGGCGATGACTGCGCCATTGAGCGCATCACGCCCGATCATCAACTGGTTTTTTCCGTGGACACCCTGGTGGAGGGGGTTCATTTTCCCGCCGATTACGATGCCGATCGCCTTGGCTGGCGGGCGCTTGCGGCTGCCGCCAGTGATCTCGCTGCCATGGGCGCCCGCCCGGTCTGCTTTACCCTTGCTTTGACACTTCCGGCTGCCGACCCCCGCTGGCTCCAAGGCTTTTCCGGGGGGCTCGGCCGCGCTGCCCGGCAGTTCGGAATGACGCTGGCGGGCGGCGACACCACCCGTGGACCCCTGACCCTTTCCCTGCAGGTGCACGGTGAGGTTCCTGCAGGCACGGCGTTGCTGCGATCCGGTGCTCGTGTCGGCGATCTGGTGTGTGTCAGCGGTGTGCTCGGGGAAGCCGGGGCTGCGTTGGATTATCTGGGTGTCAGCCGGCCCACCGCCGATCAGCAAGTGCTTCTGCAGCGCTATCATGAGCCGGCGCCGCGGCTGGAGCTTGGTATGGCGCTGAGAGCGGCGGCAACGGCCGCCATTGATGTCTCGGACGGTCTGGTGGCCGACCTCGGGCATATTCTCGAGGCATCCGGTGTGGGGGCGGAGCTCGAGCTTTCGGCCATACCGCTGTCTGACGCGGTAAGTCGGCTTTGCGGGCCGGAGCGCGCTCTGGACCTTGCGCTTCACGGCGGGGATGACTACGAATTGTGCATCACGATCTCGCCGGCGTCCTGGGACGCTTTGCCCGCGTCGGTACGGACGCAGCTGACCATTATTGGTAAGGTGGTGGCTGGGCAAGGTGTCGCCGGTGTAGACACGTCGGCAGGCAGTTCTGGATATGACCATTTCGGGAGCACGACATGAGCAGTGATGACCAGTTTCAGGAGCCTGAATTTGCGGGAGAGTTGCTGCCCCCGGGCTTTCTGAAAGATCCGGTACACCTGCTGGCGTTCGGGTTCGGCAGTGGCGCGGCTCCCCGTGCCCCCGGCACCTGGGGCAGTCTTGCGGCTATCCCGCTGTGGTTCTGTATCGCCTGGCTGCCCCCTGTTGCCTATTGGGCCGTGGTGACTGTCGCGTTTCTGGTGGGCATCTGGTTGTGTGGCAAAACGGCGGACGATCTCAAGGTTCACGATCACGGCGGTATCGTCTGGGATGAGTTCGTGGGTATGTGGATTGCGTTGGCCCTGATCCCGGACAATGTTTACGGCATCCTGACGGCCTTTGCGCTGTTCCGGCTGTTTGATGTGGTCAAACCCTGGCCGATCAGCTGGATTGACCAGCGTGCTCCGGGCGGACTGGGGATCATGGTGGATGATGTGGTGGCCGGATTTATGGCACTGGCGTGTCTATTCGCCATCGACCTGTGGGTCATGCCGCTTATTCTTTGACCGGCCGAGCGCTACAAAGCGCCCTGAGCCTAGTGAATCTTGTGCTGTTGCTCTTCAGGCAGCAGACGGACGACGTGCAGAAAACGTTTCAGCCCCGTTTCCGCTCGTTCGCGGGTCGCGAACGGACCGCTGTCGAAGCCTTCTCTGGTGGTGAAATACCACTTGCTCCCCACACAAAAAAAACGGCTGCTGCGAAACGGTACGTGCCCGTCTTCTCCGATCCGGCGTTGAGTGTCCATAGCGTCTCCTGCGCCCCGGTTTTATTTTTTGTAGGGAGGGCTCCGTGTTGTGTGTGCCGATCTGTTTAAAATTAAATCAATCCCGGCCGAATTCAACATTTATTTACAATTTGTAAGCCATGGGTCTCATTCCGCCTCTGCAGGCCCGCCCCAGCGGACATGACGAAACCCTGTCTTCCGTCTTGCCCTCGTAACACGCACTCGGCAGAATGCGAACAAACCGAATTCAAACCAGAAGGACTTTTCATGAGTATTTGTCGCGTTTTTGAGGACTTCAAGCTTGCCCGGCATCCGCTATCGCCACTGCGCATAGTCACCCTGCTTATTGCAGGCTTGGTGCTGGCCGGGTGCAGTTCTTCCATGACCCGAGTGCAGACCTGGGAGGGTGAAGCCGCGGCAGAGGGCTCTGCTGTGCTGGAGACTCCCGGCGAAATCCGCGTAACCCGTGTGAATGGTCGCTCCATGGGCAACTTTCTGATGGAGGATCTGGCACTGGATTACGATCTTCTGCCGGGTAAGAACCAGGTGGTGTTCAGCTACAAGACCATCTGGGCGAAGTCTGGCGTGGTCAGAAACGGCGAGTCCAAGGTCTATGTGGTAGAGACCGAGCCCCATGTGGCGTCTTTCACCGCTCAGGCGGGGGAAACCTATCGGTTCGAGTTCGACAAGCCCACGTCCCGCCGCGATGCCGAATCCTTGACCAAGGATTTCTCCGGCGCGATCGTCAATAGCGCCGGCACCGAGGTGGCCAGTTTCGAGTTGTGGGACGGACAGGCACCGGCTACACCGGCGCGCACCCCGGTTTCCGGGGACACCGTGGGTAGCGGCGCCGCGACGGTACAGGGCGACAATCTGGAACAGTTGAAAGCGCTCTGGGAGAATGCATCAGAAGAAGAAAAGCGCGCATTCCTGCGCTGGGCGTTCGAGTAACAGCACCCGAGGGCGGTTTCGTCAGTGGCGAAACCGCCGAAACGTTTTCTTGAGTACACCCTCCAGCATGGTCAGAGCCTCGTCGGTCAGGCTCTGATGGCTTTGCCCTCCCTCGTTGTACGCTTCTTCTGTCTCCGGCAACGCTGAGGCGGCCGTCTCGATGGTGCCCAGGCTCTCCTCCAACAGGGTTTTCAGGGAGTTACCGTCAGCGACCACATCGGGGCACAGGGTAAAGTTGATGGTCAGGCGCCCCTGATAGCTCACCGCCACAATCACCAACCCCATGCTGTCGAACAGAGGAGCTGAGTTGTATTGGCGCACCAGCTTTGCGCCCTGCAGATAGAGTGGCACCTGAGGACCCGGCACGTTGGTGATCGGCAAGTTGAACGCCGGCTGATAACGCTGGGCGATTTGCAGCTCCGAATACAGCCGTGCAGACAGCGCCAGCATGGTGGATGGCAGCAATTCGGTCAGACGATCGGCGGCGATGGCCTCGCGATAGGGTTCCGAAGCGACAGCGTTGCGGTGGATCGTGCGAATCCGTCGGGCCGGATCCGGCTCGCTGGTCGCCAGGTCCAGCAACATCGCGGACATCTGGTTGCCGGTGGCTTTGCGCAAGCTGTTCGAGCGCACCGATATCGGCGTCATCGCCACCAGCGACTTGCCCTCATCACTGCCGTGGTTCTCGAGATAGCGCCGCAGGGTTTCCGCGCACAGACCCAGGACCACGTCATTCAGGGTGACGGTGCCCAGGTTCGCTTTGATCGCCTTGAGCCGTGACAATTCCACTTCCGCGGACACGATCTGCCGATTGGCGGTGATCTGACGATTGAATGGACAGTGAGGGGCAGAAAACACCGGAAATGGCAGCGGCAGTTTACGAATCTGACGTTGCACCAGGCCACGCGCTGTCACTTCTGCCGCACTGATGGCCAGCGACGTCACCTGCAGCGGTTTGCGCAGCAGGTTGGCCCCGGTCTGGAGTATGACCCTTTCCTCTGACGGCTCTGGCTTGGGAAACCAGGGCCGGGGCTGGGAAATCGGCCGCGCGTCGGGCGTGTATTCCAGTAACTTGCCCATGATTTCCTCACCGCTGAAGGCATCGATAGCGGCGTGGTGGAGCTTCACAATCAAGGCAAATCCGTGGTGATCGTCATCCTCCTCATCGGCGGGAAAACCGTCAACAAACGTGATGTGCCAGAGTGGCCGGTCACGTTTCAGTGGTTCTTCCAGAATCTTCGATGCCAGCTCGGTCAGGCTGTGGGACTGGCCATGCTCCCCAAGGTTTACGTAGGCCAGATGACGTTCAATGCTGAAATCCCGGTCGTCAATCCAGTAAGGACGACCAAGGCGAAGCGGTATTTCCTTCAGGCGTTGCCGGAACACCGGAACCACGTGGAGGCGGCTGCGCAGATAGGCCACGAACGTGCTGAAGGCCAGCGGTTGGCCACTGCCACGAGCATCAAACAGATAGATGCCGCCGATGTGCATCGGTGCCGTTTCCGACTCCAGGTAAAGGAATGAGGCATCCAGTTCCGACAGCTGCCGCATGCATAAACTCCGTTCTGCGGTTGAGTTTGGGGCAGTATAAACGAGTAGGACCCGATTCCGTTGGCTGTTTTGCCTCAAATCTTGCCGGCGCGGGAGTCAGGTTCGCCGAGCGGTTCAGGATTCCAGCCAATGGGTGAACACGTCCGGTTGTCCCAGCCGCTCCCAGAACCACATCAGGGCCTTGCCCTGGTCTTCGGCGTGCCGAGCCAGGTGCAGCATGATCGGTTGTCGCGTGTCGTGTACCTCCAGCGCGACAAGCTGGCCTGCGGCCAGTTGTTCCTGCACCCGTGGCAGCGGTAGCCAGCCCACCCCCAGGCCGGCCTGCTGCAGGGCGATTTTCTGGTCGACGTTCGCCACGGTAATGGTACGTTGCCGGCGGAAGATCCCGGCGTTGCCCGGTGGCAGGGAACGGGAGGTGTCGGCGGCCACGGCGGCGGGGTAGCGGCTGATGTCCTCTTCGCTCAATGGCTGTGGGGCGGACGTCAGCGGGTGATCGGGCGCCACGGCATAGACAAAGTTCATGGTGCCCAGGGCCTTGGTGGTGAATGGCCCCGCGGGTTTGCTGAGCTGGTCAGCACCCACAACCAGATCCACCCGCCGGCTTTGCAGGGCGTCCCACGCGCCGGCGAACACTTCCTCTACCAACTGCACTTCCACCGGAACGCCCAGTGCGTAGAACTCGCCAATGGCAGCGAACAGGCTGTCGGCCGGCAACAGCGAGTTGAATCCGATGCGCAACCGGGTTTCCCAGCCCTGAGCGACCTGGCGTGTGGTGTGCGCCAGGTTTTCCGCCGCCTCCAGCAGGGTGCGGCCTTCTTCAAGGAGGTAACGGCCCGCGGGTGTCAGGGTGGCACGGTGACCACTGCGGTCGAAAATGGCGATGTCCAGGTCTTCTTCCAGCTTCTGTACGGTATAGCTGATGGCGGAAGGCACCCGGAACAACTCTCCTGCGGCCCCGGCAAAGCTGCCTTTGCGCTCGATGGCATCCAGAACTTTAAGGGCGTCGATGGTGATGGCTGTATGCATGTTCGAATTATCTGAGGTAGTTGGCCGAAATTGCTTGTTTGAGAGGTTAGCAGGCTGGCCGGTATTCTTCTCGCAAATTTGACCGGTTATAGCGAGGAGAAGGGTATGGGCCTGTTAGTGGATGGCAAGTGGCATGACCAGTGGTACGACACGGACAAAACCGGGGGCAAGTTCGAGCGCGAAGCCGCCCGTTTCCGCAACTGGGTCACGGCGGACGGATCGCCCGGTCCGGACGGCGAGGGTGGGTTCAAGGCGGAGTCCGGCCGCTATCATCTCTATGTTTCCATGGCCTGCCCGTGGGCCCATCGCACGCTGATTTTTCGCGCCTTGAAGGGGTTGGAGAAGCACATTCCGGTGTCGGTGGTGCACCCGGACATGGTCGAGAACGGCTGGGAGTTCCGGCCCGGCGACGAACAGCACCGTGATCATTTGCACGATTTTCAGTTTCTGCACCAGCTTTATACCCGCGCGGCGCCGGATTACTCCGGGCGGGTAACCGTGCCCACCCTGTGGGACACCGAAAAACAGACCATTGCCAGCAATGAGTCAGCAGACATTATCCGCATGTTCAATTCGGCGTTTGACGGTCTCGACGGTGTTCGTACGGATCTCGATTTCTACCCGGAAGCCCTGCAGGACGAGATTGATGGCATCAACGCGCGGGTTTACGACGCGGTAAATAACGGTGTCTACAAGGCCGGTTTCGCCACCGCTCAGGACAAGTACGAAGAGGCCTACGTGGCATTGTTCGAAACACTGGACTGGCTGGAAGAGCGGCTATCGGGCCAGCGTTACCTGGCGGGACGGCAGCTGACCGAAGCCGACTGGCGCCTGTTCACCACACTGATCCGCTTTGACGCGGTGTATTACAGCCATTTCAAGTGCAACCGGCAGCGCATCGGAGATTATCCGGCGCTCTCGGCGTATGTGCGGGACCTTTATCAGGTGCCCGGCGTGGCCGCAACCGTGGATATAGCGCAGATCAAGCGTCATTACTACGTCAGCCAGCGCACCATCAATCCCACCCAGATTGTGCCGGTGGGGCCGAGCCTCGATTTTGATGCACCCCACGGCCGCGAGGCGCTGGGTTGAAGAATCAGCTTACCCGCGCCACCGCCAGTTCAGTGAGCAGGTTGAGCGACTCGCGGTAAGGGGAGTCGGGCAGGGCGTCAAGGCAGGCCGCGGCGAGGGCGGCCTGTTCTCGCGCCTTGGCCATGGTGTATTCCAGTGCGCCGGAACTTTCGACAATACCGAGGATGGCCGGCAGGTCGTCCAGACCGCCCTTGCGAATGGCCTGGCGGATGAGCTGACGCTCTTCCTCGACACCTCTCTCCATGGCGTAGATCAGCGGCAGCGTGGTTTTTCCTTCCGCCAGATCATCACCGACGTTTTTGCCCATGGCCTCGGCGTCGCCGCGATAGTCGAGCACGTCGTCCACCAGTTGGAATGCCAACCCCAGATGCTTGCCGTAGTCTTTCAGCGCCGCTTCCTGAGTGTTGTCAGCTCCGGCGAGCAGGGCGCCAGTGTGGGAGGATGCCTCGAACAGCATGGCGGTTTTGTTGTGGATGACTTCCATGTACTGGGATTCATCAAGATCCGGATTCTTCACGTTCATCAGCTGCATCACTTCGCCCTCGGCAATCACAGCCGTGGCGTGGGACAGCACGTCCATGATTCGCAGGTTCTGCAGTTCCACCATCATCTGGAAGGCGCGGGCGTAGAGGAAATCACCTACCAGAACGCTGGGTGCGTTGCCCCAGCGGGCGTTGGCGGTGGAACGGCCCCGGCGCATGTCGGAAGTGTCCACTACGTCGTCATGAAGCAGGGTGGCGGTGTGCAGGAATTCGATCACCGCGGCCAGCTTCAGGTGATCGTCCTGGCGGTAGCCGGCGGCACGGCTGGACAGCAGCACCAACAGGGGCCTCAGCCTTTTGCCACCACTTTCAATAATATAGTGGGCTATTTTCTCCACCATCGGGACGTCGGAGGAAAGCCGTTTGATGATCAGGTCGTTCACGCGGCTGAAGTCGTCGGCCACGGTGTCGTAGATGCGCTGGGCTGTCATGCGGCTTGGGAGTCCCTTTATGATCAGTTCGTCTGGTGCGTTCGTCGGTAAATGAGGCAGGTCGCGGCAATGCTAGGTACTGGCGCTTTCGGTGTCAACTTGGCTTGTATTGCCGGGCGTGTTTTCGTACAATCACGCGCCCAACTCATCCCAACCTGCGCTCCCTGCTATAGGGTTGCCGAAGCGCTTCCCTTAGAACCAGGTGGATAAGAGCAGGGATGGGTCAATCGCGGAGAGCATCAATGTACGCAGTTATTGTTAGCGGTGGTAAGCAGCACCGTGTAAAGGAAGGCGAAACTCTGAAGCTGGAGAAGCTGGAAGTGGAAACCGGCGGCCACGTCGAGTTTGACCGCGTTCTGCTGATCGCCGATGGTGACAAGGTTCAGGTAGGCGCGCCGGTAGTTGATGGTGCCAAAGTGACAGCGGAAGTGGTCAGCCACGGCCGTCACGACAAGATCCAGATCATCAAGTTCCGTCGCCGGAAGCATCACATGAAGCGTCAGGGCCACCGTCAGTGGTTTACTGAAGTCAAGATCACGGGTATCAAGGGCTGAAGCTCTCGACACACCCCTTAAAGAAGGAGGCTTGTAATGGCTCACAAAAAAGCAGCAGGTAGTACCCGTAACGGTCGCGATTCCGAGTCGAAACGACTTGGTGTGAAGCGCTATGGCGGTGAGTCTGTATCCGCAGGCAGCATCATCATTCGTCAGCGCGGCACCCGTTTTCACGCTGGTAGCAACGTTGGCATTGGCAAGGACCACACCCTGTTTGCGAAAGCAGACGGCCAGGTGAAGTTCGAAGTCAAAGGCCCGCAGAGCCGTAAGTTCGTGAGTATCGTTCCGGCTGCGTAAGCAGCGGCGATCCGGTTCTGTCGAACCTTGGGTGGCGCTGGTATCCTGACAGGATCAGGTACCGAGCCATCCGGAGCCCCGCAAAGCTTCCTAGAGGCTGCGGGGCTTTTTAGTTTATGCGCACGGCGCAAAGGGTTGATCCATGAAATTCGTAGACGAAGCCACCATCATTGTGGAAGCCGGCAAAGGCGGTCACGGTTGCCTCAGTTTCCGGCGTGAAAAGTACGTTCCCCGAGGCGGTCCCGACGGCGGCGATGGTGGTGACGGCGGCTCGGTGTATCTGGAAGCGGACAGCGCTCTGAACACCCTTATCGACTATCGGTTCCAGCGCAAGCACAAGGCCCAGAATGGAGAGCCGGGCGCGGGTCGTAACTGCACCGGCAACAAGGGCGAGGATCTCATCCTGCCGGTGCCGGTGGGCACGACGGTTGTCGATATGGACACCCACGAAGTGCTCGGCGATCTGACCCATGCCGGCCAGCGTCTTAAGGTGGCCCAGTGCGGTTTCCACGGCCTCGGTAATACCCGCTTCAAGTCGTCGGTCAACCGCGCTCCGCGCCAGACCAGCAAAGGTTCCGAGGGTGAGTTGAGAAACCTGCGGCTGGAGCTCAAGGTGCTGGCGGACGTGGGGCTGCTGGGCATGCCCAATGCGGGCAAATCCACGTTTATCCGGTCGGTGTCGGCGGCGCGACCCAAGGTAGCGGACTACCCGTTCACAACGCTGGTGCCTAATCTCGGCGTGGTCAGCGTGCAGGCTCACCAGAGTTTCGTGATTGCTGATATTCCCGGGCTGATAGAGGGTGCCGCTGAAGGTGCTGGCCTGGGGATCCGCTTTCTCAAGCACCTGGTGCGCACGCGCCTGTTGCTGCACCTGGTGGATGTAGCGCCTTACGACGGTTCCTCTCCGGCCGGGGCGGTACGCGCCATCGCCCACGAGCTGGAGAAGTTCAGTGAGACACTGGCCAATCGTGAGCGCTGGCTGGTGTTGAACAAAGTGGACATGGTGGCGGAAGCAGACCGTGACGCTCACTGTCAGGCCATCGTGGATGAGCTTGACTGGAAGGGTCCGGTGTTCCGCATCTCGGCGTTGAGTGGCGAGGGCACCAAGCCGCTGACCCAGGCGGTCATGCGCTGGATCGAAGAGCAGGCGGAGGAAGAGGCGCAGAACCCGGAATTCGCCGAGCGCGAGGCCGCTCGCCGACGCCAGATGGACGAAGAGGCGCGCGCCCGCATCGAGGCGGAGCGTCAGGCCCGTCGCGCCGCCCGTGAAGACGACGATGATGACGACTTTGACGACGACGATTACGACGTCGAAGTGGTGTACGCCCCCGAATAATCTCACAACAGCCCAGAGAGCATCCGGACCGATCATGAGTGAACGCGCCCAGTTACGCCAGGCCCGCCGTCTGGTGGTGAAAATAGGTAGTGCCCTGCTGACCAACGACGGCAAGGGTCTGGATGTCGCCGCCCTTGGGCTTTGGGTGGACCAGATCGTCGAGTTGATTGAGGCGGGCGTGGAAGTGGTGATCGTGTCCTCAGGATCGGTGGCTGAGGGGATGAGCCGGCTAGGCTGGAAAACCCGGCCGCAACAGCTTCATGAGCTTCAGGCTGCTGCGGCTGTTGGTCAGATGGGGTTGGTACAGACCTGGGAAGCCCAGTTCAAGCGTCACGACATCCATGCCGCCCAGATCCTGCTGACCCATGACGACCTCTCTGACCGCAAACGGTACCTCAACGGCCGCAGCACGCTGCGGGCGCTGCTGGATTTCGGGGTGGTGCCGATCGTCAATGAGAATGACACGGTAGTGACCGACGAAATCCGTTTTGGCGATAACGACACCCTGGGAGCGCTGGTGGCCAACCTGATCGAGGCAGACGGGTTGATCATTCTGACCGATCAGTTAGGGCTGTTTGACAAGGATCCGCGCAAGCACGCGGATGCCCGGCTGGTGACCGAACGCAAGGCGGGCGACCACGAGCTGGATGCCATGGCCGGTGGCGGAGCCGGGGCGCTGGGGCGTGGTGGTATGCAGACGAAGGTGCGCGCCGCGCGGCTGGCGGCGCGGTCCGGGGCTTTCACGGTAATTGTGGGTGGCCGGATCGAGCACGCGATTACCCGCTTGCGCGCCGGTGACGTGATCGGCACCCTGCTGTTGCCTGAGCAGGGGCGGATCGCCGCCCGTAAACAGTGGTTGGCGAGCCATCTGCAGACCCGGGGCAAGCTGACTCTGGACGATGGTGCGGTTCGGGTGCTGTGTCTTGGTGGCCGCAGCCTGTTACCCGTCGGGGTCAAGAGCGTGGCCGGTCAGTTCCGTCGCGGCGAGATGGTCTCGTGCGTGGATGGCGCTGGCAAGGAGATAGCGCGGGGACTGGTCAACTACGGCGCCGATGAGGCTCGGGCGATTGCGGGCCGGTCAAGCGATCGTATTCTGGACGTGCTGGGGTACGTCTCCGGCGAAGAGATGATTCACCGGGACAACATGGTGATCGTCTGACAGGCACAAAAAAACCGGCTCGCGAGCCGGTTTTTTTCGACGCTGAAGTAAAACCGCTTACGCGCTCTTCAGGGCCTTGATCTTGCTGCTCAGGCGGCTCTTGTGGCGAGCAACCTTGTTCTTGGCAAAAATGCCCTTGTTGACCATGCCGTCCATGATCGGCTGGAACTTCTGGAAAGCCGCCTGGGCTTCTTCGTAGTTGCCGGCTTCGATCGTGGCCTGAACTTTTTTCATGTACGTACGCGCCATAGAACGCAGGCTGGCATTGTGCTTGCGGTTCTTCTCGTTCTGACGTGCGCGCTTCTTGGCTTGCGGGGAATTTGCCACCGTGTAACTCCTGAAAATCTGTAATTGATTCGAAAATTCGCGGGCGCGCCAAAACCAGCGCGTCGAAATAAATGACGCGGAACTATGCCGCCGATGGGTTTAAATGTCAAGGCTTAAACCCATTTCATCCCGCGGTACGCAAGGGCTGTGCTAAACTCGCTCCGCAGCGGACAGCAGTGTCCCGGAGTGCGCAGGTATTTACCGAGATATCAGCACACTCACAAGCTGCCGCCATCCGATTCAGCCATTTCCGATGTCAGGGCCCGAATGTCATCCCAAGCAGAAGATCCGTCACCACAGCCCCTGCCCCTTAAAGTGCCCGGGCTGCTTCGCTCGTCTGGCGTGGTGGGTATCATGACCATGCTGTCCCGGGTGTTGGGGTTGGTTCGCGATATGGTAATTGCCCGTTATTTTGGCGCGGGCGCCGGGGCGGACGCCTTTTTCGTCGCGTTCAAGATTCCCAATTTTCTCCGCCGTCTGTTTGCCGAAGGGGCTTTTTCCCAGGCCTTCGTGCCGGTGCTGTCCTCCTATCGGCAAAACGAGGACATCGCGGAAGTTCGGCGTCTGGTTAACGCTGTGTCTGGTTCCCTCGGCCTGGTGCTGCTGGGGGTAACCATTGTGGCGATGCTGGGTGCGCCGCTGCTGACTGCGGTGTTCGCACCGGGCTTCCTGGATGACGAGTACAAGTTCGGGTTGGCCAGCGACATGCTGAGGATCACCTTTCCCTATCTGCTGCTGATCTCCCTGACCGCCTTCGCCGGTGGCATTCTCAACAGCTACGATCGGTTCGCCATCCCTGCTTTTACGCCGGTGCTGCTGAATCTGGCGATGATCGGCGCGGCCATCTTCCTCACTCCGCTGATGGAAACGCCGGTAATGGCGCTGGCCTGGGGGGTGTTCATTGCCGGCGCCCTGCAGCTGTTTTTCCAGTTGCCGTTTCTGATGCGGCTTGGTCTGTTGCCGCGGCCACGGGTGGATTACCGTCACGAAGGGGTCAGCCGCATCCTCAAGCTGATGGCGCCGGCGTTGTTCGGGGTGTCGGTGAGTCAGATCAACCTGTTGCTGGATACGGTGCTGGCCTCGTTCCTGCAAACCGGCAGTGTGTCCTGGCTGTATTACTCTGACCGCCTTTCCGAGTTGCCCCTGGGGGTGTTCGGCATTGCCATTGCGACGGTGATTCTGCCGAGCCTGTCCCGCAAGCACGCGGCGGCGTCGGCGGACCAGTTTGCGGCCACGCTGGACTGGGCGGTGAGGGCAGTGTTGCTGATCGGTCTGCCGGCGGTGGTGGCGCTGGCGCTGCTGGCCGAACCGCTGATTGCCACGCTGTTTCATTATGGCGAGGTGACGGATCGGGACGTAGCCATGTCGGCCCAGAGTCTGCGGGCTTACTCCGCCGGGCTGCTGGCGTTCATGCTGATCAAGGTGCTGGCGCCGGGGTTCTTTGCCCGCGAAGACACCAAAACCCCGGTCAAGATCGGTATCATCGCCATGGTAGCGAACATGGCGATGAACCTGGCGTTGATTGTGCCGCTCGCCCACGCCGGGCTGGCGCTGGCCACCTCGCTGTCGGCCTGGTTGAACGGGTTGCTGCTCTGGTGGGGGCTCAGAAAAGAGGGCGCCTGGAAAAGTCAGTCCGGCTGGCCCCGTTTTCTGCTGCAACTGGCGTTTGCCAACCTGGCGCTGGCGGCGGTGGTGCTCTACCTTCGCGCTCCGGTCAGTGACTGGCTGGCGGCACCCGGGATGCAGCGGGCAGCCGATATGGGCATCCTGGTCGCCGCCGGTGTGGCGGTTTACTTCATTGCGCTGGCGTTGGCCGGCGTGCGGGTAAGACATTTCCGCCACAGGTAGGTTATAATCGCGCGTTTTCTCACCAGCGATTCCCGGGCTCCCATTGGTGACCGGGAATCGGCTGACTGCAACGCTGGCAATTGAAGGTTCGCATTACATGCGTCTGATCCGGGGTCTGACCAACCTGAAAATTCTGTCCCTGCAAGAGGCGTCGCCACTGGCCCATGGCTGTGTTGCGACCATCGGCAATTTTGATGGCGTGCACTTGGGCCACAAAACCATTCTTGAGCAGGTCAAGGAAAAGGCCCGGGCGCTGAACGTGCCCTCGGTGGTGATGATTTTCGAACCTCAGCCCCGGGAGTTTTTCCAGGGCCGCGAGGCGCCGCCGCGATTGATGGCGTTCCGCCAGAAGTTTGAAACCCTGATGTCCGAGGGCATTGATATGGTGCTGTGCCTGCGCTTTGACGAGCGTTTTCGCAGCTATTCCGGCATGGGGTTCATTGAGGACGTCCTGATTGATGGGCTGGCCGTGCGCCACCTGGTGGTCGGCGATGATTTCCGTTTTGGCTGTGACCGGGCCGGCGATTTTACCCTGCTGCAAGACGTCGGGGCTGCCCGCGGATTCTCTGTCGAGAATACCCGCACAGTCTCGGTGGCCGGAGAGCGGGTGAGCAGCACCCGGATTCGGGAGTTGCTCAACGTGAATGGCCTGGAAGCGGCCGAGAAACTGCTGGGCCATCCGTACCGGATTCGCGGGCGCGTGGTGTATGGCCGCCAGCTGGGCCGTGAGATCGGCGCCCCGACTGCAAATATCCTGCTGCGACAAATGCCCGCCTTGCAGGGAGTTTTCGTGGTCAGCGCGAGATTACAGGACGGCTCGATCCGGGACGGCGTCGCCAACATTGGCGTGCGGCCAACGGTGGATGGCAAACAGCCCTCCCTTGAAGTGCACCTCTTCGATTTTGCTGGCACACTTTACGGCCAGACTCTGGAGGTGGTGTTCCGCCACGGCGTGCGGGAGGAGGTTCGTTTCGAGTCCGTGGACGAACTCAAGGCGCAGATCGCTCGCGATTTTGACAGCGCCCGGGCGTGGATTGCCGAACATGGCTCCGCCGCCAGCGAACAACAGGCGTAACCGGCGCAGTCCGGCCCTATTTTTCTGATGACAACCGACCGACAAGAGCACGCACACAGACCATGAGCGACTACAAGCACACTCTGAATCTGCCTGACACCGCGTTCCCCATGCGCGGTAACCTGGCCAAGCGCGAGCCGGATATGCTCAAGCGCTGGCAGGATCTGGATGTATACGGCAATCTGCGCAAGCAGCGTGAGGGTCGGGAAAAGTTCATTCTGCATGACGGCCCTCCCTACGCCAACGGCAGCATTCACATTGGTCACGCGGTCAACAAGATTCTCAAGGACATGATCGTCAAGTCCCGCGGTTTCATGGGCTATGACGCGCCCTATGTGCCGGGCTGGGATTGTCATGGCCTGCCCATTGAACACAAGGTGGAGCAGGAAATTGGCAAGGCCGGGGTCAAGGTGGACTACAAAACCTTCCGCCAGGCCTGTCGCGATTACGCCACCAAGCAGATTGCCGGGCAAAAGGCCGATTTTATCCGCCTCGGCGTCATGGGGCAGTGGGATAAGCCCTACCTGACCATGGACCCGAAAGTAGAAGCCGGCATCGTTCGCGCCTTGGGCAAGATCGTCGCCAAGGGGCATTTGGTGCGCGGTTACAAGCCGGTGTACTGGAGTGTGGTCGGGCAGTCTGCCTTGGCCGAAGCGGAAGTGGAGTATCAGGACAAGACCTCGACCCAGATCGATGTGCGCTTTACCGCAGTGGACCAGGCGAGGGCCTTGTCCGCGTTTGGCACTGACAAGGGTGAGGGTGACGTGTCGGTGGTGATCTGGACGACCACGCCCTGGACCATCCCCGCCAACCAGGCTGTGTCGTTGAATGCCGAGCTGGACTATGCGCTGGTTCAGGTCAACGCCGGTCATGGACCAGAGCGCATGATTCTTGCCGCTGACATGGTGGAGGGCATCATGGCACGCTGGTCCGTTGATGCCTTTGAAGTGCTGGCGTCCTGTTCCGGTTCTGCGCTCGAGAATCTGATGCTCAAGCACCCGGTGTTCGACAAGCAGGTGCCCGTAATTCTGGGCGATCATGTGTCTACGGATGCCGGTACCGGCGCGGTCCATACCGCACCAGACCACGGTATGGAAGACTTTGAAGTGGGCAAGGCCTACGGCATTGGCACCATCAATCTGGTGCAGGCGGATGGCACCTACACCAGTGCCGCCGGCGAGTTCGCCGGTGTACATGTGTACAAGGCCGATGAGCCGGTGTGCGGAGCGCTGGGTCGGGAGGGCAAACTGGTGTTCTCCGAGAAATTCCGCCACAGCTATCCTCACTGCTGGCGTACCAAGACCCCGCTGATATACCGGGCGACCCCGCAGTGGTTCATCAGCATGGAAAAAGAACACCTGCGTGCCGACGCGCTGGAAGCCATCAAGGGTGTGCGCTGGGTTCCTGCCTGGGGGCAGAACCGCATTGAAGCCATGTTCCAGCAGTCCCCGGACTGGTGTATCTCGCGTCAGCGCACCTGGGGGGTGCCAATCACCCTGTTTATCCACAAGGAAACCCAGGAGCTACACCCGGACACCCAGAGCCTGATCGAGGCCGTCGCCAGAGAGATCGAGTCCCTTGGCATTGATGCCTGGTACGACCTGGACGCCAGCGCGCTGCTTGGGGACGATGCCGAGCACTACGAGAAAGTGACGGACACGCTCGATGTGTGGTTCGACTCCGGCGTCACCCACGATTCGGTTCTGCGCCCGCGCGCTGAACTGGGGCAGTTCCCGGCGGACATGTACCTGGAAGGCTCCGATCAGCACCGTGGCTGGTTTCAGTCCTCCCTGAAAACCTCCATCGCCATGAACGGCGTGGCACCCTACAAGCAGGTGCTGACCCATGGTTTCACGGTGGATGGCAAGGGCCACAAGATGTCCAAGTCCATGGGCAACGTGATCGCGCCCCAGGAAGTGATGAACGAGCTGGGTGCCGACATTCTGCGGTTGTGGGTGTCGGCGACGGACTACAGCGGCGAGATGACCGTGTCCAAGGACATCCTGCGCCAGACCGCGGACGGCTACCGCCGCATCCGTAACACCGCCCGCTTCCTGCTCAGCAACCTGACCGGGTTCGAGCCGGATCAGCACATGGTGGCGCCGGACGACATGATCGCCCTCGACCGCTGGATGGTGGACCGCGCCCTGCAGTTACAGAACGAGCTCAACGAGGACTACCAGAACTACGCCTTCCTGCGGATTTATCAGAAGGTGTACAACTTCTGTGAGGCCACATTGGGCGGCTTCTACCTGGACATCATCAAGGATCGCCAGTACACCACCCAGGCCGACAGCCTGGCGCGGCGCTCCTGCCAGACCGCGTTGTACCATGTGGCTGAGGCGCTGGTGCGCTGGATTGCACCGATTCTCAGCTTTACCGCCGACGAGATCTGGCAGACGCTGCCGGGCAAGCGCGGTGACACCGTGTTCTACGAAGCCTGGTACGACGGCCTGACCGCGCTGCCAGACAGCGCTGAACTGGGGCGGGATTACTGGCGCGAGATTTACAGCGTCAAGGAAGCCGTCAACAAGCGCCTGGAAGAGGCGCGGGCGCGTGGCGAGATCAAAGGCTCCCTGAGCGCCGAGGTCACATTGTATTGTGAGGGCGATCTGGCGGCGGCTCTGAAGCACCTGGGTGACGAGCTGCGGTTCGTGCTGATTACCTCCGAGGCCACGGTCAGACCGGTGGCGGAAGCGGGCGACGCTGAACCCACGGCCTACGAGGGGCTGCTGGTGAAAGTGACTCCGGCTGCCCATGCCAAATGTGAACGCTGCTGGCACCACCGTGAGGATGTCGGCCAGCACGCCGCCCACGCGGATCTCTGCGGCCGCTGTGTGACCAACGTCGAAGGAACGGGCGAAGCCCGCTCGTTCGCCTGATGGACGCGGTCATGACGGACGACGCCAGCGGTTCCAAGATGAAGTGGTTGTGGCTGGCGGTGCTGGTCATCGCCCTCGACCTCGGCACCAAGGCCATGGCCACCGCCATGCTGACCTACGCCAGCCCGGTGGCGGTGATGCCCAGTTTTAACCTGACCCTGCTGCACAACACCGGCGCGGCGTTCAGCTTTCTGGCCGGTGCCGCCGGTTGGCAACGCTGGTTCTTCGTGGTGCTGGCGATTGGTGTCAGCGTGGCTCTGGTGATTTGGCTGAAAACCCTCAAGCGCAATGAAACCTGGACGGCGATTGCCATCGTACTCATTCTCGGCGGCGCGCTCGGTAACGTGTATGACCGGGTGGTGCATGGTTATGTGGTCGATTTTCTGCATTTTTACTGGAACGACTGGCATTTCCCCGCCTTCAACCTGGCCGACACCGCCATCACCATCGGTGCCGGCATGATGATTCTCGACATGTTCCGCAAGCCCGCCGAGGGCGTTGCGGACGGGAGTGACCAACACTGATGAAAAACCTTCCGGTAGACAAGGGCACCCGCGTGACCCTGAACTTCGCTCTGAAATTCCAGGATGGCGAAGTGGTGGATTCCACGTTCGACAAGGCCCCGGCGACCCTGGAAATTGGCGACGAAAACCTGCCAGAGAACTTCGAGGCGTACCTGATGGGTATGACCGCCGGTGAACACAAAACTGTGGAAGTGCCGCCGGAGAAAGCCTTTGGCCAGCACAACCCCAACAACCTGCAAACCTACAAGCGCCATGAGTTCAGTGCAGACATGGTGCTCGAGCCAGGGGTGATGATCTCCTTTGCCGACGCGCGCCAGCAGGAGTTGCCGGGGGTGGTCAGCCGTGTCGAGGGCGACGAGGTGGAAGTGGACTTCAACCATCCGCTGGCAGGGCGTACACTGACCTTTGAAGTGGAAATCATTGACGTGGAGCCGGTCGGACCGGCCCACTAACCAGAGCAGCAGGCTGATATGCAGATCCGACTCGCCAATCCCCGCGGCTTTTGTGCCGGCGTTGATCGTGCCATCGAAATTGTAAACCGGGCGCTGGATGTGTTCGGTGCGCCCATCTACGTGCGACACGAGGTGGTGCACAACAAATTCGTGGTGGACAACCTGCGCAATCGCGGTGCGGTGTTCGTGGACGAGCTGCATGAAGTGCCGGACGACACACTGGTGATCTTCAGCGCCCATGGCGTTTCCCAGGCGGTGCAGAACGAGGCGGCCCGTCGCGGGCTGAAAGTGTTTGACGCCACCTGCCCACTGGTCACCAAAGTGCACATGGAAGTGATGCGCTACAGCCGTGAGGGTCGCGAGTGCATCCTTATCGGTCATCATGGCCACCCGGAAGTGGAAGGCACCATGGGGCAGTACGATCACAGTAATGGTGGCGAAATCTACCTGGTGGAGAACGAGGAAGACGTCGCCAACCTGCAGGTAAACGACCCGGCCAAGCTGTCCTACGTCACCCAGACCACCCTGTCCATGGACGATACCGCACGGGTGATCGATGCCCTCCGTGCCAAGTTCCCGGAAATCCAGGGTCCCAGAAAAGACGACATCTGCTACGCCACCCAGAACCGCCAGGACGCGGTCAAGCAGCTCGCCGGCGACTGCGACCTGATGTTGGTGGTCGGCTCTCCCAACAGCTCCAACTCCAACCGCCTGCGGGAACTGGCCGAGCGCATGGGCACCCCCGCCTATCTGATCGACGAGGCCGCACAGATTGACCCCGCCTGGCTTGAGGGCAGGAAGATAGTCGGCGTGACCGCCGGCGCCTCGGCTCCGGAAGTGTTGGTGAATGATGTGATTTCCCGCCTGAAAGAGCTCGGCGGTGACGTGCCCGAAGAAATCCCGGGGCGCGAGGAGAACATTGTGTTCTCGATGCCGAAGGAGCTTCGGATTGATGTGGTTGAGGTTTCCTGAGGTCTGAGTACCTGCAATAACGTGATATTTTTCTCATAATCTCGCCCCCACCTGCCGCTCATCTGCTGATCCGGTCCGCTTGTCGTTTCCTCATGGAAGTAGGCGTTAACTCTGCGTAACGTTTCCTTAGGCCAAACTGGAAGTGGACTATGTACCGTAACGTCAGAACAAAAGGTTTTACGCTTGTTGAACTGCTGATCACTGTCGCTATCGTTGCGATAGTGGCTTCGATAGCGGTTCCCTCCTTTGCGACCATAATTGCCAATAGCCGGATCGCCAGTACGTCCAATGACCTTGTCGGGCTCATCAATTACGCCCGCGCCGAAGCGGTAAAGCAGGGCCGCGTTGTGCGGGTATCCCCTCAGGATGGTAATGATTGGGCGAACGGAATGGTTGCATGGATTGATCAGAATGCGAACAACGCCTTCGATGCCACGGAA
The DNA here is from genome assembly GCF_032911545.1 of Marinobacter sp. M-5. Taxonomy (NCBI): domain Bacteria; kingdom Pseudomonadati; phylum Pseudomonadota; class Gammaproteobacteria; order Pseudomonadales; family Marinobacteraceae; genus Marinobacter; species Marinobacter sp. M-5. Next base: position 153,443 of record NZ_JAWJEK010000004.1, read on the forward strand.
GCTGTTCGGGTCATCTCTGCCGCTCCGGGCGCCGTCACGGTAACGTCTACAGGCAGTTTTGGTTTCACGGGCGGTGGCTCTTCGTTTGCCGGCTCCGCAGTAACAGTCGATGTCTGCGATGATCGCAGCGGGGAAACCGGTAGCCAGATCACCATAACCCTGGGTGGTCGAGTAAGGGCGGGAGACGAGCCATGCGCGTAATTTCAAAGACAACGGTGCCCAGATCCGCCGGATTCACCATGATCGAGGTGTTGGTCGCACTGATTATTCTCGCAATTGGTTTGCTGGGAGTCGCCGGTATGCAGGCGTTGTCGCTGAAACAGACCAGCAACTCTAACATTCGCTCACTGGTTACCATGCACGCCTACGACCTGTCGGAGCGTATGCGATCCGAATTCAGCGATGTAACAACTTTCGAAAAAGCGCTTTCGGCCGAGTGTACCGATTGCAACAGCGATCTCGCGGCGTGGCACGGTCTGTTGGTCAGTGATGTTCCCACCGCGGCGTCGGAGGTGGATGTTACGACTACCGCGAACAGCACCTTCGCTGAAATCACCGTTAACTGGACTGAACGGGGTATCGGCAATGATGCGATTGCCCAGAATTACACCTTGTATGTGAGGTTGAGATGAACTCTATATCCTTCAGGCAGCAGGGCCTTTCTATTGTCGAATTGATGATTGCAATAACCCTGGGCCTGATATTGACCGCAGGCTTGGTGCAAATTTTCAGCGGCAACCAGCGCTCCTTCACCGTCGCAGAGGCCAACATGCGGGTTCAGGAGTCTGGACGAATGACGTCGGAATTTCTTGGACGGGCGGTCAGAAATGCGGATTACTGGGGGTGCATTCCCCGAGAGAATGTTGCCAACAAGCTCGACAGCACCAGCCCTGATTACGTCGCCGATTTGTTTGATTTCCAGGACGGATTTATGTCTTTCCAGAGTGATGGAAGCGGTCTTGGTTTGGCAGGGACCGACGTGATGATTCTGCGCGGAGTTGGCGGAGCTGGTGATGTCTCAATCACCGAGGAGATGCCCAACTCGTCGGCCAATTTGAAAGTGAACACGGTCAGCGGCATCGATGAGGCCGACGTTCTTCTGATCAGTGATTGCATTGCGGGCGACATCTTCCAGGTGACCGGTTTGCAGACGGGGGCAAATCCAGGTATCAACCACAATACCGGCGGCAGCGTGTCACCGGGAAATGGTAAGCCCAGGGAGGGTGTGGATGTTGTGGTTGACAACAATTGCCCAGGGCAGGCAGTGAATTGTCTGTCCAAACAGTATGACGAAACAGCTCAGATTTTTGCACCGTATTACCATCAGTATTTCGTTGATGAGGACGCTGATGGCAATCGGGCGCTTTACCGCCAGGAAGCTAATGGCACAGCTGAGGAAATCATGGATGGCGTTTGGGATTTACAGATGCGCGTCGGTCTCGATACCGGTTTGTCGAATGGTGAGGTAACCGACTGGGTAGAGATTACTGCTCCAAACTCCCTTAGCCAGGCCGCGGCGGCGAATGTAGTAGCCGTTGAAATTTCAATGCTCGTCAGGTCACCGGAGAATCGTGTCGTCAACAGCCCTATGGAGCTTTGTTATCCGCACTGGGCGGATTGTGATGGGGCTGGAGAATTTAACGTCGTGGACGAAGTGGCTGCGGATTCGAGGCATCTTTATCGCGTGTTTTCATCCATGGCGACTATCAGAAACCGCATATTGAAAGTAGAACAGAATTGAGGGGCGTGAACATGAGAGCAAGTCAATGGCGTCAATCTGGGGCTGTTCTACTGACTAGCCTTCTGATACTGCTGGTGCTCAGCCTATTGGCCGTTTCAAGCATGCAGAACAGCACGCTTCAGGAGAGAATGGTGTCAGCTCAAAGGGAGGGCTTTATGGCCATGGAAGGTGCAGAGCTGGCGTTACGTGAGGCAGAGCGCGCCATCGATAATCTGGCGAGTCCTTCAGGGCTTGGCTCCTTAGCAGGCTTTTACGAGAGGGGCGAAGCACCCCGTGGCAAGAATATCTTTCTGGCCAGTAATTGGAGCGGCTCCAATTCTGTTGCGGTAACAGTGCCGACCGTCAATGACAGCCCACTGTTTCCAGAAGCGCCTCGGTATCTGGTGGAGTACGTAGGTGATGCCCAGGTTTCGGTAGGCAACGAATCGGCCGACGTGAATATGACCAATTATTCCCATGAGACGGGCGCGTCGGTTGCCAAAGCTTTTCGAATCGTTGCCCGTGGCACCGGTGCCACAGGCGAGGGTCAGAGAATTCTTGAAGAATACTATCGGCGTGAGTTCTAACGCGCTCTGGAGGACCTGCTAATGAATAAATCTACAAGTAAGGCCGTGCATTTTGTACTTGGTGTTGGCTTGATTGCTCCAGCGCTCGGTTACGCCAATGTGCCTTTTGCCGACGTTCCTTTGTTCGTCTCCGGATCAGCCAAGCCGAACCTGATGTTCGTGGTGGATGACTCAGGGAGTATGGACTTTGAGATTGTCAGCGAGTTCTGGGACTCAGGCCGAGCCTATTTGTTTAACAGTGGTGCTGTCGGTGACGACAATATTGGTGGATGGTTGACCAATACAGGAAGAACCGGCCAGGTTTCGTTCATCCCGCGACACTATTTTTTGCGTTCATCTGATTTTAATGCGGCCTATTACAATCCGGAGTCGGACTACAGCCCGTGGCCAGACTCTGACTCAAAAACGTACTCGGATGCCAGTCCAAGCTCAGCCCCTTATGAGCCCACATCGAATTCAAGCAAAACACTTGATCTGACAAGCAATACAACGGACTCCGCTGGCAATAGTTATTACCCGGCAACCTATTTCGAGCCAACCACCCGGGGCACGGTGACAAACACCTATTTCAATGTCTCTTATGAGTGTGGTTCTCCACCGGAGCCGCAGTTATACAGCCAGGATAATTACACCGCCACTCTCTACCAGGACTGGGCTGGTTACCCAGATGATACCACTCTGCCTGAAGGGGTTGTGGGGCTCGCTCCGGATAACACCTGCCTGACAAGGGTTGAAATCACCGATGCTGACGAGCTTCAGAACTTTGCAAATTGGTTCACTTATTATCGACGTTTGCATCACGCCACGCGCGCTTCGGTTGGTGAGTCACTTGTGGGCTTGTCGGGGATGAAAATTGGTACATTCTGGTTGCACAACCTCCGAACAGTTGAGATGCAGGACCTCGATGATGAGAGAGGAGAGTTTCTCGACGATACCTATGGTCGTTTCGGGGCTGGTTGGGGTGGGGGAGGTACGCCTCTCCGAGCAGCGTTGAAGCATGCCGGGGATCAGTACGCCGGAAACGCAAACATCATCGAGGCAGAATGTCAGAAAAACTTTTCCTTGGTTTTTACAGACGGTTTCAATAATGATTTTCCCGTGACCGTTAATAACGCAGACGACGGTAAGGGGGCGCCATATGAGGATAGCGCATCTGACACGCTTGCAGACATTGCGATGGAGTTTTACGAGCGTCGGTTGAGAAGTGAAACCTACGATGCCGGAGGCGTGCGTCGACCTGCAGCCTGCTTTAAGCAGGAAGGGGACCCCGGGTTCAGCAGTACGGCTCTGACGTTGGCAGAGCCAGCAGACCCCAGTTACGACGCCTCTGCAGACTGTAATACGAATTTGCATATGAATACCTATACCGTCGGTTTTGGAGCGAAGGGGGCTTTATATGCAGGCCGGGAGTACAACAAGGTAAAAGATGCATATGGTACTTTCCCGGATTGGGACGAAATTGATGACACGGCAGCTGATGCAAATCAGGTAGACGACCTTTACCACGCGGCAGTCAATGGTCGTGGAGAGTTCTACAATGCCAGTAATGTTGACGAGTTGAGGAGCTCTATTTCCGCCGCACTCCGGGATATCATCCGCTCTACCGGTTCAGCTACAAACGTCACGTTCAACACCGCTACTCTTGAAGAGGGTAGTAACGTGTACACCGCCTCTTTCAATAGTGGTGATTGGTCCGGTTCGGTGGCTGCCCGGGCCCTTAATCCGGTCACAGGCAACATTGGTAGTGTGGTTTGGGACGCGGCAGACACCTTGAACGAACTATCGCCGAGCCAACGGAATATTGTGACCTATAACGGTGGCGGTGTGCCGTTCAATTGGGACTCGCTGAACACCGCCCAGCGTGGTGATCTCGATGGACCGCTGAACGACAGCCTTGGACCTAATCGCCTGGCCTATATTCGAGGTGATCGTTCGAGCGAAGGTAGCACGTTCCGCAAACGGTCAACGGTTCTGGGTGACGTAGTCAATTCGTCACCTGTGTACGCGGGTAAGCCTGCCAGTGGGTGGCCAGACATTGATCCTTTTGGTGCTGCTGATACTGGACGATATTCCACGTTCCGTCAGAACACGGACAGAACCCCCATGGTATACGTTGGCGCCAATGACGGAATGCTCCATGGCTTCAACGCAGAAACCGGTCAAGAACTGATGGCCTATGTCCCCAGCTTTGTGTATTCCGAACAAGAGGGGCAAGGACTGAACTATCTTTCTGATCCTGCCTATGAGCACCGCTTCTACGTGGATCTGTCGCCAGCGGTATCAGATGTTTATATCAGCGATGCCAGTGGTTTGAATACGGGTTGGAAAACAATTCTTGTAGGCGGTCTTAGAGCAGGGGGTAAAGGGCTTTTTGCACTGAACGTGACGAACCCGGCTAACTTCGACACCACTGCTGCTGCCGCAGAAGACATGGTTCTATGGGAGTTTTCCGATCCACGCCTCGGCCAGGTTGTTGAGCCGCCGCAGGTCGCCCTGGTGAAATGGAAGAATAATGACTATCGATGGAGTGCCATGATTCCCAACGGTTATAACAGTGGAAGTGGGCAATCCGGACTGTTTGTTCTGGACATTGAAGGGGGCCAGGATGGCTGGTCAGAAGGTCAGGATTTCGAATTCGTCCCGCTGGGCTCAGGGCAGGGATTGTCTCCTGCCCGTGCGGTTGACTACATGGATGAAGACGGAACCGGAGTGAGAGATGGCATTCTGGATCGGGTGTACGCTGGAGATCTGGATGGTAACGTCTGGGCGATCGATCTGAGTGGTGGGGTGAACAACTGGGGCAGTGTCTACAATAGCTCCCCATTCTTTATTGCAACGGACAGTGACGGTGATCGTCAACCCATCACCACTGCCCCAGTGATGGGGAGAAATATCTACAATACGAGCGGTGATTCGCCCAATCTATTTGTGTTTTTCGGCACCGGGCGATACCTCACTGACACTGATCCAACCAACACCGCAGAGCAGAGTTTTTATGGAGTGTGGGACCGGGGAGAAACGGTTGCGCGGAGTGATCTGGAGCCGCGCACGATCACCGAATTCACGTCTGAGGGCCGTGAACTCAGAGATGTCAGCGGAGAAAGCATTAACTGGGTTGATCCGTCGGCCAACGCTGTTCTGGGTTGGGTTGTCGACTTTAATACCGAGGCTGGTGAACGCGTGATTCAGAGCCCGTTGGTCAGAGGTGAATATGTTCTCTTCAATACGGTCACGCCAATGCAGAGCCTTTGCCAAAGCGGTGGTACCAGCTGGACGATGGCACTGCGCTTTGATGGCACCACACCGTATATTTCCGTATTTGATGTAAACAACGACGGCTTGGTGAACAGCGACGATGAGATTGTCGCCGGCGTTCGGTATGGAGATGCGATGATTCTCAATATGAATATCCTGGGTGATAACCTCTATCGCCAGGCTTCAGATGGCACTGTTGATCAGTCCAAAGTGAACCTCGGCGGTGGCAAAACTCTGGGCCGGTCCGGTTGGCGTGAAATCTTTGAGCAGTAAGGAGCCAAAATGAAATATCTACAGCCAACCAGGCAGTCCGGTTTTACCTTGATTGAGCTGATGATCGTGGTTGCGATCATTGGCATTATTGCAGCGATTGCATATCCAAGTTATCTGGAGCAGGTAACGAGTACAAGGCGCGGGGATGCTCAGGGCGCGTTGGCCTCGTTCGCCAACGCGATGGAGCGCTATTACACTCAAAACAACACTTATATCGGCGCTGATGGCGGAAGTTCAGCAATCACCAACACCCTGACGGCTCCGGCTGGCGGGGTGTTTGTGAGCCAGTCGCCTGCGGATGGGAGGCCCTTTTACAACCTCCGCATTTACAACCTGACGGCAAACAGCTTCGAATTGCGGGCTGTGCCGATTGCTGGTTCTGCACAGGCGGGCGACGGCTTCGTACAGCTGACGTCAACCGGCCAAAGAGGGTGGGATGTTGACAACTCTGGCTCGTTAAGTGCAGCGGAAAACACCTGGTCCAAGTAAGCACTCTGGAAGAGTGTGTTAACTGCAGGCAACCGGGCGCCCGCCGGAATCCTCTACGATGTCGTCACCATCCCGGTCCTTGGCCAACGTGGGGCGACCGCCCATGTTTATTCTTATTTGAGCAGCGAGGGTGGCATCGCCGTTGTCCGGACACCACGTGATGTTACCAATTGCACCGTATGCGAGCCCGGAAGAGTTGAACTGGAAATATGTGTGTATTCCTGTGGCCCCCCGAATGGTGCCGATACGGTTGATTTGGCGCTGCCAAATGATTTGTGAGGGCATGGCGACGGTTTTTGTGCGCTGGGGGTCCCGAAAAGCCACCAACGGAAGCTTCCAGTCCCGGCTGCAGCGGCTGTCCGCATCGACTGGACAGAGGGTTACGGTTGTTTGCTCGTAAATGGCCGTATTTCGCGCTACGTTGATCAGGGTGATCAAGTCACTGATTTCTGAGTGACGGTCCGATGTACTCAGGAGGCGGGTAAAAGAAGGGGTTACTTGCATCGCAACGATAGCAACGATGACGAGCACAACTAACATTTCGACCAGCGTGATGCCCCGGTCGCGCGAAGAAAATTTCATCCTTGAGTCTCCCTGTCGCGTTCCATCCTGGAACGCAGGTCTGATTTAATCCGGATCTATCCGGGCCAGCGATCCTCGCTGACCACTGCGAATGTTACCGAATGATCACTCCATTCCCAATTTCTTCAATCGATACCGCAACGCCCGGAAGCTGATTCCCAGCCGCTTGGCCGCTGCGGTCTTGTTCCAGCGGGTAGCCTCCAGTGCCTTCTCGATGGTCTGTCGTTCGATGGTCTCCAGGTAGCCCTCCAGGTTGATTTCGCCTTCGGGCACGTCGGCGGGCTCTGCGTTGCGGGTGATTTCCTGGGTGGGGGCGCCGCCGGGCTCGACGGACAGTGGAGCGTTGCCGATGTGCAGGTCTGATATCCCGATGCGCTCGTCGTCGCAGAGTGTGAAGGCCCGCTCCAGGATGTTCTCCAGCTCCCGGACGTTGCCCGGGAAGTCATGGGCCTGCAGGCGCTCAATGGCATCCGGTGTCAGGGTAGCGGGCGCACATTCGTATTCCCGCGCAATCCGCTCGAGAATGTGATTGGCCAGCAGCTCAATGTCGTCCGGGCGCTGGCGCAGAGAGGGCACCGCCAGTTCGATTACGTTGATGCGATAGAACAGGTCCTGGCGGAAGGTGCCGTCCTGCACCAGTTGCGGCAGATTCTTGTGGGTCGCGCTGAGGACCCGGATATCCACCGGCACTTCCTTGGTGTCGCCAACCGGGCGAACGGCTTTCTCCTGAATGGCTCGCAGCAGTTTCACCTGCATCGCAAGTGGCAGGTCGGCCACCTCGTCCAGAAACAGGGTGCCACCGTCGGCGGAGCGGAACAGCCCGTCCTTGTTGTCCACAGCGCCCGTGAAACTGCCTTTCTTGTGGCCGAAGAATTCGCTTTCCATCAGCTCGGAGGGAATAGCGCCGCAGTTGACCGCAATAAAGGGGCCGTCTCTTCTCGGCCCTTGCAGGTGGATCATCCTTGCCACCAGCTCCTTGCCGCTGCCGGATTCCCCGCTGATAAACACCGGTGCCTGGCTGCGCGCCAGTTTACGCACCTGATTGCGCAGTCGCTTGATTTCGCTGGAGTTGCCTAGTAGAAGGCCGGGCTCATCAGAGGTCGGTTGGTCGTTTGGCCGGGCCTCAGACAGCTTCAGCGCGCTACTCACCAGCTCGCGCAAACGCGGTAACTCGACCGGCTTGGAGACAAAATCGAACGCGCCTGCTTTCAGTGATTCGATGGCGGTGTCCATATTGCCGTACGCTGTGATCACGGCTACCGGCGTGCACGGGCTGTGTTTCTGAATCCAGTGCACCAGGTCAATGCCGTTGCCGTCTGGCAGGTTCATGTCAGTCAGGCAGAGCTGGGGTTTGTGCTCGTCCAGCAATTTTTTGGCGCAGGTGATGTCGGGGGCGGTCAGGGTTTTAATGCCCATGCGCGTGAGGGTTATTTCCAGCAGGTCCCGGATGTCCGGTTCATCGTCTACGATCAGCGCGGTGTGAGTGGTCATCGTATGGTATCAATTCCCTATCATTATTCTGTCGCCGGCCAGGTTGCGGGCGTTAAATCATTCGCCCGGGGTGGGCAAAGGTTATGCGAAAACAGCAGCCGGGTTTATCGTCTTCCACCAGGGAAAGGTGAGCCTGATTAGCCTCGCACAGTTCCCTAGCCAGATAAAGGCCGAGGCCGGTTCCGCGCTTGTCGGTTGTGAAAAAAGGCTCAAAAACCGAAGCACGGTTGTCCGCTGAGATGCCAGGGCCAATATCGCGAACGTCCAAATAGGTTCTTGCCCCGCCGGCGATCGCGCCGGCATGCAGGTGAACATAGCGCCTTCCACTGTGCTGTTCACTATAACGCAGGCCATTATCACAGAGATTGATCAGCACCTGCTCGATCTGGCTTTTATCAAACCGCGCCGCGGCCAGAGTGTTGTCCAGCTCAAGCTCGATCTCGGCGTCGGACTGCGGATTCTGGCTCTGGGTCTGCACATATTCCCGGCGGAATTGCTCCAGCCACTCGCCCACGTTGATCAGCTCGCTGTTGGCCGCCCGCCGCCGTGACAGGTCGAGCACGTTCTCGATGATGCCGTTAACCCGCCGTGAGTGCCGGTGAATGATGTCGAGCATCTGCCGGTCGCTGGTGTCCAGGTGGGTGGACTCCTCCATTAGCTGGGCAGCATGGCTGATGGCGCCGAGAGGGTTGCGGATCTCATGGGCTATGCCGGCGGTCAGGCGTCCGAGCGACGCCAGCTTCATTTGCTGGGCCTGCTGGGTGACTTTGCTCATGTCTTCCACAAACACCAGAATGTGGTCGCCACGGTCCTGATCCAGTTGGGTAAAGTTCACCTGCAGCAGGGGCGAGGTTGACGACGCCTGGAAGGGCTCGACCTTGCGCAGTGGATCTTTGAGCCAGGCTTCCAGCCCCAGGCGGAGCGGCTGTGGCAGGATGCGCCCGCGGTTGGCATTGTCCGAATAGCCGGCAACGGCACCAAACAGCAACTCTTCGGCGGCAGCATTGGCCAGCCGGATTTGCCCGTACCGGTCCAGCACCAGAATGCCAGTGCGCATGCGCTGGATGATCTGCCGGTTGATCTGCTCCAGCTCGGCGATGCTGCGTGCCCGTGACGACGCCAGCTCCTCACTGCGCAGCATGCGTTTGGAGATGTTCTGGAGGATGAAGGCCGCTGCGAAATAGAGGATGCCGAGGGAGCCGGCGCGCACAATGTCATCCGCCGACTCGCCGAATGCCAGCACGGCCCAGCCGGAAATGCCGAGGGAGCAGATCGCCGCCAGGGCGGCATAGAATGTGCCCATGCGACTTGGCGTCAGGATGTTGCCTGCCGCCACGGACACAATCACCAGATTGGCCAGACCATTGGTGATGCCGGTGCTGGCCAGCAGCAGGGCATGCATGATCAGGATATCGAGCAGAACCGACAGCGTGATGTGGCGTTGCTGGGGATGAAAGCCGGCCAGCATGATCAGTGCCATAAAGCCGTTCAGGGCAAAGTAGCTGACCACCCCGGCCTGATAGATATCCAGCATGCGGAACTGGATGTCGAAATTCACCGGGTCAACGAACAGCAGCGCCACCAGCACCAGGCTGATGACCACGCGGTAGTGGTTGTAGATGCGGAACAGTTTGCCGCGCTGGGTCATGACGGGGCTGCTGGGCCAGTTGTCCCGGGTGTTGGTGGCCGGTGTGGTCATAATCTGATGGGTTTCCCGCGAGAATTCCGTGGCTTTGACGGGTTATAATAGCCTTTTCACGGCAATAAGTTACAGGAGCTGCCTTTATGTCTGAGTCACGGCCACCGTCTGCCACCGGCGAGGCGCCCCGGTGCTTACGTGTTGTGATGGCCCAGCTGGATTTTCTGGTGGGCGATATTCCGGGGAACACCCGCGCGGTGATTGACGCAGCCCAGAGAGCCCACGAGGAGCACGGGGCCGACGTGGTGGTGTTTCCGGAGCTTTGCCTGACCGGCTATCCGCCAGAAGACCTGTTGCTGCGCCCGAGCCTGGACCTGCGCGTGAACGAGGCGCTGGAAACGCTCAGGCAGGCAAGCCTGGCCCCTGCGATTGTGGTGGGTGCGCCGCTCCGACAGGGTGGGCTGCTGTACAACGCCGCCGTGGTTATTGACGAGGGTGCCATCACCGGACGCTACTTCAAGCGCTTTCCGCCCAACTACCAGGTGTTTGATGAGAAGCGGTATTTCGCAGAAGGCCGCGATACTCTGGTGATGACTATCCGCGGCGTGCCGGTGGGTATCACGGTGTGTGAGGATCTCTGGAGTGATGGTCCGGTCGAGGATGCGGCGGCCGCCGGTGCCCAGCTGATTTTCAACCTGAACGCCTCGCCCTACGACATCGACAAACAGGCACGCCGCAAAGCGTTGCTGGAGCGCAAGTCCCGTGAAAACCGGGTGAGCATCGTTTACGTCAATCTGGTGGGCGGTCAGGACGAGCTGGTCTTTGATGGCGGCTCCATGGTGTTCGACCACTCGGGGCATCTGGATGTGGAGGTGCCTCAGTTCGAGGAGGGGCTGTTCCCGGTGGACTTCCTCTGCGAGCATCACTGCCAGCCTATCTCCCAGCCGGTACCGGCGGAGCCATCGCTGGAGGCGAATGTCTACAGGGCACTGGTGCTCGGTGTTCGCGACTACGTCAACAAGAACGGATTCAGATCCGTTGTACTGGGCTTGTCCGGCGGCATCGATTCCGCGGTGACGCTGGCTGTGGCCGTCGATGCGCTGGGGCCGGAGCGGGTCAGAGCGGTGATGATGCCGTTCCGCTACACCTCGGGCATGAGCCTGGAAGATGCCGAGGCGGAAGCCGTGGCTCTGGGCGTTCAGTACGATGTGTACTCCATCGAGCCCATGTACGACGCGTTCATGGCCGCCTTGTCAAAGCCGTTTGAGGGCACCACGCCAGACACCACCGAAGAAAACCTGCAGGCGCGCCTGCGCGGTGTGCTGCTGATGTCTCTCTCCAACAAGTTCCGTTCACTGGTGCTGACTACCGGTAACAAGAGCGAGATGGCCGTGGGGTACTCGACCCTTTACGGAGACATGGCCGGCGGCTTTGATGTACTGAAGGATGTACCGAAAACTCTCGTGTTCCAGTTGGCCTGGTATCGCAATACCCTGTCTGCGGTGATTCCGGAGCGGGTGATAACCCGCCCACCGTCGGCGGAACTGGCGCCAGACCAGAAGGATGAGGACAGTCTGCCGGGTTACGACGTGCTGGACCAGATTCTCAACCTGTACGTGGAGCGGGATTTCAGTGCCGACGCCATTGTAGCCGAGGGCTTTGAGCGGCAGGACGTGGAGCGGGTGACGCGTCTAGTGGATATCAATGAGTACAAGCGCCGCCAGGCGCCCATCGGCGTGCGGATCACCGAGCGGGGCTTCGGAAAGGATCGCCGATATCCGATCACCAACGGCTGGAAAATCGGAAAGTAAGGGCTGGCCCTACTTTCCGCCGGCGTTATTCATCGCCTATCAGGCCGAAGGTCACCACGCTGGTGAGCGAGCGGTTTTCGCGTTTCAGCAGCGTGGGCACGAATTCGCCATTGTCGTCGAGCGCGTTGCTGTCCGGGAAGTTCTCTGCCAGCAGGGCGATGGAGTCATCCGCCGCCTTGTTCAGCTTCATAAAACGGAAGGTTTCCACCAGAATGATCAGGGCCTCCTCAACCGCTGGCGATGTGGAGTAGTTCTCAACCACATAACGGGCGCGGTTGTTGGCGGCCACATAGGCTTCGCGCTTGATGTAATAACGCGCCGCATGAACCTCCAGCTCGGCCATACGGTTGCGGATCGCGATCATACGCTGCCGAGCGTCAGGCGCGTAGTCGCTGTTCGGGTAGCGGTTGAGCAGGTCAGAGAAATCCCGGAAGGCCTGGCGTTGCTCACCGGGATCGCGGGCTGACACGTCAATCGGGAAATAACGGGCAGCCAGGCCGATGTCCAGGTTGTAGGAGGCCAGTCCGCGCATATACATGGCGTAATCCGCATGCTCGCTCTGGGGGTTCAGCCGCAGGAAACGGTCAGCGGCAGCCCGGGCACCCTCAAGATCAAGGTTCTGGTAACGGGCGTAGATCAGGTCCATCTGGGCCTGCTCGGCATAGCGGCCGAATGGGTAATAGGTTTCCAGGGCGTCGAGATTTTCTTCTGCCTCGTTGAAATTGCCGGAACTCATGGCGTCGCGGGCATTCTCGTAATAGGTCTGTTCCGGCAGCACTTCCTCCTCCTGATTGGAGGCGCAGGCACTGATCAACAATGCGGTCGTGGCCAATAGCAATAATCGAACAACTGATCTCATGCCGGAATCCCGTATAATGACAAAAACGAATGATCAGCCATTGTAACGAGGAACCATTGCCTTGTGCAGTGGCTGACCAGACTGATTGGAAATTTCTGACCGAAACGTAACACACCTTTACCGGCCCCGGGGGCTTAATGTCTGTTGAAAATCGAATTACCGCTGCCTTTTCCGTTCCGCCGGAACTGAGTGACCGTCGCCTCGACCAGGCCGCAGCGGAACTGATGCCGGAACATTCCCGCTCGCGTCTTCAGGGATGGATCAAAAGCGGCGCCCTGACTGTGAATGGCGAGACCCGGAAGCCGCGGGACAAGGTGATGCTGAACGATCGTCTGGAGCTCGACGCCGAGCCGGAAGTTCAGGTGAGCTGGCAGGCAGAAGCGATTACCCTCGACGTGGTCTATGAGGACGAACACCTGCTGGTGATCAACAAACCGGCGGGGTTGGTAGTGCACCCGGCTGCCGGCCACGCCGACGGTACCCTGGTGAATGCGCTGCTCAATTACGCCCCGGAAGTGGAGAACCTGCCCCGGGCGGGGATTGTGCACCGGCTGGACAAGGACACCTCCGGTATCATGGTGGTGGCGCGCAGCCTGATCGCACATACCTCCCTGGTGGATCAACTCCAGACCCGCACCATGGGACGGGAGTACGAGGCCGTGGTTGTCGGCACGCTGACCGGCGGCGCCACCGTCGATGCGCCTATCGGTCGCCACCCGCAGGAGCGCAAAAAAATGGCCGTGGTGCCCGGTGGCAAACCGGCAGTCACCCACTACCGGCTGGTTGAGCGGTTCGCCGCCCACACCCACGTGCGCTGCAAACTGGAGAGCGGCCGCACCCATCAGATTCGTGTTCACATGGCCCATGTGAAACACCCGCTGATCGGTGATCCACAGTACGGCGGTCGCCTGCGTCTCCCCAAAGGCACCACCGAGGCCCTCCGGCAGGTGCTGGCGGCGTTCCATCGCCAGGCCCTGCACGCGCGCCAGCTGACGCTCGAGCATCCGGAATCCGGGGAAATCCTGAGTTGGGAAGTACCCATGCCGGACGACATGCAACAGCTGCTGGCGGCGTTGCGCCAGCACGTCCAGGGCCTGGAAAGTAATGACTTCTGAGGTGCCGCTGATTACCCCTGACTGGCCGGCGCCGGACCGCGTTAAAGCCGTGTGCTCGACGCGCTGTGGCGGTGTGAGCGAGGCGCCGTGGGATTCGCTGAATCTCGGTACCCACGTGGGTGACGATCTTGATCACGTGCGGCAAAACCGCCAGCGTTTGGCCGATGCTGCCGGGATCGAACCCGGCAGCATCGGCTGGCTGGAGCAGGTCCACGGCACCGACGTGGTGTCTCTGCCCACCGCCGGCGTGCCACGGGCGGACGCCAGTTACACTCGTAAGATCGGGCACGCCTGCGTCATCATGACCGCGGACTGCCTGCCCATATTGCTGTGTGACCGGTCAGGCTCGCGGGTGGGCGCCGCTCATGCCGGCTGGCGCAGTCTGTGTGGCGGTGTGGTTGAGGCCCTGGTCAGCGGCATGGGTGGTCAGCCGGCGGAATTGATGGCCTGGCTGGGCCCGGCTATCGGGCCGACCCGGTTTGAGGTAGGCCCGGAGGTGCGGGCCGAGTTCCTGGCCCATGATGCCGCCGCGGCCAGTGCGTTTGAGTCTCGCGGCGCACGGGAGAGCCATTTTCTGGCGAATATCTACCTTCTGGCGCGCCAGCGTCTCGCAGCCTGTGGTGTCAGCCAGGTCTACGGCGGTGACCGGTGCACGGTCTCAGAGTCGCGGCAGTTCTTCTCCTACCGTCGCGACGGTCAGACCGGACGCATGGCCAGCCTGATCTGGCTGACTGACCCTTCCTGATCCCCGTCAATTTTCTGACAGTTTCTGTCGTTCCCCGCTTGAAGTCCCCCCGGTTGCCCCTACATTTAAGATCAAAGCAAACGGGATGTCGGCGATAGTGCACGGGCATCCGGTCACCGAATCGGGGAAAACAGATTATGCGAATCGACAAACTCACCAGTCGGCTGCAAACCGCTCTCGCGGACGCACAGTCACTTGCCGTTGGCAAGGATCATAATTTTATCGAGCCCCTGCATTTGATGCAGGCTTTACTGGACCAGGACGCCAGCTCCATCAAGCCGCTGCTGAAACAGGTGGGCGTGGAACCCGGACGGGTTCGACAGGCGGTGGCCCGCGAGATTGAACACCTGCCGGAAGTTCAGGGCTCGGCGGGGGATGTGTCCATGTCGAACGACATGGGGCGGCTGTTCAATATTGCAGACAAGCTGGCGCAGAAGCGAAAGGATCAGTTTATCTCCAGCGAATTGATGCTGCTGGCGGCGCTGGAGGATCGCGGCACGCTGGGGCGGGTGTTGAGGGAACAGGGGGTCGACAAGGCGGCGTTGGAAAAGGCCATCGACGAGGTGCGTGGCGGTGAGTCGGTCAACGATGCCGCCGCCGAGGAAAGCCGCCAGGCGCTCTCCAAGTACACCATCGATCTGACCGAGCGCGCTGAAGCCGGCAAACTCGATCCGGTGATCGGTCGCGATGACGAGATTCGCCGTACGATTCAGGTGCTGCAGCGTCGCCGCAAGAACAACCCGGTCCTGATCGGTGAGCCCGGCGTGGGCAAGACCGCCATCGTCGAGGGCCTGGCTCAGCGCATCGTGAACGGCGAAGTGCCCGATGGCCTGAAAGACAAGAAAGTACTTTCGCTGGACATGGGCTCGCTGATTGCCGGCGCCAAGTTCCGCGGTGAGTTTGAAGAGCGCCTGAAGGCGGTCTTGAATGAGCTGTCCAAGCAGGAAGGTCAGATCATCCTGTTCATTGATGAGATCCACACCATGGTGGGGGCCGGCAAGGCCGAGGGTTCCATGGACGCCGGCAACATGCTCAAACCGGCGTTGGCCCGTGGCGAGCTGCACTGTGTGGGCGCCACAACGCTGGACGAGTACCGCGAGAACATTGAAAAAGATGCGGCACTGGAGCGTCGCTTCCAGAAGGTGCTGGTCAGTGAGCCCAGTGAAGAGGACACCATTGCCATCCTGCGGGGTCTCAAGGAGCGCTACGAAGTGCACCACGGGGTTGAAGTGACCGATGGGGCGATCATCGCAGCGGCCCGACTGTCGCACCGCTACATCGCCGATCGCCAGCTGCCGGACAAGGCCATTGATCTGGTGGACGAGGCGGCAAGCCAGATCCGTATGGAGATGGATTCCAAGCCGGAAGCCCTTGATCGCCTGGAGCGCCGCCTGATCCAGCTCAAGATTGAGCGCGAAGCGCTGAAGAAAGAAACCGATGCCGCATCGAAAAAGCGACTCGACGAGTTGTCCGATGTGATCACCAAGATCGAGCTTGAGTACGCCGACCTGGAAGAGGTCTGGAACACCGAAAAGGCTGCCCTGCACGGTTCCCAGAAAATCAAAAGCCGGCTCGAACAGGCCCGGATTGATCTGGAGAATGCCCGCCGTGCCGGCGATCTGGGCAAGATGTCTGAGTTGCAGTATGGCCAGATTCCGGAGCTTGAGCGCCAGCTTGATATGGCCAGCCAGGCCGAGATGATGGAAATGAAGCTGCTGCGCAACCGGGTCACGGATGAAGAAATTGCTGAAATCGTCTCCAAATGGACGGGTATTCCGGTCTCCAAAATGCTGGAGGGCGAACGTGACAAGCTGATGCGCATGGAGGAGGCGCTCCATGGCCGAGTCATCGGTCAGGAAGAGGCCGTGGAAGCAGTGTCCAATGCGGTGCGCCGCTCCCGGGCCGGGCTGTCGGACCCGAACCGGCCCAACGGCTCGTTTCTGTTCCTCGGTCCCACCGGCGTGGGCAAGACCGAGTTGTGCAAGGCCCTGGCTTCGTTTCTGTTTGACACCGAAGAGGCCATGGTGCGCATTGATATGTCGGAGTTCATGGAGAAGCACTCTGTCGCCCGTCTGATCGGTGCCCCTCCGGGCTACGTGGGCTATGAGGAGGGTGGTTACCTCACCGAAGCCGTCCGCCGCAGACCTTACTCGGTACTGCTGCTGGATGAGGTGGAGAAAGCGCATCCGGATGTGTTCAATATCCTGTTGCAGGTGCTGGAAGACGGGCGCCTGACCGACGGTCAGGGCAGAACGGTGGATTTCCGCAACACCGTGATTGTAATGACCTCAAACCTCGGCTCTGACATCATCCAGCAGAAAGCCGGAGAGGACAATTACGAGGACATGAAACAGGCGGTGATGGAGGTGGTAGGGACGCATTTCCGCCCGGAGTTCATCAACCGTGTGGACGAGGTTGTGGTGTTCCATCCGCTGGCAGAAACCCAGATTCAGGGCATCGCGAAGATCCAGATCGAATCGCTCGGCAAACGCCTGAAAGAGCAGGAGATGAAGCTTGAGCTGGATGAGGCGGCTATGGAGTTGCTGGCGGAAGTGGGATACGACCCGGTGTATGGCGCGCGACCGTTGAAGCGGGCCATCCAGCGTATGATTGAAAACCCTCTGGCGCAGCGGTTGTTACAGGGTGATTTCGTGTCCGGTGACACCATTCGCGGTAAGGTAAGTGACCACAAACTGGTGTTTGACAAGGTCTGACAATGCCCCTTTCGGGGCCAGCGGCTGAAACAAAAAGAGGCGACCAATCAGGTCGCCTCTTTTTATGGCCGCGTTCAGCGTTCAGCGTTTTCGCTGCTTTCCGCGCCACAGTTTTCGCTGGCGATATCTTCAAATTTCTGCCGTTGCTCCTGAACCTCTTCCGGGGACAGGTAGCGCTGTTCACCGTTCTCCTCTACCCGGATCCGGCTGTTGCGTTCGAGTATGGTGAGATTGCTGCGCGCGGTCTCACAGTTGGCTTCACGTTGTTTGCGGCGGGCCTCCTCCACGGCAGATTCCTCACGCTTGCCGGCGGCGTCCGCTTGGCGCGCTTCCAGCTCGTCCAGTTGCTGCTGTGGGCTTTTGGGCCGCTGATCGCCGGAGATTTTGCCGGTGCGGATATTGACCCGCTCAGTCTGCTTGCCGGTGGGCTCTCTGTCGCCAAAGTGCGTCACACCGTTCTCATCCGTCCACTTGTAAACGGAGGCGGCGGTAGCTGCCTGGGGAAACATCAAAGGCACTACTGCCAGAATCATTGCCAGTGTCAGGGTTTTTTTGTTCATCAGTCTACTCGTCTTGCGTTAGCCAAGCCGGGGCAACTGTGGGTTGCTCCGTTGTGTTTTGATCTATTTATCATGCCAGTTGGCGTTCATGATTTCTTCAGGCTGGTTCAAATACCTGCACAAAGTATGGCAGACCTTTCACCACTATGGGCGTAGAATCCTCACACTGCTATTGACAGGGAGTTTCCCGCTGTCAAAATTACCGATTGCCTGAAGACAGGGGTCAATACGGCAGGCAATCCCGAGCGAGTATCCCCCGTTAATCACCACACTGAACGCGCCGCGCACAGGTCGCGGGATGGTTGTTGCTTATTTGCAACCCGTCGATTGGCCGTTCTCCGCAACCCTCAGGAGGGCGGCTGGCCAGGAGACAACCTCTTATAGGTAGTGTGGAGGAGCAGCCGGTGTCGCTTTCAAAAGAAGCAGACAGACCGGGTATCCAGGCAACCGGGAGCTATCCCGGCTCATTCACTCGTAGAAGAGGGTAGAAAACGTGGAGTTATTGTCTGGCGCCGATATGCTGATCCGGTCCCTTCAAGACGAAGGCATCGAATACATATACGGCTATCCGGGTGGTGCAGCCCTTCATATTTATGATGCGCTGTTCAGGCAGGATAAGGTCAAACACATTCTGGTTCGGCACGAGCAGGCCGCAGTCCACATGGCTGACGGTTACGCGCGGGCAACCGGAAAACCGGGCACCGTGCTGGTGACCTCGGGTCCTGGAGCCACCAACACCATTACCGGCATTGCCACTGCGTTCATGGACTCCATCCCGATGGTGGTTCTGTGCGGTCAGGTTGCGTCCACACTGATTGGCGAGGATGCGTTCCAGGAGACCGACATGATCGGTGTCTCCCGTCCCGTGGTGAAACACAACCTGAGCGTTCGCCACCCGGAAGAGATTCCCGAGGTGATCCGCAAGGCCTACTACATTGCCTCGACCGGTCGCCCCGGGCCGGTGGTGGTGGATATCCCCAAGGATATGACCACACCGAACGAGCGCTTTGAATACGTGTTCCCGAAAAAGATCAAGCTGCGCTCCTACAACCCGGCCATTCGTGGCCACGCCGGCCAAATCAAGAAAGCGGTCGACATGTTGATGGCGGCCAAGCGTCCGATCATCTACGCGGGCGGTGGTGTGGTTCTTGGTAAAGCCTCCGATCAGCTGACCGAGCTCGTGCGCATGCTGGGGTACCCGATCACCAACACCCTGATGGGGATTGGTTGCTACCCGGCATCGGACAAGCAGCACCTTGGTTGGCTGGGCATGCATGGCACCTACGAATCCAACATGGCCATGCATCACTCGGATCTGATCCTCTGTGTGGGTGCACGGTTCGATGATCGGGTGACCAACGCCACCGAGAAGTTCTGTCCCGGTGCGCGCATTGTCCACATTGACATTGATCCGGCGTCCATCTCCAAGACCATTGATGCCGATGTGCCCATTGTCGGGCCCGTCGACGCGGTGCTGAAAGAGATGATCACCCTGGTCAAGGAGAGCAAGGACAAGCCCGATGCTGACGCTATTGCTTCCTGGTGGAAGCAGATCGACGAATGGCGTGCATTCCACGGTATGCGTTATGAAAACAGTGGCGACAGCATCAAGCCGCAGGAAGTGATCGAAACGTTGTGTCGTCTGACCAACGGCGAGGCTTATGTCACCTCCGATGTCGGGCAGCACCAGATGTTCGCCGCCCAGTACTACAAGTTTGACAAGCCTAACCGCTGGATCAACTCCGGTGGCCTCGGCACCATGGGCTTTGGTCTTCCCGCTGCCATGGGCGTCAAGCTGACGCATCCGGACGATGAGGTGCTCTGCATCACCGGGGAAGGCAGTATCCAGATGAACATCCAGGAACTGTCCACCTGCAAGCAGTACAACCTGCCGGTGAAGATCATCAACCTGAACAATCAGGCGCTGGGTATGGTGAAGCAGTGGCAGGACATGAACTACGAGTCCCGCCACTCCCAGTCCTACATGGAATCCCTGCCGGACTTCATCAAGCTGGCGGAAGCTTACGGCCATGTCGGGGTCCGGATCGACCGCAAGGAAGACCTGGAAGCCAAACTGAAAGAAGTGCTGGCGATGAAAGACGAGCTGGTGTTTGTGGACATCTACGTTGACCGCTTCGAGCACGTGTATCCGATGCAGGTTGCCCGCGGTTCCATGAAAGACATGTGGCTCAGCAAGACGGAGAGGGTGTGATCATGCGTCGAATCATTTCTGTTTTGCTGGAGAACGAACCGGGTGCCCTGTCCCGTGTGGTGGGGCTGTTCTCCCAGCGCAACTACAACATTGAAACCCTCACCGTGGCGCCGACCGAGGACGAGACCCTGTCCCGTCTGACCGTGACCACCACGGGTTCGGACAAGGTTATCGAGCAGATCACCAAGCAGCTGAACAAGCTGATTGAAGTGGTGAAGCTGGTGGACCTGACCGAGGGCTCCCACATTGAGCGTGAATTGATGCTGGTCAAGCTCAAGGCCATGGGGTCCCAGCGCGCCGAAATCAAGCGCACCGTCGACATCTTCCGCGGCCAGATCGTGGATGTCACCAGCTCGGTTTATACCGTGCAGCTTGCGGGCGACAGCGAAAAGCTGGACGGCTTTATTCAGGCGGTGGGCACATCAGGCGTGCTCGAGGTGGTCCGTACCGGTGTGTCCGGCATCGCTCGCGGCGAAAAGGTGCTGAGTCTCTGACCGGTACCTGATCCATTTTTAAATCATGGCCCCCTGGGCGGGGCCGGTAAATTACTGAGGTTATCCCATGCAGGTTTATTACGATAAGGATTGTGATCTTTCCATCATTCAGGGCAAGAAAGTTGCCGTGATCGGTTTCGGTTCCCAGGGCCACGCCCACGCGTGCAACCTGAAAGAGTCCGGCGTCGACGTCACCGTTGGCCTGCGCCCCGGTTCGTCTTCCGTTGCCAAGGCCGAGGCCTATGGCCTGAAGACCAGCGACGTGCCGTCTGCGGTTGCCGCCGCTGATGTAGTCATGGTCCTGACCCCGGACGAGTTCCAGGCGCAGCTGTACGCGACTGAAATCGAGCCCAACCTGAAGCAGGGCGCTACTCTCGCGTTCGCTCATGGTTTTGCGATTCACTACAACCAGATTGTTCCGCGCAAAGACCTGGATGTCATCATGGTGGCGCCGAAGGCGCCGGGCCACACGGTTCGCACCGAGTTCACCAAAGGCGGCGGTATTCCTGATCTGATCGCGATCTTCCAGGACGCGTCCGGCAACGCCAAGAATCTGGCCCTGTCCTACGCCAGCGGCATCGGCGGCGGCCGCACCGGTATCATTGAAACCACCTTCAAGGACGAAACCGAAACCGATCTGTTCGGTGAGCAGGCGGTTCTGTGTGGTGGTGCGGTTGAACTGGTCAAAGCCGGTTTCGAAACCCTGACCGAAGCCGGTTATGCACCGGAAATGGCGTACTTCGAGTGTCTGCACGAGCTCAAGCTGATCGTCGACCTGATGTACGAGGGTGGCATCGCTAACATGAACTACTCCATCTCCAACAATGCGGAGTACGGTGAGTACGTGACTGGCCCGGAAGTCATCAACGAGCAGTCCCGCGAAGCGATGCGCAATGCGCTGAAGCGTATTCAGAGCGGTGAGTACGCCAAGATGTTCATCTCCGAGGGTGCTCTGAACTACCCGTCCATGACCGCGCGTCGTCGCCAGAACGCCGCTCACGACATCGAAGTTGTGGGTGAGAAACTGCGCGGCATGATGCCGTGGATCTCCGCGAACAAGATCGTGGATAAGGACAAGAACTGAGTCGGGCTTCCGGTACGGTTCTGAAGACGCGGCCCGTGTGGCCGCGTTTTTCGTATATACTCCGCACAAATACTTTCCGGAGTGAGTGGAATGAGTGAAGACAAAAAAATCCCGGAATCGGAAAAGGCCGCCGGAACAGCAAAGTCGGCAGCGTCATCGTCTGTTGGTGAGTATGAGCCCGGCGAAGTGGTGGAAGAGGAGCTGGTGGAGGGCGCCCCCGTGCGTCGCAAAGGAATCTACCTCTTGCCGAATGCGCTGACCACGGCGTCTTTGTTCTCCGGTTTTTATGCCATCGTGTCGGCAGCCAACGGCATGTTCGACAACGCTGCCATCGCAGTGTTTGTGTCGATGATCCTGGACGGCCTGGACGGTCGGGTCGCGCGAATGACCAACACCCAGAGCAAATTCGGTGAAGAATATGACAGCCTGTCGGACATGGTTGCCTTCGGGGTGGCTCCGGGGCTGGTTGCGTTCTTCTGGTCATTAAACGAGTTGGGCCAGGTGGGCTGGGCCGTTACCTTTATGTACGTGGCGGGAGCCGCGTTGCGACTGGCGCGTTTCAATACCCAGATCGGCTCGGTCGACAAGAAATTTTTCGTGGGGCTTGCCAGTCCTGCGGCCGCCGCCTGTGTGGCCGGGTTGGTGTGGTGTTTCCACGATGTTGACCCGGCAACCTGGTTGACCCTGATGACCATTATCGTGGTTGCGGGTAGTGGCGTGCTGATGGTCAGTAACATCCTGTACCGCAGTTTTAAGGACCTTGATTTGCGGGGTCGGGTGCCTTTTGCCGCCATCTTGCTGGTGGTGCTGACCTTCGTAGTGATCGCGCTGGATCCGGCCACCGTACTGTTTACCGGGTTCCTGATTTACGGATTGTCCGGTCCTTTCCTTGCGTTGACGCGCAAAGCACGCCGCAAATCGGGCTCCGCAGCCTGATCGTTGGCTCCCCCGGCCCGTCTGGCGGGTCGGGAATCTTCCCGAGCTCTCCCGGTCAACTCTGTACGCTATCAGGGCAAAGCGCGTGTCCTGGCGCATGATTGGTCGCGGAGGTATCAATGTTTATCAAGAAACGTCCATCCTGGGCTTTGCCCTGGTCTGAAGTCACGCCCGAGCCGATATTCCGGGACCGTCGTCGCTTCATGGTCGGCAGTGCCGGGGTCGCCGCGTCGCTGTTTGCGCCGGGATTGCTGTCGGCTGCGTCTTTACCGGTGTCTGGTCAGGCACTCATGTCCGACAGAATGCCCCGGTTCAGCACCGACGAGAAGCAGACACCGCTTGATGACGTCGTTCGGTACAACAACTTTTACGAGTTCGGGACGGGTAAGGGTGACCCCGCCAGATACGCCGGAGAGATGTCAGTCGACCCTTGGTCCGTGACGGTAGAGGGGGCCTGTGGCAAGCCGGGGCAATACGCGCTTGAGGACCTGCTCAAACCCCACAACTACGAAGAGCGCATCTACCGGCTTCGTTGTGTTGAGGCCTGGTCCATGGTCATCCCTTGGGTAGGTGTGCCACTTGCCGACCTGCTTGAACAGTTCGAGCCCACGGGCAAAGCAAAGTATGTTTACTTTGAAACCCTCCACGATCCCGAGCAGATGCGGGGGCAGAGATCCCGCTTCAGCACGATCGATTGGCCCTATCAGGAAGGTTTGCGGATGGATGAGGCCATGAACGAGTTGTCGTTCATGGCCGTCGGCCTGTACGGAAAAACTCTCCCTAATCAGAACGGCGCCCCTTTGAGGCTGGTCGTGCCCTGGAAGTATGGCTTCAAGAGCATCAAATCCATCGTCAAGATCCGGTTTCAGGAAGAGCGCCCGAAAACAACCTGGGAAATGCTGGCTCCTGATGAATACGGCTTCTATGCCAACGTGAATCCTGAGGTGGATCATCCGCGATGGAGTCAGAAGCGTGAACGGCGCCTGCCCTCCGGATTGCTGTCACCTAACTGGCGAGAGACACAGAAGTTTAACGGTTACGGTGAACAGGTCGCGCACCTCTACAAGGGGATGGACCTCAGGAAACAGTATTGATGTCAGTACCCACCCGCGGGCCATTGAGCCGTGGCCGGTTGTTGGTGTTCCGGGCACTGGTGGCACTGGCTGCGCTACTTCCACTGGCGCTGTTGGTGTCTCGCCTGATCGGCGGCGATCTTGGTCCGGACCCGGGACAGGAGGTAACTGAGTCGCTCGGCCTTGCGGCTTTCCAGTTGCTGCTCGTCACGCTGAGCATGACGCCCTTGCGCAAATGGACCGGCTGGCCCGGATGGGTGCGGGTGCGACGGATGCTCGGCCTGTTCAGTTTCTTTTATGTGATCCTGCACGTGCTCGCGTTTTTGCAGTTCATTCTGGGGTGGCAGGATGTGTGGGCGACGTTCACCAAGCGACCTTATATTGTTGCGGGCCTGGTCGCGTTTCTATTGATGGTGCCTCTGGCGGTGACCTCCACACAGGGCATGGTCAGGCGGCTGGGTAAGCGTTGGAAAGCGCTGCATAAGTCGATTTATGCTGTTGCTCTCGTGGCGTGGGTGCATTTCCTGTGGCAGGCACGGAGCGATATAGGGGAAATGGTCGTGTACGGGGCGGTGGTGGTTCTGTTGTTGGGACTCAGGCTCTGGTGGTTACCCGCGGTACGTCATCGTTTCGCTGTGAAAAAGCAGTAAATTGCTCGTTCACTGAGCAAGATGGTCGACTTATGAGCGGCTGTGTAGGGGGAAACCGCTACTTCTTGAAAATAATCCCGGTTGCTCGTTGACACCTTCGGGCAGGTCTGTAAAATGCGCATCTCCTTCGAGGGGCAGGCCGATTAGGCGGCTCCGGATTCGGGGGTCAACTGTTTGAAAGTATTGAAGAAAACGAGTTTTAAAATTCTTCAGATAAACGGTTGACAAGGCGGCGGAACGATGTAGAATACGCCACCTTGATTGAGCAACAGCTCAAACGCTCTTTAAAAAGTTAACCAAGTAATTCGTGTGGGCGCTGGCCGAGGTATTTCGGATACGAAATATCAGGACAGTGACTCGTCGAAATTGAGTTTTGTCTTGAGCAAGAATAGAGAATCTTCGGATTCTTGTATGATTTAAACTGAAGAGTTTGATCATGGCTCAGATTGAACGCTGGCGGCAGGCTTAACACATGCAAGTCGAGCGGTAACAGGTCTAGCTTGCTAGACGCTGACGAGCGGCGGACGGGTGAGTAATGCTTAGGAATCTGCCCAGTAGTGGGGGATAGCCCGGGGAAACCCGGATTAATACCGCATACGCCCTTTGGGGGAAAGCAGGGGATCTTCGGACCTTGCGCTATTGGATGAGCCTAAGTCGGATTAGCTAGTTGGTGGGGTAAAGGCCCACCAAGGCGACGATCCGTAGCTGGTCTGAGAGGATGATCAGCCACATCGGGACTGAGACACGGCCCGAACTCCTACGGGAGGCAGCAGTGGGGAATATTGGACAATGGGGGCAACCCTGATC
>NZ_JAWJEK010000005.1:0-103229 GCF_032911545.1 Marinobacter sp. M-5
CTCGGCCAGCGCCCACACGAATTACTTGGTTAACTTTTTAAAGAGCGTTTGAGCTGTTGCTCAATCAAGGTGGCGTATTCTACATCGTTCCGCCGCCTTGTCAACCGTTTATCTGAAGAATTTCAAAACTCGTTTTCTTCAATACTTTCAAACAGTTGACCCCCGAATCCGGAGCCGCCTAATCGGCTTGCCCCTCGAAGGAAATGCGCATTCTACAGACCTGCCCGAAGGTGTCAACGGTTCCATCAAAACTTTTTCAGGATCCACCAAAAACCGCCTTACAGGTCGACTTTCACCGCAGCCGCTGAGCGCCTGGCAGCTTCCCTTGCCTGCTCAATGGTCTCGCCTTTGGCTAACGCCACACCCATGCGGCGGCGCCCGTGCAGTTCAGGTTTGCCGAACAACCTCAATTGCGTGTCCGGTACCGCCAGGGCCTCTTGCAACTCATAATAGGAGACATCCGTCGATTCACCCTCAGGGAGGATGACCGCAGAGGCGGATGCGCCTAACTGACGAATAGCAGGAACCGGCAAGCCGAGAATGGCGCGGGCGTGCAGGGCAAACTCCGACAGGTCCTGAGAAACCAGGGTAACCAGACCGGTATCGTGAGGCCGGGGAGAGACTTCCGAGAACCAGACCTCGTCGCCTTTGACGAAAAGCTCCACACCGTAAACGCCATACCCGCCCAGGTTGCTGGCCACTGCTTCGGCAATCTCACGGGAGCGCGCCAGTGCCTGCTCACTCATGGCCTGAGGTTGCCAGGATTCGCGGTAGTCACCGTCTTCCTGCCGGTGCCCGATCGGATCACAGAATGAGATGCCGTCACGATGCTTGACGGTAAGCAGGGTAATTTCATAATCGAAGTCCACAAACCCCTCAACGATCACCCTGCCTTTGCCGGCACGGCCCCCGGTCTGGGCATACTCCCAGGCAGCCTCTACGTCACTTTCTGACTGAACGGTGCTCTGCCCTTTACCGGATGAGCTCATCACCGGCTTTACCACCAGGGGAATACCGACTTCCTTTATAGCCGCCAGATAATCCTCGCGGGTTTCCGCGAAACGGTACGGAGACGTTGGCAGGCCCAGTTCCTCTGCCGCCAGCCGACGAATGCCCTCCCGGTTCATGGTCAGGTTGACTGCACGGGCCGTTGGGATCACGCGATAACCCTCTTGCTCGAGAGCGACCAGTTCGGGTGTAGCGATGGCTTCAATCTCTGGAACGATGAGATTGGGACGCTCCTGCTCTATTACCGCGCGCAGCGCCTGGCCATCAAGCATATCCACAACATGACTGCGATGGGCCACCTGCATGGCCGGCGCATTGGCGTATCGATCAACAGCGATCACCTCCACACCCAGCCGCTGGAGCTCGATAACAACCTCTTTACCCAACTCACCCGAGCCACAGAACAGAACTTTGAACGCGCCCGTTCTGAGCGGCGTACCGATGCGCACGGTTTCAGACATAACCTTGGATTCCTGTAGCAATACGTTTCACAGGGCGACTTTCTCTTCGCGCCTGGCGACCTTCTTCAACACTTCCCGACGTTCCTCATTGGTCATTCGGGTCCAGTGCATGATTTCGTCGCCGGTGCGGTGACAACCAATGCACACATCGTTCGCGTCCAACGCACAAACGCTGACGCAGGGCGACCTTACTTTGTCAGCTACCTTCATGTTCAAAGCTCGCAGGGTGTCAGTTGGCAAAGATACCGTTCAGCGTTCTGGACATAGTGCGCCGCACTGAGCTCGAGCATCTTTTTCTGGTTATCGTTCAGTTCACGCTTGATTTTGCCGGGCGAGCCCACAACCATCGACCCATCCGGCACCTCCATGCCTTCAGGAATCAGGGTATTAGCGCCAATCAGGCAATGCTTGCCAACCTTTGCACCGTTAAGAATGACCACATTGATGCCAACCAGCGAATAGTCGCCAATCTGACAGCCATGGAGCATCGCCTTGTGGCCAACCGTGACACCCCGCCCCAGAGTCAGAGGGATGCCCGGGTCGGTATGGAGCACCGAGCCATCCTGAACGTTGGATTCAGGACCGATGGTGATCCATTCGTTGTCACCGCGGATCACCACGTTGAACCAGATACTGGCTTTCTCAAGCAAACGCACACTGCCAATCACACTGGCGTTGTGCGCCACAAAGTGGCCATTTCCCTGCAACTCGGGTTTGCGATCGCCAAGCGCGAAATACATATCAGGCTCCTGTTCGGGATGTGTTGGGGGCTGGGGGCTCCAGAAGGTCAATGCCGGCATCGTACACAGCGTTCAGGAAATCAACCAGAACCACTGCCGACAACCCCCATATCTGATACCGCTCCCAGCGGTAGCATGGAACATAAAACGTGTGATTCAGGAAGTCGAGAGCGTCGGTGCGCTCACGGCGGTCCTCCAGGAAAAATTCCAGAGGAACTTTAAAAATACTTTCGATTTCGTGGGGGTTCGCCTGCAGTGGGTGATCGCGGGGTATCACCCCAACGTAAGGTGTTACCAGTATCCCGTAACGGGACATGACCTGACTCAGGGGCGCAACGATCTGCACCTGCTCAGGCGGCAAACCGATTTCCTCGTGAGTTTCACGCAACGCTGTCGCCGCCAGCGAGGTATCGGTCAGGTCCCGCTTGCCACCCGGGAATGCAACCTGCCCGCGATGGGTATTCAGGTTCGACGACCTCAGGGTAAACACCATTTCGGGGTTGTGGTGGTTATCCGTCACCGGCACGAGAATCCCGGCTTCCGGATAATCCAGCGCCAGCTGTCGAGGCGCGTAACCCGAGAGTCGTTCTTTCAAAAGGTTGTGCAAAGCCCTGCTCCAACTACGACCGTCGTTTGAATGAGACAGCGGCAGCGCAGATCGTTAAACTTGCTACCACACATTTTACAAGTATACGGTGAAAGCCATGAAATACTGCAGCACATGCGGCCACCCGGTAGAGCAGCGAATCCCGCAGGGTGACAATCGGCACCGTTATGTGTGCCTCAGTTGCGACACCATACATTACCAGAACCCCCGCATTGTTGCGGGCACCGTTCCCGTCTGGAACAACCAGATCCTGCTTTGCCGCCGCGCCATCGAGCCGAGGTATGGCTACTGGACCCTGCCGGCAGGCTTTATGGAGAATGCCGAAACCACGATAGAGGCAGCCGCCCGCGAAACCCGCGAGGAAGCCCTGGCGGAAGTCAACATCGACGGCCTCTACAGCATTATCGACGTACCTCATATCAATCAGGTACACATGTTTTACCGGGCAACGCTGATCGACGGCCAGTTCGGTGCCGGCGAGGAATCCCTGGAAACCCGCCTGTTCGATCTGGATAACATCCCCTGGGAAGAACTGTCTTTCCCGACAGTACGCAAGACCCTGGAACTGTTCCTCGAGGACCTGAAAAGCGAGGCCTTTCAGGTTCACGTGACGGACATTCGCTATTCCATGGCTACGCGAAAATAGACCGGCCTAAAGCACCTCAAGGCGATAGACTTCATACGCAGGCTCTTCATAGGGATGAGCCTGTTTGAAGGCCTCGATCGCCTGCCTGATCACGCTGTCTTCGCACACCAGCTCGACCTTGTACTCGCTCACCTTCTCGACCTGACCTTGCTGGCCGATAAAGGGCTGGCTGCCCGCCAATGGACGGAACTGCCCTTGCCCCAAACTTTGCCAGGCACAGCAATCGTAGTCACCGATGCGACCGGCCCCTGCCCCGAACAATGCCGACTTGGTTTCCTCCAGGTGAGACTCGGGGACAAAATAACAGATTTTGTACATCACACTCGCTCCAATTGAACACTCCGTCACCTTCGTGACCGAGCATTTTTTGTACAGATTAAGGGCTTAGCTACTTACCCACAGATTCTGTGGATAACTCTGGGGAAAGTTTTTGGGAACACGCCCTCACCCCCTGCTATTACTGCACTTTCGTTAAATTGGCGACAAATTCACCTACAGATTTAAATCTATATTTTTCAATACCTTACAACTGTCCTACAAAATCTGAAGCAATAATCAGCGTTTTGTTCACTGATCGCACAGCGTGGCACCAAGAGTGTGCATAAAAGTAACGAGTCAAGGGCAGAAAAGCGATTTCAGAGAAATATTTCCCTTGAAATGTGCACACTTTTGAGGCTCACAGCCATAAAAAAACCGGCCAGAGGGCATCGCGTATTCGCAATCCCTCTGGCCGGCTCTGTCAGCCGGACCGGCGTATCAGCCAAACCAGCGACGGGCGCTCCGGAACATTCTCATCCATGGACCATCTTCCTGCCACTCAGACGGATGCCAGGAATGCTGAACGGCCCGGAATACGCGCTCAGGATGCGGCATCATGATCGTGACCCGACCGTCCCGTGTGGTCACACCGGTAATCCCGTTTTCCGATCCATTGGGGTTGTAGGGGTAACGTACCGTTGCCTGGCCTCGATTGTCGACGTAGCGCAACGCCACCAGCTCATGCTCTTCCAGAGCCGCTGCCGAGTTACTGCCCGCAAACTCGATACGACCCTCGCCATGCGCTACCGCAATCGGCATCCTCGAGCCGGCCATCCCGTCCATAAAGGCCGAAGGTGACGGAAGAACTTCTGCCATCACCAGGCGGGCCTCGAACTGCTCGGACTGGTTACGCACAAAACGCGGCCATCCCTCACTGCCCGGGATCAGCTCGTGGAGATTCGACAGCATCTGGCAGCCATTGCAGACGCCTAGCGCGAGGGTATCCTGCCGGTTAAAGAAAGTAGCGAACTGATCACGGACACGGTCGCTGAACAGGATCGACTTCGCCCATCCCTCTCCCGCACCCAGAACGTCACCATAGGAAAAGCCGCCACAGGCCACGAGGCTGCTGAAACCCTCCAGGGAGGCGCGGCCTGAGAGCAGATCACTCATGTGCACGTCAACAGATTCGAAGCCGGCCCGATCAAAGGCGGCCGCCATCTCAACCTGACCGTTCACGCCCTGCTCACGCAGCACCGCTACTTTCGGACGGGCCCCGGTGTTAATAAACGGAGCTGCCACGTCTTCGTTGATGTCGTAGCTGAGATCCACGCTCAAGCCCGGGTCAGCGACGTCCAGCAGATTATCGAACTCTTCCTGGGCGCAGTCCGCGTTATCGCGCAGCCCCTGAATCCGGTAGCTGGTCTCCGCCCACAGGCGCTGAAGCTCGGCGCGGGGTTCATCCACCACAGCGGAGCCGCCAAAACTCAGACGAATCCTGTCGTCATCACGCAGCGAACCGACAACCGAGGTATGGTCTCCCAGGCCGGACGCCGAAAACTGCTGCAGCACGAAATCGGTATCGTCACGACGCACTTGAATCACCGCACCAAGCTCTTCGTTGAACAGCTCGCGGGCGAATTGTGAGGGGTCCTCAGCGAGGCCATCCAGTTTGACGTCAATCCCGGTGTGACCGGCAAAACTCATCTCAGCGAGCGTCACGAAAAGCCCGCCGTCAGAGCGGTCGTGATACGCCAGCAGCTTGCCGTCACCGTTCAGGCCCTGTATCACCGCAAAGAACGCCTTGATGTCTTCCGGGTCGTCCAGGTCGGGCGCGACCGCACCCACATGACGGTAGACCTGCGCCAAGGCAGAGCCACCGAGACGGTTCTGGCCGGCCGCCAGGTCAATCAGAATCAGATCCGTTTCGCCGGCGTCGGTCATCAGCTGGGGCGTCAATGTACGGCGCACATCGGTCACCGGAGCGAAACCGCTGATGATCAGGGACAGGGGTGAAGTCACGCTTTTCTGCTCGCCACTCTCCTCTTCCCAGACGGTCTTCATGGACATGGAATCCTTGCCCACCGGAATGGTGATGCCCAGTTCCGGGCACAGCTCCATGCCCACCGCACGCACGGTCTCGTAGAGATTCTCGTCCTCACCGGGATGACCCGCTGCCGCCATCCAGTTGGCAGACAGGCGGATATCCGACAACTTCGAAATGGACGCTGCCGCCAGGTTGGTAATTACCTCACCGACCGCCATGCGACCGGAGGCCGGCGCGTCGATCACCGCAACCGGAGTGCGCTCACCCATGGCCATGGCTTCGCCCGCGCGAACATCGTAGGAACTGGAGGTAACCGCAACGTCTGCAACCGGCACCTGCCACGGACCGACCATCTGGTCGCGGGCGACCAGGCCGGTGATGGTACGGTCACCGATGGTGATCAGGAAACTCTTGGAACCGACGGAGGGCAGTCGCAGAATTCGCCGGATCGCGTCATTCAGGTCGACCTTGGTGGAATCGAAAATCGGCTTGGTAAACGACGACCGGGACACACTGCGATGCATGCGCGGCGGCTTGCCAAACAGTACGTCCATCGGAAGATCGACCGGCTTGTCGTCGAAATAGGAATCACCCAATTCCAGGTGGTGAGACTCGGTGGCCTCGCCGATGACCGCGTAGGGACAGCGCTCACGGCGGCACAACGCGTCAAAGAGCTCGAGATTTTCCGGGGCCACCGCCATGACATAGCGCTCCTGGGATTCGTTACACCAAATCTCCAGAGGCGACATGCCCGGCTCATCGCTGGGGATGTCCCGCAGCTCGAATTTCCCGCCGCGACCGCCGTCTTTGACCAGCTCCGGCATGGCGTTAGACAGGCCACCGGCGCCCACATCGTGGATAAACGCTATCGGGTTGGCCTCGCCCATCTGCCAGCAGCGATCAATCACCTCCTGGCAACGGCGCTCCATTTCCGGGTTATCACGCTGAACGGATGCGAAGTCCAGATTCTCGTGGCTGGTGCCGGAGTCCATGGAGGAAGCGGCACCGCCGCCCAGTCCAATCAGCATGGACGGTCCGCCAAGAACAATCAGCTTGGCACCCACCGGGATGTGACCTTTCTCCACGTGCTCGGCGCGAATATTACCAAGACCGCCGGCAATCATGATGGGCTTGTGATAACCGCGAACCTCTTCACCGGCTGCGCCGGGTACTTTCTCTTCGAAGGTACGGAAATAACCTGCAAGATTCGGGCGGCCGAATTCGTTGTTGAACGCTGCGCCGCCGATCGGTCCCTCGATCATGATGTCCAGTGCGGAGGCAATCCGTTCCGGCTTGCCGTAGCCAATTTCCCAGGGCTGCGGGTCACCCGGCAGATTCAGGTTGGAAACGGTGAACCCGGTAAGGCCCGCCTTCGGTTTCGAGCCACGACCGGTCGCGCCTTCGTCACGGATCTCGCCACCGGACCCGGTTGCTGCGCCGGCTGCCGGCGCAATCGCGGTCGGGTGGTTGTGGGTTTCCACCTTCATCAGGATATGAATGTCTTCTTCGTTGTAGCCATAAACCCCGGTTTCAGGATTCGGATAAAAGCGGCCACCACGGCTGCCGCGGATGACAGAGGCATTGTCCTTGTAGGCAGACAGCACACCTTCGCTGTTCATTTCATAGGTGTTGCGAATCATCGCAAACAGGGACTTTTCCTGGCCCTCACCGTCAATGTCCCAGGAGGCATTGAAGATCTTGTGGCGACAGTGCTCGGAGTTAGCCTGAGCAAACATCATCAGTTCAACGTCGGTGGGGTCCCGCTCCAGATCGGTGAACGATTTGGCCAGGTAGTCGATTTCATCATCCGCCAGCGCCAGCCCCAACTTGCGGTTAGCTTCCACCAATGCATCACGGCCGCCCGCCAGCACAGGCACCCGTTGAACGACACGGGGCTCGTCATGGCTGAACAGGAGTTCCGCGCCGCCCACCTCGTGAAACACTTTCTGGGTCATGCGATCGTGCAGCAGTGCCGCAATTTTTTCCCGCTGCTCCAGATTCAGTTTGCGATCAGCGCGCACGTAATAGGCGATACCCCGCTCAATGCGACGGATCTGACGCAGGCCACAGTTGCGGGCAATGTCGGTGGCTTTGCTGGACCAGGGGGACAGGGTTCCTGGGCGCGGCACCACCAGAAACAGCACACCTTCCGGGTCTTCAACCTGCACGCTGGGGCCGTAAGTGAGCAGACGATCAAGAATGACCTGCTCCGATTCAGACAGCTCGAATTCCAGATCAGTGAAGTGCATGAACTCAGCGTACACATGCTCCACTTCGGGCACGATGTCCCGGAGGCGGCTGTGCAGTTTGCTGGAGCGGAAGGGCGAGAGCGCTGGCGCGCCGCGAAGTTCAAGCATGATCGAAACCTGTATCGCGCGAAACGGGGGAGTCAGGGCGCCTGTGGACATTCGCCTCAGGTACCCGGCCATCTGAAAGGCCGCCATGATACTTGAAAGCGTGGCAGGGATACAGCGTCGGGAGCGTAATTACGGCCATGTACAATTGACATTCTTTTGCATATAAATTGATCACATTGATTGACCGGCGTAACTCGAACGGAGATGATTGAAATGTGGCATCGGACGCCACTAACAGGTTTGAACTCGGGTGTTATCGGATCCGGCAATGATCGGAACCCCGTAATGACATCGTAAACTCAGTGTCCTGCAGCAGTTCCAAGGGAGACCAGGGATTTGTCAAAGCCAAGACTGTATTCTGCCAGCCAATTCGGGCGCTGGCTGTTGCCTATCGCGCTTGTTGTCCTGTCCAGCGGTTGCTCTCGGCCAACCACCGTTCAGGAAGTGCGCTCGGAAGGCGTTCTCCATATCATTACCCGTACGGCTCCCTCCATCTATTTTGAAGGCCGTGACGGCACCACCGGTTATGATTACGAACTGGCAAAGCGATTCGCCGACCACCTGGGCGTAGAGCTTCGGGTCAGGGTGGAAGAAAACAACACTGATATTCTGTCTGTTCTGGACCGCAACTTTGCCCACATCGGGCTCGCCGGGCTGACCAACCGCGAAGAACTCACCGACCGCTATCACACCGTCCCGACCGGGATACTGGCTGAATCTGTGGTGATCTACCATCGAGAGATAGACCGCCCGCAAACGACCGCCGATCTGACCGGAGCCACCCTGCACCTGGTTTCAGACAGCAACCATGAACACCGGCTCAAGCAGCTGCGCGCGGATCATCCGGATCTCCAGTGGCAGGTACACCCAGCACTGGACGCCGCCGGAGTGCTGGCGCGCGTAGAGTCCGGTGAATTCCCGATTGCGGTTGTCTCGTCCAATGAGCTCGACCTCAACCACGTCTATTTCCCCATGGTGAAAGAGGCGTTTTCGCTGGGTGAACCCGAACAACTGGCTTGGCTGTTCCCCGCCGATCAGGACACCACCCTGTCGGATGCGGCGCGGGCATTCCTCGAAGAGCTGAACACCAACGGCACCCTGGCCCAGCTTTCGGAGCGGTTCTACGGGCATCTGGACCGGCTCAATTACGTCGGTGCCCGCACCTTCGTCCATCACGTCAATAACCGGCTTCCGAAGTACGAAGGGCTGTTTCGCAACTATGCGTCAGAGTACGGACTCGATTGGCGGCTGCTGGCCGCTATTGGCTACCAGGAATCCCATTGGCGGCCCAACGCCGTGTCGCCCACTGGCGTTCGCGGGCTGATGATGCTGACCCAGAACACGGCGGGCCAGATTGGTGTCAGTAACCGGCTGGACCCCGAAGAGAGCATTCAGGGCGGCGCAAAATACTTCACTCTGGTGCACCGCCAGATCCCGGATCGCATTCCGGAACCTGATCGCACCTGGTTTGCCCTCGCTTCCTACAACGTCGGCTTCGGC
Organism: Marinobacter sp. M-5; assembly: GCF_032911545.1. Taxonomy (NCBI): domain Bacteria; kingdom Pseudomonadati; phylum Pseudomonadota; class Gammaproteobacteria; order Pseudomonadales; family Marinobacteraceae; genus Marinobacter; species Marinobacter sp. M-5. The sequence continues at coordinate 9,625 of NZ_JAWJEK010000005.1, forward strand.
CACCTTGAGGACGCACGCCGGCTGACCGAGGGCGCAGGCAAGGATCCGGATCGCTGGATGGACGTGAAGGAATTCCTGCCGCTGCTGGCTCAGAAAGAGTGGTATTCAAAAACCCGGTATGGCTATGCCCGGGGCCACGAACCGGTGATCTACGTTCAGAACATCCGCCGTTATTATGACGTGCTCGCCTGGATGCTTGAGCCGGCCGAAGAACGCGAAGCCCCGGAAGAACCCTGGTTCGTTGAACTCGAAGGCGCCCCCATCGTCGAGCCCCCAGCCGAGTCCGGCGGCGGGGGCGACATGCGCGCAATGCTGCCAAGCGAGCTGGGCATGATTCCACCAACCCTGTGAGCCGCCACAGCCGGATGCATCGCACCGGCGGTCAAAGCCCGGATTCCTCGGTGTAGTCCAGCGCCTGCTCAACCTGGGCGGCGGTAAATCCGCGACGGCTCAGAAACCGGGCCTGGCGGGCTTTCTCATTCCAGTCATCGCGCAGGCTGTACCCACCGAAGCGCTTGCAGCGCAAACGAGTCGCCTGTTCCGCCCAATCCTCGTCCGTCATCTGATCCACGCACTCGGGCGCTGTGTGAACGCCGCGCTGCTGCAGTTCGGACAGAATTCTCAGGGGGCCGTACCCGAGATCCATACGCTGACGGGCATACACGTCGGCGAAGCGATCATCATTGAGCCACCCCTCCGCTTCATACTCGTCGAGAACCCGGTCAATTACGGCTCTTTCAATCTGACGTTGGCGCAGTTTCAGGCTCAATTCGACTCGACTGTGCTCACGCCGCGCCAGCAATCTCAACGCCACCGAGCGCGCCTTGTATTCCTGATCGTCCGGTTTTTCCTGTTTTGCCATTCTGACCCTTCCCGCAAACGCGAACAAAACGCTAGACTAGCCCCCGCAATGCAACTGCCCCTCTATCGATGGCAGCGCGTTGACTTCTCCGGCCCCGTGACGCGGGACGCCGATGGTCGGTGCGGCACACTTTGCCCACACCGGGAACTGGTTTCAATCTCAAGGATACCCTCATGGCTGCATTCATCCAGAAACTGTTCGGCAAAAACAAATCCGCAGGCAAGTCCGGCGCGACCCGCGGCAACACCAAACCGGCTCCGGTGAAGCCGGTCGAAACGCCGGCCGTGGATCCGCGAGACGAACTGCGTGCAACGCAACAACAGCAGCTGGCGAATGCCCCCACCGACACCCAGCTCGAACAACTCGCCATCGAGGGATTGACCGCCGATATCCGTGCCGAAGCCGCCGGCCGGCTGACGGATAAGGCCGGTTTACAGCGGATCCAGAAAGAGGCCAAGGGCCGTGATAAGGGGGTTTACCAGATTGTTCGGCAGGCTTTGCAACACCTGCGGGAAGAAGAAGAGCTGGCGCAGAAAATCCGTGACCGCATTCAGGCCCTGGTGACCAGCGCCACAGAACAGGCCCGCAGCGAAGACATGAAGCTCTATGAAGCCCGCCTGGACGCCCTGCTCAAACAATGGGCCGAGGTGGAAAAACAGGCCACGGCGGATCAGATCAATGCCTTCCTGGAAGCGATTCATCAGTGCCGTGAACGGGTAAACGCTCTGAAAGCAGAAGCGGAAGACATACAGCGACAAAGAGAACAGCAACAACAGCGGGCTGAAACCCTCGCGCTACTTCAGACCACGCTGGATGAGCTCCGACAGCAAAGCCCGGACCAGGCACCGGCGATCTCCTCCCTCGATGCCCTGCAGAAAACCCAGGAAAACCGGTGGCTTGAAGCAACCCGTGACACCACCGTCGACAAGCAGCAGCAAAAGCACTACGAGAGCCTGATGCAGCCACTCAAGCTGTTCATCGCGGCGCTGCGCCGACTCGGGCAGTACCGAGAGCAACTGGCGGCATTCGACACCGCTCAGGCGACTGACGACAGCGGCGATGCGCAGACCCGGGCACGGGAGCTGATCAAAGCCATCGACTGGCCCATGGATTTTGCCCGCCCGGAGCAGCTGGACGCACTCACCCGCAAAGCCGGCGAAACCCCGGCGGCAAAACCCCCGAAGCGGGACGACGCCGAACAGAAGCAGCAGGCAGATGCCCTCAAGAGCACAATGGCCAAGTTGGATGAGGCGCTGGACGCCAAGCAGCTCAAAGAATCCAAGCAACTGTTCAAGCAGGCACAGCAGCAGCTGAAAGCGCTGGATCACCGCCATAGCAAACCGTTTCAGGCGCGCATACAGCTACTGGGCGGGCAGTTGAGAGAGCTCACTGACTGGCAGGGCTTTGCGACTGAACCCAAACAGATTGCCCTGTGTGAACAGATGGAATACCTGGCCACCCAGCCCATGGAGCCGGAAGCCAAATCCGAGCGCATCCGCGAACTGCAGAACGAATGGCGGGAACTGGGCGGGTCCTCGGACCGAACCTTGTGGACCCGCTTCAAGGCCGCTTCAGATACAGCCTACGAGCCCTGCAAAGCCTATTTTGCGGCCAAGTCGGGCCTCAAACAGGCCAATCTGGAAACCCGCAAGGCGATCTGCGACCAGTTGGCCACCTTTGTCGATAATGCAGACTGGTCCCGGATCGACTGGAAGTCTGCCGAACGCATTCACCAGACCGCACGTCAGGAATGGAAAGCGGCGTGGCCTATCGAGTTCCGTGACAACCGCACGGTCCAGAAGCGCTTTGACGAACTGCTGAAACAGCTCGAGGAACCTCTGGAAGCGGAGCGCCGGAAAAACGAAGCGCTCAAGCAGGATATTGTTGACCGCGCCCACGCTCTGATCACCCATGAGCCATTGAACGAGGCCATGGACCGAGCCAAAGGCCTGCAAACCGAGTGGAAACAGATCGGCATCACCCGCCACCGGGAAGACCGCAAACTGTGGCAGTCTCTGCGTCAGGCCTGTGACGAGATTTTCGCACGTCGGGACGCACAGAAGTCCGAGCAACAGCAAGCATCCCGGGATGCGGATGCCAGCGCGGCTCCGGTACTGACCGAATGCGAGGCCCTCCAGCAGGCCACGGACCCGCAAGCCGTTGAACAAGTCCTCTCCGGGGTGCGGGCGATCACGGCGGAACCGGTGTCACCGGCAGTTCGGGAGCGGCTGAATCAGGAGAAACGCCGGCTGACCCAGCTGTTGGACAACCTGAAAATCCGCAGCCGGGTGCAGACCTGGCAGAACCTGGTCAGTGCACGGATGACTGGAGCATTGGATCAGGGCGCGCTGCCCGAAACCTGGACGCAACTGGCGAGCGACGGCGATGTCATGGCGGCCGATGAACTGGTCATTCGAGCCGAAATCCTCACCGGGACCGCATCACCGGAGTCGGATCAGGGGCGCCGAATGCAGATTCAGGTACAGCGCCTGGCGGACGGCATGGGCAACAGCAACGGTGACACGCCGGACACCGGCCGGCAGCTGGAGGCACTGGTTGCCCACTGGTGCCTCCGCCTGCCGGCGGAGGCAGTCAATAATTCGCTGGCCGAGCGTCTCAACCGGTCACTGGAGACGATGCTGGAGTGAGCGGCCTCATCTTCGCTGATGGCTCCCAACTTCGCTGATGGCTCTCAATTCCGCTGATGGCTCCTAACCTCGCTGATGGCTCTTCACAAACTCCCTGGCGTCCTTAACGGCGATCAGGGAGTTTTCTTTCATGGCCTTCAGTTCGTCGTCACCCAGGTAGAACATCATGTCGATGGAATGCCGGTAGTATCGGGTTGGCAGGTGGTTCAGGGCCACGCATATCACGTCGGTCAGGAAGTCGGCGTTGTCAGATTCCTCTCGGGTGGCATCGATGGCGTCCACCACCAATCGTTCATAAAAGTTATCGATCGCATCTCTGAGGGACATCTTTAACCTCCTGCCGCAGTGTTCGTCTTTTTATACAATAGATCCCCCGCGCCACCTTGTCATGGCCGCCCGCCCACGCATGAGCAGTTTTGCCAATTCGATTGGCAGCCGGCGTCATTACGCAGAACACCCCCAACCCGCTATGGTTGCATCATCGGCAGAGCATCCCGACACAATAATCATCAGAGGAACAGCAATGACCACCGAAGCGTATATCTTCGATGCAGTACGTACCCCGCGGGGTCGCGGCAAAAAAGACGGCTCACTTCACAGCGTGAAACCCATTTCACTGCTGACCACCGTTCTCAACGCACTGCAGGAGAGAAACAGTCTCGATACCGCACACGTCGATGACATCGTCATGGGCTGTGTGACGGCGGTGGGTGATCAGGGTGCCGACATTGCAAAAACCGCCGCACTGGCTGCCGACTGGGACGAAAAAGTCGCTGGTGTGACCCTGAACCGCTTCTGCGCTTCCGGGCTGGAAGCTGTCAACCTGGCCGCCATGAAGGTCCGCTCAGGCTGGGAAGACATGGTGGTCGCTGGTGGCGTCGAAGCCATGTCACGGGTGCCCATGGGCTCCGATGGCGGTGCCTGGGCCACCGACCCTGCCACCAACCTGCACACCGGCTTTATGCCCCAGGGCATCGGCGCTGACCTGATTGCCACCCTGGAAGGTTTCAGCCGCGAGGACGTAGACGGTTTTGCGGTGAAATCCCAGCAAAAGGCGGCCAATGCCTGGGCCAACGGTTACTTCGCCAAATCCATCATCCCGGTGACCGACCAGAACGGTGTGGTGATTCTTGACCAGGACGAGCAGATTCGTGGCGGCACCACGGTCGACTCCCTGGCGAGCCTGAAGCCGTCCTTCCAGATGATGGGCGAAATGGGCTTCGACGGCGTCGCGCGTGAGAAGTACCACTACGTGGAGAAGATCAACCACGTGCATCACGCCGGCAACTCTTCCGGCATCGTGGATGGCGCTACCGCCATGCTGATCGGCAGCGAAGCCAAAGGTAAAGCGTTGGGCCTGAAGCCGCGGGCACGCATTGTCGCCACCGCGGTCACCAGCACCGACCCCACCATCATGCTCACCGGCCCGGCTCCGGCCACCCGCAAGGCACTGGAAAAGGCGGGCATGACGGTTGATCAGATCGATCTGTTTGAAGTGAACGAAGCGTTTGCCTCGGTGGTTATGCGCTTCCAGAAAGAACTGTCTGTTCCGGATGAAAAAGTGAACGTCAACGGCGGCGCCATTGCCATGGGTCACCCGCTGGGCGCCACCGGCGCGATGATTCTCGGCACCCTGCTGGATGAGCTGGAGCGCCGTGATCTGCGGTTCGGCCTCGCCACCCTGTGCGTGGGCGGCGGCATGGGCATTGCCACCATCATCGAACGCGTCTGAGCCCGACACTTTTTCTGACAGGAGAACCGAATTATGAGCGCCATCCATTATGACCTGGGATCAGACCAGATTCTGACCCTCACCATTGATATGCCGGGCCAGTCCGCCAACACCATGAATGAGGATTTCCGCGCAGGCCTGACCGACACCGTCGCCAGGGTCAAGCAGGATCTCGACAACATCAAAGGTATTATCATCACCTCCGCCAAGAAAACGTTCTTTGCCGGCGGCGATCTGAAAGAACTGCACAAAGTCACCCGTAACGACGCCCAGGCTTTTGAAGACATGGTCAACGGCCTGAAAGCCGAAATGCGCGCCCTGGAGACCTGCGGCAAGCCGGTCGTGGCTGCCATTAACGGCACCGCGCTGGGCGGTGGCCTGGAGATTGCGCTGGCCTGCCACCATCGGGTGGTGCTGGATAACGACAGCATTCAGTTGGGCCTGCCGGAAGTTACCCTCGGGCTGCTGCCCGGTGGCGGTGGTACCCAGCGCCTGCCACGTATGATCGGACTGGAAGCGGCGTTTCCATTCCTGATGGAAGGTAAGAAGGTCAACCCGAAAGCGGCTCTGAAAGCGGGTATTGTCAGCGAACTGGCCACCTCCGCCGACGACATGATGCAGAAAGCGCGGGCCTTTATTGACGCCAACCCCAAGTGCCAGCAGCCCTGGGATCAGAAAGGCTTCAAACTGCCCGGTGGGGCACCTCACCACCCGGCGATGGCGCAGAAACTGGCCATTGCTCCGGCCATGCTCAAGCAGAAGACCAAAGGCTGCTACCCGGCACCGGAGCGCATTCTCTCGGCCGCCGTGGAAGGCGCCCAGGTAGACTTCGACAACGGCAGCCTGATTGAAACCCGCTATTTTGCCGAGCTGGTGATTGGTCAGGTGGCAAAAAACATGACCGGCACTTTCTGGTTCCAGCTTAACGCCATCAATGCCGGTGGCAGTCGCCCGGATGGTGTTGCCAAAGAAACCTTCAAGAAGGTCGGAGTACTGGGCGCGGGCATGATGGGCGCCGGCATAGCTTACTCAACGGCCACTCGCGGTATTGACGTCGTGCTGAAAGACGTCTCCGTTGAAAACGCCGAGAAAGGCAAAAGCTACTCCGAAAAGCTGCTGGCGAAAAAGGTCAGCCGTGGCCGCATGACCGAGGAGCAGAAAGCCGAGGTACTCGGTCGCATCAAGGCGACGGCTTTGGCGGATGATCTGGAAGGCTGTGACATGGTGATCGAGGCGGTGTTCGAGGACAGCTCCCTCAAGGCCAAAGTCACCCAGGAAGCGGAGCCAAAGCTGGTCAGCAACGGCATCTTTGCCTCTAACACCTCCACCATTCCCATCACCCAGCTGGCCGAGGCCTCCGCCTTGCCGGACAACTTCATTGGCCTGCACTTCTTCTCCCCGGTGGACAAGATGCAGCTGGTGGAGATCATTGTGGGTGCCAAAACCTCCGAGGATACGCTGGCGCGCGCGTTCGACTATGTCCAGCAGATCGGCAAGATTCCGATTGTGGTCAATGACAGCCGTGGTTTCTTCACGTCGCGGGTGTTCGGTACGTTTGTGAACGAAGGCATCTCCATGCTGGCCGAGGGCATCCACCCCTCCAGCATCGAAAATGCCGGTGTACTGGCGGGTATGCCGGTTGGCCCGCTGGCCATTTCGGACGAAGTCAGCCTGACTCTGATGCAGCACATCCGCGCCCAGAGTAAGAAAGACACAGAAGCGGCCGGCGGCACCTGGCAGCCACACCCGGCTGAAGCCGTCATCGACCAGATGGTCGACAAGCACAACCGCAAAGGCAAAGCCGCAGGTGCCGGATTCTACGAGTACCCGGCCAACGGCAAGAAGCAGCTGTGGCCGGAACTGGACACGCTGTTCGTGGACGCCGACAAGGCCCGCGACGTGGCGCTTCAGGACCTGAAAGATCGCATTCTGTTCATTCAGGCCATCGAAACCGTTCGCTGCCTTGAGGAGGGTGTGCTGAAAACCGTCGAGGATGCCAACATCGGCAGCATTTTCGGGATCGGCTACGCGCCCTGGACCGGCGGCGCTATCCAGTTCATCAACCAGTACGGTGTGCGTGCGTTTGCAGAACGCGCGAAAGCGCTGGCAGACACCTACGGTGAGCGATTTGCCCCGCCCGCCCTGCTGATCGAGAAAGCCGAGAACAACACCCTGTTCGAATAACGTTTCGAATCAGGAGTGTATCGAACCCCGCAAGGCCCTGCGCCCTGCGGGGTTTTTCGTGTTTGCCGGTTACGAACCTGACCACTTCATGGACAGATTGTCACGAACCGATACGCCCCGCCTATGGCAACCACTGGGGCCCTTGCCTACAATAAATCCAAGATCCAATCCGGCGATTCCGGCCTGGCGTATCTGTCAGAAGCAGTAAACACTGTACAGCTATCCCGCCCGGCGTACCGTTATCGCCACATACCGTCAGGTAGACTGTTTATGAGCATCGCGGAACGTTTGATCACCAGACACACGCCCCATCGGGCCCTGGGAAAAGGGATTGCCCTCAGCCTGCTGCTGGCACTGCCCTTCTCGTCCGTCGCGACTGTCGACACGGACGCCGAGTACAAGGCGGTCACGCCAACGGTCGATCAGGCCCGTGCCAACATTCTTATCGCCCGACAGCTCCAGTTCACCCATTTCCGTGATCTCGGCATTAACGATTCCCTGTCGGGCGACGTGTTTGACGCCTACCTCGACTATCTTGACGGGCAACGCATCTACCTGACCCAGGAAGACCTGCAGAAATTCTCGGCGATTCGCCTGGGCCTCGGCTCCGCCCTGAAAACCGGCCAGCTGCAGCCCGGTTTTGACATCTACAACCTGGTGCAGCAGCGCATTATTGAGCGCCTGAATTTTGCGCTTAACATCATCGACAACGGCATCGACAAGCTCGAGTTCGACACCAACGACACCATCCGGCTCGACCGCTCCGAAGGCGACTGGGAGCCCGACCGCGCAGCGCTGGATGCGCTGTGGGTCAAGAGGGTGAAGAATGCAGTGCTGGCCCAGCGGCTGAACAACACAGACGACGACGCCATTGAGGAGAGCCTGCGCCAGCGTTATGAAGGCCAACTGAAGCGCGCCTTTCAGGCTCGCAGTGAAGATGCCTTCCAGGCCTACATGAACGCCTTTGCCGGCATGTGGGACCCCCACACCTCTTACTTTTCGCCACGCACCTCGGAAAACTTCAACATTAATATGAGCCTGTCCCTTGAAGGCATCGGTGCCGTTCTGCAGGCAGACAACGAATACACCAAGGTGGTTCGGCTGGTTCCCGGCGGCCCGGCGTCCAAGCAAGGGCAACTGCAGCCAGCGGACCGCATTGTCTCGGTGACTCAGGATGACGAGGAAAAACCGGTCAACGTCATCGGCTGGCGTCTCGATGAAGTGGTGGATCTGATCCGTGGCCCCCGCGAGTCCACGGTCACGCTGGAAGTGATCCCCGCCAATGCCACCGACGAAACCGTTACCAAGGCCATTGCAATCAAGCGCGACAAGGTCAAGCTGGAAGAACAGAGCGCCAGCAAAGACGTGATCGACCTGGACCGGGGTGGGCAGAGCTATCGCATCGGGGTCATCAACATTCCCACCTTCTACGCCGATTTCCAGGCCATGCAGGCCGGTGATGCCAATTACAAGAGCACCACCCGGGATGTGCGCAATCTCATTGAAGAACTGAAAGAAGACGGCGTTGACGGTGTGGTGATGGACCTCCGTAACAACGGCGGCGGTGCGCTGCACGAAGCCAACGATCTGGTGGGTCTGTTTATTGACCGGGGCCCCACCGTGCAGATCCGCAATTCCAACAACGACGTGCAGGTGCTGACCGACGAAGATCCGGCCGTCGCTTACGATGGTCCGCTGGTGGTGCTGGTGAACCGGATGAGCGCATCGGCGTCAGAAATTTTTGCCGGCGCCATCCAGGATTACGGCCGCGGGCTGGTGGTCGGGTCGCAAACCTTCGGCAAAGGCACCGTGCAGGCCGTGCGCCCGCTCAATCACGGCCAGCTCAAAATCACCCAATCCAAGTTCTACCGGGTATCCGGGGGCTCCACCCAGCACAAGGGGGTGATTCCCGATATCGAGATTCCGTCCCGGGTTGATAAATCCCGCATTGGTGAAGACGCTCTCGATCACGCCCTGCCCTGGGACCAGATCGAGGCCGTGCCCCATGCGCGCTACTTCGACTTCAGCGGAATCATTGATGAGCTGCGCCAACGTCATGACGAACGCTTCGAGGAAAGCCCGGAATTCCGTCTGCTGCAGCAGGAAATCGACTTCCTCAAAGAGCAGCGGGCCACGGAATCAGTCAGCCTGAACCATGACGAGCGCAAGGCGCAGCAGTCCCAGATCGAGCGTACCCGACTGACCATTGCCAACGCCCGTCGCGAACTGCGCGGCGAAGAGCCGTTCGAGACTCTGGAAGAACTGGACGACTGGCAGGACGTTCGGGCCGCGGATCTGGACAACACCGATGAGGAACTCGACTTCATCATCCGTGAGGGTGGCCACATCATGGCCGATATGCTGGAGCTGGACCGCCGCATGGCGTCCATACTCAATCCCAAGCAACTTGCCGCTCAGGCACGCTGAGAGCGCCTGATAGCAGGCTGAGACCAGACCGACAGGGTAGCCCATGACGGCCAGAAAGGACGACGACCAGAAAAAAGCGCAGATGCTTCAGGGCATGCTTATGGACGCCATGCACGCCATGAAATCCCTGGAAGAGGTGGAAGGCCTGGAACAACAGGGAGACGAGGGTCGCGACCAGAAATCTCTGGTTAACCGGCTCGCCGGCATGACCGGCTCGGCACTGCGATTTGCCGCTCGCTCAACCGACACCTCACTGCGGGTCGGGCGGGCGCTGATCAACTCCCAGGACCAGCTGCGAATGATGCTGTCCGCCGGCCAGTCCCTGAAAGACATTCGCGAGGTGGCGGGACTCACGCTGTCGGAAATGAGCGAAGCCCTCAACCTGCGTGACAAATCGGTGCTGGAAGCCATAGAGAATGGCACCGCCACGCTCTCATTCGAGCTGATTCTGCGCCTGGCGGCACTGATAGCCCGCAATGATCCCATCCCGTTCATCCTGCGCACCACACGCAACTACAACCCGGAAGTCTGGCAGATTCTCAACGACTGGGGCGTGGGCCGGCTGCCACTGCAGTTCGAGCGGGAGCGCGAGTTCATCAATATATTCCGCCGCCATGACGACGCCCGTAACCTGTCGGATGAAGGCTTCCAGAAAGTACTGGAATTCACCCGCCAGAGCTTCGAGATGTCACTGCACTTTATCGAAGAGCAGGAACAGCAAACGGCAGCGCTGAAAGCCCAATACGAAGACTCAGCCGAATAATACCCGCATGCCGGTGATGTCCGGATTGTGAACCACCCCTTTCTCGGTCACGATGGCGTCAATCAGGCTCGCCGGCGTCACGTCGAACACCGGGTTGAACACATCGACGCCCTCCGGGGCGATCGGAACCCCCCTGATCTGTCGCACCTCACTGCCCTCACGCTCCTCGATGGGAATATCGCTACCTGAAGCCAACGACATATCGACGGTGCTGGAGGGCGCCACCACCATAAAACCGACCCGGTGATAACTGGCCAGCACCGCCAGACTGTAAGTGCCAATCTTGTTGGCCACGTCGCCATTGGCGGTGATGCGGTCCGCACCCACGACGATCCATTTCACTTCACCGCGAGCCAGGATCGCGGCTGCCGCGCCGTCGGCGTTGAGCGTCACAGGTATACCATCCCGCGCCAGTTCCCAGGCCGTCAGCCGGCTACCCTGCAGCCAGGGTCGGGTCTCATCGGCGTACACTTGCTTCAACAGCTTTTTCTCGTGAAGGCGGCGAATCACACCCAGCGCGGTGCCATAGCCACCGGTGGCGAGGGCGCCGGTGTTGCAGTGGGTCAGCACCGAAAACGGCGTATCCGCGGCCATGAACTCGAGGGCGCGATCCGCCATCGCCAGATTGGCTGACAGGTCCTCCTGGTGAATCTGCACCGCTTTCGCCGCCAGACATGTGATCGCCTCGTCGAGGGTCCGGCACCGGTGAAATTCCTTTTCCATGATCTGCAGCGCCCAGAACAGGTTGACCGCCGTCGGGCGGGAGGCCGCCAGTTCGCTGATGGCTTGGCGGATTTCCGCTTTCCAGTCACCTGCGCCGGCATGGCGTGCTGCCAGGGCGACGCCGTAGGCGGCACTGATGCCAATCGCCGGTGCGCCCCGCACCACCATGTCACGAATACACTGGGCCACACCTGAGGCACCCTCCAGCGTAATCCAGTGTTCCTCCATGGGCAGCAGGCGCTGGTCCAGCAACTCAAGGCTGCTGTCATGCCAGCGCATGGCCACCGTGCCGATGGCGCGCTGGTCAGAGGAATGGGTTGGCTCAGGCATGGACAGGCTCCAATCGACTCAATGGGATGAATTCCGGGCCGCCAGTATAACCGTCCATCCTGCCGGATTTGAATCACGGGCTGACTCGCCCTGCCGGCAGGGTAGTTCTCAACGCACCTGCTCGTTATACTTTCCGGCTACATTCTTCGGGAACGGCCTGTCAGGCAGGCGGCCCACACAAACAGCACCCAAAAGGCAGGGTACATGACGGCAGATACCATCACGGCAGCGGACATTCGCATTAACGCCCGCTGGCTTATCCCGGTGGAACCCGCAAACACCGTATTGCACCACCAGGCAGTCATCATCCAGGGCGATCGCATTGCCGCCATTGTGCCCCAGCACGAGGCCGACAGCCGGTTTCGCGCCCGCGAGACCAATGATCTGGCCTCCCATGTGGTACTGCCGGGGCTGATCAATATGCACGGCCATGCGGCCATGTCCTTGTTCCGCGGCCTCGCCGACGACCTGCCGTTGATGACCTGGCTGAATGACCACATCTGGCCCGCCGAGGGCGCCCATGTCAGTGAATCGTTCATTGCTGACGGCACCCAACTGGCCATGGCGGAGATGCTGCGAACCGGCACCACCACCTTTTCAGACATGTATTTCTTTCCGGAGGTTGCCGCCCAGCTGGCACACGATGCGGGTATGCGCGCGCAAGTCTGCTTTCCCCTGCTGGACTTCCCCACGCCCTGGGGCGCCGGCCCGGACGAATACCTGAGTAAAGGGGCTGCGTTTATCGAACAGTGGCAGGGCAACGAATACATCATGCCGGCTATCGGCCCCCACGCGCCCTATACCGTATCCGATGCGCCGTTGCGCCGCGCGGTAGCGCTTTCTGCTGAAACCGGCGCGCGCCTGCAGGTCCACCTGCACGAAACCGCATTCGAGGTGAATGAGGCCGTCGAGAAAAGCGGTCAGCGCCCAACCCGGCGCTTGGCGGAACTGGGCGTGTTGAACTCTCTCACCCAGTGCGTTCACATGACACAGATTGATGACAGCGATATCGAGCTGCTCACGCAGACCGGCGCCCATGTCATTCACTGCCCGGAATCCAATCTCAAGCTCGCCAGTGGCCTGTGCCCGGTACAGAAACTGACCGACGCCGGGGTCAATGTCGCCATCGGCACTGACGGCGCCGCCAGCAACAATAACCTGGACCTGTTCGGCGAGATGAACACCGCCGCCTTGGTGGCCAAAGTGGTCGCCGGCGACGCCGCCGCCCTGCCCGCTCACCATGCCATTGCCATGGCGACGCTGCACGGCGCCCGGGCGCTGGGTCGGGATCATGAGCTCGGCAGCCTGGCCGCCGGCAAACTGGCGGATCTCATTGCCGTGGACCTCAGCGATCCTTTCCTGCAGCCCGTGTACGATCCGGCGTCACACCTCGTATACAGTAATCACGGCCGCCAGGTAAGCCACAGCTGGATCAATGGCGTACCACAAGTACAGGACGGCCGTTTGACGCGGATAGACGTGCCGGATCTCATGCTCAGGGTCAAGTCCTGGTCTGAGCGCATCGGACAACACTGAGCCCGGCGGACGCCCCGGATGGAATTCGTCCACGACCTTATTATGAATCAGGCAGAAACGACCATGAGTAACCACAACGTAGACCAGAACGAAATTGCCAAGTTTGAAGCGCTGGCCAGCCGCTGGTGGGACCCGACCAGCGAATTTCGCCCCCTGCACGACATCAACCCGTTGCGCCTGAACTACATTGACGAGCGGGCGCCCCTGGCCGGCAAGCGGGTGCTGGACGTGGGTTGCGGAGGCGGCCTGCTGTCCGAGGGCATGGCCCGCCGTGGCGCGCAGGTTACCGGCATCGACATGGGCGAGGCCCCGCTGTCCGTGGCCCGGCTGCACGGTCTGGAGAGTGGTGTCAAAGTGGACTACCGCCAGATTACGGTGGAAGAGCTGGCGCAGGACCCGGAGCAGGCCGGCCAGTATGATGTGGTTACCTGCCTGGAGATGCTTGAGCACGTGCCGGATCCGGCTTCGGTCATTCGGGCCTGTGCCTCCATGCTGAAACCGGGCGGCCACCTGTTTGTGTCCACCATCAACCGCAACCCGAAATCTTTCCTGTTTGCCATCGTGGGTGCGGAATATGTGCTGCGCCTGCTGCCCAAGGGCACGCACGAATGGAAGAAATTCATTCGCCCGTCGGAAATGTCCGACCACCTGCGCCACGCCGGGCTGGATATCCGGGAACTCACCGGCATGACCTACAACCCGGTGACCAAGGTGTACCGTCTCGGCCGGGACGTGGACGTGAATTACATGATGCACGCTGTGGACGACCGCGAAGGTAACGGCGGCGAATGAGCGCCTCCGTACCCACCGGCCCGGCTCATGCCTCATCGGGCGCGCCCTCCACCGTGCTGTTCGATCTGGACGGCACGCTGATCGATACCGCACCGGATTTCATTCGCTGCCTCAATCAATTGCGCATCCAGCATGGCCTGACGCCGCTGCCGGCGGCCACCATTCGTCGCTCAGTCTCGAATGGCGCACGGGCCATGGTCCGGGTCGGTTTTGGTCTGGAGCCGGAGCACCCGGACTACCTGGACAAGCACACGGCCTTTCTCGATCTCTATGAGGAAGGCGTTGCCATCGAGACCCGGCTGTTTGACGGTATGGACGCCATTCTCAGTGATCTGGAATCGCGGGGCATTCCCTGGGGCATCGTCACCAACAAGCCGGTGCGTTTTGCCGAGCCGCTGGTGGCGGCACTGGGTCTTGCCGAGCGCTGCGCCGTGGTGATCTGCCCAGACCATGTAACCCACCGCAAACCCCACCCGGAAGCGCTCCACCTGGCCTGCGAGCGCATCGGTGCGGCCCCCGATACGGGCATCTACGTAGGCGACCACGAACGTGACATTGAAGCGGGCCGGAACGCCGGCATGAAAACCATCGCCGTGCGCTATGGCTACATCGAAGAGCCACACACCGTTGATCTGTGGCAAGCAGACCTGATAGCCGACACCGTCCACGACCTGGCAAAGCTGTTACAATAGCGTCCTACCAGAACGTTGGATTCGTCGGTTTTTCCGAACGGTTTCCCCTACAAGGAGACAGGTTATGCAAGATTACCAGGCACCGGCTGATTTATTGAAAGATCGCATTATTATGGTGACAGGCGCGGGCAGCGGCATCGGGCGCGCAGCAGCCAGGTCCTTTGCGGCCCACGGCGCCACAGTGATCCTGCTGGGCCGGACCGTATCCAAGCTGGAATCCCTGTACGATGAAATTGAGGCAGCCGGCCACCCCAAGCCCGCCATCGTTCCGATGAATCTCGAGGGCGCCGCGGTCAAAGAATACGAAGAGCTCGCCATGACCATCGAGGACAACTTCGGGCAGCTGGATGGCCTGCTGCATAACGCCGCAATTCTCGGCAGCCGCAGCCCGGTCGAGCTGTACGATCCCGAAACCTGGAACAAGGTAATGCACGTCAACGCCACCGCACCGTTCCTGCTGACCCGGGCGATGATTCCGCTGCTGCGCAAATCCGCTGACGCCTCGGTGATTTTTACCTCCTCCGGGGTGGGCCGCAAAGCCAAGCCCTACTGGGGCGCCTACGCGGTGTCGAAGTTCGCGCTGGAAGGCCTCAGCCAGCTGCTGGCCGAAGAGCTGGACGACGAGCGTCACAATGTTCGGGTCAACAGCCTTAACCCCGGTGCTACCCGCACCAATATGCGTGCCCATGCCTACCCGGCCGAGAACCCTCAACAGAACCCGGCACCGGAAGATCTGATGCCCAGCTACCTTTACCTGATGGGCAAAGACAGCGCGGATGTGACCGGCCAACAACTGGACGCCCAGCCGAAATAATGGAACTGCTGTTTTACACCACCTCACAGTGCCACCTGTGTGAACTGGCAGAAGCCCTGCTCGTAAACACTCCTATACCCGCGCCCGTTCCGGTGGATGTGGTGGACATTGCCCAATCGGAAGCACTGGTGGAACGCTACGGCACCCGCATCCCGGTGTTGCGCCGCAACGATACCGGAGCCGAGCTGGACTGGCCGTTTGACCGGGATCAGTTACTCACCTTCTTGCAATGAGGACACCCTGACATGTTGATGGTTATATCCCCGGCGAAAACCCTGGATTACGAAAGCTCGCTGGCCACCGAGCAGCACAGCCAGCCCGATTTTCTGGACGACGCCTGTGAACTGGTGGATCAGCTCAAGACCCTCGAGCCCCATCAGGTCAGCAATCTGATGAGCATCAGCGACAAACTCGGGCAGCTCAACGCCGAGCGTTTCCAGCAGTGGAAAACGCCGTTCACCCCGGACAACGCGCGCCAGGCCATTCTGGCCTTCAAGGGTGATGTGTACACCGGTCTCGACGCAGAGCGCTTCAGTGACAAGGAGTTCGAGTTTGCCCAGAAGCACTTGCGCATGCTGTCCGGCCTGTACGGAGTACTCAAGCCTCTCGACCTGATGCAGCCCTACCGGCTGGAAATGGGCACCCGCTTCGAGAACACCCGCGGCAAAGACCTGTATGCCTTCTGGGGCGATCGCATTACCCGGGAACTGAATCGCCTGCTGGAAGCGGACGACGGTGTGCTGGTGAATCTGGCGTCCAATGAGTATTTCAAGAGCGTGCGCAAGAAAGAACTCAATGGCCGCCTGGTCACACCCCAGTTCAAAGACTGGAAGAACGGCCAGTACAAGATGATCAGTTTCTACGCCAAAAAAGCCCGAGGCCTGATGTGCCGTTACGCCATTGAAAACGGCATCACCCAGGCAGACGACCTCAAGGGATTCAATCTCGAAGGCTACTATTTCAGCCCGGAGCAATCCGACCAGAACAACTGGCTCTTCCTGCGGGACGAGCAGTAACACCGATCACGTTGTGGAGTCCTGAATGAACGAAGCTGTATTTTCCCAGATTGCCATGCTGGTGCTTCTGACCGGCCTGATTGTCTGGATGGGCATTATCGTCTGGGATCTGGCCAAGAAATCCCAGGCCGGTCGGTTCGGCACCCTTGCCCTGTTCACCGTGCTGGGCGCTGGCGTGGTTGGATTTATCGTCAAAACTGTGATGGTGGAGATCTTGCAGATCTGACGTGACGCTGCCGCCACCACTTTACGGCCACGGACCCGTGGCCGTATCATCCTCTCCCCGATTTCTGAAACTCTGACAAGGACCGACCCTGATGTGGTTTCGTAATGCCCGTGTGTTCCGTTTTACCAAGCCCTTCGATATTTCCGCTGAAGCCCTGGAAGAAAAACTGCAAGGCGACGCATTCAAACCCTGCGGTCCCCAGGAAACCACCCGGCAAGGCTGGGTACCGCCGCTTGGCAAACACAGCGACATGCTGGTGCACAGCACCAACGGATACCACCTGATCGCCCTGCGCAAGGAAGACAAGATCCTGCCAGGCTCTGTGGTCAAAGAGATCGTGGAAGAGCGCGCCGAAGCCATCGAGATCGAGCAGAGCCGCAAGGTACGGCGCAAAGAGAAGGATGAAATCAAAGAACAGGTCATGCTGGAAATGCTGCCCCAGGCTTTTTCCAAAAACCATCGCAGCTTTGCTTATCTGGCGCCCCAGGATGGACTGCTGGTGGTAGACGCGGGTTCCTCGAAACAGGCCGAAGATCTGGCCTCGTTCCTGCGTAAAAGCCTCGGCTCGCTGCCGGTTCGCCCCCCTGCGGTAGAGCAGGCGCCCGCGTTTACCTTTACCGGCTGGCTCAATGAAAGCATTGATCTGCCGGGCACCATCGAGCTGGGCACCGAGTGTGAACTGAAAGACCCGTCAGAGGACGGTGGCGTGGTGCGCTGCAAAGGGCTGGACCTGAAAGCCGACGAGATTCGTAACCATCTGGACGCCGGGATGCAGGTCACCAAGCTGTCCCTCACCTGGGAAGACAACCTGTCCTTTGTGCTGGATGAGGAACTGGGCATCAAACGCCTGAAGTTCGGCGATACCCTGCAGGAAAAGCTGGACGACGTGGACGCCGACGACGCGGCCGCCCGTTTCGATGCTGCGTTCGCGCTGATGACCCTGGAACTGGCGCGTCTGATTCCCGGCCTGCTCGAGGCCCTGGGCGGAGAAGACCGCTCGGCGATCATCGAAGAGAGCTGAGCACGGCCCAATGCCGTGACGGCTCTGCGTTACCCTGGTCAGTGGGACTGCCGGCGAAGGCGCTCCCGCTGCCAGTCTTTTTCAGGCTCGTTAAGCACCAGCCGCAGATCCATCACTTCCTCTTCCGCGTTGTACTGGACCTCGAACCCCAGGTGGTCTGCGAGATGCAGCATGGGCCGGTTGTCCGGTAGTACATTGCCCACCATTTCCACGGTGCCACGGGCGCGGCAGTAATCAATCATCTTCTGCATCAACGCCACTCCCAGGCCCTCACCTTTCATCTTGTCATGCACCATCACGGCAAATTCGCACTGCAGGTTATCGGCGTCCGTCCAGACCCGTACCGTGCCCAGGGTTTCCTCGCCCTCGCCGTCTTCCCGCGGGGCGTTGGCAATGAACACCATCTCCCGGTCATAATCGATTTGCACCATCTGCGCCACGTCCTCACGGGAGAAGTGTTTGCGGTATTGAAAAAAGCGGTAGCGGATGGACTCCGGCGATTGCAGTTCGTGGAACGCCCGATGGGCGGGCTCGTCTTCGGCCAGTACCGGGCGCAACACCACCCGGCGACCGGATTTGGGCAGCACGATCCACTCTTCCAGTTCCTTCGGATACGGCTGTATGATCGGCCGGCCGGGCTTGTCCGCAAGATCGATTGCCACATTGACCGCCACAGCGCCACTCTCGTTGAACAACAGCGGCGATATTTCCAGCCCGCGTATCTCGGGAATGTCGATTACGATCTGGGATAACGTGACCAGGGTTTCCGAGACGGCGCGAATATCTTCATCGGGCCTCAGGCTGTTTTCTTCCAGCAGTTTGTACATGTAGGTCCGGCGCAGCAACTCCCGCGCCAGCACCATGTTCAGCGGCGGCAGGGCAATCTGCCGATCTGTCATCACATTGATCTGCGCGCCCGCAGCGCCACAGACGACGAGGGGGCCGAACACCGGATCACGGGTGATACCCACACTGAACTCGATACCCCCGACATGTTGATAAGCTCGCTGAACGGCGAACCCCAGGAACCCGCTGCCCGGGAAATGGTATTGATACTCTTCCATCAGAACCCGGCAGCAATCGATGATGGCCGCCTCACTGTTGAGCTTCTGCATGGTGCCCTTGAACCGCCGCTGACCGGTGCTCAGCTCCTGGAACGGGTAACACGCCTGTTGGTGAATCACCGTGATGTCCACCGGGCGCCGCTCCACGGCAAACGCCTCGAGCACCTCTTCCACGTCATCACAATAGATGGTCTCGATGGTGTTGATGCCGTAATCACGGATCACGTCCCTGGCCTCGCGGCTGGACAGGTGCATGCGCCCGGCCCGCATGGCCGCCATTACCACCCGGCGTGTCTGTGTGCGGTCTTCGAAATGATCGGTAAAGGACTCCGGCGTCTCAGTCAGCAGGCGCTGAACCCGCTGGTGACGAACGTGCTGCATGAACGCCATGACCGCCTTCTCCGGATTGAAGAATGACGGCAGGCCGGCACGGTAGAACTCTTCACGGGCGTCCATCACCGTGCTCTGCCCCAGCCAGCAGGTGAACACATTCAACCGCGTACCTTTGGCTGCCTGTACCACCGCATCGGCAATCTGCAGGCTGTCTTCGGTCAGGCTGGGCGCGTACATCACCAGCACGTTGGCCACTTCCGGATCACGCGCCAGAACCTTGATCGCCTCCGCGTAAAGCGCCGGTGAAGCATCGTAGTTCAGGTCGATGGGGTTCTTGCGGGTCCAGTACGGCGGCAGGTGTTCCGCCAGTGCCTCGATGGTCTGCTCCGACAGCGGTGCCAGCTCACCCCCCAGGTCTGCCAGCCTATCCACCGCCAGCACCCCGGGACCGACGCCATTGGCCATGATCGCCAGGGTCTCGCGGCGCAGCGGGCGCATGCGAGTGAGGGTTTCCAGGGCGTCGAACATCTGCCCGAGGCCGTCGACCCGCAACACACCGGCGCGCTGCAGCATCGCATCGTAGATGGGATCGCTGCGCTTCAGGCCTGCCGGCAACTGATGGGGAAACCATTCCGATTCCGGAACACGGCCGCTTTTCACAGCGATCACCGGCTTGGTGCGGGAGGCAACCCGAACGGCCGACATGAACCGGCGCGGGTTGGGAATGTTCTCGATGTGCAGCAGAATAGCGCGGGTCTGGCTGTCCTGGGCCAGGTAATCGATCAGATCGTCGTGATCAATGTCCATGCCATCGCCCAGAGTCAGGAAGTAGGAGAACCCCACCCCCCGGGCGAAGGCCCAGTCAATCACCGAGCTGGCAATGGTGCCGGACTGCCCCACGAACGCGACCTTGCCCGGAATCGCCCCCATATGGGCATAGGTGGCGTTGAGACTCCGGGCGGGCACCATCAGGCCGATGGTGTTGGGCCCGAGTACCCGGATACCGGTTTCCCGGGCCGCGTCCCGCACCGAATACATCAGCGGCTGGCCAGTCTTGCTGTGGGTCCGGGACATGCCGCCGGTCATCACAATCGCCGTGCGCACCCCGGCCTCACCCAGCCGACGCACCATCTTTGGCACCGTATCCGGCGGCGTACAAATAATGGCCAGATCCGGGCTGAACTCCATTTTCGACACTTTGCGCACGCAAGGTACACCGTGCACGTTGTCGTAATCGTTCTGGTTCACCACCAGCAACTGGCCTGGATAACCGCCTCCCAGCAGGTTACGCAGCACCATGCCGCCCAGGTTGTCTGCGCGCTCCGACGCACCGGTCACCACGATAGATGAAGGATTGAAAAGACTTTCCAGATACCGGGTGCTCAAACGCACGCTCCTTGCTGATTCCAGTCGTTGACGAGGCTACCCTTATCTTAGGCGCTTGGCCTCTGATGTAAAATGCCGAGCACCGGCCTAAGACCAAAGAAACACGGCAACAACGTACTATCCCTGATAACATTGATGAAAATACAAGCAGAACCCAAGCACGCAAAACGAACGTTGTCAGGATTCGTATGACCACAGCCTTTTTCTCTCATGATGACTGCCTGAAACACACCATGGGTCCGGAACACCCCGAGTCACCGGAGCGCATTGCAGCCATCATCAGTCACCTTGCCGACACCGGCGTCGGGGATGTGCTGGATTGGGTTCGCCCGGACGAAATCACCCGGGATCAGCTGCTGACCGTTCACCCCGAGAAATACCTGCACCAGCTTGAGCTGATTCAACCGACCCGCGGCCGCGTGTTCACCGATCCGGACACCGCCATGATGCCCGACACCCTGCGCGCGGCCCGCCTGGCCGCCGGCGGCAATATTGAGGCGGTCGACATGGTACTGAGCAGCCAGGTGACCAATGCGTTTGTGTGCGCCCGCCCGCCGGGACACCACGCCGAGCGCAGCAAATCCATGGGATTCTGCTTTTACAACAACATTGCCCTGGCGGCGATGCGGGCCCTCACCTTCCATCATCTGGAGCGGGTCGCGATCATCGATTTCGACGTGCACCAGGGTAACGGTACCGCCGATATTGTCGGGGGCGACGAGCGCATTCTCATGTGCTCCAGTTTCCAACACCCCTTCTACCCCCACTCCCATGTGCATCGCCAGCCGGAGAACATCGTCAACATCCCGATTGAATCCGACTGCTCGGCACTGGCCTATCGCAAGGCGGTGGAAGCGGGCTGGCTGAAAAAACTGCAGGATTTCCGGCCGCAACTGGTGCTGATCTCGGCCGGCTTTGACGGCCACCGGCTGGACCCGATGGCGGAGCTGAATCTGGAAGTGGACGACTATCGCTGGCTGACGGAAATGATTGTCAGCGTGGCCAGCGACCACGCCAATGACCGCATCATTTCAACCCTGGAAGGCGGTTACCATTTGCGTGCACTGGCGGAAAGTGTCAATGCGCATCTGGAAGTGCTGAGCGCGGTGCACTAGCCGGCAAAGCCGGACTCATAACCGTTGGCCTGCTGCAGTTCCGGGCGCTCGCCCTCGCGCTGCAGACGAATGGTTGTGCGTCGGTTGTCCGCCGCGCGGTTAGACACCGGGTACTGATCCGCATGGGCCCGAACCGTGATCAGATCCTGCGGCACCCCCTGCTCAATCAGGTAATCCGCCACCGCGTTAGCGCGCTTTTCTGACAACGCCCGGTTGTCAATGCGGCTGCCGGAACCGTCGGTATGACCATCCACGAAAATACGCTCAATGGTGGAATCCGCCCGCACGTAGGTCACGATGTTGTCCAGCAGGGTCCGGTCACCGTCCGACAGGCTGGTGCTGCCTGCCCGGAACGGAACCCTGGAACGCTTGATCTGGTCGTAATTCACCGGCAACAGACCCGCGGTGCACTGACGATAACGGCCGAACTCGCTGGCAAAATTGATGTTCGACACCCTGACCCGTACCGGACGGCTGTCATACCAGGATTGCCGGGTCACCGTGGGCATCATGCCGTCCAGCAACCCCTGAGCGATGACCATAGCCTGTCGGGCGCCCAGCGCCACCGGGCGGCGGCCCTCACCCACATCAATGGTGCCCATCTTGCGCGGTGCCGCTCCGGGCCGCCAAGGCGGCGCCTCGACCGCCAAACTGCCACGGCCCGGCCGCATCAATGCGGTATCAGACTCGAGAATGAACGATAACTGCTCACCGGCCTTATGGCGAAAAATGGCGCGACCGTAGCCCGGCACCTCATGCACCAGAGCGCATTCGAAGACCGATTCGGAGACATACCACTGGCTGTTTTCGATGCCGGCACCAAAGCTGGAAGACTGCGCCAAACCACTGGCACCCGCCATCAGTGCGCCGGTCAGCGCAGCCGCGCGGGGAAACAAGGCTGATTGTTTGGCCATAACATCAATCCGTCAGTATCTGGGTCACTGATCGTTTAACGGCAGCGGGAAACCTTTCTTTAGGTATTCGGCAGAAACAAACACCCAGCGCATCTGGTATAATTCCGCCAAATTTTTGGCCGGCGCATGCCCGGCCCCGGACTGCGCGGAAAAACACCGAATGACTGACACCCTGACCATCACCCGCCCTGACGACTGGCACCTGCACGTTCGCGACGGCGCCGTGCTCAACGACGTGGTGCCCGCCACCGCCCGGTGTTTTGGCCGTGCCATCATCATGCCGAATCTGGTGCCGCCGGTGACCACCGCGGACGCTGCACTGGCTTACCGGCAGCGGATCGTGACGGCCGCCGGCAACCTGCCGTTCGAGCCACTGATGACCCTGTACCTGACCGAGTCCACCACCGCAGAGGACATTCGCGAGGCCAAAGCTGCCGGGGTTGTTGCTGCCAAGTTGTACCCAGCGGGTGCCACCACCAACTCCGCCTCAGGCGTGACCGACATCCGCAATATTTACCCGGTACTCGAGGCCATGGCCGACTGCGGCCTGTTGCTGCTGGTGCATGGGGAGGTGACCGATGCAGACATTGATATCTTCGATCGCGAGAAAGTCTTTCTTGAGCGGGTGCTGGCGCCCACGCTGGAGGCCTTCCCAGCATTGAAAGTCGTGCTGGAGCACATCACCACCGCCGATTCCGTCGAGTTCGTGCGCAGCCACACCGGCGACAACCTGGCCGCGACCCTGACACCCCAGCACCTGATGTATAATCGCAACCACATGCTGGTAGGCGGCATCCGCCCTCACCTTTACTGCCTGCCGATCCTGAAGCGCAACCTTCATCAGCGCGCCCTGCAGGATGCAGTGATCAGCGGCGACAAACGGTTTTTCCTGGGTACCGATTCCGCCCCCCACGCCCGTGACAAAAAAGAGGCTGCCTGCGGCTGCGCCGGGTGCTACTCGGCCTTCGGTGCCATCAGCCATTACGCCGACATTTTCGAGGAACTGGGAGTGCTGGACAAGCTGGAGGCCTTCGCCAGTTTCCACGGCGCGGACTTTTACGGCCTGCCCCGCCACTCTGACACCATTACCCTGACCAGAGAGCCATGGACCATGCCGGCGGAACTGCCGCTTTCCGACGGTTCGATTGTCCCGCTGCGCGCGGGCGAAACCATCAACTGGAAACTGGCATCCGCCTGAATCAGGCAATCCGAATCACGGCCTGACACCTAGGAGTTTGAGTGACTGACGAAAACAGAGAACTTCATCCCATGGCCCGCCGATTCCGCGGCTTTCTGCCGGTGGTTGTGGATGTGGAAACCGGCGGGTTCAACCCGGAAACGGATGCCCTGCTGGAAGTGGCCGCCGTGCTGCTGACCATGGACGACGACGGTTGGCTGGTGCGTGGCGAAACCCACCTGCAACAGATCGATCCTTTTGAAGGCGCCAACCTGGAGCAGTCTGCACTCGACTTCACCGGCATCGACCCCTGGAGTGCCGAGCGTGAGGCGGTGCCCGAGCGGGAAGGCCTGAGCGAGATCTTCAGCCCGATCCGCAAGGCGGTCAAAGCCCACGACTGCAAACGAGCGGTACTGGTGGGCCACAATGCCACCTTCGATCACAATTTCGTGTTCGCAGCGGCCCTGCGTTCGGACATCAAACGCAATCCGTTTCACCCGTTCTCGACCTTCGACACCGCCACTCTGGCCGGTCTCGCATACGGCCACACGGTACTGGCACAGGCCTGCAAACTGGCCGGCATTCCGTTCAGCAACAAGGAAGCTCATTCCGCTGCCTACGACGCCGAAAAAACCGCCGACCTGTTCTGCGGCATCGTGAACCGGTGGAAAGAGCTCGGAGGGTTTCCGCCGCCCCTGATCTGCGAACCGGACGACGCCTGAACCAAAAAAAACGCCTCCCGAGGGAGGCGTTTTTTACAGGCGTGAGCCAGACCGTTACCAGTAAATGCCCCGCATGATGGCCGCGAAGGCCACCTGCTCGGAAGACACCTTCGGCTTCTCGCCCGACTTGCTGCCCGCAGCAGACGGGGAATCCGGGAACATCCGGTAACCGGTGTTCATCACGATCTCACCCATCTTCGGCGCCACGGCATGCAGCACCTGGGCGAAGATACCCAGCCGCGTCGCAACGCGCTTGGGACGGTACACAATGGCGTCTGCCACCATGTCTGCCGCTTCCTCCGGCGTCAGCGTGGGTACTGAATCGTAGATCTTGGTGGGCGCGATCATCGGTGTTTTCACCAACGGCATATTGATGGTGGTGAAAGTCACGTTGCGATCCGACCACTCAGCCGCGGCACAGCGGCTGAACGCATCCAGCGCAGACTTGGACGCCACATACGCCGAGAAGCGCGGTGCGTTGGTCAGTACGCCGATGGAGGAAATGTTCACCACGTGGCCACGACGGCGCTCCAGCATGGCCGGAGCAAAGCCCATGATCAGGCGCACAGAGCCGAAGTAGTTCAGCTGCATGGTGCGCTCGAAATCGTGGAACCGGTCAAACGACAACGCCAGCGAACGGCGGATGGAGCGACCGGCGTTGTTCACCAGCACATCCACATGACCGTGGTTGTCGAGCACGGTTTTCACGAAGCGGTCGCAGTCTTCCATATCGGCGAAGTCACACTGGTAGGCGTGAATGTTGCCACCACGCGCCTCCAGATCGGCGGCCACTTCGTCGAGGGTTTCCTTGGTGCGTGCGCCGATCACCAGAATGGCACCGGCCTCGGCCAGCTTGTGAGCGGTGGCCAGGCCGATACCCGAGGTGGCACCGGTCACGACACACACCTTGCCTTCGACGGTACCGCGAAGGGTACGGTCCTTGAACAGATCGGGATCCAGGTTACGCTCCCAGAAATCCCAGATCACCGCCGAGTAATCCGGCAGGCGAGGCACGCCGATGCCGGTGCCTTTCAGCACACGCTCGGTTTCCCGGGCATCAAATCGTGTGGGGTAATTGATGAACGACAGCACCGACGGAGGAATGCCCATATCGTCCAGTACCGCAGCGGTGAGTCGCTTCACCGGTGGCAGGTTTTTCAGACTCTGGCGAATGAACGGTGGCACAAACCCGAACATGCGGGAATCAATGCGCATACCCATCTTGGGGGCGTGGCCGGCTTCGCTGAAAATATTGAGGATCTCACCCACTTTGTAAGGATCGGAATCCACCAGATGGAAGCAGTTGCCGTCCTCGCCTTCGAGGTGCGCAATGTGATCCATGGCATTCACCACGAAATCCACCGGCACCACGTTCAGGCGGCCGCCTTCGATACCGATGGTGGGCACCCACTGGGGCAGCATGCTGCGGATCTTCTGGATCATCTTGAAGAAGTAGTAAGGGCCGTCAACCTTGTCCATCTCACCGGTTTCAGAGTGGCCAATCACCATGCCGGGGCGGTAGATACGGAACGGTACCTTGCAGCTCTCACGCACCACCTTTTCGGATTCGTGCTTGGTCAGCAGGTACGGATGATCCAGCTTTTCCGCTTCCTCGAACATGTCTTCGCGGAACGTGCCCTTGAACATGCCCGCGGCCGCAATCGAAGACACATGATGGAAACAGCCGGCCTGCATGGCCTTTGCCGCATTGACCGCACTGCGCGTGCCCTCAATGTTGGTCGCCTGCTGGGCGGCTTCATCGGCGCCCATGTCATACACGGCAGCAAGGTGGAAGAAATGATCAATGTTGCCTTTCAGCGCATCGAGGGTCTTGGCGTCGATACCCAGATTGGGGCTGGTCAGATCGCCGATAACCGCTTTGACCTGCTGCTCGGTTGCGCCCCAACGTTCGCGGAGAACATCCAGTTTGCCGAGAGATTGTTCACGAACCAGTACATGAACGGTACCGCCACGCGCCAGAAGTTTCTCTACGAGAAAACGGCCGATAAATCCGGTGCCACCCGTCAGAAAGTAATTCATTGATTGTCCACCCTGCTTGTTGCTCAATTGTTGTCTGTCCCTAACGCCCGGCCGAGCCCCTGCGACTAAAGTCGTAGACTCATTCGGTAACGCCGGCATTGTACTTAATTGCAACCTTCATGTATCGAACTTTTTTAGAGCTTTTACTCTGTAAGCCTTTGTTTTAATTAGAGCCTTTACTCTAGGATTGCCCCGGAAGCACGCACTGAAAAGCCCGAACCCCTCGACTCTGTCGACACACTGATTTTGAGCCTAGCACAAGGTTCAGCACCTGCCCGGAAAAACACTTCATTACCAGAAAGAAATGAAACCACCCCATAGCAATGACATAATCCGCCCATACATCAGACACATCACTACCCTCTCATTCCGGACAGTCCTATATGAAACAAAACGACGCCAACGCTGAACGCTACATCGCCATCGCGCGCGCCTGCCTGAAAGCCATCAACGATACCGCGGCGGATTCCGGTTCCCGGGAAGACAAGATTCAGGCGGTCTATCAGGCCATTGATGATGCGTTCCAGGCTGAGTTTGCGGATTACCGCCAATCAGTGGCGGTGATGGGCACCGTGCTGGAGAAGATTGCCAGCGGACAGCTGGATGCTGATACGGCGGCCTCCCTTGCTCGTAAAACTCTGGACCAGCAACCGAAAAGCACCCGCAACGCCATGATCCACTGAGCGATTCACCGAAACCCGGAGCACGCGACACCATGCAATCAGGCACCGTCCGTTTGAGCGCCCAGCCCCGCTGGCTGGTTCAGTCATTGGCCCTGGCTTTCCTGCTGATTTTCGGCAGCCTGGCCCTGGCCGCTACCGACCCGGTAAAAAGCCCCAATGACAACAATCGCTATCGCTATCTGGAACTGGATAACCAATTGCAGGTGCTGTTGATCTCCTCCCCCGGCTCGGACAGGGCAGCCGCGTCCATGAACGTTGCCGTGGGCAGTGGCGACGACCCCAGGGATCGTGAGGGGCTGTCCCACTTTCTGGAGCACATGCTGTTTCTGGGCACTGAGAAATATCCGGAGGCAGGTGAATACCAGCAGTTCATCAAAAGCCACGGCGGCAGCCACAACGCGTTTACGGCGTTCCAGGACACCAATTACTTCTTCGATATCCGCGCCGGCTATCTGGACGATGCCCTCGACCGTTTCGCCCAGCAATTCTCCGCGCCCCTGTTCACCCCTGACCTGGTCGACCGCGAGCGGCAGGCGGTGCATTCCGAATTCACCTCCAAACAGAAAGAAGATGGCCGGCGCATCTATTCCGTGGAAAAAGCCATCAGCAACCCTGACCACGCCTTCAATCAGTTCGCCGTGGGCAACCTGAGCACCCTCGAAAACACCGAGCAACGGCCGTTGCGGCCGGACCTGATCGAATTCTGGAAAACCCATTACTCCTCCAATCTGATGAGCCTGGCGGTTTACGGCCCGCAGTCTCTGGACGAACTGGAGGCCATGGTGCGAGGGCGATTCGACGCCATCGAGAATCGCAACCTGGAAGCGAAAGTGCATTCCGAACCGCTGCTGCAGCCAGACACACTGCCGGCCCGGGTCACCGTGGATGCCCTCAAGGACATTCGCGGCCTGACGCTGACCTTCCCGATCCCGTCCCAGCGCGCCAATTACCGCACCAAACCCGGCAGCTACGTCGCCAATCTGCTGGGTCACGAGGGCCCGGGCAGTCTGTTCGACGTACTGAAACGGGAAGGCCTGGTGGAAAGCCTGTCGGCCGGCACCGGCATGGACACCGGTACGGAAGCCAGTCTGGAGCTGTCCATGTCACTCACGCCGGAAGGGCTGGAGCGCCAGCAGGACATACTCTCGCTGGTGTTCGACTACATCGGGCAGGTCCGTGAACAGGGCATCTCCGAAGATCGCTTCAACGAGATGAAGAACCTGGCACAGATCGATTTCCGCTTCCGTGAGCGCAGCCAACCCATCCATGAGGTGATGCGCCTGTCCAGCCAGCTGCGCCATTATCAGTCGGCCGATGTGCTACAGGCACCGTGGATGATGGAGCGCTACGAGCCGGCCCAGTACCGGGATATTCTGGCGCGGCTGACCCCCGAGAACGTACTGGTCACCGTGGTGGACCCGGAACCCGACATCGAAACACCGAGCCTGACCGAGTGGTACCAGGCCGCCTGGGAACTGCAGCCGCTGAAACTATCGGCGCTTGAGACTACAGACACCAGCCGCCTGGCCGGGCAGCTCGCGCTTCCGGAAGCCAACCCCTTTGTTCCGGAAAACCTGGATATGGTCGGTGGCCCGACCATGACCAAACCGGTGCTTTTGGGCGATCAGGGCGGGTTGTCTGTCTGGTACGCCCGGGATACCCAGTTCGCTACGCCCAAAGCCAACGTGTACGTGAGCATCCGCACGCCACTGGCGCAGGCGTCTGCCCGGGGCAAGGTGCTGACCGAGCTGTTGGTGGATTCGGTCAACACCAACCTGAATGCCTGGGCCTACCCGGCCCAGCTGGCCGGTCTGGATTACAGCGTGTACTCCCACTTGCGGGGCATCACCCTTCGAGTGGGCGGGTACAGCGATAAGCTGCATGTGTTGCTGACGCGCATCCTCGCGCAAGTGGCCGACCCACACCTGACCCAGCAACGCTTTGACATCGCCCGCAAGCGGACGATCGACAACCTTCGGAACAAGACCAAGGAACGCCCGGTTCAACAAACCTCCGAGAGGGTGCAGACGCTTCTGATCGAGGGCGCCTGGAGCACAGAGGATCGTCTGGCGGCTGCCGAGGAAGTCACGCTGGAGGAACTGGAACGGTTTGCCGAGGAGCTGTTCACCCGGACCGACCCGGTGATGCTGGCCCACGGCAATCTGAGCCAGGCCTCAGCGCTGAACCTGGCGCAGCAGGTGCGCGCCATGGTGCTGCAGGATGCGGAGATCACGGAAGTGGCTCGCAGCCAGGTGAAAGAGCTACCGCAGGGCGAGACCACCGAAAGCATCCCGGTGAACCACCCGGATACCGGCTATACCCTGTACCTGCAAGGCACTGACACCGGGTTCGATGAACGGGCCAGGTACCGTCTGCTGGGTCAGGTGATCAGTAGCCCCTTCTACGAGGAACTGAGGACGAACCGCCAGCTCGGCTACATCGTGTACGCCACGCCCTTTGAAATGCTGGAGATGCCGGCCCTGGGCCTGGTGGTGCAATCACCGGAAGCGTCTGCGGATGACATTGACCAGGCGGTCAGTGAGTTTTCCGACGCGTTCGAGGAGCGCCTGAGCAGCCTCAGCGACAGCGACCTGGAGCGGGAAAAGCAGGCTGTCATCAGCAAGCTTGAGGAGCAGGACCGCCAGCTGAGTGAAGTCTCCGAGCGGTTCTGGCGGGAAATCGACCGCGGTGCCACCGGTTTCGATTCACGGGATCGGCTGGTGGCTGCCGTCAAGGCGGTGGACCGGGAGCAACTGCTGGAGGTTTATCGCCGCGCCGTACTGGAGCGGAATCGCGCGTTACGGGTGACTACGGATTCGCCAGGCGAAGAAACCGCTGCCAGTCCTCAGGCTCGTCAACGTCCCAGCGAGGCGCCAGCAGGCTGACGGACAAGCCACAGCCGGCAAGGCGATCACGGGTCTGGTCCAGAACGCTCTCCGTTCCCCAGGCCACGTGATCGAGCATGCCGGGCACAACCCTGCGCACCCCGATCAGCACATAGCCGCCGTCATTGGATGGCCCCAGCACCACGTCGCTGGCGTCCAGCGCGGCCACGGCCTCACGCACGTACTCCGGATCCACTGATGGGCAATCACTGCCCACCACGACGGCTTTGCAGTGGCTTTCCAGTGCCAGGCCCAGCGCCGCCTCCATCCGCTGCCCCAGATTCTCACCCTCCTGAATGCCGATGGTGATGCTTGCCGCGTCCAGCGCTGCCAGCACCTGGCTGGCAGCTTCCGGCGCCGGTTCCAGCGCGCGATCCCACCAGAACTGCACCGGCAGGCCGCTGGCGATGAGGTTATCCAGCACTTTCAGGCTCAGGCGGATGTGCGCGTTGAGGGCACCCCGGGCGCCCAGCTCCGACATCAGACGGGTTTTGACCCGGCCTTCCTCTGGCCATTTCGAGAACTGCATAACCAGCGCTGAGGCTTCAGGATTTGTGGGCATTTCGCACATCCGATCGGTAAACGGTCACAAGAGATTCCGGCGATTCACCGCGCCAATAGCGCCAGCGCAACCGCCACATGAGCAGGATGGTACGCCAGGCGCCGTGTTGTTCCCAGCGCCGGCTGTCAGTGACCACTG
The DNA here is from genome assembly GCF_032911545.1 of Marinobacter sp. M-5. Taxonomy (NCBI): domain Bacteria; kingdom Pseudomonadati; phylum Pseudomonadota; class Gammaproteobacteria; order Pseudomonadales; family Marinobacteraceae; genus Marinobacter; species Marinobacter sp. M-5. The sequence continues at coordinate 40,410 of NZ_JAWJEK010000005.1, forward strand.
GGTCGCGGATGCAGAATGGGCGCGACACCCGCCGCAACCTCGAAGACAACTCCACATCCTCCATCAATGGCAGGGGTTCAAAACCCCGCAGGGCTTCAAACACCGGGCGCCGGACAAACAGCGCCTGATCACCCGTGGCGATACCGCTGAACCGGGAGCGTTGATTCATGAACCAGGCAATCACCCGGAATAAGGGGCGCCTGCCACTGAGGCGCACATCGAACCGGCCCCAGGCGTTGCGGCTGTCACTGAACCGCGCCAGTGCGTCCAGCGCCGATGCCGGCAGGCGGGTGTCGGCGTGCAGGAACAACAGGATATCTCCGGTGGCGACCCGCGCTCCGGCATTCATCTGCAGCGCCCGCCCGCGCTCTGACGCCACCACCCGATCACACAATCCGTCCGCCAGCTGTGGGGTGCCATCGGTGCTGCCGCCATCCACCACAATCACCTGGTGGCCCGACGCCCGCAACGGCGCCAGTGTTTGCAGGGTTGCCACAATGGTGGCCGCCTCCTGCCACACCGGTATGATCACACTCAATGCCAACAAATCATTCTCCGCTGCTGTCTTTGGTTGCGCTTTGTCTTGAAAATTCGAGCCCCGGCCCGATGTCCTTTATCATAGCCATTCTAAACCAGACCAACCCGCGGACGAGCATCACTATGCCACTGAAATACAGAATCATTCCTGTGACCCCGTTTCAACAGAACTGTTCCCTGCTCTGGTGCGACGAAACCCGGGTCGCGGCGGTGGTCGATCCCGGTGGCGATCTGGACAAGATACGCACGGCAATGGAAGAGGAAGGCGTCACCGTCGAAAAAATCCTGCTGACCCACGCCCATATCGACCACGCCGGCGGTACGGCCGAGTTGTCCCGGGCGTTGGATATCCCCATCGAGGGGCCGCAACAGGAGGATAATTTCTGGATTCAGGGCCTGCCGATGCAGGCCCAGATGTTCGGCTTTCCGGCTCCGGAGACTTTCACCCCGAACCGCTGGCTGGAGGATGGCGAGCAGGTAACCGTCGGCAACCAGACCCTGGACGTGCTGCACTGCCCGGGCCACACGCCGGGCCACGTGGTGTTCTATCACGGGCCGTCGCAACTGGCCCTGGTGGGCGACGTGCTGTTCCAGGGCTCCATCGGCCGCACGGACTTCCCGAAAGGCGACTACAACACCCTGGTGCGTTCCATCCGCGACAAGCTGTTTCCGCTGGGCGACGACATCCGTTTCCTGCCTGGCCACGGCCCCATGTCCACCTTCGGCCACGAAAAGGCCACCAACCCGTTCGTCTCCGACCACCGGGGCTAAAAACCCGCGGGCCCTTGAGACACATCACCGGGCCCGCTATCATACCGGCCTTCTGACGATCCGCCCCAGTAGCTCATCTGGATAGAGCGTCCCCCTCCTAAGGGGAAGGTAGCAGGTTCGAGTCCTGCCTGGGGTACCACAGCCCTCTCTGGATCAGCCCACTCAGAAAATCAACGCCTCGCACTCAGCCTCTGTATAGTCCTCGGTATCGCTGGTACCAATCACCGTTGCCCGTGCCTCTGTGCCACTACCCATCACAGGCGGCGGAAGTATGCTTACTCCGTACGCGATCTCAATGCCTGAGGCTTCTGGCTCACCGATAATCCGAACAACTCCCTCATCGGGACAGCCGCCCCCGGTTGGGCGCTTCATGGTGGTTGTTGTGGAAATATCGACGTACCCATCCGTTGCGGAATCAATCAGGCGGGAATTGATGGTCACTTCGGTAATGCCGCCTTGAGACGACAGGGTGGTGACCGCATTGGTAATGGCCTTGTAGTCACCGCCACGCAAAAACTCCAGCGCATCGGTGGTGTAGGTCTCCTCACGCGGGCCGGAGCCTGCCTGTAACGGCGTGGATGTCTCCCAGGCATCGGAGCCCTGCATGGCGATCGGCTCGCTGCCGCTGACGATGGTGCCGGTCAGATCCACGATCTGGAAACCGTCCACTTCTCTGCTGCTGTCGGTCTCGGAGACCAGATTGACGTAGGTATAGGTGCCATTGAGCACCACTGTGCCGAGCTCGGCGGTTGCCAGTTGGCAGTTACGGAACTCCAGGGTGAAGTCGGTCTCGGTTTCACGGTTCAAGGTAAACGCCAGTGTGCCCGACCCGGGGTTGTCGCAGCGAACGGTCACGGTATTCCCGGACTGCCCCACGGCATCGTCCAGTTCGAGGGCTGCTTCGCGGATCTCGTCAATCGACAGGTAGGTTTGCTCGGCGCCGGAATAGACATCAAGAACCTCCTGAAAATCTTGAAACCCCTCGACCAATGCTCTCTGTTCGCTGAGCCCGCCGGCATCCAGCTCTAGCTCTACACTCTCCGGTGGTGATGTTGGCGTGCCGCCTCCCCCATCGCTGCTTCCACCGCTACTGCCCCCACCACCACACGCTACCAAAGCCGACACGGTGCCGAGCACCAGAATTCTGGATGTTGTTGTTCTGACCACAGCGAACGCTCCCTTTTCAGCGGCCGGCGCGAACGGTTGAACCTGTCCGGGTCCCCCGACTTCCTTTCGCGTCTTCCCCAATCTACCTGAGGTGGTGAGTGGCCGCGGCCACCCGCCTGTTAATCACGGCTTACACCTTAAAAAGAGTAGTTCATACACCGGAAAACCGGCAGTTTTTTGCAAACATTTCACGTTACGGGTTGCCGGTTTTCAGTGCTTCCAGATCCACGGGTGCAACACCCAGGTCTCGCCAGTTTTCCGGGTGGCAGGTAAACAGCAATATCTGATGGCGGCAGGCGGCGTCGAACAGGATGCGTTTCATCTGTTCCAGGCGCTGTTTGTCACTGTGCACCAGGGTGTCATCGAGAATGATCAGCGTGGGCCGGCCCGCTTCCTGCAACAGATCGGCGTAGGCAAAACGGCTGATCAACCCCATCTGCTCGCGGGCGCCAAAGCTCAGCTCCTGGAGCGCACCCCGCTCCTGCCCCTGCTGGCCGGTGCGGGTCAGTTGCCCCGGGACCAGGTGGTCGTCCACTTCCAGGCTGGCTTTAGGAAACAGCACGCCCAGGTAGTGGTTCAAATGCTTCTGCAACGGTGCCTGTAGCCGCCGCGTCAGCGCCTGGCGCTTGTCCTGCAGCAGCCCCAACAACAGGTCCAGCGCCTCGGCGCGGCGATGCAGTTCCTGATAACGTCGGCGCACATGCTCCAGGCGGGCGGCCAGTTCGTCACGCTGCTCCTCGAGCCCCTCGGCGCCCTGGCTCTCCAGCTTGCTCTGCAACCCGGTCAGTTCCAGGGCCTCTTTCTGGTGGCCTTTTTCCAGCTGCTCGGCGCTCGCTCTGAACCGCTCCATGTCCTGCCGGATCAGTTCCGGACGAGCCTCATCAATCTGGCTCTGGCGCTGGCTGACCGACTGCTTCAGCCGGGCTTCCCGCTCGCCTGTCTCCATCACGGACTGCTGCAGGCTCTTGAGCGTAGCCTGGCGCTCGGGATCGTCCAGCTCATTCTTGAGCTGCTGCCATTCCGCTTGCGCCGTCGCCAGGTTCTGTGCCGACGCAAACTGCTGTTTGCTGTGTTCCTGCAGTTGCCCGTCGGCCTCACGCAGTTGTTGCTCGGCCGCTTCCAGTGCGGCCTCAGCACCGGCCAGCGGAGGGGTGTCCACATTGGCTGGCGGCAACACCTGATGTTCGTTTTGCAGCTGGCTCAACCGCCCCGACAGTTCCTGCTGCTGGGCCTCCAGGGTTTCCACGCCGCGCGGTGCCACTGACCCCAGCAGTGCTTCCAGCCGTTCAATGGTTTGCTGACACTGCAAGTGCTCGGCGGCACGCTGCTCGGCCTGCTCAAGCGCGGTAACATTGAGAGCTTTCAGCTGGCCGTCGTAATCTTCCTGCAAACGCTCCAGCTGGCGCTGAACCCTGGAAAGATCATCCCCGCCCGGAGTGATGGTCAGTTGGCCGAGGCCGGGTAGCAGCAGGGTGGATTCCGCCAGCAACAAGCGGTCGCCCTCACCTTCCACGACTTCGCCGTCGACGGAGAGGGAGCGACCATGGTCAAGCTGGTAATGAAGCCGGGTGGCAATGGCACGGGAGCGAATGCGCTCCTCCTCGAGCCGGCGGTGAATGCCGCGGAGGTTCTCCAGGCCGGCCACATCAATCAGGCTGGCCTGCTGTTGCTTGCGGGCGTTCTTCAGCTCTGCCAGATAGTCACGGGCCCGGACCAGGGTCTGTTCCAGCGCGTCCAGTTGCTGGCGCACCTGCCGCAGCTCTGTGTCCAGGCGGGCCCGGCGCTCCTGTTCCTTGGCAGCGCGAACCTGGCCGCGGGCACTCTCATAGGCCTGTTTCGCCCTGGCCTGGGTTTCGGTCACCCGGGCCTCGCGGTTCTTCAGGGCCTCTTCCGCCTCGCGGGAGGCTTTCAGGTGCCCGGCACGGCTTTCGAGTTTCTGGCTGGCCACCTCTGCCTGCTGCTGTTGCTGTCGCAGCAGCCTGAGATTCTGCTGGCAGTCCACCAGCGCCTGCTGCTCACGCTGCTGCGCCTGTTGCCATTGTTCAATCTCCCGGAAGCGCTGCTCAGCCTCCTGCAGGTTCTTGCGGGCGGTCTCCCAGGGTCGTTCCTGTTCATTCTGCTGATGGCGCTGGCGCAACTCGCCAAGCCGATCCACCAGGGTCTGATACTGGCTGATGCGCTCATCCAGCGCGGACAGCTCGGTCTCCAGGCTCTGCTGCTCGTCCCTCAGCCGGGCGTATTCTCCGCGGGGTTTTCCGGTACCGGTGAGCAGTTCCGCGCGCTGGCTCTGCACCTGCTGGATCACGTCATCACCGCCGGTGCTGGCCACCTCGCCCAACAGACTGTTCAGTGCGGATTTGAGATGGTCGCCGGCATACGCCACCGCGTCATGAACATTCTGCCCGCTGCCCTGCTCCACCCACAGCAGACCGGGTATGCCCCAGTGTTTATCCTGGCTGGCGCCTCGGGAAGCGAACTGGAAACCCAGCAGATCCGCCAGTTTGTCCTCGGCTTCCTCACCGGACCAGGATTCGCCGCCCACGCTCAGGTCACAGCGTTTCTGCTGGAGGAAGCGTTTCTTCAGGTGCCAGGGCTGATCCTGAGCAACAAACTCCAGCTCCACCGAAGGCGCCGCCGAGGAATCGCCCCAGGGGCGCAGATCGTCCACGCTGCTGGAGCGGTGGCGCTCGAAGAAGGCCGCACGGATGGCACGCACCAGGGTGCTCTTGCCGGACTCGTTGGGGCCATGAATCACATTCAGACCGGGGTTCAGATCGGTCAGTGTGAACGGTTGGCGAAACTGTCGCAGCTGCTCGATGCGAAGACCCTGTATCTTCATGACGGCTGCTCCCCGCTGACCCTTGCACCATGGCCATCCGCCGCACTGGCGTTGGAGCCACTACGATCCATCAACAGGCCGGTGAGTATCGCCAGGGCGTCCCGTGCCGGCAGTGCGCGGGCTCCGTCGTCACTGGCTTGTTGCTCCCGCAGCTCAGTGATCACATCGCCCAGATAGCCATCGGCATTCAATTCGGCAATATCGTCATCGGTGGGCTGCAGCGACAACCCGCTGCGGTCACACTGCACGCTGCGGTGTTTTGCTTCCGCCACTGATAATGCCCGGAGCAGACGGCGCTCCCCGGCCAGGTCCACCTCGCCGGTGAGCCTCAGGTCCACCACCGCTGGCGCTTCCAATTCCTCGAGCCGGGCCAGCACTTGGTCCAGATCGGTCGGCACATTGAGGTGCTCGCGCCATTGCACCCACTCGAATTGCCCGATGCGATGGGGCGTGACTGTCGGCTCAGTGCCGGGCCCGCCGATGTCGACAATCAGCGCCACCCCCGCATCATTGTTACGGAATCGCTCCGGTTCCGGCGTGCCGCTGTACCAGGTGCGGGGATTAATCTGTTTGACACCGTGCCAGTCGCCCAGCGCCAGGTAATCCAGCCGCGCCCGCTCTACCCGGTCCGGGGCGATGGGATTGGCGGAATCGATGCCCTCGGCCAGCACGCCCTGCACGCTGCCATGGGCCAGCCCAACCCGGATCAGGGCTGGCGCCGTTTGCCACTGATCAAACGCCTCGGTGAGATCACTGTGAGTATGGCGCTGGGTCAGCGGGGCCGCCAGAACCGCCATGCTCTGCTCCGGCAATTCCACCACGCCCGGCGCCAGCGCCAGATGAACATTTGCCGGCACGGCACCGAGGCGCTGGGCGCGGGTCCAGACACTCTCGGCCAGCGCCGCATCGTGGTTGCCGGGCAACATGACCCAGGGGCCTTCAAAGGCGGCCAGGGCGTTGAATACCCGGCGAATGGTGCGGTCCGATACGGTCTGGGCGTCAAACACGTCGCCCGCCACCACCACCGCGTCGCACTGTTCATCCACCGCCAGCTGCGCCAGCCGCTCAATAGCGGTGTATCGGGCTTCCGCGAGCGCAACCGCATCGTCGTTGTCGAAACGGCTGTAATAACGGCCTATCTGCCAGTCAGCGGTGTGAAGAAAGCGGGGCATCGGATTTCCTTTGGCTCTGGAGAACAATATCAGGGGGATAAATCCGCCGTTAACTCTACGTTCAAACGGCGACGAACGAAAGTCTGGCCCGGTTTATGCAGACACCGGGATATATAACCCTGCAAGCGTTCGATTTTTGTCGCCACCTACAGGTGACAATGGGAGGTTACCAGCCGTGTCGCTGCTTACATCACTGATCAAGGCCAGCACCCAGTTCCAGAGTGCACTGGAGAAACGCCCTGCAGCCGCTGCCGACCAGCCAGCCGGCAAGGCCGGCGATGCGGTGGCTGTGGATCAGCCGTCATCACCCACCGATGACCGCTTTACCCGCACTGCACCGCAGAATCCAGACCTGGCGGCGTTGAAATCCCGCCAGCTGTCGGTCACCGATTACAAGCAGACCGTGGGGCAGGATCTTGCCTTCGTAAGGGAAACCCTGCGGCACAAACTTGCCGAGTACGGGATGCACCCGGCCACGGCGATCAATGTCACCAAAGGTGATAACGGCAATGTGCAGGTGGAAGGCAAGGTGCCGGAAGCCAAGCGCGGCCAGATTGAACAGGATCTGAATAATAACAAGGGATTTCAGGATGCGTTCAGCCGCCTGAGCGTCAACGAGCCCACCCTGCACTTCGTGGACAACGCACTGAAGCTGAACCGTGCCTATGGCGTCAATAATTCGTTACTGGACACTCTGGTCAGCGACAACCAGCAGTTCAATGGCCTGCAGGATCTGGTGCACCGCTACGACACCGTGCGCAAGACCGTCAGCTCCGAGCAGCTGGAGGCGGCGGGCGTCCGCAAGAATTACGCATTCAACTTCAACACCCGCGCCTAGGTTGCCGCAGTCGCGTCAGGCACAATCTGTCGCGCCGGACTTACTGAAAGGGTTCCGGATCGCCCTTGCCGACCCGCGTCACCTCTGGCACATCACCGGTCATGTTGACAACAGTAGTGGCTTCAAACCCGCAGAAACCACCATCGATGATCAGGTCGAGCTCGTGTTCCAGAGTGTCGCGGATCTCGTAGGGGTCTGTCATCGGATCGGACTCACCGGGCAGAATCAGCGTACTGCTCATGATCGGCTCGCCCAGCTCACCCAGTAACGCTTGCACGATGGGGTTGTCCGGCACCCGCAAGCCAATGGTCCGGCGCTTGGGATGCAGCAACCGGCGTGGCACCTCGCTGGTGGCATCCAGAATGAAGGTATAGGGCCCGGGGGTGAACGTTTTCAGCAACCGGTACTGGGTGTTGTCCACTTTTGCATAAACCCCGATGTCAGACAGGTCACGGCACATCAGAGTGAAGTTGTGTTTGTCATCCAGCTTGCGCACTCGCTTGATGCGGTCCGCCGCCTGCTTGTCCCCGAGGTGGCAGCCAATGGCGTAAGCCGAATCGGTCGGATACACAATCACCCCGCCGTTGCGAAGGATATCCACCGCCTGGTTGATCAGCCGTTTTTGCGGCGTTTCCGGGTGTATCTGGAAAAACTGGCTCATTGAGGCTCTCCCGAGGCCATCGCCGGATCTTTTTTCGATCCGCCCATACAGTTGGGAGACTCCGGCGCGGCCTGCCCGGAGGCCACCCACTCCTTTGGTGAGTAGAGATGCAACGCCAGGGCGTGAACCTCGCCCGCCAGCTCGTCCGCCAGCACGGTGTAGATGGCCTGGTGGCGCTTCACTTTCATTTGCCCGTCGAAATCCGGCGATACCAGCGTCACCTTGAAGTGGGTTTCGGAATTGGGCGGCACGCTGTGCTTGTGGCTTTCATTGGCCACCTGCAGATGATCGACGGCAAACGCCGAGGACAGTTTCTGCTCGATCGAATTCTGAATTTTCATGGGTCATTCTGCTCCTTTTCGCGCTTCCTCGCGCGAACTTCATATCAGTACCTGACGCCAGTCTACTACAGAGCCCGCCAGCCTTGACACAACAAGGCCAAAAGGCCATCTTCCTTTCCCGATCCGAACACGCTCGATGCCATGCAACTGTATATTGCCGAAAAGCCTAGCCTGGGCCGCGCCATCGCCGCGGCGCTGCCTGCGCCCCACCAGAAAGGGCCGGGGTGGATTCGCTGTGGCCAGGGGAATGAGGCCGTCACCGTCAGCTGGTGCATCGGGCATCTGCTGGAGCCGGCGGAACCGGGCAGCTACGACCCCCGATGGCAGAAATGGCGCCAGGAAGATCTGCCACTGTTTCCCGAGCGTTGGGAAGTCACCCCCAAAGACAGCGTGCGCCAGCAGCTCAACGTGCTGGAGTCCCTGATCCGCCAGGCCGATACCATCGTGCACGCCGGCGATCCGGACCGCGAAGGCCAGCTGCTGGTGGATGAAGTGATCCGCTATTTCGGGGCCACCTGTCCGGTTCAGCGGATCCTGATCAACGATCTGACCCCGGCGGCCGTGGCCCGCGCCATCCACAGCCCGAAAGACAACCGCGAGTACCGGCGGCTGTCGCACTCCGCGCTGGCTCGCCAGCGCGCGGACTGGCTGTATGGCATCAACCTGACCCGCTTCTACACGCTCAGCTATCAGCAGCAGGGACAGCAGGGGGTTTACTCGGTCGGCCGCGTACAAACGCCGGTGCTGGGCCTGGTGGTCGAACGCGACCACACCATTGAACACTTCGAGCCCAAACCGTTTTATCGCATCGAAGCCACCTGCCACGGCATTGAACCGGACAGCGATCCGTCACCGTTTACCGCGCGCTGGCTGCCTGACGAGACCTTCCGCGAGCACCTCGACGAAGAGGACCGCCTGCTCGACAAAGCCTCCGCCGAGCAGATCGCCGGCGCAGTGGAAGGCCGGCCAGGCACCATCACCGAATCCCGGTTCCGCGACCGCAACGAGTCGCCGCCGCTGCCGCTGTCGCTGTCGGCGTTGCAGATCGAAGCTGGGCGGCTGTTCCGCATGGGCGCAAAGGACGTTCTGGATACCGCGCAGAATCTCTACGAGCGGCACCAGCTGATCACCTATCCCCGCTCCGACTGCCGCCACCTGCCGGAGGGCCACTACGGTCAGCGCCAGGGGGTAATTCGGGCCATCGGCCAGGTGGATAGCGAATTGACCCGGGCCTGTGAGCAGGCCGATCTGACCCGACGCACTGCGGCGTGGAATGACAAACAGGTGGATGCCCACCACGCCATCATCCCCACCAGCCGGCCAGCAGCCAACGGCAAACTGACCGCAGCGGAAACGAAGATCTACAACCTGATCGCCCGTTTCTACCTGATGCAGTTCAGCGCCGATGCCGTGCATCGCGAGGGCCGGCTGACCGTCACCATCGGCGAGCACCGCTTCCGTGCGACAGAAACGGCGATACTGACTCCGGGCTGGAAAACCCTTGAAATCAAACTGCGGGAAGCCGCCCAGGAGACCCGCAAGGCACCGCTGCCACGGCTCGGAAAAGGCGAGCCGGCGCTATGCGACCAGACCGCCATCCGCGAGCGCAAGACCCAGCCGCCGCAGCACTTCACTGACGCCACCCTGTTGTCAGCGATGACCAACATTGCACGCTTCGTGAGCGATCCGGAACTGCGCAAAACGTTGCGGGAAACCGATGGGCTGGGTACCGAAGCCACCCGCGCGGCGATCATCGACACCCTGTTCAAGCGCGATTACCTGTACCGCGACAGCCGCCATATCAAGGCAACCGACAAGGGCAAGGCGTTGATCGGCGCATTGCCAGACACCGTCAGCAAACCCGACATGACCGCCCTCTGGGAAGCCACGCTGGAAACCATAAAGCGTGGCGAGGGGGACCCCAGGCAGTTCCTGGCGGACCTGAAACAGCAGATCAGCGGTTTCATCCGCACCCGCCCGGGCATCGGCAGCGCGCCGGTCGCCGATCAACCGGCGGCGCCCCACTGCCCCAAATGCCGGACCGCGATGCGGGAGCGGGAGGGCAAATTCGGCCGCTTCTGGGCCTGCACCCGCTTTCCCGACTGTAACGGCACCCGGCCGCTGGAAGACAGCGCGCCCGCCGACGGCACCAGCCAGAAGCCGGTGCCCTGCCCCCATTGTTTCTCCCCGCTGGTGCGGCGCAAGGGTAAAAAAGGCTGGTTCTGGGGCTGCAGTAATTTCCCCACCTGCCGACAAACAGTTGATGACAATGATGGAACACCTGCCGTTCGTTTACGCAATTCTACATAACGACACTGAAGGTAAATCCGTGATCTGTGATAATGCTCAACGTCACCAAAACTTTAATCGGTGGAACGTCACCCCCGGGAGATGCTTGATGCGCATAGCTTTGCTTGAAGATGAACATGAACAGGCGCAGCACGTTCAGTCCATTCTTTCAGAGCGCGGACACCACTGTGACAGCTTCCCCACGGGGCAGTCGTTCCTGAGCGCCGTGCTGCACCGAAGTTACGACCTGCTAATTCTTGACTGGCAGATACCGGACATGACCGGTATCGATGTGCTGGAAAACGTGCGGGCTCAGCTCAACTGGCCGATTCCGGTGGTGTTCCTGACCCAGCGCGACAGCGAATCTGACATCGTTCGTGCCCTCGACGCCGGCGCCGATGATTACCTGGCCAAGCCGGCCCGCGAGGCCGAACTGGTTGCGCGCATCAACGCGCTGGCCCGCCGCACCAACCCGGACAACGAAAAAGAGCTGCTCACCTACGGGCCTTTCGAGATTAATACCCAGCAGCGCAGTATTCTGCTCCACGGACAGGCTTTGACGCTGACCGACAAGGATTTCGACCTGACCCTGTTCCTGTTTCAAAACCAGGGCCGGCTGCTGACCCGCGAAATGCTGCTGGAGCGCGTGTGGGGCCTGGCCCGCGACATCAACACCCGCACCGTGGACACCCACATGAGCCGCCTGCGCCGACGCCTGGGACTGAACCCGGAAAACGGCTTCCGGATCAAGACTATCTACCAGCGCGGTTACCGTCTCGAAGCCATGAAAGCCAACGAATCGGCCGATCCGGTCGCGACCGCGGACCACGCCTGACATGAAATCAGGTTCCTACGGCAACCGGCTCATCCGTGCCGTGATCCCAGCGTTACTGACGCTGGTCTTTGCCGTACCCGTGCATGCGGAACTGTCTGTCACCCGGGGCTCCACCGCCTCTAAAAACGCCTCCCAGCAAAGCAGTTCAGTACCGGAGTGGCTGTACACACTGCGCCCGGGTGAAAGCTTCAGTGAAGTCGCCGACGCATTGCTGAACCGCAATGTGCGCCCGGAACAGGTCTTGCGCTACAACAGCATCGGTAACAGTGCCTCCATTGGCGAAGGCGACGCACTGCGTATTCCCCTGACCTGGCTGAAGCGGCAACCGGACCCGGCGCGGGTCGTTGCAGTGTCTGGCCAGGTACACCACATCTCCGGAAACAACGGGCGCAAACAACCACTGGGCAATGACGCCCTTGTGCGCGTAGGAGACGAGATTCTGTCCGGATCGGGAACCGCTACCGTGGAACTGGCAGACGGCTCCCTGGTGCGCATATCCCCTGATTCCCGGCTGATCTTCAACCGGCTGACCCAGTATGGTAAATCCGGCATGGTGGATACCCGTCTGCGGCTGGATCATGGCGAAGTGCACACCCAGGTCAAGCCGGTTATCGAAGGCGGCTCACGCTTCGAGATAGAAACCCCGTCCGCCGTGGCCGCGGTTCGCGGCACCGCGTTCTCCATGCGGTCCGGCCCGGGCACCACCAGCCTTCAGGTCACCGAGGGTGAGGTCAACTTTGGCGCTCCAGGTCGCACCCGCAACATCCCGGCCGGTTACAGTGCCAGCGTGTCAACCGCCGCCAGCGGCCACCTGAGCATTCGCCGATTACCGCCGGCGCCGGCAGTGAATCCGCTGGCACCTCAACTGAACCGTTTACCGACCAAACTGAGCTGGCAGGCGAGCGCCGCACCGGCACACCGCCTCGACATATTCGACGCCGAATCCGGGCGTTGGGTCGACAGCCGCCGTGTTAATGGCAGCCAATACAAGCTCAACCTGCTCGATAACGGCACTTACAAGATTCATCTGGCCGCCCTGGACGACCGCGGGATGCCCGGCATGCCCAGTATCCTGGAGGTGGAAGTGGATCTGCGGGCACAGGCTGCCAAACTGCTGGCCCCACAGGCCGGGGCGACCGTGGATGATGACATGCCGGAATTCAGCTGGGAGCTCACCGGCAGCAACGAAGTGGCCCGGATCGAAATTGCCGAGGACGACTCATTCCGCCGGCTGATCGCCACCAGCGAGTGGGCGCCGGATACCGAAGCTCTGCCGTCACGGGCGCTGTCACCCGGCACTTATTACTGGCGCGTGGTCAGTGAGGCCGGCGGCAACTCGGTGGCCACCAGCAAGCCGCAATCCCTCACCGTGAACGGAACACTGCCGCCGGTTCGTATCATCAGTGTAAATTACGTGGACAACCAGGTTCGGGTGTTCTGGGAGAGCGTTGATACCGCCTCGGACTACCGGCTGCAGCTCGCCGAAGAGCCCGGATTCAACAACATTATCAAGGAGGCAACGCTGTCGGATACCACCGCGGCCTTGCGCCTGATTCCCGGAAGGCGGTATTTTGTGCGCCTGAAGGCTCTTTCTGATGGTCCGCTGGCAAGCCGCTGGGGACCTGGGAGGGAACTGTACCTGGAATAATCCATCGCACCTGAACATCTGACAGCAGGGCTCATGACTCGGGATTGGCTGGCCATAAAAACGACTCCCCTGACCCTGGGCATACCGCTACTAGGCATTCTGCTGTTACTGCAGATGACCGCCCTGCCTCAACGGTTCGATTACTGGCTGTTCGATGCGGAAGTCACCACCAGCCCGGCGCCCCTCTCTGAAGACGTAGTGCTGGTCGAAATTGACGAATTGAGCCTTGACCGCCTTGGCCGTTGGCCATGGCCCCGCGACATTCACGCCCGGTTAATTGAAAAACTCCACGCCGCGGGCGCTGACACTCTGGTTTTTGACATCCTGTTTCCGGAACCGTCGCCGTACGATGCAGAGTTGGCCGCGGCCATGCGGTCACACGGCAAAGTCGTCTTGCCCCTGTACCTGTCGCCCGCAACGCGGAACTACCTGATCAGCGAACAGCTACCGACAAACACTCTGGCGTCTGCCGCCTACGCCATGGGGCACGCCCACGTCGAGCTGGACGCAGACGGCATCGCACGGGGCCTGTATCTGCGGAACGGCCTCGGTGACAGGCTCTGGCCAAGCCTCGCCATGGCCGCATACAACGATCCGGAGACGGCCTACGTGGGCGGAGAAAGCGGCAGCGCCGCCGCGTTCATGAATATCCGCAAACATTACCGTGCCGTGCCTCTGGCCGGCGAAGCCGGCACCCTGCCCAGTTATTCGTATTTCGAGGTGCTGTCCGAGCAGCCCGCGCCGGATCGGTTCCGCGGCAAAACCGTATTCATCGGGGCCACCGCGCCGGGCTTCGGTGACATACTGCCCACCCCCTTCTCCGGGCTGAACCGGCCCATGTCCGGTGTGGAATTCCACGCCAACAGCTTTTCGGCGCTCACCGGCAACGAGTTGATCACCCCACTGCCGCGGGCACTGTCGATCGCCACGGCGGTGCTCACCATCGTCTTTCTTGCGCTGGCACTGCCCCGTATGCGCCCGACGCGCACGCTGATGCTGTGTCTCACGGTAACGGTGGCCCTGGTGGTGGTGCACAGCCTGCTGCTGCTCGGCGCGCGCCTGTGGCTGCCCATTGCCAACGCGCTGCTGATGCCGTTCTTCGCATTTCCCGTGGCCAGTGGCCTGCGTCTGGCAATGACCAACCGGTTTCTCAACCGGCAGCTGGATGATCTGGCCCGGGGGCCACACATGGCACTGCCCGAGCCCTCCCGGCGCAACCCGGCACAATTGCTGGAGCATTTTCAGGCCCTGTTGCAGCCCCGGGGCTGGTGGCTGTCCGAAGACGACGATCTCCTCAGCAGCCATCAGCTGCACGCTGAGGAGATCCCGCCCCTGCAGCCGGACCAGTGGCTGCATACCAACAACCAGAGCTGGATCCAACTGCAGCGAGGCCGGAAGCGCTACACCCTGGGCCTGCTACTGCCCAACGACCTGAGCCGTGAAGCGATCCAGCGATACCTGCGCAGGCTGCCTCTGGGCGCTGCGGAGCAGGAACAGAAGCCGACGAAGCCCAGCGAGAATATCTCCGCGCGGATTGAGCGGGTAAAACTCGCCACTGACCGCCTGAACAACCTGCAGCAGTTCATTCGCCGCAGCTTCGAGCGCATGCCCGATGGCATTATCGTCACCGACGAGCTAGGGGTGATCCGCTTTGCCAACGGCCACATTGAAGAATGGTTCCACGAGCCCATGCCCAGCCTCGCTGGCCTGCCCCTGGTGCGCCTGCTGGAAGGCCATGACCCGAGGGAGACGCCGCCCTGGCACGAAACCGTGTCCGAGACACTGACTCTGAACCAGAGTCGCACTGTGGACCTGAACATCGGCGACAAGGACTTCCTGATCCACTTCGCGCCATTCGCGCTGCCCGACAGCGAACAGAGCGGCATTATCGCCAACATTTCCGACATCTCCGAGTTGCGGGCACAACAACGCCAGCACCGGGAAGCCATCGACTTCATCTCCCACGACGTGCGTTCGCCGCTGGTGTCCCAGCTTGCGCTCATCGAACAACTCAAACGCAACCCGGGTCACATTGAACCGGGCCAGCTGGAGCAGCTCGGCCGCCTGGCGCGCCGCAGCTACCACCTGGCGGAGGAGTTCGTGCAACTCGCGCGGGCCGAGCAACTGACAGAAACACGGTTCTACGATTGCGAATTCCTCGCCATTGTCGAGAATGCCCGAGACAGCGTCAGTGAACAGGCCGCCGAGAAAGGCATCCATCTGGCGCTGCAGGGCAACGAGGATCTGTGGCTGAAAGGCAATGCGGAATTGCTGGAACGGGCGGTGATCAATCTCCTGACGAATGCGGTGCAATACAGCCCCGGCGGCTCAACGGTAAGTATTCAGGTGTTCCGGGCCGGACACCAGGCCTGCCTGACCGTCAGCGACGAAGGCAGTGGCATTGCCCCCGAGGAGCTTCCGCACCTGTTCGACCGATACCGGCGGCAGAAAAGCAGTGAATTGTCAGGCAACCACGGCACCGGTCTGGGGCTGTCGTTCGTGAATGTTGTGGTGGAAAAGCACCGGGGGGAAATTGCCGTGAGCTCTGAGCTCGGGGAAGGCTCGGCGTTTACCCTCAAACTGCCCGTAGCCGACCCCTTACCGAACTCCTGACGATCCGGGATCAGCCCCGGATCTGCTTACTCACGATCCCGGCAGGCTCACTGATCAAACCATCCACGTCTTCTGCCTGAATGGTGAAATACCAGGTACCGCTGTCCAGGTTGCTGACGGTGTACTCCATAGTGGCGGCGCTATCGATACGGATCGATTCTGTCATCTCGGCAGGGTCCTTTCCGTAGCTGATGACATAACCTGCCAGCTCACCCATCTTCAAAGATTCGTTATTGACCCGTGACATCGGCGCATTCCAGTTCAACGCCGCGGTGCGGTCACCCGGTGCACCCACAACCGAAGATACGACAGTACCGTCAGATGCCGGCGACTCGGTCTTGACGGAATCACCAGAACTGGCGCTCCCACCTGAAGAACCACCCCCACAGCCTGTGAGAATGATTCCGGTAAACAACGCGGCGATCCATGCCTTTGACATTTCGTTGACGCGTTTCATGATATATACCCACCATTATTTCGTCGTATTTGTGAAATTGTATAAAACGTGGGCAAGTATCGGCGTGACCGGCCTCATCTTCCTAATTACAAAATGGTCAATTTTTCGACACTAATAAGTAATGAAAGGCATCAAGGCCTTGAATGAAAAAGGGGTTTTACGTAACGGACAGGAATCGTTCGGTTGCTGGATACAAAACTACAAAGCGATGTAACCAAGGTCGCTGAAAAATCGGATGTTTTTAATAACCTATTATAATAAAAAAAGCCTTTTTACGTCGGCACAGCTACCCAGCCGCCCGCGTGCTGTCAGGCGATCCGACTGAGCCATGTGGCCTCAACCCCACCCATGAACATGGGCTCTTGCTCACGAAGCGGCGTATAATGTTCAGTCTCCAGCCACATTTTGCGAACCATGCCTGAACTCGATTCGACGGCGACCGCCCTGCGGGCCGCCTACCGCGCAGCAGGACTCTCTGAACGGCACCTGCAGTGCCTGCAAAGCTGTATTCAGCTGATGCAATCGCCGAGGGATGACGACCAACAAAAACTGTTAGCAACCATTGCCGACCATTTTGGCGCGCCTCATGCCGTGCTTTTAAGCTATCAATCTGGGCGCCTGCGAGCGCTCGAGTCACTTGGCGGCGCCGCCATTACCGCATCACGACAACCTGTCAGAGCGGCTCTGGCCCCCTTTCTGAAGTGGCCGTGTAAACCTTTTGTTCGACACACACCGGAAAAAGCATGGCTTTTCTATTCTCTGGATCCCGGATTCGAATGGCTGATTCCAATCATTCTTCGGGGGCGAGTCGTGGGAGTCTTGGCAATGGCGGGATATGCAGATCAGCCTGCACCTGGAGAACGTGATCATCAGCTAATGACGATTCTGTCAGCACTTCTTGCTGGCCGGATTGGCCACGAAAAACCCCAACCCGCAACGTCAGCCCGCGCCCAAAGCCATGATCTGGGTTTGCTATCACCCCGGGAGAAAGAGGTAATGAGCCTACTGCCGCGCGGCATGAGCAACTCACGCATCGCCACAACACTGGGCATTGCTCCGGGAACCGTCAAGACTCATGTGGAGCGCATTCTCAATAAGCTCCAGCTTGAGGACCGATCCCATGCGGCTGCCCGCGCAGTGGAGCTGAATTTAGGTAACTCAGGACTCTAGATATGCCGCTGAAAACCACAAGGTTCTGGCACGGGTGGGACCTGAAACGTCGGAGCCTGATTGCCCTTCTCATCCCATTAATGGTTGCCGCCGTTGTACTTCTCGTTATGGTCAAGGTTCTCGCGTTCAATCGAGAGGCGGAAGATGAGTTGCAGCGCGGTCTTCGCGCACTCGGACAAATTCATGCGGTGCATGCAGCGCTGGCCGAAGCTGCCAGTGGCGTGCGAGGCTTTATTCTGACTCAGGATGAAACCTTTCTGGCGCCCTATCAACGAGCCGAGGGTCTGTTAAAAAAATCTTTAAGTGAACTCGAGACGGACCTGAAAGATCCGACGCAGCGTCAAAGTCTGTCGGAAATTTCGGCGCTCGTTACTGTGAAACTCGCTAACCTCGAGAAGTTGCAGTCTTCTCCTCTCACTGAGTCCTCCGGCCGGGTACGAGAATACTCTCTCGATAACAAGTTATTGCTGGATCAGATTCGCACGCGCATCGCCGAAATGGAGACACGCGAGAACCAGATTATCGCTGCCTTGCAACAAGACCTTAAACAAGCGCGCCAATCCAGCCAACGGATCATTTTCAGCACGCTGTTGGCCGCTGTCATTCTGGCTGCAATCCTTGCTCAATGGTTTGCCAGGGACTTGATCAGACGCGTCCGCCGCATTCGTGACAACGCAGTGAACATAGGCCGTGGAATACCCTTAAGGTCGTTCAGTGGTGGCTATCAGGATGAGGTGGCGGAACTTGACAGCCTGGTTGTTCAAACGGGTGTAATTCTCGACCAAAAGCTGGAGGAGCTGCGCTGTGCAAGGGAGCTCGCTGAAGAGGCGAACCAGGCCAAAACCGAGTTCCTGTCCCGCACGAGCCATGAATTGCGGACTCCACTGAATGCCATTCTTGGATTCAGTGAACTTTTGCAGGGCACAGCTCGGTCCCCTGAGAACAACAGACATATCACTATCATCCGTCGTAGTGCAGAGCACCTGCTTCAATTAGTAAACGATCTTCTGGATCTATCTCAACTGGAAAGTGGCAATATGGCCATTCCATTGCACCCAACCTCTATCCATGAAGCCGTTTTCACCGCGCGGGATATCGTCTCAAGTCGCGCTCAGGCGAAGGCGGTCACATTGAATGTCATCGACGATGGCGTCGTCCTGGCGATGGCGAATCCACAGCGACTGGTGCAGATCCTGATCAACCTGATGGACAACGCCATCAAATTTACGCCCCCGGCAACACACGTTACCGTGCGCTGGAGGATAATGAACGGGAAGTCCGCAGAGAGTGTTGAGCTCATCGTAACCGATAGCGGCCCGGGCATCACCGCGGGTCTCGAAGAAGGGCTGTTCAGTCCGTTCAACCGTCTTGATAGCAACCGGGAGGGCGTGGGGCTTGGGCTCGCCATCAGCCGCTCCCTGGCAGAACAAATGGGGGGGCGCCTTGATTACCGAGCGGCCCCCGGGGGCGGCTGCGATTTTGTTCTCTGGCTGCTATTGGATCGCCGCGCAACCGAGTCGCATAAGCCCTCGCAACAGCCACATCGCGCCACTCTCTCCAATCAATTACAAAAGACCAGACACCCACCGCTTCCCTGGATCCTGATGGTTCAGGACCCGGAATTCCTGATGCTTGCAGAAACGCTGGCTGCTCGCTTTCGGGCCCAATGCGTGGTTGTGTCTTCGCAATTGGACTGGCGGTCGATATCTTTGACAGAGCCGTGTTTTCTGCTGACTGACATCCCCCCTCAAAGGCTGACATTGCCTGAGAATCTGATGATCACGAAACGGCTTTACATCACCGCGGAACCGCCGCCCCATTGTGACCAGAAGAGCATACTATGGCTCGCCGCCCCAATTACGGCGAGACGCATGCGGCGCCTAATTCAGGAAATGGATTATGTCTGAACAGCCTAATAACATTCAGCAAAGCCGACTGCTGATCATTGATGATGAGCCTGCCAACCTCGAACTACTTGAGGACCTGTTTGCGGAGGAAGGGTTCGAAAATGTGCTCTCGTCCATCGATGCTCGGCGCGCCTCCTCTCTGATACAGGGCTTCCGACCGGACATCATTTTACTGGATCTGCGAATGCCGGATATCGACGGATTCAGTGTACTGAGCCTAATCGATGATTTGCGCGATCAGGAGTGGATTCCGGTTATCGTTCTCACCGCCGACATTACCAAGGAAGCGCGTTACCGGGCGCTGTCCATGGGCGCATCGGACTTTCTCACCAAACCATTCGATCGGATGGAAGTGGTGTTGCGGGTCTGGAATCTTCTGGAAACGCGACACCTCTACCGACGGCTCAGAGCCATCGGAGACTCTCCGGATATCTCTAAAATCCGACCATGGACCAAACATTCACCAAGCGACTGACTCTCCGAAACCTGCCCTCACTCTTACACTACTGCACCGGAGTATGACCGTGACGGAGAGCCAGGGTAAACAGATTACTGATTACCGAATGGCAGAGACGAATGATGGAGAACGATACGAAGGTTTCCTTCGTCATCACGCTGATAGCCAAAGGATTTATCAACCGTAGTGATCGAACCATCTGTGTTTGTGAAATGCACGTTACCCATCGTCAAAGCGACCGGGCCCGCGAAGTGAATCGCTGCGTTCTCAAACTCCACCTTGGTCCAGCCTTTAATGCCAAAGCCACTGTCCTCAGGGTAGTTGTCATCGTGACCGACAAAATACGCGAGAGCACCATCGGCAGTAAGCCGAATGTTCTGCGGGATCGGCGCGAGGGTAGGCTTGAACAGCACAGGCCCCATATTGTAACCGTAGGCTGCATCGATGACTTCGCGGGCGGAGCTCCGGGCCTTCTCTACGCCCCCCTCATCGAAGTGCGCCGACAGCATGACCACAGCATCGCCCCACGCTTTCTGGGCAGAAACCACCTCCGCTTCGGTAATGTCTGCCGATGCGGTGGCAGAAAATGCGACTGCGGCAGCAATAGCAGTCAGACTCAACGCGTGACGATTAACAATGGTATTTCTCATGGCGACTTACCTCATTGACGATTAGAAGAAAGAGCTGCTTTGGCAGTAGCCCCTGAACACATCCAATCGTACGCATGAGTTTTCGCCCGTTAATCTGCCGATCAGCATAGCCTCGTGTATGCCAATCAGCATACACGGCCTTAGCGTAAATGCCATGTATCGAGAACCGGCAGCGTCACTGCCCCTTCCGCTTAACGGGCGGAACGTTTGCCCACAACCCCGTGAAGCATCCGCGAAACAAACTGTTGAGGGAAGAGAGCGGAGGCAGGAACCAGTTTATTCCACCCTGGCAACGCCACCCGCTGCCGCTTCTCAATGGCCCGAACTCCACACTCCGCAACCTGCGTTGCGTCCATCGCCACCAGGTCGGCGAGCGAGCTGATGGATCCACGGCTGTGCTGCTCGGACGATAATCCCATGGCATCGTAGATCTTGGTGCGGGTTATTCCCGGGCAGAGCATGCCCACATAAATCCCATGGGTCGCCAGCTCATCAGCCAGGGCGTGAGTGAAGGCAATCACATAATGTTTGCTACCGGCGTAGGCAGCCAGTTTCGGCACCGGAACATAACCACCAATGGAGGCGACATTGAGGATGTGTCCCTTCACTCCGTTCTCTATCATCCGCCGGGCAACCAGGGCCACCAGTTCAGTGACCACCTGAACGTTGAGAATCAGCGCCTTGCGCACGCTTTTTGTGTCCAGTTCCGTGTGATTGCCCAGCAAGCCCGTGCCGGCGTTGTTCACCAGTACTTCCACGCTGAAACCCTGATCATCCAGTTGCTGAATCAACGCTTCCACAGCGTCGTCAGCCGTAAGGTCCACCTGGATGGGAATGAACTCGCCGGGACCGCTGCCCAGTTCGGCCTGCAATGAATCCAGTTCATCCGGGTCCAGAGTCGCCGTTGCCACTCTTGCCCCCATCGCGTGAAGCATGATGACCATTTCACGCCCAATGCCACTGCCACCACCGGTTACCAGCACCTGCCTTTGATTCCAGTCCATACCGTTCTTTACCTCTTTTAATTGCCTTAATTGCCTTGATTGGTTGCTTGCTGCCTGAACCGGGCGGGAGTCACCCCATGACACGCCTTGAACCATCGTATAAACGACTGGCTTTCGGTGTACTGCAGGCGATGCGCAACGGTTTCGATACTCTCGTCACTTTCCAGAAGAAGGTTCCTCGCCATCTCCTCACGCAATTCACCCAACAAGGCTCGATAGCTGCTGCCTGCATCGGTCAAGCGGCGCAGGAGGTGACGGCTGCTCATACCCATGGCATTTGCCAACACAGACCGGGAGGGCTTCCCGCGCATCACCATCGTTTTCAGAATGGCGCGGGCGCTACCGAGAAAATCAGGTTCGGGCTGTTTGCTTTCGAGGAACCGGGCATGGCTCTCCAGGACATCGCGCATGGCGCTGTTGGCATGCAACAGCGGTGCGTCCAACGCCGCCAGTGGGAATACCAGCGCATCGATTGGCTGATCAAAATACACCGGGCAACGGAACACCCGCTCATATTCCCGGATCTGGTCAGCGAGTTCTGGCGCCCTTCGACGGAGCCGCACGCAGTCGAAATCCCAGTGGGTTACGTTCGGTAGGTGCCCCCTCACCGTGGCGAGACTGCCTAGCATGTAATCCACCGCCTGCAACCGAAACACCGGGTTGGTTGTAGTCAGTTTCCAGGTCCAGGCAACCTGTCCGGGCCTGACATCAAACGAGGTACTGCCAACACTGCTCACCAGGTGCTCATACCGCATGCACATCTCAATCACCTCGCGAAGCGATCCGCAGGCCCGCACGATGTAGCCAGCCACCCCGAAACTTTCGGGCTGAGTCAACTCCGATAAATGCAGCCCGAGGAGATCATCGCCGGTGCGCCTGACACCCGCATCGAGTACTTGCTGAACGTACCGCATGGGGACCATCCGGTTCGGATCCGTCAGGGCCTCAGGGCTCAGCCCGGCATCACCTAACAAGGTGTTGTACGATAAACCGAACTGCTCGGCCAGGATCACCAGGTTCTGCAAGAGACCGGCCTGCACCCGCCCTCCATCGTCGTTGACGCCACCATCCTCAATGTCTGATTGCATACCGAGACCGTTCTTCCCAATCATTGAAATCCGGACCAGGGCCAGACCCGGCAAGCCAATAATGTGTACATTCCATGCACAATACTGGACATGTGGACAAACTGACCATCACATCTTGGGACCACCGATAAACATTTTAGGACAAACTGGGGAGTGCAAAGACCGGTACGCTCATCGTTATGCTCTATCATCCGGGATCCAATTCGTTAACGGGTTCCGGAGACGACACTGCTGCGGGCAGAGTATTCACCACCGGGCATTATTTTTGTCCAGCCGCCAACGCGAGCAACGCCACCCTGACACAGGCCCACGGCACTCTAGCCAATGTGCCATATGACTGACGGCTTAAAATGACAAATCGTCACGTTACTCCGAATCCTGTTGAGGGCTCCATGACAAAGACCATAAAAACAATCAATATCGCCTGGGTCGCCACCCTGTCGCTCGCCTTAGCTGCCTGTGGTGGTTCCTCAGAGCCGGCCTCAGTAGCCACGGATCCAACGGCTCAACCCGAAGTACGCCCCCCAGTGGTCGATAACGAGTCAACAGAGTCTCGCAGAGAGTTAATGACTCTGGGCAGCCGCAATACCGAGGCGCAGCTGGTCTCCGTGGGCAACCCCGAGCCCACGCAGTGGCAAGTGTACGATCGGCCACCGAGCTTTACCCATACCGTGGCGCTACCGAACCAGACGATCACCATGTCAGACGGTACCAAATTGTTCGTAAAGGTATCCTTGCCCGGTTTCAGTGCCAACAACCCAGAACCCGGACCGTTTCCGGTGGTGTTGACGCAAACGTCCTATAACACGTCGGTTGGTCAGTTCGTGCCGGAGGTAGGGGGCGCGAATGAATTCCTGGTGACCCGCGGATACGCTCATGTTGTGGTCGATGTTCGAGGCACGGGCAACTCCGCCGGTAACTGGGAAGCATTCGGCGATCGGGAGCAAGCAGACTACCTTGAGGTGGTCGAGTGGGTGGTGGAGCAACCGTGGGCGCTTGACCGCATCGGACTGGAAGGCATCTCCTACCTCGGTATAACGGCGATCCTGACATCACAACACAACCATCCGGCGGTAAAGGCTTCGTTCCCCATCGTACCGATCGGTGATGGCTACCGGGACATTGTATTCACCGGTGGCAACGTCAACGCGACCTTCATCCCTTCCTGGATGGCTCTGGTAACCGGCCTTGGGTTACTCCCCGTGGAATTACTGGCCACCGATCCCGCCAGTTTCCTGGGGGCTGTTCCGGATCGTTTGACCGGCGCCCTTCTCGACTTTCAGGTGCCCACCATCCTCAAAGCTCTGCTTGGCGAAGAGGAAACCGTTTTCGATGAGGGGTTCTGGGAAATTCGCTCGCCGATGGAGGGTGTGGATGACATCAATGTCCCCACCTTCGTGGTCGGCGGGCTGTTCGACCTTTTTCAGCGCAGTGAACCCCTGTGGTTTGAGCGACTTAATGGCCGGGTGCCCACCAAACTGCTCATCGGACCCTGGACGCACATTGAAGCCGCCGGAGTCCCCAGCAACGGCTTGCCCAAAGATGGCGTACCGACTCTCGATGTATTGCGCTTACAGTGGTTCGACGAATATGTCATGGGCCTGGATACTGGCGTTGACGACCAGCCAGACGTAACGCAATACGTCCTTGGATTAGAACGCTACGAGACAGCGACAAACTGGCCGCATCCGGAACTGCGGGCCGAGCGCTTCTTTCTGGACAGCGATGGCGCTATGAGCTTGGACCTGCCAGCAGATGGCGGAGAGCAGAGCACACTTCAACAGCCACTCAACGGACTGTGTTCCTTCAGCACCACCCAGTGGACCGCAGGCCTGACCGGCCTGATACCCCTGCCCTGCCTGGAGGATAACCGAACCTCAGAACTGGCGGCGCTGAAGTTTGAACTGCCAGCGATTGACGACGGAATCTACCTGAACGGCCCCATGCAGGCAGACCTTTGGGTATCAACCACCGCCAGCGATGTTCAACTCTCAGTCAGGCTCGACATTCTTGATCCCGACGGGACCACTCAGCCCATAACGAACGGGTTGCTTACAGCAAGCATGCATTCCGTCGATGAGAGCCGGTCGCGCTTTGTAAATGGAGAAATGCTTCAACCCTGGCACACCTATCGGGCCAGCGATCGTTCCCCGCTGACCCCCGGTGAGATCCGGAAAGTCTCGGTTGAAATCTTTCCCAGCAGTGTTTGGGTGCCACCCGGCAGTTCCCTGCTGGTATCGGTAAATACCAGCAACATTGCACAGGGAGTTCCACCACTGCTCACCGGACTGATTCCGTCTCTGTTGGGCGTAATGACCTTGCACACAGGGCCAGAGACCCCGTCCAGTCTGACGCTACCTGTGGTGCCAGTGGACAACCTGCAAATACCTTAAAAATGGCATTTAAAGTTTGAAACAAACACCAAAGCCCGCCATCTGCGAGCTTTGGTGACTCCGGAGGAGGCGACTGGGGTTCGGGGGTGTGGCACGTTTTTCACTGCAATTTCTAACGCCCAAACGAAAAAAGGCGGATCAGTAAAATACTGATCCGCCTTTCTCTTATATGGTAGCGGGGGCAGGATTCGAACCTACGACCTTCGGGTTATGAGCCCGACGAGCTACCAGACTGCTCCACCCCGCATCAAACTGGCTGTTTACCGGGGAGCCCCCCGATCAACGTGCGCGTATATTAAGGATTAGCCTGGGCTCTGTCAATTGATATTTTCAAACAGGTCGACGGGATAATGCATCGTTTCTTCCGCCTGCTCCCGATAGAACCCCACTGAATCAATCGCTTCCTGAACCGGCCGGAAGGAACGGCGATGGTGCACGGTGGCGCCGTGGCAATTCAGTGCTTCCAGGTGCACCGGCGTGGGGTAGCCTTTGTGTTGGGCCAGGCCGTATTCCGGAAACTGCGCATCGAGCTCGGCCATTTCCCGATCCCGAACCACTTTGGCGATGATCGATGCGGCGCTGATCGCCTCGACACGGCTGTCCCCCTTGATGACCGGCTCGGACGGCCAGTGCCACTTCGGACAGCGGTTGCCATCCACCAGCACATATTCCGGCTGCACCGGTAAACCAGCGACCGCACGCTCCATGGCCACCATGGTAGCCTGATAGATGTTGAGGCGATCAATCTCGCCTGCTTCCGCCCGCCCAATGCACCAGGCAGTGGCGTTTTCGATAATCTGCTCGTAGAGTGCCTCACGGCGTTTTTCCGTGAGCTTCTTGGAGTCGGCTAGGCCGGCAATGGGTCGCCGAGGATCCAGGATCACCGCGGCGGTGACGACGGCACCGATCAACGGGCCGCGACCGACCTCATCCACGCCGGCCAGCAAGGTGCCATCATAGCGGCAGTGAAAAGGCGGCAGCGGTGGTTTGCTCATGAGGCGCGCCTTTGCTCGACCAGAGCGGAAATGGCATCGGCGGCGCGCTCATCGGCGTTCTGCCGTAACTGGTGGTGCAGTTTGGTGAATTCGGCTTTCAGGTGCGCCCGTTCTTCGCGGTTCTCCAGGCGCTCCAGTACCGCGGCACCGAGGGTCTCGGGGGTGGCGTCATCCTGCAGCAACTCCGGCACCAGCGGTTTGCCGGCCAGCAGATTCGGCAGCGCCACGTGGGGCACTTTCACCAGCCGGGACACCAGGGCGTAACTGAAGTTACTCAGGCGATACCCCACCACCATGGGCTTTTTCAGCAACATGGCTTCCAGGGTGGCGGTGCCCGAAGCCAGCAGCACCACATCGGCGGCGGCCATCACTTCGCGGGAACGGCCCCGCACGATGGTCACCGGCAACGCCACGTCCAGGGCTTCCACCAGCCCCCGCACCTGTTTTTCCCGGTCCCGGTTCACACAGGGAATCACCAGTTGGAGATCCGGGCGAGACGACTGGATTTCCCGTGCGGCAGAGAGAAACAGGCTGCCCAACCGCTCCACTTCCCCACCCCGACTGCCCGGCAGGATGGCCAGCACCGGCTGGTCCTCGTTCAGACCCAGATCACGGCGTGCAGCCCGGGTATCCGGCTCCATGGGTATGCGGTCCGCCAGGGGATGACCCACAAAGGTGACCGGCACGTCGTGTTCTTCGTAGAATCGCGCCTCGAAGGGAAACAGGGTCAGCATCAGATTGACGGATTTGGCGATCTTGAAGATACGCTTCTGGCGCCAGGCCCAAACCGACGGGCTGACGTAGTGAGCGGTGGGAATGCCGGCGTCACGGCAGCGCCGCTCAACCCCGAGGGTGAAATCCGGCGAATCGATTCCGATAACCACATCGGGTGGCGTGGTCAGGAAGTACTCCATCAGCCGGCCGCGGATGCTGAACAGCTCGCGGATGCGGCCCAGCACTTCCACCAGCCCCATCACCGACAATCGCTCCATGGGCACCAGCGAGTGAAAACCCGCGGCTTCCATTTCCTCGCCACCGATGCCGACGAAACGCGCCCGCGGATAGCGGGCGCGAAGCGAGCGAATCAGGCCGGCGCCGAGTATGTCACCCGATGCCTCGCCTGCCACAATACCGAACGTTATGGGTCGGTCACTGATGACCGAAGGGTTAGAACTGTCCATCACCGCTCCGGCCCGGTCAGCGGATGATGCCGCGGTGTGCACCACGAAGGGATTCGATCAGCGGACGAACTTCGACCACGTCCGGATAGGCTTTTTCCAGTTCCTCGACAGCCTGCTCGGTTGTCAGGCCCTGACGATAGATGGTCTTGTAGGCGCGACGCAGGGTCAGCAGCACCTCTTTGCTGAAGCCACGGCGGCGAAGGCCTTCCACGTTCATACCATGAGGCGCCGCCGACTGGCCGCTGGCCATCACGTACGCCGGGATATCCTTGAGAACGATACTGCCGCCGGCTGCCATGCTGTGAGGGCCAATGTGACAGAACTGGTGCACCATGGTGCCGCCACCGAGAATGGCGTGATCACCTACAGACACATGCCCGGCCAGGGTCGCGCAGTTGGCCAGTATGGTGTTGTCTCCCACGGTGCAGTCGTGGGCCACATGGACGTAGGCCATCAACAGGTTGCCGCTGCCGATCCGGGTCTCGCCCCGATCCTGTACGGTGCCCCGGTGGATGGTGCAGTTCTCACGGATGACGTTGTCATCACCGATGAACAGCGTGGTCGGCTCACCTGCGTATTTCTTGTCCTGGCACTCTTCACCAATGCTGCAGAACTGGAAGATGCGGTTGTTGCGGCCGATGCGGGTCGGCCCTTTTACGACCACATGGGACAGGATTTCAGTGCCCTCTCCGATTTCCACATCCGGACCGACATAGCTCCACGGCCCAACGGTGACGTTATCCGCCAGTTTGGCTGATGGGTCTACAATCGCTTGAGGATGGACACCCGACCAGTCATTTGTCGCCATCAAACTTCTCTCTCAGCGGTCAATATGTCGGCCACACAGACGACTTCCCCATCGACCAGTGCCCGGCACTCGAATTTCCAGATTCCGCGCTTGCCGGAGATGAAAGTCGATTCCATGCAGAGTCGATCTCCCGGCACCACGGGGCGCTTGAAGCGCACCTTACTGGACCCAGCCAAATATTGTATCACGCCGTCTGAGGGTTTCCGTTCAACGGTCACAAAACCCAGGATGCCGGAAAGCTGCGCCATCGCTTCTATGATCAGCACTCCGGGCATGATGGGCTTGTTGGGAAAATGGCCCGTAAAGAATGGCTCGTTAAAGGAAATGTTCTTAAATCCCTTGATCGATTTGCCTTTCTCGACTTCCGTCACCCGATCCACCAGCAGGAACGGGTATCGATGGGGCAAAAATTCCAGTATCTCTTCAATGTACATCATCTTTAAACGGCCTCAGCCTTCGGATTTCTTTTCCAGTTCTTTCAGCTTCCGTGCCATGGCATCCAGCTGACGAAAACGAACTGCGTTCTTGCGCCATTGACGGTTCGTGTCTGCGCTGGTGCCCGATGAGTACACGCCGGGTTCGCGTATATCGCCCGTCACCAGTGTCATGCCGGTCAAGTGGACCTGATCGGCAATCTCGAGATGCCCGGCCACGCCCGAGGCGCCACCAAACACACAATGCTTTCCAATACGGGTACTGCCGGCGATACCCACCATCGCGGCCATGGCACTGTGATCGCCAATGCTTACGTTGTGGGCGATCTGGATCAGGTTATCCAGCTTGACGCCATCGCCGATGACGGTGTCATCCAGCGCGCCCCGGTCGATGGTGGTGTTGGCACCCACTTCCACATCATCACCCAGGATCACCCTGCCTATCTGCGCAATCCGGTGCCATACGCCCCGCTCATTGGCAAAGCCGAAGCCGTCCGAGCCGATCACGGCACCGCTGAGGATATGACAACGCTGCCCTATGACCGTGTCGTGCGCCAGAGTGACCCGGGGGCGCAGAACCGTCTGATTGCCGATGCGGCTGCGGGCGCCCACAATGGAACCGGCGCCAATCACAACGTCGTCACCGATGTCGGCCTCGGCCTCGATCACCGCCTGGGGACCAATGGAGGCCGAGTCTGAAATGCGGGCAGTAGGATCAACCACCGCGCTCGGATGAACGCCGGCTGACGGGCGTGGCGAGGGGTCGAACCAGTGGCTGAGGCGAGCGTAGCCGAGGTAGGGATTGTCCAGTAACAGGACATTGGTCGGAGATTCGTTTGCCACCGAGGGCGACAGGATCACTGCTGATGCTTGCGTGTCCTTGAGGTACTTGCCGTACGTTGCGTTGGCCAGAAACGCAATCTGACCCGGCACCGCCGCCTGCAGCGTAGCAATTCCACGGATCGGTGTTTCCGGGTCGCCCTTGAGCTCCGCACCGAGTTCGGCGGCAATGTCGCCCAGCCGATAACAACGTTCTGTCATCACGTACTCCAGAAGTCAGGGCCGGCGGTGTAACCGATGCCAGCCCATGCCAGGCTCGTTCAGCGGTTAAGCTTGTTCAGCAGCTCATCGGTCAGATTCATTTCCGGCTTCACGTAAACCACGGCTTCGCTCGGGAGAATCATGTCCAGATCGTGCTCTTCCAGCAGTTCCTTGACGGCAGCAT
Source organism: Marinobacter sp. M-5 (assembly GCF_032911545.1). Lineage (NCBI taxonomy): Bacteria > Pseudomonadati > Pseudomonadota > Gammaproteobacteria > Pseudomonadales > Marinobacteraceae > Marinobacter > Marinobacter sp. M-5. The sequence goes on from NZ_JAWJEK010000005.1 coordinate 69,890, forward strand.
CCACATCGGGCCGGGCATCTTCCAGGAACGCCTGCTTGCGGTTGGCAACGGTGGTGTCGAGGCGCTGTTTGAGGAAGTTGAACTCTTTCACTTTCTCCTGGAATTGCCCGGTGAGCTCGTTGCGCTCGGACTCATTCATCATCGCGCCGTCTTTCTCGAGCCGGTCCTTCAATTTCCGCGCTTCCTCCTGGGCCTCGCGCACCTGGGCCTCATCATCGGCAAAATCCCGCTGCAGGCTTTCGCTGAACGTTTTTGCCTCGTTGGAGGAAAACAGCGCCTGACGAAGATCAACAACGCCAATACGGGTTTCGGCCATCGCCGGGAAAGACAGGGTCAGCGCCAGCATGGCAGCCATCGTTGCAAAGCGGAACATGCTATTTCTCCTATGATTCATTCTTTTTTTGTTTATCGTCCGTTGATCAGAACGTCTGTCCCAGCGAGAACTGGAAGATCTGGGTATCGTCGCCACTCTTGTCGTTCAGTGGCTGCGCCAGACTGAAGGCCAGCGGGCCCACGGCGGTAATCCACTGGAAACCGACACCGGCAGAAAGCCGGAGTTCGTCGGCGGCCGGGTCAAAGTCCCGGTCCGAATCGAATACCTGACCGGCATCCACGAAGAACGCGGTGCGCATGGAACGGGTATCGCCGGCGAACGGCGTCGGGAAGATCAGCTCCAAACTGCCCTCGGTCAACAGATTGCCCCCGAACGGATCCGGATCTGACAGATCGTTCGGGCTGTTGGTTGCCCGCGGACCCAGAGAGTTTGCCTCGTATCCCCGCACAGAGCCATAGCCCCCGGCGTAGAAATGTTCATAAAACGGCATGATGTCACGATCGCCGTAGCCGTCACCGTAACCGACCTCGGTACGTGCACGCACCACCCAGGTCTGATTGTCGTTCAATGGCTGGTAGAAATCCGTCCTGTGGCTCAGCTTGTAGAAGGTGAGATCACTGCCGGGTACCGCAACGTCTGCAGACAGCGAGTGACTGTAACCGTCACTGGGCAACACGCCCCGGTTCAGCGTGCTACGACGCCAGGAGCCGAAGAGGAAGTAATTGTTGAAATCATTGCCTTCCTCGGCGATGAAATCACGGACTTCCTGAGCGGAAAATACGCCTTCCTGAATTTTTGACAGGGTGTAGCCCACGCCGAAGTTGAGGCGGGTAATGTTGTCTGTCGGATAGCCAAAGGTGACGCGGCCGCCATACTCGTCCAGCAGATAGGATGAGATATCCTGCTCTTCGAAGTCGGTTTCCCGCGCAAACACACTAAAGCCCCGGCTGACGCCGTCGACAGTGTAATACGGGTCGGAATAGGAGAAGTTGGCGCTCTTGATGGAATCACTGACGTTGACGCCGAATGAGACCCGCTTGCCGCTGCCGAAGAAGTTGTTCTCGGACACATTGGCACCGAGGATAACCCCGGACGCCTGGGAGAAACCGACCGAGGCAGACAGGCTGCCGGTGGGCTGCTCGACCACAGAGTAGTTGACATCAACCATGTCGTCGGTACCCGGCACCGGGACCGTATCCACATCCACGGTCTGGAAGAAGCCAAGCCGCTCCAATCGGGTCTTGGAGAACTCGATGCGATCCGTGGAGGCTACGCCACCCTCCATCTGGGTCATCTCCTGGCGCATCACCTCGTCACGTGTGGAGACATTGCCGCTGAAATTGACACGCCGCACATAGGCGCGCTTACCCGGCTCCACAAAAAAGGTCACCGCAGCGGTGTTGTCATCGCCAGGTTCTGGTACCGCATTAACGTTGGCAAACGCGTAACCCTCCCGACCCAGCCGGCGAGACAGCCGCTCGGATACCGCCGTGGCAGTGGAACGAGAGAACACATCGCCCTCCTCGATCGGTATCAGGTCCCGCAGCTCGTCTTCATCAACAATCAGTTCGCCACGCAACCGGACCTCAGATACGGTGTATTGAGGCCCCTCATTGAGTGCAATGGCAATAAACACTTGCTTCTTGTCGGGAGAAATCGACACCTGACTGGATTCCACGTTGAAATCCAGGTAGCCACGGTCCAGGTAGAACGAACGCAGGGATTCGAGATCACCACTGAGTCGCTCGCGGGCGTACTTGTCAGCATTGGTAATGGAGCTCCACCAGGTGCTGGTGCGCAACTCGAACAGGTCCAGCAGCTCCTCGTCGTTAAAATCCTCGTTGCCGATGACGTTGATGTGCTGGATGGCGGCAACGTCGCCCTCGTTGATGTCCAGTTTGATCGCCACCCGGTTGCGGGGAAGCTCATCAGCGGTGGCCTTGACGCGCGCGTTGTAGCGGCCCTGGCTGATGTAGGAACGCAGAATCTCGAGCTCGAGACGCTCAAGCGTCGCCCTGCGGAACACCTGACCCTCTTCAAGACCGGCACTGGACAGCGCATCCAGCAGCATATCGGATTCAATATTCTTGTTACCTTCGATATCGATCGAGGTAATGGACGGCCGCTCCTGAACATTCAATATCAGCACACCGCCATCGCGGCTGGCTTGAATGTCAGTGAACAGACCGGTGCGGAACAGATCCTTGATGGCTCCGGCCAGCTCGACCTCATCGACAGGCTCGCCAATATTGACTGGAAAGGCAGAGAATACCGTACCCGCGGAAACCCGCTGTAATCCCTCAACCTCGATATCGGAAACCGTGAATTCGTCAGCCTGCGCTGAGCTCATGCCGGTGCCGGCCAGTGCCAACCCGATAGCTACACCTAGAAGAGAACGTCTCATTCAGTCATTTCGCCTGTTAATGCGCGTAAGGAGCCCGCAATTCTCACAACCGCATCAGGTCGTTGTAAAGAGCAAACACCATTAATGTGAGAATCAATGCCATACCAATTCGTAATCCAAGCGCCTGAACCTGTTCGGAAAGCGGCTTCCGGCGAATCGCCTCGATGGTGTAATACACGATGTGTCCACCATCCAGCACCGGCACCGGCAACAGGTTCAGCACACCCAGGCTCACACTCAGGTAAGCTAGGAAGCGGATAAAGTCTTCAAACCCGGAGCTGACACTCGCCTCGGCCACCCTCGCAATGGTGATCGGGCCACTGAGATTGGTCGGGGATAACAGCCCGGTCACCATTTTCTTGATCGCCACCAGCGTCAGGCGGGTATCCGCCCAGGTCTCACTTACGGCATTGGGTATCGCCGCTAGCGGGCCGAACTGAACGTCCCGGAGCACCTCGTCCGGCCACGACACCTGGGCCACGCCGGCCCCCACGAAACCGATGTTCTGGCCGGCGTCCGAGGTTCGGGATTCCGGTGTGACCGACACGTTGATGATTTCACCACCCCGCTCCAGCGAGATGTCCAGCGTCTGCTCCGGCGAGTTACGGATCACCTCCACCAGCTCGAACCAGTTCGCCACGGGCTCGCCGCCAACGGCCATTATCCGATCGTCCGGCTGCAGGCCTGCAGCTTCCGCGCGGCCACCACCGGCGATCTCACCGAGCACGGCCGGAATATCCGGGCGCCAGGGCTGCACACCGAACTCACCCAGCGGATCAGGATTATCGTCCCGCAGGCGCCATCCATCCAGGGTCGTGCTCAATTTGTCCCGCCGACCCTCGTCACTGACAGCGACCACCACGTTACTGTGTTCGCCCGCCCTTTCCAACAGCCGCATATTGATATCACGCCACGACGTGACCCGATGCCCATCCACTTCATGGATTTCCATGCCCTCGGCCAGACCCATGCGCTCGGCAATGCTGTCCGGCGTCACATCGCCGACGATGGGCGCAACCGTGGTGAAACCCACCACGCTCAGCAACCAGTACGCGAAAATGGCAAACAGGAAGTTGGCAACAGGGCCGGCGGCGGCGATCGCAATCCGGCGGGAAGGCGGTTTGGAGTTGAAGGCCTGATCCCTGAGCTCGTCAGGCACCGGCCCCTCACGCTCATCCAGCATTTTGACATAGCCACCCAACGGAATGGCGGCGATCGCAAACTCAGTGCCGTGGCGGTCATACCAGGAAAACAGAGGCTTACCGAAGCCCACGGAAAAACGCAGCACCTTTACACCGCAACGACGGGCCACCCAGAAATGACCGTACTCGTGGAGGGTCACCAGGATACCCAGGGTCAGAGCCAGCGCCAATATGGTTTGTACTATGTGCATAGTGCTCTCGGTATTATTTTCAGGTCAGGCCAACTACCAAACGAATGGCGCCGGGGATACATCAGACAGCCAGCCGCTCTATCTGTTCCCGCGCAAACCGGCGAGCCTCGGCGTCCTTGGCAAAGATGATCTCAAAGCTGCTGCCAGCTACCACCTCGGTCGCGGCCAGTGTGCGCTCTATGATAACGGGGATATCGGTGAAACCAAGGTCGCCCGCGAGAAAAGCCGCCACCGCCTCTTCGTTGGCGGCATTCAGCACCGCGGGCGCCGTTCCACCAGCGTGGAAAGCTTCCGCTGCAAGCCGCAGACACGGAAAACGGTGAAGGTCCGGCCGCTCGAAATGGAAGCGGCCAATGGCAAACAGATCCAGCGGAGCCACACCGGCATCAATCCGCTCCGGCCAGGCCAGGCCATTGGCGATGGGGGTTCGCATGTCAGGGCTGCCCAGCTGCGCCAGCACAGAACCGTCAGCGTACTCCACCATGGAGTGGATGATGCTTTCAGGGTGAACGTGCACCTCGATCCGCGACGGATCAGTATTGAACAGCCAGCACGCCTCAATCAGCTCCAGCCCCTTGTTCATCAGCGTGGCGGAATCCACCGAAATTTTCTGGCCCATGGACCAGTTCGGATGCGCACACGCCTGGGCTGGAGAGACCGTTTTGAGGTCCTCATTGGAGTGGCTGCGAAAAGGCCCACCGGAGGCCGTCAGCAGAATTCGGGTAATGCCCGCGCCCCGTGGATCACGCACACGGTCTGCCGGCATGCACTGGAAAATGGCATTGTGCTCACTGTCGATGGGCAGCAGTTCGGCACCGGACGCGGTCACGGCGTCCATAAACAGTTGGCCGGACATCACCAATGCTTCCTTATTGGCCAGCAGAACCCGCTTGCCGGCGCGCACAGCAGCCAGTGTCGGCGGCAATCCGGCTGCGCCGACAATCGCGGCCATCACCGTATCGACGCTTTCTGCCGCCGCCACCTCACACAACCCCACCTCGCCCTGAAGCACGGTGATTTCCGGTAGATCTGACAAACGCTGAGCAAGAGTCTCGGCGGCGTCCGCATCGGCCATCACCGCACGCTGTGGACGGAATTCCCGACACAACTCAGCCATTTCCTCTACCCGGATATTGGCTGCCAGTCCATACACGCGGAAACGGTCCGGATGCCGGCGGATCACGTCCAGGGTGTTGAGACCAATCGACCCGGTCGCCCCGAGGATGGTGACATGGCGCATGACGATGCTCACCACTGCCCCGTCGTCAGCCAGCCCAGCTGGGTGATAATCAGCGCGAACACCGGGATGGCAGCGGTCAGGCTGTCAATGCGGTCCATGATACCGCCATGTCCGGGCAGCAACTGGCTGCTGTCCTTAATGCCACGGAAGCGCTTGAGCATGCTTTCAAGAAGGTCGCCGAGTACCGACACGAAGCCGGTAACCAGGCTGGCAATTACCAGCAACAGAGTCTGTTCAAGGGGCGCAGAGGCCGCCTGACTGACCACCACCGCGAACACGGCCACGGCGGCGAGACCGCCCCAGACTCCGGCCCAGGACTTGCCCGGACTGACCCGAGGCGCCAGCTTGGCTTTGCCGAACGCCCTGCCGGCAAAGTAAGCGCCGATATCCGCCACCCACACGACACAGAACACGTAAAGAATCACCAGAAGATTGTTGGCAACGTCACCGAACTGCAGCGAACCTGTGCGCAAATGGTTGAGACCCACCCAGGCTGGCACCAACACCAGCAAGCCCATCAAAGCTCTCACCGGCACGCCGCCCCAGCGATCCGAACCGGCCGGGTAGCGCCTGACCATCAGGAAGCAGACCAGCCACCAACCGAGGGCCAGCCACAGCACCGCCACCGCTGGCACATTCAACAGGCCGAACATGACGGCAGCAACAACCGCCGCATAACCCACGCGACTGCCCTGCGACGTCAGTCCGGACATGTTCGCCCACTCCCAGGCACCAATGGTAATGATGGCGCCGGTAAACAGCGCAAAGCCGAGCGGGGGCAGGAAAAAGATGCCGCCGATGGCAATAGGGGCAAGAATAAGCGCGGTAATAATTCTGGTTTTTAGCACAATAGAGTTCGCTGTCTTGTCGTTATTGTTCCGGCTGGCGAGCGGCGATCTGGTCGTCCGTCTGCCCGAACCGCCGTTGGCGACAGGCATAGGCCCGCAGCGCCCCCCGCATTTCATCTTCCAGAAAATCGGGCCAGTATACCGGCGAGAAATAGAGTTCGGTGTACGCCAGGTGCCAGAGCATGAAGTTGCTGATCCGCTGTTCTCCAGCGGTACGGATCATAAGGTCCGGCATCGGCAGATCGCCAATGGACAGGTGCTGCTGAATCAGGCTGTCAGTGATATCCGACGGCTCGATCTGCCCGGCCTGTACCATGTCAGCAACCTTACGGGTGGCTTGGGTGATGTCCCAATGCCCCCCGTAATTGGCAGCAATAACCAGGGTCATCAGCGTATTGTGGCGGGTCAGCTCTTCGGCCTTTTCCATGTGTTCCTGGAGTGTCGGGCTGAAAGCTGAGCGGTCACCGATGATGCGCAGGCGGATGTTGTTGCGATGCAGCTTCTTGACTTCCCGCTCGAGCGCGAAAAGAAACAGGCGCATCAAAGCAGAAACTTCGTCTTGCGGCCGCCGCCAGTTCTCGCTCGAGAACGCGAACAGGGTCAGCACCTCCACACCCTCGCGCGCGCAGGTTTCCACGACTGCCTTGACCGCATTCACGCCGGCCTTGTGACCAGCGACCCCCTTCAGCCGCCGAGCCTTCGCCCAGCGGTTGTTACCATCCATGATAATGGCCACATGCCGGGGCCGGCTATCGGCCGACACCGGAATTTCTGCGGATACAGTTTCCGTCATGAAGTCCCCTGCTCAACCAGCAACGCAGTGCCGGCTGATCGTTTCATTCGAAGCAGACCCGGCCGATCAAACGGCCATCAGGTCCTCTTCTTTCGCTTTGAGCATCTTTTCGACTTCGGCGATGTAGCGATCCGTCAGTTTCTGGATGTCGTCTTCGCCTTTGCGCTCTTCGTCTTCATTGATGTCCTTTTCCTTCAGCAGGTCCTTCAGCATGGTGTTTGCATCGCGACGCGCGTTACGGATAGAGACCCGACCATGTTCGGCGTCGGCTTTCGCCTGCTTGACCATTTCCTTACGGGTTTCTTCAGTCAGCATCGGCATAGGCACACGGATAACGTCGCCGTTGTTCGCCGGATTCAAGCCCAGGTCCGAGGTCATGATGGCCTTCTCGATCACCTGCAGCAGGTTCTTTTCCCAGGGGGCAACGGTCAGCGTGCGATTGTCTTCCACGTTCACGCTGGCAACCTGCTTGAGCGGTGTTTCCTGGCCATAGTAATTCACCAGAACGCTGTCGAGAATGGCCGGATGGGCGCGGCCGGTGCGGATCTTGTTAAATGCCGAGTGCAGAGCCTCAAGGCTCTTCTTCATCTTGTTATCAGCATCAGATTTGATGTCGTCAATCACTGGAGCATCCTCAATTCGTGTTACAGGTCAGTCCGTTTTCCGGCTCGCTTCTGTGCGGGCCGTCAACCACGTTATTCGATCAGTGTACCTTCTTTTTCGCCGGTCACGATGCGGATCAGCGCGCCTGCGCGATTCATGTCGAACACCCGCAGCGGCATGCCGTGATCACGGGCCAGACAGATGGCGGTCAGGTCCATCACGCCGAGTTTCTTGTCCAGCACCTGATCGTAAGTCAGGTTATCGTATTTCTCTGCGGTCGAATCGAGATGGGGGTCCGCAGAATAGACGCCGTCCACCTTCGTGGCTTTCAGTACCGCATCGGCCTCAATTTCAATGCCACGCAAACACGCCGCCGAATCCGTGGTGAAGAAGGGGTTGCCGGTACCGGCACAGAAAATCACCACGTCGCCGTCTTTCAGATCGCGCACTGCGCGGCGGCGATCATAATGCTCAACGATGCCGCTCATGGGAATGGCCGACATGACACGCGTGCGTATGTTGGAGCGCTCGAGCGCATCCCGCATGGCCAGACCGTTCATAACCGTCGCCAACATGCCCATGTGGTCGCCGGTTACCCGGTCCATGCCGGCGGCGTTCAGAGCCGCGCCGCGGAACAGATTGCCACCGCCGATCACCAGGCCCACCTGAACGCCAATGCCGATCAGAGCACCGATTTCCAGCGCCATGCGATCAAGAACTTTGGGATCAATGCCGAAATCGTGCTCGCCCATCAGGGCCTCGCCACTGAGCTTGAGCAGAACACGCTTGTATCTGGGCTGGGTTTTGGATGAAGTCGGCATGGTGATCCCCTTTTCGTCTGTTGGCTGCTATCTGGCGCGACAAGCTTCGCAGGCTTGTATATGACATACCCCTCTCTGAAAAGGGGTATCTCAGATACAAGCCCGCCACGAGAGCCGGGTTTCCCCAACTAACGTGGCAGACTCAGGTGGCGCTGCAAACCGGGTCTGCAGCGCCTTTCAGAAAGATCAGGCCTTGCCGGTGCCGGCTGCTGCTGCAACCTCGGCGGCGAAGTCCACTTCTTCCCGTTCAATGCCTTCACCCACTTCCAGGCGAACAAAGCCGACCAGTTCGCCACCGGCGGACTTGATCAGTTCACCCACAGTCTGGTCCGGATTTTTTACGAAAGGCTGCTCAACAAGGCTGTTTTCCTTGAGGAACTTCTTGATACGGCCGCCCATCATCTTCTCGACGATTTCGGCAGGTTTGCCTTCCATATCCGGCTGGGCCTTGATGACCTCTTTCTCTTTCTCGAGCTCTTCAGCAGGCATCTCTTCCGGCTTGCCAACGCGCGGGTTGACCGCGGCAGCGTGCATGGCGACGTCACGGGCTACTTCAGAGTCGCCGGCGGTCAGGGCCACAACGCAGGCAATCTTATTGGTGCTGTGAACATAGCCACCTACAACCGGGCCTTCCACTTTCACCAGACGACGAACAGTGATGTTTTCGCCGATCTTCTGAACCAGCGCTTCACGCTTGCCTTCCAGATCGCCTTCCATCAGCTTGGCAACATCGGTTTCGCCTTTTTCGAACGCCACGTTCAGCACGTCGTTCGAAAAGTTCAGGAAGTTGTCGTCACGGGCAACAAAGTCCGTCTCGGAGTTCACTTCCAGGATGTAAGCAACGGTGTTGTCGTCGGAAATCTTGACCAGAGACACGCCTTCAGCGGCGGTACGGCCGGCTTTCTTGGCGGCTTTGAGGCCAGAAGACTTGCGCAGCTCTTCAATGGCAGCGTCAACACTGCCTTCAGCTTCAACCAGTGCTTTTTTGCACTCCATCATGCCAAGGCCGGTGCGCTCACGCAGCTCTTTGACCATTGCAGCGGTAATTGCAGCCATGTTCAATCCTCTTGTTCCGAATTCGGTGGGAAGACAGGCCTGGTCACAAAACCGGGCCTGCCCAACATCTCACATCTGAAGGGAAAGCTTACTCAGCAGCGGGAGCAGCGCCTTCAGTGTCTTCACTGACTTCAACAAACTCGTCAGCGCCGGCACCGCCAGCCTGGGCTGCGTCGATGCAGGTGTCAGCAACAGCCTTCACGTAGATCTGGATAGCGCGAATGGCGTCATCGTTGCCCGGGATAACGTAGTCAACACCGTCGGGATCGCTGTTGGTATCAACAACACCGATAACAGGGATGCCCAGCTTGTTGGCTTCCTTGATGGCAATGCGCTCGTGGTCCACGTCGATTACGAACAGTGCGTCCGGCAGGCCACCCATGTCCTTGATACCACCGATTGAACGCTCAAGCTTGTCCATCTCACGGGTGCGCTCGAGGGCTTCTTTCTTGGTCAGCTTGTCAAAGGTGCCGTCCTGACTCTGGGCTTCCAGGTCACGGTAGCGACGGATCGACTGACGGATGGTTTTGTAGTTGGTCAGCATGCCACCCAACCAGCGGTGGTTTACAAACGGCTGACCGGAGCGCTCGGCTTCTTCCTTGATGATTTTCGCCGCGGCGCGCTTGGTGCCCACGAACAGTACCTTGTTCTTGCTCTCTGCCAGTTGCTGAACGAACTTGAGCGCGTCGTTCATGGCAGGAACGGTCTGTTCCAGGTTGATGATGTGAATCTTGTTACGGGCGCCGAAGATGAACTTCGACATTTTCGGGTTCCAGTAACGGGTCTGGTGACCGAAGTGAGCACCTGCCTTGAGCAGGTCACGCATATTTACCTGAGCCATGATATTTACCTTTTAGCTTCGGGTTAGTCCTCCACGCATCCGATTGACCCAACCAACCTCCTTATAAGCAGGAGCTGGCACCCTGGGACAACGTGTCGACACGTGTGTGAATTTGCTGGATTCGTTTCCAGCGGGCGCGTTTATACCATAAAACGCCAAGGCCACGCCATTATTTTTGCCTGCACGCTTCCTTGTACCCGGCCCTCGTCCCCCTTAAAATGCCGGTCTGATGTACACCAATGGGAAGCCCAATGCAGGTATCGATCAAAACTCCGGAAGAAATCGAAAAAATGCGCGTCGCCGGCCGGTTGGCCGCCGAGGTTCTCGAGATGATCGGGGAGCATGTGAAGCCCGGCGTCAGCACCGAGGAGCTCGACCGCATTTGCCACGACCACATCGTGAACGTGCAGAAAGCGATTCCGGCCCCCCTGAACTACAAGGGTTTTCCGAAATCCGTGTGCACGTCGGTCAACCACGTGATCTGCCACGGCATTCCCTCAGAAAAGAAAGTATTGAAGGACGGCGACATCCTCAACATTGACGTCACTGTCATCAAGGACGAATATCACGGCGATACCAGCAAGATGTTCGTTGTGGGGAAACCGAAGCCGGGTACAGAGCGGCTCATCGACATCACCCAGGAGTGCCTCTATAAAGGCATCGAACTGGTCAGGCCCGGCACCCGGCTGGGGGATATCGGCCACGTCATCCAGCAGCACGCAGAGAAGCATCGCTATTCAGTGGTTCGCGACTACTGTGGCCACGGTATCGGCAAGGTGTTCCACGAAGAGCCGCAAGTGATGCATTACGGCAAACCGGGCACCGGCATGGAGCTGCAGGAAGGCATGACGTTCACCATTGAGCCGATGATCAATCAGGGCAAGTACCACACCAAGCTGCTTCCGGACGGCTGGACCGTAGTCACCAAGGATCACAAGCTTTCCGCCCAGTGGGAACACACCATTCTGGTGACCGCTGACGGGTACGAGGTGCTCACGAAGCGCACGGAAGAGTCTCTCTAGGTGAACCGAAGCGAGCTGGAATCCCGCATAAGCAACGACACTTCCCCGGTTAGTGCGGCCCGCGAGCTGCTGCGGGAGCGATATAATGCCGATGCGGAAGCTTTTCGCCAGGGGGCCGACGTGCGCTCCCTGGTCCATTCCAGAGCCGACACCGTCGACACCGTACTGCGCCTGATCTGGAACCGGTACCCGTTTGCCGCCTCCTCGGACATATCGCTGATTGCGGTCGGCGGCTACGGCCGCGGCGAGCTCCATCCCCACTCCGACATCGATTTGCTGATCCTGACCCGCAGCGGCATCCGCAAGGAGTGGCAGGAGGATCTCGGCGCCTTTATTACGCTGTTGTGGGACCTGAAGCTCGACATCGGCCACAGCGTACGCAGCATTGACGAGAACAAGGCGGCTGCCCGCGAAGACATCACCATTCTGACCAACCTGCTGGAGACGCGGACCATCGCCGGGCCAGACGAGTTGAGGGAGATCCTCAGCGAGGAAGTTTACTCCGACGATGTCAGCTCCGATCGCGATTACTTCATCGCCAAACGGCAAGAACAGCAGCAGCGGCACCAGAAGTACGGCGACACCGAGTACAACCTGGAGCCCAACGTAAAAGGCTCCCCCGGTGCATTGCGGGACATCCAGACCATTGGCTGGATTACCAAGCGGCACTTCGGACTGCAGAACATCGCCGACCTGACGCGCTTCTCCATACTCACCGAAGAAGAGCACCAGATTCTGTTCCAGGGCGAATCCTTCCTCTGGCGCCTGCGCTTTGGTCTCCAACTGATCGCCGATCGCAACGAGAACCGCCTGTTGTTCGATCACCAGCGGGCGTTGGCGGAAATGCTCGGCTATAAAGACGAGGGTAAGCGCCTGGGCGTGGAACTGATGATGCAGTCCTACTACCGCACGGTACTGGCACTGGCTGAGCTGGCCGACGTGATTCTGCAATACTACGACGAAGCCATTCTCGGCGCCGGCGAAGCCGGCGACATCCAGCCGCTGAACAAGCGTTTCCAGGTCCGCAACCTCTATATAGAGGCAGTGAACAACCAGGTGTTTGCCTACGCCCCTTACTCCATCATGGAAATCTTCGTGCTGATGGCCCAGCACCCGGAGATCAAGGGTATACGCGCCACCACCATTCGATCACTGCGAGCGCACCGGCACCTGATTGACGATGCTTTTCGCGGGGACCTGGCGGTCACCTCCCTGTTTATGGAACTGTTGCGGACGCCCCACGCCCTGGATCAGACGTTGTCTGCGATGAAAAAATACAACGTGCTGGGCCGTTATCTTCCGGAGTTCGGGCAGATCATCGGGCAAATGCAACACGATCTGTTCCATATTTATACGGTAGATGCCCACACCATGCGGGTGATACGCAACATGGTGCGACTGACCAGCCCGGAAGCCCGAACCGAATACCCGCTGGCCTCACGCCTTATTCATCGACTGCCGAAGCTGGAAACTCTGTTTATCGCGGGCCTTTACCACGACGTTGCCAAAGGCCGCGGGGGCGATCATTCGGAGCTGGGAGCGATTGATGCAGAAAACTTCTGCGAGCGGCACCATCTGAGCGCCCGGGATACCCAGCTGATTTCCTGGCTGGTGGAAAACCACCTGCTGATGTCCATGACCGCGCAGCGGAAGGACATTTCCGATCCCGACATCATCCACGCGTTTGCTCAGGCGGTGCCGAGCCAGGCGCACCTGGATTATCTTTATGTCCTGACGGTGTGCGACATCAGCGCCACCAACCCCAAGCTCTGGAATACCTGGCGCGCATCGCTGTTGCGCCAGTTGTTTATCGAGACCAAGCGGGCGCTGCGACGGGGCACCGAGACCCCGGTGGACCGCCAGGAGTGGGTGCAGGCAACCCAATCCGAGGCGCGGGAGATACTCCGCGCCCAGAACATGACGGATGAGCAGATCGACGGGATCTGGAACACCCTCGATGAGGACTATTTCCTGCAGGACTCCACGGTGGATATCGCCTGGCAGACCGCAGCCATCATCCGCCACGGTGACAACCCCGATCCGCTGGTGCTGATCCGCGACACCCGCGGCGGGCCCACCGACGGCTACTCACAGATCATCATCTACATGCGCGACCGGGTTGCGTTGTTTGCTGCGACCACTGCTGTGCTGGAACAACTGAACCTGAACATCGTGGACGCACGCATCAGCTCCGGTGAAAGCCCCTATTCGGTCAGCTCCTACGTGGTGCTGGACGAGAAAGGGAAGCCCCTTGGCATAGATCCGGCCCGCAAGGATCGTGTGCGCAAACGCCTGATCGAGGAACTGGACGACCCGGACGACTACCCGGACATCATCCACCGACGCACACCACGGCAGCTCAAACACTTCGCCTTCCCCACCGAGGTGACACTGTCAAACGACACCATTAACCAACGCACGGTCATTGAAGTGATTACCCCCGATCGCCCCGGCCTGCTGGCCCGCGTCGGCCAGGTGCTGCTGGAACACCGGGTGCGACTGACCAACGCCAAGATCGCCACCCTCGGTGAGCGGGTGGAAGACGTGTTTTTCGTCACCGACGAGCAAGGTGAGCAGATCAGCGACCCCGCTGTCTGCCAGGCCCTGCAGGAAGATCTGCGTACAATGCTGGACGATAGCCAATGAACCCCAATCTGGACCGACTGCACCCCTATCCGTTCGAAAAGCTGGCCAGGCTGAAAGCCGGTATCACCGCGCCGGACCACCTGCGATCCATCTCGCTCGGCATTGGTGAACCCAAGCACCCGTCACCGGAATTTGTGAAGCAGGTGATCGCCAACAACCTGGACAAGCTGGCCAACTACCCCACCACCAAGGGGCTGGATGAGCTGCGCGAAGCCATCAGCAACTGGGCCACCCGCCGCTTCAGACTGGCACCCGGCACCCTTAGCGCCAGCGATCACATCGTGCCGGTGAACGGTACCCGCGAGGCCATCTTCTCGTTGGTTCAGGCCGTGGTGGATGCGTCCGGGCCGGCCACCGTTGTCAGCCCGAATCCGTTCTATCAGGTATACGAGGGAGCGGCGTTCCTCGCGGGCGCAACGCCGGTGTACCTGCCCTGCGACGGTAGCAACGGCTTTATCCCGGACTTTGACCGGGTGCCCGAGTCTGTCTGGCGCGAGTGCCAGGTATTGTTCCTGTGTTCACCGGGCAACCCCAGCGGCGCGATCATGCCGAGAGAGACCCTGATCCGGGTTATCGAGCTTGCCGACCGCTACGACTTTATTGTGGCGTCAGACGAATGCTACTCCGAACTGTACCCGGACGAGACTCATCCGCCGGAGGGGCTGCTGCAAACCTGCGCTGCCATGGGGCGCGACGACTACGCCCGTTGCGTGGTGTTCCACAGCCTGTCCAAGCGCAGCAACCTGCCCGGGTTGCGCTCCGGATTCGTGGCCGGCGATGCCGCGATTCTCAAAGGCTATCTGAAATACCGCACCTACCACGGCTGTGCTATGCCGATTCACAACCAGCTGGCCAGCATCGCCGCCTGGCAGGACGAAGACCACGTGCGGGAGAACCGCGCCGCCTACCGGGCGAAATTCGAAGCCGTGGTGCCCATCCTGCGGGAAGTGATGAACGTGGACTTCCCGGATGCCGGGTTTTACCTCTGGCCCGAAACCCCGATGGACGACGAAACCTTTGCCCGTGAGCTCTCGGCGCAGCAGAACGTTCATGTGCTGCCGGGGCGTTACCTGTCCCGCACGGTGGATGGTCACAATCCGGGCGAGAACCGGGTGCGCATGGCGCTGGTCGCACCGCTGGAAGACTGCGTTGAGGCGGCCAGACGGATCGTCGACTTTGTTAGGGCAAATCAGGCATGAAGATTTACGGCATCAAAAACTGCGACACGGTGAAAAAGGCCCGAAAGTGGCTAGATGAGCAAGGCGTGGCCTACGAATTTCACGATTTCAAGAAAGACGGCCTGGATGACGCCACCCTGACCCGCTGGGAAGACGCGATCGGCTGGGACGCGCTGGTAAACCGCCGCGGCACCACCTGGCGCAAACTTCCGGATGAGGTTCGTGATACCATTAGCGCCCAGTCCGCCCGCGACATCATGCTGGACAACCCGTCAATCATCAAACGCCCCGTAGTCGAGCACCAGGGAAGCGTCAGTGTCGGGTTCAATGCCAGCGAGTGGGCCACCCGTTTCTCACACGAATAACCCTCATACTTTCTTAAAGATCACAGGAGCAACCATCAGATGAGCTTTGCATTCGGTATCGGTATCGGCAGCCAGAACAACCAGGGCGAATGGCTGGAAGTGTTTTATCAGCAGCCGGTAATGACACCCGACAACGGCCTTATTGATGTGGCTCGCAACAGCCTGGATTATCAGGGCGGCAACCAGGCCTTGCTGGTCAACGCCGAGCAGCTGAGCCAGTTCGCCAATGCACTGCGTCAGGTCGGCGAGACCGACCAGGCAGCCCTGGCCGAGAAAGCCGCCAGCAGCAGTCGCCCGGTGTGCGTGACCATTCTGGAGACAGACAACACCGCCTCCAGCACTCCCGAGGTGTATCTCAAGCTGCACCTGATCTCTCACCGTCTGGCAAAACCCCACGGCCTGAAGCTGGATGGCATCTTTGGCCTGCTGCCGAATCTGGCCTGGACCAACGAAGGCGCCATTGATCTGAACGAACTGCCCGATCGCCAGCTGAAAGCGCGCCTGGAAGGCCGTACCCTGGAAGTAAAGTCTGTCGACAAGTTCCCCCAGATGACCGATTACGTGGTTCCGAAAGGTGTGCGGATTGCAGACACCGCCCGCGTTCGCCTGGGCGCCTACGTGGGCGAAGGCACAACGGTCATGCACGAGGGCTTCATCAACTTCAATGCCGGTACCGAGGGCACCAGCATGATCGAAGGCCGCATTTCGGCGGGCGTTATGGTCGGCAAGGGTTCCGATCTGGGCGGCGGCTGCTCCACCATGGGCACTCTGTCCGGCGGTGGCAACATCATCATTTCCGTGGGCGAGAATTGCCTGATCGGCGCCAATGCCGGCATCGGCATTCCGCTGGGCGACCGCTGCAAGGTGGAAGCGGGCCTGTACATCACCGCCGGCACCAAGGTGGCACTGCTGGACGACAACAACGAGCTGGTGGAGATCATCAAGGCGCGGGATCTGGCCAACACCACAGACCTGCTGTTCCGTCGCAACAGCCAGACCGGTGCCGTCGAGTGCAAATCCAACAAAACCGCGATCGAGCTGAACGAAGAACTGCATGCAAACAACTAATTCCCCGACACTCGATCTCGCCATCGACCTGATTCGCCGGCAGTCTGTCACTCCGGATGACGCCGGCTGTCAGGAGCTGATGATGTCACGGCTCGCGCCGCTCGGATTTGGCGGCGAACACCTGCGATTCGGGACCACCGACAACCTCTGGGCCAGAAAAGGCACCGAAGGACCGGTGCTGGCGTTTGCCGGCCATACCGATGTGGTTCCCACCGGCCCTGAAAAGAACTGGGCGCACCCGCCGTTCGAGCCGGTTGTCGAGGATGGCTATCTCTACGGTCGTGGCGCCGCGGACATGAAAGGCAGCCTCGCCGCCTTCGTGACCGCCTGCGAGCGTTTTGTGGGCAGGCATCCGCATCACCGCGGTTCCATCGCTCTGCTGATCACCAGCGATGAGGAAGGCCCTGCCCAGGATGGTACCGTCAAGGTGATTGAAACCCTCGAAGCCAGAAATGAGAAAATGGACTGGTGCCTGATTGGCGAACCTTCCAGCACCCACGAAGTGGGTGATGTCATCAAGAACGGACGACGCGGCTCACTGCACGGGTACCTTACCGTGCGCGGTGTTCAGGGCCATGTCGCCTATCCGCACCTGGCGGAAAACCCGGTGCACACGGTGGCGCCGGCGCTGGACGCTCTGGCGAAGGAGTTCTGGGACAACGGCAACGACTTCTTCCCGCCGACCACTTTCCAGATCACCAAGGTGGAAGCGGGCACCGGCAGCAACATCATTCCCGGCGAATGTCTGGTGCATTTCAACTTCCGCTATTGCACGGAAAACACGGCGGAAAGCCTGGAAGAACGGGTGGTGGCCATTCTGGACCGGTTCGGGTTCGAGTACGACCTGCAATGGCACCTGAGTGGCCGCCCGTTCCTGACCGACCGTGGTGCACTGGTATCCGCCAGCCAGACTGCGATTCGCAGGGTGACCGGCCGGGAAACCGAGCTATCCACATCCGGTGGCACGTCCGACGGACGCTTTATTGCGCCGACCGGTGCCCAGGTTGTCGAGCTTGGCCCCATCAATGCTACGATTCACAAGGTGGATGAGTGCGTGAAAGCGGCTGACCTGGATGTCCTTTCCGACATCTACGAGCAGATTCTCGAAGAACTGCTCACCTGAAGCGTTTGCGTCAGCCCTGCCCTCAGTAATGCGGGGGTGGGGCTTCGTCTTCCTCCGCCTTGATGTTTGAGGGCGACACTTCCTTCAACTGCTTGTTCAGTTGCCGCTTTGCCTCCCACAATTCTCGGATGTCCATTTCCTGTTTGGCAACCTGCTCGCTGAGGGTATTTATGATGTCATCCTGAAACGTTAGGCGGGTCTCAAGCTCATCCATCCGTGCTTCCAGATCTTTGTTACTCATCAGTGCCGCTAACCCTGTAATTCATGTATCTGACTGGCCAGTTGCTTGGTCAGCACTCACCGTTATCTGGTATCATGCCGCTTTTGCCCGCCAAGGCCCGTCCATTTTTGGAAATTTTGGCGGTTTTCACCGGCCGGATATGCGATTTTACCCGATATCCGGTTCTTTATCGTTAGCGTTAAATAAGTATGGAGAAATCTCAGTCAATGCGTAATCCAGCCAAAGCGATCCTTGTTGCTCTTCTGATCGCCATCCCTGCACCGTTGATTCTTGCCATTTTGCTGTCGTTCACCCCGGAACCGCTGCGTTTGATCGCTGCCGGCCAGACGCTTGAAGCGCTCGGCGCCACGCGCGGCATCGCCGCTTACATCATCGCCGTTGTGCTGTTCGGTATTGCCGGTTTTCTGACCGTGGCCATCGCCGCGCGACAGTCAGGTCAGCGCGCCGCGCGTCCTGCCCAGTCCCGCCCGTCCAACCAGGACTATGACGACGAAGACGACTTCGACGACACCAGCCCGGAAGGCGACGAGGAAGGCACCGTTAAATGGTTTAACGTGAAGAAAGGGTTCGGCTTTATCGTTCGCGACAGTGGTGACGAGGTGTTTGTGCACTTCCGCGCCATCCGTGGTCGCGGCCGCCGCGTTCTTCGCCAGGGTCAGCTGGTTCGCTTCAGTGTGGTTGAAGCGGACAAGGGCCTGCAGGCTGACAATGTGTCGATCCTGAGCGACTGATCAGGGGCACCGCCAAAAAAGGGGCGGCCGCTTGGCTGCCCCTTTTTTTATTTCACTGATTTTCTTGTTTCACTGACACACCATCTGCGCTTCGGCTCAGTTCCACACCACAAGCTGCTCACCACGGCTGTCCAACCGCCACCATTTGTCGTCCTCCACCGGTTCACCCTCTTTCCAGTCTCCGGGGCTGCATCGGACTTCCGTGTCCATCGCGCGCCAGGCACTGCGGGCGCACTCAAGATCTGTGTTCCAGGGCAGTGATTCCCCTTCCAGCACCACACAGGTAAAGCGCTTACCGAAAGCCCCCGGGTAGAGACTGACCGTGACCGCTGTATTCAGGTATTGACCCACGCCCTTGATGGCCTTTGTGTCTTCCAGCCCGTCCGCCAGCTCCAGCTGGTCCAGGTGATTGGACAACCACTCCGACACCGCCAGAGACTTCAGGTCACGAATGTATATTTCGAGATCCCTCACCCGCTTTTTCTCCTACGTCATGATCACAATGGACCACATAGTGAACCGCGCCGGGGCGCGCTGCAACCCAGCGCTCCAGTTCCTGACGCAGGTCGTCGAGGGTCAGGGTCCGGAGGCTTCCTGCGGCCTTGCGCTCGTGCCAGACGACTTCTGCAGCCGCGCGCTCCAGTTCGGTTTTGGCCAGATCGCTCTCCAGCTCGGCAATCGGTTCCTGGCGCGCCAGCGCCACCAGGCTTTGCCGGCGCAAGGTGTCGGCCTGGCCCGTCAGCGCCAGAGCCGCAGTGGGGCCGCGGCTGGCGAACAGGTTCAGGCGGGCTGCCGCCCGCTCCACCCATTGCAGCATGCCGCCGGGCGACCCCACAGACTGGCTATGGCAACCCGCAGCATAGGCAATCACGCCATCGGACAAACAAACATTCCATTGTTTCTCGATGACAGGCTGATGAGCGGTCAGAATCGTTTTTTTCTGCAGGTATCCGCAGGGCGGCATATCAAACAGGTCCATCGAACGACCCAACCATTGTTCCAGTTCCGCCACGGCTTCCGCGCCCCGGCTGGCTCCCGGCCCCAGCAACAACACCGGTCCCCGCCAGCCCTGGATCAACTGAGCCGCCAGACTATCCCAGCGTCCCGCCAGAGTCAGCACCTCCGCCGGCGACACATTGTCCAGAATCAGCGCCGGCCAGTCCCTGCGGGGCACGTGGCTATCCGGAACCGCCGGGTGGTCATCGGCGGCCAGTTCGGACTCTCGGCGCAAATCGATCTCGACGTAGCCAGCGTCCAGACAGGGCAATAACGCCTGCAACCAAGCAGTCTTTCCCGTGCCACGATCACCCCGTAACCAGATCAGCGCCGAGGGCGATGCCGCCATGGTAATCGCCACGTCTTCTGCCAGGGCCAGCCAGCCCAGGTCACTGACCACCACGGGCACCCGGTCATCGCCCGCGGCACTCTCGCTATGCCCGCTCCAGCCAGACAACGGCCAATCGCTAACCATCTCCAGTATCGACACGTAAGCTTTTTCCTGCAGGCGCTCAGCAGACAATGTGAGTGCACGCATCAACAGCGGCCAGTCCAACCAGGGCGCATCAGAGAGTTCCCGCGCGCAGGCGTACCAGTACAGCAACTGGGACGAGAGCAGGCCCTCACCGCCGACCTCGGTCACAATGGGTTGTTCGCACTGAATGGTGCGCACCAGCTCGTCCAGATCGACACCCCGGGCTTTGAGGAAGCCGGAAACTACGGGCTCGTCTTCAACCAGTGCCAACAGAAAGTCTTCAGCGGTGATCGCACAACCACCGCGATGGGCAACGCTGTCCCGGGCGCGCTGCAAAGCGGTTTGACAAAGGGGGCTCAGGCATCCCTGCCAGTCATCCATTCAGCATCTCCTTATGCGTGAGGCCGGCCCATCCTGAGCCGGACGACTTTCATTAAACGCGGTTGTAAGTGTCCTCGAAGCGGACAATGTCATCTTCGCCCAGATAGCTGCCGGTTTGCACTTCGATCAGCTCCAGGGGAATCACACCGGGGTTGGTCAGGCGGTGAGTCACGCCCAGAGGGATATAGGTTGACTGGTCCTCGGTCAGCAGCAGGGTGTCCTCTCCCCGATTCACCGTGGCCGTGCCCTTGACCACCACCCAGTGCTCGGCCCGATGATGGTGTTTCTGCAAAGACAGGGAGGCACCGGGATTCACGGTAATGCGCTTCACCTGAAAGCGCTCGCCCATGGTAATGCCCTCGTAGGTGCCCCAGGGACGGTGCACTTTCTTGTGGAAGCGGTGTTCCAGACGGCCCTGAGCTTTCACCTGGGCAACCAGTTTCTTGACGTCCTGAACCCGGCGGCGATCGGCCACCAGAACCACGTCATCGGTTTCGACAATGACGTGATCGCTGACTCCAAGGGCGGCGATCAGGCGGCCCTCCGAGTGAATGTAGGAGCCGGATACGTCCTCGGTAATCACATCGCCGCGGCAGACGTTGCCATTCTCGTCCTGGGGCTGAATTTCCCAGAGGGCAGACCAGGAGCCGACATCAGACCAGCCGGCATCCAGCGGCACCACCACCGCATCGCGGGTTTTTTCCATCACGGCGTAATCGATGGAATCGTCCGGGCAGCTCTCGAAGGCGGTCTTGCCAACACGGGTAAAGTCGAGATCGGCGGTTTTCTGTTCCCAGGCGTCTCGGCACGCATTGAGCATGGCCGGGTTGTGGGCTTCCAGTTCCTGCAAGTAACGATCCGCCCGGAACAGGAACATACCGCTGTTCCAGAAGTAATCGCCCTCGGCCAGATAGCGCTCAGCGGTCACTTCGTCGGGCTTTTCCACGAAAGCGGCCACATCCTGGTAGCCACTGTGCCGGCCCCCCGCCTTGATGTATCCGTAACCGGTATGGGGTGCTGACGGCACCACCCCGAAGGTAACCAGCTTCCCGGCGCGGGCGGCCTCGGCGCCCTTTGCCACGGCCTCACGGAACGCCGTGAGGTTCTTCAGCACGTGATCCGACGGCATCACCAGTAACAGTTCTTCCGGATTCTCCTCTGCCGCCGCCAGGGCCGCCAGAGCGATGGCCGGTGCCGTGTTGCGGCCAACAGGCTCCAGTATGATACCCGCCGAGCGATCCGGCGCCTGGGCGTGCAACTGCGCTGCCACCACGAAACGATGATCCTCATTGGTGATGGCCATCACCCGGGCGCTGCCATCCAGCGCCAGACCCCGATCGATGGTTTCCGCCAGCAGGGAATCGTCAGACACCACCGGCAGGAACTGTTTCGGATAAGCCTCCCGCGAGAGCGGCCAGAGACGTGTGCCTGAACCGCCAGAGAGAATCACTGCGAGCATGGGGTCTTCCTTGGTTAACCAGTTGAGAATTGAGCAATTTACAAATTTTAGCCTAAACCCGCCGGCTTTCCCATTGCAGCCCGTTCATGCCGGCCCGCGCCTGGCCTTACCAGGTGCCGGTATTTTCCATGCTGGCCCAGGGTTCCTGCGGTGCCAACGCCTCACCTTTCTGCAACAACTCGATGGAGATGCCATCGGGGGTGCGAATGAACGCCATATGCCCGTCACGGGGCGGTCGATTGATGGTGACACCGTTCGATCGCAGGTGTTCGCACAAGCCGTAGATATCATCGACCCGATACGCCAGGTGCCCAAAATTGCGGCCGCCGCTGTACTCCTCCGGGTCCCAGTTATAGGTCAACTCGATCATCGGCGCCCGCTCTTCCCTGGCCCGTGCCTCGTCTTCCGGGGCCGCAAGAAACACCAAGGTGAAGCGACCCTTCTCGCTGCTTTTACGGCTGATTTCCTTCATGCCCAGCAGGTCGCAGAAAAAGTGCAGGGTTGCTTCCAGGTTGCTGACCCGGATCATGGTATGAAGATACTGCATGTCGATTCTCCTGAGTAAAAGCCCGGCATCGGCGGCAAGGCCTGATCACCGCGTCGGTTTGGGTTATGCTGCGGCGTATGAACCAGCAACTGCCGCTCACTGATACGAATTCAGCCCGGATCCCGTTCCGCGTGCCTGCCGTGCGCCACCTGGCGTGGATGTGCCGTGTTCCCCAGCTTATCAGCTCTCCCATGGAATTTGATCCGGGAAATTACCTGCCGGCGGATGCCGAGGCAAGGCTGCGGACGTGGGATGCCCAACCCGATCGCGGCCCGGCCATGCTCACCGAATTGCCGGCAAAACGTCTGGGGCTGTATTTCGAGCGCCTGTACGCTTGCATGATGGAAGACGTGCTCGGCTGGGAGATTCTCCTTCAGAATCAGCCGATCCGAGGAGAGGGCCGGACTCTGGGGGAGCTGGATTTTATCGTGCGCAATCCTGCGGACGGCCTCATTGAACACCATGAAATCGCCGTGAAGTTCTATCTGGGCTATCCCCGGGCCAACCGGGACGGCCCGCTCTGGTATGGCCCCAACGCCCGGGATCGCCTCGATCTGAAATCCGCGAAAATGACGGATCATCAGAGCCAGCTCACGGAACGACCAGAAACCCGAGACCTGCTCGCATCCCTCGGTATCAGCGCGCCGATTCGGCCACGACTCTTCATGCCCGGCTATCTGTTCTATCCCCGGCGCATTCAACTGAGTTCCCCAAGCGGCCCTGCGGCCAATCACCTGCGGGGAAGCTGGCTCTACATCGATGAACTGGATCAGCCGGGCCTGGCTGGACCGGACAGCACCCAGCACTGGGTGCCTCTGGTCAAGCCCCACTGGCTGGGCCCCTGGCACCAGGACCATGTCCCTGCACGGCAGCCCACCGAGGATGCGCTGGAAATGGTTCGTTCAAGGGCCATTCCCCGGTTGTTTGCGATCATGGAGCCGGACAAGGCAGAGGGTGTCTGGCGGGAAACCAATCGTGTCTTCGTCATGCCGGGCGCGTGGCCGGGGGAGCCAAACCATGGATGACCACAGCCAGTTCCGGCTGCTTTCAGAGCGACGCTTTCTGCCGTTCTTTCTGACCCAGTTCTCAGGTGCATTCAACGACAACCTGTTCCGCAACAGCCTGCTGCTGTTAATCACCTACACTGCAGGTGGTCTGTTGGGGCTGCCGATTGATGTGGCGGTCAATGTTGCCGCCTTCCTGTTCATCCTGCCGTTTTTTCTGTTCTCCGGCATTGCCGGCCAACTGGCGGACAAATACGAGAAATCCCGCGTCATTCGCTGGGTCAAACTGGCGGAAATCGCCATCATGGCGCTGGCCGCCGTGGGGCTCTGGCACGGCTGGTACGAAGCGCTCCTGCTGCTGTTGTTCCTGATGGGCGTGCAATCCACCTTCTTCGGGCCGGTGAAATACGCCATCCTGCCCCAGGTGCTGCGGAATGACGAGCTGGTGGGCGGCAACGCCCTGGTGGAAATGGGCACCTTCGTTGCGATTCTGGTGGGCACGCTGGCCGCGGGCCTGATGATGGCCAGCAGCCAGCCGGAGAAACTTGCCGCCATCGGCGTTGTCGCCCTCTCCGTTATTGGCTATCTGGCCGCACGACACGTCCCGGAAACCGGCGCGACGCAACCGCAGATGAACATCGGTTTCCGACCCCTGAAAGAAACCTGGAATCTGATGCGACTGGCGGCTGAGAACCACTCCGTGCTGCTGTGCATCATGGCCATTTCCTGGTTCTGGTTTCTCGGTGCCGCCTACCTCACCCAGTTTCCCAGCTTTGCGCAATCGGATCTGATGGGTGACGAAACCGTCGTTACCCTGCTGCTGGCGGTGTTCACCATCGGTATCGCCCTGGGTTCGGTGGCCTGTGAGCGGCTTTCCGGCCATCGCATAGAGCTCGGCATTGTGCCCATTGGCTCACTCGGCATCAGCCTGTTCGGGCTTGACCTGTATTTCAATATGCCCGCCAACCCGGTAGCGACCGACTGGTGGATGATCATCACCGACAGCCAACACCGACAGGTGGCGATTGATCTGTTGGGCATCGGCTTTTTTGGCGGGCTGTTTATCGTTCCGCTCTACGCCTTCGTACAACGGGAAACGCCAGAGCCCAGGCGAGCCCGCGTGATCGCGGCACTGAACGTGTTCAACGCACTGTTCATGGTGGTCAGTGCCGGCATGGGCATTCTGATGCTGGGCGTGATCGGCCTCAGCATTCCTGAGTTCTTTCTGGTGCTGTCCATCATGAATCTGGTGGTGGCCGGTTTCGTGTACCAGCAGGTGCCGGAATTCGCCCTGCGGTTTATCGTCTGGGTGCTGTCACACACCATCTACCGGGTGCGCCATGAAGGCCTGCACCGGATTCCCGAGGAAGGCCCGGTGCTGCTGGTCTGCAACCACGTGACCTACATGGATGCGTTGGTGATCGCGGGCGCAGTACGCCGGCCCGTGCGCTTCGTGATGGACTACCAGATCTTCAAAACGCCCATTCTCGGCGCACTGTTCAGGCTTGCGAAAACCATCCCCATCGGCCCGAAGACCAAGGTACCGGAGATCTACAATGCCGCCTTCGAACGCATTGACGAAGAACTGGACGCGGGCAACGTGGTCTGCATTTTCCCTGAAGGCCGGCTCACGCCGGATGGCGAAGTGGCGCCCTTCAAAGGCGGCGTTGAGATCATCCTCGAACGCACGCCAGTGCCCGTTGTCCCCATGGCGCTGCGCGGGCTTTGGGGGAGTTTCTTCAGCCATTGTGGCGGACCGGCACTGAAGCACGTCCCCAAGCGATTCTGGTCGCGGATTGAGCTGATTGCCGGCGGGCCGTTGCCTGCGGAGAAGGCCACGGCGGGCATTCTGGAGGAGAGGGTCAGGATGCTCAGAGGCAACCACCACTAGGGATGCTTGCCCTCAACCTGCTCTAAGTTGAGCTTGCTGTTACTGAGACTCGATACCAGCACGGTAGAAACCAGAATGACGGGAATCGCAACAAAATAAGTCGGAAAGCCGGCATCACCAAAGATATTTATTAGGGCCACAATAGCCACACTTGCCGCACCAATCGTCAAAGCAAACACCGAAAGCTTTGTTTTACGCTCTGAGTTGGCGTCAGGCGTGATCTTTAACATGGCGTTGCATTGGCTACAGGGGACAGGTTCCGATCTTCCAAGCTGCTCCAAGTCTTCCTGTACCAGCTGAATCGTGTTGTTACAGGCATTACAGATTGCGTTTATAACCGTAGTCATAGTTTCCTCCTTGATAATGTTTCAGATTAAGCAGTCATCGAGGCCGCACCTGAAAACTCCTCATCAACCTGGGCAAAGATCTCGGTAACCGGCCTTTGTGGATCCGCTTTTTGCAGTTCCAGCACTCGCTTGCGTTGGCGCTTCAGTTCTTCGCTGGGTCTCGCCCACTGCTCTTCTGGCAACACTTCAGACCACTCCGCCATGGCCTGAGGTAATGTCTTCCGGCTCGTGCGTTTGATCTTCCTGACCTCCCACTCCACCAGCCGGTTCGGTATGATCCAGAAAGTGATCACGTGGTAGAGGTACCAGCCGGTCAGGTAGAGCATCCCCCGCTTGCCTTCCCGGAAGTCTTCATGAAGACGTTTGCGGGCATTTCGGAAAACATGGACACCCTCCCAGGGCGGGTCGTCCGGGCCCTGAAGTTCCAGTGGATCCTGGATTTCTTTCAAGGTATGGACTTCGTACTCCATGTACGCCCGAATAGCCTCCCAGGTGCTAATGGCCTGGGGCTGGCCGTAGGTTTCAAACTCCAGGGTGTATTTCTCGCCCGTGTCCGGGTGATAGAAGCCAATGCCAAAGCCGTATTGGCGCTGCACGCCATATTCGGTAACGCCCTGGGCTTCCGTCACCCAGGCGACCAGCTCCTCCCAGGGAACGAAGATCGGCTCTTTCTGTCCCTCTGGCACAAAACACACTTCGCGGCGTTGGCGGTTGAAGCGGGTGGGGATAATGGATTCCAGCTTCAGGTGATCTCGGTACGAGATACCGAGGCCCAACAGCAAGAAGAAACTACACCCCCAAACCGCAATCCAGAAGGCGTAATCAAAGGTTACTCGCCACCCCCAAAGAGCATCCTCCCAGCCATTACCAAAAGCAAACCCTCCAAGAAAAACAACGAAAGGAAAAAAGAAAGCACCAAGCAAAAAGCAAAAAAAAGGCCCGCCAAGCGCCATTTGCCAACCAATCACCGGCGGTGTCCCCGCTCCAAAATCCAGGTAGCCGTCATTCACTTCCCCCACCGCATGGCCATGATCCACCCGTGGCATGCCGGTTGGCAGGGGTTTGGGGGATAAAAAGGTCAGCCGGCCACTCGGGAAGGGCTCGGAACGACCCGCGCGGGGAGGCTGTTCTGACTGGGCATTCTTGGGGGTCATTAAAGTCCATCCGTCACTATGAGTGGCTGGCGGAGTCGCCACCAGGTAATTTCAGCTTTCGGTGCCTCCTGCACGGGTGTCAGGGGGTAATGGGTGTCCGGAGTCACCTTCAGCATATAAACGGCACCGGTATGGGCTCCATCTGCTTGTAATGTTTCGAGCTTGACCATCAAGCCCAGGTCCCGGGTGCGGATGCCATGCTGCGTCTTCTCATGGGCCGGTGGCCTGAAGGCCAGTTGCAGGTGATCGGTATCGGCCGACTGCTCCAGGCTACCCAGGATGGCACCAGTGCAGGGCACCCAGGTTTCCGGCTGGACGGAGAACATTCCCCTTCGCCCCGGCTGGATACGCCATGCGGCGATCAGAGCGCCAGGAAAACTCGGTTAATCAGGAAGGTTCGTGCCAAGGTGAGCCAGGCTCGAACGTTGCAATCTTCTGAGGCAGACGCATTTGATTACCCGACTGCTTTTTGAGCTGCTCGAAGATCTCATGTCGGCTTAGTCCCTGCTTCATCAGATCTTCTATTTGGCTATCCATAGTTTACCCTCCTTGTAGTATCAAATCGGCCAAGCCTCGGCCGGCCGCTGCTTTCGGTATTCTTCCATCGAGATCTTGCCCAGTTGCGGTGTCAGCTTGCAGGTTCTCTTGCCCCAAGGGTAACTCTCCTGGCGTCGAAGGACCTCGGTCCAACCTTCACCGTCTCTCCAGGCCTCCAGATCAAGGTCACGCCAATATCTGGGATTGCGCCCTGTGTTCTTATCGTGCTCTGCGGTCACCGGATCCAGGTGCCGAAAGGGCTCCAGGCGAGGGGTATCGGGCAAGGGTTGCGTCACATCCATGTAGGTCTGCAGCATGTCCCAAGTGGCCAGTACCTCTGATTTGCTGGACTCGATGGAGCTGAACGCCATCGTGTGAAAGGATTTCTGGGTGTAGCGGTGCACCAGAATCAGACGGTAGAACACACCGCTCTGCTGGATAACGCGGTCGACATAGGCATCAAACTCCACGAATGGAGCCTGGAAAAAGCGCCCTCCTCCCATGGCCAGCCGCACTTGGCCGGTGACTCGGTTGAATTCGCTGCAGCCGTCTTCAAGGGTCTTGTCTAGCTTTTTATTGATCGCTTTTTCAAAGGGCTTCAACACAAACCCCAAACCAGTGCTCATGAGCCAGTTTGTTGTGATAGGTGTCGCCCAGACTACGAAAGCAAACCACGCCAATATAAAGAAAATAATGAATACTCCAACCACGAGGGGCGGAAGTTCAGCAACAAACTCCATCTCCCCCAAGGCCCAGATCATTAATGCTGGCCCCCCAATCCATAAGGTACTCACCCAAATCATCGGTATAACCAGGATCAGAAATTTAAAGCCCAGTTTGTCGTTCAGAAACCTGATTTTTTGGTGATCCCACCACCAATCCTTGGATGTAAATTCGGGGTCGGACTGTTCATGATCCTGAAGTGCTTCAGCGTCTTGAATCGTGCCAAGGTAGGGGATCGTGCCTGCATAGTTACCAACAGGCTGGAGTTCCTCCCCAACCCTTACTCGCTCTTTGGGTGATTTCGGCAAGGGCCCAATGTCAGTTGCCCGAAATGCCGGGTCTGTAACATCGGGGCCATACTGCTTTTCATTCATACGCCGACCTCAGTGAAGTACCAGTATGGTGATTCTGGCTGTGCAAAGGGGTTAAAGAGATTTCTTTCCTTTAGGGGAGGATTGTCGTGTCTAGACAAATCAAACGATTCATAATCTCCAAATATGGGAGTGGGAAACACCAACGGCCCTAGCTCTGTGCCAAGGGTAGCCTGCAATCCAACTCGAATTTGTGTAGTCATAGATTCCCGGTAATGAGAGGCCTCATAAACACTCTCGTGAATCTCCCGCTTAACCAGAAAGCGAACTCCGGATTGCTCAGGGAGCGACTGCCTGGCGGTGACCTTGGTGAGTGGTGTCGCTTTGTACACCTGTGTGCTGGTGCTTTCCCCCATTACGCCTTTGGAGGGAACGTTGGTGGTCGTAGTGTGATACGCCACCTCTTGGACCACCAATCTAAACGGGCTTGTTGGAAGATCGCCCTCGCACTCATGATGCAATTTAATGCGGCTTACCAAAGGTAGTTGCACTGTGATCACATAGTCATCCGGCGTGGGAGGAAAATCGGGGTGAGCTAAGTCAGGGTCGGGTTCTATGTCGGCATATCGCTGAGCTGTGACTTGCACGGGAGAGAGCATTGTGAGCAGTTGGCTGTAGTATGCTTTGTCATTCATTCCCGGCAGAGAACTGTCCGAGAAGGTTCCCCAAGGACCACGTTTTATCAGTTGCTCGAAAGTATCGTCGGTAACTGATGCCGCATAAATCCCACCGCCAACGGCCATCGCCAAGCCAAAAATTGCCCAGCCCCAACCCGGGATCGCCAGGAGCGTATGCATAAGGGGAGAAGCGAGCACAATCAAACTACCAGTCATTGCCATTGCGTGCCCAATCGCCGCGTCAAAATCCTTGTTCGCCAGGCTGATGCGCATCTCCCAGTAACTCAACCCAGCGCCAACAGCTCCAGCGAGGAACGTTGCCAACCCTGCAACCTTAACCAAAGTTGCTGACCCTACCGCTTTTAACCGTTCGCCGATCAGAACCCAATTTTTCATATCAAACACTGGGCGCGTCGACACCTTATAAATTCTAGTATTGTTACCTTGAGCGGCGGACTCAGCTCTCCCCAACACCTCGCTCAACTTAAGAGATGCAGCAATCAAATCGGCCGTCGCCCCAGCCAATTTGCCTCTGTTCAAATTAATCGCGCCTTCATCTTGCCGAGAAGTCTTCATCAAGTTGTTCAACTCAATAAAGATATTAAATGCTGCCAGCGCCACTAACCCCCTAGACACCGCAGGCCCGTCAATCACCTCATTTGCGCGCTTCGCAAGATCAACTTTCAACAAGCTCAACTTTCGAGCCTCTGGGTGGTCATCGGGAGCGATGAATACCGAGACGGTGCCAGCGACCCTTTGGATCGCTTCCTCGATCTCGTCAGACATACGCGCTGGGCTTGTGGACGCTACCATCCGGCCAGAATCATCCATCAAGTCGGCATACAGGTAATCCTTGGCTCTGGTGAGAACACCCTCGGTTCGATCAAAGTCGGTCAGGCCCCGTTTCATTCCATTACTGTTAACACCGATGATCGAGCCGGAAACTATCGCCGCCTCCCGAGTCATTACGTCGATGCGCCTGAGGCTGGGGTCGCCGAGTGCAAAGTTCGAACGGGCTCTCTGCATGATTCTTGGCAGCTCGACCTCTTGGACATGCCCGCCTTCCATCAGGCGTTTGCCAACGGCGAGTAATGCCGAGCTCCATTCGTTGAGAGAACCCGCGATCATGCCACTCACCTTACCCGCATTAGCGACGCCTCTGATCCCCGACTCAACCTCATCGCTCTGCTCGTTTAACTGCTTCTCCAGGTAAACCAGAGACTGCATACTCAGCCGATTCAAACGCTCATCGTCGATCTCTGCATTGTCCTGAACCAGCTTTTCAAGGCTTCGCATCATCGGCTCGGCACCGTCTTCTGCAGTTTCGGGTGCCCATTTACTCAAGAATACTCCGTCAAGAACCCAACGGCGGAGCTCTTGCAGAACCCAGTCCCTACCGACAACGCCCTGGGCCTGGAGCACGCCCGGAATTTGCTGAAGCAGGTTGAGGTTATCAGCCACCAGCAAGTACCCCTCACAGATCGCGACATCCTGACAGGTCCGGTAATCCTCAAGCACTGCGTCGTAATCGCCGCTGCCAAGCAGTCCGCGGAGCGTGTCGAGGTGCCGGTCAATAACGGCCAGGGCATGCTGCTTTTCTTCGGTTTTGAGGGTCTGATCCAGTTTCGAACGGTCAACGGCCGATGCATATTGGGCGAAGGGGTTTTGGCCATTTGGTCGAGGGTCGAAAACCGCCTGGCGGATCAGCATTGCAGAGTGCGCCATCGGATTATCACGGATGGAAGCATCGACAGCATCCAGATAATGCAATGCAAGATGGAGCTGAGACATAGAATGCCGGACTTTGAACAGAGGATCTGGCAGCGCCAGGCAGGCGATGCCCGGTTGCTGTCTCAATGCGGCCAACTGGTCCTCGCCCGGCTCACAGCTCAGGTCGAACGGTGATTCAAGCAACCGGCCAAGTTTGACGCAAAGCTCGCCGTCTGCCGGAGCGTCAAAACTCAACCCAAAATCACTGGGGTTTTCCAGCATTAACTCGATGCCAAGATCCCTCTCCCGAAGTTCCGATACATCCTCAACCCGTGCAGCCACAAAGCCGCTTTCGAAGCTTAGGCCCTCTACACTGGATGTAGCCCAGGCAGGACCAACGCCCGTTGTTCTGGCATTGCGAGCTGACTCATCCTGCTCGAGTTGCTCGATATAAGACCAATCCCATTGCACTTCACTGTAGGCCATACGGAAGTTATGCATCACAGCCTGACCCTGAAGGAAAACCGGGATCAACACATCATCAAGCCATTCCCCGCTGGACGGCCGGGTAATCCGTAGGGCAGAGTCAGTATCCGTTAAATCTGGCCGGGTTGCTGCGAGGTCGATATCGCTGAATTGGGAATTTTCGCCAATCTCCAGCTCTCGCCAAAGCCTGTCGTTGCGAAAGACGTAAAGATACCCGGGTCTAAGCAGCGCAACCCCTTTGCCCTGATAAACGGTGATACCGCCGCTTTTGACCGGCAAATTGCTTTCAATCTCTGCCAGAGGTTTTACCCGGAGCAGGGTGTTTTCCTGATAATCCTCCCGCTCAATATTCGACCGCGCCTGTTCCAATAAAGGCACCTTGATCTGGCCACCGTCACGGGAAGGGATAGTGAGCACAAGATCTTTCGGATCAGCATCATCGTACTCGGCTTTGCGAACAACGGAGCGGTCCCGCGGTTCGTCTGAAAAATTCACAGTATCTGTCATGCGTTCTACTCCCCTTCGGGCTCTTTCACAGCTTCTACCGAGTCGCGTTCGAGACGCCCGCCAATCACGTCAACAATCAGTTTTCGGTCAGTGCAAGGCAGTTGCGCCAACTCCATTTGCTTCGGCGATGCGGATTGGCGCTGGCCTACGGTGGCAAGTGCCGAAGATTGGGGCATAGCTGCGCCATGCTTATCGAGCACTGCAGGCAGATCTGGATCAGCGGCGCTTTGTCCTCGCCCACTCCCTGAACTCCCCCCAGAATTAATCTTGATCCCCGGCCCCGCCAGCGTCACGCCGCTCGGGTCCAGTTTAAGCAGGCTGCCGCCGGCGGAGATGGTGAGTTCTGCGCCCGCGTCCAGCACCACCTTGGCACCCGCCTTGTGGTGCACTTCGGTGCCGGCTTCGCTGAGGGTGCCTTTGCCGGATTTCTGGTGAAGGGTGCCGACGATGTTCTGGCTGCAGTCGCCGCTGACGGATTCGCGCTTTTCGCCATCTACGGTGCAGTGGTCATCGCCCTTGATGTGGCTGAAAGCGTTATTTTCGACAGTACGGTGGCTGTCGTTCCTGATAACTTCCGTGCGGTTGTTTTCGGTCAGCAGGTCCAGGTCTTTCTGGGCGTGGAGGTAGATCTGCTCTTTGTCGGCTTCGTCTTCAAACCGCAGTTCGTTGCTGCCCTCGCCCTTGTGGGTCTGGGTTTTTAATGTGGTGCGGGTTTTGTGTTCCGGCAGCGCATACGGCGGCGTGCTGGTGGCGTGGTAAGTTCTTCCGGTAATAATCGGCTGATCCGGATCGCCGTCCAGGAAACTGACGATGACTTCGTGGCCGATTCTCGGCAGTGCTATAAAGCCATACTGGCCGCCGGCCCAGCCCTGGCTGACTCTTAACCAGGCGCTGCTGTGCTCGTCATTTTTCGAGTAGCGGTCCCACGGGAACCTGACTTTCACCCGGCCGTGTTCGTCGCAGTGGATCTCTTCACCCTCCGGGCCGGTGACGATGGCCATCTGCGGTCCGTCCATCAATGGGCGGTGTCCGATCTGCGGGCGCCAGGTGCGGTCCGCGGGCACGGCCTTGAAACGATTGCTGTAGCTGGTGGGGTCGGAACCGCCCTCTTCTTCCAGCGCTTGAGGCTGTTTGCCGGTGTGGACAATGCCGGTCAGCAGCCATTCCCGGTTCAGGCGTTCGCTGTCGTGGTCGGTCAGGGTGACTTTGGCACCGGGGGTGAAATCGGCGCGGTTGCTTTCACCGCTGGCGGCGCTGACGTCGTTTCGCAGGGCATCCAGCCGGGCTTCGGTGAAGGGCTGGCCACTGGCGTCGGCCTTGAAGCGGCCGGGGTATTGATAGCTCTGGTAGTCCTCGCGGTGATTGAGGTCGGCACCGGCGTCTTCGTGCATCAACGCGTAAGCGGGGTTCTTGAAGGTGTAATCCTTC
>NZ_JAWJEK010000006.1:1554-4324 GCF_032911545.1 Marinobacter sp. M-5
CACTGAATACATAGGTGTAAGAGGCGAACCGGGGGAACTGAAACATCTAAGTACCCCGAGGAAAAGAAATCAACCGAGATTCCCTAAGTAGCGGCGAGCGAACGGGGACTAGCCCTTAAGCTAGACAACTGGTAGGAGAAGGCTCTGGAAAGTGCCGCCATAGTGGGTGATAGCCCCGTATCCGAAACCTGAGTCTAGTGAAATCGAGTAGGACGGGACACGTGGTATCCTGTCTGAATATGGGGGGACCATCCTCCAAGGCTAAATACTCCTGACTGACCGATAGTGAACCAGTACCGTGAGGGAAAGGCGAAAAGAACCCCTGTGAGGGGAGTGAAATAGATCCTGAAACCGTATGCGTACAAGCAGTCGGAGCAGACTTGTTCTGTGACGGCGTACCTTTTGTATAATGGGTCAGCGACTTATGTTCAGTGGCGAGGTTAACCGTATAGGGGAGCCGTAGGGAAACCGAGTCTGAATAGGGCGATTTAGTCGCTGGGCATAGACCCGAAACCGGGCGATCTATCCATGAGCAGGTTGAAGGTTGAGTAACATCAACTGGAGGACCGAACCCACTGTCGTTGAAAAGCCAGGGGATGACTTGTGGATCGGAGTGAAAGGCTAATCAAGCCCGGAGATAGCTGGTTCTCCCCGAAAGCTATTTAGGTAGCGCCTCGGACGAATACCACAGGGGGTAGAGCACTGTTTCGGCTAGGGGGTCATCCCGACTTACCAACCCGATGCAAACTCCGAATACCTGTGAGTACTATCCGGGAGACACACGGCGGGTGCTAACGTCCGTCGTGAAGAGGGAAACAACCCAGACCGCCAGCTAAGGTCCCCAAATACCAGTTAAGTGGGAAACGATGTGGGAAGGCTCAGACAGCTAGGAGGTTGGCTTAGAAGCAGCCATCCTTTAAAGAAAGCGTAATAGCTCACTAGTCGAGTCGGCCTGCGCGGAAGATGTAACGGGGCTCAAACTGGTTACCGAAGCTGCGGCTGCATACTTTGTATGCGGGGTAGGGGAGCGTTCTGTAAGCCTGCGAAGGTGTGTTGAGAAGCATGCTGGAGGTATCAGAAGTGCGAATGCTGACATGAGTAACGACAATGGGAGTGAAAAACTCCCACGCCGGAAGACCAAGGGTTCCTGCGCAACGCTAATCGGCGCAGGGTGAGTCGGCCCCTAAGGCGAGACCGAAAGGTGTAGTCGATGGGAAACGGGTTAATATTCCCGTACCTTGGATAGCTGCGATGGAGAGACGGAGAAGGCTAGGTGAGCCGGGCGACGGTTGTCCCGGTTTAAGCGAGTAGGGAGAGGACTTAGGCAAATCCGGGTCCTCAATCCTGAGACGCGACGACGATTGCTCATTCGAGCGAGAAGTCATTGATGCCCTGCTTCCAGGAAAATCTTCTAAGCTTCAGGCTATTCGGGACCGTACCCCAAACCGACACAGGTGGTCAGGTAGAGAATACCAAGGCGCTTGAGAGAACTCGGGTAAAGGAACTAGGCAAAATGGTGCCGTAACTTCGGGAGAAGGCACGCCGGTATGTACGTGAAGCCCCTGCGGGTGGAGCGGAAGCCGGTCGAAGATACCAGGCCCCTGCGACTGTTTATTAAAAACACAGCACTGTGCTAACACGAAAGTGGACGTATACGGTGTGACGCCTGCCCGGTGCCGGAAGGTTAATTGATGGGGTTAGCGCTTGCGCGAAGCTCTTGATCGAAGCCCCGGTAAACGGCGGCCGTAACTATAACGGTCCTAAGGTAGCGAAATTCCTTGTCGGGTAAGTTCCGACCTGCACGAATGGCGTAACGATGGGGGCGCTGTCTCTACCCGAGACTCAGTGAAATTGAAATCGCCGTGAAGATGCGGTGTATCCGCGGCTAGACGGAAAGACCCCGTGAACCTTTACTATAGCTTCACAGTGAACTTTGAGCATGTTTGTGTAGGATAGCTGGGAGGCTTTGAAGTGGGAACGCCAGTTCTCATGGAGCCAACCTTGAAATACCAGCCTGACATGTTTGAGGTTCTAACTTCGACCCCTTATCGGGGTTAAGGACACTGTGTGGTGGGTAGTTTGACTGGGGCGGTCTCCTCCCAAAGCGTAACGGAGGAGCACAAAGGTGGGCTAAGCACGGTCGGACATCGTGCGGTTAGTGTAATGGCACAAGCCCGCTTGACTGCGAGACAGACACGTCGAGCAGGTACGAAAGTAGGTCATAGTGATCCGGTGGTTCTGTATGGAAGGGCCATCGCTCAACGGATAAAAGGTACTCCGGGGATAACAGGCTGATACCGCCCAAGAGTTCACATCGACGGCGGTGTTTGGCACCTCGATGTCGGCTCATCACATCCTGGGGCTGAAGCCGGTCCCAAGGGTATGGCTGTTCGCCATTTAAAGTGGTACGCGAGCTGGGTTTAGAACGTCGTGAGACAGTTCGGTCCCTATCTGCCGTGGACGTTGGAGATTTGAGGAAAGCTGCTCCTAGTACGAGAGGACCGGAGTGGACGAACCTCTGGTGTTCGGGTTGTCACGCCAGTGGCATTGCCCGGTAGCTATGTTCGGATAGGATAACCGCTGAAAGCATCTAAGCGGGAAGCCCCTTCCAAGATGAGATCTCCCTGGACCCTTGAGGTCCCTGAAGAGCCGTTCAAGACCAGGACGTTGATAGGTCGGGTGTGTAAGCGCTGCGAGGCGTTGAGCTAACCGATACTAATTGCTCGTGCGGCTTGACTATATAACACCCAAGACAATTGCGGATAACGCA